>JBMYJM010000038.1:0-4220 GCA_049594415.1 Verrucomicrobiales bacterium | reverse complement strand
CAGGTCTCCGCACCCGGAGACTGGCTTTGGGAATGGCTTCGTGGCCGTTGTTGAGATCCTTTTCTACTTTTTGCGTCAACGGCTGTACCCTGCACGCTTCATGACCGTACAAGATGCGGTCTCAAATATTGAGAAGTGGAAAAGTATAGCTAGTTCCCTGACACTGTTACTCGCCTTAGCGGCAATCAACCCTTGTGCCCAAGCCACCGAGATCAGTCCTGACGTGGATGAGGTCTTCGACCTTTATTGCTACAACTGTCATGATGATCTGGTTCAAAAAGGGGAGGTCGATTTGATTGCTCTCCCTGAGTTGGACCAGGATGCTAGACTCGAACTGCTCAACCGAATCGAAGAGCAGGTTTATCTCTCTCAGATGCCACCGAAAAATAAAGAGCAACCCACTGCTACTGAAAAAGAACAACTTCTCGCGTGGGTCAGTGAGTCCTTCGCCGCTCTCGGCGCGAAATCAGAGTTCAGAGAAAAGCTCCATGAGCCTGAATTCGGTAACTACGTCGATCACGACAAACTGTTTTCCGGTGAGATCAAGGACAAGCCCTTTTCGCCGGCTCGCCGATGGCTGATCTCGCCCTACATCTTCGATCGCAAGATTCAGAGCATCGTGGGGAGAGCCGCTGCGGAGCTCGAGATCATGAACCCGATGCATCTGCCAGACGTCTCTGGAGTGCGCGACTACGACAATAAAATAGCTGGTGGCGATCATTTCGTCACTATGCTGGCCAATGCCAATGCCATCGCCGATCATCAGCTCGCTATTATCTCCCCGGAGAAGTTTAAAGCTGCAGAGTCGAAGCGTGCGGCTCTGCTATCCCGCATCACCGACTACGAAAGGACGAATCCAAATCATCCCTTTCTTCCCACCTTCAGAGAGCAACTCGCCAAGCAGGAAAAGGAGATCAAGGAGGCAAAAGAAGCGGCAAGAAAGGAAGCGAAGATCGACGCCCCTTTTCGGACGATCACGACTCAGCCTACACCACCCGGAGAAGCGGAAATGAAGGCGGCGATTCTTCATCAATACGCCCTGGTTTACGACCGGGAACCCAACCCAAGCGAGTTAGCGGGTTGCCTCAAGCTCTTACAGGAGTCGATCGCCAAAGTCGGCAATACCGAGGGGCTTAAGCGAATGCTGATGGCTGTGCTGCTGCAGCCCGATTTCCTCTATCGCAGTGAACTCGGCGAAGGCCCGGAAGACGAATACGGACGCCGACGCCTTTCCAGCCGTGAGGCGAGCTATGCGATCGCCTACGCCCTGACCGAAAGGGGCCCGGACAAACTGCTGAAATTGGCGGCTCAGAGAGATCAACTCAAGACAAAGCAACAATACCAGAAGCACGTCGAACGGCTCTTGGCGGCGCCGGGGGGCAAAATACTGATTGACGATCGCACCCCCACGGCCCGGACCCGAGGATACTCGACGCTGCAACCCGCCAAGCTTCGCTTCTTTCGCGAGTTCTTTGGCTACTCAAAAGCCTACCAGATCTTCAAAGACAACAAGCGCTTTGAAGGCGCCACGCATAGAGAAAATCGGAATAGTCACGAAATAGCGATCCGGCTGATGATTAACGAAGCCGACCTGATGGTAGATCGGATTCTCGAGAGAGATGAGAACGTCTTTCAAGAGCTGCTGACCAGCAATCGCTTTTACCTCTATCACAACGGCGACAACGAAGAGGCGCAGAAGATTCTCGCCGAACGAAAACGTCTTCTGGAAAAGATGGCTGGCGACTACCAGGAGATGAAACCAAAGGAATTCTGGGAAACCTACAAACTGGATCTGGACGTTCAATTCGGTATCAACAGCCGCGGGAAAATGGACCAAGAGGTGGCAGCGGAGATCGACCGTCGTATGAAATCGATCCCCTTAGAACGTGAGCTCATCATCTACCCCAACCGGTACACACCCCATATTCGAATCCCAGTCCGCGATGGCATGATGGCGAAGAATCGCACGAATATGTTCAACATCGACCACAACACCTGGTCCTACGTTGCCGAACAACCCTTCGAGATCCCGAACCGCATGGGGATTCTGACGCATCCGACCTGGCTCACCGCGCATTCGCTCAACACCAGCACCGATCCCGTCGTGCGCGGAAAATGGATCCGCGAGAAACTACTCGCCGGTTTTGTCCCTGACGTGCCCATCAGCGTCGATGCCGCGATCCCCGAGGATCACAACAAGACCCTACGTCAACGCCTGCACGACAAGACCAAGGCGGAATCCTGCTGGAAGTGTCATGAAAGCATGAACCCGCTTGGCTACGCCTTTGAGATGTATGACGACTTCGGTCGATTCCGGCAGGAAGAGGAACTCGAATACCCCGAGCACTTGATCATCGAAGCCCCCGATGACGGTCCTTACACCCGCAACACCTACAAGACGATGCCGCTCGACACGACCGGATACCTTATGGGAACGGGTAACCCTGCCCTTGACGGCAAAGTCAAAGATGCACTCGATCTGATCGACAGACTTGCGAAGTCGGATCGGGTTCGGCAGTCCATTATCCGACATGCCTTTCGCTTTTTCATGGGTCGCAACGAATTGCTGTCTGATTCCCAAACCCTTATCGCGGCCGACCAGGCCTACCTCGAAAGTGGCGGTAGCTTCAATGCCGTCATCCTTTCCCTGTTAACATCTGACTCATTTATGTATCGAAGGTAACCAATGAAAAGTAGAAGAGATTTTATCCTATCCACCGCTCTGGGAGTTAGTGCCTTTGCACTTCAGAGTGCATTCGCCAAACCGAGCACTGGCCAACCGCCGATTCGCTTCATCTTCATGACAAAGTCTAACGGTCTTCGCCCCCGTGAGCTGGCTCTACCTGGTTTCAGCGGTGAGCAAAAGCGAGCCGATGAGAAGAAAGAAGCATTGAACGTTGCTCTCTCTGGGCAGCAACTGCCCGATTGGATGTCGGTCCTAGACGGGCACAAGAACGACATGGCCATTATTCAGGGGCTCTCGGCCAAAGGTATTGCTTGTGGCCATTCCGGCAATCAGGCCTGTCTCGGTATGTTCAAGACCGGCGAGAAGCGCGTCCTCGGCAATGTGAAGTGGGCCACCGTCGACGTTGAACTCGGCCGTCTCTATCCGTCTCCCTTTCAGCATATCGAAGTCCAGACGGCAGGCAGCAATCGTGGCATCGTTGCCGGTCGGGCCGCCACTGGCAAAATGGCCTACAACTATGCTTACGCAGATCCCCAGACTGCCTTCCACGAGCTCTTCAAATCCGTGTCCAACGACCCGGACACCTGCGCCAAGATCGACGCCGATTCCCTGGTGATGGATTACCTCAGCCACTTGTCTACGACCAACTACAACAACGTTCAGGGGCTTGAGCGTTTGAAGATGACCAAGATCTCCGAAACGATTGGCGACATCAAAGATCGTGATCGCCAAATCAATGCGATTGCCGATCAGATCCTCGATAATATTCCTAAGTTGAACGCAGCCGATCTGTCAGGCAATCGCACTACTGTGCAGAAGCAGGAAGTCTTTGCGGAGATCCTGGTCAGCGCGATGCGTGCTGGACTGACCAACTCCGCGCTCTTCACCCTGGATACGCTCGGGACTCCTTACACCGGCATCCCTGAGCTTGATGAAGGCAGCATTCTCAACCTGCACAATCTGGGCCACAAGAAGGGCTACGCCGGGAAATCGGCTGACCAAGTGCGTGCGTATATTCGGATGCATCATATGCGTCTCTTGGCCTCAATGGTTGAGGCATTCAAAGTCACGCCCGAAGGCAATGGCACTATGTTCGATAACACCGTCATCACCTATCAGGCCGAAAACGGTGAAACTCACCACAGCAACGGCATCGAACAGCCCATTGTGATGCTCGCTGGCAAGAACGCAAAAATGAACTTTATCGGTAACTACGTCAGGCTACCGGGTTATGGTCAACCTGGCCATAAGACACTAGGCAACTGGTACACCACACATCTGAACAATCACGGTAACCCCATCGAACACTACGGTCAGTTCGATCAGGAACTGAACCAGTATGGCATCGACCAATCGGGGCCGATTCAGGAGTTTCTGGTCTAAGCCAAGAATACAACATTGAAACAATAAAGATGGTGAAACCCTTATTCGTGTCAGCTCTGATTGGGGTTTTGAGCACGGCCGCTCAGTCGCCAGCACAGCCCAATGTTTTATTTATTGCCGTCGATGACCTGCGGCCGGAACTTGGTTGTTA
>JBMYJM010000037.1:0-4700 GCA_049594415.1 Verrucomicrobiales bacterium | reverse complement strand
GCGAGCTGGGTTCAGAACGTCGCGAGACAGTTCGGTCCTCTATCCTCTGTGGGCGTAGGAGAGTTGAAGGGTTCATTTCCTAGTACGAGAGGACCGGAAATGACGCACCTCTGGTGTTCCAGTTGTTCTGTCAAGGGCACGGCTGGGTAGCTAAGTGCGGACTAGATAAGCGCTGAAAGCATCTAAGCGTCAAGCTATTCCTAAGATAAGCTCTCCCTGAAGGATCGTCGAAGACTACGACGTCGATAGGCTGTAGGTGTAAGTGCAGTAATGTATTCAGCCGAGCAGTACTAATCATCCGTTTGGCTTGTTTCAGCTAATTTCTTTGATCTAAAACGGTCAGTTAATCATTTTTCCTCTTATGTAGTTGTCAGGGATCTTGCCTGTTTTTTTGAGAAATTTTGAGAAGCAAGGGAGTTACTAGAGTTCTGAGCTCACCCCTCAAATCGATCATATCGATCACGCTGGGTGGGGTTGAGATTAGGATTCTGGTGGCCATAGCACAGTGGAACCACCCGGTCCCATTCCGAACCCGGAAGTGAAACATTGTAGCGCCGATGGTAGTGTGGCGATAGGCCATGTGAGAGTAGGTCGCTGCCAGGTTATTTAAATTAACCGCCCCGTTTTGGGGCGGTTTTTTTATGTACGTTTTAAGTTAAATCCCCGAACCAGTCCCATCAGGGGACAACCGGGTATCACGGGTTCCGGTCGCGGCATTGCTTGACCGCTGATGGGTGAAGCGGCGATGCTTTTGCCGATGAAAAAACTATCCCGCCGATCTGCCGTCACCACTTTGTTAGGAACGCTTCCTGCCCTTTCAGCCGGTAGCAGCCTCACCCGGGGATGGGCCGCTGAGGTGGAAGCTCCGCTGCAGGGGAGAATCTATAAAACCCTCAAGATCGGGATGGTTAAGGAGGGAGGTTCGATGGTGGAAAAGTTTGAGATAGCGCGTGCTGCCGGCTTTGACGGGATCGAACTGAATGCCCCTGGATTCGATGTCGACGAGGTCGCAGCAGCGGTTGAGGCGACCGGATTTCCCGTCGATGGCACTGTTTGCGGCAGTCATTGGAAAATTCGTCACTCCGATCCGGACGAATCAGTTCGGGCCCGGGCACTCGCGGACCTCAAGCAGGCCTTGATTGATACCAAGACGGTTGGTGGTCATACCGTTCTTCTGGTGGTGGGACATGGAAAAGATGGAACCGAGGAAGAAGTATGGCAGCGGAGCGTCGCCAATATTCGGGAAGCCGTCCCGCTGGCAGCCAGGCTCGGCGTATCGATTGCGATCGAGAACGTCTGGAACCAGTTCGGCTATGATCATGATGGTGGTAGCGATCAGACTGCCGAAAAACTGGTCAAATATGTCGACGAATTTGAATCCCCCTGGGTCGGGATGCAGTTCGATATCGGGAACCACTGGAAATATGGAAATCCCGGGGACTGGATTCGCGAGCTTGGTAAGCGGGTGGTCAAACTCGACATCAAGGGCTTCTCCCGCGAGGAGGGCAAGTTCAAGGGCATTGGGGAGGGTGACCTCGACTTCGACGATGTGCGTCGGGCTCTTCTCGAGATAAACTTCTACGGCTGGTGTGCTGCCGAAGTGGGTGGCGGTGATTCAGCCCGTCTCAAGGAAGTAGCCGGTCGTATGGATCGAGTGTTAGGCCTCGCCTGACAAAATGGGGAAGGCCGGCATGAGCCGTTACCTTCCCGTGTCGTGCTGCTCCTGGTGAAAGGGCAATGGAATTTACTAATCCTCCTTCTTCCCTCCGATGCCGAGGACTTTGAGGAGAACAACGACGATCACGAGAACACCCGTCAGGATAGGAACGAGCATTCCAAAAGAGAAGCCGCCTTCATCGTCATCGACTGAAACCGGGCGGGGGCGTTCTTCCTTATCTTCGCTGGAGGAAGAGGACTGACTCTTCGGTTTGTCTTCAGCGTCTTCTTTCTCTTCCTTTTTCGTGCCGGAAAGAGCATTGAAGGCGTCCGTGGAAGAGGCTTTTTCACTTTTCTCACCGTCCTCCTCTGTGCCTTCGCTTTCGCCTTCGCCCTCAGCGCCTTCTTCACCTTCGCCTGACATCTTCAGGTTCTGGGCCAGTGACTGGGATGCGGCAGCTTCAGCGGCCGCTTTCTCTTTTTCCGCTTCAGCGGCGAGGCGGTCGTTGAGTTTCAGGTTGAGAGCCGCAATGTAGGAGTCGGGGCCGGATTTGCTTTTACTGCTTCGGCTTTTGCTGACGCTTTTGCCGGAGAGGGCGGCGGCTTCGGTGAGTTTGGCTTTGGCAGCCGCGAGCTGGCCCTCCGCGATCATCTTGTCGACCTCGACCAGCTGCTCTGCCTGAGTCTTGAGCAGCGCGGCGTCGAGTTGCTTGATCCGCTCGATTTCGGTCACAGCCAGGTTGATGTAGGAATCAACGGCCTCTTTGGAGCGGCTATTGAGGGTGATCCACTTAATTCCGTTCTTCTTATCGGCGTCGATGGCCGCATCGATCTGCGCCTGCTCACGGGCTCGAGCGGCATCAATTTGAGCTTTGCCTACCTCGTCGAGAGTTTCGCGATTGCGCGCGAATTCTGCGTTCCGGTATTCGACGTCACGGGAAACCTTCTGGAGCTGCCCGCCAAGATTAGGAATCACCTTGAGAGCGACTTCGATAGATTCCGCAAAAGCCGGGCTGCCATAGTATCTCTCTTCGAGTGTTTCAAATTCGCGCATCGCACCGATCAGGCTGTTGAAATTTCCTCCCGCGGCAGCTCGCTTCATGTATAGCAGGCGAACCTTGGACGCCGTGAGAGCCTCAAACTCTTCCTTTTGCTGAGGACTGACCCACTCCGCCTCCAGTTTGATATAGCCTCGCTCCACCTTGTCGAGTTCCTCTTCCAGGGTGGCCTTGATTTCCTTTACCTTGGGAGCGTGGGCGCTGTCCGGGAAGGCCGACAGAAACGAGTCGGGGCCGGTTGTGATCATGGATTTGTAGGCACTCGCAGGTAAGAGCGAGGCTGTTGGAACCATCTTTTCAAGTTTGGCAAACGCGACGTTATCGGGAGCCTCTTTGATGATTTCTGCGATATCAGCACGTGAGAGCAGCTTGGTTTCTTTAATAGATGCGGAAACTGCGACTTCGATCTTCACGAGGTCGTCGGATTCGTAGACAATCGTTCCGGTAATAGCTTCCCCATTCTTCAGCTTCACTTCATCGGCAAAGGAAGTTGTCGAAAGGATTGCTGTGGCAAAGAGGCTGGCTAAGAGGAGAGAGAAGGAGGAGTGTTTCAACATCATCGGAGGATTTTGTGAGATATGACTGGGTTTAGGAAGGCGCAAAACATACAAAAACGTGTTGGTTAAGACAACCTTATTAGAAGTATTTCGGAGATTCTTTTTAGGGAAATTGGTCGAGAGACCCAGAATTTGGGTTAAAGTTCACGAAATTTTAAAATTAATGGGGACAACGTTCGCTTTGGTAAGTCAAAAAGGTGGGGTCGGCAAATCCACCGTCGCTGTGAATCTGAGCTATTCTCTGGCTCGTCGTGGTTGGAAGGTCCTGCTGGTAGACGCTGACATTCAGGGAGGTGTGGGGTTCTCGATCACCGAGAAGTCTAAGAGTGCAATGGGCTATTACGACTTCCTCACGGATGAGTGGATCTGTGATCAAGAGGAACTCTCTTCGGCAATCATTGAAACCAATCTTCCCGGCCTGGCGTTGATGACCCGTGGGTCGCGGGAAGCTCTCGATCGCATTCTTGTGGATCCCGAGGCCGGTTGGGCAACCCGCGAGCGTATCGAGGAACTCAACAGGATGATCGGTGTGCTCGACTACGACATCGTGATTTACGACACGCCCACCGGCATCAGTCGGGTGACAATGGCGATAGGACGTTGTTCGGAATGGATGCTGGCCCCCCAGCGTCCTGAACCACTTTGCCTGCGCAGCCTGCCGCAGATCCTAAGGATGATTGCGGCAGTGCGAGCAGGACAACCGGAGAGCGAAGGCCCCAGACTTGCCGGGTTTATACTCTCCATTTCAGACCCCGACGACCCCTCCAACCTGGAAGATCAACGTGAGTTCCGCGATCTGCTTCCGGTGGAATTGGTATTTGAAACTGTCATTCCCGATCATCGGGATTTCAGGGAAGCCAGTCGCGTCGGTGTGCCAGTGGCAATGTTAAGGGAGCGCCCCTCGCCGTCGTCCTTGATTTTTGATCAACTGGCAGCGGAGTTGGAAGCCAAAGCGAATCTCTACGATGAGATGGACCATGAGGTGGGGAATTTGAATGACTATGCACGACTCGTGGATTGATCGGGACGAGTTTGATGAACTTGTCGGGGCATTCTCAAAAAAGAAGAAGCCCTCCAGAAAAAAGGGGAGTCGTCGAACGGCTCCGCCTGAGAAAGATGCTGCACCGGCAGAAAAATCATCGGAGGAAGAACCTGCTCCCGACGCTGAAGTGACGGTAAAAGACCGTTCGCGTGAAAAGGTGAAACAGAAGAAGTCCGGGAAGAAGTCTCGAAAGGCCAGGGAAGCGAAGGCGGAAAAAGTCACCAAGCCCGGGAAGAAAAAGAAGAAGCCGGCTAAGTCGAAAAAGGGATCCGAGAAGCTGAAAACGAAAGCCAAACCGGAATCTCTCGAAGAAAATCCTGAGCCTCTACCTGAGATCGATTTTGAAGAGCAGATTGCCCGGGAGGAAGATAAAGGGGAGTCTCTCGA
>JBMYJM010000036.1:0-5859 GCA_049594415.1 Verrucomicrobiales bacterium | reverse complement strand
GAACCCCGCTTTGGTTCAGCTGCAACTGGGCGATCAGTTGTTTTGAGGCTACCTGCCCTAACTCCCGGTAATTCTGGCGTATGCCGGGCAGTGGCACCGTCCCCTCGAAACCTTCCAGGCTTCGCAGGAAGATCGGGGGAAGGGAGTCTCGCTTACCAATCCACCGTAGCACCTCCGGCGAACCCACAATCAGGCTGTCGGGCTGGTAGGAATACAGCCACTTGAAAAACGCTTCGTGCTCCTGGCCATGCAATTCAAAGATGGCATTCTTTTTGCGGACCGCGTCCGGGACCCCGGCCCAGAAACCGCCGTCGATGGCGTGCTGGGAACGCGCCTCAAGATCCTTTTCGATGACCATGCCCATCCGTCGTCTGCCCATCTTCTGAATGTGGCTAAGCAGGACTCCCATCTCGGCAAAATGATTGAACCTGACCCGGTTGAATTCCGGGTGCCAGTCGGCACTTCCGACAAGCACGACCGAAAGTCCATTCCAATTCCAGTCCAGTTGCATTTGGTCTTCTCGCATCAAAGGTGCCAGGATGAGCCCGCGTATTCCGCGGGCGTGCAGGATTTGCTCCAGACGCTGCCAGCTCAGGTCGGGCTGCTGATAGAAAATCTGTATTCCCATGCCTTGGGCTTTCAGAGCCTGCTGCAGGGCTTGTTCGAACGCATTCAGGGAGGGGCTCTCTCGAACCATGGCTTGCCCAATGTCGGACCAGATCAAGGCAACGGTTTCCTTAAATGCGTCCACGGACCGGTTCTTACGGATGTGCCCCATCAATTCAGCCACCCGCGGATTGGGCCGGTAGCCAAGCTTTTCCGCCACTTCACGAATCCGCACGCGGGTCGTTTCAGGTATACTCGGATGATTGCGGAGTGCCAGGGAGACGGTGGCAACCGAAACGCCCGCCGCTTTGGCAATCTCACGCTGGTTGGGAGTTTTTAAATCCATTTAACGTGTTTAGTTGCGAATCCTTTGCTTGGCAACTTCGGAAGTCTTCCAATCAGATCCATGACAATCGCTGACTGGTTCATCCTCGCCCTTTATCTGGCGGGCACCGTTTGCATCGGTGTCTTTCTGGGACGTTTCGTCAAGAACTCCAGAGACATGTTTGCCGCCGGGGGCCAGTCTCCCTGGTGGATCAGTGGTCTGAGTGCCTTCATGACCATGTTCTCCGCCAACACTTTCGTCGTTTGGGGAGGCATCGCTTATCAACATGGCCTTGTGGCGATTGTGATCAATCTTTGCTACGGCATTGCCGCCATTGGCGTGGGCTTCACGGTAGCCGGGAAATGGAAGTCGATGGGCATTCGGACACCGGCGGAGTATGTCGAGAAGCGCTTTGGGCGATCGGCCCTGCATTTTTACACCTGGTTCATGCTGGTCTTCCGCATGGTCGGCACGGGAGGGGCGCTCTATGCCATTGCCCGCTTGAGCCTGGCGGTGATCGGAGGAGAAGCCAGTGCCGACGGCGCCTCGCTCACGGGAGCCGATTTGAATTGGATCATCCTTCTCTTCGCTCTGATTGTGGTCGGCTACACAATGATCGGTGGCCTTTGGGCAGTCTTGATGACGGATACCTTGCAGTTCGTGGTGCTCAATCTGGCCGTCCTTTTCGTCATCCCCCTCTCACTCGCGCGAAGCGGTGGATTTTCTGGGTTTCTAGAACAAGCCCCGGAGGGATTCCTAGCAACGACGACGGACCAATACTCCTTTCTCTTTCTCGCCGGGTGGGTCGCGATACACTACTTCATGATAGGTGCCGAGTGGGCCTTCGTGCAGCGCTACATCTGTGTGCCATCGCCTTCAGATGCGCGGAAGAGCTGTTTTCTCTTTGGAGGACTCTATCTCTTCAGCCCGTTTCTCTGGCTTCTCCCTCCGCTGCTCTGGCGGGTCCAACTGCCTCCGCCGGAAGGCTCGGCTCCCGAGATCATCACCCATTTGGCAGAGACGGCCTATATTCTTTCCTGCAAAGCCGTCCTGCCGGTGGGCATGTTGGGCCTCATGCTGGCGGCCCTCTTTTCAGCGACGGCAAGCATGATCAGTTCCCAGCTTAACGTCTTCTCCGGCGTCCTGACCGAGAATATTTACAAACCGATGGCGAAGGATCCTTCCGAGAAGCGACTCGTTCTCGCGGGCAGGTTCTTTACCCTGCTACTTGGCATCGTAGTCGCTTCCATTGCCATGGCCACTCCCTACCTCGGCGGAGCCGCCGCGCTCATCATCTCGGTGACCCAGGTCATGGTCACCCCCCTTCTGGCCCCGACCTTGTTGGCCCTGTTCATCCCGCAGTTGGGGATCAGGACGATCTGGGTCACGGTCGGCATCTGTTTCCCGCTTGGTCTCTTGTCAAAATTCTCCGACTCGCTGGCGGGAACCTGGATCGCAGACAGCACCTTCGTGGGCGTCTTTCTCCCCTTGCTGATCATCGGAGTCATGGCACTGGCGAATCGCAGCGAGGTTCGTGGATGGGGAGCGATTCAGCGATTGACGGCACAGGAAGCGACGCGCGAGCAAGCGACCTCCAGCTCATTCCCCGCACTGATTCTGAGCATCAGCCTGGCACTGTGCTCGGTGACGCTCTTCGCCTTGATTCCCCTCAATGAAACCAACCAGGCCATGCTCGGCGGCTTTGGCGTTGGCCTGCTATTGCTGGGAGTCGGGCTCTACGTGCTTTCAAAAAAGATGAAAAGCCAGGAACCATGATTCGAGAAGAAGTAGAAAATGGGACAAGAAGACTGCATACGGTAGAGCTCGAAAGCGAGTTCGTCGTGGTTGGTGGCGGACTTGCAGGAGTTTGTGCAGCGATCACCGCCGCGCGGGCTGGAACGAAAGTCGTTTTAGTTCAAGATCGCCCGGTGCTGGGGGGAAATTCTTCGAGTGAAGTCCGGCTTTGGGCGCTCGGGGCCACTTCCCATATGGCGAACAACAACCGCTGGTCGCGC
The DNA here is from genome assembly GCA_049594415.1 of Verrucomicrobiales bacterium. Lineage (GTDB taxonomy): Bacteria > Verrucomicrobiota > Verrucomicrobiia > Verrucomicrobiales > DEV007 > Arctic95D-9. Next base: position 2,913 of record JBMYJM010000036.1, on the reverse strand, counting down.
GAAGGCGGACTTGTGGACGAATTGCTGGTGGAAAACACCTTCCGCAATCCCGAGGGAAACTCCATCCTCTGGGACGCTCTCCTTTTGGAAAAGGTGCTCGAAGAGGACAACATCACCTTGTTGCTCAATACCGCGGTCGACTCGGTAACCAAGGATGGTTCCGAGCGGATTGCTGCCGTCTCAGCCTATTGTTCCCAGAACGAAACGCGCTACCACTTGCGCGCTCCCCTTTTCTGCGACGCTTCCGGTGATGGGATCGTAGGCTTTCAGTCCGGTGCAGTGTTTCGCATGGGTGCTGAGAAGCCGGAAGAATTTGGCGAAGGCTTTGCCCCTGATGCCAATTACGGCGAACTGCTCGGCCATACCATCTATTTTTACTCCAAGGATTTGGGGCGACCGGTCCACTATGTGCCCCCCTCTTTTGCGCTCCAGGACATCACGAAAATCCCGCGTTTCAAGGAAATCAAGGTACACCACACCGGCTGCAACTTCTGGTGGATCGAATATGGAGGCCGTCGGGATACGATTCACGAGACCGAGGAGATCAAGTATGAACTGTGGTCAGTCGTTTACGGCATCTGGAATTATATCAAAAACTCCGGCGAGTTCCCAGACGCAGCCAACTTGACACTTGAGTGGGTTGGGACGATTCCGGGCAAGCGGGAAAGTCGACGCTTCGAGGGCGACTACATGATGATTCAAAGGGATGTGGTGGAACAGATCCCTCATGCGGATAGCGTCGCCATGGGCGGCTGGTCGCTCGATCTCCATCCCTCCGATGGAATCTACACCGACAAGGATCCCTGCAACCAATACCACAGCAAGGGCGTCTACGGCATCCCTTACCGCTGCTACTACAGTCGGAATATCGAGAATCTTTTTCTGGCCGGACGCATCATCAGCGCCTCCCATGTGGCCTTCGGATCGACCCGGGTCATCCTGACCTGCGGCCACGGCGGCGCGGCTGTCGGCATGGCAGCCGCCCACTGCCTTGCCAGGCACCTGAAGCCGGGAGACCTCACGGAGCCTTCGAACATGCGCGCCCTTCAGAGCGCGCTTAATGCCGTGGGACAGGCCATTCCCAATGTCCCTACTTCCCATGACGACAACCTCGCAATAACAGCTGCCACCACTGCCAGTTCGACCTTGAGTCTTACCACGATTCCGAAGAGCGAACACTGGCAGAATCTGGAGTTCCCGATCGCTCAACTCGTACCGTGGGAACCTGATTATCGACCACAGATTTCGCTCAAGGTCCGCAGTGCCGGGGTATCCACGCTGCGGGTTGCCCTGAGGGTCGCTGACAAAGCGATGAACTTCACCCCCGAGATCACCCTGGAAGAGCAGACGCTCCAGCTCAGCCAGGGCGAGCAGTGGTGCACATTCACCTTTCAGCAGTCTGTCAGCGACTCCCGCTATGCATTTCTCACCTTCTATGGCGATGATCGCATCGAACTTCAAGCCAGCGAGATGCGCTGCACCGGACTGATGACTGTCCGGCAAAAAGGCGATAAGAAGGTCGCCAAGTCCGCGGAACAAATCCCGCCGGAAGAAATCGGTATTGATCGCTTTGAGTTCTGGATACCGGAACGCCGACCGGGTGGTCGGAACCTGGCTTTGAATTTCGAGCCTGGCCTGGACCGGATCGCCTCCGTCAACTATCTGACCAACGGGATCGAGCGCCCCCTGCTCCGGAGCAACGCCTGGATCGCCGATCCCAGCGATCCGGAACCGACCCTGACGCTTAAATGGGTTGCAACCCAGGAGATTCAAGAGATCACCCTCTGTTTCGATACCGATTTTGACCACGCTATGGAAACTGCCCAGTGGGGGCATCCGGAGCGCATTATGCCCACTTGTGTGCAGGATTTTTGGATCGGTACCGGCGACGGCCAGACCCTGGTGGATGTTCAAGGAAATCACCAAACCCGCCGCACTTTTTATTTTGATCCGGTCCGGACCGGGAAACTGATCCTCAAATTCAAACACCCCAGCGACGTGACCCCAGCCGCGTTGTTCGGCATACTCGTTAGCTAGAAAACTTGGAACTCCACAATCGATGAACCCAAAAATTATATACATCTATTCAACTATCATTCTGGTATCCACTTGGCTCCACGCAGCAAAACTCGAGCCGATCCAGAATATCCGTACCGAGTCTTCACCCGTGCTGAAAGACTACACGGCAGACAAGGCGGTCGACGGTGTCGTTTCGGACGAGAGTCGCTGGATTGGGATCCCCGATGCCGAGGGGAAGATCTGGCTGCAGCTCAGCTGGGACGAAGAGCAGGAACTTCAGGGATTTCATTTGATGAGCGGCTATGGCAAGGCATCTCCAATCGAGGGGTTCACCGTTGAGTTTAAAAACCGTGAGGGCGAATGGGTCGATATCCCTTCGGCAAGGATCGAAGGAAACAAAGAGACGGCACTCACCCTGCACTTTGATACCACCGTCGATGTGGTGACGAAAAGCCTGCGACTCAACATCGATGAGGCAACCCAGGATAAAGCACGCCTAAAAGAAATCATCCTCTGGCCGGACAACGGCACGAAGATGCCGGAGGTGAAGCAGGCATCGCCCACCTCAGATTCTGGCATTCCGCTGATCTACCTGAACCAGACTGGCTTCAATGCTGGAAAGCCAAAGCGATTCACGGCACCGACTCTGAAGGATGAAACTCCTTTTCAAGTTCGGGAAGTGGCGACTGGAGGCGTTGTGTATGAGGGCAAAATTCAAAACCATATTGGTGATTTCAGCCATTTCGAACCGGGAACAGATGGCGAGTTTTTTGTTCAAGCGGGGTCGTTTCATTCCGTTCCATTCGCGATAGAGCCGTGGCTTCACGAACGGGTCAGCTATCAGGGCTCTATCGACTTCTTCATCGACAGTCGCCACTATCACGGAACCAGCCC
>JBMYJM010000035.1:0-6859 GCA_049594415.1 Verrucomicrobiales bacterium | reverse complement strand
GTCGCCGAAGAGGAACCGGTCGCCGAAGAGGAGCCAATCGCCGAAGAGGAACCGGTCGAAAGCGTTCTCACCACCTCATCGGCGGATGAAGATCTTTCGTCCCAGTTTCTTGGTGACGCTGGTGACCTTCTCGAAACTCAAAGCCGGATCGAGTCGGAGCGGGATGCGGACAAAGCTGTTCTTGCTCTCGCCGAAGCCCGCAAAATGGCGGAGCGAAATCATCTCATAAAGGAGAGGAAACTCAGATCTCAGGAAGACGAGGAATTGCTGGAACTGCTCGGCATGTCAACGGAGCCCGCCGAGGAAGCTTCCGCGGAAGCGCTTGAGGAAGCGCTTGAGGAAGCTCCCGCGGCTTCTTTTGAGTTTCGTCCGGAAGGTAATTTACCTCAACGTCTGGCAGCATTTGCAGAGCGTGCCGATGAGTGTGATGAGGTTCGCGGGGTGACGGTGTTTGATCGGGATGGCTATTTGCTATACGCGGGAGCCAATCAGGATAGGGTCGAAGCGAATGACGCCGGAGCTCTTCTGGCCCGGGCGTCGGGTTCGTTTTGTCAGCAGAGCATTCCCGGCGAGATTTCAGCCACCCAGATAACTGCAGGCGGTGGCGAATGGCGCTGCCTCATTGCCGGCAGCGGAGAGGCATCCCGGATCCTGGCGGAGTTTCGAGTGGATCGTCCCCTTGAAGCCGGGGAAGTCGGAGCCTGGTCGAAGGCGCTTGCGGACGCGGTGATTCCGGCGAATGATTTGCCCTGAGAATCTGTAACTCCCGCCCGATCACTTGTACGACGAACTGTCAGTTTCTTTCGAGAATCCTGCCACCGATGCCATGGGGTATCAGCATATCCAGGGAAAGCTGTATTGCGGCCGTGACTGGCTGGAACTGCAGTTCAAGGAAAAGGACCGGGCTTTCCGGAAAAGTGATACCAACGTCGTGCGCCTCGAATACGGCGAGGTCGAAGCTGCGGAGTACATTTCAAAGTGGTTTCAGCCGAAGTTGCTCATTTTGCAGACCCGGTCTCCCGAGAAGCTGGATGAATTCCCCGGCGCCGACGTAGGCCGGGTCGAACTCCAAGTGATGCGCGAGTCCACCAGCCACGCGAAACGAGTGGCCGCGCTGATTGATTACCGGCAGTCGGAGGCATTTCTTGAGGAATCTGAGGAACGGGTTGAGCGAAGTCGAGAATCGGAATGACAGAATCTTCAACACAGATTCCGGGGAAAAAGCAAAAGGATTGGGGGAAATGGGCGTTGTTCACGCTTTTCCTTTGTGGCTACGCCTGGTCGTACACCTATCTGGCGACTATCCTGATCGAGGAGGCCAATACTTCCAGAATCGGGAACATTCAGACTCAATATATTGATGCTGTCTACAAGGCGGCAGCTATTGGCGAAGATGATCCAGCCGCCAGTCGTTCCATATCATACCGGTTCACCCAGTTGCTTCCCCAATACACAGATGGCTTGATTGATCCACTCTGGCCATGGCTGATGCGGGATCACTCGCAGGAGGCTCCGGATGAAATGTTCGAAACGGGCAAGCAGATAAACATGGTTTTGTCAGTTAGCCTCCTGATCCTCTTTGGGTTGGGCGCAGCCAAAGCGTTTTCCTTCACCGGTTCGGCCGCCATGATCTTGATGGGGGGATTTGGAGTGATTCTGGAGCGATCGGCTTACTTCAGCTCAGATGCGATCTACTACCTCCTCGTTGTTATGGCGTGGTTGTGCGCACTCTCGATGATTCGTCAGAACATGCTGTGGCAGTACGCGGTCTTCGGTTTGTTGCTGGGACTTGCTTATCTCGCCAAGGCCATGATCTGGCCGATTGCGGTGGGCTTTATCATCGTATCGATCATCCGGTCCATCGCATGTGCGGTTGCAGCGAGAAGAAAAGGGGAAGCTGAGGATTCCCTCTGGGTCCCATCGAATCAGTTGGTAGGTTTTGCGATGATGCTGACCGCATTTCTGCTCATAGTAGGGCCGAGAATGAGCTACGCGAATACCCAGTTTGGTGAACCGTTTTACACCCTCCAGAACTACGTGGTCTGGATGGATTCACCGGCCGAAGCGGCAGAGTTCCGAAGGTCCTATCCGGGGAGAGAGGAACTGGAAACACTGAATATCATGACGCGTCCGGGAGTCGTCCAGTATGTGAGTGAGAATGGTTTCTCGAAGCTATTCCAACGTGGCTGGAATGGAGCGATCTATCAGCTCAAGTTCAGCGTGCTTGGTCGCGGTGGCTGGATCCTGATCTACGGCATGGGTGTGTTTGTGGTGATTGGTTCGATTCACCGATGGGCTTTTTGGAAGCGGGAGCACGAAATCTGGCGGGTAAGGGGAACGAGTGCTCCATGGATGCTGCTGTTTCTGCTCCTCGTCCTCACCATCACCTTGTTTTATGCGGGAATCGGAAATCCGGTCGTGCGCTTCAACTCCATGACCACGGCCATGTTTCTGCCGGTCTTGTTGACCTTCTTCTGGATCTCGGAACGATATCGCCGCCAGCTACAGCGTTCGCGCTGTGCCAGGGTGGTTAACTGGGTTCACTTCTCGCTGATGCTCCTGCCGATTCTCTTCCAGTCTTACAAGATTGTCAGGGCGATCCAGTCGCCGATCGCCAGTTAGACCGGCGAGTCTTGAAGTTGCCTGACCAGGGACTTCACTTTTTTTGCTGCCCAGACCTTGCGGAAGGTGACCTCGGGTTCTTCTCCGGCTGTGAAGAAGTCGACGGTGCCAACTCCCATGGCCCCGATCAGCCCCGAGCAGGTCACGTTGATCGCCCTCACATCGGAAATGAGGACCTCGTTGGAACTGCGGGCAATGAGCCCTTTCACAATTTCGATGCGTCTACCGGTCACAAAATATTCGTTGGTGAAGCGGGTGAAGCTGACGCTCGTCAGCGAAAAGATAGCGACCGCCGAGGCTCCGAAAGCAAACTTAAGGTCGATTGGGTAGAGCCAGATCGCTGCCACGATCCCACCGAGCAGTCCCAGGAACGGCAGGGGTTGGCTCAGTATCGAAGGGTGACCACGGTAGAGAACGGTTCCGGGTTTCGGAGAAGTGGCCGGAGGTGCTTCCTCGAGACCATCCTGGTCCTCTTCATCCGGGGAATCACGCTGGTCCCGTTGAATGGCATCATGGGAGGCTTCAATCGACTCGAGTTGGGTCGCATCGTCCCAGTCGAGTATTTCTCTCAGGCGGGAACACTCGGTATCACCGACCCGGAGACAGACATCATCATAACTGAAGGCCCCGATCTCGATCTGTTCGAGAAGCTCTTCGACGTCGAAGGGGCCGAGGGATTCATCCTGTTTCAGAACGTAGTAGCGATCGTCGGCTGGATATCCCTTCTCTTCCATTACTGATGGTCTGATTCAGAAGTCGGTATTTCGGGAAGAAGATCCTGTCGTTGGAGCAAGTCCTCAATATTCAGGCCGGCGAGTTCGGCACCTTCCGCGGAAAGGACGATGCTTTCCATCGGGGCGATACGATCCATTTCGCCAACAGCATTGTGGACGAGCCCCTGGATGATAGTTGGCTCACCCTGGTGGGTGGCAAAAAGATTGGTCGCGCGAAACATGATTTGTCCGTTATCCCAGTCGAGTTCGAAGTTCCCGACGGTGAGCGTCTTGTTGACTCGCATGATGAGTTCCACGATGCGATCCCGCTTGGCTGGATCGTTGACCTGGTTGGAGGATTCGGCAACGACGGAGACCGCCGCGAGTGGTTCGAAAACCTGGACGTGGAGATTGACCCGGGTGTGGTGGGCTTCGAATCCGGCACGAATGACCTCGCGGCCGGAAACCTCCGAATAGTTCCACCCGTTTGTTTCAAAGGTGGAAAGCACAGTGGCGAATAGTTCTGAATGTGACATGGGCAGCGTTCACCCTATTGAGGCTAGGGTTGCAGTCCCTTCAAACGATTTTTTTTGCTGGCGCCGGGATCAATCTTTACGACCAGCAGGATCATGAGTGACAGCAGGATCAATGTGGCGATGATTCCGCCGGCGCCGGCAGCGATACCGACGAGGAAAGGAGTGGCAAAAACGAACACAAAAACCACGGCGGAAGAGGGGGGATCAATGGGGCTCTCGAACAGCCTCACCCTGGCCCTGCCGAGTTGCAGTCCCAGGGCGATGAAGAGGAGCCCGACGCAGAGGTAGGTGCTCGCGAGCGACAACACCTCAGGGGCACCAAATCCCGCCGCTGCCGAGAGCGCCGTTGGGGTGGAACTTGCCATCAGGCTGATGATCAGGAACATGAGAAAGTAAAAAATGACCGCGCACCTTCCGACATAGTTCGCGTAGCCGGAGGCCCCGATGACGATCGCATTGGCCGCCCCATTGAAGAGAACCACCGCCCCGATCAATATCAAAGCATTCGATAATTCCAGGCTCCCGATGAAATAACGGATCAGGAAATAGGGCAGGAGAGAGCCGAGCAACAGGCCGCTGAGGCTGCAGGCCACAAGGAGCTTTCCCCGGACCAGTTGCCAACGCGTCAGGCTGGAGGTGAGCAGCAGTTCAATATTGCGCCCCTGTCCCAGTTCGCCCTGGAGCGCTCCGAACATCGTCAGCGGCAGAATGCCGCAGAACGTGATGATGAGCACGGTTTGAAACATGCCCGAGAGAGCGCCTCCCTGGGCACTTTCGCCAATGACCTGGATGAGGGCGAATTCGACCAGCGTCGAAATCAGTGAAAGCAACTGCAGCAGGATGAAGACCCAGACGAAATAGTGGGCGCGCAGGCCCTGCCGCAGGTCCCGCACGAAAATGGGACTGAGTCTGTCCGGGAAGTCAGCCGTGTCTGATCCGCTCAACATCTCAAGAGAAGATTGAGCGATCCTAATCACGAAGCAGGAATGAGGGAAACCTTTTTAATGTCCATCACCGCCTTCGCTTTCTTGCTCAGCGGGACGATGGCGAGCTTGTTTTCGCCCTCGGTATTAATCTCCACCTTTCCCAGCGAGATCTCCTTCCAAGACTGAAAGCCACCGGTGTCCTCGACCGTGAACTTGAAGGTCTGGTCATTCACGAGAATCGCGACTTCGCTGCCTTCATTTCCGTTACCGCAGCCGTATTCGACCGAGAGTTCGAATTCGCCGGGAGCATTAACGTCGAAGACCCACTCGGCCCAGTCTTCCTGGTGGCGCCACATGCCGAGGCAATCCTTCTCCGGCTTGGGTTCGTAGCGCATCTCCTCGGAGTAAGTCGTCGCGGTTTTGGCTTCCAGGTTGATGGTGCCGTCGATGGACTGGCCAAGCGGCTCAGACTCGGGAGCCGGGCTGAACCGGATGCCCTTCACCTTGAAGGAAGGCACATTTGACTGATCACCGGTCAGCAGCGCGACCGGGTATTCGCCGGGCTCGGCGAGGTAGGCCGTTCCCAGCACGAGGGGATCATTATTTCTCAGAGCGCTGGTGCGCGGCGCGTAGCCCTTGAGCACATTGTCTTTGCCCTGGCCGACCTTGAGCTGGACGCCCAGCTTGGGACGGGAGGAATCGTAGATCAGGCCGACATAGTAGTTGCCCCAGCGTTCGCTGTTCATCATCCAGGTCCAGTTGGCGAAGTGGCTGCCCGGATGGTAGCTGCCGTCCCCGGCCGGAAGAGTGAACGCGCCGCGCTCGCGGTCGACCTCCATGGTGTAGCCGGGTGCCGGCTCGTAGTCTTCGATGGCACCAAACGGATCCGCCGGAGCCTCGGGAACGGGAGCATTTCCCGGGTCATCGAAGGGATCCACATCAGTCGCGGCCTGCTTGTCTGCGAAAGCCAGGCCAGCGGTTAAAGAAAGGGAAAAAACCAGGTGGGTGATTTTCATGGCCGTCAATGTAACCAAAGCCAACCTGTGTCGCAACCCAGTATCATGGCAGCCCTTTCCGTGATGCGGGAATAACTCTTGTAACGAATCCGTGATGCCCTGATGGCTCAACCCACTCAGAACGATTGGTCATTGTTTGAGATCCCGCTATTCCCCCCGGGCGAGGCGCTCGATGGCTTCCTCATGGATACCGGCTTCCCTGAAGCGTGTTTGAGCGCGATCGATATCGTAAGGGATGCGACGATAGCGGATCGCGGCACGCTCCGTATCGTAAAGCACATAGCAGGCCCGGGGGTCACCGTCGCGGGGCTGGCCCACCGAACCCACATTCACCGCGTAGTTGAAATAAAGGTCCAGGCTCATGAACTCCGTCGGAGGATCGTAGCGATCCACCCCTGAGGCGGTCTCCTCCATGATGGTGGGAAGGTGGGTGTGCCCAATGAAGCAGATCGGGGTTTCCTGCTGCTCAAAGTGGGCCTGCGCCTCTTCGGTTTCGACGATGTGATTGAACTCAGCGGGTTCCTCGAGGGAAGCGTGGGTGATCGTGGCCTCGCCCATGTCGATCACCATAGGGAGCTCTCGCAGCCATTTGAGCTGGTCTTCGCTGAGTTGCTCGCGGGCGCATTCGATTCCCCGGGCGACCGCAGGGCTGAACTCGTCCGGATCGAGAGGAAGGGCTGTGTAGACTTCGTGGTTGCCCATGAGGACCGGGAAGCAGAGGCGCTCGATGCGTTCGACGCAATCTTTCGGGGCGCCGCCGTAACCCACGATATCGCCAAGGCAGGCGACAATGTCGGTGTTCTGTTGATCGATGTCTTCGAGGACGGCTTCGAGGGCATCGATGTTTCCGTGGATATCAGAGATGATGGCGATGAGTGACATGGGAGGCAGGGCGGCGGGGCCCTGCCAATAGCACCAGAAAAATGGGTTTTGCCAGTGCCGTGGTATGGCGGCTATCAGACGGCTGCAGTCTTGCCAAACGCGCCAGCTGGCGTTTCAATAGGTTTGTAGCTGATTGGCGCAAAACGCCATCCCGAAAGGATTTC
>JBMYJM010000034.1:0-7389 GCA_049594415.1 Verrucomicrobiales bacterium | reverse complement strand
ATTGCGCAATAATTCGAAGAAAGTTGCCTCGCGCAGTCTCCATTTGGAGTGAGTCATTCAATGCGCCGCTGCTTTTCTGTGGCAAAAGCAAACTTTACATTATCGTTTCACAGTGCGAAGCGCAATCGGCCTGAGCTTTGCCTTAGCCATTATTCATGTCTTTTGTTTCCTGGCAATACCCATTACTCTTAGCGACCGTTTTCCTGATTTACTGGCAGGTTCCGCGGAAACTCAGGATCGTTCTGCTGATTGCCGCCAGCTACTACTTCTATGCCTGCTGGGATGTCAGGTTTTTGGCCCTGATCTTATCTACCACCTGCCTGGACTATCTTTGTGGCAGGGGAATTCATGACGATCATCCATCTTGGACGCGATCTGCAGGGTTGTTTTTCGTGCCGGGCCTGTGGCTCGCTCTCTGCCAGTTAGTCCCCGGCGTGGATCAGATACCTGCTAAAAGTTTGGTGCTCGCCTTTTCAATTGGAGCCGGCGGGCTGGCTTTTTACTTCTTCATCTGGCGACTGGATCCAAGTAAACGGAAAAAGGCATTTGTCATTCTCAGTCTGGGGATGAATCTGCTGATTCTGGGGTTCTTTAAGTATTATGGATTCTTTGTTGAAAACCTGAAAGGAATTCTGGAGGGGGCTGGATTTGCTCCCAACCTTCCGCTATTGCAAATCCTTCTGCCCGTCGGTATTTCCTTTTACACCTTTCAGTCTCTCAGCTATGTGATTGATGTCTATCGCGGAAAAACCCAGCCATGCATGGGTTTTCGTGATTACGCGGCCTACATTTCGTTTTTCCCCCAGTTGGTTGCCGGCCCGATCGAACGAAGCACGAGACTTCTTCCCCAAATCCTTGAGAAAAGGCAGTGGGATCCGGAGCATCTCACTACGGGCTGCCGCTTGATTTTTGTCGGGGTTTTCAAGAAGGTGTTTATCGCCGATAATTGTGTCTATATTTCCAACTACGCTTTCCATCCCGATACTCCCTTGAATGCCTACTGGGCGATTCTCGGGATCGTTGCCTTCGCCTTCCAGGTTTATGGTGATTTTTCGGGATATACCGACATTGCCCGAGGGTCGGCCCGGTTGTTCGGCATTCACCTGAATCAGAATTTTCGTTTTCCTTATCTGTCGGTCACGCCCTCGGATTTCTGGTCGCGCTGGCATATTTCTCTCTCCAACTGGTTTCGCGACTACCTTTACATTCCCCTGGGAGGTAATCGGTGCGGCAGGATGCGAACTCTGGTTAATCTAATGCTCGTCATGGGGATTGCGGGACTCTGGCATGGAGCGAGTTGGAACTTTATTCTGTGGGGGTGTTTTCACGGTCTTCTGCTGGTCTTGTATCGGGTTACTCCCGGATTGAACCGCCTCGATTCGGACGAGCATCTGCCTATCTTCGCGAAGATTCCCGCGATCGTCCTCATGTTTACCTTCGTCTTGATTGGGTGGGCTCTGTTCCGGTCTGCGGGGATCTCTCAGTTTGGAAACTGGTTTCTTGCCTTGGGTAACTGGGACGCGGACTACTCGATCCCATGGCTGCGTCCTCTCCAATACCTGCTTTTTCACGTCATTTTTCTCATCGCCCTGCAAACTCTCACTTTGAAACACTACGACGAGGCTGCATTCGGCAGATTCCACTGGATCATTCGAGGGGTGATCTATGTCATTGGGGTTGTTCTCATCGTTGGCTCACCTACGGTCAATGAGCAGTTTATCTACTTCCAGTTTTAGGAGACGGACTATGAAGATTAGAATCGGTCGGGGTTTTCTTTTCGCAGTTGTTGTCCTGTCGGCGATTGAACTGTCGATTCACCTTTTCTTTAAAGACAAATCAGCAGGCGTCAGTTCATTTGGATTCGATTCGGATTCAGGTTTTGTGGATCGGCGTGACGGGATGGTGGAATTTCAGAGGACCTGGGGGAGACGCTTTCATGTCCAGGAAACGACAAGCAGCCCGTCGCATGAGGTTGCCCGGATTTTCGTTGTGGGTGACTCGGTGCCCAGGGGAAAATCCCCTGGTAGGGCCTATTCCGGGCGGATCGTTCCGTTAATGGCTGAGGCTGGTTTCAAGGCCGAGTCCTTCAACCTTGCTCTTCCAGGGTATGGCGCCCGCAGGGTTCAGATTGTGATTGAACGTGGCCTTCGCTACAAACCTGATGTCGTCATCTTTCACCTCAACAATTCCAACGAATATGAGGATGAGCGCGACTATGAACGTTATCGTGAATCGCAGTCATGGCATCCAAGGAACTGGATCAAAAAATCCTACTTTTTCCAAAAGCTTCACCAACAGCGCACCGAGAAACTGATGTGGCGCTACCTTCCGCCGGACATTCGTGATTTGAATGGAGGTGACGATGCCGGTTCTGAACGCGCTGCTTCCGCCAACGAAGTTAATCTGCAAAGATGGCGTGAGTTGGTCGAGGCTGAGTCTAAGGAAAGCGTGAAGATCCTGAAGGACGCCGGAGTTTGTGTCATCCTTGTGAGCCAATGCCGTTACCGGCGCGAGAATCAGGAAAACAACAGGCTGGTCCGCAACGACTTTCTCGAAGATCTTGCCAAGTCATTGGAAGGAAAAGGAGTCCATCATTTTTCGATGTATGATGCATTTGCCAGTGTTGATCCGGAGCCGCATTTTGCAGACAGTGCCCACCTGCGGGATACGGGGCATCAAATCGTCGCCGAGGAACTGGCCAGATTCATTCCGGCCCGCTTAATTCAATTCGAAGCGGGAAGATTCTTTGGGGAGTAGACAATGATCGAGGGTGAGAAAATCCTTTGTTTGATTTCCATCAATTCATCAATTCATCAATCAGTGTCCGGCCCTTTTTCCGGTCGGTCGCAGATGTTATAGCCGAGACGCTATGACGCTCATGACCTCGAACTCAATTGGGCGCTGGAGTCGGCGCTTACTGTCAATCAGCGTAAAAGTTTCGTTGCTGTCCCGTCAGAATGAAACATGCGGTTCCTCATGACGCATAAAAAAGCCTCCTTCGGGTGAAGGAGGCTTTTTAGCGAAACTGAATAGAGGGAATGAATCAGAAGCTGTAGCGCAAACCAGCCATTACACGATAGACATACAATTCGGCCCGCAGTTGCTCATTTTCGTTCATACCTTGTGCATTGGCCAGCGGATTTGCTGTTAAACCAGTGTTGGCTGTCCCCACATAGGTGACATCTCCGGAAACAAGAAAGCTTGTATTTTCGGTTAGCCTATACCCGACGCCCAAAGTAGCGCCAACGGCGAAGTTGGTGCTAGTCTCTCTCGGGAAAGTACCAATTCCACCCAAATTACGTCCCTGTGCACCTTCGCTGGTAACAATTCCAACGCCCAGATTTACGCTTCCTTCGATAAAGATTTGTTCCGAAACATCAAAGATTCTGCCCAGTTCTACCATACTTGAATGGGCTTCTACATCCAGATCCTGCCTGACATTAGCGCCAGAAAAACTAGCAAAGCCACTGCCTTCCGAACTTCCTAGATAGTTGTAGCTGAGCCTGACAAAAACTTGGTCGGTCAGCATATGACCGGCGGCAATTTTGACCGTAAATGAATCGTTGCTATCAGGTGGTACGAAGAGTGCTCTTCGGCCTCGGTGGTCGATTTATAAATAATTTTGTTCGCCGGACACACGACTCTTCCTTGGGGACATGTTTATAGCTAGTCACTAACACAACCTGATTTGTCGATTTGCTGATCGACTAACGCATGATTCTCTTCGCTGTCATCTTTGCAGTCTGCCTTGTTTCGATTGTTGTAGCGCTCTATGCGCAGGAGAGACGGGGCGTGTCCGTAGAAGGGTTTGTGGTGGTGATGCTTCTGGTAGGTGCGGCAGCGCTGCTAGGTATCTTTTTCTCATGATCGGACCGGGTGGCTTCGCTAAGCTAGCAACTCCGTAACAACTCTGGCAGGTTCCACTCCAGTTAGTCGCATGTCTAGCCCTTGAAAGGGATAACTGAAGCGCATGTGGTCTAGTCCCAGGAGGTGAAGCATAGTGGCATGAAGATCGCGGACGTGGACCACATTATCGACGGCGTTGTAGCCGAGTTCATCGGTGGCGCCGTGACTGATTCCGCTCTTGATTCCGCCTCCGGCCATCCACATGGAAAAACCCTTGATGTGGTGATCACGACCGGGGCCTCCCTTGCCCTGAAACATGGGAGTGCGTCCGAATTCGCCTCCCCAGATGACCAGGGTGTCGTCGAGGAGGCCGCGTTGCTTCAGGTCCGTCAGGAGCGCCCAGGTCGGTCGGTCAGTCAGGCCGCAACAGATATCCATGTACCTCGCGAGGTCTCCGTGATGATCCCAACCGCGGTGGTAGAGATGAATGAATCGCGTGCCACGCTCGGCCAGTCTTCGGGCGAGCAGGCAGTTGGACGCGTAGGAGTCGTCCCCGGGTGTCGCGCCGTAGAGATCCAAAACGTGTTGCGGTTCATGACCGATGTCGACCAGTTCAGGTACCGAGGTTTGCATCCGATACGCCATCTCGTAGGCCGCAATGCGGGTATCGATCTCAGGGTCGTGGACGAGATGGTTTCGTTTTTGATCGAGCTGGCTGATCGCGTTGACTAGGGAAGACTGCTGGATGTCGGAGACACCCTTTGGATTTCGGACGTAGTGAACGGGATCCCCTGTGGAATTAAACTCAACGCCCTGGAATTTCGATGGGAGAAATCCTGCGGACCACTGTCGCGAAGCAATGGGCTGAGGGTTGCGACCTCCCACACTAGTGAGGACGACAAAGCCGGGCAGGTCTTCGGTTTCGGAGCCGAGGCCGTAGGTCGTCCATGCGCCCATTGAGGGCCGACCGCTAATGGCGGTGCCTGTGTTCATGAAGGTGTGGGCGGGATCGTGATTGATCTGTTCGGTCACCATGGAGCGGACCACGGCAATGTCGTCAGCCATCTTGGCCGTCCACGGCAGGTAGTCGCTGATGAGCTGACCGCTTTGCCCGTGTTTTTGAAATTTGCTGAGATGACCCAGCACCTTCAGTTCTTTTCCCTGCAGTTGAGCGATCGGTTGCCCTTTGGTGAAGGACTCCGGCATCGCTTTCCCGTCAAGAGCATCCAGTTGCGGTTTGTAGTCGAAGGTCTCGAGGTGGGAAGGGCCACCGGCCATGCAGAGAAAAATGACGCGTTTCGCCTTCGGGGCGAAGTGAGTAACCCCCTTGGGGATTTCGCCCGGTGCGGCGGCGAGGTCCCCGCCCAGCAAACTCGAAAGAGCGGCCGAACCAAGACCGAGTCCGCTGCGGCCGAGAAAGGTGCGGCGCTGAAGGGCGTTGTGATGGTTCTGCCAGGACGTCATATCAGTTCCGGGTGATTGTTTCGCTGAGGTTGAGCAGAGTCCGGGTGACGGCACTCCACGAGGCCAGCTCGACGGCAGAGATGCTCCCAGGAGCTGGGGATCGGCCCAGGCTGACAAATTCCCTGGCGGCTTCGGCGTTGGAATTATATTCCGCCTGAGTCTGGGTGAAGAGGTTACGCAGGAGTTGGGATTCTTCTTCATCAGGAGAGCGGGAGAGGCACAGGTGATAGGCGAAATCCAGTCGATCGTCGAAAGTTTCCCCTCCATCCCAGATAACGCGCGCGGCAAAAGCTCTCGCAGCTTCGACGAAGGTCGGGTCGTTAAGCAGAACTAGAGCCGCATTGGGAGTGTTGGACCGGGGGCGCTGCGTCGTACACTCTTCCCGGCTGGGTGCGTCCATGGCTTTCATCATGGGGTGGAGGAACATGCGCTGCCAGTGAACATAAATGCCGCGTCGCCATTGGCGGTCATCAGTGTGGGATTGATAGGTCCGCGTAGGGAAGTTGAGGTGCCTGTAGTAGTCGACGGGTTGGTAGGGTTTGACGCTGTCCCCGCCAAGAGAGGCCGTTTCGATGGCCGGGTTGTTCAGGACGAGAAGTCCGCTCACAGCGAGAGCGTTGTCTCTCATGATTTCAGCCGGAAGCCGATAGCGGGACTGTCGGGCAATGAGCTGATTGTAGGGATCGAACTCCGTCAGTTCTTTGCTTGCGACGGAAGATTGCCGGTAGGCGCGACTGGTGACCAGAAGGCGAATCAGGGCTTTAACATCCCAGTCGTTTTCGTAGAACGAAACTGCGAGCTTATCGAGCAGTTCAGCGTTGGCAGGCGGCTCGCCCTGACCGCCAAAGTCTTCGAGAGAACGTGAGATGCCGGTGCCGAAGAAAAGATACCAGAAGCGGTTGGCAAAAACGCGAGCCGTTAGACCCCCTGCACCTTCACTCGGGTTGGTGAGCCAGTTGGCCAGGTCGAGGCGGGTCGGGAATTCTCCGGTATGGGATATGGTGCCCAAGAACTCGGGAATGGCGGGACTCACTACCTCTCCACTGTCATCCTGCCAGTTGCCGCGTGGAAGGATGCGCATCTCGCGCGGAGGCTTGGCTTCGGTGATCATGGTGAGGCGGCCTTCCTTGTGGATCATCCGCCGTTCGAGCTCGAGTTGATCCCACTTTTTCCGAACGTCTTCAGGAATCAGTTCCGTGATCCGTTTTTCGATTCCGGCGATTTCTTTCTTTGCTTCGTCTTTTGCTTTCTGGTCCTTGCCGACTTTGAGTTTAGCAGTGAGAGACGCCTTTCCAGCTTCAAGTTTGCGCAGTTCCTCGACCGTGGTTTCGTCGAGGAGTTCATCGACCTGTTTCTTTAATGCTTCGATTCGAGCTTCGTTCGCGTCGGAATGAAAAAGCATCTCTGGAGGCCGATTGGTAGGCAGGGTGTTGCCGTTGTATCCGCTGTCGTGCACATCGGCAAAGAAGGCAGCGAGAGTGTAATGGTCCTTGATTGTATAGGGGTCGTACTTGTGATCGTGACACTGAGCGCAGCCGACTGTGGCACCCATCCAGACAGCGGACAAATTGCGGACCCGGTCAGCGGCGTAAATGGCGTTGTATTCCTTGGCCTGGATGCCACCTTCGTGGGAAGTCTGCAGCAGGCGGTTGTATCCGGAGGCGACCTTCTGCCATTTACCGCCGTTCTCAATCAGGTCGCCGGCGAGCTGCTCCCGGGTGAATTGGTCGAAAGGCACATTCCGGTTAAAGGCGCGAATCACATAGTCGCGATAGGGGGAGATGTTGTGATCCTGGTCTCCGTGGTAGCCCACTGTGTCGGCGAATCGGACGAGGTCGAGCCAGTAGATGGCCAAGCGCTCGCCAAAGTGCGGAGAAGAAAGCAGTTCATCGACGAGCTCCGACCATGCGGCTTCAGGATCTTCGGCCTTAAGAAAGTCCTCGACCAGCTCAGGGGAAGGGGGTAGGCCAGTGAGATCAAAATGCAAACGACGAATTAAAGTGACCGGGTCGGCTTCCGATGAAGGAGTGAGTCCCTTACGTTCGAGTTTCGCCAGAACGAAGTGATCCACCCAGTTGA
>JBMYJM010000033.1:0-7674 GCA_049594415.1 Verrucomicrobiales bacterium | reverse complement strand
ATCCGCCTTCGGCGCGGTTAACGAACCGCTTCGCGGTCGCGGCATTCCTAAAGCTTAGATGCAGGTTCGATTGGTGCTTGGCACCTATGCGGTAAGCGCTTCGCGCATTTAATACGCCACTTCGTGGCAGGGCATTCCTACCGGGGACGCTCTTCAAGATTAGGGCGCCTGCTCTTTCACCCGCAGCACATAGACGTGGGGCCAGTTTTTTCCGGTGACATGAAGGAGGCCGGACTCGGGGTCGTAGGCGATCCCGTTGAGGACGGATTCGGGGTCGTGGGGGCGGGGGCGCTCGAGGCCGGCGAGGTTCAGGGTGGCTTCGACGTTTCCTGAGATTGGATCGATCACGAGAATGTCGTCGTAGTGCCAGCGATTGGCGTAGACTTTGCCTTCGATGAACTCAAGTTCGTTGAGCTCGTCGACGCGGCCGCGATGGTTGCGCACGGTGACGGTGCGAGCCACGGTGAATGAATCCGGGTCCATGAAGCGAAGGGTGGCGGTGCCGTCGCTGAGGACGAAATAGTTGCCGTCCCAGGCGATACCCCAACCTTCGCCATCGTAGTGGAATTCGCCGAGGCGTTTGAATGATTCGCGGTCGTAAATGAATCCCGTGCCACTGGTCCACTCCAGCTGGAACAGCCGATCATCGAGCAGGACAAGTCCTTCGCCGAAGGCATCGACCGGCAGATGCCGCAACTGGAGGACGCGGCCCGATTCGGGGTCGACCCGGCGAAGGGTCGATTGGTCGTAGCCCCCGGTGGACTCATAATAGACGCCTTCGTGCAGGAGCAGTCCCTGGGTAAAGGCGGTGATGTCGTGGGGATAGGTTTCAACCACCTCGTAGGTGAGTGACACGGGTTTGTCGCTCGCTTGCTCACAGGCGGTGAGCAGGAGTGACAGGCAGGCCGTGAGGCAAATTGCCATGAGACGGGGAGCATCCATATCTCACTTCAAGGTTAAGAATCTTCCGGAGGACAGAAGGTCGCCTCCAGGTAGTCGAGGCATTCCAGCCAGAACTCGGTGCTCATGGCATCGTAGCGAATCGTATCCGGCCCGGTTTTGGTGGTGAAAAGAATGTTGCTGGGTTCTTCGACGAGCTCGTCGAAGAGGCGGTTGAGAACGTAGCCATGGACTTCATCGCGAGCGCCGGGGACGGGAGTTCCTGTTCCACTTTTCGCGTGCTCGCGGAGAGCACCGACCACGGCGGCGATTTCGGTGGAGCCCAGTTCGATGTCGAGGGGAATGGCCGACTGACGGTGATCTTCAATGATCGCAGCGAGTCGCTTTACAACGCGCTTGGCTTCTTCTTTCCGGTTGGCGATTTCCTGCTGGGATTCGGGGGGAGGGGGGACGAAGTCAAAGAGAGGACGGGTCGTTTCGGGTCGTTCTTCACCTTTCATGGCTCGGGGCGTGGCGGATCTATTCGAGACAGGGTGAACTGAATATAGGCTGGTTGAATGAAAAAATCGACTCTGGTTTACGCCGCCGGCAAGGATCAGTTGCGATTTCTTTTGGTCTACCTAAACTGACGTCCATGGCAGGAGAAATTACCGAAGAACAAGTCGCCGCAGCTCAGCAGATCTGGGGCGAAGGCATTGTCAAGATTGGGGCGCTGAAGGGCGATGCTGAGGCCGCTGAAAAAGCCGCCAGCGATCACTTGGACACCCTCTATGCCTACGACCTGGGCATGGTGCTCTTCAAGCCGACTAAGGCAGCGGAAGAACAGTTTCGGGACACGAAGAGCAAGGCCCTGTCATACTTTGTGGGGGGAGAGATCGCCGAAGACAAGGGCTTCGCCCTTCAGCCTTGGACAAACGTGAGATTCGAAAATCACGGCACCAGTATTCAGGGTAGAACAGCCATCGCGATGGGTAATTACTTCTTCACCACAACGGACGGTGATGTGGTCAAAGTCGAGTATTCCTTTGGCTATCTTCTCAATGACGAGGGTGACCTGAAGATTTTCCTTCACCATTCTTCAGTCCCTTACTCCGAGTAAGGATAGAATTCTCTTCGCGCCAGTGGCGAGTGCCTTGGGGTGGACCAAAAACCCGCTTCGGACACCCACGCAGATTATTAATCGCAAGTTTCTTGCAATAGATTCCTACGGTGAGACGGTAGTGATGATGAGAGCCCCCCATTGGTATCTCAATCGTCTTTTCTCGGTAGGTTTGGTCGCGTTGTTGTCCTTCTCTTGTGGAGAAAAGAGCGAATGGACGGAAGAGGGATCGGACGAAGACGGTCGTTCTGGATTAGTGGGCCATAGCGCTTCGGCCGTCTCTGGAGATGGAGGCGCAGGAGGAATCACATGGCCGGAATTGAATGCCCTCGAGAAAGTCGCTTTCATGGCAGGGGTTCTTGCAGAAAACAAGGATCGGGAGGGGTTGCTCCATCAACGCACGGCGATCCTCGAAGCAGGGTGGGCGGTATCACCGAAGACGATGCCGGAGAACGCCACCAATCAGGATCACGTCCATAAACTGCTTGGAGATTTGTCCCGCCTGGTGAACGGCATGGCCCGGAGTGACATGTCCGATGAACGACTCTTTGCTTTGGCCGCAGGGCTTTATCCCGTGGTCGAAGAGTTAATCAAGGCGTCCGGAGTTTCCCGAAATTCCGCTAACTAGAAGGGAATTCTGCCTCGCTGTTGAAGGTTTGTGGGCAGGCTGAGGAATCAGCAGAGAGCTTTCGAACGGCACCCCCCCCCAAGATCCCTTCCTGGTATTTCTACCCCGTGAAAAGACAAGTGGTGGAGTCCGGTTCACCCGGAGGAATTTGTAGAACGCACCCTCGATCTTGGACGACGCCCTCCACTTGTGTGGTCAGGCTATTTGCTGAGGTCAAGAATCTCCACTTTCCGGAACTCGACGGGATGGCTCTCTGACTGGAGAGAGATAGTTCCACCGGAAAGTTCGATTTTGCCCTCTGCTTTTTCAATCAGCTTACTCGCTTCAGCGTGCGCGCCGTCCAGAATGGGCTTCTGATATTCAAGGACCGTTTCGCCGTTGATGATATGTCGGATCACTTCGTGTCCTCGCACTTCAACTTCAGCAGTGACCCATTGTTCACCGTGGTAGGTTTTGGAGTTGGACTTGGTGCAATGCGGCTTGAACAATTCTCCGTCAATGAACACGTGGGTGCCGGGCGTGCAGAGGTTGCCGGTGGTTCTTTTGCCGGTGCCGTCACCTCCGAGCAGTTGGACTTCGACCGAAACAGGAAAGTCCTGATCCAGCACCATCGTCTCGGGATCCTGTCCGTGAACCATGATCCCACTGTTTCGGTAGGCCCAACCGGGTCCACCCTTCAGCTGTTCACCGGTGAAGCGATATTCCAGGCGAATCCTATAGTCGGAATAAGGCGTCTCGTAGAAAAGGTGTCCGAAGGTTTCGTTAAACTCGTCGTAGTTCTCGTAGCCCACCTGGAGCAGGCCGTCTTTGACTCGAAACGTGTTGCGAGAGTCCTCGCCGTATTTCTCGTAACGGATTTTCGGAGTCCAGCCCGAGAGATCCTTGCCGTTGAAGAGTGGCACCCATTTCTCGTCGGATTTCGATTCTTCAGAGATGCCGACGGTCGGCATGAGGATCGCGGCACAGAGGAGGGCGGCAAAAAAGGGCAGGGGATTCAGGCTCATGTAACCTGAAATACCTACAGGGAATCGTAAGGTATGCCACTTAGAAATGACAATTAATCGTCCCGGCCTTCATCGGTGAAAAAAGAATCGGGCGCTGCTATGTTTCTGCGAGATGTTCCCGAACCGTCTCGTAGAGGTCGAAGACGTGATGATCATGGAGCCGGTAAAACACCTGGCGACCACTCTTTCTATATCGAACGAGGCGGGCGTTTCGGAGAGCTCGAAGTTGATGGGAAACGGCTGACTCAGATACTGAGAGATTTTCTGCCAGGTCACACACGCAACTCTCGGAAGCGGAAAGCAGTGAAATCAGGCGCAGGCGGGTTGGGTCAGCCAGCACGCCGAAGAACTCGGCCATGCGCTGCGAGTCCTCAAGCTCCAGGGGAAATGAGGTGCCAGCCGCCGTCGAATGGTGATGCTCGTCACAGACGGGGGGATCGCTGTCGTTGTTTTCCTTGGATGGCTTTTTCGGCATTGGGTCAGTTTCGCTCAAAATCATCGGAGAAACAATTGACAAATACCTGAGCGTATGTTCATGTATTGATTGTATGAATGCTTCAAGTGATTCCAAATGCGCCTGCCCTGACTGCAAATGCAGCGTTTCTGAGGGCCATCATGTCGTCAAAGACGGAAAAGACTACTGCAGCGAAGCCTGCGCCAGTGGCCATGCCTCAGGCGATGGTTGCTGCAACGGAGCGTGCGACTGCCAAGGTTAAATTTATTTTCTCTTACACTCCTGTGGAGAGAAACGTCGAGGAGGCTGTCGATTGACATCGGCGGCCTTTTTCGTGTTCGGGCCTTCAGAAAACCAGCGCTCCGAACCAGGCGATCGCCATAGCGAATCCGCTGGCCCACGCTATTTGCCTGAGGCAAAGCTTGGCCGCGAATCCCCAACGCATTTCCCGCCCGATGGTGTAGAGAGTGACGAGGCAGGGGAGGAGGACACCTGCCAGATAAACTGCCGTAAGCACTTGCGCGGGATCTCCGAGAGCGACCTTGAGAGTGCCCCAGTCATCGTCGAGCAATCCGATCGCAATACCGTCCTTGCGGATGGAACCCAGGGCGATCGACGTCGCCGCTTCTCCGGGCAGGCGGAACACCGCCATCAAGGGAGCGAGGAAACCGGCAAAGGCATCAAGGATGCCAAAGTAGGCGAGCGAAGCTGCCACAAAGCAGATCGCGGCAAAAACCGGGAAAGCCATGATCACGAACTGGCGAATGTTGTCGACGACTTCACGCATGACTCCGCGCAGAGAGGGCGCGTGAATGGGGTCAGACTCGGGAAGGAGTAATTGGTTATTGGCGAGCCGGAGCACTTTAGGAGTGTTGAAGCGAAGGTAGATCAGGGTCGTAACTGCCAGCACTCCAATGTAAACCACCCCGAGCCCCGTCATTCCGGCAGCGGCGAAAACCGCCAGTGTTGCGGGGAGTTGGTAGGAGCAGGCCGAGCCGAATGAGATAGCGGATACGCAGGCACCGCGTGAACAGGAAGCGCAGGAGCGACTGGCGACCACGGCAGGGACATTGCATCCGAATCCCATGACAACTCGTACCAGGTCGCGCCCTCCGATCCCAAAAGGTCTTAGAAACGGATGAAGCGCCACGGAGAGACGATCGATCAAGCCGGTGGACTTATAGACCGCGAGGATCGTTGAAAAGATGAGGATGGTTGGAAGGGCATACAGCAGCAGGAAGGGGAACATCGAAACGAGTCCGTAGTTACCCGCAAGGATGGCTGCGAGAAAAGCAGGCCCACTCTCGATCCACAATTGCAGCGGACTGATGATGTTTGTCAGGGGCGTGTAGAGCCAGTCAGCAAAGCGGTTCGCCTGTGTTACCGCCACGACGGTGGGAAGTAGAAGGAGACCCAGGGCAACGAGGGGTTGGCTCACGATCTTTTCGATGACCGTGGCGCACGTTTTTCGGGAAGGGTATTTGCTGATGAGTGCGGAGAGATCGCTCGTGCGGAAGCGATGATTTTTTTGAGCTGCCGCGGTCTCGCGAATAGAAGCCCTTGTTTTTTCATCAACAGCGCGGGTGTCGACGAGGAAGACAGGAACTCCCAACGCGAGGTGGAAATCGTTCTGCATTTGAGCCCTGTCTTTTGAGTCCGGCAGGCGGTCTGCAAAGGTGAGCACGAGGACACCCGCTTTGCCCTCAACGAGAGGAAGCAGAGTCTCCAATTGATCACCGGCGTGATCTGCTCGCACGACGAGCAGAACCCGATCTGCCCGGGCTACCGCTTTGCGGGTTTCACTGGACGTTTGAGTCTCTGAATCGCGGTAGATCCCGGGAGTGTCAATCCAGGTGAAACCGGAATCGGTGTATGAGTCGCAAGCCAGGGTTGAGCCACGATAGTTTTCCGGTGTCGCGAAACGTCCGCTGAGGCGGGCGAGCAGTTGGGTTTTTCCCACGCTCTCGAGTCCCAGGGTAACGACCTGGCGGGCCTGCTCTGATTCCACTTTTGATCGTGGTGAGGAGGGAGAAATTATTTTCATCACTTGGGGGCAAGGCGCATTCGGGTTCCACGGATGGTCTCGAATCCGGATCAAATTGAGGAATGGATCCTCGAACCGGATTTACTGAGCGGCAGTCGCGTATTCTTCGACCTCGGCCGGAGCGATCTCGTCTTCGGTTTCGACGGCGCAGGTGCAATCCTGGCAGCATGAAAGGTCGTCAATCATGAAGCCCCGCTCCTGCCATTGCTTGAGCGGTTCCTCCCACTCATGTCCGAGGCGTTCCGCAATGGTCCGGGCAATGATCCCGAAACGGGCGCGGAATTTGTAGATGAAGCAAAAGAGTGACTGGCGGTGCTGAAGCAATGGCCCGCTGTAGAAAAGGTTCGGAAGCGAAGGTGACTCGTCGGCTTCCTCAGTGAAGGCGATGCGTCCGTTTTCGTCCTCAAACCAGGAAGAGACGGGGCCCATTCCTCCGAGGAACCCTGTGGCGAGAATTGGCGGGGTTGAGACTTCAAAAGGCTCGCCTTCTTCGTCCGCCAGGATGTAGCCGTCTCCGGTTTTCGTTACTTCGACGATGTCAGCATTTTTATAGAACCGAATGGTTCCGGGGGCGTTGAGGAGAACGTCCTTGAGCCGGTCAATCGTGAAGGGGCTCAGGGCACGGCTTGGATCCGGGCTATTCTGGTGCCAGGGCTCACCGCGGGAGAGGACGTGGACTGATTTTCCCTGTCGGGCTAGATGAACAGCGGCGTCGATTCCGCTTTCGAACCCTCCGATGATGGCGTGCTCGACTCCTTCCAGTTCGCTCCAGTCGGATATAGCACTGTTGTGAATGCAGTGCTCAACTCCCTTAATCTCCTGGCGGGGAAAGAAAAACTCACCTCCGGTCCAGATGACATGTCGGGCCTGAAGCGGCTTCGATGCCCCCTCAAGGACGAGGGCTCCCTTCGATTTTTTCAGACCCGTGATTTCGATCCCTGTCTTTACCTCGACCTGGTAATACTCAGCGATTGCCCTGAGGTAGCGGGCATATTCGGGACCGGTGGGATGTTCGGAGTGGATGTAGTCTGCCGGTGATGTGTGCGGAGTGATGGCGTTGAGGTCGGGCTGCGAGAACGGGTTTGAATGAAACGACGGCGAAATCATCCGCATCTGTGCGGGCCATGCGTCGAAAGAGGCTCCCACCTCTCGGCGGTCGATAATGGCAAGGTTCTCGATCCCGCACTCCTTGAGCGCAGCCGCGCAACCCAGCCCGGCTGGACCTGCGCCGACAATGGCAACGTCGTAGACAGGAGATGCTGGCTTGGGTTTGATTTTCAGAGGCATAAACGCAAATTATTTGCGTTTATTTTTAATGCAAGTAGTTTGCATTTCTGGGGACACTTGAGTTCACCGCCTGGTTTGGTCCTCAATTCTTTGGGAAAGCCTCGAATTCTCCCCGTCGCTTGCGCGACTCCGTCCAAACCTCCCCAGTTTTCTTCCGATGAACGATGAACCTTCTTACGATCCGAGCCAACGGGAGGGCGTTCTCTTCGGTTCTCGTCGGAAAGGTCATATCGGCTTTTTACGCGCCTACACCAGCAG
>JBMYJM010000032.1:0-8322 GCA_049594415.1 Verrucomicrobiales bacterium | reverse complement strand
GAGCGCAGCATTAGCTTTGATAGATCGTCCTCGTCGCCTCGAGCGAAGCAAGAACGGTGTCCCGCAAGGCCTTCGGTTCGATCACTTCGACCTGGTCGCCCCAGCTCAATATCCAGCGGGAAATCTCTTCGAAACTGCTCAGTTCCATGATGAGATCGAGGACCTCCTGCTTGTCGTTTTTCTTTGACCGCCAGTTGATCTGCTGGCTGGGGTGCCAGCGACGTTCCGACACCATGCGGGCAGCCCAGCCGGTGAACCGCAGGGTGACGCGATGGCTCTTTCTGTTGTCCTCGGGTCGGTGCCAGACCCCGAAGCTGCCGCCGAGGTGGTCAGACAGGGTGAAGTCGGCTGGTCTCAGGAACTTGGTCTTGAGCACCCGAACCCCTTTCATGCGCTGCATCGCGAAGGTGCGCTTGGCCTTTCGGTCAATGTCGTAGCCGATCACATACCAGCCACCCTCAAATTCCGCGAGGTGAAAGGGGCGGAGCGCGCGTGCCTCCCATTCCTGGCTGTCGATCTTGCGGTAGTCGAAGCGCAGCTCCCGGCAGTCGAGCACAGCGCGTGAGAGTTTTTCGAAGAGGCGCACGTCACTGGGGACGACGCCGGTGTCCTTGACCGAGAATGCCTGGTCGAGGTCAGACCAGTTGAAGGAAACTTCTCCCTGGAGTGCTCCCGACAGTCGCTTGAAGCTGTCCCGCAGGGTCGCTTCGAGGGGTGATCCCTGGAGCGGCTCCAGTGCCCTGCGGGCGAGGAAGAGGGCGACCACATCCTCGACCGTGTAGCGCATCAGCGGGAATTCATGCACCGGCCGTTCATAGTAGTAACCGTGCCGGACCCGGTCATAAGCGATGGGCAGTCCCAGCTCGTTCTGCATGAAGGTGATGTCCCGCTGGATTGTCTTCTGGGTCACCTCGATCTCTTCGGCGAGCTGCCGGCAGTTGGGGAAACGGCCCCGCTGGACCGTGCCGTGAATCGTGAAGATGCGCTCGAGGGGGCGGCGCGTGTCCCCCGAGCGGGTGGATTTGGCTGGTTTCCTAGTGGCTGCCTTCTTCATGGGCGGGAATAATTGATCGTAGTTCAAGGGGACACCCAACAGTGGTCCTACACCTCTCTTATAGGGGGAGGCGGGTATCAACCTGAGCTTGTCTTGAATCGACCTCTGATCTTAACTAACACGGAACTAAGATTTCTCTCAAGTCACACAAACCACAACAAGCAGAAAACCCCCACTGGAAAGCCAACATGCAGAAGCTCATCATTGCCGGAGGACGTGATTACCGGTTCACGAAAGAAGATATTGAGCTGCTGGACGGGAAAGCCATTGGAGAGGTGGTTTCGGGTGGAGCCAAAGGAGCCGACGCCGAGGGCGAAGCCTGGGCGAGGTCACGCGATATCCCCGTGGTGCGTTTTGAGGCTGACTGGGGGCGTTACGGTCGAGGTGCCGGCCCCGTCAGGAACCGGAAAATGGCGGAGTATGCAGACGAGGTGATCCTCTTCCCGGGCGGGAGAGGGACCGAATCCATGGCTCGAGAAGCGAGAAGAGCGGGGATCAAGGTGACTGACAGGCGCGGCACCCCGGAGTGAAAGGAACGGTGCGTCATCTTTTTGACTGCTTTTTGGCAGGATCGCCGACTATCACCCCGCCGATGTCCGACCCCATGTGCGAGTCTGTCGGCATGAGTAAAAAATCGCAAAAGAAATCCGAAAAGTCACCCGTCACCGAAATCGCCTTCATCCTCGACCAGTCCGGCTCCATGGAGAGCAACCGCGCTGCCGCGATTGACGGATTTAATGAGTTTCTCAGAGCCCAGCAGGATACTGTGGGTCAGGCGCGGCTGACCCTGGTCTTGTTTGAGGATCAAGTGGAAGTGCCGGTCGATAACATCCCTATTGAAGAGGTGGTGTGCTTATCACCGGAGACCTATCGCCCCCGCGGGTGCACCGCTTTGCTGGATGCCATTGGCACGACCATCAAGCGTATCAGGAAGCGGACAAAAGCCCTTCCCAAAGACCAGCAGCCCGGGAAAGTGATTGTGGCCATTTTCACAGATGGACTGGAAAACGTTTCCACGAAGTATTCGTGGGCGGATATTTCTGAGATGATCAGGAAGCGCCAGGACAAGAATGGCTGGGAGTTTCTGTTCCTCGGCGCCAACCAGGATGCGATTGCGACCGCCTCTCAGATCAATATCAAGCGACAGAACGCAGCGACCTGGGAGCAGAGTGACCGGGGCACGCGAAGTTCCAGCCGTGCCTTTGCCCGGAAAGTGAGTTCGCTTCGGGAGGTTGAATGCGGCTTCAATAAGTCGCCTGATTTCGACAAGCCAATTTTCCACTTGCTGCAGGAAGAGGAGCGCAAAGAGAAGTGATCTTCTTCCCCCGCCGGAAGCCAATCCGGCGGGGGCTGGACCGGTCGACCGTGTCAGGCTGGCAGGGGACATCTGCGGGTTAGCGCTTGGGATGGCGGCTGGCAGCCGTTGCCTGTCACACCGATCACTTGCGGGAAATCCCGGGTGATGAATTTTATCACCGCCCGGGAACTTTCCAGTTTCGTTGCCTTCCTGCCTCATGGTATCGTTTCCCCGCCACCCCTTTGACTCACTCCCCTATTGATGAACGAGATTTCATGCCCACACTGTGGAAAAGACTTCAAGGTCGACGAGACCGGTTATGCCAACATCCTCAAGCAGGTCCGCGATCAGGAATTTGAGACCCAGCTTCACGAGAGGTTGGAATTAGCCGAGAGAGAAAAACTCGACGCCGTCGCGCTCGCCAAGGCAACGCTCACCAGCGAATTGCAGAGTGAGAGCCAGGAAAAAGAGGCGGAAATCAATGCGCTCAAAGCCCAGCTCAGCGCAGGCAAAACCGAACAAGCCCTGGCGGTGACTACCGCCGTGGGAGCCGTCGAAAAAGAGCGAGACGATCTTCTCAACCAGCTGAAGCAGGCCGAACTCGCCGCCCAGAAGGCGGCCGAGCAGGCGGAGAAAGATCGAGCCAGCGCCATTGAGCTGGCAGAGCAGCAACTCGGCCATTCCTATCTGGCGCAGATCCAGGAGCTCAAAGCGAAACTGGACGCCAGCACCGTGAACCAGAAGCTCGCGGTCAACGAGGCCGTCAACGAGATCGAGAAGCAACGCGACGCCCTCAAGCACGACCTGGATCAGGCCGAGCTCGAGAAGCAGGTCGCTGAAAAAGCGCTGACCGATAAATATGAAATTCGCTTAAAAGATCGCGACGAAGAAATCGAGCGCTTGAAAGACTTCAAAGCCAAGCTTTCCACCAAGATGGTGGGGGAGACCCTCGAGCAGCATTGCGAGACCGAGTTCAATCAGCTCCGGGCGACCGCGTTCCCGCGGGCCTATTTTGAGAAGGACAACGACGCCAGCACCGGCAGCAAGGGGGACTATATCTTCAGGGAAAAGGATGAGTCGGAAACCGAGATTGTTTCCATCATGTTCGAGATGAAGAACGAGAGCGACACCACCGCGACCAAGAAAAAGAACGAAGACTTTTTCAAAGAGCTCGACAAAGACCGGAATGAAAAAGGCTGCGAATATGCCATCCTCGTCTCACTCCTCGAGCCCGACAGCGCGCTCTACAATTCGGGCATTGTCGATGTGTCCCATCGCTACGACAAAATGTATGTCATCAGGCCGCAGTTCTTCATCCCGATGATCACCCTGCTGAGAAACGCCGCCCTCAATTCCCTCGAGTTCAAGAACGAGCTGGCATTGGTGAAGGCGCAAAACATCGACGTGACCAACTTCGAGAGTGACCTCGAGAATTTTAAGAAGGCCTTCAGCCGGAACTACGACCTCGCTTCGCGTCAGTTCCAGACCGCGGTCGATGAAATCGACAAGTCGATCAATCACCTTCAGAAAACCAAGGACGCCCTGCTCCGCTCAAGTAACAATTACCGCCTCGCCAACGACAAAGCCCAGGACGTCACCGTGAAAAAGCTCACGCGCAAGAACCCAACGATGAAGGAAAAGTTCGATCAGGCGCGTGAAGACGCGAGCGTGGCGACGGATTCGGAGTAGAGGGGGCGAGCGCACGGGTGAGGGAGGAGCTCAGCCTTTTACCCAGCAACTGACACATCCTTCATTCGCCTGGCTGACGGTGGCGGCGAAGTCGGCGAGGTAACCGCGCTGGTGACGTGGTAAATTCGGTTGGTGCTGTCGCTCCGGTGAATCGAGGTCGGCATCCACGTGGATGGTTCCAGCAAGAAGGTCGAAGCTCACCGGATCTCCGTCGCGCAGAGCGGCAATGGGGCCACCGACGGCGGCCTCGGGTGCGCAATGCACGCCCACCGCGCCTCCCGATACGCCGGAGACGCGGGTGTCGGAAAGCAGGGCGACTTTTCCTTTCAGTTCCGGCACGGCGAGCGCGGCGCTGGCGACATGCACTTCGGGCATGCCGGCGGCGACAGGACCGCAGCCGCGAATCACAACGATGTGACCCGGTTGGATGCGTCCTTCGGCAGCGGCTTCATGGACCCCGCGTGAATCATCAAAGCAAATGGCGGTGCCCTCAAATCGTGGGACATCGAGTGACGAGACTTTGAAGACGACTCCATCGGGGGCGACGTTGCCAAAGCAGATCTGAATGTCGGCGTAGTCTTTGAAGGGCTGGTCGAGTGGGGCGATCAATTCCTGGTCGCCCGGCACCTCAGGTGCGGTGGAAAGATTTTCCGAAAGGGTCTTTCCGGTAACGGTGAGGCAAGTGCCGTCAATGATGCCACCATCGAGCAAATGGCGAAGCAGCATCGAGGTGCCGCCGAGGAGGTGGAGGTCATGCATGGTGCCATTGCCCCGTGGGGCAAAATTGCAGAGCACCGGGGTCTTTCGGCAGATCGCTTGAATGTCTTTCAAGGTGAAGTCGACTTCGGCTTCGCGGGCGAGGGCGAGGAGATGAAGAATGCCATTGGTTGATCCCCCCATGGCAACGAGCGTTGCGGTGGCGTTTTCAAAGGCGTTTCGGGTGAGGATGTCGCGCGGGCGGATGTCTCGCTCGAGGAGGAGTCGCAAGGCGGAGCCGACCCGTCGGCATTCGTCACGTTTCTCTTCGGTGACGGCGGGTCGCGAGGAAGTATCCGTTAGACTGAGCCCGATCGCTTCCATGGTGATTCCCCAAGTGTTGAACGAGGCGGCAATGCCGCAACCGCCGGGCCCGGGGCAGGCGTTGCGGATGATCTCTTCGGATTCCTCAAAGCCCATCGTGCCGATGGCGGCTTTGGCGGCTGCGTCGTAGACGTCGAGAATAGTGGTGTCTTTTCCCTGGTGGCAGCCGGGAAGAATGGAGCCTCCGTTGACAATCAGCCCGGGATAGTTGGTCCTCGCCAGGGCCATGGCAAAACCGGGCCCGTTCTTGTCGCAATGATGCATCCCGACGATGGCATCGTAGCAATGGGCGGTGCAGACCATCTCTGTCCCGTTGGCAATGTGGTTGCGCGAAGGCAGGGAGGCATTGCCGCCTTCGTGCCCCTGCACGATATTGTCGCTCACGGGGGAAACGCCGAAGGGGAATCCGATCAAACCGGCCGCTTCACATCCTTCGCGAATGAGGGATGCCAGTTCGTGAGCGTGCACGTTACAAAGGTTTCCGTCGAGTAAGGGAGTGCCGATGCCGACCTGTGCCTTGCCGAAATCCTCCGGGGAGAACCCCAGTCCCCAATAAAATGCGTTGATACCCCGCTGCCAGCCCGAGGTGAGCGAGCGGGAATTCCAGTTCATGGGGGCGTCAGGGGAACTCGGGGGCATGTCTGAGATTCCGATTGAATGAGGAAGAGCGCAACGCTCCATTTCAGATATCATCGACAGGATGCCATCGCCACAGCCGCTCGGATGAATATTTCCCGAGAGCATTTCCCGGCCGCAGGTGGGGAGAATCTCTATTGGTCACGGGCCATGAGCCGGAAGATCAGTTTGTTGCGGGAAGTGGAACGGGGGGGGGGGAGGAGGGCCGATGAAAATGATGAAAAATCGTTGGCTGAAGAGCCTACTTAATAGACGCTTTCACCAGTAAATCGGATAGTGTGGGCTTGCGGTTGATAAAGGCTTCGTTTGCCATGAGAGCCAATACTGAATAAAAGAGCTTCCCGTAAGTTTGACTTGGATCGAAGCGAATCGTTATTGACTGAAAAACTCGCTCATTACCGTTTGCATCGTCTCCAAGTCTTCTGTTTTCCAGTCTCTTTGAATATCCTCAGCATTCCAACTCTGTGGAGACAAGAAGGATTCCGAGACAATACCTTGAGCCTTCACATAAGCATCTGACGAGGCGATGAGGCTAGCGACTTCTTGGGCGCTTTCGAATTCTTTTTCTGTGACCATGGCAAGGATGCGGTAGGCATCTCTGGCGTGCTTAAATGCTAATTCTCGAGAGCTAGCCTCTTTCGAATCTGATGCTTTCAACCATTCTTTCCATTGTTCATCAGCCGCTGTCACCTTCATCATTAGAAACGTCACCGGATTGGGGAGCGTCACCTCAATGTTTTCTTTGCGGAATGAGAATGGGTGATGTTCATACCCAACCAGTTCTTTGTTCTCGCGTCCGTGAATCGGATTGTGTGAACTCGCGCCTTTCACGCGTTTCCCTTTGACTTTGAGGCCGGCATCATTGTCCCCGGGGGTTGGAGCAAGAATTTCGACGATGACCTCACTGGTCTGGGACACAGTTTTGTTCCACCTCCAGTTTGCCGCGTATTGGTCTATCACAAAGCCATTTCGCCTTAGTGTTTCCGCCACGATTTCCTGATTTTCGCGATCGCACAGCAAATCCAGGCCGATAGCGATATCAACGTCTTTGGTTGATCGAATCAGTGGATTCTCCCATCGCTCAAGTGGCACGACGATCTTTTCGTCTTTTCCAGTCTGCGAAAGCCACTGCTGTTTAAGAATTAGTCCGAAACCACCAGCTATCATGACGGGTTGCTGACCGATGGAATTTAATTCTGGCAGGAGATTTGCAAAATGTTCCCATAGATCGTCGTTCATTTTGAAATTGTATTGAGGAGCTTTTGACGGAGATCGCTTGCGACTTCTTTTTGCCTGGCATCTCCCGCTTGAAGCTCAAGGTAACTCTGCAGTGGGCTGCTCCATCGTATTCCCTCTTCATCGACCCTTGTGTCGAAGTAGAAGCCTGGATCATTGGACTGCCAAAGTTCGAGATCAGCAAAGCTAGGCACAGTGCTAGGAGTTGCTCCAGATGCTTTCAGCGCATCACTGGCCGCGGCCAAGTTATCCACCATCACTCGAATCGGCCCGGTTTGAGCAAAAGAAGCATATCGAGTTGCAGAAGACTCCCCGGAAACCGCCCAGTTTAGGTTTTTGATCGATGCGAGTGCTAGCGCCCAATGCTTTTGCTCGCCGAGTTTAAAAAATATGCCTTTCCTGCAATCGGGATTCCATTTATCAGCAAGTTTTTTGATAAGTCCCACGGGATCGATCAACTCGATTACTTTAGAAGATTTTTTTGCGATGAGATCTTCTTCGATCGATTTAAGAGCTTTTGAAGCCTGCGCCAGTGAAACTTTTCCTCCTAGCTGTGTAATCGATTGGACAAGTTCAGATAGTGTCTCCCAGCGCGAAGAGTTTAGTAGGGTCCGACCAACTAAAGAAGATTTCTTGCTGTAGGGATTGCTTGTGGTGCGTATGTCTGGATAGGCATTAGGAGCACCGGAACGAAGTAGAAGAACCCGTTCAGGCACGATTACCACGCCATTGCCGCATTTGTCGACACCACTGATCTGTTCTTCTTCAAGCAAAGCGAGAGATGAGGGGGACAGAAAGGGAACCTGAATGGCAGGAAATAATTCTCCGAAAGGTGTTTCTACGCCATTTTTATTTGCCTCATCGACAATTTTGCGGGTTTCATCGATCGCTATTCGAATTGATTGGGGAGTAAACTTTGCCTTTGGCTGGAGTATGAATTCATACGTCTGTTTTGACCAAGTAACTTTTAGATAAGCATCAGCTTTGAATTGTTGTAAATAGTTGAATATCAACGGGTTACAATAAATATCGGCGTCAGGAGTAACGAGCTTCTGAATTTTCAACGGTGACAGCCACGTTTCTCCCTCTTTGAGATGAGAGAGGCTCTTACTATCTTCAAATTTCGCGTTTTCGCTCATTTTCCCACGAGAGAAAACATCATAAAACAAGAAAACACAACTCGTTTTCTTGTTTTCCGTTATTTTCCCGATCGTGAAAACAGTCTAATACAAGAAAAAGCTATTGCATCGTGGCAATCATTATACTCGCTCAGCCTGAATCGGGACATGTCCCGATTCGACTTTACTACTCCATGAATGGAGCGAGTAAA
>JBMYJM010000031.1:0-10005 GCA_049594415.1 Verrucomicrobiales bacterium | reverse complement strand
CTAAACAGCTAAACAGCTAAACAGCTAAACAGCTAAACAGCTAAATACCTAAACCCCTAAATCGCTGATTAATGCGCCTCCAGCCAGTTTTCTCCGGTCCCGGACTCCACCACGATCGGGACGCTTAACGGGAGTGCGTCCTTCATTGCCTGCTCGATCTTCGGAATCAGTTCTTCCTGCTCCTCCTTGCGTAGATCGAAGACCAGTTCATCGTGAACCTGCAGGAGCATGCGAGTTTCGTAGTTTCCTGAATCTAGGAGGTTGGACACATTCACCATGGCGATCTTGATCATGTCAGCTGCAGTTCCCTGGATAGGCGTGTTGATAGCTGTCCGCTCCGCCGCAGCTCGAATCATCCCGTTGCGGGAATCAATATCGCGAAGGTAGCGACGTCGACCGGTCAGCGTTTCGACGTAGCCGTCTGATTTGGCCTGATCGATCGTGCTTTCTTGAAAAGCTTTTACGCCAGGATACTGCTTAAAGTATTCCTCGATGATCTGGGAGGCTTCGCTGCGTGATATTTCGCCGTTGAGGCGCTGTGATAATCCGAACGCGGAGATGCCGTAGATGATCCCGAAGTTGACCATCTTGGCAGTACGCCGCATGTGGGAGGTAACCTTCTCAGTTTCGACGTCAAAGACCCGGGCGGCAGTGGCCGTGTGAATGTCGAGCCCATCATTGAAAGCTTCGATCATGGCCTTGTCCTCGCAGAGGGATGCCATGACACGCAGTTCGATTTGCGAGTAGTCGGCAGCGAGCAGGGTGAACTCATCGCTGCGCGGAATGAAGGCGCGGCGGATCTCACGACCCTGGTCAGAGCGAATAGGGATGTTCTGGAGGTTGGGATTGTTCGAGGCGAGGCGCCCCGTCGCGGTCATCAACTGGTGGAAGGTAGTGTGGATGCGACCGGTTCCGGGAAAGATCGATTCAGGAAGAGCATCGACATAGGTGCTCTTGAGCTTAGCGGCCTCGCGATAGGAAAGTAGATCGCGAACGACATCGTGACTCGCCGCGAGGGAGCGCAAGGTTTGCTCATCGGTCTTATATTGACCGGTTTTGGTCTTCTTGGGTTTCTCGACGAGGTGCATTTTGTCGAAGAGCACTTCGCCAACCTGCTTTGGCGAGTTGAGATTGAACTCAGTCCCGGCGGTTTCGTAGACGGCCTTCTGAAACTCGTCGATCTTCTCGCCAAGGGTCGTGCCAATGTCGCTGAGGGTGTCCGGGTCGACGCGAATTCCTTCGGCTTCCATGGCGACGAGCACGGGAACGAGCGGGTTCTCAATCTCGTAGAGGACCTGGTTTTGTTCGAGCTCTTCCACTTTCTCTTTCAAGATCACTGCAAGCTGCCAGGTGACGTCGGCATCTTCGCAGGCGTATTGAGCGATGTCATCAAAAGCGGGGCCACCGGCGTCTTCGCCAGCCATTTCGGCTTCGTCGAAGAGATTCATCTGGCCGCTCTTCTCTTCGTCTTTCCCGAAGACCGAGTCATAGGAGATGGGGGTGTAACCGAGGAGTGACTCGGCGAGGTAGTCCATCTTGTGACGCTGATCGGGTTCGATCAGGGTGTGCGCCAGCATGGTGTCAAAGATCGGTGTGCTGACGGCGATGCCCTGCCATTGCAACACGCCGATGTCGAACTTGAGGTTGTGCCCGATCTTCTCGGCACTGCCCTCGAGCAGCGGACGGAAGGACTCAACAATTGCTTTGCCTGCATCTCCGTAGGGCACTTCGACATAGGCGCCTTGATCTTTCTCCCAGGAGAACGCGATGCCGATGATGTTGGCCGTCTTCTCGTCGAGAGAATCGGTCTCGAGGTCAAAACAGAAAGCCTCCTTGCCGGCGAATTCCTTTATCAGTTTCTCGCGGCCAGACGCGTCGTCGGAGCGCAGATAGAGGTAGTCCTTCTTATGATCTGCGATTGTCGTCAGCTGCGGGGCAAGGCCGCCCGCGTCGTCAGCCTTGCTGTGACCGCGGCCGGACTGGAAGTCATCTCCAAAAAGTCTTTTGCCGATGGAGTTGAACTCGAACTCAACGAAGAGTGATTTGAGGGCTTCGTCATCCCGTTTACTGATTTTGATTTCGTCGAAGCCAACCTTCACCGGGGCGTCCGTCATGATGGTAACCAGCTTCTTCGAAAGCAGGGCTTGTTCCTTGTTGTTTTCGACATTCTCCTTTTGCTTGCCCTTGAGTTGGTCAGTGCTTTCCAAGATGGCTTCCATGCTGCCGAACTGGGTGACGAGCTTCTTAGCGGTCTTCTCGCCGACGCCGGGGACGCCGGGAATATTATCCGAGGCATCACCCCAGAGTCCGAGAATGTCGATGGTCTGGAGAGGGTCATCCACCTGCCAGTTTTCACAGATCGCGGCCCGATCCAGAATCTCGGGTGCAGCACCCTGGCGGCCGGGTTTGTAGATGCGAGTAGTGTCAGTGACAAGTTGGGCAAAGTCTTTATCCGGGGTCACCATGAAGGTTTCGTATTCACCCTCGGCATCAGCTTTGCGAGCCAGAGTGCCGATAACGTCATCCGCTTCCCATCCGGGGCATTCGATGACCGGAATGTTGAAGGCTTCGATGAGGCGCTTCACGTGTGGGAGTTGTGCCGCAAGATCCTCCGGCATGGCGTCACGATTCGCCTTGTATTCCGGATAAATTTCATGACGCGGGGTCGGGTCGGAAGTATCGAAAGCAACGGCCAGGTGAGTGGGGGAATGGTTCTCGAGGAGGTCAAGCAGATTGACGGTGAAGCCGTAGATGGCAGAGGTGTTGACCCGCTTCGAAGTATATATTGGGCTGCGAATGAGTGCAAAATGAGCCCGGTAAACGAGCGCCATGCCATCGAGGAGAAAGAGTCGGTTGGGAGCATCCGCCATGACTCTATCAGAGCGGTGACGGCGCAGAGTGTCAATCTGAGTTCGACGCTACGTAGCGAATGATCAGCTACCTACCAAAATTATTTCGGCATCAATCATGGTGAAGGAGTGGGTCGGGTTCCATCCTCGAAGAAGAGCGTGTCAGGGCAGTGAGAAGCAACGAAACAATTGAGAGTCGGAGGAGCATGCTGGCATCATAGACGGGGCAACGTACCGCGACCGGAAGATGTCAAATTTGATGCTGTCGTTCCTGGGAGTCTTCGATTCGTTCGATCTCCTCACTCAACTCGCTCCACTTCGTAAAGAGCGTTTCGAGTTCAGCTTCGACTTCGGAGAAGCGCTTGGTCGCCTCGTTCGCTTCTTCGCCCTTTTTGAAGAACTCCGGATCCACGAGCTTGGCGGTGAGATCGGCTTTTTCCTGTTCGAGGTTGCCGATCTCGGTTTCAACTTTTTCGAACTCGGCTTTGAGCGGTTTGAGCTTGGCGGCCTTAGCTTCGCGAGCCTTAGCCTCGAGACGTCGCTGTTCCTTGCGATTGGCTCCGGTGGAACCCGATGACGAACTGGCGGCTTTGGAGGTGGCACCGGTATCCTTGCCTTTGGCGGCTTCGAGGTCGGCCTGCTTCTTCTCGATGTAGTCGCTCACATTCCCGTAGTAAACCCTTGGAGGTTGGTTGGGAATGAACTCCAGCACCTTGGTCACGATGGGGTCGAGGAAGGCCCGGTTGTGCGAGACGATGACGTAGGCACCGGTGTAATCGAGCAGCGCCTTTTGCAGGACCTCCTGGGAGTGTAGGTCGAGGTGATTGGTCGGCTCGTCAAGAATCAGGAAATTAGCCGGCTGCAAGAGCATGCGGGCAAGAGCAAGACGGCCGCGTTCACCACCGGAGAGAATGCTGACGGATTTGAAAACATCATCACCGCGGAAGAGGAATGCACCGAGTAGGGTGCGAAGGTTCCCCGCAGCCTCGTTAGTGACACTGCCCTCCATGGTTTCGAGAACGGTCTTGTTCGGATTAAGTTCGTCGGCGTGGGTTTGTGAGAAGTAGGCAATGCCCACTTTGTGACCTTCGGTTCGCTCACCCGACGTGGGTTCTTCATCTCCGGCAATGAGACGGGAGAAGGTGGACTTTCCGGCACCGTTGACGCCGACGATGGCGATCTTGTCGCCGCGCTCGATCGCAAAGTCGAGTCCGTCGATGACCTTGTTGTCTCCGTAATATTTGCATGCCCCTTCCAGCTTAATTACGGTCTGGCCGCTCCGCTCGGGCTGGGGGAAGCGAAAGTCCATCGTGGCGCCTTCCTCCTCGAGCTCGATGCGCTCCATTTTCTCCAACTGTTTGATTCGAGACTGAACCATCCTGGCCTTGGTCGCCTTGGCCCGGAAGCGGTTAATGAGCTTCTCCGTTTTCTCGATCTCACGCTGCTGGTTTTTGAAAGCGCGTTGAGCCTGCTCCTGTCGGGCGTCCCGTTCACGAAGAAAGAACGAGTAGTTGCCGGAGTATTGCTCGACTCGACCACCCGGCTCGAACGCGAGGGTGCGGTTGGTCAGGTTGTCGAGCATAGAGCGGTCGTGGGAAATCAGGATGATGGCGCCACCGTAGCTACGAAGCCATTGCTCGAGCCACTGGACCGTTTCGATGTCGAGGTGGTTGGTGGGCTCGTCGAGGAGAAGGACCGATGGCTCCCGAAGCAGAAGTTTGGCCATAGCGATGCGCATCTGCCAGCCGCCACTGAACTCACTGGTCTCTCTTTCGAAATCGCTCTGCTTGAAGCCGAGGCCGCTCAACACCGTTTCGATGCGCGGCTTCATCTTGCTGACATCGTGGTGATCGAGGCGCAACTGTAGGTCGCCGAACACCTCGAGGAGATCGCCGTAGGCTTCGCTCTCGGGATCAGCGGTTTCGAGTTCACCTTCGACTTCCCTGAGTTGCTCCTGTAGCTGCTTGACGTCGTCGAAGGCTTTCTCGGCTTCCGAGAAGACAGTCGTGCCCTCATGTTTGACGCCTTCCTGGGGGAGGTAGCCGATCGTGGTCTGCTTGGCCTTGATGATTCGGCCGGTATCGGCTTCTTCGATCCCCGCGATGATTTTCATCAGGGTCGACTTGCCGGCTCCATTGGGACCCGCAAGCGACCAGCGCTCCTTCGCCCGGATCGTGAAGGACAGATCCTTGAAGAGAGCGCGGGCGCCGTATTCGATAGAGACTTTGTCGACCGCCAGCATGAAAGGGGCGGGAAGGTAGCGCAGAATGCGGGATGTGCCAGTGGCGTCCGGTCATGAACTTGTGGCGAGGAAAGCCGGAAAGGCGTTGCAAGGCATGGGCTCCGCTGGCTGAAGAGAAATAAAAGGATTAAGAGTGACATCTAACAGGGTTGACTCTCCGACCTAACCCTGTTGGGTCTTGGGTGAATGGCTGATCACCGCTTTATTGAAACGTTCCCGGCGCTGAAGGCGATCGACGGGTTGGTTCACGGCTTTATCCTGAAACACCCGGACATCGATGTGGAAACGAATCGGGAGACCGCTCTCGAGCGTCTGGAGGACCATCATGTTGCTCAGTTGGCGGAACTGGGGATCGATCGCGGGCACCTCGCTACGGGCGGTCAGGTCCACGGAAAAACAGTGGCCAGCTGTGATCCGGTCGAGGGAGCGATTGATACCTTTCACGACCAGACAGATGGTTTGGCCACGGGAACGGCTGGGCAGTATATCGGGGTGTTTGTCGCTGACTGTGGGGCGGTTTATATCGTTGACCCGGTCAAACGAGCTTGTGCATTGGTTCATTCGGGCAAAAAGGGAAGCGAGCTTGGGATCGCCCCGGAAGCGGTTCGCCTGATGAAAGAGCGCTATGGTTCTGATCCGGCGGACTTGATTGTTCAGATCGCTCCCTGCATTCGCCCTCCGATGTATGAGATTGATTTTGCCGCTCAGATTGTGGCCGGCTGTGAAGCTGAGGGAGTGCCTGCTGATCAGATTCATGATTGCGGCACCTGCACCACAGGTGACTCTAAGCGTTACTACAGCTACAGGGTGGAAAAGGGAAAGACGGGGCGCCTCTTTGCTGTTATCGGTTGGCAGGCATGAGCGAATTTCCCGACATGAGCGACGCTTTCGAAATTGAGGCACCGGCGAAGACCAATCTCTGGCTTCGCGTCCTTGGAAAACGTGAGGACGGGTTTCACGAAATTGAAACCCGCATGGTCCGGTTGAGTCTCGCGGACCGACTCCGACTCAAGTGGCGGGATGATGAATCGGTAGAGCTGCGCTGTTCCGATTCCTCACTGCCGACCGGGGAGGATAATCTCGTGATCAAGGCGGTTCGCGCCCTGGAAGATCATTGCGGAAAGGTTTTTGCGGTCAGTATTGATTTGGAGAAGGTGATCCCGTCCGGGGCGGGACTCGGCGGCGGCAGTAGCGATGCGGCAGCAGTCCTTGAAGCAATCAATGAAATGGCCGGGCTCGGATTGAGCGAGGATGAGTTGGCTGGGATCGGGTCGACGATCGGTTCTGACATTCCTTTCTTCCTCTATGGCGGAGCCTGCGATTGCCGCGGTCGGGGTGAAATTGTGGAACCGGTGGAAGAGATTGTTCCCTCGGCTTCGATCGTGTTGATCAAACCGGCGTTCGGTATTTCTGCGGGATGGGCTTATCAGAAATTCGAGGGCTCAGGCACCTGCGAGGGGTTTTTCTACGAGCCTCAAGGCAGCCCCTGGGGTAACATGGTGAACGACCTTGAGCGTCCGGTATTTGAAAAGTATCCCGTGCTTGGAGGAATTAAGAACTGGCTGATGGGGCAAGCGGGTGTTCGGGCTGCCCTGATGTCGGGATCGGGTTCAACGATGCTGGCGGTGATGGAACCAGGAGAAGCTGGAGCAACTTTAACCAAGGCGGCAACAGATCGCTACGGGGAAAACTGCTGGACGTGGTCTGGGCGGACATTATAGAGCTTGGGAAGTGGAAGACGAAACGCAGCCAGTGAAGGAGGAAAGTGTCCGGGTGGATGTGTGGGCCTGGTCGGTTCGCCTTTTTAAAACGAGGGCGTTTGCCGGAGCAGCCTGCAAGAAGGAGCAGCTTCTGGTTAATGGCAGCCGTTGCAAGGCCTCGCGTCAGGTTCGTATCGGCGATGAGATCCAGGTGAAACGAGGGGTTCTCACGAGAACCGTTCTGGTAAAGGCCCTGCTCTCTAAGCGCATCGGGGCCAAGGTGGTCGATGACTATGTGACCGACCTGACTCCGCTGGATGAATATGAGAAGGCTGCTAAAGCCGCGCGGCTCGCGCGAACGGTGCAACCCGTTCGCGAAGCGGGAACGGGGCGCCCGACGAAGCGGGAACGCCGTAGTCTCGACGAAGTCATGGACGAGGCTGCTGAAGACAACGCAAACTTCGAAGAATTTGTGAAGTCGTTTATCCGTTGACGCTGATTGACGGGAAGCGGATTTTTTCAGATCCTGCCACGAGCAGGTAGGCGACACGACTATGGCAGACTCCACTCCTGACTGGGCTGATGAAATTCGCAGCCTCTATCTTTCCGGCGCGACGAACCAGTTTGTGGTCCACGGCAACGTAAGCGACCGGCTCCTCATTGATCAAGAGGGAAGAGAGGCACGCCTCGGGAATCTGTCTGACTTTCTTACTGAAGTTCAGTTGAAACGCTTTGAACTTGTCCTGAGCTATGAGCTTGGGACAGGTCTCAGAATCGAATCGGGTGAGGGTTTTTTCCAGAAGCTGCGCTTTGGCGAAGAGTTACCAAGTGATCCAGTTCATGCGATTGCCTTTCTTGATCGCTTCCTGAGATTTTGTGTGAACCTGAGGAACCTGACGCCCGAAGATGGTGACTCGAGCATTGCCGGTCGCAATCATCACATCGGGATCATCATTAAGTCAGCAGAGCTGGTTTTCCCCATTTCCAAGCAGACCCGTGACTACCAGTTGAACTCGATGGCTTCGGTGGTTCGCTCATGGTCTCGTGAAAGTCACTTTCTTGAGCATAACCTGGCTGTGTTTCTTTTGTCGGATCATCTCAACGACCTGAATCATCTCCTGTCGCAGAATACGAGATCGGCCCAGATCGAAATTCCGATGCCGGGCGGCGAAGGGCTCGTTGATGTTTTTTCTTATTTTGAAGAGACCTATCCGAAAGCGCTCTCCAACTTTGCCGGAGAACCGCAGGTTCCGTCAGGGCGGTTAGCCGGGGCGACCGTGAGTTCGATGGAATCGCTGTTGAGGATGCGCGAATATGACGGGCGCCCACTCGAACAGTCTGATCTATCTGATTTGAAAAAGTCACTGGTAGAGCGCGATTCGAATGGCTTAATCGAATTCGTCGAGCCGACGCGTTCCTTGGATGATGTGTATGGTCACGACCAGATCAAGGAGTGGATGCGCCAGGACATTAACTTGTGGAAGCAGGGGGACTTCGAAGCCATGCCAATGGGTTACCTGCTCTGTGGTCCTGTCGGTACTGGAAAAACCTATCTGGTCGAATGCCTTGCCGGTGAAGCTGGTGTTCCAGTGGTGAAGATGAAGAATTTCCGCGACCGCTGGGTCGGTAGCACCGAGAGCAATCTCGAGGCTATCTTTGGACTGCTCCATGCGCTGGGATGCTGTATTGTCTTCATCGATGAGGCCGATCAGGCGCTCGGAAAGCGCGATGCCGGTTCCGGCGATTCCGGAGTTTCGGGCCGTGTCTATTCGATGATGGCCAAAGAAATGAGTAACTCGAGGAACCGGGGCAAGATTCTCTGGATCCTGGCATCCAGCCGCCCCGACTTGATTGAAGTGGACTTGAAGCGCCCGGGACGCGTCGATGTGAAGATCCCATTGTTTCCGGCCCATGAGCTGGAGGAAAGTTATCAGCTGATCCGCGCGCTGGGCATGAAGCACAATCTCGATTTGCCGTATAGCTGTCCCGAAGAGTTGGTCGAACTGGTGCCTTCGCTGGTGACCCCGGGTGCCGCGGAGTCGATTGCAGTGAAGATGTATCGCCGCGTCAAAACCAAGGGGGTGGGGGCGCTCGAAGCGTTGAAAGACTGCCTCGACGAATACCAGAACCCTATTACTCAGGATGTGATGGACTTTCAGATTGGACTGGCCGTCAAGGAAGCCAGCGATCTCGAATTTGTTCCGAAGCAGTTCCGGAAATTTGGATGGTAGGCGAAATCGACGAAACCACCCTGATGGCGCGGGGTTCAACAAACAACATGAGGCAAAGCACCGGCAGGTTGATCCTTCTGCTCCTCGGCAGTGTCACTCTACTGACGGCGGAGAACGGACCGTATGTGCCGAGACCGGTTGAGACTGGGGATTTCGGTGCGCTGACCTCGCAGTCTCCTTTCTCGAGGTCGATCAACCTGAGTGATGCCCTGATTCTGACCGGTATTGCGATGGTGGACCAAGACCAGGTTGCGACTCTCCTGAACAAGGAGACGAAGGAGACGTTTGTTGTTTCGAGCCGACTCAATGCTCAGGGGTGGAAGATGGTTGAGCTCAAGAAAGACGAGGATCTTGAGAAAGTTTCAGCCAAGGTGTCCATCGACGGTGGCGAAGTGGTTACTGTTCGCTATTCGGAGTGGTCTCTCAAACCGGGAGAAGCCCGCCCGGGCGGCGGTGTTATGGAAGTGGGTCAACCCTCCGGGCCCGGGGGCGGTCCCGGTAAGGGTGGCAAAAGTAATGGCCGGGATTCTTCTGAGATGAGGGAGAGGATGATGCAACTTTCTGACGAGCAGCGCTCGAAAATGTTCCAGAAGATGATGGAACTGCGCCAGAAAAATCCCAATATGTCATCTGATGAGCGTCGTGAAGCGATGACCCGAATGATGGAAAGTATGCAAAAAAAATGAGCGTGCCGAAGCACGCTCATTTAAAAGAATCATTTAGCGCTAGCGGGAGAACTACTTCTTCCTTCTAGCGGTCTTTTTCTTGGCTGCTTTCTTTTTCGCTACCTTTTTCTTCGCCGCTTTTTTCTTCACGACTTTTTTGGCGGCTTTTTTCTTCGGCGCAGCCTTTTTCTTAGCAGCTTTCTTTTTAGCGGCCTTTTTCTTCGGCGCAGCCTTTTTCTTAGCTACCTTTTTCTTGGCAGCTTTCTTTTTAGCGGCCTTTTTCTTCGGCGCAGCCTTTTTCTTAGCTACCTTTTTCTT
>JBMYJM010000030.1:0-10471 GCA_049594415.1 Verrucomicrobiales bacterium | reverse complement strand
CGCGATCATCTGGATGTTCGCACCAATGAGCTCATCACGTTTAACACCGTGATTTAGAGTGAAACGGAGAGATGGCTGAATGCCTCTGCCGCGAAAGCGGTTGTTGAAAGCGAAGCCAAACCGCATAGAGTGCCTCGCACTCAATCTGGAGACGAAGACGTCTTAGAGTGAAACGGAGAGATGGCTGAGTCTGGTTTAAGGCGCTCGATTCGAAATCGAGTGTAGGGCAACCTACCGTGGGTTCGAATCCCACTCTCTCTGCCATCAACAAGGGCCAGCCCCAGCGAAGCGGGGCTGGCCCTTGTTGATATTGGGAGAATGGATTTGAACCGCAGGTCGACTCGGAGTCGCACGATAGCGGGAAGGAG
This sequence comes from Verrucomicrobiales bacterium, assembly GCA_049594415.1. Taxonomy (GTDB): domain Bacteria; phylum Verrucomicrobiota; class Verrucomicrobiia; order Verrucomicrobiales; family DEV007; genus Arctic95D-9. The sequence goes on along the minus strand of JBMYJM010000030.1, from coordinate 10,103 downwards.
AGATCTCGTGAGCGAAGCGAATGAGATAATCCCACTCTCTCTGCCATTTAAAACCCGCCCAATGTCGTCCTCCGGGCTCCCTTCCCGTTTTTACAGGTGTGGAGCATGATTAGCGGCGGGTGGCTCTTTTGGGCTTTGTCTTTCGTCGCATTTTCTGCGATATAATTGATCACCAAACGATGAAGAATCTCGCTTTTCTCTGCTCCGCTATCCTGATTGTCCTTGGCTTGCTTGGCTATTTTGCCTGGGAAGCTCTGGGGGCTTCAAAACAGTCAGTCACCGCTGCGATCCCGGCCTTCTTCGGGATCGGTATGCTGATTGGTGCTGTTATCGCCAACAAGAACACCAAGGTGGGTATGCACATTGCCGTGTTGTTCTCTCTCCTCGGAGCGTTGGCAGGTCTTGGGCGTCTCATTCCTTCGATGGTAAAGGGCTCTTTGGACTGGGGGGCGACTTCCACCTATCTCATTTTGATCATGACGGCGGTCACCATCTTCTTCACAGTCATGGCCGTTCGTTCGTTCATTGCGGCAAGGAAAGCACAAGCCTAGTCGGGTTTGGCGAACTCTTACCTGAGAGAGGATCATCTCGTCCTGCTCCGGAGACGTAATCTGGGGCGATGGAACGGAGTGAAATCATCGGACGCTATCAGCACTATGTGCTGGAGCATGGTACACCGCCTCCTTCGGTGTATGCCTTCGCCAAGGACCTGGGGCTCGGAGAGCGCGAGTTCTTTGAGCAGTTCGGTTCGTTCGAGGCATTGGAATCGAGTTTCTGGGAGTCTACAGTCCGCGAAACTCTCGATGCTATACGGTCGGAAGAAGACTGGGCAGGCTTCAACGCTCACCAGTGTCTGTTGACTTTCCTTTACGCCTATTGCGACCGGACCCTGGATCAGCGTTCCTTTTTCCTGGCACGGTTTCCGCGATGGAAAAAGAGCTGCAGACAACCCCCGGAGGGCCTCTGTGGCATGCGCTCCGCTTTCACCGAATTTGCTGATGAAATCCTCGAGAAGGGAATGTCCAACGGTGAAGTCGCTTGTCGCGGAGCGATGACACGGACCTACCCGTTGGGATTGTTTGGCCATTTTCTTTCGGTGGTTGAATTTAATCTCGCTGATGACAGCTCGGGTTTCGAGCGCACTGATGCCTACATCGAGAAGTCGGTTCGACTGGCATTTGACGTGATCGGAACCCAGGCAGTGGACTCGGCATTTGATCTCTTCCGGTTTCTCAGCGGGCGCAGTTGGGCCAAAGCTGATTGATCCATGACCACCGAGCAGCAGTCCATCCCCTCCGGACGTGCCTCCCGGGTCACGGCTCTTGCCGGTGCCGGGGCTAAGGTCGGGGTGAATTACCTCAAGCATTATGGCAAGCGTGCCGTCGGTGCGGGAGCCGATCATGAGGCGTTGGACGAGGCCAATGCCGGAGCGATTTACGACACTTTCTCCAAGCTCAAAGGCGGGCCGCTGAAGTTCGCCCAGATGCTAAGTATCGATCGCAACATTCTTCCGGAGGCCTATCGCAAGCAGTTCGCTCAGGCTCAATACTCTGCTCCGCCCTTGTCCTACCCGCTGGTGGTTCGCACCTTCAAGAGGGAGTTCGGGAAAGAGCCGCTCGCGATCTTCGACAGTTTCACCCGCTCGGCCGTTCACGGGGCATCGATCGGCCAGGTCCATCGTGCGACGATCGGGGAGCAAACCTTCGCCGTGAAAGTTCAATACCCGGGAGTGGCCGACAGCCTCGACAGCGACCTCGCCGTGGTGAAGCCGGTGGCCTTGCAGATTCTCGGGCTGAAGTCCACTGAGGTGGGTCCGTATTTTGAAGAGGTGCGTGAGCGCTTACTTGAAGAAACGAACTACACTCTCGAGCTGGAGCGATCCATGGCCCTGTCCAAGGCGACGTCGGAAAAGATTGGGGGGATCCGCTTTCCCGAATATTATCCCGAGTATTCCAATCGGCGAGTGCTGACGATGGACTGGATTGATGGGCAGCCGCTGGACCGCTACGCGGCGGCGGAAACTGACCAGGATCGCCGCAACGCGGTGGGGCAGGCGATCTGGGACTTTTATCATTTCCAGATTCATCAGCTGAAACAGTTTCACGCCGATCCGCATCCGGGGAACTTTCTTGTCGACGAGCAGGGGCAGGTGGTCGTCCTCGATTTCGGCTGCACCAAGCAGATCGACGAAGAGTTTCATCACGACTACTTCCGCTTCCTAGATCCTGAGGTGGTCGAAGACGAAGCCGCTTTTATCGAGGCGCTGGAAACGCTCGACATCATCTCACCGGAAGATTCGCCTCGCGATCGCGAACTGATCCTTGAAGGCGCGAGACGCGGAACCCGCTTGCTCGGCAAGCCGTTCCACGAAGGAAGTTTTGATTTCGCCGACGATTCCTACATGGCCAGCATCTTCGAGATGGGCGAAGAGCAGCGCAGGAACCAGGACTTTCGCGATGTGCGCACGGCTCGAGGATCAGCGGATTCGATCTATCTCAACCGGGCCTACTTCGGTCTCTACTCCCTGATGGGACTCTTGAAGGCGAAGATTGAGGCTCGCCGCGACGTGGTCTGATCCGGGCGGTGGGCGGAAGTTGCGGACGTGCCACTTTTCCGCGCCTTGAATTTCGCGTGCAGTTCCTTCAGGATGACCGGCAGCACTTTCCATGTCGAACCCAGATATCATTTCCTCACTCAAAGCCGTGGTTGGCGAGAAATACGTTCTCACCAGGGAGAGCAGGACAGCCTACTATCGTTCGGGCTTTCGTTCGGGATTTGGCGGAGCTGCTGCCGTGGTTTTTCCCGCTACCTTGCTTGAGCAGTGGCAGGTGCTCCAGGCCTGTGTCGACGCCAACTGTGCCATCATCATGCAGGCCACTAAGACTGGGCTTACTGAAGGGTCCTGTCCCAGTGGGTTCGACTACGACCGGGAGGTCGTCATTATTAATATCACCCGTATCAAGAAGATCATTCTGCTCGATGGCGGTAAGCAGGTGCTCGCTTTCCCCGGGGCGACGCTTCACGAACTGGAACAGGTGCTGAAACCGCTCGGACGAGCGCCGCATTCGGTGATCGGTTCGACCACGATCGGGGCCACCATCGTCGGTGGTATTGCCAACAACGCTGGCGGAGCCCTGTGCAAGCGCGGTTCTTCCTACACAGAGTTGTCGTTGTTTGGACAGGTCGACGAGGATGGGAATCTCAACCTGGTGGATCACCTCGGGATCAAGAACCTCGGCGACACACCTGAGGAAATTTTAGCCCGACTGGAGAAAGGGGAGATCCCTGTGGAGGATCTGGAAGGATTCGACAAGCTCGCGTCAGATCGCGGTTACGGAGACCGGATTCGCAATCTCGACGCGGAAGTGCCCAATCGCTACAACGCTGACCCGCAGCGTCTTTTTGAGGTCAGTGGCAGTGCCGGCAAGGTAGCGGCGTTCGCGGTTCGGGTGGATACCTATCCGGTGGCTGAGCGCAAGCAGGTCTTCATGCTGGGCAGCGATGACCCTGAAGACTTCGCGACCTTGCGAAAGCATGTTCTCACTCAGTTCAAAGATCTGCCGGACATGTGCGAATACATGAACCGCGGGATCTTCGACACGGCGGAGAGATACGGTAAGGACGTGTTTCTCTCCATCAAGCATCTCGGGACGGAGAAGTTGCCGAAGGCCTACGCCCTGAAGTCGGGGGCAGAGTATTTCCTGAACAAGATTCCGTTCCTGCCGAAATTCTTGCCGGACCTGTTGCTCTACTATGTGAGCCGACTCTTTCCGCAGCATCTGCCGAAGCGCCTCCTCGAATATCGTGACCGCTTTGAGTATTACCTGATTCTCAGCATGAGCGACGGCGGGATCGATGAAGCGCGCACTTATCTCGAGGAGGAATGGGGAAAGATCGAAGGAGTGGATTTCTTCGAGTGCAACGAGGAGGAACAGCAGGCGGCCCTGTTGCATCGCTTTGCCGCGGCCGGTGCCGCGATTCGTTACCAGAACCTGAATCAGAAAACGACTGAGGAAGTGCTCGCCCTTGATATTGCTCTGCTAGGACATGATGCGGAATGGGTGGAGGAACTTCCCGAAGAAATCACCGAGCATTTGGACCTCGCGCTCTACTACGGTCATTTCATGTGTCATGTCTTTCACCACGACTACATCTTCAGGAAAGGCACTGACATTGAGGCCATGAAGAAAAAGATGCTGGAGTTTCTCGATGCGAAGGGCGCGAAGTATCCCGCTGAGCACAATGTCGGGCACATGTATGAAGCGGATTCGACCCTGAAGGATTTCTACGAATCACTTGATCCGACCAATACTTTCAATCCGGGAATCGGAAAGACGTCGAAACGTCGTCGCGTCGAGTTTACCTGAGCCAATCACTGGTCGCCCAGTCGTGCCCCGTACTCATTGGTGGGATCGCGATACATCGAGTGAAGGTGATCGTGCGGGTCACCTCCCAGGTCCTGGCCGGCAAACTCAATAATCAGGGTTGGGCCCTGAATGCGGTAAGAATAGTCACCGTCATCTTCCACCGGTCCCCACCATGCAAACGTCATGCGATCGATCTCCGCGCTCAGTTCCTCGAGACGTCTGGTTGAGAACGGTTCCGGGAGATCGTTGACGTAAAGCTGGATGATCTTCATCAGCGCTGACTCCTGCGTCTCGTTGAGATTCTCGCAGGAGACTCCGACTGCATCAGGAACGACGCCGTCACGGCCGGCGCCGGCAACCAGTTTGCCGCGCTTCTTTCCGAGGATGGCGTTGCCCTGCTGAGCTTCACCAAGGGTGCGGAGAAAGGCGAGTCCGGCGGCATCCTTGCCCGCCATCGGTTCGACTGTGTTTTGATCGAGTTCGAATTCGCGGGGCTGAGTGCCGATGAAGGTGGGTGAAAGTGACATGCGGGTTCCGTGAAACGCGAGATTGATGGCGAGGTGGTGGCCATCGAACTGAATCGCCCACGGAGTTTCGGCTGAGGGAGAACCGAAAATAGCAAGCCAGTAGTCTTCGGCGCCGAATCCGGGGCGACGTTCTCCGTTTCTGAGAAGTCGGTCATCTGCCAGCGGAATGCCCCGTGCTTTGGCATAGCCCTGAGGGCTCAGGACCGTTGCGAGCAGATCGAAGGCGAGTTTGAGTTGGCTCTCGCTTAGATCACCCAGGCGAACGCCTCCCTGAGGGCCGCGGGGAGGCACGTTCGTCCAGCGCGACTTTTCGATGCTGTCGTAGGGAAGGGCGGCCTGTCCCCGCAGATCGTCGTTAAGGCTGTCGAGAAAGGCCTGAGCCTGAGCCGCCATGGCACCCGGAGAATGGATTTCGGGTGCCTGCGGGGCGTAGTTCGAAAATACTTCGCTGGGCAACGAGGGGAACCTGGAGTCCTCGGCTGTGACGGTGACGGCCATCGAGACCACGAGGGTTAGAGGAAGGAGTGTCAGCTTCATGAATCTAGATTGAGTGAGCGGCTTCAAAATGTAAATCCAGAACAGAGATCGCGGTTCTTCATCGCGGTAGCAAATTTGCTGACAATCCGGGAACGTTTACCGGGTCCTGCGCCGATCTGGGCAAGGGGAAACTGGGAAGTGTCAGTGCTCTGTCGCCGAGACAACCGATTCTGCTGATCCGGCTGGGCCTTTCTCCCGGATAGTCCGTCCGCCTTCACAGTATCATCGGGGACAGGGGGCATTCCGGTCTGCTGAACCACCGGAACCCCACGTTTTCTGCGCCCTAAAAAGCGGTTGAACGAATCGTTGTTTCTCTCTACCTTCCCAGCCCTTGCGATCTTCCTATGAGATCAGTGGGTCCAAACCTCTGCATCAATCCATGCTGACACAAATTCGCCACATTCAGAAAGGCACCCTTATCGTCGTCACGATCCTGATCGTGATTGCTTTCGCTTTCCTTTATTCCGACTACGACATGGGCCAGGGACGCCTCGGAACCCAGAACTGCGTGATCAAGGTTTACGACCGCTGCGTTCGCGTGAAAGAAGTTCAGAAGCTCGCCAGCTACTACGATGTGGCCGGTGATCTGGGCATGGGTGAGTTCTCCGTGGCTCTCTTTGGTGAGAATCGCATGGACGAAGACCGCACCAACTTCGTGGAGAGCCTCCTGATTCTCAGGAAAGAAGCCGAGTCGCTGGGGGTCGAACCTTCCTCCGAGGAAATCAAAGCAGAGATTCCAAAGCTTCCCATTTTCCAGCAGCCCTGGGTGGATGCCGCCTTTGTTGAGAACAACATTCTGGGCCCCAACGGTTTCACGGACGGCGATCTCGCTCAGTTGGTGAAGGATTACCTGACTTTCCAGAAAGTCCGCGATCTTATCGGTGCCGGGTTGACCACGGTCCCCAGTGAGATCGACAAACTTTACGTCCGTGCTTACCAGAACTACACCGCTTCTCTGATCAACTTTGACCGCGAGGCGGCTGCCGCTGAGGTTAAGGTGAGTGACGGTGAGGTGCAGACCTACTTCGAAGAGAACTCCGAAAACTTGATGTCCGACATCCGACGTTCGTTTGATTACGCCAAATTTAATCCCAAGGAACTTCCCGAGGATGCGACACTGGAGCAGAAAGCCAAGGCGGAACAGGCCTTCCTCAATGCAATCAACCACGCCTACGCTGATCTTGCCGAGGACGACGTGAACTTCGCCGAGGTGGCCAAGCAGTATGCTGGTGAGAAAGCCGACTACAATATGGAAGCCGGCACCTACGAGGCTTTCAAGGTTAGCGAAGCTCCCGAGCCTATTGCAGAGAACGGAATGCTCCTGAGTCAGCTTTTCAGCGAGGCTCTCCCTGTTGGCAGCGTCACTGTCCCGGTTTCTAATGATGACGGCAGTTTTTATGTCTTTGCCCTGACCGGTCAGGAGGATCCCCAGCCATTGACCCTGGAGGAAGCCAAGCCGCTTATCGTGCAGGCTCTCACAGCCAAGAATTCCAACCGCTTCGTCAATGATGCCGCCAACGCGGCCCGTGCTGCGATCAATGAATCGCTGGAGGCCGGTAAGTCCTTCGATGAAGCCATCAAGGCCGCCGAAGTCGAGGCTGAGTCTCTCCCTGTTTTCTCCATCAACCAGATGCCGGAGGATCTCGAAAATGCGAGTTCCATCGCGGTTGCTGTTGGTGAGATGGGCGAAAAAGACCTTTCTCAGGTGATCGAAGCCCCCGGTGGCGAGGGGTATATGCTGGTTTACGTCGACAAGATTGAGCTCTACGAAGATGAGGAAGCCGAGAACACCAAGCGTGCGATTGCTTCTTCCATGGAAGCCGGTCTTCGCTACCGCATGTTTAACTCCTGGTTCAATCAGCGGAAAAAGGAATCCGGTTCCAGCCGCGCCGGGGCAATCCGCCCGACCACCGAAGAGGGAGAGGAAGAAGAAGGTTGAGCGACGATATCCAGGATATCTTTGATGATGCCAATGGCGATCTCGCCGTTGGCGACCTGGAAAGCGCGGTAGGTAAATATCGCCGCTGCGTCGAACTCGACGCCGGGTTTTTTGATGGCTGGCACGCCCTGGCCATGTCCCTGATGAAAACGGGTAAGATCAAGGAGGCCATCGGAGCCGGCCTTCAGGCGACGACTTTGAAGCCGAATGACCTCCTCGCATGGACTGCGCTCTCGCAGATGTATGTGCAGGACGGCCAGATCGGCGAGGCGGAGGACGCCAAAGCAAATGCGCGAATCCTTTCCCTGGGCGGGAAGATCGTTAAGGACTCGTAAGAGAGAGCACCGGTTCTCACGCGTGGGGGTGACTTCTCACTTCTGACAATCAGCGATGAGAGCCCGCAAGCGGCCGTTTCAGATAGCTGCCCCATTCAGTCGTGAAGTCATGCCAGGGGGGGCAAATCTCTGATCAAGAACGGGTTAGAGGAGTGGATCAAATCGTTTCCGGGCACGCTGAAACCCCTTTAAAACGGGGGTTTGGCCACTTTTTTGCCAAAAAACTCAATTTTTTCAGGAGTTGGCACGCGGGGTGCTCCTATTGGGGGCGAATCTGTGAGCAGGAGGCCCAACGCTGAATGCAAACTAACTAAAAGAAAAATGAGATATACATTCAACCTGAAAACACTGTTGCTGGCTACCTGTCTGGTGGTGCCGCTTTTGTTTGGAAACGTAATTGCCCAGGATGAGGCCCCTGCTGCTGCTGCCGCAGAAAGCCCTGTTCAGGACTACCTCGACCTCGTCGAATCCTCCGGAGGCGCTGATTTGGCGCCGGCTTTCGACTTCTTCACTGTGTCCATGCTCTGGACGGTCATCGCTGCTGCGATGGTGTTCATCATGCACCTCGGCTTTGCTACGCTCGAGGCTGGCCTGACTCAGTCCAAGAACACGGTCAACATTCTGTTCAAAAACGTTTGGATTATCAGCGTCGGCCTCCTGACCTACGCTGCCATGGGTTTCAATACTCATTATCCCTGCGGTTCATGGCAGATTGAGAACTGGATCGGTTTTAATGGTCCTATTTCCGGCCTGACAGGCGGTGAGAATGACACCTGGGCCTACGGTGGCCTCGGCCTCGCCATGACTGCCTACGGTGACTTCATTTTTCAGGCCATGTTTGCCGCTACGGCAGCGACCATTGTATCCGGCGCTGTTGCTGAGCGTGTGAAGCTCTCCAGCTTCATGATTTTTTCCACGATCCTCGTGGCTGTCGGTTACACTGTGGCCGGTTCCTGGCACTGGGGTGAGGGTTGGCTCAACCAGATGGAGGACCCATTCTACGACTTCGCCGGCTCAACTGTGGTTCACGGCTTCGGTGGTGCTGCTGCGCTTGCGTGTGTGATCATCCTCGGGCCACGTAAGGGCAAGTACACTAAAGACGGCATCAAGCCGATCCTTGGTCACAGCATGCCTCTTGCTGCTATCGGTGTGTTCCTCCTCTTCTTCGGATGGTTCGGCTTCAACGGCGGTTCTGTTCTCTCTGCCAACCCCGGACCTCTGGGCCTTGTCTTCACCACGACTGCGCTGGCCGCGGCTGCTGGTGGTGTTTCCTCCATCCTCGTTTCCGTCATCGTGCTGAAGAAGCCTGACCTCTCCATGGCGCTCAACGGTCTCCTGGCTGGTCTCGTGAGTATCACGGCTGGTGCCGACTCGGTTTCACCATGGGCTGCCGTGGTCATGGGGGCTATTGGTGGTGTCATCGTGGTGTTCTCCATCCTCTTCTTCGACAAGATCAAGATTGACGATCCGGTTGGTGCGATCTCCGTTCACGGAACCGTTGGTATCTGGGGAACCTTGGCTGTCGCCTTCTTCGGTGGAGCTAACTTCATGTCCCAGCTCATCGGAGTGATTGGTGTCTATCTCTTCGCCTTCATCTTCTCCTTCGCTGTCTTCTTCGTGATCAAACTGATCATGGGAGTCCGCGTCAGCGAGGAAGAGGAAGCAGAGGGTCTGGACGTGGCCGAGCACGGATCTCCTGCCTACCACATCCAGTAATTTAAAAGTTTCATAGTGAGACCAGCGAGAGCGGTGGGGTTCATGCCCCGCCGCTCTTTTTTTGTGTCTATGTGAAAACTTGATTTATGGCCTTTTTCTTAGCTCGACACCCCATGGGGCGACTCATATAGTGCCGGCGTGCAAGAATACGCCTACATCCACGACGAAGACGAGATCCCGGAAACCCTGATGGAAGTGCCTTTCCTCGAGGCCTTTTCCAAGGACCACCTCGATCAAGTCCTGCATGCCTCCGCCTTCCTCGATTGCGACCCGGGCGACACGATTATCAATGAGGGCGACGAGGCCTCCCGTATCTTCATTCTCCTCGCCGGTGAAGTGGCTGTGATGAAGGGTGGGGAACAGCTTGTGACCATGGATCAGGTCGGGGACATTTTTGGTGAACTGGCTGCCCTGGACGACGAGGTCCGGTCGGCAACTGTGGTTGCGACCAAGGCCTCCTTCTGCCTTGCGGTGGATCAGAAGTTCCTTGGTCACCTCATGCCCAAGGAGGACAACGCTCCTTTCTACGCGGCGCTTTACGAGTTTATTGCCAAACTCACAACCAAGCGTCTCAAGGCGACTTCCGCCTATCTCTCACAGCTCGATACCGAAATGAAGGAGCTGCGCAAGAAGGTAGCAGAATAGTTTAGGAGTTTAGGAGTTTAGGAGTTTAGGAGTTTAG
>JBMYJM010000029.1:0-16563 GCA_049594415.1 Verrucomicrobiales bacterium | reverse complement strand
AGCGAACCACAGCGAACCACAGCGAACCACAGCGAACCACAGCGAACCACAGCGAACCACAGCGACACGCTGCCTGAATCGGAATTTGAGATTAACGAAGAACCGATTTCCAAGGCGACCGTAGTAACGCGTCACTAAAAAGTTTTTGAGATGATTGCGAAGCCTTACCATCACCGAGTGAATCGAAGCCGAATTGCAAGAATAAGATAGATGCGTAATTTGCTTTACGAGATTCGTGCGGATAAAATCATGAGTTGATGGCCTGAAGTGACTTTGCTGAGAGTGCAAATGAAAGTTTGATTTCTCGTTCAGGCCTTTTCTGACACGAATCAAATGCAGAGTCATTAATATTGAGAATTTGACCGGTAAACTTGCTTGCCTTTTCATAGGAAACACGGCATTCCAACTCGATCTCCGCCCCGAGTTGGAAGTTTTGCTCAGGAATAAGCTGAGAGACACTACCGCGTGCCTTGAACCTTGGAGTAAAGAAAGGGCAGTTTTTTAACACCCATGGCGATTTACGATCTTAAAAATATTCTGAACTACTTCCGCAGTGACGAAGTCATCGAACGAAAGCTCGACCGTGAAGAAGTTCTTTTTCACCAGGGATCGCCGACGCAAGCGATTCACTTTGTGGTCGATGGTGAAATTCGGTTGGAAACCTATCTCAAGGATGGGCGAAGTATTGTTTTTTACCGCGTGCAGAGCGGCGGAGCCCTCAGTGAAGAAAATCTTTTCGTTCCAACTCACCTGAATACTGGTGTGGCCACGGTCGAGACCGTAATTCGGTCGATCTCGAAAGTCGGGCTCCTCGATTTGATGAGAAGCGATCCCAAGTTTTCCCAATCTCTCGTCAGTTGTCTCGCGGAGCGGTATGCGCACGCCTTGATGCTCAGGGAACTGGTTGGAATCAAGACAGCGGAAGATCGCCTGCTTGCTTGGCTTCACTGGCAATATTTTCAGGATAAGAGTCAGGGGCCGCTCGATTTCAAGGGGCGCATCGGAAATCTTGCTCCCGAACTGGGACTGTCGAGAGAGTCTATTTATCGCGCTTTCGCCCGTTTAAAAGAGAGAGGAGAGATTCAGGTCACGGATGGGCGCGTTGAATTGCTTCATTGCATCATGGGTAGCTGAGCGAAACATCGGATGATCGACCGCGTTTTTTTTGTGCCATATGATTACAATCATATCGGTTTGGTCTACGTTCGTCTAATTTGGTGGCAACTCAAAGGAGCGAATCCTATCAATAAACCAAAAAACATTTATGAAGACGATCACAAGTTCACTCGGAGCCTTTTTGGCACTTATTTGCAGCTCAGCGCATGCTGGTCACCATTTTGAAACCAAACTTGCTCAAGAAAACCCCCAATACGACACACAAGACGTTTACGTATTCCAAGCTCCGGAAGGCCAAGCTCCGGAAGGCCAAGCTCCGGAAGGCCAAGCTTCGGAAGGAAAAAAGACGGTTTTTGTAATGACGTTTAATCCACAGGGTAAGGCTGGGGACACAACCACCTTCGGAAATGATGGACTTTATCATTTTCATATTGGAGAAGATGCCGCGATGACGAAGGGGGAAACCCTTACTTTCCAATTCACAGGCGATGAAGTGCGCGCATTTTTATCTCAGGAGGCATTTCCTGAGCCTGGAGTTACCGGAGAGCTGCTCGGTATATCGAAGATTAGCGAGGTGAAAGACTGTGAGAAGGGTATCCGATTCTGGGTAGATACGGTTCACGATCCGTTCACGGGAAACGGAGCGGCACTCGGTGCATTTAAGCAGGGAGTGAACGAAGGCAAGTTCAACCCCAAGGCATTTTCAGACCATCCGGGTGATCTTTTTGGAGAATCCGTATGTGGTGGAATTGTTTTTGAGGTGCCTAACGCACATCTTCCAAAGACCCTTTATTACTGCGCGAGCACCAGTAAAAACCTTGGCGAGGATCATTGGCATCGAATCAACCGCATCGGTCATGTCCTGCTGCCGCACCTTTACATGGAGGGTAATGAGAACCTCACTTCCTATAATGGTGGTACCATTGTCGAGGACGCAACGCGCCGTCCACTCGCTGTGGCAACAATAAAGAAGTTTGCAACAGCAGCCGGAGCACAAAAAGATCCGGAAGTTTACGCGGAGAAAATCGCCGAGATGCTACTCCCTGACGCAGTACCCTATACAACAGGTACGGAAGCGACATATAGTCTTCCGAAGATCAACGGGCGCAAATTGTCTGACAATGCGATGGATACTGCGATGGAGATGTTGGTTGGTAAGCCTTTTCCTGCACATTCCGGAGAGCCGAAGAAATTCAGGGTAACGTTTCCGTATTTGATTTCCGCTAAATAAATAAAGTCGGATGATCTAAATTCTGTGCTGAATTAGGACGCACAAAGTATGGATACAAACAGACTGCCCGCCGCAAGTTGAAAGTGTTGATTTGCTGTTCCCGCCCCGAGCACCGGGGTGTGCTCGGGGTGTGCTCGGGGTGTGCTCGGGGTGTGGGGCAGCATTTTAATGTTCCAAATAAAAATCACGATCACTGTGATTAAAGTGGCAAGCATGCCGGCAGATGTGATCTTTGATCGAGTTTGAGAATGAAATAAAAATATTAGCGTGATTGTCAGGAAAATTGAGTGGCTCAAAGCTTCATTTGTTCTAGTTGCCAGAACTACTGCAATCCAATTTTTATCTAAGATTCGTTTCCTGCTGAAAAGAGCGGTTAATGAATCCTAGGGGACAACACAGGTCCGGCAATCCTCGAAGATTTGGGGGCGCAATGACGGGCAGTGAATCGTGCCCGGTTCAGAGAGGTCTCCGCCTTAGACCAGCCCTCTGACTCCAGCGAGTCAAAGGCCCTGACACTGCCTTTGGGGGCTACATTCCGGCCGTTCGACCAGACCTCCATCTCTGCCAGAGCAAGGTTGTAGAGCCCGTTGGCGTTGTGCAGCGAGGTGGCGAAGAATCTTATATAGCGTGCTGATCGGCCCCCGGCCGGAACGCCGACCGGATTGTCTGCGGGATTCACGAGCGATTGTGGCGGTGCGAGCGGCGTATCCACCAACAACGGCACGACATAGGGACGGTCCCGGCTCGAGTCGGTGGAAAGCTCGAGGTGGGCACGCGTAGGAAATCCGAAACCGGGACGATGAGTAAACTCGGGTGGGTGCGCCGGGAAGAGGCGAACCTGTTCCACCGGAACTGCTTCTCCGAGATCGATTTCCACCCACCGCGGCACGGGGTTGGGCTCATTTCTGAGATTGACCATAAGGCTGTGGTATCCAAGCGACGGACTCACCATTTTGCCACGAGGAGGACCGCACAAGCTATGGCCATCAACCAGATTGGCGAGCCCCCATCGTGGGACGGCGCCCAGGGTGCGTCGGCTGCCGTCAAACTGCCCCCGAGCGAGTCCAGCGGCGATGTTGATTCCACCACTAAAGACCATGACTTCGCCCAAGGCGAGGCAGAACTTATCCCCTTCCCGGCGCGGACGCGTCGCTACGATCCGAACCGAACGCACCGTCATTCCCTTGCCATCAACCCACACGGGCAACGCCCCGGGATTGGGGAAATCTTCGGAAGTGAAGTCTGCGATGATGACTGGTTCCGCCTCGGGTGATTCCGGTAGCAGTTCCACCCGAAAACGAAGCGGGAATCCATACCCCGGCATGGAAGTGTCCTCACTCTCCAGAGCCGGAGCGAGCAAAGCGATGCCACCTACCACTCGTTCCTGCCCGAGATCGATATCGACCCACTCGACGGTGTCTGCCCTCGGGGAGAAGCCGCTGTGATAACCAAGGCGTTCGGTGCGATGCTGCCGCCAGTTGGGAGCGTCGGGCAGGAGGGCGAGCTCCGACCGAAGCTGATCCTTCTCGGCACGAATTTCCCGGACTTCCGGGAGAATCCACTCGTGAATGTCCATGGCGGTTGCCTGGGCCTGGGTGGCGCTGAAGGCCGACATCAAGCACAGGCAATATCTGGCAGCAGAATACTTCATCAAGGCACGCCCCAAGCACTTGGGAGGCAAGGGCGAACCTATCAATTCTACGGCATCAAACAAGAACTCGAAACTCAGATTGTCGCCAGAGACAGTATGAAGCGGAACCGGAACGAAGTGTAAATAGCCCTCCGGCTGTCTCCGCTACGCTCCGGCTGTTAAAATCCATGCAAAAGAAAAGCTCAGGCTCCGCAGGTAGCTTGGGATGCCCCGCATGGATGAAACATGGATTTAGAAGGATTTTCATGGATTTCTAAAATCGGGCAAGACGCTACAACACATGAAGAGATTCGCGTAAATTCGCGGTCATTCTTTTCCATTCGCGTTCCAAAAATCCGGAAAAATGATCAACACGAATCCGCTTCGCTCGAAATTTGTATCTGCGTTTATCTGTGACCATCGGCGGTTTAAAAAAATCGGCAGGTCGAAGCTCCCCCGGAAGTCTAACTGTGTATGAGTATTTACAGGTTAAAACTCGGGATGATCGGAAAGACACTTCTCTTTTTTCAAATTCTTGCAGTCGGTTTGATATTCGGGAGCAACGTCGACGTTGAAGCCAAACCTTCAAAAGATTCCAAGCCGAACATCATCGTGATCATGCCCGATGATATTGGCTATGGCGACATCGCCAGCCTCGGCAATCCAGTCGTTCAGACGCCTAATATCGATTCCCTGAAACGGGAGAGCTTGTTGTTCACCCAATATCACGTCAGCCCCCGGTGTTCTCCGAGTCGGGCGGTTCTCATGGGGGGGCGTCATGAATTCATGAGCGGGGTGACCCATACCCAGCACGGGCGCGAACGCCTGAGCCTGGACACCGTCACCCTGCCGCAGGGGCTCAAAAGTGCCGGTTACACCACCGGGCATTTTGGAAAATGGCACATTGGCAGGGAAGAACCCTATCGCCCCGAGAATCGCGGATTTGATGAGAGCTATGGCATCGATGGCGGCGGCACGCCGAAACTCTCTCCGACGATCTATCACAATGGTGTCCGCCAGAAGAAAAAAGACGGTTACGCGACCGACATGTTTTTTGAAAAAGCCTTTGCCTGGATCGATGAGAAACGAAAAGAAGACGCGCCTTTCTTTGTCTATATCGCTCCGAACGATCCTCACGGTCCTTTTACCGGGCTCCATAGTGTGCCCGGTGACGACTACAAAAAGTACCTGGGCACGCATCCGGAAGTCACGGAAGACATCGCGAAAGTTTATTGGATGGTCGAGAATATCGATCGCCATGTCGGCACGCTGCTCAGCAAGCTTGAGGAATGGCAGATCGCGGAGAACACACTCCTGATCTACATCGGAAGTGACAACGGGAACTCAACGGGCTGGAGAGTCTACAATGCCGGAATGACAGGGCACAAGGGGCAGCCCTACCAGGGTGGAACGCGGGTTCCGGTCTTTTTCAGGTGGCCGGCAGGCAAGATTCCTGCCGATGCGGAATGCTCGGCACTCACCAGCCAGATGGACATGATGCCGACTCTTCTGGAAATAACCGGTGCCCCGATGACCGATCAGCTCAAACAACAGGTCGAGGGGCGCAGTCTGGTTCCCATGCTCAAGAACCCCGAGACCGATTGGGAGGATGATCGGCATTTGGTTCACCACGTGGGTGCCTGGGAACATGGGCAGGCCGCCCAATCGAAACACGCCAGAGTTGCCATCCAGAACAAACGATTCACCCTGGTGAATAACGAGGAACTTTACGACCTCAGCGCTGACCCTGGCGAAGCGACAAACGTGATCGATCAGTATCCCGAAGTCGTGGATCAACTGCGTAAGATTTACGATCAATGGTGGATCAGGATTCAGCCGGGGCTGGTGAACGAAGATGCCTACCAGCCGCGCTCGAAGTGAGTTTACTTGGTAGGAAAAAGTCCAGCAGGTCTGAGCGATACCGGAAGTCTAGCTGTGCTGGAGTATTCATAGGATAAAACCCGGGAGGATCGTAAAGGCTGTTCTCTTTTCGATAATGGTTCACGGCGCGTGCTTGCTCTCCACTCCGGCCATGAGCGCTGAGGGCGATCGAAAGAAGGTGCTGGATTCTGAAAGTGGGGATTCAGCGCAGGGGGAGGCGGAGCGTTGAGGAAACTTGTGAATGGGGGACGAGACAGATTTCGAATGGGTTGCCTGACCCGAAGTGTCCATGGCTGAACCCGCCCACTACTTCGTTCGCGAAATCGAATCAATGTAGGAAAGCGCTGCGGGATAGAGCAGTTCGGAGTCCGCCTTCGCTCTGGCGAGAAGCTGGAGCCCCTGAAGCATGGCGAGAAAAGTGCTCGCGGCTTCCTCCGCCGTTCCCTTGAACTCCAGTGTCCGCGACTTCTTACCTGCTTCGAAGAGGGCTGCGTATCGTTCGATCGATTCGTTGGCGGTCTCGCTCAACTCCGCTTTGAGCTCTTCCGAAAAGGCTCCGGAGTCGTTCGAGAGAGCTCCGAGCAGACAGAGGTGGCGGGTTCGAAGCCCCTCATCGAAAAGTTGCGCAATCTCCTTCAGTCTGTCAGGCTCGCTCAGTTCATCCTTAGAAAGGACCTCGGTGTACCTTTCCCCATAGCTGGTTCGGCATCGCTCCATAAGAGCAAGCGCCAGCTCATCCTTGGACCTGAAATGGTGAAATAAGCTCGGTTTTTTGAGACCGACCTTATCCGCTATGTCCTGAAAGCTGACACCATTCAGCCCCCGGTCCTGAACAAGTTCCTGGGCTGCATCTAACACTGTTTCCCGCATAATTTTGACAAACTACCAACCGATCGGTTGACAGTCAAATTTAAGTCGTGTATACCGATCCTTATGATCAGCCAACCGATCGGTTGGTTGGTTGCGAAAACTCACCAATCAAATGAGCAAAAACATCTACACCATCGCCGTTCTGAAAGCCAAGCCGGGACGCCTTCAAGACCTCAAGTCCACGCTTGAGGCTCTCGCCTCTGAAACCCGGAAAGAACCGGGCGCGCAGGAGTACTTCTTCATCCAGGACGAGAATGTCGACACGGACACCATCCTTTCCTACGAGCGCTGGGAAAATGCTGAGGAGGAGAGCAAGCACTGGGAAACTCCCCACCTGAATAGGGCGCTCGAAAAGCTGGGCGACATCCTCGACGGAGACCCCGTCATCTACAAAGGCTTCCAGGTCATCTGATCACTCAACACCAATAGAACATGAGCAAAACCATCTTGATCACAGGAGCAGGAACCGGTTTCGGGCGCGGAGTTGCCCTCGGACTGGCGAAGAAAGGGCACACTGTCATCGCAACCTGCGAGAACTGGCCACAGGTAACTCAGCTCCGCGCTGATGCGAAAACGGAGGGAGTTTCCGACCGTGTCACCGTAGAGAAATTGGACTACCGAAGCGCAGACGATATCCAACATATCGTCGAAAAGTATGCGGCGACTGTGGACGTCTTCGCACCCAATGCCGCAACCGGAGAAACCGGTCCCATCGCCGAAATCGATGTCGACCGTGTCCGAAACGTTTTTGAAGTCAACGTCTTCCGCACCCTCGAACTGATCCAGGGATTCGCCAAAGCCTTCGTCGCACGCGGCTCCGGCAAGATCATTCCGACTTCCTCCATCGCTGGATTCTTCACCTTCGATTTCCTTGCTCCCTACTGTGCCTCGAAACATGCTCTCGAAGCGATCGTGCAAACCCTTTACGGTGAGCTGAAAGGAACCGGCGTCCAGGTCGCAACGATCAACCCCGGCCCCTTCCGCACTGGTTTCAACGACCGGATGTATGACACCCTCGATCAGTGGTACGATCCGGAAAAGAACTTCACCGAGGAGAAACCGATCCGTGAGGTGCAGCAGCTTTTCGAAGGTGAGGACCTTCAGCTCGATCCGCAGAGCATGATTGATTTCATGATTGAAACCATTCCGGCAGACGAACATCCGTTTCGAAACGTCCATCCCGAGGGCGCCATCGAGGATACGAACGCTTACCAGAGAAGCCTCTATGAATGGACGACTTCTCCCCGGCAGGCCAAAGAGAAAAAGAACTGATCACTACAAGTCATGAAGAACGTTTTCCATATCAACGCTCACGAGATTTACGAGTTCTCGCCCGGGAAGCTGAATGCCTCTCTCACGGAGAAAGCGACCGCACACCTTAGTGCAAACGGGTACGACGTCCGGACCACCACGATGCAGGATGACTACGACATCGACGAGGAGATCGAGAAACACCAATGGGCCGACGTCATCATCGCGCAGAGTCCGGTCAACTGGATGGGGGTTCCCTGGTCCTTCAAAAAATACATGGACTATGTCTATTCCTACGGCATGGACGGACGACTCTGTGGAGGTGACGGGCGTGTACGACAGGATCCTTCGAAACAGTATGGAACCGGGGGAACTCTCTCCGGGAAAAAATACATGCTCTCCCTGACCCTGAATGCACCCATGGAGTCATTCAATGATCCCGAGCAGGTCTTCTTTGGTGGCAAAAGTGTCGACGATCTTTTCTGGCCCATGCACCTCAACTTTCGATTCTTCGACATGGAACCGCTCGAAACGTTTGCCTGCTTCGATGTCATGAAAAATCCGACGATTGAAGAAGACTTCGAGAGGTTTGCCCGCCATCTCGAGACTCACTTTCCCAAGGTCTGAGCCGAAGGCCTGACCAAAAACTAACAACCAGAACCGATTCTACCATGCCCCAACCATCCATCCCCAAACTCGACACGGGAGATGCCTTTCCGTCAATCGAGCTGAATCTCACGACCGGCGAGAAGCTCTCGCTCCCCTCGGAGAAGTGGACCCTGCTTCTCATTTACCGAGGATACTGGTGACCCTTCTGTCGTCAGCAGTTGGCTGACTTTGAGGAATTTATTGGGAAATTCACCGACAAGGATGTCTCGATCATCGCCGCCTCATCAGAAACCCTGGAGGAAGCTACCGAAACCGTTGCCAAATCCGGGGTCAGTTACCCGGTAGGATACGGTCTCAATCCGGAGGAATTCGCTTCTGTCTTCGGCGCTTACTGGGCGGACGATGATGAGCCTTATCTCCACGCCACTGGTTTTCTCCTCGATCCGGAAGGCAAAGTGGACATCGCTGTTTACAGCAGCGGAGCGATCGGCAGGTTCACCGCAGAAGACGCTCTCCACATCCTGAAGTATCGGCTGAAGGAATCGTAGGGGGGGGCTGGGGAGTGGATTGGGAGAACCCTGACCAGTTGCCACGTAGAGGAGCCTGGTGAAGGACAACCAACCGATGAAAACCTCAGGTAGACAGCGACTCATTGCCTCTATGCTATGCGCCCTTGCTTCCTGGGGGGCTGCAGTCCTTGCCAATGCGGACGAGGAGAAGGCGAGCGAGATCATCAAGCTTTGGCCCGAAGATGTCGCGCGTCAGGATGACGAAGGCATGGGAACGCCGAGGCCGGATCGAGGCGAAAATGAATGGGGTCAGGCGACAAATTTCAAAAATTCACGGCATTGCTTCGATACGCTGACAGGGTACATCGGAAGCCAAAGCTACCAACCCAACAGGGTTGCCTCACCGACTCAACCCTGTTAACTCCGGCCTCCACCCACCCATCCTCGACCCGCTCAAAAAAAATCGGCAGGTCGAAGCCCCGCCGGAAGTCTAGCTGTAGATGAGTATTCACAGGCTAAACCTCGGGAGGATCGCAAAGGCGGTTCTCTTTTCGATATTGGTTCACGGCACCGGCTTCCTCCCAACTCCGGCCATGAGCGCCGAGGGGTGGCGGGTGATTGCGGAAGATTCCCAGTTTCCCACGGATGACGTGATCGTCGCGTTCTGCTCGGTGACTGACGCGGCATACGGCCTGCCGGATGATCCTGCCGTGGGCGACTGCACGCCCGCGATTCAACGAGCGCTCGATGACGCCAGCGCGGCCGGGGGCGGCACGGTTTTCCTGCCAGAGGGGCGCTACCGCCTGGAGGGCATGCTGACCATCCCCTCGAACGTTTTTCTTCGCGGACGCTGGAGTCCCATCGGTCCGGATCAACCGGCTCAGGGGACGATCCTGATGATTCATAATCAGGAGCACGAACAGAGTGTGCTGATCAGCGGCAGCGGCTGTGGCGTGAGGGATCTGACCTTCTGGCATCCCGGGCAGCAGATCACGGACGCGACGGATTCCAAGGCGTTGGCTGAATCCCCCCTGGTGATCCGGGGGCAAGCCTCGGTGGTGACGATCGAGAATATCAATCTCATCAATCCCGGGCGCGGCATCGATCTCTCCCAGGCGAGCACCTGCTGTCTGCGCGGTATCTACGGCAGCCCACTGCACACCGGGCTTTCGGCCGATCGAAGCTTTGCCGTGTCGCGCTACGATTCGATCCACTTTTCACCGGACTACTGGACCTGGTCCAAGTTGCCGGGCAGTCCTCCTGAAGGCGGGGCGCATGCCGCCTACATGCGCCAGCATGGAACCGGTCTCCACATTTTCGAAATGGATGGATTCTATGCCGGTTTTTCGATGATCTCCGGGTATCAGAAAGGTCTCCACTTCGAACGCGGCGTTTCAGGGGATGATGCCAGCGGAGAACTGTCCTACTTCACGGTCACCGATTGCGATACCGCGCTGTATGTCGACGACGCCAAAGGCTTCCGAATCGTGGGCAGCACCTTGCAGGGCTCCGAATATGGTATTTGGGGCAAAGACCGCACTCACTACAAGATGCACACGACTCACATCGAGGGCGGAAAGCACTCGATCTCGATCAACAATGGAGTCGCCGAGCTGGTCAACTGCACCGTGACTGGTGAGACCAAAATTGTCGGCCCCCGCACCGTGTATCGCGAGCATCACTATGATGAGACGCTGCCGCCTTTTCAGAAGGACTACGATCGAACCCGCAAACCCGCGAAATTCGATCTGTTCAACGTCCACGACTACGGAGCGGTTGGCGATCGAAAAGCCGATGACACCGAGGCGCTGAAGAAAGCGATCGAGGCGGCTTCCGCCAACGGCGGTGGGATCGTGTTCGTGCCCGATGGCGAGTATCGCATCACCGAACCGTTGAATCTGGGTGAGGGAGTGGAGCTTCGAGGCAACAGCGGGGGGCGTCATGTCCTGGGCGACAAGCCCAAAGAGCAATTGGGTAGTGCTTTGTTCATCGAGACGGGCGAGGGGGACGAGAATGGAACGCCGTTTCTCACCCTGGGGGACGGGAGCGGATTGCGCGGGATCGGCTTCTATTACCCAAACCAGGACTACAAGAACTTCAAAAAGTATCCTTGGATGGTGCGAGCCAATGGAGAGGGGAACTACGTCATCGACTGCTCGGCTTCGAATCCCTGGCAGGGACTGGAGCTCAATGGGGATCACCACCTCGTGGAGTATTCCTTCATCGGCGGACTTCGGGCCACCTACCGGGCGAACCACTCTTCCGGAGGCCGGATCCAGAACTGTCACATCAAGCCTGATTTCTGGCGGAGTGCCTGGCTGCCCGGCAGCCCCAAAACGTCGGAGTTGGAGGAATTCAAATTCAGGGTGAATGAGGCCTACGAGCCCATCTATCTCAACGGCTGCGACGACTATGTCGTGATGAGTATTTTCAACCATGCCTCTCACACGCTGATGACCGTGGACGATTCCAGTGGTCAGGCTCTCATGGTCGGTGGTGAGCAGTTGCAGCAGGGCTACGCCTTCAAGAATGGAGCGAAGCGCTTCGAAATCATCTCATCCACCTGCAACATCAACCACATCGGAGGACGCGACGGGACCTACGGGATCAGGACGTATCCCAGCTTTGCGGGAGAGGCTCGTTTCTATTGCAGCCTGGCGATGGGAACCTCAGATGCCACCTGGGATGCTCAGGGCGGGCATCTTTTTTGTCAGCAAACCTCCATCACCGGTCCGAGCAACCGGGGAGCGAACAGCATCCACTGTGGAGAAGGTGCCAGGATGACGGTGCAGTCGGGCGGAGCGGGTTCGCATCACCTCGGCTTCGAGAACGAGGGACAGGTATCCTTTGAGGACTTTCATTTCGCGAAGGGTTTTTTGCGTTCCGCGGCCGCGGAATTTCAGTCCCGGAATCTCATCGAGACCGTCTATATCCTCTCCGATGCGAACCAGCCATTCCCGAAGGGATACGGGCTGGAGCTGGACATGAGCCACCTGCAAATGGAAGACGCCTTGATCATTCCGAACTCAGGCCTGGCCAAGGAGTCGCAGGATGGGCGTCGGCTGCCGTCCGCACGCCTGGTGGAGGGCGACAGCTACGAGTTGCAGGTGACCGATCCCGGGTTTCAGAACGGGGCGATCCAGGAAGTCGAAATCACTCTCTATTTCCGGATCGAAGACGACTGCACGATCTCGACCCATTACCAGGGGCAGGGGGGGATGAAGCTCGGCGATACCGTCGCCTTTGAAGTGAAAAACAAACCCTTCTGGAAAGAGCACCGCTTCCGGGTCAGCGACGTCAACTTTGGATCGAGTGAAGGCGTGGACCTCCGCATCCAGGTGGAAGGCGCATCACCGCTGCTGGGCATGGTCGTGATCGCTGCGCCGGTGAACACGAATGAGCAATGATCGGCGCGGGTTTCATAGACTTGGCTCAGAGGATGGAGCGCAATTGTCTCACTGCAATTCCTCGAGCGTCAGGAAACAGGAGTACTCAAAGGAATCAAATTCGCCTCCATCCTTGGCCGGCCAGATGCGGGGCCAGGGTTCGGCGGGGTCTTGCTTGATGGCTTTGCTTTCCCAGCGGCCGCGATGGGGTTGGAAATTGCTTGGGCCGGAGCGGTCTTCGAAGAAGGCGACTTCGGCCTTGCCGCCGGAGCTTTTCCAAGCGAGCCAGATCGGGGTGTTGGCGGGGATGCGAATGCCAGTGGGATGTTCGAGGGTGTTCCAACCGCTTTGACTGGGGAGTGTCTCGCCGAAGTCGAAGAGCAGCTTTGCCGGTGAGCCGGCTTGTGGTCCGGCTTCGAGTTGGCCGCCGGCGTAGACGGCGAGGCGGACGGATGGGTCTTCGTTGACCGGGAGCAGGATGGAAACGGACTTCAGCAGGGTGTCGTGATCGGGGGACAGGCCGCCCAAAGCTCGGGTTTGGTTTACTTTGGTCGTGGAATTCGCGGACTCCGGTTTGCCTCAGCGAGTCATGCCTTCGGGGAGCTCCGGCAAACCGGCGGGTTTGGGCCGGAACGATGCGCTGTCGAAGGCGACGGAGCCCGCTTGGGTCGTGATGGTGATTTTGCCGCTTCCGTAGACCGATTTCATCGGTCCGGAATCATGAAGCATCTTCGGTGGATGGGCGCGCGACTGGTCGTTGATCGTGATGCTCATGTTCGTCAGGTCGACGATGACGCGATCGCCGGACAAGGTTTCGGCTTCGACGCGCTCGGCTGTGCGGGTCGGCAGTTTCAACGCGGCGACGAAGGCTTCGCGGCTGGCAAACGTTTCGAGGTCAGAGATCTGCAACACGTGGTAGCCATTGCCCAGTGCAATATGCGCACACAATCCTTTGCCAACCTGATAGACATTCCACTTTCCAACTCGCTCCGCCTTGGCGCCGCCGTCTTCGAACAACGTCCCCTGCCCCAGCAGCCAGTTTTCGTGCTGCACCACCCGCCCCCGCGCTTCGCGACGGCGTTTGTGTGGCGGAACGTCGGGCAGGATCGTTTCCACCCGCAAGGCCTGAGACGGATCGGCTCCGAAGATAACACTGTTGTAGCGGCACTGATGAATCCACCCGTCGGAATGCACCGAGCCCATCGAGACATGCGGCGTGTTGTAATAGTGAATTGAGCCAGGCTTCCACTTCTGCGTTTGCCAGAGTTCATCGAACGAAGGCCAGCCGAGATAACGCCGTCCTTTGTAAACAAGAGCCTTGCGAGTGCGTGCTTCAGTTGCTAGCGCTCGAATCACCGGATGCGGCACGAACCGGCTGCACGCAAAGAACATCCCCTCATCCTGCTTCAGGCGGGGCTCGTTGCCGCTCGCGATATGGATGCCCGCCGGTTCCAGGTCAGGCGCTCGCGCGTTTTCGAAGTCAAATCGCGGCTCGCCCATTCCTAGCGCCAGCCAGGCAGTGGGAAGGAAACCGTCATACCGCGCGTCGGTCAGGTAGGCGACCTTCCGGGCGGTCAGGGAATGATTGCCATCGGCGGTGCGGCAGCGGAGCGACGGACCGCCGAGGTATCCGTTCACACTGAGCAGGGCGCGCTCGGCGAGCATGATGTTCAACAGATCCGCGGCGGCTTTTCGCAGCGATTCATCCGGAGCATGGTCGACCAGGATGATGAGCGGATTCGAAAAGTGGTACTGGTAACACTTCGAGTTCCACTCCACAAAGCCGCGTTCCATGCGATGGGCGATGAACTTCTTGATCTCGCGAATCTGCACGCTGCCATCCCCGCCCCGATACTGCTCGCCGAACAGCGTCAGGGTCAGATACATCAGGTCGTGGTTTTCGGTGAATCCCGGCGGCCAGTGAGCGCGGTCGCCGAGGTGATTCTTGCCGGTGGGCCATGTCTCGATAAAACGGACGATGTGCTTCTCGGCCGCATCAGAAAGACGCGGAGAATCACGGAGATCGAGCAGCGTCCGCAGGAATCGGATCAGGTAAATGTCATTGTCCTGAGGCGGCGGCGTGAACGACTTGAAGTAACGGTTCGCCTTCGCAATATCGCGATTCAGAACCAGTCGCGCGTGATTGAGCGCCCAGCGGCGACCGTCTCGCGCGTCCGTGGTTGGTTCGAGCTTGCCGAAGTTTTCGACGATCCATTCGAGATACTCGGCACGCCTCGCTTCGATCTGCCTTTTCTGGTCGGAGGCATCATCTGCCAGCCCTGCACCGAGGGATGACAACAGCAGAACGGCGAAGAGAGTAATAATTGAAGTATTTGAGTGGTTCATCGTTTAGCGAATCCAGATGCCTTTGCCCGTACCTCCTTTGGGCGTGGTCTTCGGGTAGTCGAGGTTAAGTTTTTGTTCTATCACTTTTATCACACGGTCAATGGCGAGATCACGATCCGCAATATTGCCGGAATACCGTCGACGGTACTGGCCGCCGATCTCGCGAAGCGTGACGCCGGCCCTCCACTGATGGTTCCGCACCTCGCCGATGAACTGACCCAGCAGCAGTTTGCTGAGGTGATTGCCTAGATTCAGTCGATGAAGCGAGAGTGAAGCGGCTAAATTCCTGAGTTCTTCGGGATCTGTCATTTTTTCCAAATAAATCCGGCAGGTCGAAGCCCCTCCGGAAGTCCTTCTGTGGCGCACTGCACATATCTCCTCAAAACCGACCCCATTTCACGCTCATGAAATCCCCATTCTTACCTTTTCTGCTGATCACGGCAGCCATTATCGCGAACGCTACGGTCGCTTCCGCAGAATCGGATTCCCGACAAGCGGATTCCAAACTCGTGGGGTCGAAACCCGAAGGCGGGCCCCCAAACATCATCGTGATCATGCCGGATGATTCCAGCTATGGGAATTATTCCTGCCTAGGCAATCCCATCATCAAGACCCCCCATATCGATGACCTAAAGAAGCAAAGCTTGCTCCTGACACAGTATCACAGCAGCGCACGATGTTCTCCCAGTCGGGCTAAACTCCTGAGTGGCCGCCATGAGTTTTTGGACGGTGTGACCCATACCATCCAGGGGCGCGAGCGCTTGAGCCTGGATACGATCACGCTGCCGCAAGCCCTCAAAACAGCCGGGTATGCCACGGGCTTTTTCGGCAAGTGGCACAATGGCAATGAAGGGCCTTACCGTCCCGAGAATCGCGGGTTTGATGAGTGCTGGATGTACGAAAAGGGCTCAAGAATGAAAGCCACCATTTCTCACAATGGAAAACCGGAGAGAATGGATGGCACCTATCCTACTGATCTATTTTTTAATAAAGCGACCGAATGGATGGATGTTCAACGTCAGGCAATTACACCCTTCTTCGTTTATCTCCCACCCAAATCCCCCCACGGCCCTTACAAAGAGGATTCGAGTGATATGCCAAATGAGGATTATAAAAAATTCCTTGGGTCCCATCCGGAAATGACCGTGCAGGTTGCCAAGATCTATTGGGAGGTTGAATACATCGATAAACGTATCGGCGAGATGATTCAGCAACTCGAAGAATGGGGCATCGCAGACAACACTTTATTCATCTTCATTGGAAGTGACAATGGCTCCTCGGGAACCTCGAAAATTTACAATGCCGGGATGAGTGGTCAAAAGGGACACCCTTACCAGGGCGGTACCCGTGTGCCTGCTTTTATCAGATGGCCGGGTGGCGGCATTCAAGGGGGTTCGGAAAGCGCAACACTCATCAGCCAGATGGACATCATGCCGACTCTCCTGGAACTTACCGGCACCCCAATGACCGATCAGCTCAAGCAACAGGTTGAGGGGCGCAGTCTGGTCCCCATCTTCAAGAACCCCGAGACCGATTGGGAGGACGACCGGCATTTGGTTCACCACGTGGGTGCCTGGTTACCGGGTGAGGCCGCCCAATCAAAACACGCCAGAGTTTCCATCCAGAACAAACGATTCACTCTGGTGAACAACAAGAATGGGGAGGAGCTTTTCGACCTCAAGAGCGACCCTGGTGAAACGACAAACGTGATCGCTGACTATCCCGAAGTCGCGG
>JBMYJM010000028.1:0-19292 GCA_049594415.1 Verrucomicrobiales bacterium | reverse complement strand
CGCCGAGTCCGCCGAGTCCGCCGAGTCCGCCGAGTCCGCCGAGTCCGCCGAGTCCACCGAGTCCACCGAGTCCACCGAGTCCACCGAGTCCACCGAGTCCACCGAGTCCGCCGAGTCCGCCGAAGAAGTTGGCGAGGCTGATGAGGATCTGACACCTGCCGCTGAGGTGGAGAAATGGAAGGACGTCGCTGCTCGCTCCCAGGCTGAACTGGATAACTACCGCAAGCGCATGGCTCGGGAGAAAACTGAAGCTATCGTCTACGCCAACCGAAATTTGCTTGAGGGGCTCTTCCCCATTATCGACAATTTTGAAATGGGCTTGAAAGCGGCCCAGGACGGTGAGGGAGAGTCTTCGATGATTTTCCAGGGTATGTCCATGGTCTTTAAGCAAATTGGCGACTTTCTAGCGGACCAGGGGGTTGAGATCATTCCTTCTGATGGCGTGGCTTTTGATCCGAATATTCATGAGGCGATCAAGCAGGAACCCAGCGAAGAAGTGGCTGAGGGCCAGATTCTTTACACGATGCGACGCGGATACCGGCTCAAGGACCGGGTGCTGCGTGCCGCTAATGTGGTGGTTTCCTCCGGCGCCGATGAAGGCTGATTGGCCGACCTGACTTTTCTGAATTTCCAAGATGGAAAAACGCGATTATTACGAAGTGCTGAGTGTCTCCCGGGATGCGGATGGAACGGAGATCAAGAAGTCCTATCGCAAGCTCGCGATCAAGTATCATCCGGATAAGAATCCGGACGATCATGAGGCGGAGGAGAAGTTTAAAGAGCTTGGAGAAGCCTACGACGTCCTCTCCGATGACCAGAAGCGCGCAGCCTACGATCGCTACGGGCATCGAGCATTTTCCAACGGAACGGGCGCGTCTGCCGGCGGAGGCGGTTTTGGAGGGGCAGATCCGTTTGACATCTTCCGTGAAGTATTTGGTGGTGGTGGTGGCGGCGGCGGCAGCATCTTCGAAGAGTTTTTTGGCGGTGGAGGTCGCGGACGATCCGAGCGTCGCAAGCGCGGCTCCGATCTGCGCTACGATTTGCAGATCTCCCTGGAAGAAGCAGCAACCGGCGTGGAAAAGGAACTCAAGATCGAGCGGTTGGTTCACTGTGACACTTGTAAGGGGACCGGTGCCAAGGGTGGCAGCTCTGACGTTCGCACTTGTTCCACTTGCGGCGGCATGGGCCAGGTCATCACGAGTCGCGGTTTTTTCCAGGTTCAGCAGACTTGCCCGGACTGTAACGGAAGCGGTGAAGTGATTTCCAATCCCTGCCCGGACTGTTCCGGGGAAGGGCGTAAAGACGGCAGCAGTCACATCAAGCTGAAGATCCCTGCGGGAATCATGGAAGGCGGCCGGCTTCGCTCAGTCGGTCACGGTGATGCTGGACGCCAGGGGGGTAGCGCTGGAGACCTTTATGTGGTCATTCACGTGAAAGACCACGAGGTGTTTGAGCGGGACGATTCCGATCTCTTCTGTGAAATCCCGCTGTCGTTTACTCTCGCTGCCCTGGGAGGTGATCTCACCGTTCCGACCCTGGACGGCCAGGCGTCGATCAAGATTCCTGCCGGCACTCAAACCAATACCTCTTTCCGCCTTCGGGATAAGGGAATGCCTGATCTCCAGACAGGTCGCAAAGGCGATCTCCTCATCAATGTCCAGGTCGAGGTCCCGGTGAAGCTCAACAAGAAACAGGAAGAACTGTTGAGCGATTTTGCCGAAACGGTGACCGAGAAGAATCACCCGGTGGGCGGGAGCTTCTTTGAAAAGGCAAAACGTTTCTTTACAGGCTGAGGCTGACCTCTTTCGGTCGGTTAATACTAAGTCGAGTAGATCCGGTGCCACGATGCACTGGGTGCCGCTTGTTGGCATCACGCGGCCATCATTTTTCCAGCCAGCGCGAGAGTCTCTGGCGCGACGCCGCCTAGCATGCGGGCCAGCTCCTCGGTGCGCTTGTCTCCGGAGATTTTTTCCAGTCGGGAGTTGGTGACCTGGTTCTCGACCTCCTTGGTGACGAGGAAATGGCGGTGGGCCAGTGCCGCGACTTGTGGCATGTGGGTGATGGCGATGACCTGGTGCTGTGCCCCGAGGAAGGCCATCTTGCGGCCGACGGCTCCGGCGATCTCACCGCCGACGTTGGCATCAATTTCGTCGAAGACCATGAGCGGGATCTGATCCTGTTCAGCGAGCGCGCTCTTTACGGCAAGCATAACGCGGGACATTTCCCCGCTTGAGGCAATGACTCGCAGCGGCTTGAGCGGTTCGCCCGGATTGGGGCCGAAGAGGAAGTCTACCGCTTCGAGGCCACGTGGTCCCGGCTCTGAGAGTTCATCAAAAGTGATTTCGAAGACCGACTGATTGAAGCCGAGATCATCAAGATGCCCGGCGATGTCCGCAGCGAGTTCGCCAGCGACTTTGAGTCGTTTGCGACTGAGCTTCCGACCTGCCCTTTGCACCCTGGTCAGCGCTGTCTCGACGGCCGTGGTGAGGCGCTCGCGCTCTTCCTCACGTCCGTCCGCAGAGTCAAGGCGTTGACGGGCGTTAGCCTCGTAGCTGATCACGTCTTCGATCGTCTGGCCGTATTTGCGCTTGAGAGTTTCGATCTCGTCGATGCGGTGTTCGATCCGGGCGAGTTCTGCGGGATCAATTTCGAGGCCACCTGTGTAGTCGCGCAGCGAGTTCTCCAGTTCTTCGATTTCCATGCGGGCGGAATCGAACCCGGCGACACGATCGCTCATTCCGGGGTCCACTTTTTCGAGTTCACGGATGCAACGCTGGGCATTGGTCAGGCTGGCGACGGCGGCGCAAAGCAGGTCGACGGCTTGCGTTGCGTTTTCGAGCAGGCGGCTGCTGTTTTGAGACTGGCGATAGCGCTGTTCGATCTCGTCGACTTCCTCGACATTAAGTTCGGCGGCCGCGATTTCCTCGACCTGAAAGCGGAGCAGGTCGATTTCCTGTTCACTGACGTCGCGGGTATTCTGAAACTGATCGAGTTCGAAGACGGCCTCTTGCCATCCTCTGAAAGCCTTGCGATAGGCCTCGCGTTCATCGCCGGCGTGGGCATAGGCATCGAGCATGGCGAGCTGACGGTCGCGTGAGAGCAGCGACTGGTGTTCGTGGGGACCATGTAAGTCAACAAGCAGGCCACCGACCGCTTTGAGCACGGAAAGGGTGCAGGGCGAGCAGTTGATGAACTGCTTGTTGCCGCTGCCAAAGAGGCGCTTCACCACGAGGACATTTCCCTCGCAGGGTTCCAGTCCACTTTCTTCAAGTAGTGCGTTTACCTGATCGAGGTTGTTGCTGAGTTCAAAGACGGCTTCGACACTGCAGTGGCTTTCGCCGGTGCGGACGAGATCATGGTTGGCGCGCTCTCCGAGGATGAGCTTGAGAGCGCCGACGATCATGGATTTTCCGGCTCCGGTTTGGCCTGTGATACCGATGAGCCCGGAGCCAAGTTCCCAGGTTAAGTCGTCGACGAGTGCGAGATTCTTGATTTTTAAAACCGAGAGCATTACGAAGAAGGGGATAATTTTAGGAACAGTATGCAATAACTGTTCAAAAATGCAATGTTCAATCGTGCAGAAATTACTTTCCTCGGAACGGGCACCTCGATTGGGGTGCCGGTGATTGGTTGTGATTGTGAAGTCTGCGTTTCGGATGATCCGAAGAATCAACGACTTCGATCATCAATCCTGGTGAAGACTCACGAGGTCACGTTCGTGGTGGACACCGGCCCCGATTTTCGCCAGCAGTGCCTGCGCGAGGGGATTCGTGATCTTGACGCGGTGTTGTACACTCACTCCCACAGCGACCATGTCATGGGTTTCGATGATCTGCGTCGGTTCACCGTTTTCGAAGACGAGCAGATCCGAATCTACGCTAAAAGCGAAACGATCGAACGTCTTGGAGCGTCGTTTCCCTACGTATTTGACGGGGAGAACCGCTATCGTGGCTACCTGAAAGTTGATCCGCAGGTGATCGAAGGGGACTTCAAGATCGGTCAGCTTGACGTTACGCCCCTTCCGGTGACTCATGGAAAGGTCGATACGATTGGCTTCCTCTTTTCATCAGGAGTCGAACGACTGTTCGCCTACATTCCGGACGCGAAAGAGTTGAGTTCCGAGGCAATGGATCGGATCCGTGGTATTGATTTGCTCATCCTCGACGGTCTGCAGCCCGGT
This sequence comes from Verrucomicrobiales bacterium, assembly GCA_049594415.1. Lineage (GTDB taxonomy): Bacteria > Verrucomicrobiota > Verrucomicrobiia > Verrucomicrobiales > DEV007 > Arctic95D-9. The sequence goes on along the minus strand of JBMYJM010000028.1, from coordinate 15,112 downwards.
CATCATCCCACGCACCTTTCGATCGGTGAAGCGGTGGAGTTGGCGCAGCAGTTGGACGTGAAGCAGACCTGGCTGACGCACTTCTCTTGCCGGGTTAACTATGCGGCGCTCGAGCCCGGACTACCCGATGGCATCGGGTTGGCGTGGGACGGGAAGAAAATTGCCCTGTGATTCAGGTGGTTCTCACGTGACCGAGGCTCACGAAGAGTAACCGATCTCACGAAGATAAGCGGCGTGCTTGTTCATCGTCTCGATCTGGTGGAGAATCTTCCGTCGGCAACAGCATTGTGCTGAACAGCAAAATCAGGGCGAGTCGATGAAGTGAATTTTTCAACGAGGTGAAAGAACGCCGGAGGGACGGGAAATCCGAGGCCGGGGAAGCGTATTAAAGCAGTCTGACAGGGCAGGGTAATGGACTCAACAGGGTTGAATCGTGGCGATGACTGCGTTTTACTCTCCAATATGAATCTGGAACCCGGAGGCCGTCCTGGCGGCGAAGTGAAGGTGTTGATTGGAGTTCTACTAATGATCGCCGGGGTGTGGCTGTTTTTTGATTCGGTCCGGTTCACGACTGGATACGGCGGATTAGTTTCCGGAGCCATCTCAGGTGGCCGTCATGGAAGACTGGCTGAAACAACTTCGATGGGGGTGGTTCTGGTGCCTCTGTTCATCGGGGTGGTGGCCTTGTTCTTTGACGTGAAAAAAAGGTGGGCATGGGGGTTAACCGGGATCGGGCTCGTAATCCTGGCAGTAGAGGTGGTGAGTCGCTTTCGTCCGGTCATGGAGATTAAGGCGACGCACTTGTTCATCCTGATCGTTCTCATTGCTGGTGGGCTGGGTCTGATGCTGCGAGGATATCTTGATGACAAGCAGAGGCGGTGAGAAAAGGAGGAGTGAACGTAGAAGTGCGTTCAAAGTCTCTGATGGGGGAGGCGGAAATCAGTGTTACTACCCGGTTTCTTATTTCTTTGTTTCCTAATTTCAGTTTTTTTCCGCATGGCTTCCTTTGCCAACATTCTTGCCGCGACTTTGCCGGTATTCCTCATTGCGGGGGCTGGATTTTTCGCCCAACGTCGCAACTGGCTGACAGAGGAACTTGAGGTTGGGGTGATTAAGCTAGGGCTGAACCTTCTTTTTCCCTGCTACATCCTGTCTCTGCTGCCGGGCAATCCAGCGCTTGAGAAAGTTTCGACAGCCGGGTGGGCGATCGGAGTTGGATTCACTCTGGTAACAGTAGGTTTCGCGGTTTCGTGGCTCATTGGTTTGGTGGCGCGTTTCAAGAGGGGAGGGGGGCTGCGCACCTTCATCCTGTGTTCCGGGGTCCAGAACTACGGGTTTTTGGCACTGCCGATCGCAATTTCATTATTTCCCGGAAACACCGGTCCGGCGGGTCTGGTGTTCGTTCACGGGGTGGGGGTGGAGATCGCACTTTGGACGGTTGGCTTGTGGATCATGAGTGGAAAATCGGGATTTCGATCCATTATCAACGGGCCGTTTGTCGCGGTTTTCGTCGCTCTGATTCTGAACTACACGGGGCTTTATCGCTGGATTCCTGAAATCCTGGTGACAACGATGGAAATGCTGGGACGATGTGCGGTTCCCATGGCGGTCCTGATGATCGGAGCAACTATCGGGCGGTTCGCGACCCGGGGAATCCTGCTCGACGCCCCGCGCGTGGCAGCGTCGAGTGTTCTGGCAAGACTGGTCGTAGCCGCAATGATTATTCTTTGTTCGGCGAAGTTCCTGCCGATTTCTGCTGATCTGAAACGGCTGCTCATCATTCAGGCAGCCATGCCGGCGGCGATTTTCCCGATTGCACTGGCCAGACTCTACGGGGGTCAGCCCCGGGTCGCTATCCAAGTGGTGATCGTGACGTCGCTGGTTGGAATCATTTCCATTCCCTTTGTCATCGCTTGGGGGTTGGGCTGGGTGAATCCTTGATTTCTCCATACGGGGGCTTGACATTTGTAAGAAGAAAAGTTTCTTACCGCCCGCCGTTGATGCGGCCCGCGCTTGCAGACTGTGAGAGTGGGACGAACACCGCGAGGTGTCCGACTGGTGGAATGGCACGATAGCTCAGGGGTAGAGCAGAGGACTCATAAGCCTAAGGTCGGGAGTTCAAATCTCCCTCGTGCTACCACTCTTCGGAAAATTCCGGATTCAATCCAAACGATCGAGGACGACCCGGAGCTTCCCCTCGTGGGGGTGAAAGTCAAGAAATGTTGAAATTCTCCTGTTCTCTCCCGAATTTCCAGATTTTTCGGGATTTCAGCATCTTTGGCAGAGATTGTTTTCAAGGTTTCGGGGCGCTCGGCAAAATTCTTAAAATTTTGCCATAAATCCCCTTGCGACCTTGGATTGACCGTCTATATTCCCCGCCCCCGCCCAGCAATCGGTGCTCTGCTGGAGGGTTCGCTGGTCCGAAGAGCTTCTACGATTGGAGTGTCTACGACCTGCTTTTGCACCGAAGAATTACTAATACCAACGGTAACGTTATGCCTACTACCAACCAACTGGTTCGCCACGGTCGCAAGGACAAGGTCGTAAAGTCCAAGTCCCCTGCGCTGGATGAGTGCCCGCAGCGTCGCGGAGTTTGTCTCCAGGTTTACACGCGAACCCCGAAGAAGCCGAACTCTGCGCTTCGTAAGGTAGCTAAGGTTCGTCTTACCAATGGTGAGGAAGTCATCGCCTACATCGGTGGTGAAGGCCACAACCTCCAGGAGCACTCCATTGTCCTGGTTCGCGGTGGCCGAGTGAAAGATTTGCCGGGTGTCCGTTACCACATTGTTCGTGGTGCTCTGGATACTCTGGGTGTCGAAGGTCGCAATCAGGCCCGTTCCAAATACGGTGCCAAACGACCTAAGGGGTGATGATCTGAGCATTGCTCAAGTCATTTCTCCGGCGATACGAATGTTTTAGCAACCGACTGAAATAATCCTATGTCCCGAAGAAAACGAGTCTATACCAAGCCGGAACGGCGCGACGCTCGCTACGATAGCGCACTGGTGGCCAAATTGGTCTCCAAGGTCATGATGCAGGGCAAGCGTGCTCTTGCAGAGCGCATTGTCTATGCAGCGATTGATCGTGCTAATGAAGGCGGAGAGTCTGTTGATCCTACCGAGGTTCTGAACCGGGCAATCGAGAACGCCAAGCCACGCGTCGAGGTGAAAAGCCGTCGTGTGGGTGGTGCGACTTACCAGGTTCCCCTGGAAGTTTCCATCGATCGCCAAGAGTCTCTCGCTATGCGCTGGATCGTGAATGCCGCTCGCTCCAAGCGTGGCACTCCGATGCATGTGGCTCTCGCAAATGAGATCAAGGACGCCAGCACCAATCAGGGCGCTGTGGTCCGAAAGCGGGATGAAACTCACAAGATGGCGCAGGCTAACCGCGCTTTTGCTCACTTCCGCTGGTAATTCTTAGGTGTCACTCACCCTCCATAACTCTCTCGCCCTGACTTTTCCGATGAGCGCTGGTCTCAATTCGCCGGATCGTGCGTTTCCGCTTGAGCGGACTCGTAATATCGGCATTGCGGCGCACATTGACGCGGGCAAGACGACGTTGACCGAGAGAATCCTGTTCTACACGGGCATGATTCATCGCATCGGTGAGGTCCATGACGGTCAGGCGACGACTGACTGGATGGAGCAGGAGCGTGACCGTGGCATTACCATCACCTCTGCTGCTGTCAGTTGTGACTGGAAGCAGCTCCCCGAGGACGGAGTTTACAAGGCCTACGACGGCGAGAAGCAGCGCATTAACATCATTGATACTCCCGGGCACGTTGATTTCACCGCTGAGGTGGAGCGCTCTCTTCGGGTCCTCGATGGAGCGGTGGTTGTCTTCTGCGGTGTGGCTGGTGTTCAACCTCAGTCCGAAACGGTCTGGCGCCAGGCGACCAAGTATCACGTGCCGCGCATCGTGTTCGTCAATAAGATGGACCGCGTTGGTGCTGACTTTAACGCGGTTGTCGAAGATGTTCGTGAGAAGCTGGGTGCCAATGCTCAGCCGGTTCTGATTCCGATTGGTGCCGAGGACGAGCTCAGAGGCCAGATTGATGTGATCAACGGCAAGGCGGTTCTTTATTCTGATGACGACACGCTGGGCTCGACTTACGAAGTGACTGAGCTGGATGAAGAGCAGAAAGCGATCGCTGACGCGGCTCGCGATTCTCTGCTTGAGGCTCTCGTGGACGCTGATGAGGAGATTGGGCTTAAGTTTCTCGACGAAGAGGAAATTACGGTTACCGACCTCAAGAGCGCACTTCGTCGCGCGACGATCGCCAACCTGATCGTTCCAGTCGTTGGTGGTTCAGCTTTCAAGAATAAGGGCGTCCAGTATCTGCTGGATGCAGTGGTCGACTATCTGCCGAGCCCGTTGGAAGTTCAGGCGGCCCAGGGCACCGAGATCGACGACGAATCTGTTGTGGTTGAAGCTCCGGCTGACGACAATGGCAAGTTCTGCGCTCTCGCATTCAAACTTTGGTCCGACAAATACGTCGGAAAGCTGGTCTTCATCCGCGTCTACTCAGGCACGGTTTCCAAGGGCGACCAGATTTACAATTCCCGCACCGGCCGCAAGGAGCGCATCGGTCGACTGATTCAGATTCAGTCCAACGATCACAAGGATATTGATACCTGTTACGCGGGCGATATCGCTGCGATCGTTGGGCCGAAGAATGTTCGCACCGGTGACACGCTTCACGCCGACAAGTTCGACATCATGCTCGAGCCTCCGGCATTCCCGGATCCCGTGATCTCCATGGCGGTTGAGCCGAAGACCACGGCTGACTCCGAGAAGCTGGCAGATGCGCTGAGTCGTCTCGCTGAAGAGGATCCGACTTTCGTGGTTTCCACCGATGAGGAAACCGGCCAGACCATCATTGCTGGCATGGGTGAGCTTCACCTCGAAATTATCCAGTCTCGCCTCGAGGCTGAGTATTCCGTTCGCACGAACGCCGGTAAGCCTCAGATTGCTTACCGCGAAACGATCACTTCCGGTGCGAACGGTGAGTATAAGCTCATCAAGCAGACTGGCGGGAAAGGTCAGTTTGGTCACGTGAAACTCAAGGTTGAGCCCAATCCGCGTGGCAAGGGGTTCACCTACAACAACCGCGTGGTGGGTGGTGAGATCCCCAAAGAATTTTTCAATGCCTGCGAAACCGGCGTTCGCGAAGCGCTCACCAACGGTGTCATTCTTGGCTATCCGGTGGTGGATGTGCACGTGGACCTGGTCGGTGGATCCAGCCACGATGTGGATTCCAATGAGCAGGCCTTCAAGATCGCAGCGATCCTCGCGGTGCGCGATGCTTTCCAGCAGGCTTCCTCGATTCTTCTCGAGCCGGTCATGTTGGTGAATGTGGATGTCCCGGATGAGTATCAAGGAGACCTCATTGGTGATTTGAATCGTCGTCGCGGACGCATTGCGGAAATTGATTCCCGCAATGGTCTTAGTGCAATCCGGGCCGAGGTGCCGCTTGCTGAAATGTTTGGATACGCGACTGACATGCGCAGCCTTTCCAAAGGGCGCGCCAGCTTTTCGATGGAACCGCTCCAGTTTGAAGAAGTACCCGCTGCCATGGTGGAGCGGATGACGGAGCAGTATGTGTAACGGAATAGAATTTAACCTTTAATCGGAACTACAGTAATGCAGGGACAAAGTATACGAATCAGGCTACGGGCATACGACTCGCGACTTCTCGATAAGTCGACGGTCGATATTGTTGAAACCGCTAAGCGTACTGGCGCGCGTGTCTCCGGACCGATCCCGTTGCCTACCCGAATCGAAAAATTCAGCGTGAACCGTTCACCTCACGTGAACAAGAAGTCTGCCGAGCAGTTCGAAATCCGGACTCACAAGCGTCTTCTTGATATCGTCGAGCCTACGGCCCGTACGGTGGATGAACTGAAGAAGTTGAACCTGCCCGCAGGTGTCGACATCACGATCAAAATCTAGTCGGGAGTAATAGACCCGGAAACTTCAAGCAAGGACGAGTGCAATGAGCATCGGATTGATTGGTAAAAAAATTGGCATGACTCGCGTCTTCAACGAGGACGGTGAAGCTGTGGCGGTCACTGTGATCGACGTCAGCGATAATGTCTTTCTCCAGCAGAAGACTGCTGAAAAAGACGGATACACCGCTGTCCAGGTTGGCTATGACGAGCAAAAGGAATCCCGTCTCACCCAGCCCGAGCAGGGCCACGTGAAGGCCAACGGAGGTAAAGCGAAGAAGAAAGTCCTCGAGTTTCGTCTCGAAAATGACGATCAGCTCCCTGAAATTGAACATCCCGGCCTCGACCTTTTCGAAGAAGGTCAGTGGGTGGACGTCATCGGAACCTCCAAGGGTAAAGGTTTCCAGGGTGTCATTAAGCGTTACCACTGGGCTGGCCAGCCGGCTTCTCACGGTCACATGATGCACCGCCGTCCCGGTGGTGTTGGTGCCGGAACCGACCCCGGTCGTATTTGGAAGAACAAGGAGATGCCTGGCCGTCACGGTAACTATCGTAAGACGGTGCAGAACCTGAAGATTGTTCAGAAGCGCGACGAGGACAATGTGCTGCTCATTAGTGGTGCTGTTCCCGGATCCAAGGGTGGATACGTGGTGATCCGTCCAGCTAAGAAAAAGGAAGGTCCGGTTCAGGACCTCAAGGCGAAGGAGGCGCCAGCGGAAGCTGAGGAAACGTCAGAGAGCTAATCCCCAGGGTAAGCCCAAAGCTGAAATCCAAAAGTAACCGAAAGGAAATATACCAATGGCTGCAAAGACTTTAGATCTTGAAGGTGCTAAGAGCGCTAAAATCGGAGTGATCGAAGATGCTGAATACGGTCGCCAGGCTGTGCACGACGTTGTCGTTGCCCTCCACGCGAACCGTCGCCAGGGATCTGCAAACACCAAGACTCGCGGTGAAGTTGCCTCAACCGGTAAGAAGCCCTTCCGCCAGAAGGGAACCGGTCGCGCCCGTCAGGGTGGTAACGCTTCACCAATCCACCGTGGTGGTGGTGTTGTATTTGGCCCTCGTCCGCGTGATTATTCGAAGAAAGTGACCAAGGCGACCAAGCGTCTTGCTTTCTCCAAGGCCCTCTCTTCCCGCATCGCAGAAGGCGACGTTCTTACTGTCGCTGACTTCGCCATCGCCGATGGCAAGACCAAGTCCTTCGTCAAGGAGGTCAACGGTCTCGCCGGTGATGTGAAGCGCGTGCTTATCGTCGGAAACGAGTTCTCTGATGAGACTTTCCTGGCCGGACGCAACGTCCAGTCGGCGCAGCTCATCAGTGCTCACGAAGTGAACACGGAGCAACTGCTCCACTACAGTAAAATCATCGTTGTCGAGGGCGCCCTGGAGACGCTCGCCGCCAGAACGTCCAAGTAATCCGCAAGGAGGCGCAATAACATGAAAGATATTTTTCAAGTCATCGACACTGTCCAGCTGAGCGAAAAGGCCACGCTGCTTACCGAGACGAACAATGAGTACGTCTTCAAAGTGGATCCGCGTGCCAACAAGCTGGAGATCAAAGAAGCGGTTGAGAAACTGTTCGGCAAGAAAGTCGAGTCCGTTCGCACCGCAAACTACAACGGCAAGAAGAAGCGCGAGCGTCGTGCTGACTTCGGCCGCACCAAGAATTGGAAGAAGGCCTTCGTGAAACTCGCGGACGGCGAAGCCATCGAATTTGTATAACCACTAACGCTGTAACTAGCCATGGGTTTAAAATCATTCAGACCAATCACGCCGTCGAACCGGTATAAGCTCCACCCTGATTTCGAAGAGATCACCAAGAGCAAGCCGGAGAAGAATCTGACGCGCCCGCTCAAGAAGTCCGGCGGCCGGAACAACAACGGTAGAATCACATGCCGCCACAAGGGTGGTGGTCACAAGCGTAAGTATCGTCTCATCGATTTCAAGCGCACCCGTCGTGACGAAGTCGCAAAGGTAATCGCTATCGAATACGATCCTAACCGTACTGCTCGTATCGCCCTAATCGAATATGGTGACAAGCAGCGTTCCTACATACTGGCCCCCCGTGGTCTTGAGGTGGGTGCTGAAGTCTCCGCAGGAGAAAAGGCCGCGATCAAGCCCGGCTGCGCGCTTCCTCTTTCCGCTATCCCCACCGGCACCAGCATCCACAACGTGGAGCTTGTTCCCGGACGCGGTGGCCAAATTGCCCGCAGTGCCGGTCAGTCCTGCATGCTCTCCAACCGCGAAGGTAACTACGCGCTGGTGAAGCTTCCTTCCGGTGAGATCCGCAAGATCCACACGAAGTGCTACGCGACTGTCGGTATCGTCGGTAACCACGAGCACGAGCAGGTCGTCAGCGCCAAGGCGGGACGTACTCGTTGGCTCGGAATTCGCCCCACTGTCCGCGGTATGTGTATGAACCCGGTCGACCACCCCAACGGTGGTGGTGAGGGTAAGTCCAAGTCCGGTGGTGGTCGCCAGCACCTTAAGTCCCCCTGGGGACATGTGAAGGGCCAGCGCACCCGCCAGAAGTACAAGGGCAGCGACAAATTCATCGTTGAGCGCCGCAAGAATAAGAAGCGTCGCCGTTAATTTTACTGAAGAACTGAAGAAGCTGATATTATGGGTCGTTCACTCAAAAAAGGACCGTTCGTAGACGTTAAGTTGCTCGATAAAATCGACGCAATGAACGAAAGCGGACAGAAGCGTCCGATCAAGACCTGGTCTCGCCGCTCCATGGTGACTCCGGATTTCGTCGGACACACTTTCCTCGTCCACAACGGCAAAGAGTTCACCTCTGTTTTCGTTACCGAAAATATGGTGGGCCACAAGCTCGGAGAATTCTCTCCGACACGTAAGTTCGGTGGCCACAGCGGACACAATCCGAAGATCAAAGGCGGTTAATCACTGACCTGTTTCCCGATAAGAATATGACTATCTCCCGGAACATCATCCTCTGGCAGCACGCCGCTCTTGCGGCCGTGGCGGCAGTGGTATGTTCCGCGGTTGGTTCTTTCGGGGTTCGCGCTGACGATTCGATCGAAGTCCAGGAGCTGAAAGCTGCGCTCGCTATGACGCAGGGGCAGCTCGAGGCTGAGCGGGAGAAAAATGCTGGATCCGAAGCGCAGCGCAAAGCTCTCGTAGAAGGGCTCGCCGAGGCGGTTCGCGTCAGCGAGGAGCAGGTGGTTGTCGCCCGCGAGACCCAGTTGAAGCTTCAGGCTTTCGGTATCGATCTCTTCACCCAGGATGAGAACAGCTTGGAGCAGCGTCTTCTCAAGGCTGTTCGTGATCTGGATATTTGCCAGCAGGATGTCGAGCGTCAGGCTAAAGCGATTCGTTCGCTCTCTGAGTCTTTCCTCGGCTTTGTCCAGTCAGCTGAGGCTTCAGAGGCACAGCGCACTGCTGCTCTCAAGGCCATCGAAGATGCCCGTGGTGCAATGTCCGCCGGGGCTGTGGTAGAGGAGGAAGAGCGAGGTGATATTTCTAACTCACGCGTCGTCAGCATCGACCCTGATATTGGCCTCGTGGTGTTTGACGCCGGCCGCCGCGAAGGGCTTCGAATCGGCACGCCGATCACGGTGCTTCGCGAAGATCGCCCCATTTATACCGCTATGATTGTCGACGTTCGCGAGAGCATCGCCGGGGCGGTTTTGCAGACCAAGCTTGATGAAGCATCGGAGGTCGCCGTCGGAGACGGAATCCAGCTTCAGCCTAACCATTTCAATTTCTAAGAAGACTAACCATTAACAAATCCATGGACGTCACCTCGACTTATAAATTCGCTCGCATCTCGGCGCGTAAGGCCCGCGATGTTGCCCGGGAAATTCAGGGCCTTCCGGTTTCGGAAGCTCTCGACATCCTGAACTTCACGCCTCGCAAAGGTGCTGAGTTGTTTGGAAAGACCCTTAAGACAGCGCTTGCTGATGCGGAAAACAACTTTGAGCTGGCTATTGACGGTCTCTACGTAAAGAGCGCCATCGTTGGTGAAGGCCCGACCTTCAAGCGATTCAAGGCCCGCGCCCGTGGTTCTGCTTCTGCCATCATGAAGCGCACCAGCCACATTACGGTGGTTCTGAGCGACGATGAAGTGGCTGAAAAGGTAGAGAAAAAAGCCAAAGCTCCGAAGAAAGCTGAAAAGAAGGCTGAAAAAGCCGCTCCGAAGGCAGAGAAAGTTGACGAAAGCGCTGATGTAGCGTATGACTCCGCCCCCGCTGAATCGGACGATCTTAAAAAGCTCACCGGTGTCGGCCCCAAGCTTGCAGAGAAGCTTAACGCTGCCGGGGTAACGACTTACGAGCAGATTGCGAACTGGTCGGAGGACGATTTCAACGCGGTTAAAGAGCAGGTTCCCATGAAGGGGATCGAGTTCGATAGCCTGGTCGCCGAGGCCAAGACTCTCCAGGAGGGGGGCAAGTAGTTATAGAACGATTCACGGGAATTAATCATGGGACAGAAAGTACATCCGATCGGATTTCGTCTGGCAGTCAATAAGGACTGGCAGTCCAAGTGGTATGCTCCTCAGGGCGAGTTTGCTGACCAGCTTCACATCGACCTGAAGATCCGCCGCTATCTCGACAAGCGCCTTCAGAAGGGTGCCGTTTCCAAGGTGGTGATCGAGCGCGCCTGGAACAGTGTTCGTGTGACCCTCCACACGTCACGCCCCGGACTTATCATTGGTAAGCGCGGCGCTGAAATTGAGACCATGACCAACGATATCTCTAAGATGTGCGGTGGTTCTCAGGTGAAGATCGACATTTTCGAAATCCGCCAGCCCGAGCTCGACGCTTCCTGGGTTGCTGCGCAGGTGGCCACCCAGCTTGAGCGCCGTGTTTCTTTCCGCCGCGCCATGAAACGTGCTGTGCAGACCGCCTTCGATTTCGGTGCTGACGGCATCCGTATTCGTTGCGCCGGTCGCCTTGGTGGTGCCGACATTGCCCGCGCCGAGCAGTATCGCGAAGGTAAAGTACCACTCCAGACTCTCCGTGTCCCGATCGACTATGGCTTCGCAGAAGCTGAGACCGTTTGGGGAATCATCGGTGTTAAGGTTTGGCTGAACAAGAAGGAGCTTACTCCTGAAGAAGCTGCCAAGCAGCAGAGTGGTGGCGGTCGTGGCCAGGGCGGTAATCGCCGTGGTGGTCGCCCAGGTGGCCCAGGTGGCCCAGGTGGCCCAGGTGGCCCAGGTGGCCCAGGTGGTCGTGGTCAGGGAGGTCCCGGTGGACAGCGCGGAGGCGATGCCCCTCGCAGCTAATTATCAGCTCAATTTGAATTTTTATTAATCTAACACAGAGGGAATAAGTTATGCCTTTGATGCCCAAAAGAGTGAAGTTTCGCAAAACTCACCGCGGAAGCCGTGCTGGTAATGCCCAGCGTGGAACCAAAGTGAGCTTTGGGGAGTATGGCCTTCAGTGTCTTGGACGCGGCTGGATCACGAATCGCCAAATTGAGGCGTGCCGTATTACGATCAACCGCTACCTCAAGCGTAAAGGAAAGGTCTGGATCCGAATCTTCCCTCACAAGCCGGTCACGGCTCGTCCGCCTGAAACTCGTATGGGTAAGGGTAAGGGGCCGGTGGAGCACTGGGTCGCTGTGGTTCGCCCCGGAACGATGATGTTTGAAATTTCCGGTGTGTCCGAGAGTCAAGCCAAGGAGGCAATGCGCCTCGCGTCGAACAAATTGGGTGTGCGCTGCCGCTTTGTGCGTCGTTCTGATCAGTAGAATTTAAAGAAAGGAATTAAGCATGGCCAAGAACACGAAAGATCTGCGTGAGTTGAGCGTTGGTGAGCTCGCAACTCGTCGCCGTGAGCTCAAGGAGGAAAACCTGCACCTGCGCGTGCAAAAGGAGAGTGGTCAGCTGGAGAATCCAGCCCGTATCCGTGAGATCCGCCGCGAGGTAGCTCGAATCGAGACCGTCCTGACCGAAAAGAGAAGCGCCGAGGTCGAGGCCTAAGCAAAAACTATTACATTTCGATTAGCGAGATATGAGCGATTCAACAGAGAAGAAGGCCGGTCTGCAGAAGACTCGTGTGGGTATTGTGACCTCCGATGGCATGGATAAGACCATCGTCGTCAAGGTAACCCGTCGTGTGCCTCATCCCCGTTTTAAGAAGATCGTGAAAAAGAGCTCCAAGTTCTTCGCTCACGACGAAAATCAAGAAGCCAAAGTGGGTGACCGTGTTCTCATCGAGGAGACCAAGCCGCGCAGCAAGAAGAAGTGCTGGGAGCTTAAAGAAGTTCTTTCACACTAAGATGATCTTTCCGGGCGCGAGTCCGGAGGATCCCAGGAAGTTTTACTTTTACATTTTTTAGAGTCATGATCCAGATGGAATCAAAGGTGCAGGTGGCCGATAATACCGGTGCCCGCGTCGCAAAAATGATCGGAGTAATCGGGACGCGTTCCCGCTCCGCAGGAGTCGGTGATGTGATCACAGCTCACATTCGTGAGTCGATTCCGACCGCTAACGTGAAAAAGGGTGATGTGGTTCGCGCTGTTGTGGTGCGCACAGCATCTCCGATTCGCCGCAGCGACGGTTCGACCCTTCGTTTCGACAGCAATGCGATCGTGATCATCGACAAGGATAAGAACCCGCGTGGCACCCGTATCTTCGGACCTGTTGCCCGCGAGCTTCGCGAGAAGAACTACATGAAGATTGTTTCTCTCGCCCCGGAGGTTCTCTAATCGAAGTTGTTTAAGACGGAGGAAGCAGAGATGTCAAAGCGCGTGAAAACACATGTTAAGAAGAACGACGAAGTGGTCGTGATTTCCGGAAACCACAAGGGAGAGACCGGCAAGGTTCTCCAGGTGTTTCCCGAGAAAGAGCAGGTCCTCGTTGAGGGAGTGCGACTGATCAAGAAGCACGCCCGTCGCACTCAGGATCGTCCTGAGGGTGGGATCATCGAAAAGGAAGGTCCGATTCACATCTCGAATGTGAAGCTCGTGGCTAAGTAATCAGATTTATTGGGAGTTTAGTTATGCAACCAGCACTTAAGGAAATTTACAAAGATAAGGTCGTCACCGGCCTGAAGGAGAAGTTTGATTATTCGAACGTTCACCAGATTCCTTCGATCGAGAAGGTCGTCCTGAACTGCGGTTTTGGTAAAGCAGATGATCGTAAGGCTGCGGCTGAAAACGTCATCGAAGATCTCGGCAAGATTACCGGCCAGCGTGCCGTGCCGACCCGTGCCAAGAACGCCATCTCAAACTTTAAGCTGCGTATCGGCGATGTCGTCGGCGCACGCGTGACGCTTCGTGGTGCCCGCATGTGGGAATTCCTCGATCGCTTCATCAATGTTGCTTCTCCGACAATTCGTGACTTTCGCGGTCTTTCCGCCAAGTCTTTTGACGGTCGTGGTAACTACACGGTCGGTATTAACGATCACACGATCTTTCCTGAGATCGAACTGGATAAGGTCAGCCGTCAGATCGGTTTTGACATGACTATCGTCACCACTGCAAAGACTGATGACGAGGCTCGCGAGCTGCTCACGCTTCTCGGAATTCCGTTCCGTAAGCCCGGTCCCGCTGCCTAACCCATTAAACGAAACTTAGATTAAGGAATTTAACTAACCGGAATTATGGCAGTCGTCAGTGATCCCATCGCAGATTTTCTCACTCGCTTCAAGAACGCCACCATGGCGCAGAAGGAGGAGTTCACCGCTCCCTACTCAAACAGCAAAGCCGAGATCGCCCGCATCCTCAAGGAGGAGGGCTACCTTTGGTCTTTCGAAACGGTAGGCGAGGGCGCCAAGAAACAACTTAAGGCCAAGCCGCGTTACTCAGGTAATGCGCCCGCTCTGAAGGACCTCAAGCGCGTCAGCCGCCCTGGTCTCCGCCAGTATGTCGGATGCGATGAGATACCCAAGGTGCTTGGCGGAATGGGCATCGCTATTGTGTCTACTTCCAAAGGAATTATGGCCGGTCACACGGCTCGTAAGCAAAACATCGGTGGAGAGCTTCTCGCTCTGGTCTGGTAATCCAGCAGGTCGAGTTGTTAATCAAAAACCGGCAACCAAAACATACCATGTCGCGGATAGGTAAAAAAGAGATCGGCCTCCCTGAGAAGGTCGAGGTTAAAGTGGGAGACGACTCCAGCCTCACGGTCGAAGGGCCGAAGGGTAAACTGGAGTGGGCTCTGCCTGAAGGAATTGGCATTGAGCAGGAAGACGGATCGGTGCGCGTGACGCGTGCCTCCGAAGATCGTAAGGTGCGCGCCATGCACGGCACCGCTCGTAGCCTGGTTGCCAATATGATCGAGGGTGTTTCCAACGGCTTCGTCAAGGAACTCGAGGTTCAAGGCGTTGGTTTCCGTGCCGCTGTTAAGGGCAGTGCACTTGACCTGAGTCTCGGTTTCTCCCACCCGGTGCTTCACCCCATTCCCTCTGAGTTGAAAGTGAGTGTTGAAGAGAACACCAAGATCAAGGTGGAGGGTATCGATAAGCAGCTCGTGGGTCAGTTCGCGGCTGATGTCCGCTCTTACTACCCGCCGGAGCCCTATAAAGGTAAAGGGGTTCGCTACAAGGGAGAGTATGTCCGCCGTAAGCAGGGTAAGAGTGTTAAGTAATTTAGAAACCAGTAGACGTTAGGAAAAAACATGAGCCTGTATATTCGCAAGCAAGCACGCGCTAAGGTGCGCCGCCGCATCCGGAAGAAGATTTCCGGAACGGCTGAGTGTCCCCGTCTCGCGGTGCATTTCTCTAACCAGAATGTCTATGCCCAGCTGATCGATGATGATGCCGGAAAGACTCTGGCTGCCGCATCGACCCTGGATAAGGGACTGGGTGCAACTGGTGCTAATGCCGAAGCCGCCGCCAAGGTGGGTGAGGCCGTCGCCAAGAAGGCAAAAGACGCAAAGATCGAGACCGTAGTGTTTGATCGAGGTGGTTATCAATTTCACGGCAAAGTCAAAGCGCTCGCTGACGCTGCTCGCGAGGCTGGGCTCAACTTTTAATTTTGTGATCGATACCGATGAGTGAGGAAACCGAAAAGGACAACACACCGGAAGAAGAAGTCGCTGCTGCTGCTCCTGAAGCTGCCGAGGAAACTCCGGCTGCTCAGGCCGCTGCTGAAGAGGCTCCGGCCGCAGAAGAAGCTGCTGCAGAAGAGGCTCCGGCCGCAGAAGAGGCTCCGGCCGCAGAAGAAGCTGCTGCAGAAGAGGCTCCGGCCGCAG
>JBMYJM010000027.1:0-19607 GCA_049594415.1 Verrucomicrobiales bacterium | reverse complement strand
CGCCTCGCTCAACGGGGTGAGCGGTAATAGCAACAACCTGAGCCTCAACTTCAGCGGCGGCGCGATTTCCCTTGGCGGCAGCTATACAGGGATTGCAGACTTCACCGCCGATAGTGCGGTTACGCTCAGCGGTAATTTCAGCACCAGCGGCAGCCAGACCTATAATGCCAACGCCAGCCTGGCGGGTGATGCCTCACTCAGCGGCACCAGCGCGAGCTTTGCCAACAGTCTCGACGGCGGCGGTAACAACTTGACCCTCAACTTCAGCCAGAGCAGTAGCCTTGTCGGGGTCAGCAATGTCGCCGACTTCACCAGCGAGGGGGCGGTCAGCTTGAACGGTACCTTTGCGACCACCGGTTCGCAGACCTACAATGGAAATGTTGGCTTGGCCGGAGATAGCACCCTGAGTGGTACGACCGCGAGCTTCTCCGGCGCGGTCGATGGCGGCGGCAACAATCTGAGCCTGAACATGAGCGGGCTCAGCAGCCTTAGCGGCGGGGTCAGTAACATCGCTGACTTCAGCAGCGAGGGCGCGGTCAGCTTGAACGGCACCTTTGCCACCAGCGGTTCACAGACCTATGGCGGCGATCTCTCACTTTCAGGTGACACGACCCTCAGCGGGACCACCGCCAGCTTTGCCAACGGCCTCGACGGCGGCGGTAACAGCCTGACGCTCAACTTCAGCGGCGGCGCCGTTTCCCTTGCCGGTCAGTATACCGGTATCGCTGACTTCATTGCAGAATCCGACGTGGATCTGGACGGCACGCTTACCACCAGCGGTTCTCAGACATTTAATGCGAACGCGACACTTGCCGGAGACACGACTCTCACCGGCACCAGTGCGAGCTTCTCGGAAAGCCTCGCGGGCGGTGGCAACAATCTCAGCCTCAATATGAGCGGCTTGACTACCCTCACCAAGGGGACCAGCGGACTCAACACCTTCAGCAGTAGTGGTGATGTCGCCTTTGGCGGGACTTTTGCCACTAGTGGGAACCAAAGCTTCGGCGGCAACGTAAGCTTGCTGTCCGACGGCATTATGGTAGGCGACACCGCAACGTTTGCCAACGGCCTCGACGGTTCGGGCTACAATCTTACCGTTGGCTTCTCCGGTTCGATTGACACAACCGACTTCATCAACCTCGCCAGCCTGGAGAAGACCGGTAACGGCACCCTCATCCTCAGCGGAAACAATAGCAACAGCGGCGGCATCGTCGTAGCCAATGGTACGGTTGAAGGCACGACCAATAGTCTGACCGGAGACATCAGCAACGAAGGCACCGTCCGCTTCAATCAAGGATTTGATGGCACTTACAGTGGTGTAATGGGCGGCAGTGGTTCGCTTGAGAAATCCGGTGACGGCACGCTGACCCTCAGCGGTACCAATACTTACGCTGGCGGCACGACTGTAAACAACGGAACCCTTGCGGGCACGACCGACAGTTTACAAGGTGCGATTACGAACAACGGCAGCGTTCGCTTCGACCAGTCCACCGACGGTACCTATTCGGGTGTAATGAGCGGCAGCGGTTCGCTTGAGAAGAACGGCACCGGCACGGTTACCTTTAGTGGTACTAACACTTACAGCGGCGGCACTACGGTTAACAACGGCACCCTTGCGGGTACCACCGACAGCCTGCAGGGTGCGATCACGAATAACGGCGCTGTTCGCTTCGATCAGTCCACCGACGGCACCTATTCGGGTGTAATGGGCGGCAGTGGTTCGCTTGAGAAATCCGGTGACGGTATCGTCACGCTCAGCGGCACGAACACCTACAGTGGCGGCACGACAGTGAACAACGGCACGCTCGCGGGAACGACTGACAGCCTGCAGGGCGCAATTACGAACAACGGCAGCGTTCGCTTCGAGCAGTCCACCGACGGCACTTATGCCGGCTCAATGAGCGGCAGCGGTTCGCTTGAGAAGAACGGTAACGGCACGCTGACCCTCAGCGGTACCAATACTTATGCTGGCGGCACGACCTTGAACGGTGGAACCCTCGTTGGCACCACCGACAGCCTGCAGGGCGCAATCAGCAACAACGGCAGCGTTCGCTTCGAGCAGTCCACCGACGGCACTTATGCCGGCTCAATGAGCGGCAGCGGTTCGCTTGAGAAGAACGGTAACGGCACGCTGACCCTCAGCGGTACCAATACTTACGCTGGCGGCACGACCTTGAACGGTGGAACCCTCGTTGGCACCACTGATAGTCTGCAGGGCGCGATCACGAACAACGGCATCGTCCGCTTCGACCAAAGCAGCAGCGGCACCTACGCCGGCGCGATGGACGGCACCGGTTCCTTCGAGAAGAGCGGTAGCGGCACCGTCACTCTCAGCGGTAATAATACCTACAGCGGTGGCACTAGCGTGAATAACGGCACGCTGGAACTGAGTTCCTCGCTTGCCAATTCAGCAGTTACGATCAATAGCGGCGGTACCCTCAAGGGTGCCACCTCCATCAACAGCCTTACTATCAATGACGGGGGTCGACTCGCACCTGATTTGTCCGGCAGTGGACTGACAGTTGGCGATACTACCTTCAATGGGGGCGGTATTTTTGAATGGACGGTCAACAATATATCCGGCACTTCGGGTAGCAACTGGGCTTTCCTCGACTCCAGCGGTTCCCTTAACCTTGCCGCTACGACTGCAAATCCATTTATCGTGGAAGCTAGCACTCTCGGCGGGAGCGGTTTTGATCCTGAAGCGAAGAAATACGAATGGGAATTTGCCGGCTTTGATGGCGGCATCCAGAACTTCAGTCGCGATGCCTTCTCGGTTGACAGCAGCGGGATGACCGGTGCGGACGGACGCTTCTATGTGATCGAAGCGAATGATATTCTCACCCTCGTTTACAAGACCGCCGCGGTTTGGAATACGGGTGACGGTAATTGGTCTACTGTTTCCCAATGGGAGGATTCTTCTGAACCGGAAGATACCGACAATATTGAATTCGTTGGCGCCGGCGGTACCAGTACCAATGACGATTACATTACCACCATCGACGGCCTGCTCTTCACCTCGGACGTAACGGGAGCTTATACCCTAAACGGTAGCGCCCTGAGTATCACCCTGGAGGGCATCATCAACGAATCCAGCGAGAAGCACACCATCGCAATGGATCTGGAATTGCCCACCGATCAAGTCGTGAACACCGCCAACGGGTCGCTCGACATTAGCGGAGTGATTTCCGGGGCAGGGGGCCTTGTGAAGGATGGCGCCGAAACGCTGACCCTTAGCGGCACCAACACCTACGCCGGCGGCACCACCGTCAATAACGGTACCCTCGTCGGTGATACTGACAGCCTGCAGGGTGCGATTACCAATAACGGCACCGTTCGCTTCGACCAAGCCGCTGACGGCACCTACGCGAGTGTGATGAGCGGTAGCGGTGCACTGGAGAAATCCGGCAGTGGCTCGATTCTGCTGAGCGGAGCGAACACCCACAGCGGTGGTACCACCCTGAACGCCGGTGGCATTGAAGTCGCAAGTGGATCAGCCCTTGGCGATGGCACCGTCACCCTCAACGGCGGCGAACTGTTGATTCGTTCGAAGGGTGAAATGCAGGCCAACCTCGGCTTCAGCGGCGACCTCAACTGGAACGGCGGCACGATCGCTTTCTATGACACCGGACTTTCACCAGAATCCGGTGACCTTAAGATTGAGGTGGGCGGCAACTTCACCAACGGCGGCAACGGAGGTCTCTTTGACTTCAGCCAGGTTGAAGCGCTCGATGCAGGTACCTATACCTTGGTCGGTTACACTGGAACAACTGATTTCCAGGACGCCAACTTCAGCTCCAGCGCAGGGGAGGGCACGACCCTCAACGGAACCTTCTCACTTGAGAACGGTAACGTCCTCTTCAAGGTCGAAGGGGCAACCTCGTCCGGTACCGATATTCAAAACAACGGAGGTGTGAATACACCTGTGGTTTCCGATTACACCATTGATCGGGAAGTCAAAACCATTAATCAAAATAACACGGTCAATTCCCTCATCTTCAAAGATGATGGAAATCTTGTGGTTGAATCCGGTGGAAAACTTAATATCACCTCCGGCAAAATTACAGTGCTTGATGATAGTAATTCCAACACCTCAGGTGGTGAGATTATTGTTAACAACCAACATCTGGTGAAGGATGGTGAAGGTCACCTGAAAGTTGAAAATACTATCTTGGTTGAGAACAACAACACCCTTGTGAATGAGGGCCTGCTATCAATCAATGGCAACCTGAAGACCAATAATCTCATCGTGGGATCTCTAGGCGCTCTGGGTGGGGATGGGAACATCGAGGCCAACGTTCAGGTTTTCGGAACGCTCGCACCAGGCAACTCTCCAGGCACCCTCAGTATTACTGGAGACCTCGTGCTTGACGATAGCTCCAATACGGAAATCGAAATCGAGAGTCTGGCGAATCATGATCAGACGATAGCCACGGGCGATATTACACTCGATGGTACGCTGACAGCCACGATCTTTGGTTCCGGATCCATTTCAGTCGGTGACAAATATGATGTTTTCCAGTCTACCGGCGGCACGGTCACCGGGGAATTTGACACCTACAATGTGCCCACAAACTTTCGGATTCGACTTCTCAATGATGGAAGTATCGCGAGCCTCCGCTTCGCGCCGGAGACATACACCCTGATGGCTAGAACACAGAATCAGTTCAACGTCGCTGCTGCGCTCGATTCTTTTATTCCCGCTACAGCAGGCGACGCCTTGACGGTGTCCACCGCGTTGGATGAACTCACCGAATCAGCCTACCCGCTGGCCTTTGAGCAGGTGATGCCTAATTTCCACGAGATTGTTAGTGAGATCCTACTTGATCAGAGTTTCCACCAGACTGAGTTCATGCAGAATCGCCTGAGCCTCCTGCGTTCAATGGATGGGGGTGTAGATTCCAAGTCGGGAAATTCAGGCTGGATAGCCTGGACGCAAACGCATCTCGATTCGATGCGGTCTAGTGCCTTTGATGCCACCCCGGCCTATGAGAACGAACGTGATGGTTTCCGGGTGGGGGCAGATTACCAGAGTGGTAGCAATTTACGGGTCGGAGTGTTTGCGGGGCGTGACTTCGATGATGTGAATTACGCTCCAGGGAGCAGCATAAGTAGCGATAGTTCTCAATTCGGTGCCTATGGTAGCTTGAACGATGAATCCGGTTTTTACTTGGATGTCATCGCGAGTGCTGGTGCTTTTGATGTGGAAACTCGCCGAAGCATTGCCTTCTCCACTATCGATCGTGCTGCCTTTGCCGACATTGAGGGCTTCCAGTTAAATGCCGCTGTGAGCGTAGGTCGAGACTTCAAATTTGGAGATTTCACTTTTGGTCCACATGCTGGCTTGGAGTTTTCCCAAGTTGAGATCAATGGCTTCGTCGAAAGCGGAGCGGATAGTCTCAACCTCGGGCTTGATGATCGGAAGGTTAAGCAGTTTTACAGTGATATTGGAGCTCATTTGAATTACCGCATGGAGCTTTCCAAGAGCCTGACCCTCATGCCGGAGTTGCGTGTTTCGCTTAATACTAACTTAGCTGACAGCGTAAACATCATACAAGCCGGCCTTGAGGGCGGCGAAGGAGCAGCTTTCGACTACGTGCCTGGCGGGCGTGACCGTTACGGAGTTTCGACTTCTCTCGGAGTGAGCTTGTTACACGATGATAAATGGAGTGCTTCGGTTCACTGGAATACCAACTCCATCGCTCGTGATACCAATAGTGACTCCATCAGCATTTTGCTAAACTGCAAATTTTAGGCATTTGAGCTGGGTATTTGTCGCTGAGTTAATTCCTCGTAGCGGAATTGACTGCACGAAAGGAGTGCGATTTTCGTCTAGTGCCCTCGGGGTTTGACGCAGGTAGTAGGTTTGGCGGCCAACCCCTGATATGGCTGCGACATTAAAGAGAGAGTTCTGTGCTTCCGGTTGGCTCATAGAGGTTGAAGATCAGGCTCCATCGCCCTTGCCTTGTTCGACCCGAAGCGCAGCGAAGAAAGTGAGTTTTTGCGGATGGGCAGACATGGCCTACAGTTGTGTGACTCACAGATTCCAAATTGTAGATGAGCAGAGTTAGCTTGAAGACCTATTCCGCCGGTGATTTCGCTCCAGGGCCATTTTGGAAGCGAGCTCTCTGGTTGCTTGTCAGCCGGGTGTTCTTTGAAACATCAATTCCCTGGTCGTCGTCGCTTCAGTCCGAGATTTTGCGCGTTTTCGGCGGGGGGATAGGTGAAAGGGTGGTCTTGAAGCCTCGCGTTAAAATCAAGTATCCCTGGTTGCTCGAAATCGGAGATGACACCTGGATTGGCGAGTGCTCCTGGATCGATAACCTGGCACAGGTTACCCTTGGCGAGAATGTTGTTTTGTCGCAGGGCTCATACCTCTGCACTGGTAATCACGATTACACCGATCCGGCTTTCGCTTTGCGTGTGGCTCCTATCCGGATTGCCGACGGGGCGTGGATTGGGGCAAAAGCGACGGTTTGTCCGGGAGTGCAAGTCGGTGATTCGGCGATTCTCTCGGTGGGATCCGTGGCTTCGACGGATCTGGAAGAGAACTGGATTTACCGGGGGAATCCAGCCGAAAAGGTTCGAGAGCGCTTCAGTAATAAAGGGTGATCTGCGATCAGTCTCCGAACCATGGCAGTGCATCGAGCGTGCCATGACTCATGAAGTGGCTCTTATGGCCTGTTTAAAAAATTTATATTTATCTTTTAATTTTCGCTAAAGTTGTCTATATAACCCAACCTCGGAGAATTTGAAAATCTTCCCCGCCTCTTCCTTCATGGCTACGAGTAATTCCTCATGGGATTTAGGGCAGTATGCCCAGTATGGAGCAGCTCTTGCTGCGACCTTCCTAATTTCGTTTGTGGGCATCGTGGCGTTGCGCCGCTTCTGGAAATTCGAGCGAGGTGTCGATGCGGGCGACGGTATTAGAAAGCACCAGGCTGTTCCTGTGCTTCGAGTGGGAGGATTGCCTATCTATGCGGCATTTGTGGTATCCTTCTTTTTTGCGGTTCTGTTGCCACATGAGGAGTCAGATTCCCTCGTTTCCTATGCCTTTCTGATCCTGGGTTCCGCGATCTTCATTCTGGGAATTCTGGATGATTTATTTCATCTGCCGGCCCAGTTGAAATTTCTCGTTCAGATTGCGATCGCAGTGGCAGCCTATTCCTTTGGAATGAGGATCGATCTCCTTTCGAACCCACTTGATTCAGGCTCTGTCGAATTGGGAGGGTTCGGATTAGTACTGACCGTGCTGTGGTTTGTGGCCATTCCGAATTTGATCAACCTGATCGACGGGATGGATGGATTGGCGGGTGGTGTCAGTTTGTTTCTCGCAATTACCCTGGCTGCAATCGGGATCATGGATGGCAATGTAGCGCTGGCAACAATGGGCATTGGTGTCGCTGGCGGCATCGCCGCATTCCTGGTTTTCAATCTGCCGCCCGCCCGAATTTACATGGGGGACGGCGGGGCCTACCTGCTCGGGTTTTTCATCGCCGGGTCCTCGTTGCTGACCTCTCACAAAGCGTCCGTTTTTGGTCCTCTGCTGGTTGTTATTATAGCCCTTGGGTTCCCGATTCTTGATACGGCTCTGGCGGTGCTGCGTCGGAGTTTGTCCGGGCTGCCAGTGATGGCTCCGGATGCCAGGCACCTTCATCATCGCCTGCTGACGCTCGGTTTTTCCAAGCGAACGGTTCTCATGGTTCTGTATGGAGTGTTTGCCGGTCTCTGTCTGCTCGGGCTGAGTGTCTTCGCTACCAAAGGGAATACCTTGCCGATTGCGGGGATGATTGTCGTCGTGGCGGTCCTTTCGGCGCTTCGACTTCTTGGACTTCCTCGCAACCTTCGCGAGGCCAGGGAGACGTTTGCGGAGATTATCGTATCGAGGAAAGACGTGAGGTATGCCTACTCAATGGCTCAGGTCCTCGAGCACGATGTTGACCGGACCGGGAGCGGGGAAGTGTACTGGGCAGAACTTAGGCAGTGTCTGAAAAAACTCGGAATCGAACCCGCGCGGAGGGATCAGGACGGTCAATATTCATGTGGCCCCGAAGACTGCCTGATTGTTTTTCCTGTCAGCGAAAGTCTGGTCTGGAATTTATCCTGTCCCAAGCCGAAAAGGGGCCGCAGCCAGTGGCGTCGTGTGATTCGATGCTTTATGCCTGCACTGCTTAATGGGAAGGCTCGGTGGGGCGACTTCCCTGATGACCTGGGGGTCGTGAAATGGGACGATTCGGAAGGTGTTGAGCGCGTGGAGCAGCGTTTGAACGATCGAACCGGCCGCGAAGCCATAGAATTTATCAATCCTTCTAACAATTTTTGAAAATTATTAACTGGATTTTGGCTTGATTTGCATTCAAAAACAACTCAATTTATCCAGTCGCAACAGCTTAATAACCAAAGCATGAACACAAAGACCTACGCATGGGCCGCACTTGGGCTCTCACTGATTGTGCCGAACACACTTGTTTCCGGTGAATATTCTTCCGGAAAAGAAGTATACGGCTCGAAAGAAGTATATGACTCCAAGGGAGTTACAATGTTCGAAGAAACGCCCTACACCATCGACCTGTATGGTGGCGCTTCCACAGTTTACAACAGCAACACGACGCAACTGAGTGATGGAACGTCAGCGTGGGTTGCTATCTTCGACTTTGGATTCGATTTTGAGTCAGCCAACCAAGGCGGTCGTGGATTTGACTACGGCTTCGGTTATGACGGTGCCGCCTACTGGTGGGAAAGTTCGGCAGCGGCAGCCGGCCGTGATCCCTTCGAGCACCGTCTCGACGGATATGTTCAGGTCAGTGGTGGCAAGACGAGATTCCGCATCGGTTCCGATTTTTATCGCAACAACGGAAACGCGATGGATTTCGTGAATGTGAATCGTGAAGCGCGATCCGCCCAAAGTAACGATTGGGGCCTCAACGCATCACTGGTTCGAGATTTGTCTCGCGGCAGTTTCGAAGCAGGTGCTGGCTACAATCTACGCGATTTCGATGCAGGCACCGGGTTGAACGACCAGAACAGCTACATGATGGATATCGCTCTCTTCCACCGTTTTGCGGGAGCCCCGAAAACCAGTTATGGTCTCGGCTTCCGCTTCGGAAGTGACGATTCTTCACAGAACGTCGACCAGGACTTCCACACCACCTCGCTCCGTTGGCGCTACCAGGCGTCTGCGAAAACCACGGCCTTTTCAACCCTCGGTTTGGAAAATCGTTCCACAGCGGCTGGTGATGTCGAAAACTTTGTTTTTGACGCCGGTTTCAACTGGCAAGTCTCTTCCAAGACGGACCTTGACCTTTTTATCTCACGCAATGTCAGGCCATCCTATTCCGG
This sequence comes from Verrucomicrobiales bacterium, assembly GCA_049594415.1. Classification (GTDB taxonomy): domain Bacteria; phylum Verrucomicrobiota; class Verrucomicrobiia; order Verrucomicrobiales; family DEV007; genus Arctic95D-9. Next base: position 10,268 of record JBMYJM010000027.1, on the reverse strand, counting down.
GGTGAATTCTGATTACGAATCGCTCTCCGGTGTCGCGCAGATGAGTCATGATCTGCCTGGTCTTTACACTCTGGATGCTCGAGTCGGCTTCGAAAATGCAGAATACGACAATGGTCGGGAGGATGACTTCCTCCGCCTTGGTTTGAGCGTGTCGCGTCCCGTGAGTTTGTCACAGGATCTGAACGGCAGTGTCAGCGTGTTTTATAACTACAACGAGAACGAATCTTCAGAGGTTATCTCCAGTTTTGACCAGACCCTTGCTGGAGTGCGCTTTGGATTTGTCTATTAAGCCGTTTTCGTATTGATTCCATAACCACAAGCACACTGACCATGAAACTGTTGAAATTCATTTTAATTGCCTGTCTCACTCTTTTCCTTGCTGAGCAAAATGCCGCCGCCCAAACGGCTTCGGTCACGGGAGTTGTTTACGACGATGCTAACGCTGACGGTGAAGCCACCCCTGGAGAAACAGTAGTCGAGGGCACTACGGTGACTTTGATTGATGCTGAGACTGGAGAGGAAATTGCTACAGTTGTCACCGGGGAAGACGGCAGCTACTCTTTCGAAGGGGTCGCCTCCGGAACGTTTCTGATTCAATTCACTTACCCATCGGGGTTGACGGTGCAGTCGATGCCGTTTCCTCTCGCGGAGGGACAGAGTTTTGGGTTTAATGCTCCGGTTGTTACACCCACGGGGGGCGGCGCCACTACCAGCCCGAATCTCAGCGTGGTGAATCCTGGCAGCGTAAGAGGCCCTGGCTCAAGTCCATTCGCCCCCTGATCGACCTTAATCTCCGAATTTAGGGGCCTTCAAGCCATAATGCCACAAAGGCACAGGCTTGGTGTCCATACCTGAAAAATGATCGGGGCTTTCCAAAGGATCGTTTTTGTTTCGTCGGTGCTGTCTCTATTGAGCAGTACCGTTTCTGCTGAAAGCGTGCTGCTGAAAGAGGCGGATATCGTCAGTGTCACGGTCTTTGACGAAGAATCTCTCTCGGGGGTTTTTACCATCGGTCCAGAAGGCACTCTGGTGCTTCCCTTGTTGGGGAGTCTTCCCGCTATTGGTCGTTCAGCGGAAGAATTGGCGGGAGATGTTGAGGCTCGCCTTGAGGCTGACTACATCCGCGATGCTCAGGTTGTTGTTGCGCTTTCCAAGGCTTCCGAATTACCTCCGCAGCTGGTGACGGTGATCGGCCAGGTCGCTGCGCCGGGTCGGGTTCCTTTCGAGGCCGGGGCGTCGATGGATTTGTTCACTGCAGTCGCTTCTGCGGGAGGTTTGGTTGAGCGTTCCAACCGCTACAATCTCGAGTTGAAGCGGCGGGAGGGTGATGATTTGAAAACCTATCGACTCTCAATCGATAGTGACCGGAATTTTAGCCTGCAGGACGGCGATACCGTCATCGTTCATGCGATGGAGGAAGTCGAGGAGAAGGTGGAGACCATCACGGTGATTGGCGAGGTCAAGGATCCCGGTGCTATCCAGATTGATCCGGAGGAACCCTTCGACTTGATCACTGCCATTGCGGTGGCGGGGGGGTTTACCACAATTGCCCGGCCGACCAAGGTCGTGGTGAGGCGTCGTGACGGTGAGTCGGTTGAGACCTTTGAGTTAAACGTACTCAAGATGCAGAAAGATCAAAGCGCTCCGTTCTTTCTTCTGCCGAATGACACCGTCTTCGTTCCGGAAAGTATTTTCTAGGGTGGGCGCCGTGAATTGTATCAGGTCGCTTAATTATTTGGTGGGCGATCGGCTTACCTTCGGGTAATCTTTCGAAGTCTTTCCCCTTTCTTTCCCAAGTCTGCATGAACTACGACAGCTACCAGGACGACGCGTACGGTAACGCGGATCCTCAATCCACTCGCGGATTGAAAGATTATTTTCGGTGGTTCCTGCGCCGCTTCTGGATTTTCCTAATCGCTATTTTTGGTGGATTTTTTCTCGGGCTTTTCATCTATACCAACACGCCGGAGACCTATCAGTCATACGCCACGATTGAGATCAAGCGTGCCAAGGGAGCTGATGCTGAAGTCGCTGAAGACGAAGTCATTCGTATGACTGGCATAGGAGAGATTCTTTCAGCCTCGGAGAAGCTGAAGATGCCGGGGATTTATACGGCAATCGCCGAAAGCCATCTGTTCGCGAATCGTGAAGGTGTCGTCCCCAAGGCGTTAAAGTTCCCTTGGCAGGAGGACATAGCAGAGGTCAACAGTTCTGACATCAGTGCCGGTATGTTGGGATCGATGATGCAGCAGTGGGTCGCGGTGAGATGGCGTGAGGACACTACCCTCATGGATATCATTTGCACGCACAGCGATCCGGCAATTGCGCGAGACACTCTCATTGGTGTGCTTCAAGAGTACGAAAGGTCTGCAGAGGACTCCGTGGTCAATACTTCCGAGGATGCTCTCGAGTATATTCTCGAGAGTTCCAACCAGATTAAAGAGAGGCTCCTCGCGCTCGAGAAAACCAAAGAACTCTACAACCGGTGCATGGAGCTGAGTCAGCAGATCCGCGTCTCCGAGCGCGAAGTCAGTGAGATGGAAAAACGTTATCTTCCCAAGTGGCCCCCTCTGGTCGAGGCGAGGGAGCTTGGGCGGATCCTGAAGGAGCAGTTCAGTGGCGAACTGGAGCAGGTGAAGCGTCTTTCCGAAGACGAAAACAAGTTCTGGGATTCCAACAATGGTAATCTTGAAAACCAGAATTTTGATGCCCGTATCAACGCAGAGATTCAGTTGGTCTCAACACGTTCCAGTGTTCTTGCTCGGGAGATTGATGCAGAGCAGCGCATTTTTGACAACCTGACCACCAAGTTGAAAGAAGGTAACTTCTCAAAGGGCTTCGCCACGAAGCAATTCGAGATTCTTCAGCCTCCCGTTTTGCCGACGATGCCGGTCGGGCCGGACCGGACAAAGATCCTGTTGAAATACACCGCCGGAGGCGCTGCTCTGGGGATTGCCATCATTTTCATTATTGGCTTTCTGGATCCCACTGTGCGAACGGTTTCGGATCTGGAGCTTCTTACCAGTGTTCCTGTTATTGGAGCCATTCCGACAGGCAACTTCCGCGGGCGTGAAGAGTCTCTAGCGCTCATTGTTGAGCCAAAAGGACAGGCGACAGAAGCCGTTCGATCTCTCAGGGCGGGGCTAACCTTCCTGGGGGATTCGCGAGAGCGCTGTACTTTCCTGGTAACAAGTGCACTACCGGGGGAGGGCAAAAGCTGGGTGGCATCCAACCTTGCGTTGTCTTTTGCTTCCCAGGGGGACCGAACTTTGCTGATCGATGCGGACCTGAGGCGGCCGGTGCAGCATGAAACGTTCGGGTACGAAGACAGATCCAAAGGCCTGGCCGATCACCTCTCGCTTGGAAAGAGCCTTAAGGAAGTGATCCAGCGTAGTGATGTGTCAGAAAACCTCTTTCTCATGGCGGCAGGCAGTCGTTCCGCTAATCCGGCTGAGTTGCTCGCCGGTAAGCAGCTCCCTGGACTGCTGGAGAAACTCTCCGAGTATTTTGACCGGATCATTATTGATTCCGCTCCTATGATTCCTGTGAGTGACTCGATGCCTTTGGTTGGGCTGGCCCAGTCAGCGGTCCTGGTTTGTCGCATTGGCAAGACTCCGGCTGCAGGGATTAAGCGAGCGATTCGCATGATGCAGGACAACGGAACCGACCCTGTCGGATTGGTGGCGAACGGTCTGCCGCGCACGCGGACCAAGCGGGGCTACGGCTACTACTACAATTACATGGGTGGAGGGAATTACTCCTATTACAACGAAACAGGGGATCCAGAAGAAGATGGGACCCTGACCACGGTTCCTTCGCAGTCCACCCGCAAGTCTCCGGAGTCTGAGGAAGAGGATCCTGCCATTGAGGCGAAGTAGGCCTGTTCCATGGGACCTCATGGGAGCAGTGATTCGCCGGGAAGGAAGTGGTGGCCTGCTCTGATCCCTCTGCTGGTCAGCCTCTTGTATGCTCCTCTTGCGTGGGGAGCAACAACTCGGGGCACAGTGGCAATCCTGGATGGCTTATTCATTGCCTCGTTTCTCGGTTGGAGTGCTTTACTGATACTGGAGAGGCGATTCCCCAGATTTTCGCTTTGGGCCGGAATTCCTCTCGTCTTTGTGACAGTTCTTGGTCTGATCTCGTGGGCTAACCCGGTATCCACCTTCGATGAAAAATTCTGGGCCCTCAGACCCACTGAGACTGCGATTTCCTGGCTGCCTGGATCTGTGGACCGGGCGTCGACCGGGGAAGTTGTGGTGCACCTAGTGGCTTTATTGCTTGGATTTCTCGTCCTGCTCGATGCCTGCGCACACTCAAGGATTCGCTGGCTCTTTCTCAAATGGCTTGCCGTCAGCGGATTTGTTATTGCGTTGATCGGCATTACCCAAAAGGCGGCAGGAGCCGAGGCAATGCTCTGGGTTGAGCCTGACCCACTCAAATATGGCAATAAGCTCTTTTTCGCAGCATTTCGTTATCATGCCAATGCGGCTGCCTTCTTAAATCTCTGTTGGCCGGCCGCCATGGTGGTTTTCCTGCGCGAGCGTGACTCGGGAAGGGGGGTGGTAGCCCCCTCGATCTGGGCAACTATTCTGATTATTTCAATCCTCGGGGTATTTATCAACACCTCAAAGGTTGGACAAGTGTTAGGTGCAATCGGTGTTGTGATCGCACTGATTCGTTTCCGGAGCAGTATCTTTGTTGGTTCCAAGATTGTGATGACGGTTGCCGGGATCCTTTTACTGGGCCTCACTCTGGTCTTTGCCATGCCTGTGGTTTCGAAATGGCAGGAACGCTGGTCATCTGCGACTACCAGTTCCAGCTTTGGAGGAAGAGTCGAGGCCTATGCCACGTGTCTCAGGATGTTACCCGACAATGCGGTCTATGGCTCCGGTCCCGGAACTTTTCGCCTTGTATTCCCCTTTTATGTGAGTCCTTCCGCTGACCGGATGGTTTCGGAGTTCTTCTGGTATCACGCCCACCAGGACTACCTTCAGACGGCTATCGAATGGGGTATTTTCGGGGCTTTAGCGTGGTTTATCTTTTATGCCGGAGGATTGATTCGGGGTTTCCAGACCGTTGGACTTGGGCTGAAACGTGGCCGGATTGAATATTCGGTCAGTTGCGCGTTGATCGGCATGATTATTGTCATGCTTCATGCGATGGTCGATTTCCCTTTCCAGATTCCGGCGCTTCAACTGCCGGTGGCAGTTTATATGGCGATTCTTTTCGCGAGTGGCGCGCGAAGAAAAGCAAAAAGGCCGGCGGAGGCCGGCCTTTACTAATGAAAAATTTGAAATTGATTGACTAATTTTTCTGCTGAAGTCTGGACTGCAGTTTGTCGATCAGAAGCCCGAGGGCGACGATGGCAGCGAGGGTTAGCGAGAGAGAGACGTAACCGCTTACGTCGTGGAGTTTCTGGAGGTTCTCTTCGCCATGGCGGAACGCGTGCCGAACGAGATAAACGACGCGGGCGCTGTTACCGACGAAGGCAAAAGCAGCGCTGGACAGGATGAGGAGAATCCGAAAAGACCAATGAATCCTGAGGAATTCACCAATAACAAAGCCGGCAAAGATACTGCTCTGAAAAGAGCGGATTCCGCTGCAGCCTTCGCTCACTTGAAGTGGAATGCCGTTCGCAAATATGGTTTCTCCTGCCATCGTCAGGGGGAAGCCCATGAAGCGGTTAAGGCCCACCGATGTTTCCATGACTTGTGCAGTGAGGCCATGGATGAGGGAAAATTCGATTGCCGAGGGAAGTGGGACGCTGAGCAGGGTGACAATCGCTACCGGAATGAGTGGCGCTGAGCGATTGATTCCAAGCGCTTGAATGAAGAGAAGCCCCGTTGTGACCCAGAGCAGGAACCAATGGATGTAAAGGGGCGCCCGCCATCCAGAATCAACAGTTTCCATGAGGCGCAGGAGCGCTGCAAAGAGAATGGCAATCAACCCCGGTAGCCAGACGATCGGACTTCGAATTGCTTTGGAGAAAGCGTTGAGGATTGTCTCTTGGTGCAACCCTTTTGTCATTTCCGCCCATCGACTGGCGAAGAACATGATGGCCAGTGGCGGGGCGAGGTAGCCATAGTCGTAGTAGGTGCCGTCTGCCCAGTTGGGAGCCAGGGCGAGGAAGAATTGTCCGAACCAAACTAAGAGGAATGCCCATAGTGGCAGGAGAGTACGCCAGTCAAAAGCAATACTCACTTTGTCTTCGTTGGTGGATGTGCTGACAGTTTCCACAGTCAGAATCTAGAGGCGAAGGACTTAGTTTTCCGGGAGGAGGGTTGATTCGTCGGGTTCAGGATTGAATGCCTCATCGAAAGCTTTCTTGAAGAAAGCCTGTTCGATTTCCATCATCCCGGACCATTGAATTTGGTCATGGATTGAGCGCCCCTGCTCCAAATTACCGGTGCGAACGAAAGCCAGGGCGGTGACCGCGTTGCGGGTGGCTGAGGAGTTTTTCGGTGTTGCCGTCGCCGAACTGGAGGTGGGGGTCATCATGGTAAGGGCCTCTTCACTCTTGCCATTGGTCATGAGTGAGAGGGCCAGGGTGCTTCGCAGTGGTGAGATATCAGGGAATTTCTCAACCAGAGAACGCAGCAACTCTGAATAGTCCTCTCGTGGGGTCTCCATGATTAATTCCAGCCAAACAACGTTGTTGATCAAGACCGGATTCTCACGATCTGAAGCCAGGAGATTCCGGCTGACAGTAAGCAGGTCATCTGCCTCATCTTTTTCAGCAAGGACTTCGAAAAGGAAGGCGACGTCAGAAGCCGGAAGACTGATTGCGGAGGGGCGCTTCAAGGCCTCCGTGACGGCTCGGTTTCTGACCTCTGCATTGCCGGACCTCGATGCCAGTTTTGCCACCTCGAGCAATGCAGTCTGACCGGAGGCCAACTCCGCCTGGCTGAGTGCCTGCTGCCACAATGACCGGCTCCGTGCAGCCTGCCCCTGCTGTTCTGCTATAGCGGCCTGCAGACCGAGAACGATTGACGGCCTCATCTGTGGATGAGGGTCTCGAAGCAGTTTCTCGGCACGCTCCCACTGCTTCTCGGTAATGGCGGCCAGGGTCACGAGACGAAACAGGCTGCTCGATTCGCGGGTGGCGTTGTCTTCAATGAGATCAAGAATGCGCTTCGATTCGCCCAAACGAAGCAACCATTCGCACAGCGCAGAAGGGCTTTTCTCTATCCACTCTGCGGTTGTTTGCTGGAGAATACTTTCGCGATTCTCCGGGAACTGGTGAACCTCGATTTCCTTCGCGAGAAGGAATGTGAAAGGTTGGACTTCGTGATTTTCAGAAATGGCGTGAAGTCGACTTTCGGCGTCGGCAAACCGCTCCAGGTGCCAGAATTTGGTTGGAATGAGGCGTAGCAACTCATACGCGGACAATGCGGTTTCCGGCTCGGTTTCGATGCGGAAGAGTTCATCAATGAAGCGCTGGGCGCTCGCCTGGGCTTTTCCGCTCGGGTCGTCAATCTTCGAAAGGATCTCGGCTGCCAGCAGCTTGTCAGCGGGATCGCCGCGTATTTTGAGCAATTCCTCGACCAGAGCCAAAGCCCTTGGCAGGTCATTCCTCGTCTGGAGGAAGCGAACGCCAAGGGCCATGGCGTCGGGGGACATTTGCTCTTCGCTTTCTAGTTCCCCGAAGAGCGCCTTAAAAGTGACGAGGTCTCCGATGTTCAGATACAGTTGAAGAACGTCAATTCTATCTTCCGGCTTGGCTTCCGGGTGGGTGAATAGCATTCTGGACGCCGCCAGAATATAGCGGGAACCCTGGGCCCGAGAAGCCAGATAGAGTTGCTTCAGGGTTTCATAATTGCCCTCGTTCAATTGCCAGGCGGCAAAGGCAAGCCGCTCCGCCTCTTTCCAGTCTTCCTCTTTGGATGACTTGATAGAATCCTCAAGAAGGCCTGAGGCCCGCCACGAATTGACGTGATACTTGATGCCCTCGCGCTTGATGTATCCGGCAACACTGAGAGCGATCAGCAGAACCACGGCCACGATGACATAGTAGTGCCAACGCTTGAGTTTTAGTTTCCGTTTCATTTGGGGCAGGAAGAAGAGGGTGACAGGCAGAAAAGGGAGGACATGCTAGCTGCCTGACAGTCCAATGGACAGGTTTGTAACAATCAAATCTGAGAACGCTTTCCAGGCAGAAGGTTCGTCGGGGTAATTTCGAGCCCCCGCCAGGATAACGCGGGCAGGCGGTCTTGGGTTGGCCAGAAGCCCGGCCTGGATCTTCTCTTTCCTCAGGGAAGTTTCCACTCCCTCGGGTTGATAGGGAGCGTCTTCCGGGACCCAGGTCAACTTGAAGACCCAAAGCGGGGAGTCGGACTGCGGGGTTGCAAACTCGAGGACCCGGACTGGAATCTTGTGACTTTCGACTTCTGCAAAACGGTCTGGATGAGCCTTCTTCAGGGTGGCACCCATCGAACGCATACAAACTTCAGGGGCGTGGCCGTAGACGTCGTGAATGAATCGTGAGTTCCCGGGAGCGTATTCGAAGTAGAAGAGATCGATCAGGGGAGACTGGTTGGTGAGTTCTCCTTCCGGGATAAAGGAGCCACACAATCCTTCGGTAAATGCCAGTTGTTCGGCCCCGCCTTCGAGGCGTTCAGGCGCTTCCTGGAAACGGTATAAGATCTGGTGATCCCGGCTGGATTCCGTATGGCTCAGGCTCACCGGCATGGCGGCGTTGGGAAGTGATAAGTTGAGCCTCGGCTCATCCTTCCATCGCTCAGGCTCGGAACTTCTGAGAAACCAGACGCCCAGCTCAAAAGTGATGACCGTAGCAACGCCAACCCATGCAATGATGCTTGGACGGAAAAACCCGGTGACGTGATTTTGCTTCAAAGGGAGCATAAAAGGGGCCTCAGAGCCTAGCCCACGAAAGCCGTGTAAATCCAGAGGGAATTTAGAACCGACTTTGATCAAGTGGATGCTTAAAGAGCTGGATTCTGGCTCTTGATCAGGGATTCGTAGAAATCGATAGTCTTTGCGGCAATGGCCGGCCAGGTGAAATCCTGGGCCATCCATTCCCGCCCGATTTTTCCCATTTCGTCGCGTTCAGCAGCTGAGGTGGAGGTCGCATCTTTAAGAGAGGAGGCAAGCGCATCCACCGTCGGGTCCACCCACCAGCCACAGCGACGCCCGGTGAGCTCCTGCCAGGGGGTGCCCGTTGTCGTGATGACAGGGGTTCCGCAGGCAAGTGCTTCGGCAACAACGATGCCGAAGTTTTCGCTGTAACTCGGGAGAATAAGTAGATCGGCTTCCAGCAGGGCTTTCCATTTTTCATCACCCTCAAGGGGTGGTTCGAATGCCCAATCGCCGGACAATTCAGCCGCTTCAACCTGGCTCTTGAGGACGGTATCGTGCCCGTCCTGAGGCGGTCCGATGACTCGCATTTTCCAGCCTTCAGGCTTCACCTTCCTCCAGGCCTCTATAAGCAAAGGGAGGCCTTTTTTAGGGTGAATCCGCCCCAGGAAGAGAGCCGTGAAATGACTTTTTGCCGGTCGATCTACTGGTGTCTTCAGCCCGGGAAGAGTGACCCCGTTCGCGACGGTTAGGATGGGAGGAGTCAAGCCAACTCTTCGAAGATGACGGGCCTCCGAATCAGCTGTGGCGTGGAGAGCGTTCACGGATTGAAGAAGTCTTCGCTGATACAGCGTCCAGGCGACACGTTTTTTCCACTTTTTGTGGTTCAGAGCCCATGGCTCCAGCATACCCCTCGGGCTGACGATGAGCGGAGTGCCGCTTAGGCGGCCTCTTCTTGCAATTCGTCGATGATAAAGCCTCCAAATTCCGTGGTCATGAAACAGGTCGGGCTGACCAAAATCCCTGAGAGCGGCGTCAAGAGAGCCTGAAAGAATATGAAGACTCTGTGAAGCTTCAGCAGGAAGATCTGGGAGTCTCGCGGACGAATTCTGTGGACTCCAGAGGCCGATTTTGTGTCCGAGCTCCGCCTGCGCCAGGGCTAGTTGGGGAACTGATCGCGCAGGCCCACCCGCTTTGGGATTCAGGGAGTCTGTGGTATGAAGAATGATCATCCGGCTGTGTCTTTTGAACGCTACGAGTCGCGCCTTTCCGACTCATCCTCCTCAATATCACCTAAAGCCGCTTTGAGAGAATTGTCTAAAGTGGTGAAATAGTCCTTATCCGAGATAAATGGTCCGTCATCGGACTCGTCATTGGACTCGTCATCGGACTCGTCATCGGACTCGTCATTGGACTCGTCATTGGACTCGTCATTGGACTCGTCATTGGACTCG
>JBMYJM010000026.1:0-20773 GCA_049594415.1 Verrucomicrobiales bacterium | reverse complement strand
AGCTTTAGGAATGCCGCGACCGCGAAGCGGTTCGTTAACCGCGCCGAAGGCGGATGACGCATAGGTTTGCGCAGCGAACCAAAGCCTCGTTCATTTTGCCCTCGTAGATTAAAGCGTCCCCGGTAGGAATCGAACCTACATCTAAGCTTTAGGAGAGCCTCGTTCTATCCATTGAACTACGGGGACTTTCGAACCAGCTCACCCCGGAATATCTTGCCCGTTCGCTAAGCTGGAAAATGCCGGCGATTAGTCTTCTTCGTGCGGCGGATTATATCAAGTCGGATAATTGGGCGATTCGTGGGGATTTCCGAACACTTTCGTATTCTAAGATTCGTGCAGCAACTTTCGGATATTTGGGGCCGTTCTGTCTAGAACTGTCCCTGGCTCCGATGAACCTCTAAATAATCCTGCTTCGGACGGAAAGCCTTAGGCAGTTCAATTCGATCCCCTTCCTTCTTCTGGAAGTGTTCTCGAAAACTCTCGCCGGAATAGCTCTCCTTCAAATCCTTCGAGAGCACAAGCCTGAACCCATCGTCCAGAGTGATCAAATGCCGGTCGAAAGCGGCATCATAAGTTGCTGACAAACAAAGCCCATTTCTGGGATCCATGCGAATGGACTTGTCCTCTGCCCAACCAACAATGTGGCTGGCTCGATTCACTTGAGGGATATCAAGTCCTGTAAGACAACAGCGGCCTCGGTAGATCTTTAAGATAATCTTGCGAAAGGCATCTTGATTCACTCTCGCCTTCACTTTTCGTTCGACGTCTTTTCCTTCCTGAGACGAGTAATCTTCGAGGACCTCGGGCGGAATTTTGAAATCACGGTTCAGTTTCTTGACCACATCATCTTCACTTCCTTCGTGGCGCTCGAAGGCGTCCATGATTTCACTCGTGTGCCGATACTCGACGAGAAACTCGATGTAGCTAGTCAGGGCTGCGGAACAATAACCGTTCTGGAGGTAGCTCTTGGGGATAGCTTTCAGGTTCCAAACGCTTTCGTCTCCGGCTAGCTGTTGTTCGCGCACTTGCTTTTGCAGGGCGTAAAGGCGTTCTACGTTGGTCACCTGCCAGATGTCGCGGCAGTCTTCGAAGCCGGCGGAATCGGACTCCAGCATGTTTTCGAGCAGATCGAGCGCGCGGAGGTAGGAAGTGCCCTTGTTACTGCCGTAAAGTGATGTGGCTTTGAGATGGGCAGAGAACGCGGGGCGGTGCATGGGGTGACAGTGTTTTGTGGATGAAGAGATCAGTCAAGAAATGTTGACCAAGCCCGCATACATTGATGACTGGGCAGCCGCCCGCTTGCGCTAAAATCGGTTCGATCATCCTTTAGTTAACTCTTTGGATTTTTGCTCAAACAAGATCACTTCCGTCGCTAGTGACAGTCTCTCGATCTTCACCACTCCTTCCTGCACCGCAGCGTCGATGAGTTCGGCTCCATTGAAGAACCCGAGTCCAGGATGGCTTGCCAGTGCCATTCGATCGATGGGGCCTTCGGTATTGCTTGCTGACTGCCAGCACCTGAGCAGCCACGCCGCTAATGCGGAATCAGCAACCTTCACGGGCGGCACCGACTGATACTGACCTGCTTTTCCTGCTTTCTGCAGCAAACCGAGCTCTACGATCAGCCCAAGAGAATAACGCCCCGAGCGGCGAACAGTTTCCTTCTCCCCATAGATTTCACACAGCTTCCGCAGCAGTTGCTCCAGTTTCATCTCCGGCTGCACCCGAAGCATCCGGCAGGTAGTCATCGCAACTTCAAAGAGGAAGGGATAGGTAGCCGATGCCATTCCCCACGCAATGACTCGATCGCGAGTCGCATCCGATGATTCATGATACAGTTGAATGGCTTCTCGACGAAGGACATCCTGCTCACCCGGTTCCACCCAAATGTGGCGGAGGTAACGCATTGACTTCGTGATGGAATTCTCGCCGGAGATCTCCGAACTGACCACCTCAGTCATGCGTTTGACCCAAGCCTCTTTGGCGATCCCTTCCCCCAGAAGTCGCATTCCCTCCACAATCCACGTTGACCGCAGGCGCCGATTAAAGGTGATGGATTTGGCGGCAGGGCGACTCATCAGATTCAGGTACCTTTGGTAAACTCAATAAAGGGCACGATCAACTCATCGATGCTCGCCCCTCCATGACAAATAAGGGACTCACCTTCTGGAGCAAAAGCACCTCTACCCGTATGCAGCAGTGGCAGAAGCGTTTCAGGTAGCCCTTTGGATTTCCATGACAGGGACCGACTACCGAGTTCCGCTGCGGTGTGATCGCGCAATGTTTCTTCGCTGTAGGTTCGCACACGTTGGCCTCTCTTATCCACCAGCACTCCCTGCGAAAGAATGCCTTCTCCTACCGCTTCCAAGTTGCCATGATCGGCAGTGACATAGACTTCGTAATCGCGAACCATAGCTCGCTGAATGACCTTTGCGAGAAAGTCCTGATTCACCCACAACCGCAGCTGTTCGAGCATCCCCAGCCATCCCATTTTGGCGCCATGCATTAGCTCATCCGGCATTCTTACGGTAGCGCCGACAGCCCCACTTCCGGTATCCAGCAAATCCGTGATTTCACTCAGGTCTGTGTCTTTTCCAAGAACATTGGCATGCTTCGAAGAAACATGGCCCGAATCGGCGCCATCCCAAAAAGCCTTCCAGCGTTTCGCATCACAATCCGTGCGATTGATCGTATTTTCGAAAAACAGTGGCAACTCTCCACCGTAGATCGCCTGACGACACACGTTGGTGACACTGGGCAGAAGAGTGAAACACTGCCCTTCAGAAATCGAAACCCCTGGCAGCTTCTCTTGCAGGCTGGGCTTAATCGCCTTCCATTGACTGAGAGACAACCCATCCAGAACCAACAATAGCACCTTGCGGTCCTTCAGAATACGACGCCGCAGAAATCCGGGAATATGATGGGCTACAACTGGACGAGTTGGAGGAAGATTGTTGAGACTGTCCAGCTTCTGAGCAATCCATGTCCGAAAGCTCGCATCGAGAGGCTCCCAAAGATCCCTCCAGAAAGTGGTGATCAATTCCTGATCCCCGCCGACTGAAAAAATAGAGGCGAGATGTTGCGAATAACGTCCCGCATACTGTATCCATTCCTGATAGGTCGCGTCTGTACCGGGTATCTTCTCAATCAACTTTACTTGCTGTTGCTGCAGATCAATCGCGTCATGTTGAGCCGACTCGGACTTAATGCCCACCTCACACCACGCATCAGGTAAAGTTCTTGTCGATGGCGGAGGAGGGATCGGAGTCAACTGGCCTTCGATAAACAGATTGTCCACATAGACTCGAATTCGATTATCCGTAAAGGGCACAGTGCCCAACGTATTATCCTGAATCGCCTCCTTCCCGTAAATCCACCGCTCCCACTCCGACTGGAGAAATTCCCAGAAGGCCCCCGGGTTGCGAATCAATTTTCCCCGTTGACCGGCATAAGTCCCTCCGGTGATTTGTTCAAGCCTGCTTGCTAGAGACTCCGGAAGCCTTTGACCATTGAGGTGAAGATCTAGCAGAACCACCACCAAGTCAGCGAAAGATTCCAGTAAGGCAGGCTCGATTCGATATCCGATCCGCAGCACAAGATCTGCGGTATCCTGATCCCCTAGCGTCGCCGCAGGGAACTGGTCCTTCTTGCTCCATAGTCGAGCTAACATAGCAGGATCCAGCGGCGCCAACACCTTTCGGGAAAGACCAGTAAAAAGATCCCCCAAAGACAATTCGAAAGTTCGTGCCGCCTCGTAGACATCCGCCGGCAGACAGTGAAATCCATCGTTATCAGGCTCGACCAGAATAAGGAAGCACGCGCCGTCATCCTTCTCAATTTCCTCCCGCATGGTAGTCTCATAGCGGTAGCGAAACGCAATCGGATCATCGAAGACCACGGTCTCGACCCCCTGCTCCGTAAGTCGATTTTCGACCAAGTCACTGCGGTAAAGTCCGTCAGCATCAGCCACCGCCCAGAGACGAGCGATCTCGGGATGGATCTTGGCCACCAGATGTTCTTCGAGGGAACTCATGAAGAATGAAGAGATAGAATGACGAGAGGTTCAATATCCGGCAGCAGCGTTTTCTGAGCCTCCAGTTCTGACATCCGCTGCGACTCATCAGCTTCCAGCTGGCGCAAACGGTAGCCGCGAACTTCGGCTAGACCTACACGTTCTACCATGCGGCGACGTGACGCAAAGTGATGCTGTGCTCTAGCTCGCTCGCTCTCCCATCGCCGGAGATGATCACGCTCCATTTGGTCCCAGTAGCTCCGCCCCTCCTCGCAGGCAGCTGCATGGACTAGCTCAAAAGCATCCAGCCCTTCTTGCCCGTCGAGAAATCCACGAGCAGCCAGGTCCACACCGGCGAATCGATCCCAGACATGACGAGCCGTCTGCGCAAAAGCCTGCCCTTCGCGATCAACGTAGACAGGAAACACCCGCGCCCGGTTGAAATCAAAAGATGACAATCGCAACACCCACAGCGACCAGATTCCGTCCACCGATTTTGGCAGATCCTCTGCGACCAAACATGGCACCGGCTCTCCTTTACCATGAACCGGCGTGCGACCGAGCAGGCCGCGGATTTTTGAATGGTCCAGCGTGATGAGTTCGCCATCGGCCCCATCTCGAGTTCCGGGGAATACAATTCGATTCTCAGCTTCGCTGTCAGGCCAGCGGACCAGCGCGGCTCCTTCTTCCTGCGGGGTAAAACTACCGTCACCGGCTTCTACATGAAACCTCACCATCATCTCTAACAGATCACTGAGAGGTTGACCAGAAACGGCACTTAGCTCGCTGCTATCTGGAGCAGCCTCTCCCTCGAGCACCCGACTCTGTCGTTCCTCCTGCGCATCATGACGCAGATGTTCGGTGAGTTGCTCAGCCTCGCTGGAAATACCATCCGGATTCGTTAAAGCTTCCACGAACAGGCGATCGAACATCCGGTTGCCTTCGACCGAGTCGAGCAGGTCACTGGTCTTATCGACTCCGAACTCTTCGAAGATGGTCTGCAATTTGGTCTCGATGACCTCTTGGATCCGATACTCGACCGAGTCTTCCAGAAGAAAGTTCAGCGCCTTGACGACGTGCTTTTGCCCGATCCGGTCAAGGCGGCCGATTCGTTGCTCCAGCGCCATCGGTCTCCATCCCAGGTCAAAGTTGATGATGACATGACAGAACTGCAAGTTTAGGCCCTCCCCCCCAGCGTCGGTTGAGATCATGATACGAACGTCTTCCGAGAACCGCCTTTGAACCGTCTTTCGCTCTTCTAACGAAAGACCTCCATTGAGGCATACCACCGACATTCCCCGCGACTCGAGAAACTCCGCCAGCATTGCCTGCGTCGGGACAAATTCAGTGAAGATGAGCACCTTCAGTTCCGGATCCTCCTCTTCCTCCTGCATCCGGTAGACCCATTCGAGCAGCGCCTTGGCTTTCGCGTCTGGTCCTTGTGCTTGTACCTTCCTCGCGGCATCAAGTAGCAGACGAACTTCGTCCTTTTCATTGTCGAGAGCCGCGACCTGCTCACGCAACACCATATCCAACTGGGCCTGGCCATCCATCTCAGACCAGACGTCTTCGTCGGGGAACAACTCCAACTGACCTGTCGGCGGTTCCTCCAGCACGGCAAGACGGCGCTCCAGGGTCGCAGCGATAGCCCGGGTCGAGCTGCTAATGAGGCGTTGCATCAGGACCATCAGAAACCCTACATGGGTCTTCTTTTCCTTCTTTGCTTGATTGTAGCTCTCGCGCACATACGCGGTCACCGCATCGTAGAGTTGCTGCTGGGCGTCGTGCCCCTCCCACGATATCTTGACCAGCTTCGTGATTCGCGGTTTGAAGAGCGGGCTGCCATCGTGATTGATCGATTGCCGTTTCTCCGTCCGCACTACGTACGGCGCCACCCGATCCCGGTTCACCGAATCCTCATCGGGGAAGGCCTCGGCATCCAGCAATGACATCAGCCGTTGAAACGCATCAGTCTTTCCCTGGTGGGGTGTGGCAGAGAGAAGAAGCAAATATGGTGCGGCCTCAGCCAACATTCGCGCCATGGCGTGTCGAGCCACCGTTTCCGAGCTGCCACCCACGCGATGAGCCTCGTCCACCACGATAAGATCCCACCCCGCGCCAGCCAGGTCCAGAATGCGATCCCGATTGAAGGCATCTATTCGCTCCTGATCCCAACCCTTACGCGTATCCAAGGGCTTCACCCCATCCATCGAGCAGATCACCTGGTCGTAGCTCTTCCATACATTTTCCCCTCCCGTGATCTTGCGGACAGCCGCAAACTGCCCGGGATCAAAGTGCCGAAACTCCTCGCCGAAGCGTTCGCGCATTTCCACGATCCACTGCGGAATGAGTCCCTTCGGCGCCACCACCAGCACGCGCTCGACCAGTCCGCGTAGTTTCAGCTCTCGAATCGCTAGACCCGCCTCGATCGTCTTCCCAAGCCCGACCTCGTCGGCGAGCAGGTAGCGAACTTTTCCAGGATTGGAAGCTACCCTTCGGAGTGCCCGGATCTGGTGAGGCAGCGGGATCACCGCCGCGTCGATGGGGGCGAGCAGTTTGTCGTCGTTGAGCAGATCGAGCACCTTGCCTGCCACAACAGCAAACTTTGCCTTTACAACGGCTCGCGAATCGATATGAGAATCTCCGTTATCCCCCAAGACGTCCAGTTCTTCGGGCCGATGAAGCAGTACCGTGTTGAGGGCAGGGAGCCAAACCCGGTAGCGCGTCTGCCCCCACAATTCATCGACATCGATGACCTGACCAGGAGCGCGATGCGTCCGGGAATAGATCCATGAGCCTTGTGTCATTTGCGACATTCAACGGGAGAGTCGTTTCGTTTCTGCATCATGGACTTCGCGGAAAACAGCCACGATCTCCTCAAGTAAGTGTGCCACCAACTGCTCAGTGGTGAACTTCGGTCCCCCTCCTTTAGATTGCCAAAGAAGATTCCCCGTATGGTGCACCGTTGGCTCAAACTTTGCATCTCGCAGTTGAATACTTTCACTCTCGAAATCGACACGAAGCTTATCACGGTAGGCACGGAATCCGAAATATGAATCCTTCATGCTATTGTTATACACTGGGCAGAATTGCATGATGAACTGCAGCCCAAACGAGGCAGCGAAAATCAGTTCGTTCGGACGTTCCTCACGAATGCTGAATCCCAAGTTGGAACTGTTCTCTGCCATTCTCTCCACCTGCAAACGCACTTGTTTGACCAATTCCTGAGCCGCGCCCAGAGCCAAATCGACCCCTTCCTTACTCTGCTCCAACTCCCGAGCATCGTTACTTCCTCCTACTTCACTGTCGAGAGCTGCGAACTTGGTTAAGGCATTGTCCACTGATGAGAACGATGCCATACGCTCGGTCGCCTCAACTGCTTGCGAGATGCTTTCAACAACAGAATCCACTCCATGACTTGCCGATCCACCCAGCCTTGCAGCCAAGATCGGTGAAAATGCCTTCACATCGTCCTCGGTCACGCCCTTCCAGATCGGTAGAATCACCTTTCGCTCCGTCGTCTCCAGGGCAAACAAGCCATCCAGTTCTGCCCTTGGCCACTTCTTCTCAAAAAAGTGCCTGCTGAGAACGACCACTCCAAAATCACATTCATTCAGACCTTTTCCGATTTCGTGCAGAAGACTGTCCCCGATGGTCAGTTCATCCTTGTCATACCAAGTATCGAAACCAGCTTCCCTCAACTTCGCCTTAAGCGGTTCAACGAAATCCTCCTTGTCTTCCGACGCGTGGCTGATGAACAGCGTTACTTTTTTGGCTGAATCGGAATCACTCATCGTTCAGCCTCCTCTTGATCCCCGCCTAGCATTTCCATCACCTCCTGCAGACGATTCATCATCGCAACCTCGGCCAGCGGGTAGGCTTCTTCGAAAGTCATGCCCGCGATGGTTTCGCAACAGCGACGGGCGCGGGCGACCATACTAATCCCAAGATTAATGAGGAGGTTAGGTTGATAAAGCGCGTAGGGTAGCCATAAGCGGTAACCGATCCGAGGTGACATCTGCTGATCGAGATACCACGAGCCGAGTGACCATGATATCTGGTGCATTGTCTGCTCCCTTCGGTTGAGTTCGAGCACGTTCTTCAGCATGAGGGAACTATCCTCCCCGTCGAGTGGAAGGATCATGGAAAGGCAGATCCCACTTCCATAACAAGGATTCCGTGCCGCGGTTTCAATGCGCAGCAGCGAAGAATCCTCTCCAAACGGAAACTCCGACGACAATCCCCCGCCATCACCATGGCACATGAGGCAAGGGAATTCCTGGAACTGCTGGATAAGAAAGTCCATGTCCTTCTCGACGCCATCCGGCATTTCCCGGCTGGCGTTTTCGAGCAAGAGTTCAAAAGATTCGGCCAGCGCCTTCATCGCACCGGCAGGAGCACCGCTCAAGACCGGACCTCGTGCCTGCACAGCGACAGGATCAAATATGCTTTCTCTTTGCTCAGCTTGAGCAGCCATGGCTCGAAAGATCACGAGCGGAAGATAGCCAGCATTCCCTTCGTGTGCGCTGACCGCGGCCCCCAGGCAAAGATGATCGTCGTACGGTTCACCCAACAGCGGTGCTGCCCAGATGTTATCCTCGGCCAGGCCTAGAAAATCCGTCCAGAGCGAATCAGGCCATTGTTCCGCGTCAGGCTCCACCTGTCCCAGTTCGGTCAGGATGCGGACTCGAACCAAGTCTGGTGCGCCGTCATCCCCCGCCACTGGGTCTTCCCACCAGAGCCGCTGCCGAGCCCCGGCCTGCCCCCACTCGATTCCATTGGGGATGATTCGAAGTGTCTCTTCCGCTTCGAACATCACCGCGACATCATCGACGAGCTCTTTGCCGATGTCCGAGGGATCGCTCATATCAGATTGTAGGCGCGTGACGTCATCGTTTACTCTCTTCACCCTTCTGCCCTCATCTCAGCCATGTCGTAGATCATCTGCAGATTCTCGTCTTCCTCGATGACATTGGCCGGCAGATGAGAAGCGAGGGCGAGTATGCTGGCATAGTCTTTGGACGCGAAGCATTCCTTGAAGCCGAGGCGAACGGCTTCGGTGCGGACTTCCTTGAGCTTCTTCTTGCCCGTCTTCTTTGCTGGTGGGGTGATGTTCGGGAGCGTTGGCTGGTTGCTGTCCTTGGTCGGGCGATTGATCCCGGCATCGTCGCAAAGTTCCCAGAATTCCTGGAGGAGGCGCTTGTTGCGGAGCGACTCAACGTCCACGGCCTTGGCAGGATCAGGAACATGCCAGCGGTCTTTGGCTCGGTTCTTCAGCCGTGCATCGTCCTTGGGCAGGTTACGGAGATCCTTGTTCTGGGTGGAGAGATAGCTGTGGATCTGGGAGGGCACGTCGCCATCGCCGTGGTATTGGAGGAAGTTCTGCTCGAGGAGGAGCGACAGTTCCGGCCGGGTCTCGAACTTCTTCCAGCTGGCGCCGAGCTGCTGCATGAATTCTGGGGTGATATCAGCAGTGACTGAAGGCCTTTGCTTGAGAAAGTTGCGCAGCCAGTCGATCGCACTTTTCTCATCTTCCACGAAGATGCTCATCTGGCCGACGCCCTGCATCTGAGCCCGCTTCTTGTCATACTCGGCGACTTGGTCCGGGAGGAAAACCATGCCGTCGCGCTCGGGAAACTTCTCCGCAACCTCGGCCTGGAATTCGGCGGAGCTTAATGGAACCGGCACGCCATGGCCGACGTAAAATGCAACCATCCGGTCGTAGAGGATACGGGGGTCACGTTCGGTGATGAATTCAAGCTCACCGCCCCGTGCTTTGACCATAGGGAGATTGCCGAGGTGGGTTTTGAGGAAATCAAGGCAGCCTGAGACGGTGTGCCCGGTCTTTTCGAATCTTCCCTCCAACCCGCCATTTGGCTTGTAGGCATTGATGACCAGATCCTGCTTCACCGAAGTAGGGTTGCTAACTGCGTTGAAACTCCCTTGTTTCTTATCCAAAGCAGAGACATTCGCTATCACGAACCCCACTTCAGTCAGAGCTGTTTGAATTGCATTCCACACCGACGCACTCGTATTGGAGAATTCAACGGTCATCCATCGCCCGGGCTTAAGAGCTCTGTACGCCATCGAAAAACACTCAACCATGAGTTGCTTATATTGAGAAAGATCCTTGTTTTGAAACTTACTCTCCACAGCCTCCTGACGATTTTCTGTCCATACTCGAAGCCAGGATTCCCAGAGAAAATTCAGCTCTGAATAAAATAAATTGGACCCAAATGGAGGATCTAGAAATATGTAGTCAATCGCATCAACAACAGGCGTCTTCCAAACACCTGAAGAAGTTGAGATTAGCGGACGACAATTCGAATCGAACCCGATAGATGCCCGCTTAGCTGCTTTAAGCCTGTCTTCCCATTGCTCAAATATTGAAGTCTCAATCGGCAAAGATGACACATACAGCACACCCTTCATGTATCCGGCATTCCACCCACCCCCACCAAAAAAGAAGTTTTTCAGATGAATCCGGTTCATTCGCGTAGACCGATTTAAGATTCCCGTCAGGAGAAATCTCGACGCAGATGACTTAATTCGTTCGTTAAATTCCCCAAGAACCCAAAGGTTTCGCTTCGTGAAAAGCTGGTGAACATAACCAAATGAAGCCGTGCCGGCACGCCAACGGTCACCCCACTTTTCTACTTCCTCAGGAGAATGCATCATCCTGTCCGAAGGCACCCAAACAGGGATTTGGCCGGCATTTATTTTATCAATTGTAGCTAAGTCGCACTCATCTGGCTTCTTTTGATGTCGCTGACTCCCCGCAGTGTATGAAATCAAGACAGGCACTTGCTTATCGACCTCAACCGGCTTCCCCAACAGAGTATCGTAAATGGTAGTCTTTGCTCTTTCTGACTTACGTTTTGATATCGAAGATGAGCAACTTGAGCATGAAAAGGGATCTTTCACCTTTCCCTCTGAGCCATCTACTGCAGCATCCCAGTAGATGACTTCAGCCCCGCACTCGGAACACATAAAAACATCCGACCATACGACGCAATTGATGCGCCCAGTCGACCCGTCATCGTGTTTCGTCTCGAACATCCATCCAACTTCCGATCTTACAGAATCAGCAATTTCCTCTGCCTCCTTCTCTAGATCGCTAGCATCGAAGGGGGAATTGTAATTTGAAGCGATGAATGTAGCAATTGGGGACAGGTCATTCATAATTACCCGACGTGTGCCAAGCTTAGAAAACTGCCTGCCGCCTTCATCAAAAATCCCTCCGTCCTTGTCGACTCGAAATCCAAGCTCTCGGACTTCGTTGCGATTGCCGCAAAGCCTAGCAGCTACACCGGTCATCCCTGTGCCGCAAAAGCCATCATACACGACATCACCAGGTTCAGTATAGTGCAAGATGTAGCGCATGATTGCCCGGTGCGGCACCTTGGTATGATACGAGTGCACGTTGTAGATCGGGTGACTTTTCCCTTCACTAACATCCGCAGCAAAGGGCTCACGATGATACAGCTCCTTCGGATTATACGATTGTCCATAGTGTTGGACAAACTCCCCAATCCACGGATTCGGGCACGCGGTGTAGTAAGGCGGATCCGATAGCGCGAGAATGTCCTCATCCTCCCCGATAGGAAACCCCTCGATCTTCCGAAACTCCGGATCCTTTAGCTTCTCCGCTAACAGTTTCAGATAATGCTCCCGCCGCGCTTCGTCGGACGAAAACGTCTGCCCGAGGCACTCCACCGGGCCGGAGTCCTGGGATTCGAGATCGAGAGTGGTCTGCGTGGACATAGTTTTTAGAAAGGATTAGTTCGCGTTGTAGCCAAAATCGCCCTGGGAAAGCATGAGACGCTTCCAGTGGGATTCGCGATTACGGATGTAGTGGTCGTCTGCGGTGGCTGGGTGAAATTCGAGCAAGGAAAACTGGAACTGGTTGCGAACATGCTCCATCCCCTTCTCTGCAACGAGACCTCGAAGTTCAGCATTCCCCCCATGCCCCGAATAGACGTATTGAGACCATCGGCTCCAGATTCCGGTTTCCCCGTAGGCACTGCCAATGTATTTCCGGCCATCGCACAGATCATGAATACAGTAAACCCCCTTCACGCCACTTAGCGCGGCTTTCCAATCAGGCTTTTCCGTGCGGATGATAGCGTCCAGCTCATGAAAGCTGACGATGATATTTTCGAACCCAGGAAAAAGCGCACCTGAATAAGGCTCACGAAGAATTTCGTCGATCACCATTTTGTCGTAGTGCTTCTCAAGGAGGAAGGATCTCCCGCGTGAGGGCTTGGGCATCTGAATTTTCAGTCGACCCACCAGATTGGAATATTCGGAGACTTCCTCAATCACATAGCCCCCTGCCCCAGCCACCGACTTCCGCTCCAGAATTCGGTAAATACCACCGAAGAGCCAACGAGCGTTTTCAGGATAAAAATCAATCAGCGAAAAGACGAATTCCCGATTGAACTCGTTCCTTGGGTTGCGCCACCGATTCCAACCTAGCCATTCTTCCCGATCGCGAACAAAGACGTCCAGGGGCTCTACCCCTTGATCATTTTTTCGAGCCGCATGGAACTTGTAGTTCCTCGTCTCCTCAATTCTAATGAGTTGCCCTAGCGGAATCAAATCCATCAAAACTTCGTAAACCCACTTTACCCCTCGGCCCGCATCTCGGCCAAGTCGTAGGTCATCTGGAGGTTTTCATCTTCTTCAATGACATTGGCAGGCAAATGAGAAGCAAGGGCGAGTATGGTGGCATAGTCCTTGGCAGCGAAGCATTCCTTGAAGCCGAGGCGGACGGCCTCGGTGCGGACCTCCTTCAGCTTCTTCGTTCCTGTCTTCTTCGTGGGCGGGGAAATGTTCGGGAGCGTGGGTTGGTTCGCATCACCGGCGGGGCGATTGATCCCGGCCTGGTCGCAGAGATCCCAGAATTCCTGGAGAAGACGCTTGTTGCGGAGCGACTCGACATCCACGGCCTTGGCGGGATCGGGAACATACCAGCGGTCTTTGGCCCGATTCTTCAAACGAGCGTCGTCCTTGGGTAGTTTGCGCAGATCCTTGTTCTGGGTGGAGAGGTAGCTGTGAATTTGTGACGGCACGTCACCATCGCCATGGTATTGGAGGAAGTTCTCGTCAAGCAGGCGCTGCAGATCACACTCCATCTCCCACTTCTTCCAGCTCACCTCTTTAGCTGCGTCAAAATATTTGGGCTGAACATCAGCATAGACCGATGGCCTTTGTTTCAGGAAGCCTCGGAGCCAGTCGATGGCACTCTTTTCGTCTTCAATGAAGATACTCATCTGACCGACGCCCTGCATTTGGGCTCGCTTCTTGTCGTATTCGGCGACTTGGTCAGGAAGAAAGGCCATCCCGTCACGCTCGGGAAACTTCTCCGCAACTTCGGCCTGGAATTCAGCAGAACTGAGCGGGACAGGGACGCCATGACCGACGTAAAAGGCAACCATTCGGTCATAGAGAATGCGGGGATCTCGCTCGGCGATAAACTCCAATTCGCCGCCACGAGCTTTTACTACGGGAAGATTGTTGAGGTGAGTTTTGAGAAAATCGAGGCAGCCGGCGACCGTGTGCCCGGCCTTCTCAAAACGTTCCTCCAAGTCGCCACTAGGTTTGTAGGCGCTGATGACGAGATCCTGTTTTACAGCAGTCGGACTGGTAACCGAACGGAAGCTTCGCTGCTTCTTGTCCAGAGCGGCCACGTTCGCAACCACGAAGCCCGCCTCCTGCAAGGTGGCCTGGATAGCATTCCATACAGATGCCTGTGAATTCGAAAACTCAACGGTGATCCAGCGGCCTGGCTTCAAGGCGCGGTAGTAGAGATGAAAACACTGAAGCATGAGCTGCTGATATTCGGCAAGTTCCTTCCCTTTAGGCTTGTCGATTATCGCTTCCGTGTCAGTAGCGGTTCTGACTTTGTGCCAGGATTCCAAAACCAAATTGAGATCTGCGTAGGGAATGTTTTCTCCAAATGGCGGGTCTGTGAAGACGTAGTCGAGCGAATTTTTACCGAGATCGATGCTTCCAGCTGATTCAGTAGAGACAATTGAAAAACCTGCTCTACCCCAGTGCTCTTGAAACACTTTGAGTAACCTAGACAGCTTTCCACCGAGATTATACCAAGGGCTGCATTCGGAATGCTGCGCAGCTATATAGTAGACCCCTGAAAGCATGCGATTTACCTGTGAGAAATGTGAAGGGGAGTATCTGTTCATCCTTGAAAGCCCCCATATAGCTTGCTCGACAAAGAAAAGCAGAAGACTTGCTACCCGAGCATCAGGGTGCTCCTTTGATAATTCCCAGAGACGAGCAAGTGCCATAGCAGGTCGCGCCATGAAAAACTGGTGAGTGTGATTGAACCCCTTTGGATCAATCCTAGAGCCGTGATACATCTTGTCTATAGGCCACTCATTCGATGGGATTGATTCTGGCCAGTCCATTTCGCCTATACGTCGAAGAACTTCGAGATCGTGCTCGTCGGGAACTTTCTCGTGCTTCTGTTTACCCACGCGATACTGGATGAGACAGGGGCGAAACTTCACCCTCTTCCAGACACCGCCCAATTTTGGATCAACGGACGACTCGAAAACCCGCTCCAATCGTCTCTTTGTTAAAGATGCCGAACAATGTGGACACGAAAATTCCTCTCTCACCTTCTTTGTTTCTTTGTCGAACGCTTCCTCCAGAAAGTTGATCTCCCCACCACATTCCGGGCAGGTGTAAACTTCGCTCCAAACCGTGTAGTCAATGGTTCTCACAGATCCGTCTGTATGGCGTGTTTCATACATCCAGCCGATCTCTTCCTTAAGCTGGTTCAAGATGCGTTGCGCCGCATTCTCGAACTGTTCGCCATCTACGGGAAGGTTGTAGTTACTCGCGATGAATGTCGCAGCAGGCGAGAGGTCGTTGATAATGGATCGGCGGGCCCCTGTGCGCGACACTCGATTACCGCTCTCATCAAACACATCGCCTTTCGGGTCGACGCGATACCCTAATTCTTGAATCTCCTTCCGATCGCCGCAGAGCTGAGCAGCAACTCCTGTCATTCCAGTCCCGCAAAACCCATCATAGACCACATCACCCGGCTCGGTGTAGTGAAGGAGATATCGCATGATCGCCCGGTGAGGCACTTTGGTGTGATAGGAATGCGCGTTGTAAATCTGATGGTTCTTCCCCTCACTCACATCCGCCGCAAAAGGCTCCCGATGATATTCATCCTTCGGGTCGTAGGGGCGTCCGTAATGCTCGATGAACTCGCCGATCCAAGGATTCGGGCAGGCCGTGTAGTAAGGCGGGTCCGACATCGCAAGGATGTTCTCATCCTCCCCAATCGGAAACCCTTCAATCTCTCGAAACTCGGGATCCTCCAACTTCTCGGCCAGTAACTCGAGGTAGTGCTCCCGCCGTGCTTCATCAGACGGAAATGTCTGCCCCAGGCACTCCACGGGGGCGGATTCCTGGGATTCGAGATCGAGAGTTTGTTGATTGGACATGGATGTCGCTAATTATGGAAAATTTCGGTGGCAGCTCTGACTGTCAGTCTTGGTCTTCGTCCTTCGTTTCCAAAACCAGCCGCACTTTGTTCTGGTCCTGCCCCTTCACCAACTTGTCAGCAAAGGCCGTGAAACGCTCCTTCACCTCCTCCACGGTCGCCGGCGCCCCTGCCGGGAAAAGGGCTTCGGTCAATTTGGTCGTGGACACCCCCACCCTCGCCAGACCGCTCAAAGCCTGCTGCAGAGCCGTCACCAACTTCGGTGGCAGCGGATCGGGCAGCGACTTGTCCGTACGAAAGGCATCAACCAGCTTGCGCTCCGCAGGTTTGAGCAAGTCGAGGTGCTCCTGGGTAACAGGGTCATCCAGGTCATTCAACAGGGTTGAGACCCAGACATCGTAGGTCTGCTCAAGCTTATCTGAGAGATTCTGAAGACGCTGATCTGCCGAGATGCCACCGGACTTCTCCATCGCCGGGAAAAATTCGCCGCAGGTGGGGCTCGTCTCCAGATCGGCAGCCGTCACCACCTCACCGGTCTTGAGATTCCCAAACTCTTCCTGAATCTCGTGAAGCTGACTCCGGTTGATACTGGGGATCCCCGCCAGCTGCTGGAGATGTCCCATGCGAAAGTCGGAGAGCAAAGCACCTTTCTTCTTATCCTGCTTCGTGTCGAGACGGGCGTGGTGATAGAGATCGAGGTAGCCGGCGATGTAGTCGCCCTTCAACCCTTTCAGACTCTGCACTGCCTTTTTTCGAAAGCCTTCTGAACCACGATTGGCGGGCTTGAGCACATCAGCCTTTAATGTTGCCTTGGTCTGCTGGCACTTCTGACGCCAGGAATGATCTTCAGGAAGGATGGACTCCGCCGAAGTCAGGTAGGCGGTGTATTCTGAGAGTTCGTCAGCGAACTTCTTCAACTTTGCGACTTCTAACACACTTTGAAACACAGGGTCCAGCGCTTCGACTTCTTCTTTCGAGTAACGAAAGTTCTTCAACTGCCCGGGAGTCTTGTAGGCCTGGAGACTTTCCAGGAAGTCCTTTGCCTTGTCGATGTCTCCGGCAAGTTTGGTAATCTCTCCGTCTTCCAGAAGCTTAGCTCCCCAGAAAGGGATCCCGTGCCCGAACTCCTGTTTGGAAAGCACCAGGGATTCCACCCTCTTGAGCACCTCTGCCCCAAGCTGAACGACAGGCTCAGAGTCATTCTGTGTCACTTGGACGGCCATGCCGGGAGACAGTCCCAGCAACTCGAACAGTGCTTTGATCGCGGGGATGTTCCAGTCTTTCGGCTTCTTGAGATGCTTAAAGTTCGTCAGGTCATCGAGAGATCTCACGGCCAGATCCTTCAAGTCAGTCGCAGAGTATTCTTTCCCCGGCAGAGAGAGCATGAGATCGCCGGAGTGGATCAAGGCGCCCAATACAACGACAAGCAACTCTGGTTCAAGACGGAACTTCCCAGGAGCCACAAAGTAGGGAATCCCGTCGATATCTTGGATCAGCTCCGAGCGGTTCAGCACCTGACCGTGCCCCTTGGCATTGATCAGGTCGAGCACATGCTTCGCGTAAGGACTGTCGTATGGATCGATCTTTTCGCCGTTCATCAGACCCAGTCCATCGAGCACCGCCGCACCCGTCTGGGTCGGCGGACTGTAGAGTCCTCGCAGGGCATCCTGAACTGCGCTGATCGCATTTCCGTCGGCTCCGAAAGTAATAAGGCGGGAAAAGGTAGGATAATCACCACAGATGGTGGCGAAGTGACCACTCAGTTGACGGGAAGCCGCGGTAAAGATCTGCTCCGCAGGAGTGAGTCCGGTCGCGTTTGCACCCGATAGGGCCTGACTCAGACTCTTTTTCTTCCCTTCGTGAGTGACCTCTATCGCTGCGAGAAACTTCTCCCGGAGCCACTTCGTGAGTTCCTTGAAATAAGTGACCGCTTTGTCGTTGTAGGCCTGCTTCTTCTGTCCTGTAGAAGTACCTGCCAATTCCAAAGCGGCGGCGTACAGCTCCAACGGCTTCTTGAAGGCATCATCGTGCTGACCAAGACGGAAAAAGACTTCATCGTCTTTCTTCTCGTCCTTAAACTTTGGTGCATTGAATGGCTGGGTGAAGTAGAGGTAGAAATCGCGAGGAGGCTGCGCCGTTGACCGCTCAGACGGAACCCCAAAGAAGAGCCAACCTAACTTCGTCACCTTTCGCTCGTCCCACGGGATTGCTCGCTCCCAAATGCGGAATCCGCTGAAGCTGGTCGGGTCGGTGCAGCCGAGAATCTCGGTCAGTGCCTGGAAGTAGGCTTGATCCAATGTATCGTCAGGAAGTGTTTCAGCTTTCTTTTCAACTAAGGCATCGTAGTCGTCAGTCTTATTCAGATCGATGTAGACCTGACGGTTGTCTGCGTTCTGCGAAATAAACTGTCCACTGACAGTGGTGCGAATCTCCTTGAGAGTCACTTCCACCAGACTCAAAAGGTCTTCTTCGGGATCTCCGCCCAATTCCGCCGCCATGGCATGGAAGAGACAGAGACCGTCGCGCAATTCTTCCGGAGTCAGCCCCAGAGGCACGTGGACATCGGATGTCGTCAGGCGAAAAACGGCAAGTCCATGAATGATACGCAGCGCCATCGGGCGATACTGCTTCTTCGGAAAAGCACTCGTGACCTTATCGTCGAGAACCTTAGTGCACTCCAGGGTTGCCTTAACGTCTGGATTCGAGCGAAACTGGGGATTATCGAGAATGTGCGCCCAAAAGCTATCAAACGAAAGCACACCTGGAACATCTTCAGGGACCTCATCTTTTGAGAGTTTCTTGATTGCCAGCGAGATGACCTGGAGTACGCCACGCTTCTCGACAATGGGAATCTTTTGGAAGGTCTCCACATAGTCCGGGTGAATCGGGAAAAGATTGACCAAATCATCCATGCGCTCGTTCCAGTCCCCGTAGAACTTGGCGAACTTCTCTAGGTAGGCCCGAATCTCCTTTCTCTGCGCATCCGTTTTTTTGAGCAAGCGGTTGGCGACGACGAACTTAACATCCGAGGTAGCAA
This sequence comes from Verrucomicrobiales bacterium, assembly GCA_049594415.1. Lineage (GTDB taxonomy): Bacteria > Verrucomicrobiota > Verrucomicrobiia > Verrucomicrobiales > DEV007 > Arctic95D-9. The sequence continues at coordinate 2,242 of JBMYJM010000026.1, read as the reverse complement.
TGTGGATCTGCTGAAAGCGGTCCTTCACTCGGTTCAAACTGTCGGAGGCAAAGGCAAAACGCCCCGAATCAAAGATGGCTTCTTGAACGCCCGCAAAAAATCGGAAACGGACACTTTTGCAGACTTCTCCTACCTCGCGGAGAAACCCGAGATCGAGGACAAGTTCCTGAGCATCCCGACCCCGTAGGTAGTCAAGCAACTCGTCAACAGCCAGCAGTAAACCATGATCAGGAAACTTTTCGTGAAAAGCCGCCATCATGTCCTCAAAGGAGGTCTTATTCTCCGAAACCTCGTGGGACTCCGGGAAGTTGTAATCAACCCCCATCGCGGCGAGATGCTTCGTCAGCGATCCTGTCAAAATCTCTCTCAGCGGCATCGTCGTGGAGCCAATTTCCATGCGGATGACCTTGAACTTCCCTGCGAAATCTTTGGCAGCATCTTTGACGACTTTGTTCTCCAACCCATCGAGGATTTTCGCATCCTCAGCGATCGCGGAAATCACCGCCATCAGGTGACTCTTACCAGAACCGTAATTTCCAACGATTAGGGCGCCTCGCGTGTCGGGGTTACCTTCCAGAACCAGGTTAGGGAAAAGCAACTCCTTGAGCCGGTCGGCCATGTCATCCGAAATCACATAGGTCCGGGCGAGATCCTTAGCCTTGTTACTTTCATCGCTTTCCCGCAGCTGAACGACGGTTTCAATGGGATCGAAGTGAACGAGATCAGAATAGAGCATGAATAAAAAAGTGTCAGGAAACAGTAATCAAGGGAGCGCCAAGCTGGTCAAGAGGTACCTGCACACAAGCCGGATGACCTGCAGGTCCGAAAGACAGACTGGCATTGTGGTGCAAGCCTGGCCAAGACGCAATCAGGACAAAGCGACGGGACGCATTTTGGATCAAATCAACCGCACTTATGCGGAGGGAGAGATCAAACAGAACTTCAAGGTGATCCAGGCAAACGACATCACTGTTAGCAGACAACAAAATATCCTGGAAGGCTTCCTCAGCCGAGGCGGCACGTAGTCGAGGCGAGAGATCCAGCAATGCTTCTGACAAACGCCTCCCGACTTTCAGGCTCGGACATTCTAACGCCTCTGCGGAAGCATCGAGAATAGAACTGCGCTCATGAGACGTTCCCCCAGCCAGCCAGACAAGGCGAAAATGGGCATTCCGCACACGTTCCGCTGCAGCCTGCACCTCGCCCGCCCAATGACTAACTTCTACTGCGTTCGTGCTCGTTTCCATTTGATTCCCTACACTCCTAGGAAGCATTAACCCTGCGCCCCACACTCATCCACATGTGAATGAGAACTATGTTGGATCGGCTTCAATTCGACGTGTTTCATTGAAAAATTCTCTTTTAGAGTACGGACAGCACCCCAGGACTTATGAATTACGAGCCCAGCTAATTAAAAACAACATAGGGTCGATTCATCTACAAACATTCACAGCGGTTCCAATGCTGTAAGACACGAAATGTCGACACAGGTTAATAGCGCCGCCAACACCACGCCAAGTCCTCACTAGCGAAACCACCGTGAATTATTGCGTCCCCTATTTCTGGGGGTTACCCCTCCCCCCGTTCCTCTTTCCGCAGCAAACTGATCTTCCGGCTCATGGAACCAGACTGGTCGAGATTGAAAGCGATTTCGGTGACGGGTGACTTTTTGGGTATCTGCTGGTATTTCGTGGTCATGACGAAAGAATCTCACAAGGGGTCGGACATCGGTGGGGGTATGGCACCCGAAGCGGTCCCAATATCCGTTGCTTAACCCGGCCATTCAGATAAGAGATAATTCCTCGATTTAATAATTTCGAAGGCAATGATACCAAGCAAACACCAGCCTCACAGCATAGTGGCGCTGCCAGGATCTGAAGATAACAGTCATCAGCCATGCAAATCTGTTACAAACTTCAATCTCCACATATAAAGTGTTTATATGAACACTTTATATCAAGTGACGGTTGTCCAGGGCTGGTGAGTTGCAACTCGTTGAGACATCCAAGTATCCGGAGTCCGGATACTTATAAAAGGGGGACAAGTTGTCCCCCTTTTATAATTGGTTGGTAACCTGTGACACGTGTCACAGGTTTGACTCAGGCTACCACCCGGCCCGTAGTGATTCAAATCACTATGGGCTGCGGGTTTTACTTATCCATTGATGGAGTAGTAAAGTCGAGTTGCAACATGTTGCAACTCAGGCTTATCGTTTGATCCTGGCTGCCACCCGGCTCTTAGT
>JBMYJM010000025.1:0-20945 GCA_049594415.1 Verrucomicrobiales bacterium | reverse complement strand
ACTGATGACTGATGACTGATGACTGATGACTGATGACTGATGACTGATGACTGATCACCAATCTCAGACTACGCCTGCAGTTCGGGCACCACTCCTGTGCTGTCGCCGTGACTGGCCACGTTCACTCCGACGCCCTGCAACATCGTCAGCCAGACGTTGTTTAGCGGGGTGTCTTCCTTGAGGACGAGGTTCTGTCCCAGTTTGAGATTGGCACCGCCACCGGAGATCAAGGTGGGTGGGTTGGTGAGATAGTGAATGGAGCGAATGTTAGAACCAAAGGCCAAGGCAACATGATCAAAGAGGCTGCTGCCGTCGGCTTCCTTGGTGTCTTTGAGCAGATCGATCAAACCGGCCAGCAATTCGCTGTGGGCCTTGTCCCGCATCTTGGAAGAGACTTCCGTTTCGGCACCGATGCGATAGTGACTGACATTGTGCGGGTTGCCGCCGGCTCCGAGACTCGACAGCAGGCGTGAACCGGGCTCGCGGTAAGTGATGACCCGGGTGTTGTCCGTCTGGATCGCGGCCACCATGAGCTTGTACATCATCTCGATTTCGCTGCGTCCCACCAGGGTTTCCTCAGGTGCTTCGAGAGGGGACTCGGGCTTGGGCACGTCCATCCATTGCTCCGCTTTGCTGAGGCGAGTCTCGATGTCACGGATACTTTGGAAATACTCGTCCAGTTTGTCGGTATCGTTCTTCGTCAATCCGCGTTGCATGTCCTTGGCCTCGATCATCACGGAGTCCAGAACAGAGCGTTCCTCCGCTAGCATGGCGCGTCGCTGAGCCAGCGGGATGTCGTCCGCGGCAAAGAGCTTGAGGTAGGTTTCGAGCGGTGAGGTCCACGCCGAAAGAGGTTTTCCGCGTTGGTCCCAGGCCAGGGAATTACCCGGACCATGCCCGTTCCTGTCATTGGCATCCGCCGCCAGCTGGATGGAGGTGTAGCGGGTGTGCTCGCCGAACTGCGCGGCGGCCACCTGGTCGGCGGAAATGGTGTTGGAAAAGGATTGGCCCGGCGTGCCGTACTGATTCGCTCCAGTCAGCCAGTAGGTGCTTCCCCAGTGGGCCTGGCGGCTGTGCTGATGTTTGCAGTTCTGGACGATGGTGAAGTCTTCCTTGTGGCGGGCGAGCGGCTTCAGCCCTTCCGGTAACTTGTAGCCAGATCCCTTGTCATTGAGGTCGGGGAACCAGGTCTCTGATGTGACACCGTAGCCGATGCCCATGAACATCAGGCGCTTGGGCGGCGTGGTCACGGCAGCAGAGGCGAAGCGGCGGAACCCGATGGATTCCAGGGCGGGCAGGGCGATCAAGGCTCCGGCTCCGCGGAGAAAATGGCGACGTTTCAGGTGGTTGCTCATGGGTGGGGGAATTTGGAGAGTTTGGGCTTACTTCACAAAACGGACGGGAAGCGCGGGCTGTTTGATGGCGGTCAGTTGCACGTCATCGACGTAGTAGCCTCCCAGGTCTGCGGGGTTGGCGGCGCCACTGCCCGAATTCGCGTTGACCGAGATCAGGGCGAGATTCGCTTCGGAGTCGAGCAGGCAGGAGGCGGAGAGCGTGGAGGATTCGCCGGGCGCCAACCTCAGGGCTTTGTTGCTGAGGGCAACCGCTTCGCGTGTGATGTTGGGCCAAGCTTTGCCGATCGAATCAGGTTCGGCTTGGTAGAGTTGAATGGTGATGGTGAGCCTTGATTTGGGCAACTCAGCATCAGTCGGTGCCGCTTCCCGACGAAAGTTGGCGGAGAGCTCGAGAGTGAACTGGTCCTCTGAGTTTTCGGTATCCCATTGCTGTTGCAGCGAGGAGAGATCGATCAACTGGAACACATTGCAGGCTGCGGCGCCGCCGCCGGGCTTGCCGGTCACGTTGGCGGTTTTGAGAAATCGCAGCTGGTGGTTGCCCTCCGCATCCACGATCACCTCGGCGGGATCACCGCTCCACTTGCCAAACTCAGTCGGAAAACCGATCGGGACAGCACCTGACATGGACTCAAATGAGTGATCGGCGACGGGAACAAAGCGGGCCTCGATTCGTGGAGAGTTCACCGCCCAGACCACACCAAGTCCGGTAAGACCCACAAAAATGCCGGCGATAATGGCGGCAGCGAGTTGGCGGGGCCAGGCGAGCGGGTGTATTCGAGTCGTCTTTTTCGGTTCCACCTGTGGGAAGGGGATGGGCTCCTGATCATCCAATCCGAGCGTTTCATCGCCAAGGGCACCGTGAAGACGGGCGGCCTTGATGTAGTCAGTTCGCACAGCCTCATTGCTGACGATTTGCTCCGAGAGCGCCGCGGCTTCTTCTTCAGAGGTCAGTCCGTCGAGGTGTTTCTGGATGAGGTCTTGCCAATCAGTTGAATCTGTCATGCCAATTCGGAGTTGAGCTGTCGTTCGATGCACGCCTGCAGATCGCGGCGGGCACGTTGGATCGTTTTGTAAATTGCTTCGACGCTGCGGTTTTCACGTTGAGAAAGGACTTCGGGGCTGTGGCCCTCGTGGTAATAGCCCTGCACGAGACGGCGGGGCTTTTCGTTCAGTTTGCCGAGGCAGGTCGCGAGATGCGTCTCCAGGGCGGAGTCGAATTCCTGGGTGTTATGCATCTCGTGCTCGAGGGCTTCGATCGCTTTTTCAGAAAGCTGAGCCCGTCGGGCTTCCTTAGCGAGGAATCGCCGCGTCTCGATGCGTGCAAAGCCCATCGCCCAGTTCAGGAAGGGACGTTCAGCGTCGTAAGTCTCGAACTGACGCCAGAGAGCCACGGCGGTTTCCTGTAGGATCTCCCTGGCATCCGCCCGATGCGGAACCGAGACCAAAATCGAGCGCAGCATCACCGGTTCGCTATCGAGAAGCAGGCGGGTGAAGCGTTCGTGGTCGTTACTGGTATCGGTTTCGGACATTCAAACAGAATAAGTTCTAAGACAGGTCAGCGAAATGACGTATTGATTGGACAAAAAAGTAGAATGTATTTGCGGGAAAGGCGTTAGGGGCGCCTAATGGGCCCTTAAATGCTCTTTTTTCTTGCCCGACTGCAGAAAGAACAAGAAATCTAGAGTAATTGCCTGTAGGAACGTAGGCGACAATCATGGCGAATTTTGAAATGGATGGCGGGATTAAGATCTACCTTCGGGAGATCGGGAAGACTCCGCTACTGACACGGGAAGAAGAGGTAGAACTGGCTGATCGCATTAAAAAGGGCGATAAAGAAGCCCGTGCTCACATGATTAAGGCGAACCTGCGTCTCGTCGTAAAGATCGCGCAGGACTATGCGAACTACGGTTTGCCGCTGCTGGACCTGATCTCTGAGGGTAATATCGGCCTCATGAAAGCGGTGGAGCGCTTCGACCCGAACAAGGGAGGTAAACTTTCCACTTACGCCGCCTGGTGGATTAAACAGTCCATCAAGCGCGCTTTGGCCAACCAGAGCAAAACCATCCGCCTCCCCGTTCACATGGTGGACAAGATTTCGAAGATGCGCCGCGTTGCCATGGTGCTCAGCGAAGAACTTGGTCGTGAACCGACGGATGAGGAATTGTCGGAGGAGATCGGAATCGATCGTGGCAAACTCGCGCAGCTCAAGGCAGCGGCCCAGCGCCCGGCCTCCCTTGATGCCCCGATTGGCGAGGACGACGGCACCCAGTTCGGTGAGATCATCGGCGATGAGAAAGCACAGACGCCTCTCGAGTTGTTGAGTCACAAGAATATGCACATGCAACTCGACGACCTTCTGGATGTCCTCGACGAGCGTGAGCGTAAAATCGTCGATGCACGATTTGGCCTGGGCGGTCAAAAACCCAAAACGCTTGAAGAAGTGGGGCAGGAATTCGGTGTGACTCGAGAGCGAATCCGCCAACTTCAGAATATCGCCCTCAAGAAGCTGCGTCGTGCCCTGCAGAAAAAGGAGGATCCGGCGCCACGTCCGCTCGGCCAGCCCGGTCCGTCCGACGACGATTTCTTCAGCGAGCAGTAGCCAGGCGACTACCGTCGCTGCATGATCCCCATCGTTTGGGTGAAGGGATCTGTGCGCTCCGGTGATTGATCATGGGAGAATCCCTTGGTTGGCAATTCGGCTGAATTGTTTAGAATCGTCTTGCCTGAACTCTCGATGACGGACTCTTCTCCAAAACCGGTGCCTGAACACGAGGACGATGTGCCGGACGGATTTCTGACGCGTCCAAGCTTGATCCTGCGGGCCAGAGGGGATGAGGAGTCACCCGCCTGGGAGGAGCTCTTGAGCTACTACGAGCCGTTTGTCAGTATGGTTCTGCAGCGGATGGGATTCCGGGGCGAGGACCTGGAGGATCTACGTCAGCAGGTGTTTGTGAAGCTCTGGAATGGGCTGGAGAAGTATGAGAAGCGGGACGCGGTTCGCTTTCGCTCTTGGCTTTCTTCGCTGATCCGTAATGCGGCGACTGACTGGATGCGACGCCACGCCAAAACGGAGAAATCACTCAGCCTCGATGAACCGGGAGCGATGGAGCAACTGAAGCTGGGCAATGTGCCAGAGGTGGAGGAACAGATCGAAGAGGAATGGCGCAACTACCTGGTTAAGGTCGCGATGGAGAGGATCAAGGAGGTGTTCACGGGCAACGCCTTCGAGGTCTTTGCGCTCACCCTGGAGGGAAAAAGCGTCGAGAAAATCAGTTCCGAGTTAGGTTTGCGGACGGATTCGATTTACGTGTTGAGAAATCGGGTCAAAGGTCGATTGCAGCGCGAGATCCAGCAGCTTCGCCATGACCTGGAGGTGGGGGATGAGTGAGAACGACGAAAAATTTGATCGGGCGCAGAAGGCGCTGGAAGGACTGAGTAACCAGTTCTACGAGGGTGACCTGAAAGGCTTGTTTGATTCCGGGGGCTCAACGGCCTTGGGCGGAGAGAGCGATACGCCGCTCTACGATGCGCTTTTCCGGCTGGATCAGCACTACGAAGAGCGGGGGCTGATCGGGCGGGGTGGCATGAAGGAAGTGTTCTGCGCGTACGACGAGCGTGCCACTCGCGAGGTCGCCCTGGCCAAGCCACTTGCCTCGCTGACGAGCGATGTCTATGACGCCTTTCTGCGCGAGGCTCACATCACGGCCCGCCTCGAACATCCCGGGATCATCAATCTCTTCGACATGGGGATCGCTCGCGACGGGCGCCCCTTTTTCACCATGGAGTTGAAGCGGGGGCGGTCCCTGCGGGAGATTCTGAAAGAATTGATCGCGGGGAAGGGAGACGAGGCCTTTCCCTTGCAGCGCCGGTTGACCATCCTCTTGCGAGTCTGTGAGGCGCTTGCTTACGCTCATTCGCGGGGAGTGCTGCATCTCGATCTCAAGCCGGAGAATATCCAGGTCGGCGAGTTTGGTGAAGTGCAGCTCTGTGACTGGGGCATGGGCGTGGCGGTCCCCGGCGAAGAAGGCGATCGTGAGCTGGACGTTCTACTAGATATCGATCTTTATGGTTCGCTTCGCGACCACGCCAAGGGCACTCCGGAATACATGGCGCCGGAACAATTTGATCCCCGTCAGGCTCCTTCAGTCGCGATGGAGGTCTACGCGTTAGGGTGTTTGTTATACGAACTGGTGAGTTTGCAGACGCCCGGGAAGGAGAGGGGCTCTCTGCCCCAGGGCGAGGAAGGGCTCGAGGCGATGGTGGCGAAGGCCTGTGCGGAAAATCCGGCCGACCGCTACGCCGATGTGAATGCCTTTCGAGAAGATCTGCAGCGCTATGTGGATGGCTATTCGCCGCTGGCGGAGGGGGCGAGCCTGAGGAAGGAGGCGGCTTTGTTTTACCGGCGCAACTTCATGGCGTGTAATTTGATCCTCGGGGCTCTGGTGGTGCTCTGCGTGGCAGGGGTTGTTTTTGTCGCTAAGATAGAAGAGCGAACCCAGCAAGCGGAGTCTGCCCTGGCTGCTTTTGAGGCTGAAAAGGAGGAGTCAGCAAGGCGCCTTGCCGACCGGGCCGAACAGGCGAGACGGAGTTCCAGATTGGTCACTCAGCCCAAAATGCTCGAGGAGATGCTGTTTAGTAGTCTCGAAACGGGGGAGAGTTTGGTGGATGCCATTCTGGAGAAGAACCCGCCTCCCGAGTCGGAAGCGTGGGAGCTCAGAATGTGGTTGTCCTTTTTTCAGCAGGATTTCACCTTTTCAAACTTTCCCGGGGATCGTGAGCTGTTGAAAAAGACAAATCCCGGGCTCTATCGCTTGGCTTCGCTTTATGCTCCTCGCTTGAGACCTGAAGGATTGCTGAATGCCGAGGATCTGGTTGCCTTACTCCGGGAAGTGGATGAGCTGACGACCGAGGGCATTAGAGCACATCGAGATGTCCTCATTGAGCAGATCTTAATCTACGACCTTAAGCGACACGCGCGCTACCGGAGCGGAGCAGATCGCAGGATGATTCTTCAGGCCGTGCTTGAGATCATTAATCCGGAGTGGCAGGCAGAGGGAGATGCGGTTTTTGAGATCTCTGGAGCCGACATCAAAGTCTCGGGGCGAGGTCTGACCCGGATGCGCTTCGACACGGGGCAATATCGGTCGTTCCGCAATGTGCTGCGCGTGTTGAGTCCGAGGGCTCTCGATTTGAGAGGGAGTGGGGTCAGCGACGTCATCGAACTGACCGGCCTGGAGCTCCTCGAGCTGGATGTGCGGGAGACGCCGATGGACAGTCTTCACAAGTTCCCCTTGATGAGGAGCTTACGCGTCCTTCGGGTGGATGAGGGACAGTTTTCCGAGGAGGAGCTGAAGCGGCTGCCCGACTATATCGAAGTGGTGATCGGTGATGAGGCGTAATTTTTTCGCTCCAGGTGTTTAGAACCCTTAAAATTCAGCGTTTTAGGGTGCTAACGCATGAGTTTTTTCTCGAAGTCACTTCTTTCTTCTGTTTCCGGCACCGTGCGCCTTTCGATCGGGGCATCCGCCCTGGTGCTGGTCGCTTCGTGCCTGTCTGGCGCGGAAGCCGCTTCGAAGGCGGTGAGTGCGCCGGATTCCATTGAGGGCTTTTTCGAGAACTATTGCTACGACTGCCACGATTCGATCACGGCAAAAGCAGACCTCAATCTCGAAGATCTGCCTCGCTCCATCGCCGACAGCGCCGATGCCTTGAACTGGCAGGACATTCTCGATCAACTCAATGCGGGCGAGATGCCGCCCAAGGACAAGAAGCAACCGACCGACGAGGAGCTCGCTCTAGTGGTCGGTGATCTGACCGAGTCCTTGCTGGAGGCGCAGGGGATGCTGCGGGACAGTGGGGGCGAGATCGCTCTTCGACGCATCAATCATCGGGAGTATCAAGCCACCGTGAAGGAGTTGCTGGGGATTCGCATCATGGTCGAGGGGCTGCCCGATGACCCGAGTGGTCGATTCGACACGATTGGGCAGAACCAGTCCCTCACTTCGATCGACCTGGAAAACTACTTTGAGCAGGCGCAGGAGGTCGTCCGCACCGCGATGCACTGGGCCGTGTTGCCACGCCAGAAGCCCAGGGTGGAGCGAAAGGATTTTGCGAACTCTGGAAAAATGGAAAGAGAGATCCACGAGATCCTCCAAAAGGTCCAGGAAGTGCATGATACCGACCGCTCTTACGAGGAAGTGGGGCTGACCGAATACGAATGGAATCGCTACAATCGCGGTTCGGAGAAGTATCCACGGCATGCGGAGTATCGGGATCGGAGGAACCTCGCCGCCTACTACGAGGAGAATCTGGAGTATCACCCGATAGGGCGCATGCTGCCGATTCGGAACCTGGTTAACAGCATGGGAATTCAGTTTCAGCCCGACGCCCGCGCCTACTATCGAATGCGGGCCTCCGCCGGGGTAGTCGATGGCGTGAAGATTCGTCGATCCATCCGAATGACCATCGCCCATGCGGGCTTGGGCGCTGAGAACGGAAAACCGGTGGGTAGTTTCTATGTGACCGGGTCGATTGAGGAACCCTCGACTCACGAGGTGGTGTGGTATCCGGAATTCGAAGACGACTTCCGGCCGACGGATGCCAAAGCCTCAAGGAAGAGTGTCTGGTTTGGCGAAGACCAACGCGGGCGTCCTCCTCATAATCAGTTGTATCAGCACTACCGCCCCATCGAGCCCGGTGTTCCAGACGAAACCATTCTGGTGAGGTGGCTGGAAGCCGATGGGCCCTATTACGATGAGAAGACCCCTTTTGAAGTCTTGGTCGACACCTACCAAGTCGCCACCGCTTCCGACGAGGCACTGGATCAAGTGGCCGAAGCGTTTCTGAAGCAGTTTGCTACGACCGCCTTTCGGGGGCGTGAGGTGTCGGCTGAGTTTGTGACGAAGTTGCTAGCTTATTACGAAACCCAACGGAGTGATGGCAAAAGCTTCCGCGACGCCATGGTGGATCCGCTGGCGCTCATCCTGTCCTCACCTCGCTTCCTCTACCTGGTGAATCCTGACATCGCTGAAGAGGAGGGGACTCGGGCCCTGGATGCGGTCAGTCTTGCCAACCGACTGGCTGCGTTTCTCTGGAGCGGGCCACCGGATGAGGAACTGATGAGGGTCGCGGCGGACGGGTCGCTGCTCGAGGAAGCGGTCCTGCTGGAACAGACCGAGCGCATGCTGGGCCATCCGCGCGCGAAGGAGTTTTACGATGGGTTTATCACCCAATGGATGCATCTGAAACGTCTCGAAAGCGTCGGGCTGAGTACCCGTTTTTTCCTTCACTTCACCGATGCCTACCTTATTTCCATGAAGCAGGAGCCGGTGGAGTTCTTCAAGATCCTGGTGGAGGAAAATCTGCCGTCAGCCAACCTGATTGACTCGGACTTTGTCGCTATCAACGGCGTGCTCGCCGCGAAATATGGCCTGACTGATCACTACTCGGGCGACGGTTTTCAAAAGGTGAGCCTGCCCGCCGGCTCGCCACGAGGCGGGTTGACGACTCAAGCCGCGTTCCTCGCGATCGGGACGATGGGCAATCGTACCTCGCCCGTCATTCGCGGCTCGCTGGTGAAGGAGGTTCTCCTCAATGATCCGCCACCGCCGCCGCCGCCGAATGTTCCTGAGTTGATTGATTCGTCAGCTGAGCCTTTGCCTAGTGTCCGAACCCTGGTTGAAATTCACCAGAAGAAAGCGCAATGCGCGTCCTGTCATGCCCGCTTCGATTTCATCGGACTGGGCTTGGAAAACTTTGATGCGATCGGCATGTGGCGGGATGAAGAACTCGTGACCGAAGCCGAGATTTTTTCGAACCTGAAGAATCCCAGGACGAAGAGAAAGCTGTATCCCGTCGACGCCAGTGGTGAGCTGCCCAACGGGGAGACCTTTGGGGATGTGCACGGGTTAAAGGCGGCGCTGATGAAAGAAGAGCGTACCGTGGCCGGATCGGTCTTCGAGGGACTGTTGTGTTATGCCCTGGGGCGCGATGTGAGTTTTACCGACCTGCCGCTTATTGACGCGGTGCTGGATGACCTCGAAGCGGATCAGTATCCGGTTCGGGAGCTGATTAAGCGAGTGGTCACCAGTGAACCCTTTATGCAGCGGTAGAAAATCCATGAACAATAGCGAGCCGAAGCTATGCCCAAACAGGCTTGACGGGATGAAAAAGCGCCTCTAAAACATACCAACCATTCGGTTTTATTTTGGAGTAACATGAGAGATCTAAAGCAATCGCGAGCGGTGCAGACCCGGAAGAACATTCTGCGGGAAGCGGCACAGTTGTTTGCTCGGAAGGGTTTTCATGATACCAAGGTGGACGAGCTGATCAGGGCGGCTGAAGTGACGAGTGGGGCGTTCTTCCACCATTTTAAGGGCAAAGATGACCTGGCGTTTGCGGTGATAGACCATCACATGGAGCAGCGTCGACAGACTCTGGAGCGGATTGAGAAGGGATTGCCGGAACCCGACGTGGTCGATCCATTGGAGCTTGCTTTTCGGCGATTGGACGCGGCTTGCGAGATGGTGGTTCGGCGAAGAAACCGGAAAGGCGGTTGCCTGATTGGGAATTTGGCCACGGCCCTGAGTGACACACGACCCGAGTTTCGCAAACGGCTGGGAGAGTGTTTTGATGAGATGGCGGCTGAGTTTGAGATTCACCTGGCCGAGGCGGCGGCGGATCGCGATCTGGATGTGGATTCCCGGGAGATCGCACGATACATCGTCAGCGTGATTGAAGGGGCGATCATGCTCAGTCGGACCCAACGGGATATTGGTCTGGTTCAGCAGCAGATCCAGCGCTTGAAGGAAGACATTCGACGCTCGTTTCAGGCCGAGGTGCCTCGATGAAACGGCACATTCAATTTCCCAAAATAGTTTCCTAACGAAATAAGAATCGCATGATGAAACAAGTAGTAACAACTTCCGGTCTCCTGCTATTGCTGGCGACGATGAACGGAGCGGAGCCACAAGGGGCGGCGTCTGAGAAGAGCGAGCAGCCTCTTTCCCCTGAAACCGAAATGGCGATCATGCGGGTCATGAATCTGGAGAACCGCATTCAAACGCTTCAGACGGTTCCGGTAAAGATGACCGATATCGAGTTGGCAGAACATTTTTCCGGGACCTGGATCTGCTTCACGACGATGCGGCTGAATGGTCAGTTGGGCCGGGGTATCATGCAATTGAACCTGAAGCAGGAAGGCGATGAACTCACGGGTGACGGTGGGCAGCTCAAGCATCCGTTCGACCCGCCCTCGACGATTCGTCCGATCGGTACGTGGTCCAGCCTGACGCCGTTCATTGGCCAATTTAAGAAGGCGATCAAGGATGGCACCCACCACATGGCTGTGATTGAGAGACAGGGTGTGGGCAGAGGCACATGGGCGACCTTTACGGCAGTCCTGGCCGGTGATGGCCGCACCGCACGGGGAACCCTCGTCAACCGTGGCGGAAACTACGGCTTGATGTTCATGGTCAGGCGAGAATTCCTCTCGGATTTTGAGCATTTGCTCACCGAGGAAGGGCGTCAGGCAGAAGCGAAGCGCCGATGGATCGGCATTGAGAAGCTTGAACGTGTTTTGGACACCGAGAGCATGGATAAGGCACGCATCGATTGGTGGAAAAGGGACAGGGACAGAGACGGCAAAGTGCATTATGCCGAATTCCCCCAACTGGACTGGAAGCGAGCCAATCGCAACGGCGACGATGTCGTCGACTGGGCCGAGGAAGTGTCGGATCGCGTTCTCAAGAACTTAGCTCAGGACGGAGACTTCTTAGCGAAGCATGGCAAGGACTCACAAAAAGAGTGGTCGTCGATTTATGCCTGGGGAGTCGCTCACCCTGGCTTTGAAGAGATCTTCCACTTCGTCGATTGGGATCGCGATGGAAAGATTACCCCGGCGGAATACACGGCTTTTGGGGATCAGTTAAACGCTTATAACGATCCCAACTTCCCCAAAACCAACCAGGACGGGAAAGCCCGCGAAGACCTCCTTTCGCACGACGGTGCGGGAAAGAAACCGAAAGCTGTCACGAAGACGAAGCCCAACGCTGACCCGCACCTTGGGCAACTGGAGGCTGCTTTCAGCGAAGAGAAGCTGGCCAAAGCAAGGGAGATGTGGGCCGCTCTCGACAAGAATCGCGACAACGTCTGGCAATACGAGGAATTCCCGCACCCGGATTGGAAGCGCGCCAATCGCGATGGCGATGACGGTTTGAGCTGGAAGGAAGAATTGGCGGACCAGATGCTCAGGAGACAATCGAAAACCTATCCGAAAAAATACGGCTCCACCTCACAAAAGGCATGGCCCACTCAGGAAGCCTGGAACAAGGATCGGCCCGACTTCCAGCAACTTTTCGCGTTCATCGACTGGGACAACGACGGCAAGATTACCGAAGCCGAGTACGCGGTCTTCGACGTGCAGATCAAGTCCTATACCGACGGGTCCTACCCGAAAACGAACGAGCAGGGAGAGGGCGGTATGGATGTCTTCAAGCGACTGGCCGCCCAGCCACCAGTAACCAGCCCGGCACCGAAAGCGAGTCAGCCACAGGAAGCAGGGCAGTCGGGGAAGGCTTCCGCGCAAAAAGCGAAAGACAATAACTGGACTGAAGAAGAGTGGGAAAAAGATAAGGGCCGCTACGGCTACGGCTGGGTCTTTCCCCATGTTGATAAGAATGCAGACGGCAAGGTCACTGCCGCGGAGTATGAAGCCTTCCAGGAGTTCAAACGACAACACCCGAACTGGGAGATTGAGCTCAATCCGAACGCAAAGCCGGAAGAAAAGGCGCCAACACCCAGGAAAGGTGACTCAGAAAAGCCCGCTTCGGTAGAGACAGGCTCTGGAACTCCCTCCTGGGTAGGAGATCGATTCTCCACTGACATTCCGGAGTATCAGGCAGATCAACCCCTAGAATTACTCTCGCCTGAGGTTGAGCTGGCCATCATGAAAAAGCTCCATGCCTATGACAAAATCATGAACATCCAATTGCTGCCGTCAAACGCCCTCGCGGACGAGCAGGCTGATGATGTTACCGGCGAATGGCTCATTTTCACGACCATGACCCATGGCCAGGGTATGCATAAGCTAACACTCAAACAGGAGGGAGAGGCTATTAGCTGCGCCTTTGAGAAATTAATCTATGGCCCTTACCCGTGGATCGACTCCGGAGTGTTGGATCGACTTCCCCTTGCCGATTCCGGAAAGTTGAGAGGGAATTTTACCGGACGATTTATAAAATCCGAATCCAAGCACAATCTGTTCTACCTGCATCGCACGAATTCCGAAGGACCTTTTGAAGCCATCTTTTCCGCAGTTCTCAGCGTCGACGGACAGACGGCGACCGGGACGCTGGTAAACACAAGCGGGATGCATGGGATGATGCTGATGGTCAGACGCGAAGCCTTGAGCCGTTACAAGCACCTGTTGGAATCAGACACTGCTCAGCAAACGGAACTGACCGGCACGAAGCCCCCCTCAGAAGCTGGTGTCGATGACATACCCCAGGGTGTCGAAGCACTGGAAGCATCCCTCAACAAAGAGCGAATGGCGCAGGCAGTCGAAATGTTTGAAAAACTGGACAAGAACAAAGACGGGAAAATTACCGTTCCGGAAGTCCCTGTGGAGCAATTTAAAAAGAAAGTATGGGTGCAAGCCAATCTTAACGGCGACATGATCTTAACCTGGGAAGAAGAACTGATCTGGCAGTACAACTTTCAGAAGAAGAAAGCGGGAGAAAAGTAACTGGGACTGAGGGGTGCCGAACCAACGCTTGCAGACAGACGTGGACAAGCCGCGCCGCTGAAGTTGGGCGTTCGGCTGAAAAAGAAAAACAATAAGATGTCACTACCAATGAAACACATTATCACCGCCTCAGTATTGGCCCTGGCAAGCTGCCTGCCCAGCGCAGCGGCAGACGAGGGGATTGACGAACTCTGCAGGGAACTTCTCGACTCCATTGCAGCAGATGACCCGGTTGCCTACGCACATTGCTATACAACCATTCGCCATTCGAGGGGGCAGATGAGCTTGTTGGACGCCTCTGACGAAGACAGGCAACGCCTCTTGGGCAAGTTGCGCGATAGAAACACTACCATACGGCAATCATTTCGAATCATGCGGGAGCAGATCGCCGGTCCGGGGGCAAAGATTGAGTTCACTTCCGCTGAGGCGAAGGTGGAAACGGAGACATTCCGGGGTGTTCGCTCGACGGGCACGAGCCAGATTCTGTGCCGGTTTCGGGCCAATAGTGAAGAGTGGGTGCTGGATTTGGATGACGGAATCTTGCTGGATGGTCAGTGGTTCTTATCCGACGATCCGAGTTCTTTGGAGAACCGCTTTCAGAGGATCGACTTCAGGCCCTCGGGGAAGGACAAGGAAGGGAACATCATCTACGGTCGCGTCATAGAAAAGAACCCGCCCAACTCTCCTTAACGTCAGCTTGGTCACGCCCAGGGGAATTCACATCATTGGACCCCCGGAGTTGCCGATGAGAGACCAAGGGGCCGAACAAAACGCGGCTGGACAACCCGATACTCGCCCCAAGTCGAAGCCGGAGGATGGCGACAAACTTCAACCAGAATCGGAGGGGCGCTCCCGGTAGCGGGTGCGAGGCCTTCGACGATAGGAGTGGTAAATGAAACGTAATAAGAAGACAATTTTGATCATCGCGCTGCTGGGGATTGTCCTGGCTGTCTTAGGAATTTCAGTAACGGTCTACAAAGAGAAGTTCTCTGGTGACTCGATAACAGTATTGAAGGAATATGCCGCCGAGTTTCTTGGTGAAGACGAGCAACTTGTGGTCTTAGGAGGAGGTTCAAACCGCGAGGTGCGCATCGATGGAACCTATTATGATACAGTCTACATTGATTTCAGAGGATCAGGATCTGAAAAGCGATACAGGGCAAGACTATATCGAGACAGCTTTCTTTCAGGCTGGAAAAGGGAAATCGTTAAGCTCCCCCCAGAAGAACCTCCTAACGAGGCTATGCACACGGACGCGGACAAGCCGCGCCGGTGATGGCTAACGATCAATGACGCTGCGAGCTCTGAACGCAAAAACAAAGGAAAAGCAATGGCGACAATCGCATTAGACGTCTACGGAACCCTGATCAATACCGACGGCGTGGTGTCCCGACTGCGGGAGTGGATCGGTTCACAGGCGGAGGGGTTTTCAAAAACCTGGCGGAGTAAGCAGCTTGAGTATTCCTTTCGTCGGGGACTGATGCGGCGTTACGAAAACTTCGCGGTCTGCACGCGTCAGGCACTGGATTATTGCTGCGCCGAATACGACGTGTCTTTTTCCGCGGAGCAGAAAGACGCGTTGCTGCAAAGCTATCGAGTCTTACCTGCCTTTTCAGATGCCGACGAAAGCCTGGTCGCGTTGCAGGCTGAGGGACATCGTCTCTTTGCGTTTTCCAACGGCACCAACGAAGCGGTCGAGGAAGTTCTACGGGCCAGTGGATTGCTTGAACGGTTTGAGGGCGTCGTGAGTTGTGACGCGCTTGCGACCTTTAAACCGAACCCGGATGTCTACCGCTATTTCATGAAGGAAGCAGGCGGCTCAAATGACGCGTGGCTGGTTTCCGGCAATCCGTTTGACGTCATTGGCGCCGTCTCGGCGGGCATGAAGTCGGCCTGGGTTAAGCGGTCTGACAGAGCGGTCTTTGATCCGTGGGGAGTGGATCCTACCGTTACCGTCGCCACTTTGAGCGAACTATGCGCTCACGACCTGTGAAGATCTGGAAGACTAACAATAAACAAATGAAAACCTCAGATACATACCGACTGATCCTCTTCATTTTATGCTGCATTTCTTTTTGGGGCACTGCAATTATTGCGAGCGCTGATGAAAGGTATTCAGGCGAGATCATTAAGCTTTGGCCCAAAGATGTCGCGAGTCAGGATAGCAAAGGCATGGGAACGCTGAAGCCGGGTCGGAGCGAAGGTTCCCTCCGTCTCACCGATATCACTCAGCCTTACTTGAGTTACTTCCCGGCTCCCGCTCAGGAGGCGCCTGTCCCCGTGGTCATTGTCAGCCCGGGAGGAGGCTACATGCATATTGGTAGCACTACGGGGAGGTATGAGATCGCCGAATGGCTCAATGATCACGGAATCTCCGCCTTTGTCCTGCATTACCGACTTCCCAAGAATCGTAGAGGTGCCTATGAGGATATTCAGCGAGCGGTCCGGATGGTCCGCTCACGAGCCGCTGAGTGGAACATCGACCCGGAGCGGATAGGGGTCATGGGTACCTCTGCGGGAGGGCACCTCTCGGCCCGGGTCAGTACTGGTTATGAGATTCCAAGCTATAAGGCAGTCGATGAGCTGGACGGTGCCAGCTGCAAACCGAACTTCACGGTGTTGCTTTGCCCGGCCTACATGAACAAGGGGGAGGCATTGAGTGAGGAGTTTACGGTTACCGATGAACTCAGCCCCACCCTGATTATCACATGCAAAGACGACGGCTTTTTTATAGGAAGTGAAGTTTACGCCAAGGCTCTGGAAGAAGCCGGCGCCCCGGTTCGCACTCACTTCTTTGAGAAAGGCGGTCACGGCATCAGCATTCGGGAGGAAAAGTACCCGCTTTCCACCTGGCCGGATCTCTATCTGCAGTGGTTAAAAGACATCAAGGTGATTGAATAAGGAGCCGAACAAGGGAAGGCACGAGGCAAGAAATTGGGCGCGTGTTCACCCAACGATGGCTATTGGAGGACCTTTGAGAAATGTCATGAAGATAATATTGCATACGACCTCCCTGCTCATCGTCGCGATTTCGGCGCAGGCTGAACAACCGAACATCTTGTTTTTCTATGCCGGTGACTGGGGCAAAATGGCGAGTTGTTAACTGTCTCCTCGCAAGCTCGGTAACAGTATCAGCGGGCTTCAAACGTTCGTCCTGAAAAGATGAAAATACTCTATACGATTCCGCCAATGGTAGTCGTGATCATTTGGGGGATTTCACATCTCTACGACTTTGCGTTTACCTATACGGTTTTTCATCGGCAGATTTGGATCTATTCCGAGTCGGGTGACTTTGGTTTCGAATATGATGGTAAAACTAAGAAAGATAAATTCTTCGAATCCGGGCGGGATTACGGATCCAATGTGATCAGGAATCCCTCATTGCTGGAAAGTCTGCGGGGGAGCCGGTTCTATTTCTCAAAGTGGTACAGAATACGAATGATCAGAGTGCCATATTGGGTGCTCTTTGGGATCACTTTAATGGCAACAGTTTCTCTGTATGCGGCTAATCGGGTAGGAACGAGGTTATACCCGCCACCCCTAAGGCGGTTTTGGATGACCTGGAAGTGGAGCAGTAGCCGGTTCGGGAGATTGAAAGGAATTTGGAGGATCAAGGCCTAAAATAAAGCTGCTGGCAACCCCGGGGTGGATGGGGTGCAACTTCCACGATTCCTTATTCTCCGACATCGAATCTTTAAATCTCTAACCGGGAGTTCACCGGATTGTATTCGGATTCCACCGTTTGCTTTCCAAGTGGGTTCCATACGCAATTTACTATGAGTTTGACGGTTGCGAGACTATTCCCGTTTTCCGAATACTCGATATGCGGCGAGACCCAGATTCGATTGCCGACGACCTAAAATAGGGATCGAACAGGACGTCCATCCTGACGCCTGACCGCTGCGAGTTCAATCCGACATAATCTCAACCCTCAAACCAGAAGTATGAGCGCGCCCTCCGGATCGGGTTGAGCGGCCTTCAACGTTCAGGGAAATACGACGGCTCAATACCGCCTTTCAGCGTGAGTTGAAATGCACCGTCAGGCCCCTGCATGGCTGAAATCACATAAACTCTGTCTCCTATTCCCAATACAAAGGCTGATCTGCAGCAAAGATTGTCGAAAGCGGGAGGATCCGCCCTTTTCTGTCCAGACCATCAACACCATTTGAGGTAAGCCAGAATCTCATCAAATGACCCTACCCGGTATACTACAGCTTCGACTAAGCCTCTTCCTTTCCTTCATCGCAGGCCTCCCTCTCCTGGCAACCGCAGAAAAAGGCGACGAGGCCAGGTCGCAAGCTGCCCCGTTTGGTTCCCTTGAATCTCCTGAAGTTAGACAGCCCAACGCCTCGCTCGAGCCACAACGATTAGACGGTGCAAACGGCAAGCGTATCCCGGGTACTCTGAAAGGTCGAGACGGTCTGTACGCCGTTCCGATCATGCAACGCGAGGGTATGCCGTATCCCATTCTCGGTGTTGGCATTGCCAATGACGGGACAGTCTACGTAACCGAGACCGTCCGTAAAATGCGTGAAGAAATCAGCCTGATTCAAAACGGCTCGCTCCTGGAACACTGCATGAAATTCAGGACGACGGCAGAGAAGCGGCGATGGATTGAGAAGAACTTCAACGCGCATATCGCTGGACGCCAACGCGTCCGAGATTTCAACAACGACGGCAAGGTCGACGCTGCAGACTTATCCATTCACAGCGAAAAGATCTATATAGTTAGGGACAGCGATAACGACGGCGTCTTCGACAAATCAACGCTGTTCGCTAGCGAATTCAATGATCTGTTGACCGGTGTCGCACATAGTGTCACCCCAATCGATGGTCACGTCTACGCCACGATCATACCGGACATGTGGAAGCTGACCGATACTGACGGCGACGGCGTAGCCGATCAACGGGAAAGCATCGCCCACGGTTTTGCGCCGCACTTCGGCTACGGCAACCATGACCTGCACAGTGTTGTGCAGGGCTACGATGGTAAGATTTATTGGAGCATGGGCGACCGCGGTATCAATGTACGTACCAAGGACGGCCGCCTGGTCAGTAATCCGGACTCGGGCTGTATTGTGCGTAGCAATCCCGACGGCAGCGAGTTTGAAGTATTCGCCTACGGCCTACGCAACAGCCAATACTTCGACTTTGACGAATACGGTAACATTTTTTCAGTCGACCACGACGCCGACTTTGAAGGGGAGCGCGAGCGTCTGGTGTTCCTGCCTGAAGGTTCAGACTCCGGCTGGCGCATGTACTATCAGTACCGCAACTCTACTCGCCACGTCCGCGCAGCACGAGAGAGCCTATACAATCCCTGGCTGGCGGAGAAAATGTGGGTCCCCTTTCATGCTGGGCAGCCATCGCATATTCTGCCGCCAATCGAGAACAGTTGGAATGCGCCGGCCTCCTTCTCTTACCATCCGGGAGTAGCGCTGGCAGGCAAGTATGCCGGTCATTTCTTCCTTGGCGGCTCTGGTACGATCCGAGCCTTCAAAATGGTCCCTGACGGCGCCACCTTTAAGCGCGAAGGTGACGACGAGGTTATCACTGGCCTCGGTCCTCAGGTACTGACGTCTGCGTTTGCGCCCGATGGGCGACTGTATTTTACATTGTGGAAGCCACCCACAGAGCAGAGCGCGCTGTGGGCGCTCGACGCGGGAGTAACGTCGCAAATGACGGCTGTGCAGAAGCTGCTCGCCACCGGCCTTGCTATGCCCCCCTCCGATCATCTTGAAGAGCTGCTGGCCCACGACGATCGCCGCGTTCGATTGGCAGCTCAGTTCGAGCTGGTCTCCCGAAAAGACCTGAAGACCCTGACGGCGCTGGCCATGAATGCGAAGGCGCAACGCCTGGCGCGTATTCATGCCATTTGGGGCCTTGGCCAGCTCAAGCATAAAGACAAGGCGCTACTGTCGACACTGTGCGACGACAAGGACGAGGAAATTCGCGCGCAAACAGCGCGTTGGGCAGGTGAGCTTCGGTTTGACCCTGAAAGCTGTATTCCGCGTCTCTTGGGGGATGCCTATCCTCGGGTCCGGCTGATGGCGGCTATCGCAGCGGGCAAGCTCAAAAACCCTACGGCGGTAGAGCCACTGAAAATGATGCTTATCCAGGCCGACAATACTGTTCCAGTCATTCGCCACGCTGGCGTGATGGGCCTAACAGGCTCCGCCACCTCCGAGGAGCTAGGCGCCCTTGCCAATCATGAGTCCGAAGCGCTGCGTATCGCGGCCGTCCTCGCCCTGCGTCGACAGGGTGCCGTGCAGCAACTGACCAAGTTCCTAAGCGATCCGTCGCCTCAGGTTCTCAGCGACGCCACCTGTGCCATCTATGACGACGCCACACCACAAACGCTGACCGATCATCCCACTGCCTTGGCCGCTGTCGCGGCAAGTTTGAACGTAAAGAACCCAGCTCCGGTCAATGTCCGCGCGCTGGCAGCGAATCGACGGCTTGGCACTGTCAAAGCGGCCAAACGCATCAGTGATTTCCTGGCAACGGAAAAGCTTGATCCGACGCTGCAGGTTGAAGCGCTCTACTCACTCGAATCCTGGACGGAGACACAGGCGCTTGATCTTGTTGACGGTCGCCACTTTCCGTCTGCCGCTGGCGACTCTGCTGCGTTGCGCGCCGCTGTTGGTCCGCAGATCTGGCATCTGGCCGACAGCAGCAACGTAAAGGTTTCGAAAGCGGCGATAAAGCTTTTACGCCATATAAAGTCTGGCGAGGCTGAACTGATGCGGGCTCAGGGCATCATCCTCGACACGGATCAGCGCAGCGAGAGTAGAATCGAATGGCTGGGCTGGCTGGGCGTGCAGGCGCCCAACCTCCTTGCCTCGACCGCTACAACGTTACTGGCGGACGACTCTGCCACAATGCGTATGGCGGCCGCCCGGCAGCTCAAGGAAGCGAAGAAGGCCGAGAGTGCCGTTGCCGACTACCTGACCTCGACGCTGTCTCGATCCACGGACGCTCGTGAACTACAGCAGGCGATCGAGATGGTACCGGGATTGCAGACAAAGGGTGCGATCGTCGAACACCTTCTCAACGATCTGACGGCGGGTAAAGTACGACCCGAGGTGCAGTTGGAGGTATTGGAAATTGCGGCTAAGGAACCGGCTCTCCAAGAGCGTTTCGAAGCCTATCAATCCAAGCTGAAAGCCCGCGGCGTAATGGCCGAGTACAGCGCCGCCCTTGACGGTGGCAGTATAAAGGCCGGAGAGCGTTTGTTCCTTACGCACGCGCAAGCCCAGTGTTCCAAGTGCCATGCCATTAAGTTGACCGATAAGCGGGTCGGACCAAGTCTCGAGGGCATCGGCAAGCGGGAGACGGGCAAGTATCTGCTGCAGTCGATCGTCGATCCGCAGGCCAGCATCGCGCCGGGCTATGGGGTGGTCAGTATTGAGCTGATCAATGGCGAAATGGTAAGCGGTTTGCTGATGAAAGACGGTAAGGCTGCCGTGACTATCAAACTCCCTGACAGCAGCGTAAAAACGATGAACCGCGCTGAGATCAAAACCATGTCCAACCCTGTCGGTATGATGCCCGATCTCAAGTCAGTCCTGACGCCCCGCCAGATCCGCGACTTGGTAGCCTATTTGAAAACGCTCTAGCGATCACACTCCGCAGGCCGTCTGTTCTGCTTCCAGAGCAGCTCTTTTGACCGGATGCTCAATGAAAATCATAGAATAATTTGTTATGAAAAAAAGTTTGTTACTGTTGTTTGGGTTGTGGATGGCCGGCGTTGCCGGCGCGGCTGAAAGGCCGAATGTACTGTTGATTGCCATTGACGATCTCAACGACTGGGTGGGCTGTCTGAATGGGCACCCTGACACCAGGAC
>JBMYJM010000024.1:0-32707 GCA_049594415.1 Verrucomicrobiales bacterium | reverse complement strand
AACGCAGTTCGAGCCGAGCGACAGCGAGTCAGACTGCCGAAGGCAGCCACGAAGGTTGGATGAGAACCTTGGTTCGACTGCTTATCGCCGCGAAGTGGCTGAGAATAATGAATCGCATCGCGATTGCACCGCGCAGGGATTGCCGAAGGACATCAATCCAACCGGAGGATCCATTGAAAGTAAACGAGTTACCAATAATTGTTCGCCTCATTTTGACAGTGTGACAACAGGCTGTGACAACCTCACACGCTGCCGATCTTTCCGGTTCTCCATTTTACTACAGCTAACTCCTCCAATTTGTTCGGGCATGAAATCAAAATCTGATTCCAAGATTTGTCCTCTGGAACTCGCGGTATTCATTCGGGATTATCACGGCGTTCCATCTGCCGCCCGCGTTTTGGAAAGAAACGAATACCTTCTGAAGGAGACCCCACCCGAAAAGCTCAGAGAAGTGCTGGAAAGATTCTACAAGGTTCAGGGATTGATTTGCTTCATTCGCCTTCTAAACCATTTCAGCAGGTTTTTCCGCACTCAATGACGCGCTGTTTTTTGGCCGCTGGGCACATCCTCAGCCAGACAAATGCCATGGCAAATAATGAAGAGTGTGTTGAATAAAAATCTCATAATCATCTTTTGTTCTAAATCAGTACAGTGGGATCGAATATTAGAAAGTCTCTTTTCGGATGAGGTTGCCGTCTTTATCCCATATCAATTTCAACGACTGTTTGCCATTTTGATAGCGCGTATCTTGCAAATCAGAATCTAGCTTAGGCCAGTAAAGCCAGCGGAGCGTTTCACCGTGATTGAATTGTTCTATACCATAAATGGAACCATCTCTCCTAATGCTGAGGGAGTTACCATGCTTCTTGCCATTTAGAAAAGATTTTTCCGTAGACCGCGTTCCGTCTGAGCGGTCTAAAAACGCTATCCCTGTGAAGGGCTCATCCTCGCCCCTGACATAAGCAATTCCCTCCTGGTCGTAGCCTAAATCATTAATTGGATATTCCCGTTCAGAAGTAATACGCCCCTTGTTAAAAAGAAGGACAGCTTCAGAATATTCCGTTTTAAGATCCTTCACCTCGGTCGGTTTAACGCTCTGGCCATTTAGCTCTACACCCCGAGGTTTGTGAACGGGAAAGGTTTCCTCTTTAATAAGGTTGCCCGCTTCATCCCATTCCATTCTTGACATTAGTCCGCCGTATTTGTACTCCTTTTGTTTCTTTTTTGAACCGTCTTTGCGGAATTCAATTATTTTCCCATTCCACTTTTTCCAATCTTTGTCGCCATTAAGTTCGTAAGGCATCATCGCCCGGTAGTTGTAATCAAAAGTAGGCTTCTTGAGCGCTTGCTTCAGTAGAGCGACATCTTCCGGGGCGATTGATTCGAGGAATTGAATATTTAAAAAGGAGCCTTTGAATTTTGTAAATTCCCGAACCACCTCGCTATTCATTGATTTGACATAGTTAAGGTTCAGGTCGCCATTACATTTGGCCAGCTCGTGGGCCACTTCTTTGGTAATCGAAGTCAGACCATCCAGACTAAGGCTTTTGGCTGGTATATCTGGCCGCAAACTCAAGTGGTTGTGCCAACCAAAACGACCAGATTGAACTTTCGTCAGTTCATGAGCTACATCTTGAGTAAGTGAAGTCAGGCCATCAAGTAAGATCTTCTGGCCCCCGTAATGAGACAATTCCCTGGCAACATCTTGATCAATGGAGGTCAGCCAGTTAAGGTTTAGTTGACCTTGCTGTGTTTCATTCGCCTTCTTAACCAGTTCGTGCGCCACATCTTTGGTAATCGAAGTCAGACCATTCAGACTAAGGCCTTTGGTAGCTGGACCCCAGGAACCAGGTTGAGGTTGACGCCTCGTCAGTTCATGAGCCACATTCGCATCAATTGAAGTCAGGCCACCAAGTAAGATCCTATGGCCCCCGTAATGAGACAATTCCCTGGCAATATCTCGATCAATTGACGTCAGCCAGCTTAGGTCTAGTTCACGTTGCCGTGTTTCATTCGCCTTCTTAACAATTTCTGCAGCTTGTTTCACAGTCAGCGTATTGGCTTTCTTATGATTGCCAGGCAAATCCGCCTGGCAAATGCCATGGCAAAGAACCAACAAGAGAATAATTAATAATTTCATTATCTTTAGGCGCCCCGCAGTGGGGCATTAGTGCTTTCCTTAGTTGTTCGTAGAAATTGCAAAGTTAGATTTAAATTTCTGAATTTTTCAGCCCGCATCAAGCGCGCCATGGCCAATGGGGAACAGGAATGATGCACCATCGATCCCTTTGAGACGCCGGTCCTCGCCAAAAACACTACCACAGTAGGAGCAGAGAGGATGCGGAAGACTGCTAGGAAATCGCTTTTTCAACCCCGCCGTTTCATCACCACGTATCGCCCCGGTTTGGAGGGGGTGCAGAGCTTCCGGTGTATACTATCGAATCATTTCCAGGTTCTGCTTGTGAGCCCACCCCGAGTCGCCGTTGTCGAGAGTGATCCGGATCCAGTCTCCCTGTCGTTCGACCACCGTGCCCTTGGTTCCCTTCCTTGGCTGGAATTTGATTTTCGACTTCGTGGTAGGACCGGTTCGGAAGTTGCTTTCGCTGTCGATGAAAGCCATGCGATCTGCGACTGGGGGTAGCAGGCGAGGGGCCCAGATCCGCAGCTCTCCGGAAGGTTTGAAGTTGCGCTTCTTAAAAATGACCGGGGCGTCGTTGGTTAGGACCCTCATGGGGATGGAACCGTCGTTTGAATACAAAAGGGAATTACCGTCGAGAAGTTCTTCCGCTCCTATCCAACCCTCGAATCCCGAAAAGAAGGTTCTCGCGATGTTGAAGTCCATATCCTCACCTAAATCGATAATCAGGGTGAAGTCGTCTATCTGTTGGCCCGCCCAGCGATTAGCGGCAGTTAAAACATACTCGAAAGAGAAGATCGCATCCACCGATCCCGACAATTTGAATTCATATTTGTGCCTAATCAGGTTCAGACCCTCTTCAAAAACGGCGTCAAAATAATACACGTAGTCGAATTCGGGTTCATTGGTGTTGAAATCTCCACTCGTGGCCGTCTCCTCCGAAATACCTTTGATTTTATTCCCGGCGTAGTAGTTCTCGGAATCTACGATCGCGACTTGGTGTTGCAGGGGAACCCCGTTCATGAGGACTTGAAAGTCGCTCATGTAGGGATGCTGGCCGTCTTTGGGTGCTCCTTCCACATCGCCTGAGGGAGACATGGCCTCGAAGCCAACGAGGAGCTCTTTGCTGTCTGCCGGGTTATCAAAAATGTAGTCAACGGTCACCCGCAAGTGTCCGCTTTTGGTTTTCTTGATGGCCAATACCTCCTTTGCTACCTTGATTTGGGTCTCTTGGATGGGTATCAACTGATTGCCCGACATGTAAAAAGCCCCATCATTGGCCTGTAGGCTGAGCGAGACAAATGACAGGGCAGTGCCTAAGAGAAACAGAGAAGTGACCGTGGGTTTTCTACAATCCGAGGCGCAGCAGATTGGTTCGGTTTCGTTCAGAGTGCTATTCTTCCGGGTCATTAAACTCACACTCACCCTTTGTAGGGTCAGGACTTTTTCAAGGATTTTTTCGGGGCGTCGATCCTACCCGGTAGGAGGAGGAGAGAGTCAGCGGCGGCCGATCACCTCGGAGCCTCCCATTGCGAATCATCGGCAAAAGTGATTCGGGTCACGTAAGCGTTCGCATTTGCGGCTTCTTCCGGCGGGCCATCGCCACCACTGAGGACAATGGTTTTTCCGGATGATAAAATCGGGTCTTCGCCTCCATAGCCATAGCTCGTTTTGTCGACAACTTTGCCGGTTTCATCCAGATACTCGATCTGGTAGGAGATTCTCTTGATGTGGTCTTCGCCGTAATTGTGCAGGGCGGTTACCGGCTCGGATCGGTCGCCTTCACCGATGACGCCGATGACCATAGCAGCGGCCGGATCTTCTCCCGACCGGGCCGGTGGCGTTTCCGGCGCGGTGGGCCAGGTGCTGTCATCGGCGTAGGTGATTTCGGCAACACGTGCGTCGAGGGACGTGGTGTCTTCTTCCATAAAAAAACTGGTCACGTCAATGGTGTAAGATTTCCCTTTTTTCAAATCGCTGCCGCTCCGGGTGTGAGGCACGCTTTTCCCCACCGAGCCATCTGCATTGAGGTAAAGCATGTCCAAGATGAACCCGGTGACTTCCTTGTCCCCTTCGTTGGTGAACTCGATCTTGGACTTCCGGTCGTCACCTTTACCGGTGATCGGGGCGACTTTCAGCAAAGCCGGTGGCGTCAGTTTCGCGAGCGAGCTGCCACCGGATCTGCCGCCTGGTCGGGCGGCCTGTTCCTTGATGAATGCTTGGTCGACTTCACTCAGGCGGCCGATATCGATTTTGAAGGTGCGGTCGCCGGACTTGATGGTTACCTGGCCGCCGTCGGATCCGACGAAATCACCTTCCAGGGTTCGTCCGGTCTTCGCTTCGGTCCAGGTGCGAGCGGTGAGAGTCGTCACAGATGCCAGGAAAAGAGCTACGGTGGCAAAGAACAGGGCGGCTTTCGGTTTGATGGATCGAGCTTGGAGGCCGGGGAATGTCACTGCTGGGGAATGTGTTTTCAATTGCATCTCGGAGAGAATCGATCAGTAGGACGCGCAACTCGATTACAAGTTCGACATCATTTTGTAAGGTTGTTGTCAGAGTCCAGGTTGTTACCCCTGCCAGAAAATCCGCTTTTTGATTTCGCGTTGCGTAACCCTCCGGGCTCCTTCTTGGGGAGTCTATCTGCGCATCGCCCCGGGTAGGAGGAGGCGAGCTTCTTATTTTTCGGATCTCTGATCGAAAAAAGCGTAAGTCATTTCTCAGTGGTCTTAGAGGCTGAGGGTTAGGTTCTTTTGACGCTACCGATCGCTGACTCGTTTTGGGTCTGGTCTCTTGAGTTTCTGGAAAGCAGAGATATCGAGTTTCAATACTTCCACTGCTTTTTCAATCTGGCGGTCTATCCCCTGGGACAGTTCTCCCGGCTGGTTCCAGACGAGAAAGTCAGGTTTGGCACCGTTCATTTCCATGTCGGCTCCATCACTGAGACGGAACCAACCGCGAAAGGGAATCCGGAGGGTTCCGACGTCCATGATTTTAGAGGAGCCTGTCGAGATGACGCCGCCGGCGGTCGTGACTCCAACCAGTTTTCCACGATCGAGATGTTTCACCGCATGACTGAAAATCTCGGCATTTGAAAAACTATTCTGATTGCAGAGAACCGTGATCGGTTTGCCCCAGGTTGCATAGACACGACGATCTTGGGGATATCCTGATGATCCACCGCGCGGGATCGTAAACGCATGATCAGGAGGAGTCAGGACCGTTAGTAAGTGATCTGCGGTGAATCCTCCTCCATTGTTCCGAACATCAATAATGAGACCGTCTTTCCCGGCTCCCTGAGCATAGATCTCTTCTTCGAATTTGATGAATTCATTCCAATGCATGCGCGGGACGTAGACGTAGCCAATCTTTCCTTTGCTGAGCGTTTCGACCATCTGGCGGTTTTGACGAATGAGGTCAGATTTCATCAAGTCGCGAATGGCTGTGTAGGTGACAGGGCGCAGTGAGACTTCGCGGTTTTTGTTGCCCTCTTTCCCGGGGGCGGCCTCACCCTCGTCGGTCTTTTTGGGAGGAAGAGACTGAACCGTGAGCCGGATTTGGCGTTCCAGAGGTCCATTGAGAAGAGTCGTTAAATCGGTTTTTCGATCTACCTTGGTTCCGTCGATTTCGAGAACAATCTCACCCGGCTGCAGACGACTAACCACTTGGTCGGCGGGCCCTCCGGTAATGACTTTCTCAATCTTGAGGCCAGGGCCATCGAAGAATGGATTCCAGGTGACTCCGAGGTGAGCAGTTGTCGGAGTCCATCCTCCTGCTGGTTCCCAGGGAGTCTCGCCAAAGGCATTCGAAGAGAGCGTGAATCCGAGGTGCGATCCATTTAACTCACCCAGCATCATATCGATGACCCGGTCGAAGACCCGATTGTCAGCAGCTTCCGCAGCGATGGGTGCATACTTCTCGCCAATCCAATCCCAGTCGAGATGATTCAGGTTGGGATCATACCAGATTCTTTCCATGGTTCGCCAGATCTGCCGGAAGGCGGTGTGGCGGTATTCGCTGCGCACTAGTTCTTGACGAACGCGGAAAGGATATGATTTGAGTGAGCCTTTGCTGAGAGAGGAGGGGACTCCATCAACGAGCCAAAGGATGGTATCGTTTTTTGCAATCCACTTGGCCAGAGAGCCACGCTTTGAATGCAGTTTCTCAGGGGTCGTGAGCTTGTCCGGGAAGGTGACGTAGTAGGTGGCATCGTCATTTTTGATCTTGGCTCCGAAAGCAAGGCGTTTTGAGTCGTGGGCCCAGAATAGATTTTGCTCAGTCGAGTCCGGGATCGAGATCCGCCGGATACGCTCGTGGAGGCCTTCGAAGTCAATTTTGACCTCGGGTAGTTGGGGCTTTGGCTTTGCCGACGGCTTTTCTGAAGGCTTCGCCGAAGGCTCCTCGTCTTCACTGCTTGGAGAATCTGATGCTTGTTTTTCGGGAGCAGGTTTCTTCGGAGTGGCTGAATTCGGACCAGTAGAGGGCGCTTGTGGTTTCGGAGGAGTGGGCTTTTTGCGTTCCTTTGACATCTTGGCCAGGGCATCTTTGAGAGCCCGGTCCCGTTTATCTTCTTCTTCGTCTGATTGGGAGAGATAGACGTAATAGATGTCCGTTTCCTTTTCGAAACGCCTTCCCGTGAAGGCTAGAATTTTTCCGTTTGGAGACCACTTAGGATTGCTATCGGAATCTGGATGGCGCGACAGGTTGTAGGGATCTCGTTTTCCGTCGGCTCGAGCTATCCAGATATCGCGATTAAAATCCGGGTCACTTTTTGCGTAGGCGATCCATTCTCCGTCTGGAGACCACTCGTATTGTATGGCGCTCCATGACTCGATCAGTAGTTTCGCATTTTCACCATCGGGATCAGAGCTCCAGAGATCGCCTCTCCCGACCTGATAGCAGATCTTTTTTCCTCCGGGAACAAAACTCAGATCATGTTTTGCCTCTCCGTCTTTGGTGACCTGAGATTCTCTAAACTCTCGATTTTGCCACCAGTAGTTCTCGGCTTTGGCCTTTTGGGTGGACCAGATATCTGTCGTTTGTCCATCATCCCGAATGAAAAGAACGAACTTCCCGTCGGGGCTCATGACCGGTTCTCGTTCCTCAGCCGCTGTTGTGGTTAGGGGCACTGGCTCTTTCAGTTCCGTGTCCATGATCCAGATGTCGCCTCCCGCAGCAAATGCCATTTCCAAGCCATCACGACTGAAGCTGACATTGGTCGCCTTTGTCAGAGTGCGTCGGAGGATTGGGTCACTCACAAAGTCTCCACTGGGAAATAGAGAGATTTTCCGAGGCCTCGCATTTTTGCCCTTCGCCTTAGGAGACAATCGGAAGAATTCAAATCCTGATCGGTAGGCGATCGTCGAGCCGTCTTGAGAGACAGTCGGGAGCATGGCAGGATCTCTTGTTTGAGGCGCCAACTCCTTTTCCTTTCCCGTCTCAAGGTCGTAGCTCCAGAGAGAGAACAGGCCGCTTTCACCATGATCGCCAGTGTAGTAAAACCCAGAGCCGTCTGCGTTCCAAAGAGGAGAGCTTGCTCCAGTGTCGCGGGCAATAAGCTTGGTGAATTTTGTTTGGTTGCTTTCAAGGTTCTCGGCCATCCAGATCTGGGAAGAACGTGACCCCCGATAGCCCCTTCGATAGAGGTCTCGGCCTTCCCGTGTGAAGAGTAGCTTCCTGCCGTCGGGCGAGAGCGAAGCCATTCCGAAACTGTGTTCTGCATCGAATAGTAAAACTTCTGCGGTTCGAGCCTCGAGGGAAATACGATAAAAGCGATAGGCACTGCGCGAATCGAAATCCCGCTCTCCACGGATCAGGATGGACTTGCCATCCGGATACCAACCGACCCCGCGCGACCCTTCGCTATGAAAGGTCACTTGTCGTGGCAGGCCGCCATTCAACGGAATAGTAAATACTTGATCCGTTCCGCTACGGTTGCTCGTGAACGCGAGTGTTTCTCCGTCGGGAGAAAAGAGAGGGTAACCATCGACTGCGGGATGCGTTGTAATTTGCCGAGCCTTTCCGCCCCGGGAAGAGGCAATCCAGATATCTCCCGCCCAGGCAAAAGACAGCAATGAGCCATCTGGAGAGAGGGCCGGCATCGTCGCCAGCCGAATCGGGGCGGCTACCTCTGCTTCCTGTGCCTTGGAGGAGAGTTTGAATCCGAAAAGAAGCAAAAGGCAGAGTAAAAAATGATGAGGCTTGGGATGGTCACTCATGATCTCAAATGGGATGTGTTGCAGGCGTCGGGGCGTAATTGTGGACGACTGTCTAATCGCTGTCGAATCCTCATTAGGGATTCTTGGAGCGCGAAGCGGCCGCAGGGGAGGAGAAGTCCCCTTGAGCCTTCGTCGGCGATGCGCCCGACCCCAAAACCGCGGGCGATCACCTTTGCCCGGTTGCTTCCATTCGAGGAAGCTCGCTTGTCCTGCTCCTTTTCTTACCGAGTTATCGGTAATGATGGTCGGTGAATCGCCGCAGTGCTGCCTGCCTTGCGGCGTATATCTCTCGACCTGGTTCGTGGCTTTGTTTGTGAACCCGCCGAGTCGCCTTTGTCGAGAACGATCCGGATCCAGTTTTCCCGGACAATTCCACCTGCCCAGAGCTTGAATTCACAAATCCCCCCATCTGGGGGGATGACTATTTTTCCCTGTTCTGTTTTGCTCATCATCCATTGAAACGGAACCGCAATGGATGCGGCCCCGTTTTGGCTTGCAGGCAGTCGTGTCTGGGAGCTATACCGCACAAAACTATTTCCCCTCGGTGGCATCATCGGGGGGAGCAAAGGAGGGGCCATCCTCCGGCCGGATCGTAAGCCCGGTGGAGGATGGCTATTCTGTGCCAGCAGTGGCTCGCTATTTCACGGCCAGAAGTCCTGCTGGAGGTGCTGGCATCTTTCAACCTTTTGAGGCTCGTTGCCGATGGAGCGGGGCAGAAAGAAATCAGGGAACAAAGAGGGCCGGGAAAGCCAGGGTGTGGCAAAGCCTAGTTCTTCACCCCGGGAAAGCTGTCCACGTATTTGATGGTAAAATCGGGGAAGCTTTCAACAATCTGAATCTTGAAGTCTGGAAAACTGTCCACGATCTGCCATTCGCCGGGATCGTCTGGAAAAGAAGTTACCAACTTCACCCGGAGATCGGCGAAGGAGTCCACGATCTTGACTTTGTAGTCAGGAAACGAATTCACCCATTGGATGCGTCCATGGATTGTTGCCACTTTGGCTTTTCCCATCGCAGTGACGGAAAGCATGGTTCCAGTTGGAATTAAGAGGGAAGAGAATAGCAAACGTCTGGTCATCTCCAGAGAGACGAGTTGGGGTGAGCGTTTAGGCGGAAAATCAAACCCCTTTTGAGACCGGTGGGTTACATGGGGTGGTGAAGGTTTGACGCCATCCTTGAATCAAGTGTTAGGCCAACACTGAAAAATTGGAAGGCAACTGGCTATCCCTTGTTTTTCGTTAAGGCCACTAAGATAGCCAACCCAATAAAGAACTGCATATACTCGATATGCTCCGGGCTCATAAACTCCATTTGATTCACTCTATGTTTGTTGAAGAACTATTGATGTATTCGGAGGTTGGGGTATTCATCCGCACCCATCGCTCCGAAGCAGAGGGTTGAGATGGCGTCAAACCGACGAAACAACAAGCATCTGGTTCATTGGTTTGACGCGGCCAATGTAATCTTTCAGAGCGGCTCGTGAATTATAATCAATGATCCCGTTTGTAGCGCGGAGGTAAAACTCCAGCGCAAGAAGGGAAGAGCCGATACGAGGCGTCGTGTGCGCGTCAGGGCAGGGTATTGTCCAAACGACCTTGCTATTGATTGCTATGAAAGTCGCTGGCCCCCGCGAACTCCACTTCCCTTCTGACTTGCAGGCAGGCTGGATTCCTTCGCCCAACAGTCAATGCGCATGGCGGCGACTCAGCTGAGGGAACGGGTTTAAAAGTGACTAAACGGGCCTGGCCCGCCGGCTTCTTCCCAGTTGGCTCCACCGCCGTCGAAACTCTTTTCCCGTGTATAGACCCGGGTCAGCACCCGCTGCGAGGGCTTCCGCCCGATCCGCCCGGAGTTCAAATTCGAGCTGCACCTCCTCGGAAGTTGTCCAATGTCTCCCGCCGACGGTGGTTGCACCCTCAGTTCTTGGTGGGATCACCAGAAAGGGGCTGTTAGGAAAGTACCACGCCCCGAACTCGATCTTGATCGCCTCCTTGGAGTGTTCGCCGAGCACTCGCATTGCCCTCCCTAATGAAGCAGGGTCAAGGGTGACTCTTACCGCAGCAATATCGGCACAAAGGTCACGCGCCTGTTCAATCCAGCGTGGGAGCATGAGATAGAAAACGAAGCCGAAGTAGGTGACGAAAAGCAGGGGGATATTCAGGAAGAAAAAGCCGGGTAGCATCAAAAGAAAAAGCCACCGGAGTGACCACCACATAATCTCAGCCCGGGTCGCTAAACGGCACCAGCGATCCCGCATCCCTGCGAATTGGGCAGCGACGAGCGCCTGAATTTCATGGCGGGAGAGTCGTTCAAGGGCGCCGGTTGTTGCGACCACGATCTCTCCTTTTGTGCAAGGCAATGTGGCAATGTTAGGAATCGAACTGTCGTGAACCTGGACGCTCTCGAGCGACTCGTTCAGCGCAATCGCTATCTCTGAAGCCACATTGTGAAATTGATTGGTAGTGGGCAGGGGCCTCAGATGCCTGGCAAGAGCATCGGCCAAACGACCAAGCGGCCAGGTGAGCAGCAGTATGATTGGAACACCCAACGTGATCCCAACGATATAATACCAGGGGATGATTGGAGAACATTGCCTGTCAAAAAACCAAGGGGTAATGACGAAAGCGAAGCCCACTACACTCTGGACCGCGGAAGCGACTGCGCCGCGCCGGGAAAGGGATTCCAGTTTTGTCATCATTGCTTGCTACAGTGGTGGATTCGCCTTCCAAACCCGCTGCCTGTTCATCATTCGACACCAAACTGTTTCATCAGCCACTCTTCGGTGGCGTGGGCTGTTACTGAATCCAGGTGGACCAACTGGGCGGGCCCAGGCTGGTGCTGTTCCGGTGATGACCTGGCAGACTGCATTCACCGGAGGCGGGAAAACTGCATGGGAAGAACCCTTCCGTCATTGTTGTTCATTTGACCTTTCCAGGTGATGCGGGTGCTTGAAATCGTCTTAGTGAGCCGACAGTTAGCGGTGTGTGCGACCTCGCCGTCGGTTGAGTGGGTGAACTCCTGAAATGTGATGACGCCTTGCTCCGGATTGTGGCCGTGGATCGTGTATCTCCTGTCGCGACCTCGACTCGGGTAGTAGTACCAGCCAAAGATGGCGTCTCCGGCCCATTCGATATGAAAGATAGCCTCTAGTTTGCCGATCGTTCCACCGTAGACATTGACCGATTCGTTGTCGACGTCGCCTTGTTCCTGAGCGACGAGCTTGTCTAGAGCGGCTTGATCAGCTTGCAGGGGGATTTGGAACCATGTGATGGTGATGAAGAGGAGAAGAGTATGAGTTCTCATCGTTTTTCGAGTGTTTGCCCTAATTAAACCTGCCTAAATAAAGTTCAAAATTCAAGGCGCTTAGAGCCGATGGTTCGGATAGGAGGAAAATGCGGGGATGAAAGAGTTTCCGCCTGCTGAAAAGTGGCAGTCTGGTGCATTCTACTGGCTTTTCACCTCGATCACATTGCCTCCTTGAGGGTTGCCCGTGCCGTAGCAGACCAGGTCGAGGAATTGATTGAAAGCGTCGTAGGTCTCTTGGTCACGAGTCTCGGGATTGAACAGAATACGTTTGGCGGGCACATGACCCATGAAGTCAATGTAGACCATCTGGTTCCATGACCTATTTTTCTTTAGTGCAGCCTGGATGTCATGGCCTTGGGTCGCGGGAGTCGCCGGATGTTCTCGCTTGCCGCCATACATAATGAAGCCGGGAGGGTCACCTTCGGACACTTGGCTAATAAGTGCTGGCGGGAGAAAGGGGCTGTTACCGAACCAGCCTACGATATTTAATTTCTCGGGCTTGAACCTTGCGTCGCCCGGCCATTCCCATTTCTTTTGGTAGGCGATACATGCACTAATGTAGCCGCCGGCAGAGGCTCCTGTGGCAACAATTTTCGTAGCGTCACCATGATATTTTGCGGCGTTGGCTTGCATGTAGGCAACTGCCATGGCGGCATCAAGCGAGCAATCATCCTTGGTGACATTAGTGCCTGCTTTCACAAGTCGATAGTTTGGCGAGACTACAATGCAACCCTTTGCCAGGTAGAGTTGCTGCATGTCATCATTGCAATAGGACTTATCTCCGCCCTTAAATCCGCCGCCATGAATTGTGAAAACGATGGGGGCGTTCGTGTGGTCAGTGTTCCAGTAGATATCCATGACGTTTCGGGGGTGGGGGCCGTAGGAAACGTTCCTGTCTACCTTGGTTTCTGCGACGAGGTTGGCGGACCAGATCAAGTGGAGCAGCGCGAAGGTGAGGACTGTCGTTTTAGCTTTTTTCGCTTTTATCATGTGTTCAGAAGTAGGTTACCACAGCTAATAGTTTCGTAATCAATCTCAAAATGCGAGGCTTTGGCAGAGTCG
Source organism: Verrucomicrobiales bacterium (assembly GCA_049594415.1). Taxonomy (GTDB): domain Bacteria; phylum Verrucomicrobiota; class Verrucomicrobiia; order Verrucomicrobiales; family DEV007; genus Arctic95D-9. Next base: position 19,987 of record JBMYJM010000024.1, on the reverse strand, counting down.
GGGTAAAATGCCTTGCCGTAATTATATCAGCCCTGCTTCCCAGGATCTAAGACCTAATCATTCTTCGGTCACCGATAGCGCATCCGTTGGGACGATAGCTTTTCCCGATCTCAAATCTGGGTTGGGGCAACCTGCACGATTTAGAGTCAGTGAAAAGAAATTTGACCGGGTGCTACCCGGCTAACTCCAAGCGCGACGGATATCATTTTTCGCGCGCTCGCTTGGCCCTATGCCTGCCGCAAATCGACTCCTAAGGTGGAAGAGGGCGAACAAAATCTCAGTTATGGCTAGCGGCAGAAGGGGGTTTCGCTGTAGTGTTCAAGTATGAGTCTTACGGAAGAGGGTTTACGGCAGCGAAAGTGGGGGCGATACCCTAATCTCGAAGCCATTCTCGGAGACAAACCCCCCAGCTTTGGTGGATTGATCACTTCCATCGATGATTCCCTCGTGGGATGGCTAGACAGATTGGTTCAAATCTCTAATCTTTTACAAGAAAACCTTGAAGAGGTTGTGGCGGCGGGAGAATCCGGGAAGCAGGAGGAGATCAGGAGTGAGGTTGAAGAATTGGTAGGCGAGTTTAAATTTATTTTGGATGAACTTCGGTATAACTCCCTTCGTCTCGAGCAGACTCTCGAAAGGCTCAAATAGAGATGGCCTTCGGGGCTTTTGAGCCGTTCCCCTCAAGTAATCGCGCAGAGAGGTCAGTCGCCCCAAAAGGTTCGGTTTCCCAACCCGCGCAGGATTGGCCCTCCTAATCGGTAGGATGTCGCATCTGATTGAACCACTTCAAATTCGTAATTTTATAAGACGATTTTAAGACAGGTCACGTAGCTATCGGGATGGATCCATCAATCATCGAGGACGGGGATTGGCTTAAACTTTCAAAGGTATTTAGCTTCTCTTTATCGTTTTCGGTGAATGGTGGTTGAGCCTCAAAACTATATCATTCGACACCAAACTGTTTCATCAGCCACTCTTCGGTGGCGTGGCGATGTTCCTGGCCGAGGCCGTGGCCTTTTTCGGGGTAGAGTCGATATTCCTTTTGTCCTTTAAGTCGTTGGTAGACCGAGAAATTGGTGGTGGGCGGGCAGATCCCGTCTTGTAATCCGACGCCCATGAAAACGGGGCATGAGATACGGTCCGCAAAGTTGAGGGTATCGAAGTAACTCATGGTGTTGAGGGTGGTTGACCAACTGCGATTGGGCTCTGCCTCAATCCATTGCTGCATTTCCGGCCAGTGGGACAATTGAAAGTAGTTCTTCCAATCGCAAAGAAACGGTATGTCAGGGGCGCAGAAATCCACCCGTGGATCCAGCGCAGCGGTTGCTAATGCCAGTCCGCCGCCTTGGCTGGTGCCGATTACCGCGATCCGGTCGGGATCGATATTCTTCAACGAGGCCACATAGTCCAGCGCCCGAACGCAGTCGAGGAAAGCTCCTCGGTAGAAGTAGTCTTCCTTGCGATCAAGCCCTCGCAGCCAGTAATCGACCGGCTTTCCCTTAATTTCATCCTGGCTGTTTCCGTGAGCACGAGGGTTGAAAGAGAAGACCACCCAGGGATAGGACTTCCTCGTTGGCTTCATCTGGTTGCCGTATCCCGGGAATCGAATCACCACCGGACAGTCGCTTGCCTTCTCAAGGGGTGGCGGTATTTCGAGCCAACCGCGCACCGTGACATTACCGAAACTCTTCATCGAGACTTCGTAGGTATTTGGCTGCCCTTTCACCGGGGTGGTTTGAAATTGCGGATCGATGTTTCGCAACTCTTCCAGCGATTGCTGCCAGAAGGATTCAAAGTTTTGGGAGCGGGAGAGGGGCGCTTTGACTGCTTCCGGTCGCGATCCTACCCGCTGCTTCTGTTTCAGCGTTTTACCCGTGGCCTTGAGAGTCGCTTCGGCCTGGAGTTCAACGAACCCCGGTTCATCATGGTGGTAGGTGAATTCAACAGTTTTTTTCTCTTTTGGCCCCAGGTTGATGGTGTGACTTTTATCGCCGAGGCCGGTTTTGATCGCCACCGTATTAAACTTTAAAGTCAGTTCGGCTTCAGCGGGAGTCGATTGAAGGTTAGTCAGAGTGATCTCGAAACGAACGGTTTGGTCCAATGAATCGAGCATTCCTCCCTCGACATGACTGGCAACTTCAAGGTTGAGTGTTTGCCTGATCGGCGCGGCGTCGCCCCCATGGCATAACGCCAGAATGCAGACCGCTGTAACTAGTTTCTTCATGGCTGGCGCATGTTGTTTTGAAATCTGAATTTGCCAGAGCGATGTTCCTAATTCCGTTCCACGGTGACAACAATTGGTGAGTTTAATGAGGCCATGGACTGTTTTCAACTGCCCACCTGCGGATAACCTTGCCTATTCCAGCCCAGGTGGCGTCTGTGAAGGAATAGCAACCTGACAAGTGATTGGCAGATCCGGGAAAAAGATCTGATTTAGCGTGAAGCCCTTGACTGTCCGAACGAAGGGGCTTCCTTGCTGGGATGTCTGATCAGCAACCCGAACCCCCAAGTGAGGCATCGCAAGGGGACCACGAGAAGGCTTCCTCACCGGAGCAAGGTGATGAGTGGGAGAATGCGGGAAGAGTCATCGGTCGTTTTGCAGGGAGAGCGGGCAGCTTCCTGGGGAGAGCTCGAGACGTGATTAAAAATGAGTACGAGCGGGCTCAGCAAAGCGAAGGAGACAGCACTCCCCAGAAAGTCTGGGACCAGGCTCGTGAATTTGTAAAAGCAGGGACGGAAAAGGAAACCGTGGCACGTCTCAAGGAACTGGCGTCCCTGGCGAAACAGAATACCTCAGAGCTTTCCGAGGAAGTCGCCGGGCGAATTGCCCGGGTCTACACCGACTGCACCGGCAGTCCGGCAACGGCGGCCGAAGTCAAACAAGTGGCGGTTCGTTTTGGTATGATGGCGCTGGTCACCTTCGTGACGGCATCGGTGCTCGGCCGCGCCGGAGCGGCGCAAAACCTCTTCACTCAGGTCCGAGATGCAGCATGGGAGTCTGGAGCCGGGGTAGAAAAGGACAACTTCGACGATAGCTTTGAAAGCCGGACCGAGCAGTTTTATGCCGGCTCGGAGGAGTCAGAGGGTTCTGCGGAGCTTATCGATGTTGATGCTGTTGTGATCAACCTGGATTGAATTGATCTGGCGACGGAATTCCGTGAGTTGTCTTCGTTGCTTCAATAGGGCATGATCCCATCCAATGAAGATGATCCAGCTTCAGCTTGTCCTGGCTTTGTCCGCTGTGCATTTGTCCTTTGGACAGGACGTCAATTATTACGACCCGCACAGTCCGGCTCATGAATATCACACCCGGGAACTCAACGATCCGTTCACCCGGATGATTGAGGGTTTTGAATCCGGGGAACGCGAACTGGATTATCAGAGTGGCAGGGCATTCATCACCAGCATACTGGAACATCTCGACGTTCCCGCCAGTTCTCAGTTACTGGTTTTCTCGAGGACCAGTCTGCAAACGCGTCATATCTCGGGACGCAACCCTCGGGCGATGTATTTCAATGAAGACGTTTACGTCGGCTACATTCCCGGTGGGAAAGTCGAAATCATTTCGCTTGATCCCGAACTTGGAGGAATTTTCTACATCTTCGACCAACCAAAACGGGGAGAACTCCCCGTGATCGAGCGGTCAGGCCGCTGCATGAATTGTCATGCTGTCGCCGAGACCCGTCGCGTGCCCGGTCTCTCGGTTCGGTCCGTCACTCCCGGTCCCAACTGGGGTGCCATTGAAACGTTTCGTAACAAGCAGATTGGTCACCAGATTCCCCTCAGCGAGCGTTTCGGTGGCTACCATGTGACCGGAGACCCCGGGTTCACGGATCATAAGGGCAATCGTGTCGGACAGGAGGTTGGTGGAAAGATCATCACCGAAGTCATCGAGCCCGGCACTCAGTTTGATTGGTCGATCTACCCCGCTGATACGAGTGATATTCTTCCGCACCTTCTCCTTGAGCATCAATCAGGTTTTATGAACCTGGTGCTGGAGGCCACTTATCGGGCGCGGACTTATGCGTATCTCGGCAAGGGGGAAATTCAACCGGAGCATGTTGAAGTGCTCAATGGCTTGGCCGGTGAACTGGTGCGTTACCTCCTGTTTGCTGACGAAGCAAAGTTTCCGATCGGAGGTATCCAGGTTGACTCGGGATATCGTGAGGACTTTCTTGCCGATCGCAAGGAGACATCAAACGGGAACTCGTTAAAGGACCTCGATCTCGAAACCAGGCTTTTCAAAAACCGCTGCAGCTACCTGATCTACAGCAGCGTTTTCGAGGCGACTCCGGATGTTTTCAAGCAACAAGTGTATGATCTTCTCGACAAGGCGCTCAGCGCGAAGAAAACAAATCCGGATTTTGCTTATCTTCCTGACGCAGAAAAGGAGGCAATACGCGGCATCCTCCGCGAAACGCTCAGCGATTTGCCTGAGGGTTGGTAAGTGGTTCCTGCTTCCTGGTTCTTAGTCTCGGAGACTGTGAACCTAACAACTAGAAATAAGAACAGCGTGAGGAGTCCCTTCTCGCGTCTCAATTGGAGCTTGATCCAGCGTCACTTTCTGGCGACCATGCGAATATGAGAATCACCCTGGTCCTAATATCCCTGTTGGGTGCGGCGGCGCTCCACGCCGCGGAACCGTTGATTGTTCCCGATTGTGTCGTGTTCTTCGAAGATCTCGAAAATCTCGATGAGGTCAAAAAAGAAGCCGCCGAATCGAATAAGGCTGTGACTTTTATCCTGATGGAACCGGGCTCGACGTGAGGCCCCTCCAATGCCGCCAGTTTGACGGCAATCAATGCAGTTAAGGACGACACGGTCATTGTCTTCATCGACGGATCCAATCTCCACCTCACCCCGATTCCGGTTCAGCATTCTTACGCGAGTCCGGCTGCCGCGAGCGGCTTGCCAATTGTCGCCGTCTTTGACCAGGCTATTGAAAAGGAGCTCGGCATTCTAGGATACAAGGCGATCCGTAGCCGCGACGGTTTCAAGGATGTCAAAGCCAAGATCGCGGCGCTGCAGGGCAAGGAGACCTCTGGGTAGAGTTAAGCACTTTCCATTCCCGCTCAACGCGTGACTTTTTCCGGTATGGCATTCTGCCCATACAGGGTGGTCGCTATCAAGCGGACGTTGAGCTGAGCGATTACTTCGCCCACCAAGTGGCTTGTTATTGATCTATGAAGAGAGAGAACTGCGGGGAGGTTTCGCTGGTCATCTACTCTTGCAACGTATTCGCAGCGATGGGTTTTCTCGCAGTGGCTCTGGCCTTCGTGCTTCCAGTGGAGGTGGTCGCCGCTCCTGAAGCCGGGGAGGAAAGTATTGCCTCTGAAGACGTGCGCCTGAAAAACTGGCCCAACTTGTTGGGGCCGTCGGCCAGTGTGGCATCGTCCACCGGCTTGTTGATGAAATGGGATGGTGAGACGGGTGAAGGGATCAAGTGGAAGACAAGGATTCCACTGCCCGGCTACAGCTCGCCAATTTATTGGAATGGAAAACTCTACCTGACGGGGGGTAACGCATCGACCCGAATGGTTTATTGCATCGATGCTCAAAGCGGAGAGATCATTTGGGAGAGACAGGTGAAGAATATTCCCGGATCATCCGGGCGTGTCGGCGTAGGTGAGGACACTGGATACGCAGCCTCAACCATGGCGACGGACGGGGTTCGAATTTTCGCCAGCTTTGCGAATGGCGACCTCGCTGCATTTGATTTGGAGGGCAGTCCGGTCTGGTCGAAGAATCTCGGCAAGCCGGAAAATATGTATGGCCATGCTTCTTCGTTGGTGAGCCATGGAGATGACCTGTTGATTCAATACGATCAGGAGAATCTCGGCTATGTCGCTGCCCTGGATGTTGCGACCGGGGAGGAACGCTGGAAGACGGAACGGGACTTCGGCTCTTCCTGGTCGATGCCACTGGTGGCAGCGATCGGCGACCGCAAAGAGGTAATTCTCGCGGCCGAACCAACCGTGGTTTCCTACGATCTGGAATCCGGCAGAGAACTCTGGCGTGTCGATTGTCTAAAATACGGTGAGGTGACCTCGGTCCCGGTTTACGCTGATGGAATCGTCTACGTCTCCGCGGACTCCGCCAATCTCAGCGCGATCGACGTGAAGACCCGGGAGATTGTCTGGGAAAGCGCCTTCCTCAAATCCGGGGTCTCCACACCTCTGCTACATGAGGGACTGCTCTACTGTGGTGCCGACGATGGTGCCTTTGTTTGTTACGATGCCAAAACCGGAGAAGAACTCTGGGCCGAATTCGCGGATGATGGGTTTTATGCTTCCCCGATTCTCGCGGAAGGTAGAATCCACCTGATGGACCGGAGCGGAACCATGTACATTCTCAGGCCCGGCCGGGAATTGAAGGTTCTCGGAAAGTCTTCTCTGGGAGAGGAGGCCTCCAGCACGCCGGCAGTGGTCGGTGACAGTTTCTACATTCGTGGACTGAAACACCTGTTCCGAATCGGTCCCTGAACAACTTGGCTAAAGGTCTTTTCGACTCGCCAACACCCTGCAACTTGAAAACATCCCGTAAAAGAAAACCCGAACTTTCGGCGTGATGAAAGCGCTGGAACGTGTTGGAGTATCGCCATTAAATTCGATTTATTATGAAACGACGTTATTTCCTCCAAGGCACGCTTGCCTCCGCTTTTTCCATACCCGCTTTTGCCCTCGAGGCGGATAACCCCTATCGCAAAAACATCGGGATCCAACTCTACACCTTGCGCAACCAGATCAAAGAAGACGTTGCCGGGACCATGGCTGCGGTGGCAAAAGCGGGTTATCAGCAGGTGGAGTGTTACGGATTTCCCAACGCTGCAGAGATGATCGCCGCGGCGAAGGATAACGGCATGGCCGTGAATTCCTCGCACTTCGCCTGGGAATCAGTTACCCAGCCGGACAAGGAAGGCGTGCCCGCTTTTTCTTCGATCCTCGAGCAGGCCAAAGAGGCAGGCATTTCTCATCTCGTTGTTCCTTACATTCATGCACGCAACCGGGAAGATCTTGACGGCTATCGCACGCTTGCCGAACGGATGAACAAGGCTGCTGTCGAAGCGAAGACTGCTGGCATTCAATTGGCCTATCACAACCACGCCTTCGAGTTTGAGCCCAAGGAAAGCGGAAAGTCCGGCTTCGACATTTTTGTGGAGGAATTTGTTCCGGAGATGAAATTTGAAGTGGATGTCTTTTGGGCCGTGGTCGGCGGAAAAGATCCGGTCGATTTGATCAACTCGCTTAAGGGGCGGGTTTCCCAGTTGCATCTCAAGGACCTCGAAAAGGGAACTGAGGTTCCGAATTTCGGTAAGTTACCGAAAGAAGCATTTCGCGAACTTGGTCATGGAATGATCCCGATGGAGCCCATCATCAAAGCGGCTGCCGGTGTTGGTGTCGACCATTGTCATGTTGAGCAGGACCAGTCGCCGGACCCGATCAGCAGCATCGGGACGAGCATGAAGCACCTCGAATCTCTCTGATCCAGAGATGACGTTTCAGACCGGGCTGCTTTGCCGCAGTCCGGAGGAGGGCGATTACTGGACTCCCGCCAGCTTCCTGGCGTACCCTAACGTATCAATATCCTCCGGCGTCTTGTCGCGGCGAATCGCTTTGATCCTCGGGAAGCGAAGCGCCAGGCCAGAGTTGTGTCGTTTGCTCGGATTAATCGAGTCGAAAGCGATCTCGAGAATGACATCCGGTTCAACAGTGTGAACGTTGCGCTTTTTCTCGATGGTGCGTTCACGGAAATGAACGGTAAGCTCCTCAATTTCCTCATCGGTAAGGCCGGAGTAGGCTTTACCAATGACTTTGAGCTCGCCGGTATCTTCGTCGCGCACCGAAAAAGTGTAGTCACTGAGAACATGGGAACGCTTCCCGTGTCCCTGCTGCGCTTTGACAACAACAACGTCCAGTGTCGGCATGGCCTTCTTGAGCTTGAGCCACTGTTTTCCGCGTCGACCGGGCGAATAAAGGCTGGCAGGGTCCTTGGCGATGAGACCTTCGTTGCCACGACGGCGGGCGGCGTTGAAAGCTTCGTCCACTTCGGTTGCATTGAGTGCTTTGCCTACCTCGCAACGCTGGATCATTTCGTTGAAACCGATTTCGTCTAATAGCTCTCTGCGTTCTGACAGTGGGCGATCAAGGCAGCCGGCTCCATCGATACCCAACAGGTCGAAGGCGATAAAGCGGACCGGGACAGCTGCACCGAGAAAAAGATCTCCCTGGTCAAGCCGCGTGTCCCGACGACCCAGTCGTTTTTGCAGGTCAAAAAAGGTGAGCTTCCTGCCTTCGGCATAGGCAATGATTTCGCCATCGAGAATGACGTCGCGATCAAGGGCCCGTGCCGGGCCTGCTAAATCAATGAATTCGGGAGTGATGATGCGAAGATCCCGTGAGTAGATCTCGACATCTTCTCCCTTTCGGTGTAACTGGGCACGTATCCCGTCGAACTTGTCCTCCAGCCAGATCGGGGCCTCCGCGTTCCCAAGCCGCTTTACGATATCTTCGGCGCTCTCTTCCGGGCTTGCCAGCATGACCCTAAGTGGGGTGAACCAGGTGGCTTCTGCTTCTTCGAGACGATCTATGCGCGCCAGCCGGACGGCTTCGCCAATGTCCCCGAGGAGCATATTGGCTGACCTGACCTGATTCACGGGTTGGTCAAAGGCTTCCGCTATGGACTCCTCGAGCAGGCCTTCCTTGAGGCCGATCCGGAGGTCTCCCAAAAGAATTCCAATGAGAACCGCGCACTCACTGTGATGGAACTCGGAAAATAACTCTCGCAGCATCCGGATCTTCTCTGCCTGCGCGCTTATGGATGCGAGGGTGAGAAAGTGGTCGGCAACAGATTGAATCGAGTGAGGTTTCGGCTCTGTTTTTCCCTCTAGAATGAGGTAGGCCGTTCGGGCGGCGTCGGCTTGGGAGGAGGAAATCTGTCGGTATTGGGCGAGGTTCAGCCCTGTGAGATCCAACAGAGCCTGTCGGATCATTGCCCACCCGACACTGGCGGCGCGAATGCCAGTAGTCGGGGGAAAAGCTTTCCCGCTGAGATAGGAGGTGGCGATTGCAAGGGTTTCCTCTTCGAGCGAACGGAGATAGTCCGACAGGATCTCGCGTTTCCGGTTTTTCCCGGTCACGGCCGCAATGTTTTCGCAGATTGATGTAAAATCAGAAAACTCGGAAGCTGGTCGGTATGATTCAACAGGATCAGGTGAAGCACTCAACGCTGTTGGGTCGGACGGTAACTCGAGTTCGAGTTGAGTTTCACCGGCGAGAGGCCACGCTTCGAGGCCGCGCTGACGGAGGTCGCGTGCGAACTCGTTGCAGAAACCGTGAATGGTGTAGACACAGTCGGGGTTGACCTCATCGACAAAAGCATGCAGGTCGTCATAGCCGGCGTGATCAGACAGGGGGAAGACTTCGTCGCATTGATAACGATACCTGGCCCCGGAGTCCATGCCCCAACCGCTGATCATGGCGAGACGGGATTTCTTTTTGAGCTGGCGAACGGCCCGGCTTCGACCTGCGCTCGGAGGCATGATGAGGACGTGTCCAACGGGTGAGCGTTCTTTAGGATCAAAAGTTTCACAGTCAGGCAACTGGTAGCCAAGAGCGGCAACCGCACCGTTCATTTTCGAAACGGAGGAGTGGACTTGGAATGCTAACTCCGGTGCCTTGGCGTGAAGCGACATCAGGATCTCCTGCGCTTTACCCAAGGAATAGGCCATGAAGATCGGTATTTCTCCGTCCTCGATCGCTTCGCGGGCGAATTTGGTCATCGCATCCAGCACTTGGTGCGAAGGTGGAAGGCGGAACTTCGGGACGCCGAAGGTTGTCTCCATGATCAGCACATCCGCGTGCCTTGGCTCGTTTCGTTCGGCTCCGGCGGCGGGGCGTGTCTTGAAGTCGCCGGTATGAAGCAGCGTCGCGCCGTCTTCCAAACGGGTCAGGTGGAGCATCGCGGAGCCGGGAATGTGTCCCGCGGGAAGCAGTTCAAATTCGTAACCTTCGATTGAAGTCCGTTCGCCGAAATCCAGGCTGAGAAACTCACTGCCTTTCTTCTGAAAGCGCGATTCAACCAGTGAACGTGTCGCGCTTGAACACAGGATCTTTCCGTGGGGCGCGAAGTGATCGGCGTGGGCATGAGAAACGAACGCAAAATCACGGGGTCGATGAGGATCCAGCCAGAGTTCGGGACCGATCAGCATCGCATCGCGGCCTTCGAGGTGGAACTGGAATCCAGACCGTGTTTTAGGATCCAAAGTCACGGGTGAGGTTACGCTCGGGGGATGCAGTGGTATCCGGGGGCGGGTTGGCTGGGCGCATGGCTTTGATGAATTCGAATCGATCGAGTCAGACGAACCGGCACCTTTGCGCGCTTGTTTGAAGCTGAAATCGACGCCAAACTTTACCGTGGTTAGAATTTTTTACCATTGTGCCCGAAGCGGGTTAATCCCGGCTTTCGCTCTCGTGGTTAGCTTTGCTGTTCCTGCGAGCGGGGAGAACCCGTTCCATGAAGCAGTGGAGCCTTTGCTCGAGAAACTCTGCTACGAGTGCCACGGTCCGGAGACACAGAAAGGGGACATTCGTCTCGATTCTCTTCCTCGCGAATACACCCATGCAGAAACCTGGCACGATGCCCTGGATCAACTCAATAGGGGCGAGATGCCTCCCCGGAAGGCCACGCAACCGAGCGCTGAGGAACTCAATGTCCTCACCAGCGGCTTGAACGCATTCCTTCGTGAGGCGGCGGCTGCCAAGCGAGCTGAAGGAGGGCGTGTCGAAGCGCGGAGGCTGACGCGCTACGAATACAATAACACGATGCGGGATCTGCTCGGCATTGAGTATGATTTTGCTAACGAATTACCGCCGGAGCCGGCTTCGCCGGACGGGTTTTTGAATAATGGAAACACGCTGGAAATATCCCCCACCCAGATCGAGACCTACCTGAAAGTAGCCCGGCGTGGTCTTGCCATAGCGATCCCCGATCCCTCATTGGAGGAGGCGAAAACCTATCGTTACCAGCAGTCCGAAACCGCTCTGGGATATCTACCCAACCGAAATGACGGAGGACATGCTCCGGTGCAACCGGAGTATATTCTGGATGTTCCGGAGTTTCCGCGTGAAGGAAAGTTTCGCGTCACAATCACCGCCAAGCTGGCTAACCCGGACGGGGCGGACTTTCCGAAGATGGTCGTCTCGATGGGGCACGTGCCGGGCATCATTCATGTTCCCAGGAAAACGATTGGGGAGGCTGAGCTGTCATCAATGGAGCCGGAGACTTTTACCTTCACTGGACGGATGGAGAACTTTCCTCTGATGGGTCTCATACCGTTCGGACGTTCCGGTTTTAAAGGGCAGATCGTGATGGTCGATTTCGTCAATGCAGACGGCGGCCAGCTCCGCTATCCCGATCATCGGTATGCGGTGAAACCGCCCCAACCCAAGAAAGGGCAGAAAGCGCCGCCGAAACCTCCGACGCCGAAACCGTTTGGTTCCCGATTGGAAATCGAAGTGGTTGAGGCGGAATTTGTCGGGCCGATCGTAGAAACTTCGCTCCTGAGTTTGGAGGAACCTGAAGCGGCGATCCGGAATTTCGCCGGGCGGGCGTTTCGAAGGCCCGTGAATGATGCTGAAGTGGCCCCGTATCTCTCGTTGTTTGAGACACTGAAAGCCGAGGAGAAAATGCCACTGATTGAGGCTTTGCGGGAAACCTGCGCGGCGATTCTCGTGTCTCCCCACTTTCTGTATCGGGCTGAGGGATCGGGGGCGGAAAACGCGGCCAACTATCAGTTGGCGTCCCGACTTTCCTACTTGTTCTGGTCAACCATGCCGGACGAAGAATTGTTTGCCCTGGCGAAGGAAGGAACCCTGACAGAAGAACAGGTCCTGACGGAACAAATTGATCGCCTGCTCAGTGATCCGCGTTCTGAAGAGTTTGTTTCGCGGTTTGCGGATCAGTGGCTGGGTCTCGACGGCCTCGACCGTGTTGCGGTTGATCCTAACACCTTCCCGGACTTCAAGGAGAGCCTGAAACACGATTTGAGAGGTGAGGTTCATGCCGTCTTTTCCGAAGTTCTGAAGAACGACCTCTCCATGCTGGAATTGCTCGATTCCGACTGGTCGATGATGAATCGCAACCTCGCGAAGCATTACGGATTGAGCGGTCCCCGGTCGGCTTCGTTCGAGCGGGTGTCTCTGCCGGCCAATTCTCCGCGCGGAGGGCTGCTTGGGCACGGGGCGTTTCATCTCACCGGCTCGAACGGGGACGAGTCTCACCCGATCAAACGAGCTGTCTGGATTCTGGATCGTCTTCTCGACGCGCCACCCGCTTCGCCTCCGCCGGATACCCCGGAGCTTGATTCGGAGAACCCCGATTTTTCGAAGCTGACCCTGAAGCAGCAACTCGAAGCGCACCGGGAGAAGGAATCGTGCAATAACTGCCATCGGAACATCGACCCGTGGGGGCTTGCGCTCGAAAACTTTGATCCACTAGGGAGTTGGAGAGAGTCCGATTCCATCAACACCACGTTGCCCGACGGTAATGAGATTGTCGGAGTTGAGGACCTGAAGAACTATCTCCTCGAAAATCGTCGCAGTTGGTATGCCCGTTCGGTGGTGCGGCGACTCATGGCTTTCAGTTACGGCCGCTCCCTCGATGTGGGAGACCACGAAGTGGTGGATGCTCTGAACGATACTTTCGCGGAGGAGGGGTATCGCCTGAGGCCTCTCCTCGTAGCCCTGCTCAGTAACGAAGTGGCCGCAAACAGGTAATCGTTTTGAGTTAGAGACTTTTCGCAACTGTCATACTTTTCACCTATGGCCCGATTTCGCCCGATTTCACGACGCGCTGCCCTGAAAGGGGCTGGAGTCACCCTGGCGCTTCCCTGGATGGAGGCGATGATGGTTGAAGGCAAAGCCGCTGCCCGTGTCGCTTCTCCGAAACGCTTTTGTGCGATCCAGTTTCCGTTTGGAGTCGCCATGCCGAAAGACGGCACCCCTGATCGACCTTGGGGATGGTTTCCAATGGGAGAGGGAGGCAAGGGAAAGCCGGTCGAGCTTTCCAATCCGCTGCGCCCTCTCGAGCCGGTCCTCGACGACGTGACCATTTTCAGTGGATTGTCGCATCCCCGTTGTCGCACCATGAATGGACATGACACCGGCGACATCTTCCTGACGGCGAATAACCTCGCCAAGGTAACCTACCGAAACACGATCTCCCTGGACCAGCATATCGCCGGAAAAATCGGTGAGCAAACGCGACACGCGTCCCTGACTCTTTCGACTGACGGTGGAGTCGGGCCGAGGACACGGACGACGACTCTTTCCTACAATGCCGACGGGCAGCCCATTCCGGCGCTGGCAGATCCAAAGCTGATTTTCCAACGCCTTTTCGCTCAGGACAAGGCGAGTCGGGATGACATGAAGAAACTTGAGTCTTCCGGGAGTATTCTCGACCTGGTCATGGACCAGTCGCGTTCCCTTCGTTCACAGATCGGGCGGGCTGATCAGCAAAAGCTGGACGAATACGAGACGTCTGTCCGCGAAGTCGAGCAGCGGGTCGAGCGTGCTCGTGACTGGGTCAATGTGCCGCTCCCCGAAGTCGACGCTGACTCACTGACGCTGGAGGTCACTCCGGAGTCTCCGAAGGAGTATCTTACCGCGATTTACGATCTTCTATATCTTTCGTTCCAGACCGACCTGACTCGCGTCGCGACCTACCAGGTGGGCTCGATGGGGCCTTCAAGAGCGAGAAACTTTCCCCAGAGCATCGACATCAAGGGTGACTGGCACAGCCTTGCCCATGGTGCCGGGAAAAAAGGCGGTGCTGAAAAGATGGGACGGTTTGATGAATTCATGACGGCTCAACTGGTGCGCTTCCTGACCCGCCTGCGCGATACGCAGGAAGGTGACAGCAACCTGCTCGACACGACGCAGGTTCTTTACGGCAGCAGCAACAGTAAGACGCACGTGAACCGTAACTTTCCGCTCCTACTTGCCGGCGGCAGCAAACTGGGACACCAGCACGGCAGCTATCTTCGCTTTTCGGAGAAGGTGCCAATGTCGAACTTGTTCGTCAGCATCCTCCAGGCGATGGGCCTGGAAGATGAATCTTTTGTCGACAGCACCGGACCGCTCGAGGGTCTCAGCTAAGGAGTTTGGCGCGGCCGTTTATTCGGGTTTTCGGAACTGATCGTATTCCGGATTCACATCCGCGTTCTTGAAGATCGGCTTGTCTTTCCAGAGGTCGAAGGTGGCTTTGAGCTGAATGGCAGGCTCAGGGTATTGTCCCTGGTCATCCGTTTCTTTCATCCAGGTTTCAAGGATCTCCCGATGACGTTGCAACTCTTCGGCATACTTCGGGTTGTTGGCCAGGTTATGGATCTGATGAGGGTCGGCAGCAATGTCGTAAAGTTCCTCTTCCGGCCGAATCCCAAACCAGTGCTCTTCCTGGTAGGGAGTGAGCCCGCCTTCCCGGCGCAGGCGCTTGATCTCAGTGATGGGCGGACGTTCGTCGCGATATTGAGCCTGGAGCAGCGGACGGTCCGGGAAAAAGTTACGAATGTAGCGTAGCTGATCGGTTCTCACGGTCCGGATCCGGTCGATGGTGTAATCGCAGCGGTCGCGGGCGGAGATGACGTGACTGGTCGGGAGGTAGTTGTCACCGAACAGGTCCTGTCCATCGAGGTAAACCGGCATTTCCGCACCGGCGAAAGCAAGCGTCGTGGCGGAAATGTCGAGCCCGCTGACGAGTTCATTGCGCACGGTGCCTGATTTCAGGGCCGGGTGGTTGCCTTTGATCATTAGCGGAACATGAACCCCACCTTCGTAGCAGAATTGCTTGTGACGTATAGACTGGTTGTTCCCGTGGTCGGAGAAGAAGAATACGATCGTGTTTTCAAGTTCCCCGTCCGCCTCGAGCAGGCCGAGGATCTCTTCGATCTGGGCATCGGCACCGCGAGCGGCGTTGTAGTGCGTGGTCCATTCCTTGCGATAGGCGGGAGTGTCAGGGAAATAGGGAGGAATCGGGACATCGTAGTCGTCGAGCTTTTCGCCTTCACGGACATGGCGGGGGCCAGCCTTGCCGCCCCAGATCATGATCTGCCCGAACCACGGCTGATCCTTGTCAGGGCGTTTCGTCCAGGTGTTTTCGACGTAGCTTCGCTTCGCCTCTGTTTTGGCAAAGTTACCCTGCCAGCCATTCATACCGACTTCGTAGTCGTCCTTGGTGCCGTATGTGTAGAGATCGCGGCGGTTGTAATGGAAGTTGTAGTCGTCCTTTCCGGTGTTGAAGGTGAAGTATCCGGCGTCGCGCATGAGTTCGGGAATCGTTTTCATGCCCTCAGGAAGATGGATGCGCGTGTCCTCGGGAACCACCGTGCCGTCCGGTGAACGGCTCGAGCGATGCTGATGAGTGCCGGTCGTGGTCTGCATCACGCCGGTAATCATGGCGGAACGAGCGGCGGAACACACCGGGGCAGGCATGAAGGTGCGCTTGAAGAGAACGCCGTCGGCAGCAAGTTGATCGATCGACGGTGTGTGGCCTGTGTTGATCGGATCGTCGTAGCAACCGAAGTAGGGGGAAAGGTCTTCGGAAAAAATCCAAAGAATATTGGGCTGATCCCTGGCCTGAAGCAGGCCGGAGAGGAGAACAAGAGCGCAGACGAGATAGGATTTCATGAGCCCGTTACCTTCATTCGCCGAAGAAAAAACTCCATCTCTTTCCAAGCGTGATCGAGTGATGTGGCTGATGAGGAAAGCCCCGGTTCTCTTCGCTGAGATGACTGGCAGATTCAGCTATTCCCCGTGCAATTCCGCCAGCATCTCAAGAAGGTGCTTTGTTAGAACGACAGACGAATCGGATTCGACTCGGCAGGTTCCCAGCCAAGTTTCATAGCCTCCAAGTTCGTGTTGTTCCGGTGTCGGCAGGTAGCCGAAGGCACCATTGGCGAGCCCAACGAAGATTGTGTTCGGGAACGGGCTTTTTTCTTTGATCTCGAGCCCTATCTCTACCAGTACTTCGAAGGGCAGGGTGACCATTGCGGTATCGCCCAATTGGATGGCCTGAATAAGGATCTCGTAGGTCTGGTCCGGTTCCTTGTGGTTCATGGTTCGGCTGGCGTAGTTCGTCGCTAATCGAGGAAGGTCGGCTTCCTTGATTTCTGCGTCGCTCATTTTGATGATTCGCATGGCCCGCTCAATTTCAGCCGGGGTCGCCGTGCGTTTCCGCAAGCTCACTTCCCGTTGCAGGATTGCGACTTTTGGATTCTCATCCAACTCAATGTCCTGGGTGGCCCGCCAGGTTGCATCAGCCACTTTTCTAGCCACGACTTGAATCTGTTCGAAGGGAGCGCGGGGTGGACGCGTGCCGTCGAAGTCGATGTTGTTGATGTCTCCGCTCGCGCCGTTTGAGAGCGCCGCGACAAATCCTTTCGCATTCCGGTTACGCCCAAGAAGAATTCGACCGTATTCGCCGAAATAGTCGGCTGAGACCGTGCTGTTGGTGGCGCCGATATAATGTAACGGGTAATTGGTGTAGATGCCGATGGGTTGGTTACGGTTATCGCGTATGTCCAGCACCGCGACGGTCGGATCGGTCGGACCGGCCGGCTTGACGATATGGCTACGATTCGGGTTCATCTTCACCTGATCCATCTTGCCGAAGGGATTGAGCGGCATTTTGCCTTCCTCGAGATACCAGCGGCGATTGAAGACCTCCTCCGGGACAGCGTCTTCTCCATAACCGAGTTTTGCGGGTCTCAGATTGCGGATCGCTTCGATCAAAGCCCGGGATGTTCCTTGGACGAAAGTCTCGCGATACGTCTCGGCACGGGGTGAAGGCGCTGAATGAGTGTGGGTCGATGAGATCATCATTTCCGATGTCTTCCAACCGGTCGCTTCAGCAGCAAGAGCCTTGCATTCGTCCAACACCTCACGCGATGCAACACAGGCATCTACTGTTGCGATCACGACTCGACCGTCGCCGTTCTGGAAAGCAAAGGCTCGCGTGTTGAGAGGGTCATGTGCTGTTTCGCAGGGTTTCGGTGTGAATCCTCCAATCAAGTTCTGCGGCCATTGAGTTGGGGTGGTGTCGACGATGGCCGAGCCTGCTTGAAAGTTTTGAGCGCTAGCGAAAGCGGTGCCGAGTAGCAAGAGAACTAAGGTTACGGGGATTCGAAGCATGACAGTAGTTAAACAAGTTACGGCGGATAAGGAATCTCTTTTTGATGACTCGTTTGATGCACCTTATTAAAGTCTGAATTTCAAATGGAGTGTTTCCAGAGATCACTTTTCTGCGGAAGGGGAGTTACTTTGCGATTCATTGTCTTTCTGGTATGGTCGCGATCCATGAAAATCTTCCCGCTCGTTTTAGTCCTGCTGTTGCATTGCCCCTTTGCGTCTTTATCTGCACAAGAGCGGAAAGAAGAGAGCGTGCCCCCAAATTTCGTCATCATCTTCTGCGATGATCTCGGATACGGTGATCTGTCGAGTTTTGGCAATCCGAGTATCAAGACGCCAAATCTTGATCAAATGGTGGTCGAAGGACAGAAGTGGACCCAGTTCTACGTGGCATCGCCTGTCTGCACTCCAAGTCGTGCCGGCCTGCTTACCGGACGCTATCCGATCCGTAATGGAATGACATCAGCAGAGCGCGTTGTCCTTTTCCCGGATTCGGCGAAGGGGCTGACAACTTCCGAAGTGACGATTGCGGAAGTGTTGAAGAAGAAAGACTACGCGACCGCTATGGTCGGGAAATGGCACCTCGGGCATCTTCCGGAATTTCTGCCGACCAACCAGGGATTTGATTCCTACTACGGCATTCCCTATTCCAACGACATGGATCGCATTGAGGGAGCTCCTAACTATCGCCAGAAAGCAGCGGATCCAAACTGGTACCCGAACACTCAGAATTACCATGTCCCCCTGATTCAGGATTGCCATGTGATCGAGCGTCCTGTCGATCAGAATACCCTGACCCGGCGATTGACCGAAAAGTCGGTTGAATTCATCGAGGAACATCAGGATCGCCCTTTCTTTCTTTATCTCGCTCACCCGCAGCCTCACATTCCTTTATTTGTGCACCCGGACTTTCTCGGGAAATCGATGGGTAGTCTTTATGGGGATGTGATCGAGGAAATTGACTGGAGCGTTGGAACCATACTCGACACTCTGAGGGAAAACGGTCTGGCGGATAATACCGTGGTGGTCTTTAGCTCGGATAACGGTCCGTGGCTTTCTTTTAAAACCCACGGAGGATCAGCGGGTCCGCTTCGTGCTGGAAAGGGGACCACCTTTGAAGGAGGTCAGCGCGTTCCGACGATTTTCTGGGGACCTGAGATCGTGGAGCCGGGGATGGTCACGGAAATGGGCTCGACCCTCGACTTGATGAAAACTTTTGCGACACTCGCAGGAGTAGAAACCCCTTCAGATCGCAAGATGGACAGCCATGATCTTTCCCCTGTTCTCAAGGGTGAGGGAGTCGGGCCCCGTGACGAATTCCACTACTGGACGCGTGCGGAACTTCATGCGATCCGTTCGGGAAAGTGGAAGCTGCATTTGAAGCAGCGCGAGCCGGTGAATTACGGAAAAGCGGTCGAGCTTGCCGAGCCGGAATTATATGATCTCGTCGCTGACATCTCAGAGGCTCACAACGTGGCAGCTGAGCACCCGGAGGTCGTGGCGGAATTACTCAAAAAGGTCGAGGCGCATCTCGCTGAAACTGCCGACAGCGATGCCGACCAGTTAGTAGAGCGACTCCCGAAGGAGTAACGGAGATTGGCAGGCGTGATATAGCTGGGCCAATCTGTTGGAATCGCGTGATATCGAAGACGATCCCGGCTCTTGAATTCGGATGGATCTATCGAATATTATCTAGTCGTTGATTTCCGAGGCTTCCTCCAACCCAGTGGTCTTATGTTCAGCCAAAGTTCCTCAGCTAAACGCTCACGTCGCAGCGCACTCTATGCGTTCGGAGGTTCAGGTGCAGCGTTGCTGTTGAGTCAATGTCGGACGGCCCCTGAACTGAAGTCGGCTCCAATTTCCTCCGTTAAGCCGCGACTTCCCTGGTCGACTGTTTTCAAGGGAGAGCACAAGTTCGAGTCGCTTTGCCATCAGGCGAGGAGAGGCAACTGGGCCGCCAAGCCGATTGGTGAGCGAACTAATGAATTTGGTAAAGCTATCTGTGGCACACCTTATCTGAACTACACTCTTGAGATCGACAATCGTATTGAATCACCTTCGGTGAACTTTCTGGGGAAGGACTGTTGGACCTTCTACGAAACCTCGTTGGCTATGTCGAGAATGGTGAAGAACCCACCTTCTCTTTGGACGCGTGAAGCGCTACTGCACTATATCGAAATGGAGCGATATCGTGATGGAAGATGTGATGGTTCCTATGTCAGTCGGATGCATCACCTCGAAGAGGTGTTCTACAACAACGAGAAGCGTGGGCTTGGTAAGAATGTGACGCCTTCGCTCGGGGGAATCCCACTGCGTCGGCAAGTGAAATACATGCAGACTTCTACTGCCGTTCGCAATTCGCGTTACTTGAAAAGCGATCCATCGATGGTTCCGCAAATGGCGAGAATTGAATCCCAGATTTCGACAATACCGGTGACCTACATCCCGAATTCGAAAGTGGCCGCAATCGAGTCAAAACTGAAAAACGGTGATGTCATCGCCATTGTTTCGAACTGGCATTCGACCTACACCTCCCACGTGGGGCTGGCTAAGCGGGAAGGGTCGACCTGCCGTTTTATGCATGCCAGTAGCTCGCGGAGCAAGGGGCGTCAGTGCCTCGTCGATACTCGTATCTCGCAATACCTGCGCCAGAAAAGCAGTCACATCGGTATCACCGTGTTTCGTCCGGGCGAGGCTCCGCTGATCGGGTAGTCAGCCTTGAGCAAAGAGGTGGTTATTTTTCTTCAATCGATGGCCCACTTGGCCCACTTGGCCCACTTGGCCCACTTGGCCCACTTGGCCCACTT
>JBMYJM010000023.1:0-34561 GCA_049594415.1 Verrucomicrobiales bacterium | reverse complement strand
AACACCCAAAGGGAAGGAGAACACCCAAAGGGAAGGAGAACACCCAAAGGGAAGGCGGTCATTCAAACCGCCTTTTCTATGATTCCTTCCGCCGTTTCCTCCTGCAGGCGAAGCTGACCGCAAGCGGCGTCAATGTCGTGGCCCTTCTCGCGTCGCAGGGTGGCCGTAACGTTGGCATTCGTAAGTATGTCGAGGAAAGCCTCCTGTTGATCTTCTTCGGGACGTTTCCACTGGAGGCCTTCAACGGTGTTATAGGGAATCAGGTTCACCTTGGCGCGAAGTTTCTTTGCCCGGCGGGCCAGTTCGGCAGCGTCTTCGAGGCTGTCGTTGACTCCTTCGATTAGAATATATTCGAAGGTGATCATCTGCTTTTTGTGACGGCCCCAGATGTCCAACGCTTCGAAAAGTCGATCGATCGGATACTTCTTGTTCACCGGCATGATCTGGTCGCGAACTTTGTCGGTGGCTCCGTGAAGAGAAATTGCCAGCCGGATCTGGCGGGGGATGGCAGCCAGTTTTTCGATCTGTGGAGCGAGGCCGCTGGTGGATACCGTCATGTGGCGGGCACCGATGTTCATGCCCCAGTCGGAATTGAGAATTTCCAGCGCCTTGGTCAGGCGGGTGAGATTAGCGAGCGGTTCGCCCATGCCCATGAATACGATATTCCTGATCGACTCGCCGGTCTCGTGTTCCACGCTCATGACCTGTCCGACGATTTCGCCAACTTCTAGATTCCGGGTGAAGCCGGCGAGACCTGAGGCGCAGAACTTGCAGGCATAGGCGCAGCCGACCTGGCTGGAAACGCAGAGGGTGATGCGGCCACTGCGGTCGCCATCGAAGTTGGCATTTGCGGGAATGCGCACGGTTTCGATGAGGCGGCCGTCGTCGAGGCGAAAAAGAAACTTGCGGGTCGTATCTTTGGAACCGGTGGCGCGCACGACGGGAAGAAGTCCTGGAAGGAACTGTCTCTTGAGCCGGTTACGAAGGTCATGGCTCAGGTTGGTCATGTCGTCGAAGGACGTGGCCCGCTTCTGGTAGAGCCACTCAACGATCTGCCTCGCCCGAAATCTTGGCTGCCCGTTGGCCTCCGCCCACTTGACCCAGTCGTCGAGGGTCAGGCCGAGCGCCGAGGGCAGGGAAGCTGTGGTTGGTTGAGTTGTCTCCATTGATGTGACAGGGGCGAATTGAGGTTAACAAACCACGGATTGACAATTTTGGCAGTCGCCTTTTTTCTCTGGTATCTATGAGCGCCCTTGAGAATTCCCCTCTCGTCCTGATTCTATGCACCGGCAATTCCTGCCGTTCGCAGATGGCTGAGGTTCTTTTGCGGCAGGCAGCGGGGGATTCGTTGAGAGTGGAGAGCGCCGGCTCCTCGCCCAGCGGCTATGTTCACCCGCTTTCGGTCAAGGCGGTCGCCGAAATGGGCCTCGATCTGACCGAGGCTCGCTCCAAGTCCATTGAGGAGTTCCTCGAGCAGGAGGTCGAGACTGTGATCACAGTGTGTGGCAATGCGGATCAAGCTTGCCCTGAGTTTCCCGGACAAAAGCGCCGCTATCACTGGCCTTTTGATGACCCGGCGGATGCAGAGGGCTCCGAAGAGGAGCAAATGGGGATGTTTCGCCGGGTCCGCGATGAGATCGATGCGGTGTTTTCGGCCTATGGAAGAGGTCGGAAGGACGCGATTTCCTGATCTCAGGCGAGGTTGGCCTGAAATTACAACTCCAAGGTGGGAAGACGCAACTTTCCTGAATGGGTTTTCGAATCCACCCCAGACCTCCGTGATGGATCCGTAGAAGCCCCTTCGCGGGTACTTCTGCGGCTATGGTGGCCTCTCATATAGGAGCGGCGTTGGAGCGACCGGATCGTTCGATGATGTGATTTCCGTTGGAGCAGCCAGTGCTGAGGTCCAGATCAACTATCGTTGGGCGCTCTTCACTCAGGACCAATACCGAATGCTGCCTGAGCTGACTTACCGTTCAATAATTTGGCTTTGGGCCCTGTTCGCTGGACTTTTCCAGTGGTCAGGGCTTTTTTCGTGTCCAACCACAAACACGACCATTGGACTATCAGGAATCTATAGATTGGCTTTACGGCACGCAACTTTTCGGCATCAAGCTAGGGCTGGAAAATGTGACCCGCTTGCTGGTGGAAACTTCCGTGACTCAGGATCAGGAGGGGCGGAAGATCGTTCATGTTGCCGGGACCAACGGGAAGGGGTCAGTGTGCGCGTTCACCGAACGTATTCTGCGCGACGCAGGCCTCAAAACCGGTCTTTTTACCTCGCCACATCTTGTGGCATACTCTGAGCGCATCCAGATCAACGGGGAAATGATCTCGGAAGAGAGAATTGCGTGGGGCTTGACGGACATTCGTGATCGGGTGAAAGACTGGGATCCCCATCCGACCTTTTTTGAAATCAGCTTCGTGCTGGCGCTTCGCTATTTCTGCGATGAAGGCTGCGAAGTCATTCTTCTTGAAACCGGAATGGGAGGCCGGCTGGATGCGACGAATGCGGTCAATGCCGATGTCAGCGTGATTACCTCAATCGGTCTTGATCATCAACAGTGGCTCGGTGAGACCATCCGTGAGATCGCGGTGGAGAAAGCGGGCATTATCAAGCCTAACACGCCGGTGATCGTTGCGGATCTGCACCCTGATGCTCGCGACATGGTGGGGCGGCGGGCTTTAACCCTTGGAGTTCCCTGCATCGAAGCGCATCCTTTACCTGAGGAATGGCCACTTGGGCTCAAGGGACCTCACCAGCGGGAAAATGCTGCGCTCGCTGTCGAAGCTGCCTGTCGTGTTGAAGGCGATCGGCTTTCCCAGGAGGGCATTCAGCAATCGTTGGCCGAAGCGTCGTGGCCAGGGCGGTTTGAAGTGATCGGTGACAGGCTTGTCCTCGATGGCGCGCACAACGAAGCTGCTGCCGAGGCACTTTGTGCGGCGTGGCGGGAAGCATTCCCAGGCGAGTTGGCCAACCTGATTTTCGGGGCGGCCGAGTCCAAAGACCTCGTTGCGATTTTCAAAGCAATCCTGCCTGTCATCGGGAGCGTTACTTTCGTTCCGATTCAGTCCGAGCGTCGCGTCTCAGCAGAAGAGATGACCGAAGCGTTTGTCACAGCGGGAGGCGAATTGGAGAAAGTGAACTCCGCAGAAAATCTGAGCGAAGCACTCACTATCGGTCATGGCAGGGTGCTGGTGGCCGGTTCACTCTTCCTTGTCGGGGAGGTGAGATCGATCGTGGAAGGTGGAGACTTCGAAGTGAGTCTCCAGTAAAGCGACAGTAGCGTGGACGTCAGCCTTTTGGAATCGTATAGTTTTCGACTCACGAATTGGAAATGATCTACCTCGATAACAATGCGACCACTGCCGTCGCCCCTGAAGTTTGCGAAGCCATGCTGCCCTGGTTGGGGAAGTTTTACGGCAACCCTTCAGGAGGTTATCGATTCGGCCGTCAGGCGCGCCAAGCGATCGAGGAATCGCGCGAGAAGGTGGCAGCCTTGATCGGGGCGCAACGGGAGGAGATGATTTTCACCAGTTGCGGTACCGAGTCGAACAATACGGCGCTGCGTTCCTCGCTGAGTCTGCGGCCGGAGCGGAAAGCCATTTTGACCTCAACGGTCGAGCACAGCGCGGTGTATGAGGTGGCCAAGTTCTATGGTGAGACCGGATACGATGCCCGATTCGTCGAAGTGGATGCTGAAGGACATCTCGATCTTGATGCCTGGAAGAGTGCGATTGCCGATGACGAAGTGGCCGTGGCCAGTTTGATCTGGGCGAATAATGAGACCGGAGTGCTAAGTCCAGTTGAAGCGGCCGCCGCAATCGCTGCTGAGCATGATGTCTATTTTCACACTGACGCGGTTCAGGCGGTGGGCAAGGTTCCGCTTTCCGTCGCTGACCTTCCGATTCATGCCCTCTCAATGTCGGCGCACAAGTTCCACGGTCCGAAGGGAGTCGGTGCGCTCTATCAGGATCGGAATGCCCGATTCCAATCCCTCATGCTGGGTGGGGGACAGGAGGAGAAACGACGCTCCGGCACCGAAAACGTAGCCGGCATCGTCGGCATGGGTATTGCTGCGGAACTGGCCGCGGCGCGACTGGACGCCCGCGAATCGGCGGCCGCGTTGCGCGACCAGTTTGAAAAAGGTGTTCTTGAAACCGTTGAAGGATCGGCGGTGAACGGAGACTGCGACCGCCGCCTTCCCAACACAACCAATCTGTTCTTTCCCGGTGTCGACGGGGAGGGGTTGCTGATTTTGTTGGATGAGGCCGGGATTTGTTGTTCTCCCGGATCTGCCTGCAGTACCGGCGCGGTGAGGCCGAGCCGGATTCTCAGAGCGATGGGACAAAGCTCGTCCCGCGCTCGCAGCAGCGTGCGATTTTCGCTGTCTCATCACACCACCGCCGAAGAGGTCGCTGTGGCCGTGTCCGCCATTGGAACGGCAGTCGGAAAGTTGCAGGTCATGCTTTCCGCCGGAGGCGGTCGGGTGGTAGGCGGTTCGGGCGGGAAATAGGCGGTTTTTCCCGATACAGAATACCGTTTGACCATTCACCTGTTTGAGCGGAACCTACGCGCCTCCTCGAAAACGCAGAGAAAAAACAGATGGCAGCAAAAATCTACACGGATAAAGACGCGGACCTGGGTGTGCTTAAAGGCAAGACCTGTGCCGTAATTGGTTTCGGTTCACAGGGGCATGCACACGCCCTTAACCTCAAGGACAGCGGCGTCAAGGTCATCATCGGCCTCTACGCCAAGAGTAAGTCTCGCGCAGTCGCTGAAGAATATGGCTTCAAAGTCATGGACACGGCCGACGCCGTCCAGGCTGCTGACGTGATTTTCATCGCGACTCCTGACACCAAGATTGCTTCAATCTACAACAAGGACATCGCACCTCACCTCAAGAAAGGTCAGACCCTTCTTTTCAGCCACGGTTTCGCCGTTCACTTCAAGACCATCGAGCTTCCTGATTTCGTCAACGTGATCATGGTGGCTCCTAAGGGACCGGGTCACATCGTTCGTCGCCAGTTCGTCGAAGGAAAAGGTGTTCCGGCCCTCATCGCTATCGAGCAGAACCCCGGCCGCGACGCAAAGAAGATCGCTCTCGCCTGGGCCAAGGGTGTTGGCGGTACGCGCGCCGGTACTTTCCAGACCACTTTTAAAGAAGAGACCGAGACCGACCTCTTCGGTGAGCAGACCGTGCTTTGCGGCGGCGTCAGCCAGCTCATCACCGCCGGTTTCGAAACTCTCGTCGAAGCAGGATACCAGCCTGAGATGGCCTACTTCGAGTGTCTCCACGAGCTCAAGCTCACCGTCGACCTTATCAACGAGTCCGGTATTTCCGGGATGCGGTTCTCCATCTCCGACACCGCCGAGTGGGGCGACGTGAAGACTGGCCCGACCATCATCGATGCTTCGGTGAAAAAGAAGATGCAGCGCGCTCTCAAGAACATCCAGTCCGGTAAGTTCGCCAAGGAGTGGATCAAAGAGTCCGACGAAGGCTGTCCGAATTTCAAGCAACTCCGTAAGGAGGGTGCCCAGCACCAGATCGAGAAGGTTGGCAAGCGCCTCCGCAACCTGATGCCGTGGCTCAAGAAGCGCGATATTAAAGGCAGCCAGGCTTCCTATCATTGATCAAGGGCCCCTCAACGAGGTATCAGTTGAACAACTGAATTTCAAAAGGCCGGAGCGATAGCTCCGGCTTTTTTGTGCCTGGAAGGCAGGCGAGGCCGGCGCTCGGAACTTCCTGTCTACTCCACCGCCCTGAAATACACCCAGATTTTGTCGTCTCCCGACATCAGCGTCCGGATTCCTCCCTCGACCCGTTCAATCGTGACGATGTCACCGTCGTCATACTGGATCATCCGCCTGTCGGCATTGGGTTTTTCGATAACTTTGTAACCGATCGCTTCGCCGGCACCATCCTTGGTCCGGCGCATTTCCTTGCCGGTATACTCAATAATGACTCCGTTGAATTGGGTGAAAAGTAGCTGGGAAAATCCTTTTTGTAGGCCTGAAACAACTTCGGAGAGCAGCCCCTGATCCTGCTGAGGATCTTTTGGAGGAGTCATCGCTTCGAGGGTGCGTTCCTTGTCGAACTCCCATTTCCCGACAATCCACTCCTTTCCACAGCCCGTCAGGATGAGGGAAAGGGCGATAAGGGCGGCAATTTGGAGGAGGGGGCGCATGGGTTTCACAAGGCTGAGACTACGATTCGAGTGCTTTTCCTGTCAATTCAACCACGAGGCAATTGTTGGATAAAATTACTTAATAAAACTAAGATATACGTTGCTCTTTACCCCCGCTTACTCCATATTTATGGCTAAATTCTTGTCTTCGGGAGGTTTTTAATAATTTTCAGAAGAAAACTGCTTGATCGCTTACGAAACGGGAACTTTATGGCCGCACGCAAAACCAGCACGACTAAACGGAAATCTGCCGCTCGCAAAAAGGTGAGCGCTCGTGCGGGAAAAAAGCCGAAGGCCTCCCGGGCTAAAAAGCCCGCCCGCAAGAAGCGAGTGCCAATCGACGAGCCTTATCCTTTCCACGAAGTCTTCGCGGTCGCACTCTTTGGTATTTGCGTGATGTTTCTTCTCTCGCTGGTCTCCTATTCGCCGGCGGATCTTCCAACCTGGGTGCCTTTCAGTAGCCAGGCAGGTCAAAATGATGCGGTTGGTAACTTTATCGGACCAGTTGGCGCCGTCACCGCCGGATACGCTTACTTCTTTTTCGGAGCAGCGAGTTATTTCATTCCTGCCGTTCTTGCTTGGTGGGCCATCCAGGTACTGACTGGTGCCCGCCCGTTTCATACGCGGAATATCACTTCGTTTATTGCGCTGACGTTATCGGCAGCCTGTCTCGTTGAATTTCAGACTTGGTTTTTCGAAGACTGGGCGAGTCGCTACAATCTCCCGAAGAGTGCCGGTGGGTTCATTGGCTATGGATTTGGTCACAAGGTCGTTGAGCAACTTCTCGGTCCGGTTGGTTCAGTTATCGTGATGCTGATCATCTACACGATCGCCATGATCGTGATTACCGGGATTCATCCTTTCCAGTTTGTCATGATGGTCCGCCGAAGAGCGTCGGAGTTCATGGCCAACCGGAGCGAGCGCAAGCCGTTCCGGGAGCGCTTCAGCCTGCCGAAGTTCTCAAGATTCGAAACCGAGCCGGCTGCGAATAAGCGCCGCAGCAAGGCACCCAAGTCAGAGGAGAAGCCCAAGCGCGAGAAGAAGCAGAAAGAGGAAAAGCAGGCCGATCTTTTTGCTGAGCCCGAACCGGCTGCGAAAACCCCGGAGCCGAAAATCATCGATTCCTCTTCCAGTGGACGCAAGAAGCTCACCCCCGAAGAGGCGGCGGGTTCATTATTCGACAAGTCAGAGAAGGAAAGCACCGTCCTTTCCGGCGGGCAGTTCAAGGACTATGAACTTCCTTCCCTCAGCATTCTGCAATACGCCGATGACAGCGGTGTTGAGCCGACTGATGAAGGCAAGCTGATGAAGCAACAGAACAATATTGTGAATACGTTAGGCACCTTCGGAGTGGATGTGGAGCCCGGGGACATCACTCGTGGTCCGACGATTACCCGCTACGAGCTTTACCCCAAGCCAGGTTTACGAGTGAACAAAATCACCGCTCTTGAGGCTGATATTGCCCGTGCCACCCGTGCCGAGCGCATCAATATTCTGGCACCAGTTCCGGGTAAGGACACGGTTGGTATTGAGATCGCGAACTCTGACAAAGTCCCCGTGGCTCTTCGCGAACTCTTTGAGGACGACGCTTTCCGAAACTCCAAGGCCAAGTTGCCGCTCGCGCTTGGTAAGGACGTTTATGGCCGCACCATTGTTGGCGACCTTGCCCGCATGCCCCACCTGCTTGTGGCCGGTGCGACTGGTTCCGGTAAAAGTGTTTGCATCAATGGAATCATTGCGAGCCTGCTTTACCGCTTCACTCCGGATGAGCTGCGCTTCATCATGATCGACCCGAAGGTTGTTGAGATGCAGCTATACAATGATCTGCCCCACATGGTGGTGCCGGTAGTGACTGATCCAAAAAAAGTGCTGCTGGCTCTTCGCTGGGTCATCAATGAGATGGAGCGCCGTTACGCTCTCTTTGCAAAGGTTGGCACCCGGAACTTCGAAGGGTTCAATGCCATGCGCGCCAAGGAACGCGAAGGGGAGGAGAATGAGGCCGATGTGGTAATGGAGGAAGAGCCGGAACTTGAGCTCGCCCATCATGTTAAGTTGAGCGATGAGCTTGAAGCGGAGGGTGGCTTTCCCGAGGAGGAATTTAATGTTGAGATGCCGGCCGGCCGTCAAAATCAACCGGCGTCGGGTGATGAAGATCTTCCTGACAGCCTGCCCTACATTGTCGTGATCATTGACGAGCTTGCCGACCTTATGCAGACGGCACCAGCTGATGTGGAAACTGGTATTGCGCGAATCGCTCAGAAGGCCCGTGCTGCAGGAATCCACCTTATTGTTGCCACTCAGACGCCGCGTGCCGATGTTGTCACCGGTATCATTAAGGCCAACGTCCCGTCCCGCATTGCTTTCCAGGTTTCGTCTAAGACCGACAGCCGAATCATTCTCGACGCGAACGGAGCGGAAAACCTCGTTGGTAAGGGGGATATGCTCTACCTTCCTCCCGGAAGTGCCACGCTGGTGAGGGCCCAGGGAGCGCTGATTACCGATGATGAAGCGCAGGATCTTGTCGATGCCTGTGCTGCCCAGGGAACTCCAAAATTCGAAGCGGAGGCCCAGGAAGCCATCGAATCCGGCGGAATAGACGATAGTGATGAAGAGATTTCAGACGCAGACGAGGAGATCCTCGAAAAGTGCCTCGAGGTGATCTACACCGAGAAAAAAGCTTCCACTTCGCTGCTGCAGAGGCGATTGCGCCTCGGATATACCCGGGCCGCACGCATGATCGATATCCTCGAAAGCCGCGGTATTATTGGCCCTGGGGACGGAGCCAAGCCTCGGGAAATTCTGGTCGATCTTTCCGACGATTTCGCCTAAACTACGCTCCGCTTTTTAGCGTAATTCCGGCATATCCAGCCGATTTCTACGTCCAGTGTGTAGAAAAGAGTAAATGTTTAAAAAACCGTTAGGGATCAGTCGGAAACGCGACAGTTCTCGAGGGCCAATTAATGGCAAGTATCGGACAGACCTTAGGCAATGTGCGCCGGGATCGAGGCCTATCTATCGAGGATGTGGCCCACGAAACCCATATCCATTCTCATATGGTTAAGGCGATCGAGTCTGATAATTTTTCCGCCTTCCCAAGTGTTGCCTACGCCAAAAGTTTTGTCCGTCAATACAGTGAGTTCCTCGATGTCGACGTATCAAGTTCACTTTCGGCCCTGAACAGCGGTGTGTCGGTAAGACTCGCCGACAACGAACTGATGGGCGAAATAAAAAAGGCGGCCAGAAGAGATCGTCACTTTCGTTTCGAACGATTTTCTCGAGGCGCTCGTAGCCAGCGAAAGAGCTCGGTTGGATCTCCGTTCATTATGAATATGGTCCTTCTGGTGCTAATCGGAGCGATGACTACTTTCTATTTCCTCGGCTACGACACCTCTTCTCCGGAGGAAGCCAAAGCTGAAATCACAAACGGCCTCAAAAAAGTGACGCCTTTCCTGGGTCACTCGGATCCGGGATTGGCTGGGGAGTCTTTTCCGGCTAGTCCACCGAGTCAAAATCAAACCTCAGAAGCCCGATCAGGGACAACACCATCATTGGTTGCAGTGCCGATCACTGAATCAGATCCCCCCGAGGTGACACCTGAAGTGTCACTGGAGGTAACCACATCTTCGACGCCGGAAATCGAGCGACCGCATGTCATTCTGGAAATCAAAGAGCAGCCTGTCTCAATCGTGGGTGATGGGCGCCAAGAGCGAGAGAAGCTGAGGCCACGCCTAACTCCGGGGCTGCCTTTTGAAAACAATACTTCGGCGACATCGCTTCAATCGCAGGAGTTGGAGCAGCTCAACCGGGTGCGCAACGAAACGGTGCCTTCGCTTTCGCCGAATCAGTTGGACCTCGGTCTCGGGCCGGTTGCTACGGAAGTGGCCCCCAATGTAAACCCGGCGCAGGCGAGTCGTCCTGATCGCGAGCGGGTCAAGCCGGCACCGCGTACGGTTCGCGCCGTTCCGGTAGCCCGAAACGAATAGAAAGTCCCGGAGCCATCAGTGTGGCTTGAGTGTTCGGGAGCATTCTGGTCGTCGCCGCATCGACCGATAAGATTGCAGGTCAGGGAACAGGCCTCCGCGAGGTGCTGTGTTAGAATGCGGTATAGTGCTAACGGGTTGCCAGTTGGTCAATTTCGCTGACCAACTCAATCGCGATATCAGTCTTTGAACTCAGCGAGAACATCTTCGATTCACCGTTTTTGTAGAACAGCACGATTTCGTTCTCGTCACCTTCAAACCCGATATCTTTGCGACTAACGTCGTTGGCGACGAGCAGATCGCATTCCTTGCGAGTCAGCTTGCCGGCGGCGTGTTTCTCAAGGTCGTTTGTCTCAGCGGCGAAGCCGACCAGAATACCTTCGAACCCAAATTCCGAGCGCGTACTTCCAAGAATATCGGGATTCTTGACCAATGTCAGGGTGAGTAAGTCATCTGACTTCTTAATTTTTTGGTCAGCCTCCTCAGCGACGCGGTAGTCGGCGACAGCGGCAGAAAACACAGCGACGTCGGCGGTATTGATCTTTTCCTGCACCGTGTCGTACATCTCGCGGGCCGATTCTACGAAGTGCACTTCGGCGCCTTCCGGCGCAGCGAGAGAAACCGGGCCACTGATCAGGCAAACTTCGTGGCCTGCAGCTAGGGCAGCGCTGGCAACCGCATAGCCCATCTTGCCCGAAGAACGGTTCGTGAGATAGCGAACCGGATCGATCGGCTCACGAGTGGGGCCGGCTGTGATGAGAAAGCGCATGGCGCGTCAGGAAGCTTCGGCCAGAACGGCCCCGATCTTTTCTTCGATACCCTCGACCGGCCAGAGGCGTCCGATGCCTTCGTAGCCGCAGGCAAGCAGGCCCTCCTCGGGTCCGATGAATTGAACACCACGATTCTTGAGAATATCGACGTTGGCTTTCGTAGCAGGATGTTCCCACATCTTCCCGTTCATGGCCGGGGCAATGAGCACAGGTGCCAGGGTCGCGAGGTGGATGGCTCCCAGCGTATCGTCGGCTATACCCTGGGCAAACTTGGCAATGGTGTTAGCCGTGGCGGGCGCTACAACGAGCAGGTCGGCGTTGTCAGCCAGTTCGATGTGACCGGGATGCCAGTTCTGTTTCTCGTCGTAGAGATTAGTTGTGACGGGTTGTCGGGAAAGAGTCTGCAGGGTCAGAGGGGTGATGAACTCCTGCGCGTCATCGGTCATAACCACATGAATCTCGTGACCACTTTTGGCCAATCGGCTCACGAGATCGGCTGCCTTATAGGCGGCGATCGATCCGGTAACACCAATAACGATGTTTTTTCCTGTGAGTTGGTCAGACACGATTTAAAGATCAGGCCAGCGGGCGGATTGCGCAACTCCCTTCGGACGGCACTGCGTCCTACAAGTCCAGTTCCGGGTGGTCGCTAGACGATTTTTTACCCGGAATGAGGCGACTGGAGCGGCAACGCTCTCCTGCAAGGATGGCGCTGAAACTTGAAAAGTCAGTTTCCTTGTCGGCACTGACAACTGTGTAATGATAAAGCCGCCAATGTCTCATCTCCTCGTGGGCATTCTTGAGGCGCAGGTCGATCTGGTCCTGAGTCTCAGTGCCACGAAAGTTGAGGCGCTTAATCAGTTCTTCCTCACTGGGAAGGAGAATAAAAATGTCGACGAGTGCTTTTTGAATAGCGGGATCGTCCTGGCTGCGAACCAGTGCAGCGCCTTGGACGTCGATATCCATCAGCACGTCACGTCCTGCCTCGATATGATTGAGGACCTCTGACTTGAGGGTGCCGTAGTAATTGCCGTGAACTTCAGCATATTCGAGAAACTCACCGCGAGTGGTGCGGGCTTCAAATTCTTTCCGTGTCAGGAAAAAGTAGTCGATACCGTCCTGTTCGCCATCGCGTGGAGCGCGCGTTGTTGCCGAAACCGCATAGACCGCGTCCGAATCTTCCTCTGAGAAGCGACGGCAGAGAGTCGTCTTACCCGAACCGGACGGGCCGGAGACGACGCATAGGAGGCCGCGTCTTTTGAGATTCTGGTCACTCATCAGTAAAAAAATTATGCAGTAGATGAAACTTTAACGCGATTCTAGGAACTTACATTCTGAACTTCCGATTTTATCGGAATCGACTCTCGAATGATATCGGTGTGAGTTTTCGTGATACCGTTCTCCACCTTGATGAACCTAGTACGGGGATTTTCAGCTTGAGCCGGGAAAAAGTGGATCCGGTTCCAGTTTTCCAGCTTCTGGGTATTGATGAAATAAGTGTGCCTATCGTCCTTGGAGCGAGCCTGAATTTCGATCACGCACCGGGAGTTTGGGATTTTGGTGATCACCGTGTTCCCATCGATGTAAACTTTTCCTCGAGGGTCGTCACAGTGCGCCTTCACGATTTCGACGGTGTTGGGAAGGTCGACTTTGATTTCACCGCTTCGGAGAAGAAAATTTCTGGTGGCCTCCCAGGTAGGGTAACCTTCGTTCGCGACGATTCGATAGCGCGTGATCAGCACCAAATTGATTGAAAGGAACAACACTAACCCAATCAGGATGAGCAAGGTTCGGTTCATAATGAATTAAGAGGTTCGGGTGACCGGCTTAACCCTGATCAATTACTGTATGTTCTGAACCTGCTCGCGGATTTTCTCGAGTTCCGTTTTGGAATTCACAACTCCTTGGGCAATGGCGGCGTCGTTGGCTTTGCTACCGATGGTGTTGAGTTCGCGATTAAATTCCTGGCATAGGAAATCGAGAGGGCGCCCCACAGGTTCATCGCTTTCGATGTAGGAACGGAACTGAGTCACGTGGCTTTCGATGCGGGTTATTTCTTCGGTGATATCGCAGCGCTCAGCGAAGATTCCGATTTCGCGAAGGAGGCGCTCGTCATTGAGATCAACATCGAGCCCAGCTTCAGCGAGGCGGGTGTGGAGGCTGTCGCGGTAACTTTCCTTCACGGTCGGCGCGAGTTCTTCAATCTTACTGACCTCCGTAACAATGGTTTCAATGCGAGCGAGCAGGTCGCTGCGGAGATGTTCGCCTTCCTGCTGCTGCATGGCGAGGAGTTGTTCGAGAGCTTGCTCAAGGGCCTCAAAGAGTGCCGGCTTGATATCAGACGGATCGGCGATGGTTTCCTCGATTTTGAAAAGTCCCGGGGCGCGGAATAGGTCAGCGGCAGTGAGTCGAGTCTCGATGCCGGTGCTTTGAGAGAGAGACTTTGCAGCTTCGACGTAATACGCCGCCATTTTCTGGTCGAAGGCGAGCCGGTTCTCAGTGCCACCGCTGTGAGTGAGGGTAACCTTGGCACCAACACGTCCGCGCGAAATTGCATCGGAAAGAAGTTTCCGCGCTTCGGCCTCAAATTCGAGAAGGGAGTTGGGGAGGTTGACTGAGATGTCGACCTGCTTCCGGTTGACACCCGAGAGCTCAACTTCAACTTTCCATCCGCCAGTCGTG
The DNA here is from genome assembly GCA_049594415.1 of Verrucomicrobiales bacterium. Classification (GTDB taxonomy): domain Bacteria; phylum Verrucomicrobiota; class Verrucomicrobiia; order Verrucomicrobiales; family DEV007; genus Arctic95D-9. Next base: position 20,940 of record JBMYJM010000023.1, on the reverse strand, counting down.
GTTTCACCACGACCGAATCCGGTCATGCTGCGCATGATATAAAGAATTGGGGGTTTAACCGGGATTTAAATGGGTAGGCCCCGGTCGTGATCGCGTTTATTCTTCGCCTTCGGCAGCTTCTTCAACGGCTTGGAGCGCATCGATAAATTCGCCAAGGACCTCGGCTGGCACCATGATGGTATCACGGCGTCCGCGCACGTCTTCAGTGATTTTCACGAATTGACCGCGGTCATTTTCTTTCAGGTCGAGGAAGAAAATCTTCCGGTCCGCGACCACCTTCTCCGTGTGAATTGCATGATTATTCTGCGAGCCACGCTTATCCTCATCGTAACCGATCATCTGTCTTGTCTGTCCTCCTGTGGGTTCCTTCCGGGGGCCGAAATAGGCCACCAAACTACAGTTCCGAGGAGACCTACCTATCATTTGGAGGCCCGTTTGCAAGTCGAGAGGGGAGGATAACGCCAGATTTTTTAGAAAATTCAGGCAAAATATCACGCATTTACTGACCTCCTGTTGCGTCTCTTTGCCGTTTTTTAAAAAGAGGCTAAAGTGGCAACCCTTCAAAAGTTGAATCTTTTCATGATACTGAAGACAGCGTTCGAAAAACTATTCCACCTTCGTGAATCCGCGGGCAAAGCACGCCCGGGGGCTGATGACGGCTTCGACGCGCACGAGAAGCCGTTTCTAGATCACCTGGAGGATCTTCGCCACACGCTGATGAAGATCGGCGCGACACTCGCAATCGCGACCGTGGCTTGTTTCGCTTTTCATAAGAAAATCTTCGAATTGATCCAGCTTCCGGCAAAGATGCCGATCGCCAACATTTCCGATGGCGTTTCGCTGTGGGACCGGCTCGACCTTATTACGCTGAGTCCGCCAGAATTCATCGTCCTGATGCTGAAACTGTCATTTTTCAGCGGTGTGATCATTTCTTTCCCTTTTCTTCTCTACTTTGGCTTTCAATTCATCCTGCCCGGTCTGCGACAGGTCGAAAAGAAAGCCATCATTCCGGGAGCACTGGTGGGGTTCATCCTCTTTCTGGTTGGTGTTTGTTTCGCATTTTTCATGGCAGCGCCGGTCGCGTTGAAATTTTTCTATATCTTCGAGAACGAGCGGATTGCCTCGATCGATCCCACTCGCGATGCCATGGAGAAGCCAATTGCGGATTTTTCACTGCTGGGTGCGGATGGCAAAATTTACGAGCCTGTCGGTGAAGACGGTGATAAGCCGAAGGCTGAAGAAGATGCGGGCGCGCCGAGCGAACTGACCAATGAGATGCGTGAGGAAATTCGCAAAACGATCAAGAATTCGTTCGCGACCATGCAGAGTTCCAACTTCGCCCTGCGCTACGATGATTCTCGAGACATGCTTGTCCTGGTCGAATCTAAAGGCGGAAGAAGTCTCTACCGCATCGGCGAGTATATTGCGTTTATTTCGCGACTAGTTCTCGTCTTCGGCATCAGTTTCCAGCTTCCGGTGGTGGTTTCAATTTTGGTGAAGCTTGAACTGCTCACTGCTCGTGTGATGCGGGCGACCCGGACTTATGCGTGGATCATCATTATGGTTGCGGCGGCCATCTTGACGCCGCCTGACCTGATGACCCTGGGTCTCCTCGCCGGGCCGATGATCCTGCTCTACGAAATCTGTATCATCATAGCCTCCTTCATCGAGCGCGGTCGTGAGAAAAAGATGCTGGCCGAGGAACAGGCCAAAATGACCCGCCTGGAGCAGCTCTATTCCAAGAATCCTGACGACCTGAGCGAGGAGGAAAAGTCCGAGATCCACAAAGCGGAGATCGAACAGTATGAGAAGGAACACGCCCATCTCTATGACGATGATCATGGTGATCATGCCGACCACGGCAACGATGAGACTGTAGCGCGCGATAGCTACCTCGGTCAGGAACACGATGAGCATTACGACTTTGATGCGGATCATGCTGAGTTCGACGAAAGTTGGCACGAAGACGACCACGGTGACCACGACGGTCACTACGATGATCATCACCACGGCGAAGGCGAAGATTCAAAGTCAAATCAGGATCGGCCTAATCGCGAAGAGGAAGGTCTCGAAAGCGATCATGTCGAGAAAGAAGACCTGGAGCCCGTGGACGAAGATTCCAAAGATGGTGAAGGAGAGCCTGCCGAAGCAGATAAATCCGATGGAGCACCAGCGGCCCGTGATGACTATGATGATGGTTTTCACGACGACGAAGCCTGTGCTCCTTCTGGTCCGGTGGTCGACATGAATCACGCTACCGCGGAGGAGTTGAAGACGCTGCCGGGTATTGGCCCAAAACTGGCCGAAGCCATCATTGAGTATCGTCCGTTTGAAACTTTTGACGATCTCGAAGCTGTTCCTGGCCTCTCATCCGAAAAGGTCAATGCGATGATTGATCGCTTGATGTTAGGCTAGTGATTTGATGAAGACATCATTGCCCGGTGGCGGCCGATCGAGGCCTGGGCGAGTCGAAATTCCGCTTGAAATGACTCCCGGATCAAGTCGGCGCCACGCCGATGAACCACGTGCGAAACGGGGCATTGGGATATCCAGAGAAATCGATTCGATCTGTTCTTGCAATCTCATCTTGTTCGTTGCTCTATTTTTCAATTCTGCGGAGGCCGAGTATTAATCTTTTTGAGTAAAACGGTGCTTTCCATAATCCTGACAATGTCACAAATATGGTTCACAGCTGATCTTCATCTTGGGCACGGCAATATCATCAAATATTGCAATCGGCCCTTCTTATCGGATTCGGAGAGAGAGCAGGCGATGCATGATCGGCGCGGCGGATGGAATGTTTCGAGCGAAACTGTGCAGAGTCATGACGACGCTCTAATTGACGCCATCAATGAACGGGTCGCGGAGATGGATGTGCTCTGGGTGGTGGGTGATTTTTCGCTCGCACCACTGGAGCAGGCCGCGGCCTATCGGGATCGGATTCGTTGCCGAGAGGTGAACCTGGTCTGGGGGAATCATGACCTGCCGTCCTATAAAGATATTTTCCAGCGGACGATGGAGCAGGGGATGATCAAGCACCGGGGGCAAAAAATCTGGCTGAATCACTACCCAATGCGTAGCTGGGACAAGTCGTTTCACGGGGCTTGGCATCTCTATGGTCATGTTCACGGCCGTCTTCAGGAGGAGGACGCGGCCAACCCGAGGCTCCTGGCCTGCGATGTGGGGGTGGACGTGACGAATTACCGTCCGCTCAGTTTCGAGGAAGTGACCGATTACATGGCCCCGAGGGTGAAAGCTTTTCGGAAATGGAAGGACGGGTTGGAGGAGTGAGCCACGAAAAAAGAGAGTCGAGCTCTCGTGCGACCGGTAAGTCGGATTTAGCGCGCCCCACTGTTTCTCCCTTGCCCGTCATCACTGATTATCTAAGGTAGGGGTTCTCCGTTCTCACCCATGGCCAGTAAGAAATCCAGCGGCAAACTTACGCCGATGATGCAGCAGTATCAGTCGATGCGACGCGAACTGCCGGATGACGTCCTGCTGCTCTTCCGCCTTGGAGATTTCTACGAGCTCTTTTTCGAAGATGCCAAGGTTGCGGCCCCGCTTCTTAATGTCGCGCTGACGAAGCGCAACGGCATGCCCATGTGTGGGGTGCCGCATCATGCCGCCGAAGGTTACATGGCCAAGCTGATCAAAGCAGGAAAGCGGGTGGCTCTTGCTGAGCAGACGACTGAGCCTCAACCAGGCAAGATCGTCGAGCGCGAGATTAGCCAGATCATCAGTGCGGGAACGATCGATGATCTCAACCTGCTCGACTCCGCGCGGTCGAACTATCTCGCGGCCGTGTTTCAGGCCAAGGGTCGTCTTGGCCTCGCCTATATCGAGCATACCACGGGCGAATTCCGTGTGACCGAATTTCACGATCGCTCTTCGCTAGAAGACGAACTCACCCGTCTCCGCCCCAGCGAGGTTCTCTTTTCTGAAGAACAGGCTGCCGATTTCGACCTGTTGCCCAATGCGCAGGAATACGATGGTTATACCTTCCTGATCGATCAGGCGGAGTATGCGTTAAAGAAGCACTTTAAGGTCCAGTCGCTTGACGGCTTTGGCTGCGAAGGAATGGTGCCGGCGATCGGGGCTGCCGGTGCAATTATTCACTATGTGGAAACGCAGCTGCGGCGCAGCATGCAGCATTTGCGATCTATTCAGGCCTACCAGACCAACACCTATGTGTTGATCGATTCGTCCAGTCAGGCAAATCTCGATCTAGTCACGAGCCGCTCGGGCGGGGTCAAGACTTCGTTGCTCGGAGCGATCGACCAGACCACGACTCCAATGGGTGCCCGTAAACTTCGCAACTGGGTGTTACACCCGATCCGCAACCTGGAAACGCTGGTAGCCCGCCAGGATCTGGTCGAAGCCTATATGCGGGAATCGTTTCTCCTGCACGAAATTCGGGAAGCTTTTTCAGATGTGCGCGACGTGGAGCGAACCATCAGTCGTCTCAGCCAGGGATCCGGCAACGCCCGCGATCTCAAGGCTCTGGAAAGTTCCCTTCGCAAGGTACCGGACATTCGCGAACATCTTTCCGCTCTTGGGGGAGGGTCGCTGGCCGATGAACTGATTCGCCGCCTCGGGGATTTCACGGATTTAGTGAATTTGTTAGAAGGCGCCATCGCCGGGGAGCCTCCTGCGGCTCTCAAGGAGGGTGGCATCTTTGCTGATGGTTACAGTGACGCGATCGACGAGTTGCGTCGTGCTGCCAGCGAAGGCAAGCAATGGGTTGCTGAACTCCAATCGAAAGAGCAGGAGCGAACCGGGATTCCCTCGCTTAAGATCAAGTATAACGCCGTCTTTGGTTACTTCATTGAGATCACCAAGACCCATCTCGATAAGGCACCCCCAGAGTATACCCGTAAGCAGACGATGGCTAACGCGGAGCGTTTCATCACGCCTGAACTCAAGGAAGTGGAGAATAAGATTCTCGGTGCAGACGAGAGACTCAAGACGCTGGAGTATGAAGAGTTTCTCAATCTTCGAGAAACCGTGCTCGAGCATCTCGAAGCCATTCAGCAAACCGCTGCGGCTCTCGCCGAAATCGATGTGTTGGCAGGCTTCGCAGAAACAGCGCGTCTTTTTGATTATTGCCGGCCATTCCTGAACGACTCCCAAAATCTGGTTATTAAGCACGGTCGTCACCCCGTGCTTGATCAGAATATTGGTGAAGATAAGTTTGTGCCCAATGATACAGAGATGAATCCGGACTCCAACCGGTTCATGCTCATCACTGGGCCGAATATGGCCGGTAAGTCGACCTATATTCGACAGGTGGCGTTGATCACCTTGATGGCTCAAATTGGCAGCTTCGTCCCTGCCGAAAGTGCAGAAGTGGGGCTGGTTGATCGAATCTTTACACGGGTAGGAGCCAGTGATGATTTGGCCAAGGGGCAATCGACTTTCATGGTCGAAATGACCGAGACCGCCTTGATTGCCAATCATGCGACGGAAAACAGTCTTGTGATCCTCGACGAGATCGGGCGTGGCACCGCCACCTATGATGGATTGTCCATAGCCTGGAGCGTTGTTGAGCACCTTCACGATGAAGTCGGATGTCGCACACTCTTTGCGACACACTATCATGAATTGACTCAACTCGCAGTGTCACGCCAGGCGGTGAACAATTATAATATCGCTGTCCGCGAATGGAATGATCAAATCATCTTTCTTCGCCAGATTCTGCCGGGAGCTGCTGATAAGAGTTACGGCATCCAGGTGGCGAGGTTGGCCGGGCTGCCGGATTCCATTATTAACCGTGCTAAAGAGATTTTGACGGGGCTTGAAGGCAGCGAAGACGTCGAAGAAAAAGTATCTCCACCACCGAAGAAGAAACCTTCCGAGGTTAAGGAAGAGCCTGCTGAAGATGATCCCCAGATGACTCTCTTCGGTTAGTTACCTAATTCCCGCCAGAAGAGTCACGCGGGCAGGGTGGCAGAAAGAGCTCTCAAAGGTTAGGTATTGCGAAAGTGCTCACATCCTTCGATTTTTTGCTCAAACACGTTTAGCTGTATGGGATTCCAATGAAAACATCATCGTGATTTGCCAGAAAGATGGCTTCCCATGGAGTGATCAATTCGGTATTTTTCGCACATGATTCGAAGTTTGGTCGTGACTGCGTTGGCGTCTGTGATGACTGCTTTTTCAGCATTCCCTGGTGACTCTTTCGGGGGAGATAAGGTGGCAGCAGTTTTGGCTGACGTCGAACAGGCGAAGCCATCCGTCGGTATCACTCCCGAGAATAGAGCAAAGATCAATGAAGCCGAGAGTAAGCTCATTGAGAATCTGATGAGGAGGCAAATCGCTCGACAACTCCTCGTTACACCCGAATGGGAAACCTTCCTGCCCGTTCCCGAGAATTGGAAAAAACATATCGACTCTACCGGAGCACGCTCCTATTTCGTTCCTCTCATCGAAACGGACGAAACGATTGCGTATCAGGCGCTCATTGACTCTTTAAAAAAGATAAGCCCTGCTCATTCGAAACCGAAGCTTTTGACCTTGAGTAAAGAGTGACCCGAAAGGGTATGCTCAAATCTTGCCCCCGATTGTAAACCCCCCTTGTTTTAAATAGCCCGGCCATTCGCGGCCGGAGCCACAGATACATTTGGCTCATCACTGAGCCTTCTTGAACCGTGTTCAACCCCTAACCCCCTGCGAGTTCTCACAACCTCACCTCACTATGAATACCATCTTAATCATTATTCCACTGTTCGGCCTTCTCGCCCTTGGTTTCACGTTCTGGCGATCTGCCTGGGTCGCGAAGCAGGATCCCGGGACCGACACGATGAAAAAAATCGCCGATAACATCGCTGTCGGAGCGATGGCATTTCTGCGAGCAGAGTATAAGGTGCTCGCCATCTTCGTGGGTTGTGTTGCCCTGTTGCTGTTGCTCGGTGGATTTCGTGATCCCGAAAACAGTTCGCCGTTCGTGGCTGTCTCTTTCGTCGTTGGCGCGGTCTGCTCTGCCCTCGCTGGCTTCATCGGGATGAAGGTCGCGACGAAGGCAAACGCACGCACGACCCATGCTGCCCGAACCAGCCTCGGTGAAGGCCTCCGCATCGCGTTTGCGGGAGGTTCAGTGATGGGGTTGGGAGTGGTTGGCCTTGGACTCTTGGGGCTGGGCTTACTCCTTTTGATTTTTGGCAGTGCGATTGGGACCGGAGCTGAGTCGATCAGCAAGGTAATGACCATCATCACCGGTTTTTCCTTCGGGGCCTCTTCGATTGCCCTGTTTGCTCGTGTCGGCGGAGGCATCTATACGAAAGCAGCCGATGTTGGTGCTGACCTTGTTGGTAAGGTGGAAGCAGGGATTCCCGAAGATCATCCGCTCAATCCAGCGACGATTGCTGATAATGTGGGAGACAACGTGGGGGACGTGGCCGGTATGGGCGCTGACCTCTTTGAATCTTATGTCGGCTCGATCATCGGCACCATGGTCCTGGGTTCGGTGTTCATGGTCCTGCCGGAGTTTTCCGGTCTGCCGCTGGGCGGAGTTCTATTGCCGCTGATGCTGGCAGGACTGGGCATCGTAGCCTCCATTATCGGTACTTTCCTTGTGAAGGTCAAAGAAGGCGGTGATCCGCAGAAAGCACTGAATACCGGAGAGTTGGTCGCGGGGGGTATCCTTCTGGTAGGAACCTATATTCTCATAGGCCAGCTCCTTCCCGGGAAGTGGACGCTTGATGGGAATGAATACTCCGGCCTCGGAGTGTTCGGCTCAATCGCACTTGGCCTGGTGGCCGGTCTTGCGATTGGCTACATCACGGAGCACTACACCGGCACCGGCAAAAAGCCGGTCATCGGAATTGTCCGTCAGTCGGTGACGGGATCAGCGACGAATATTATTTCCGGACTGGGAGTGGGGATGAAATCGACCGCCTTGCCGATTATCGTGCTAGCGGTAGCGATCCTCGGTTCTTATGAACTGGCCGGACTCTACGGTATTGCCATTGCGGCCGTGGGGATGCTTTCCAACACAGGTATCCAACTGGCGGTCGATGCCTATGGGCCGATTTCCGATAACGCCGGCGGTATTGCAGAAATGAGTGAACTTCCACCGGAAGTGCGACAGCGTACGGACAAGCTCGATGCAGTCGGTAATACCACGGCTGCCATTGGTAAAGGCTTTGCGATTGGTTCGGCCGCGCTGACAGCACTTGCCTTGTTCGCTGCCTTCAAAACGACCTGGGAAGCGACGCATGACGCAAAACTTTCCATCGAAGTGACCGATCCCAAGGTGGTGGCGTCGCTCTTTGTCGGGGGAATGCTGCCCTTCCTTTTCTCGGCTCTGTCGATGGAGGCCGTGGGTCGAGCGGCCATGTCGATGATTGAAGAAGTGCGTCGACAGTTCCGGGAGATCCCCGGACTCAAGGCCGGGCTTGATGCAATGAATCGCAATGAAGACAATCCAGTCGCGGAGTGGTCAGAAGAGGACCAGAAGATTTACGAGGAAGCTCAGGGGCAGGCCGAGTATGGCAAGTGCGTGGAGATCTCCACTAAGGCGGCGATCAAAGAAATGGTGAAGCCGGGCCTGCTCGCTGTGGCGGCACCGGTAGCCGTCGGATTTCTTGGCGGAGCCGAAATGCTGGGCGGTCTACTCGCCGGCGTCACCGCGACGGGTGTTTTGTTAGCTCTCTTTCAGTCCAACGCCGGTGGTGCCTGGGACAACGCCAAGAAAATGATCGAGGAAGGGTTCGAAGTGAATGGCGAGAAGCTGGCCAAGGGTTCTGAAGCCCACAAAGCTGCCGTCGTCGGCGACACAGTGGGTGATCCGTTTAAGGACACGTCCGGTCCCTCCCTCAACATCCTCCTCAAGTTGATGAGCGTGGTGGCACTGGTGATTGCTTCGATGATCTAAGGTCACCCCGTCGGTTTTCCGGCGAGGTAGTGCGCCTTGATCTCCTCCGGATTCAGGGTGCGCTGCAGGATCAGTTTTCCTTCGCCGGTGATTTGCCAGTGAGGTTCCCCTTCTTCGAAGCCGTCGGTAAGAATGATGGAACTGTACCAGCGGTCCAGGCTTTCCACCTTGATCCAGGCCGACATGGTGAGGGAAGCGTAGCTGCCGGGGATATCTAGGCGGACGCGGTCGGTGACGTGTTTGAAGTTAAGCGCCCCCTTGCGAGGCTATCGGCCCCGGGCCCACTGGGCGCCGATGATGGCTCCGTTAGGGGAGTCTTCCCACTTGCTGAGCAGTTGCCGAATGAGGGCGGCATTGCGGCTTTGACGAAATTTCGACATACCTCCATTCTGGCAGGCCTGAATCAACGGTTAGCAATCCCTTTACTGAGATGAAAAGACGAGAATTTATTAAGAAGGCTGGAACTGCGACTTCTGCGGCGGCAGTTAGTGCGGGCGTGACACGGGCCGCAGTCGATAGTAAGCCCAACCTCATTGTTGTTCACTGCGATGAGCTGAACTTCCGAACGATTGGCGCCTATCGTGACACCTTACCCCCTGAGCAGGCATTCATGTGGGGGCCGCACGCGGTTTGCGACACGCCGCACATCGATAGGCTCGCTTCGGAGGGGGCCTTGTGCACGAAGTTCTATGCCGCGACGCCGGTTTGCTCCCCCTCGCGCTCTTCCTTTGTCTCGGGGCGTTATCCCCAAAACACGCCGGTGACGAACAACAACGTGCATCTCAACGATGACATAGTGACGTTTGGTCACAAGCTCGGCGAGGCTGGCTACGCGACTGGCTACGCCGGTAAGTGGCACCTCGACGGCAACGGAAAGCCGCAGTGGGGACCAGAGCGCAATTTCGGTTTCGACGACAATCGATACATGTTTAACCGGGGGCACTGGAAACAGTTTGAGCTGACGGATGAGGGGCCACGGGTGAAGGCTCGCGACAAGAGTGGAAAGCCTTCTTACAGTGTGGATGGTGCCGACGAAGAGTCCTTTGCCACGGACTGGCTTATGGATCGCACGATTGATTTCATCGACGAGCACAAGGACGGTCCCTTTGCCTACATGGTCAGCATTCCGGATCCCCATGGTCCGGACACTGTGCGCGCTCCCTACGACACCATGTTCAGCGACGAGAAGATCGAAGCGCCCCGCACTTTTGGTAAAGACCCTAACAAAGCGCCCAGTTGGGCTAAGCCGGCGAAGAATACCAGGTATCCCATGGCGCAGTATCACGGAATGATGAAGTGTATCGACGACAATATGGGTAAGCTCATTGACGCGTTAAAAGAGCGGGGGCTTTACGACAACACCATCGTCATCTTCACTGCGGACCATGGAGACCTTCGTGGTGAACACGGCCTGCAAAACAAGGGTAAGCCGATGGAGGCTTCAGCAAAAATTCCGTTCGTTATCCGCTGGCCGGAAAACATCGAAGCTGGAGTGCGGATTGATCACGCAATGAATACCACCGATTTCATGCCTTCCATTCTTACAATGATGGGGGCCCAGCATTCTGGTGTGGAAGAGGGACGTGACCTCAGTGGAGTTTTCCAGGGAGAGGAACTTAAAGGACCTGACATTACCTTCATGCGCGGAACTAACAGCTCCTCCGAAGATACCAAGGGCTGGATCGCGGCGGTGACACCTACTCACAAACTCATTCTTTCGGATGAAGACGAAGCGTGGTTGCACGATCTCGACAAAGATCCTGATGAGCTGCAGAACTTTGCCAAAGATCCCGAGCAGGGGCCGGTTCTCAAGAAGATGGCGAAGCAGCTGAAGCGCTACGGCGAGAAATACCATGATGCCAAGATCAAGAATTCGCACACTCGGGAGGTCTTGCAAGATCTGCTCTGATCACCCTGAATGTTTTAGAAAACAAAAAGGCCGGGTGCAGCGAACCCGGCCTTTTGCGTAAGAGCGTTGCTGGTCGCGGGAATTAAATCCCGTCGATAATGCCGTTGAGCGTGGCGCTGGCGCGCATGGCTTGGGAAGCCATCTCGTCGTTGGGCTGGTAGTAGCCGCCGATTTCGACCGCTTGGCCCTGAACCTCGATGAGCTCTTCCACGATGCGGGTTTCATGTTCGAGCATGGTCTGGGCAATAGGTGTAAACTCGGCCTTGAGGTCAGCGTCGTCATCCTGAGCCGCGAGGGCTTCGGCCCAGTAGAGAGCGAGGTAGAAGTGGCTGCCGCGGTTGTCGATGCCTCCGAGGCGACGGGTCGGTGATTTGTTCTCGAGGAGAAACTTGCCGGTCGCGTCGTCGAGCGTGGCGCCGAGCACTTTGGCCTTGGCGTTGTCGCAGTTGTCTCCGAGGTGTTCGAGGGAAACCGCCAGGGCGAGGAATTCTCCGAGGGAATCCCACCGTAGGTAGTTCTCAGCGACAAACTGCTGAACGTGCTTGGGAGCGGAACCGCCGGCTCCGGTTTCGAAGAGGCCGCCACCATTCATGAGTGGAACGATGGAAAGCATCTTGGCAGAGGTGCCCACCTCGAGGATGGGGAAGAGATCGGTGAGGTAATCACGCAACACGTTGCCGGTCACGGAAATGGTGTCTTGACCGCGCTTGATTCGCTCAAGGGAGAAGTTGGTCGCTTCGATCGGAGCGAGGATGTGGATCTCTAGTCCCTTGGTATCGTGATCGGCGAGGTAGGTGTTCACCTTGGCGATCAGCTGGCTGTCGTGAGCGCGGGTTTCGTCGAGCCAGAAGACAGCCGGGCTGCCGGTTGCCCGGGCGCGGTTGACGGCGAGCTTTACCCAGTCGCGGATGGGCGCGTCCTTGGTCTGGCAGGCGCGCCAGATGTCGCCCGCGGAAACGCTGTGCTCGATGAGCACGTTGCCGTCGCTGTCGACGACGCGAACGGTGCCGTCAGCGGGGATTTCGAACGTCTTGTCGTGAGAGCCATACTCCTCGGCTTTCTGAGCCATCAGTCCGACGTTGGGAACCGTACCCATGGTGGTCGGATCGAAAGCGCCGTTCTCTTTGCAGAAATCAACCGTCGCGGCGTAGACGCCGGCGTAGCTGCTGTCAGGAATGACGGCGAGGGTGTCCTGTTGGTTGCCGTCCTTGTTCCACATCTGTCCAGAAGTCCGGATCATGGCGGGCATGGAAGCATCAATGATAACGTCGCTGGGAACGTGCAGGTTGGTGATGCCTTTATCGGAATTTACCATGGCGAGGTCGGGGCCGTTGTCGTAACAGGCCTGGATGTCGGCTTCGATCTCGGCCTTCTTGTCAGCGGGGAGGGACTCGATCTTGGCAACGAGGTCACCAAAGCCATTGTTGAAGTCGACACCGAGCTCATCGATCACCTCGCCGTGTTTCTCGATGAGATCCTTGAAGTAAGCCCGAACGCCGTGACCAAAGATAATGGGGTCGGAGACCTTCATCATGGTGGCTTTCATGTGCAGGGAGAAGAGGGTGCCTTCAGCCTTGGCGGCGGTGACCTGCTCTTCAAGGAATGAAACGAGCGCGTCCTTGCGCATCGCAGTGGCGTCAATGACTTCGCCGGCGAGCAGGGGAGTGGATTCCTTCAGGACGGTGGTGGAACCATCGGTGCCGACGAGCTCGATGCGGACGTCGGTGGCGTTCTCCACGGTGACGGACTTCTCGTTGGAGCGGAAATCGTTTTCGCCCATGCTGGCGACACGAGTCTTCGAGTCAGCGGACCAGGCACCCATGGAGTGCGGGTTGTTTCTCGCGTATTCCTTCACGGCCTTGGGAGCACGGCGGTCAGAGTTGCCTTCGCGAAGCACCGGGTTCACCGCGCTGCCCTTGACCTTGTCGTAGCGCGCTTTGATGTCCTTTTCTTCGTCGTTGGAAGGTTCATCGGGATAGGGCGGCAGATTGAAGCCCTCATTCTGAAGTTCCTCGATGGCAGCTTTGAGCTGAGGAATGGAAGCGCTGATGTTCGGCAGCTTGATGATGTTGGCGCCGGGCGTCTTGGCCAGTTCGCCAAGCTCAGAGAGGGCGTCACCGATCTGTTGGTCTTCGTTCAGGAATTCAGGGAAGACGGCGATGATTCGGCCGGCGAGAGAGATGTCACGCGTTTCAATATTGATGCCGGAGGACTTGGTAAAGGCCTGGATAATTGGAAGCAGCGAGTAAGTCGCCAATGCGGGAGCTTCGTCGGTCTTGGTGTAGATGATACTGGGAGCCGAGGACATGGTATTTAATAACGGTTAAGAACCCTGCTGCCGGATTCGAAAATCCGGTAAACGAGAGCTTCCCGCGATACGCCATTCCCGGCCTCGGGTCAAAGGCAAAGCCGGGCGGGACGGTGGAAAATAGCAGGATTTGAGCAGATCGGAGGGGGCTGGCCGGACCAAAGCGACTTCTTCGGCAATTTTCATCGACTCGTAGTCCGCGAGCAGGGAGACACCCTCTTTGCTGTTGAAGCGGACTCGGATGATGCTGTGTCCGAATTCGACAAAAGGCACGATGGCGGTTTCTTCGCCTTAAAGGAACCGGATCGAAAACTTGGTGATGCTGCAAGGCAGCCTGCGGCATGAATCTCGAGCCTTTCTGGTCCACATGGGGGCTACCGTTGAGTGATAGTGTTTCGGATAAGTTAAAGAGTTTGCCCGTTTGGGATGACCATCCGGTAGCCCGCTTCGCGAAAAGCGAATCTTGAGGTGGGAAAACCACTTGAAAGGCCCTGCTTTTCTGTCAATCTCCGAAGGCCACTTTACCAAGGAGCCTTTACCCTATGGGAAGAGAACGGAAACGGGCAGTGCTGGCACTCGAAGACGGAACGGTCTTCGAAGGAATCGGTTTTGGGGCGGAAGTCACCCAAACCGGGGAAATTTGTTTTAACACGTCGATGACGGGCTATCAGGAGATCCTCACGGATCCTTCCTACCGCGGCCAGATCGTGACGATGACCTGTCCGCTGATCGGGAACTACGGGACCACCGAGGTGGACTCCGAAAGTTGTCAGGTCCATGTGCGCGGATTCGTTATCGAGGAACTCTGCGATATCCCCAGCAACTGGCGCTCTGAGAAATCGTTGCACCACTACCTGGCGGATTCCGGTGTGCCCGGAATCGAAGGTATCGACACCCGCGCTCTGACTAAGCGCCTGCGCGTGGCCGGCGCGATGAGAGCGACTCTTTGCACTGACGGCAGCCTCGATGCCGACGGCGCGGTGGCTGCGGCAAAAGACGCGCCCCCGATGGAGGGCTCCGACTTTGTGAAGGAAGTTACCACCAAGGAAAGCTACCAGTGGGATCCGGAGAGCAAGCTCAGCCGTGAGTGGACAATCGTAAACGAGACCTCTGGCGAATTACTCGAAGAGACCGACGGCGAAATGTACCGCCCGCTCATCGATCCGAAATACCGCATTGTGGCCTACGACTTCGGCATCAAGCGCAACATTCTCCGTAGCCTCCGTCAAAAAGGATTCGAAGTGGAAGTGGTGAATTCCCGCACCCCGGCTTCCGAAGTGCTGGCGATGAACCCGGACGGCGTTTTCCTCTCCAACGGCCCCGGTGACCCTGCGGCTCTCGATTACATTCATGATGAAGTGAAGCAGATCATCGACAAGAAGCCGGTCTTCGGCATCTGCCTCGGTCACCAGGTTCTTGCCCACGCTTTTGGCGGAAAGACCTTTAAACTTAAATTTGGGCACCGCGGCGGCAACCACCCGGTCAAAGACCTTCGGACTGATAAGATCGCGATCACTTCGCAGAACCACGGTTTTGCGGCGGACGGGGATTCGCTGCCGTCCCATATTGAGGTGACTCACATTAACTTGAACGACGATACCGTCGAGGGCATGCGCCACCGGGACTATCCGGTGTTCTCCGTTCAGTATCACCCCGAGGCCGCTCCCGGCCCGAATGATGCTTCCTATTTCTTCGAAGAATTTGCTAATCTGATTGATCAATCACGCTGAGTCAGTGTAAAACGCTTCACCTAAGTCATGGCAACACTCTCCATCTACGTCCCGGATCAGGAACCTTTTGCAGTCGATCTGGATGGTATTGAACAGCTTTCCGTGGGCCGCGGCCCGGAAAACGATGTCGTTCTCGACCACATTTCTCTGTCCGGTTCCCATGCTGTGATTCAGAACAACGAAGGGGTCTACCAAGTGACTGATCTTGGCTCTACCAACGGTACTTTCGCCAATGGAGAGCAAGTCACCGAGATCACTTTGTCCGAGGGACTCCAGATCGCTTTTGGGAGCGTCCAGGCGGTCTTTTCCGAAGGAGCCGAGGCAGCTTCCGAGGCGCTTGATGCGGACGCGGGTGTGCCTGCGGAAGCTGGTGGCGGCGAATCAACTGCTCACGGTCATCCTCCTGCGGTTGCGGATGTCTCCAGTGTGCCCGTCGGCTTCAAGAACCTTTCTCCTATCGAGAAGGTGGAGAAGAAGGATACCCTGGGTCAGATCGCGGTGATCGTCGGTGTTGTGGCTATTCTTGCGGCCGTGACATTGGTCGCCCTCTCGGCCATAATGAAGGCCGCATAATGCCCGTTTGCACCTGATTTTACGGGAATACTTGCTCTTCGCGCTGACTGTGCGAGAGGTTGTGGTTTGCGCCCGACTGAGCTTGAGCATGATTGACTGATTCGGGCCGAAATATTGTTTTCAGAAAGAGTTAAGACTCATGTCGAACACCATAGTGATTGGCGCCCAGTGGGGCGATGAAGGTAAGGGAAAGATCGTCGACCTCCTCACGGAGAAAACCGACGTCGTGGTGCGGGCTCAGGGCGGTAACAACGCTGGCCACACGGTTATTAGCGACGGTAAGGAATATATCCTTCACCTCATTCCCTCCGGCATCCTCTGGCCCGGTAAGCAGTGCGTTATTGGAAACGGTGTGGTCATGGATCCCGTTTCCCTGCTCGGTGAAATCGATGGCCTCGCCGAAAAGGGGATCGAGGTTACCCCGGAGAATCTTGTGATTTCCGACCGTGCTCATCTGGTGATGCCGTTCCATCGCGAAATGGACGCCTACAAAGAAGCCTGCAAGGGCGACGGCAAGATCGGCACCACCAAGCGTGGCATTGGCCCGACTTATGGTGACAAGATTGATCGTGTTGGTTTCCGCCTTCACGATCTGGTCGGCGATCCGGTTCAGTTTACCGAGCGTCTCGCTACCCGCGTGGATGACTGTAACACGCTCTTCGAAGCGGTCGGCATGGACAAGCTCGATGCCGACGCGATTGGCAAGGAGCTGCTCGCCGCCGCCGAGCGTCTCGCTCCTTTTGTCACTGACACAGTCGGGATGCTGCACCAGCTAATGAAAGACGGGAAGTCCCTCCTTTTCGAAGGGGCCCAGGGAACCTACCTCGACATCGACCAGGGAACTTATCCCTACGTCACTTCTTCCAACACCACTTCCGGCGGAGCCTGCACCGGTTCCGGTGTGCCGCCGCAGAAGATCGACCGTGTCGTCGGTGTGACCAAGGCCTACACCACTCGTGTCGGTGAAGGTCCTTTCCCAACCCAGAATGACACCCTCGCCGACCGATTCCACAAGATGGGCCGCGAGTTCGGTGCTACGACCGGGCGCAAGCGTCGTTGTGGTTGGCTTGACCTCGTCCTGGTGCGTTACGCGGCAATGGTGAATGGATTCGACGATCTCGCGATTACGATTCTCGACGGTCTCGACGACTGCCCTGAGATTCCGGTATGCACCCACTACGAGCTCGACGGGGAGAAGCTTCTTCTGCCTCCGGCCAGCGCCAAGGATTTCGAGCGGGTCGTTCCGGTTTATGAGAACTTGCCCGGCTGGGAATCTGACACCACCGGTGTGCAGAACTACGATGACCTTCCTGAAAATGCGCGCGCCTACCTTGCCCGCATCGAGAAAGAAACTGACACCCGTGTCAGCATGGTTGGCGTGGGGCCGTCCCGCGACCAGACCATTATCCGCTAAGGTGATTTATTCCACTCATGGCTGCGTTTGATCCTGACAAAGAGATCCCGCGGCACATTGCTATCATCATGGATGGCAATGGGAGATGGGCCAAAGAGCGTGACCTTCCCCGACGTGAAGGTCACTATGCCGGTGCCGAATCCGTTGAGGTCGCGCTCGAAACCTGCGGGGAAATCGGAGTCGACTACCTGACGCTCTACGCGTTCAGTTCGGAGAACTGGAAAAGACCCGAGGCCGAAGTGAAAGCCTTGATGGGTTTGTTAGCACACTTCCTCAAGGAGAAGACCCCGTCGCTGATTAAGAACAATATTCGTCTCCAGGTCATCGGGCAGATCGACAAGCTACCGAAGTCCAATCAGAAGTCGCTGCAGAAATCGATCGAAGCAACAGCCGGTAACAACGGTCTCACCCTTGTGGTTGCTCTGAGCTACGGCTCCCGTGAGGAGATCCTGGAGGCAACCCGCTCCCTTATGGAAAAGGCAAAGAGCGGGGAGATGGATCCAGCTGAGCTTAACGTGGAGAGTTTCGCGGCCCATCTCAACACGGCTGACTTTCCCGATCCGGATCTGCTCATTCGTACCAGCGGCGAATACCGGATCTCCAACTTCCTGCTCTGGCAGATCAGTTACGCAGAGATCTTCATCACGAAGACTTTCTGGCCTGACTTCCGTCGTCAGAATTTACTGGATGCGGTGGGCGAATACCAGCAGCGCCAGCGCCGCTTTGGCGGAGTGTGAGTCAAAACCGGGTTGGAAAGAGTCGCAACTCTCTCACAACGTCCGGTAAATATGCTGCAGCGTCAGCATGCCGTAGGCAGTCACCATGGTCGTGTCGTCTTCCATCCAGCGATTGGATTCCCGGTTGATCCAGGAGCCGTCCTGCCCTTGAAGGCTCATGATCTTGAGCGCGAGATCCTTTTTCCAGTCGATCCGGTTCCCTTCCGGAGTGACGAGCTCCTTCGTTCCGGTGATAGCGAGGGCCTTCGACATGGTGTGGTAATAGTAGAAGAGGCCCTGAGCGTCCATGCCCGGGTTCTCTTCGAGGGTGTAGTTGTTCTGCAGCCATCGCATCACGGAGGCGACGCGGGGATCATCACGATCCATGTCGGCGTAGATGAAGGCAAGCAGGCCGGCGTAGCTCATGCTGCCGTAGCTGCGGAGGGCGGTGCGTTCCCTGCCATCGTCACCCTTGATCGGAATCTGGTCGGACTTGGTGCTGGTGGGGAAGTAGACGAAGCCGCCTTCGTCTTCTTCGCGCAGGCCGAAGCCGTCACCGATCCGTTCGACCGTGGCTTCGGAATTCTGAACCAGGCTGACGAAATCGATGGCCGCCTCCCAGTCGAGATCGAAGTCGCTGCTCTCGTCGTATTCCGTGTCGGCGAGTACTTTTCGGGAGTAGTAGAGGGCTTCCATCGCGAAGTGCGTGTTGGACAGGTCGGAGTGTGCGTAGCTGCCGCCGTAGCCGATGCCGCCGTCGAAGAGGTTGTCCGTTTCACCGCGCTTGTCGAAGTCCTGCTGCTGGTTAATGAGCAGGCGACGCGCCTTGGCGATGATGGGCAGATGTTTTTCGTTACCTGACTGAGCCAGGGCCATGATAGAGAGCGAGGTGTTGTAGGTGGCGAGGCCCTTGCCGTAGATGCCGCCGTCGCTCTTCACATTCGTGAGAAGAAATTCATAGCCCTTGTCGGCCGCAGCCGGGTTCCCCTCGTTAAGATCCAGGTTGGGATCCCCCATAAGTGCTGAGATGGCGAGGGCGGAAATGGCGGGAAGAGTCGGGTCGCTCCAGGAACCAGTCTCGGGGTCCTGCTGTCCGGTGAGGTAGGTGCCCCCTTTGGCGATGGCGCGTTCAATTTCGAGTTTCAGGGAAACGTCACCATCCCGGGATCCAGTCACTGTATTCTGGGCCGTAAGCGGAGTCACCGCCAGGCCGATGAAGAGAAGGGTAGTCAGCAGGAGTTTCATGGTTACTTGGGGGAGAGTGTTTCTATGAAGTGGCGAGGCGAATGGCAAGTTCACCCTTGGTGCCGATTTCAGGAATCTTCTTGTCGTTGGCGCCCCAGCGTTCGTCAATGTCGGCACCATCTCGAGTCATGTTGAACATGGCGTTTGGGTCGAGGTAGATCGCGACAAAGCCACCTTCAACTTCGGCCATGAAGTTACCTTCGTGAACCTCAGAGCCGGTGTGAATCCAATCAGGATCGGACAAGGGTTCCATTGAATCCCCGTCGAGAATCAGCTCCCCGGCGGGAACTTCCGTGTTGGTGGAGTCGGCGATGAAAGCGAGGTTCACGGCTTCGCCGCGGTCGGCCCGCTTTCCGCCCTCTTCTTCGATGAGATGTGGCGGCAGCATTCGATTGAATACGTCGCCATGACCGGATTCATACTTGAGCAGCTTGAGGGCGATCTGGAGATGGAGCGGAGACACCCCGGTAACAAAAACCGATTCGTGCACTTTGCCCGATTCGTGCACGAGGAGGTATTCCATGGGCCCGCCTTCCCGCATATTCACCACCACCGGGATGCGGATCTCGCGGGTTTTTGAATCGAACCGAATCTCGCCAATCCGGTAGGCATGATCGCCCACCTGGGTCACCAGCGGTCTTTCCGGCGATGCTGGTTCTTCCTCGGCAAAGAGAGTGGCCGCTGAAGGCAGCATCAGCCCGAAGGCCGTAAAAATGGCGAGTTGAATTCTCATGGGAAGCCAAATATACGCCAGTCCAAACAGTCTGAAAAGGCACATCGGCTCCGATTTGTGCCTTTGGGGGTCGGGGAATCACCGAGTGAAAAACCTGAAACGACGTCTTGCAGCCGTCGAATCCATGAATACATTCCATCCTCGCCGTTTTCGGCGAGCTAAGGGGCCAACTTAGCTCAGTTGGTAGAGCAGCTGATTTGTAATCAGCCGGTCGTCGGTTCGAGTCCGACAGTTGGCTTTCTTTTGATCTTTAACGAGTTGCGAGGTTGTAATGAACCGCAATTCGCAGCCGGAAAAACGACGGTTTGCATTCCGTTTGCACTTTTCGAGGCGAAACTACCCTGACTGCGCTCTCAAATCAGGATCGGAAACCTCAAGCATTTCTGCTCCAGCTGGAATTGAGTAGACTTCAGTGATCTCGGTAATCTTCTCCAATTCTCTTTCGAGCTTCGGCCCATCCCGCTCAATGGCATTTGCTCGGCAGCGATCCGGATCATTCTCGAAGCACTGGTATTCGATTGAGAGATTGGGAACGCGATCCGCGATAGCACCGATGATTTGTTCTCTTCTGTCCTTCCTGCAAAACTGAATGTCAGCAATCACACAGTCTTGACCGAGATTCAGGCAATCGATCAATGCTTCTAAATACTGACTATTGGCCGGGAATCTCTTTTCCTTCAAAACTCCTTTCTGGAAATCATGAACACACATTCCATCCGTTGTTGGCTCCAGCACGTTATCGATGCGTGTGGATTTCCCCGCCCCGGGCATTCCGATGAGGACAGTTAGTTTTCCAGGTTTCTCCATTGTTGTGAATCTGAGTTGAGTCTGGCGTCTTACGCTTCTTTAGCAAACAGGTGCCGTTGAAACTCGATGAAGATTTTGCGGATGTTGCCTGGCTCGCCAAGTTCCTGCTTCGCTTCATGCAGTCCGCCGTATTTGAGATCGAGAAAGCTTGCGATGCGTTCGGGCTGCAATTCTCCGACGCCTTCGTTGATGTATTGGGTCAGGACGAAATCGAGAAACGCTTGTTGCTTGTCGTCGTAGTGAGAGAAGATCAGGTCTTTGTGTTCCACCACGCGTTGCTCGCGTGTCACGGGATCCAGGGAAAATGCGATGTAGGCGAGAACATCGAACAGGTCGCTCTTCTCAGCATCAATGAGTTTGCGGATCTCGTTCAGTTGCTGGGAAGAGTATCCTTTCTCTGAGAGTCCTTCGAGAAGCCGCTTCCGGGTATCGGGTTCGCTCCAGATCTCCCTCAGCTGGTCTTCTTCGCTGAAGAAGTCGGGAAGATCTCCGAACAACTGCTGCAGAAATTCTTCTGAGGAAAGCGGCTTTCCGTCGGGTCCCCAGAAACTGGTCTGCACCATATGCTGAATTTTTCGGGCTTTGCCGTCTGCCAGCTTCACTTTGAGCATTCTGGGGTTGGGTGGGGGATCG
>JBMYJM010000022.1:0-35863 GCA_049594415.1 Verrucomicrobiales bacterium | reverse complement strand
CGGCAATTTCTGATTCCAGTTCCTGGAGGATGTTACTCATGACGTTTTGTCAGGTGAATCGTTTCAGTCAGTTTTGTTTAAAATTTCTCAGAGAGACGCTCGATGCGATTCTTCACACTCCCGTCCCACACGTCG
This sequence comes from Verrucomicrobiales bacterium, assembly GCA_049594415.1. Lineage (GTDB taxonomy): Bacteria > Verrucomicrobiota > Verrucomicrobiia > Verrucomicrobiales > DEV007 > Arctic95D-9. Next base: position 35,728 of record JBMYJM010000022.1, on the reverse strand, counting down.
CTTCCGACGCGAATTTTCATTCCGCCGATCAGGTCAGCGTTAAGAACAAATTCAGCAACAATCTGGTCGCTGTATTTCTTTTTCAAGTCTGCCACCACAGCGTCTTTCGTCGCTGCATCCAACTCAACCGCGCTCTCGATCACCGCTCGATTGTTATCTTCATCGAGCTTCACGAGGCGCCAGTAGGCATTGATGACCTGCAGATAACCCCGAGGCTTATCCGCAATCAACTTCTTGACCACCTTTTCCACAGTCTCAGGGTCGAGCTTACCGTCGGCAAACGAGGCTGAGAACAGCTTCTTCGCCACACGCGTTGCTTCCTTCCCTGACTTCATGGTGATCTGTTAAAAAATGATTAGAGAGCAACCTGTCCAGCTGTCTCGTCGTTAATCCGCTTTTGGTCCGCATCATCGAGCACTTTACCAGTCACCTTGGAGGTGGCGTCGATCACAAGGCGACCAAAGTCATTCTTGAGTTCATTCATGGCTTTCTCGTGCTCCAACTTGGAAGCCTCGCGAGCTTTTTCGATGATGCTCTGAGCTTCCTTAACGGCTTCCTGGGTCTTCTGGCTGCGAACCGCTTCAGCACTTTCGCGAGCTTCGGTGATGAGGCGCTCGGCGTCGCTGTTGGCCTCATCCAGCATACCCTGCACTTTTACCTCAGCCTTCTCGAGTTCAGACTCGATCTTCTTGAGGTTTTCTTCACCGTCGGCGATGCGCTGGCGACGCGCTTCAAGCATCGCCAGAATCGGTCCAAACGCATACTTCGAAAGAATAAAGTAAACGATCAGGACAATGACGACCTGCGAAATGAACTTCGGCCAGGCCAGACCAAATGTTTCTAGAATTCCGCCCATAACTTTGAGTCGCTCCGATTAGTGAGTAGTGAAAATTTTAAATTTGGAAAAGATCGGATTCGGTCCGCGACATCCACTGCCGCGGACCGATCCAAAACTGATCAAGGCTTAGCCCTGAAGCGCCATAATGAAGGCGTAAATCGCGATAGCCTCTGCAAGGGCCATTCCGATAATACCAATGGTAAGAATGTTACCGAAGGCGCTGGGGTTGCGTCCCACAGCCTGTGCCGCTGCCATACCAATGAGGCCAAGGCCAATGCCGGCACCAGCCCCGGCAACACCGAGTGCAAAGTTACCGTTGAATGCGCCACCAGAGGCGGCGGGTGCAGCTGCTGCGAGGGTAGTCAGGATGTCAATCATGTTGATTACTTTCTTTTACTGTTTCTTCGCTACCGCCCACACTTTTCTACGCATGGTCCCGATAGCAAAATTCTTATCAATGGTGATCCTCGTCGTCGTGCGTTGTTGAGAGCTTGATGTAGACGCCGCAGAGCAGCGTGAACACTGTTGCCTGGAGGGCACCCACCAGGATTTCCATGAAATAAAACGGAAGCGGGAATACCACCGAGAGGATCCAGGCCACAAATCCCGAGGCCCCAAGCAACTCGCCGAGGCCACCCATGGTAACGAGGAGAGTCTCACCCGCAAAAATATTACCCAGCAATCGCAGCGAGAGCGACATGGGTCGGAAAACGATAGAAACAACTTCGATGATGCCAACGAAGATGAAGATCGGCATCAGAGCATACTTCAGAAATCCTTGAAGGCCGCCCTTCGGCCCGAAGATGTGAACGATTGTTCCCCAAAGGCCAAGTTCGGAAATTGACAGCCAGGCCCACACCACCATGAAAACCGCCGCAAGGGCGAGCGTCATGTTGAGGTCGGCGGTAGCCGGGCGAAGAATTGGATGAGTCACTTCCTTAAGGCTGAGGAAAGCAATCTTTTCTTCGCCGAAGCCGATTGTTCCAACGCCGGGAATCAAGCCGAACCAATTGGCCGTGAGGATAAAGATGAAAACTGTGGCGAGCAGGGGAAATGCTTTCGGCGCGACGTGCTTACCAACAATTCCCTCAACCTGACCATAAAGAAATTCGATGACAAACTCCACGAAGTTCTGCTTTCCACTTGGAATGGGCTCCATCCGCTTGGTCGCCATGCGAGTGAAAAGAACCACGCAGGTCGTCACGACAACTGCCACGAAGATCGAGTTGGTAAGCCAACCAAACCCGGGAATTTCCGGAGCCGCAATACCCCCCGCTGCGAGCAGCGGATTCAGTGAATCTAGCGACGTGATTGGCAGGTTGGCTTCCATCAGAGTGGAATGAGAGACCCGCCGGAATAATCAGGTAGTGAGAACAGCGAATTCCCTCGTCTGCGCGCACCCTAAGCAATCGAAATGAGGTCGCAAGACTAATTTGTGAAAAATTTCACAAGCCCCCGCAAAGGGCGGACAAACAGGGGAAAAAAACGGGCTAAAACCCCCTTAGAAAGGGGCTCAGCGCATCGAGCAAATCTTTGCCCTGATTGATGATCGAACCGGGGTCGGGCGACTCGCCGGACGGATCGAGAAACTTCTGTGCCTCGTTCAGCAAGCCCTCGGGGAGTTCCTTCAGAATTGCCTCCCCTGCCGCAGCGATGAGACGGCCGCTGAGATCCTCCTGCGGCTCTGACAAAGTCCCCTGCAAAGTCATCGGCGCCCAGAGAAATCCGTCACGTTTTTCGACAAAGACCAGGTTCTCTGCCCCCGGAATCCAGCGCAGTGTTCCCGGCGTCACTCCCACCTTGAGGATGCCGGCAATCTTTTCGCCCTTGATATCGATATCCCCCTCCACTCGCATCAGCCCGTCCGCCTGAAGCTCCAGATTCCTCAATCCAATGATTTCGCCATCGCTCTTAAAGTCCGTTTTTGCCTGACTCAGAGTGAGATGCTCGAACTGGTCGTTCCGCGTGTATTTGGCAATCACCGTCAGCACCGGAATGTTCTCCACCACCGCGTCAACAACGTTCAGAGTCCCTTCGTAGAGAAACTCTCCGGGACGCCCTGTGATGGTCACCGGGCCCTCTATCATACCATTGACTTGATCCTGCCATTCCCCTTCGAGGAGCTCATCGATATCGATCGCCGATATCTCCAGATCGAGATCAAAGTTACCTTCATCCGCAAAGCTGATTTCGCCGGAACCGTCGACGTGCCCGTTTTCATAGATCCCCAGCGCACACCGATCGATATAAAGCTCCGTCTCGCGCCAACGCATTGCCAGGTCCTTCAGCTGGACTTCAGGTTGGTCCGGCAGGCTGAGTCTTCCTCCCTGACCTTTGATCTCCCACATGCCGGTGGCGAGGTCCGGATCAAACTTCGCGCGGACTCCCGAAAGCTCAAAGGGCTTTGCCCCCCGCGCTTCATCAACCACGAAAACCGAGGCCGAAGACACACTGATCTCCCCGAGATCTACCCGGTTCGGAACAAACCGTTGCAGAAAAGAGGGAAGCTCAGGGCCGGAAACTGCCACTTCGTCCTCGCTATCCCCGGCTGGACGCTTCTCGCGCTTATCCGAAAAGAGAAGACTCATTCGATTCACCGTGACCGTGGGAACCGTCACCGCCTGCTCCTTAATGCCTCCAAAGGTAGCGCGAACGCCGTCGAGACCCAGCTTGGAAAACGCTGCGTCATCGAAGCCTGCAGCATGGAACTTTTCCGAATAAACTTCCGATCCCTGCCAGTTCATTTCGGACAGTTCGATCTCCGATTTCAACACAACGCCGACTTTCTTAACGAGGAGGTCGCGGAACTCATCGCCCTTCAGCCAACCCTCGATCGCCGACTTCACGCCGACGAGACCTACCACCATCGCCACCAGCAAAATGGCGCAAATTGAAACCACCACGATCAACGGATTCACCCGGCGTGATTTCGAGGACTGACCTTTGCGTTTTCTCAGCATCGCCTAAACAAACGCCACAATTCGGACTTAGGTAAAGGAATAAAATCACGGGAATTTCTGCGCAGCGCGGTAACCAGCTCAGCCCGCCTTGTAATTCCCAACCTGAGAGGAATGTGACGGCTTCACCGAATTAGCCATGTTCTGTGATTGCACAGGCGCCGGAAGCCTCCTAAAACTGTCTACGTGCTAGAGCTTCAGAATATCCAATTCACCGTCCAGAAGGGCCAGGAAGAACTCCGCCTGCTCAAGGACATCGACCTAAAAGTTCCAACCGGGCATTTCATGGCTATCGTCGGCCCCTCCGGCTGCGGTAAGTCGACCCTCTTGAAACTGATCGCCGGGATCAACCAGGAATCTGACGGAAGCATTTTCTGGAACGGGCGAAACCTTTCCGAAGAAGGCGACCTTGAGCACTCCGAAATCGGCTATGTCCCCCAGTTCTCCATTGCCTACGAGGAACTCACTGTCGAAGAAAACATCGAGAGCACGATTCGACTGCGCGCCAAGACAAAGGGCTACGAAAACTTTTACAATCTCGTTGACCGCGTCCTCGCCGCCACCGGCCTCGATCCGATTCGCGACCGCCCGGTTAAGGTTCTCTCCGGAGGTCAGAAACGACGCCTCTCGCTCGCTCTCGAGCTTGTCACCGAACCGGTGCTATTACTCTGTGACGAAGTAACCTCAGGCCTCGACCCCAAAAGTGAACAGGAAATCGTCAAACTGATGTACGAGCTCAGCCGCAACGAGCACCGCATTGTCATCAACGTGACCCACTCCCTCGCAAATCTTGAGCTCTACGATTCCGTTTTAGTTCTCGACGCCGGCTACGTCGTTTACCACGGCCCACCGCGCGCGATTGAGCACTACTTCAGCGTGGACAAAGCCGAAGACGTCTATCCCCAACTCGCTAAGCGCGATTCGGAAGCCTGGGCCAACAGCTGGGCCAAGCACCGTGGCTCCTACTATTCGGATTTCACAGTCTCCGGTGTTCTTCCCGAGGGCTCTGTTTCTGCGGCGACCCCTGGAGCAGTTGCGCAGTTTTTCGCGCTCCTAATGCGAAGGTGGAAGATCTTCTTCAGGGACTGGGGAGGACTCTTTCTCCAGTTTGCCATTCTCATCGGCTTTCCTGTCCTCGTCGCCGTCTTCGAACTCGACGGTGTCGAACAAACGAAACGACTGGCGGAGTCGATGCCATCATCACCGGCGGAGTTTCAGCAGGACGTTGATGACCGGACCTTCAACCTGAATCTCGGCGGCCTCGTCTCGGGCCTGGTGATGTTTCAGGTCATTCTCCTCACCCTGATGGGTTCTAATAATGCCGCCAGGGAAATCGCTGCGGAACGCCAGATCTTCGAAAAAGAGAAATTGGGAGGTGTCAGGCCCGGCGTTTATGTTGCGAGCAAGGTCGCCTTTCTCTCCATCCTCGTGATCATCCAGTCGCTCTGGATGGCCATCTTTGTCCAGAGCATCTGCCAGATTCCAAGCGAATCCATGGTCGCCCACACCCTTCTTCTCCTGCTGGTAAATGGTGCGATGACATTCATCTGTCTCGGCATTTCCTCCATGGCCAAAACCGCGGACCAGGCCTCGCTGCTCAGTATCTACCTTGTCGGCTTCCAATTACCTCTCTCGGGTGCTGTCCTCGCTCTGCCTGAATGGGCAGGATGGTTGACCCGCCCCTTCATTTCAGCCTACTGGAGCTGGTCGGGGGTGATGGACGGTATGCAGAGCAACTATCTTCGCTACATTAAGGAGGTCACCGAAACCTGGCTCGGCCCCATGTGGCTTTCATTTGCGGTTCTCATCACCCATGTCGCCATCGGATTATTTATCGCCTACATCGGTGTGAAACGTCCTCGCTGGCACGGTTGATCCCCGGGCGCTCCCTCATGACTGCCGACGAAGAACTGATCGAATTCCTGCGGGACTATGTCACTCCCAACAAGCAGGAAAAGATCGCCGCGGTTCTCGATGAGCGAACCCGCCATCTCACTGTTGTCCTCGAAGACATCTATCAGCCGCACAATGCCAGTGCCTGCCTGCGTAGCTGCGAATGCCTCGGCATCCAGGACATTCATGTGGTCGAACGGCGCAACCAGTATAAGCCCAACAACGAGATCTCCATGGGTAGCGCCAAGTGGCTGACCATGCACCGCTACCACCGGACCGGTTCCTGCATCGATTCAGTCAAAAAGCAAGGCTACCAGCTCGTCGCCACCACGCCCAACGTGGACGGCTGTGATCTCCACTCGCTCCCACTGGACCAGCCGGTTGCCCTGATGTTCGGCACCGAGGAGAAGGGTCTCTCCGAAGAAGCACTCGCTGCCGCTGACGCCACCCTGCGGCTCCCGATGTACGGCTTCACCCAGAGCTACAATATATCCGTCACGGTAGCCCTGACACTGTCACGGCTTGTCGAGAGACTGAGGCAGTCCGATACCCTGTGGAAACTGAGCGATGAGGAAAAAAAGGAACTGACATTGGAGTTCTACCGACGCATTGTGAGGCGACACGATTTGCTTGAGGAAGAATTCTGGGCCTGCCGTCCCGACTGATTCTCCCGACACATTTTCCGCTCCCCACACCATGCCCGACTCCCCGCAGGAACAAGGCGAATTGCCGCTGTTTAATCCGCCTCCATCCTCTCCGTCAGAAGCCTCGACGGACACCCGAACCGGCGGCATCGAGCTTCAGTTTCTCGGATGGTCGGAACCCGTCATCCAACTCACTGTCGACTACCTCACCCGGGACTGGGACACTCGCCAGCCCATTGACCTTTCCAAAACCCAGCTCATCGTTCCGACCCGAAATGCAGGTCGCCGCCTTCGCGAAGCACTCGCCATTCGTGCCGCTGAACACGATACCATCGTTTTCCCGCCGCTGGTCACAACTCCGGAATACCTCATTTCACCGGACCGGCTCCCCACCGGCTCCCTCGATCTTCCCGTCGCCAACTCCTGCTCAACCCACTGGCTCTGGGCCGCCGTTTTACTCAAGCTTCCTCTGGGGAAGTTCCGCCGCGCGTTCCCGGTCGATCCCGTGGAACGCTCCCTGCGCTGGGCCTGTGAAACTGCCGACGACCTTCTGCAGGTGCGGCGCCTCCTTGTTGAATCAGGGCACAACTTCGCCAGCGCCGCCGAAACACTTGCCGCCGCTGACATGGAACCACCCCGGTGGAAAGAACTGGCCCGGATCGAAGAAATCGCCGTCGAAGAGACAAGGCAGTGCGGCTTTGCCGACGAAGCTTCTGCCCAGCTCTCCCTCCCTGAAAAAAGTCAGGCGCCCACTGATCTCCTCCGGGTCATTCTCTGCGGCATCTCCGATTTACGTCCGCTCGCTGCTGATGTGCTACGCACCTGGTCATCGCAAATGCCGGTTCAAATTCTTGTCCACGCTCCCGAATCGGAGTCGCCGCGCTTTGACCGCTTCGGGCGCCCTGCCCCGGAAGCCTGGATTAACAGCCCAATTACTATCCCTGATCCTGACACAACCATTCACCGCGCCGTGTCACCAAAAGAGCAGGCAGAACTGGCCTACAGCCTCCTCAGCGAACTCGACCAAATCCCGGCTACTGCGGCTATCGGAATCCCAGATCCCAACCTGACAACCCCATTGCAGGAAACCCTTTCCAATCACGGGCTCAAAGGCTACGACCCGGGCGGACGCGCCCTCGCCGGCGAAGGCATCTACTACCTCCTCAAGCAGGTCGCCGACACGGTCACGACGAATAACTTTTCCTCTTTCCGCTTGCTGCTCAACTGTCCTGGTTTTTGCGAAGCGATTCTTCGGGACCTCCCCGAGGCTGAGAACACTGCGCTTACGCCCAGCCGCCTTATCAACGCAATCGACGAACTCATCGTCCGCACCCTGCCAACCCGTCTTGACGATGCTCACGAAGCGGCACAACGAACTCGCGGCAGCCATTTCCCCCAGCTGGCCGGGGCGATCGACTGGATGCGAAGTTGGCGAAATCGATTTCAGGAGGAAGAATTCGAAGACACCCTCAACGATCTTCTCTCGAGTATCTATCACGGGCGCCGCTACTCGCGGCACAATCTTACCCAGGCTGTTCTCAGCGAAGTCGCCGAGGCCATCCTGACACTCAGCGAAGAGTTGGCCGCTATCAGCGCTGCTTTCAAGAAAAAACCCGGGCCGGAAGATCGCTTCGAACTGCTCATCACCTCGCTCGCTTCCAAACGAGTCTATCCGGAACGTGAGCCTGACGAAGTCGATCTTCAGGGTTGGCTTGAGCTGCTCTGGGAGGACGCTCCACGACTTGTCGTCTCCGGGATGAATGACCATGCCGTTCCCGAGGCCATCGTCGGCCACGCCTTTCTTCCCGACACCGCCCGCCAGAAGCTTGGCGTACAAAACAATGATGACCGCTTCGCTCGCGACGCTTACTTCCTAACCAGCCTGATCCACTCCCGCTCCGCCGAAGGCCGCAGGATCGATCTGATCTTTGGCCGCGAGAGCGCCTCCGGCGATCCTCTGCGTCCCTCTCGTCTGCTTTTTCAGTGCTCCGCTGAAGAACTGCCTGCTCGGACGCTGCACCTCTTTCGCGACATCGCGCCGGAAACCCAACCGGCCGCCCGCTCCGTCGCATTCCAGTTGAAGCCGCGTTCACTGGCCAAAGACAACCGCGTCTTTCAAAAGACCAGCCCAACCGCGCTGAAGCAATACCTTGCCTGTCCCTTTCGTTTTTACCTCAGATACGGACTTTGCATGTCGAAAGTGGAAATCGACAAGCGTGAGATGGATGCCGCAGACTTCGGCAACCTGGTCCACCGCTCGCTTGAAGAATTCGCCTGCAGTGATGAGGCGATCAACTTCACCGAACGCGAACCGATCGTTTCCTTTCTTCATGAAGAGGTCGACCGTCAACTCAACCGACAGTTCGGCAGCGAGCGCTCCACCCCGATTGTGATCCAGCGCGACAGCGCCCGAAAGCGCCTCGCCTGGTGGGCTGCCATCGAGGCTGAGCAACGTGAGGCAGGGTGGCAGATCGTCAGCTCCGAAGACAAGTTTGGCCGCGATCATTGGCCGTTCCAAATCAGCGGTCTCACCGTGACCGGGCAAATCGATCGCATCGAGCGGCACCCCGAACACGGCATTCGCGTGTTGGATTTCAAAACCTTCTCCCCCGGAAGTAGCAGCCATCGCAAAACGGTCGACACCTATCATCTTGCTCCCCTCAAGCGTAGCGAATCGGAAACCGATTACCCCGAATGGATGCTGGTGGAAAATGATGAGGGCAAGTTGCTCCGCTGGACGGATCTCCAACTCCCCCTCTACCTGCTCGCCATGCGCGAACGCGAACCCGAAACAAAGATCACCGCCGCTTACGCCACCCTGGGTAAGAGCGAAGCCGAAGTCGCCATCGACGAATGGCAAGATCTCGACGATCGCCTTCTCGATGCCGCGAGGAACTGTGCCGAAGGCATCATCGAGGCTATCCGCAAGGAACAGTTCTGGCCTGCCAGTGAAGATGCTCCGCCGTGGGACGATTTCAAGGACCTCCTCCAACCCACGGCAAAAGATGCCGTTGACCCAACCCTGTTGGGTCAGTGACCCGGCCCAGTTGAAGCTCTTCTTTTCCTTTTTCTTAAACCTTCTCTTTTTCCCACCCACCCGCGATGCCTGAACTTCAAAACATCCCCAATGAAATGATCCTCGCCTCGGCGGGTTCGGGGAAAACGTATCAGCTGACCAATCGCTACATCGCCCTGATGGCCATCCAGCTGAAGAGCGGCAAAGGGGTTCACCCGGAACGAATTATTGCGGTCACCTTTACTCGCAAGGCGGCGGGAGAGTTCTTTGACGCCATCCTCGTCAAGCTCGCCAAGGCCGCAAGCGATCCGGATTTCGCTGCCAATCTAGGCGGTGACGGAAAGGATCCCCTTTCTATCGCGCTCTCTGAACTCACGCCGGAAGAATACTGCGAGCTGCTCCGAATTTTCATTCAGAAAATGCCGCGGCTCTTTCTCGGCACTCTCGACAGCTTTTTCTCTAATATTCTGCGAAGCTTCCCTGCCGAGTTCGGCCTCACCGCCGACTTCGAGGTCATGGATGACTATCGCGCCGCCAACGCGATCGACCGCGTTTACGAGGTCGTTTTCAGCAGGCACCTCGGCTCGGCCGAAGCCAACGATAAGCGCCAGGCCGAATTCCTCGAAGCCTTCCGGCTCGCCACGTTCGGCCGCGAAGAATCCAACGTGATCCGATCACTCGACGCTTTCGTCCAGGACCTGCACAATCTCTACCTCAGCGCACCCGACTCCCGCTACTGGGGCGATCCCACCGTGATCTGGAATCGAGACAACAACCGCTGGCTTGTTGAGGGAATCGATCCGGCGAAGGAATTCAAGCGCCTCTACGACGCGTTTGAAAAGGATCCCGATTCCGTCAACTTCACCTACTGGGATGAGTTTCGGGAAGAGATTAAAGAGCATCGCCCCGGCGCTCCATTTGGCAAGCGCATCAAGTACATGATCCCCCGCTTCCTCGAATCCTGGAGGGACCTCGAGAATGGGAGTGCTTCGATCAAGTTCAACCGCACCGTCCAGGATTTCGATGCTCTCACCAGCGAAGCGGTTCGCCGCGTCACCCAGTGGCTCGTTGGTGGAGAAATCAGGGCAAAACTGCAAAGAACCCGGGGGGTTTGGGAACTGCTCCATCTCTACGAATCCACTTATGCCAAACGCGTCAGGCGACAGGGACAACTCACTTTTCAGGATATCCAGTTGCTCCTCTCCGGCTACGAATACGAAGAGAACGGGCCCGCTCCAATCCTGACACAGACACCAGATAAGCCCGACCGCCTTCAGATCGACTACCGTCTTGACACGCGCTACGACCACTGGCTGCTCGACGAATTCCAGGACACCAACTTCATCCAATGGAAAGTCATCTCGAACCTGATCGACGAGATCGTCCAGGATACCAGTGGCACCCGTTCACTTTTCCAGGTCGGCGACATCAAGCAGGCCATCTACGCCTGGCGGGGCGGCGATACGCGCCTCTTTACCGACATCATCGAGAAATACAATGCCCGTGAAGAACGTATTGTAGAACGCGACCTGTCAGTCAGCTATCGCTCCGTTCCCGACATCATCAAACCGGTCAACGAAGTCTTCCGCGACCGGGCCGCTCTTGAAGCACTTCGCCTCCCAGACGAGACAATCGAACGCTGGAACGGCCGCTGGGTGGATCACGCCGTTGCCGCAGGTAACAAGCAAAAGCCCGGCTACACCGCTTTTCTCAATCCTCATGGTGCCGATGGCGGCAGAGCCACGGATGAAGATTCTTTCGACCTCATCAAGGCAGTCCTCGAAGAAGTCCAGCCGACTTCCCGCGGACTCAGTTGCGCCATTCTCGTGCGGAGCAATCGCACCGGAAACGAAATTATCGAATACCTGCGGGCCCATAGCGAAATTCCTGTTTCCAGCGAATCCGAACAACACATCGCGAGCGACAATCCCGTCAACCTCGCCCTGCTCAGCCTCTTTCAACTCGCCGCTCACCCGGGGGACACCTTCGCCTGGGAACACTTGGCCATGACGCCGTTCGCCGCCGTGATCGAGCGTGATGATTTGACCGCCGGTGCCCTGGCCCGCAGGACCGCCCGAGATGTGTTTGAGAAAAGCTTCGAAGAGGTGACCCGCCAGTTCGTGAGCGAACTCGAAACCGGTCACGGCGCCGCTTTCGATGAGTTCACCCGCAGCCGCATCGAAGCTTTCGCTCTTGCTGCCCGCCTCTTTGATGAAACCGGCAGCCGCGACATCGATGACTTTCTTTCCTACGTCAGTCGCCACACGGCACGCGACGCCTCCGACGCCAACGCTGTGCAGGTGATGACCTATCACAAGTCGAAGGGCCTAACCTTTGACATGGTCATCCTGCCCGACCTCAAGAGTAACAGTCTCACTACAGTGAAGCTCGACATCGACGCCAGGACAACCAAGACCACCGAAGCGCGAAAAACCGAGTGGGTCCTCGACATGCCGCAGAAAGACATCGTCGCGTCCGATCCTGTACTCCGCGAGTATCTCGCCGAGAAGGAAGCCGAAGCCTCCTACGAGGCACTCTGCATGTACTATGTCGCGATGACCCGGGCACGTTTTGCCAACTACCTCATTGCCCCTCACCAGGGACCGAAGTCCCGCTCCATGAACTTCGTCCGCCTGCTCGAAGACACTATCGGCGGTGACGCGACCGAGATCACCTTCGGCGATACCAGCGCCGACCTGGTCTATCAAAGCGACACGAAACAAACCCATCGTCGCTGGTTCGAATCCATCACCCCTGAAGAATCTCCCGAACTCACTGAAACACCAGCTCCTCAGGAGAGGGCGCCCTCGCCTCGCCTACGCCCGCGCCGCCGCACCCCGAGCGGATCCGAGAAAGGCACCGTAGCCGCGTCCCAGATTTTCACCCGGCGCGGTGGCGAAGCCCGTCAGTTCGGGACCCTCGTTCACAGTCTCTTCGAAGCCATCGAATGGAGCGGCGAAGACACCATCTCCAAACTGCGCGAACACTGCGGCCAACTCACCGGCTTTGACGAGACCATCCTCGAAGCTGCCCTCGAGCAAGTCGAAGCCAGCCTCAACGAACCCACCACTCGCGAGGCTCTCGCCCACCCTGGCGGGGACGCCGAGGCCTGGCGCGAAACCAGCTTCGAGATTCTGCTCAAAGGCGATTGGCTCTCCGGTACCTTCGACCGCGTCGTCGTCGAACGGGACGAAAACGGCCAACCTGCCAGGGCCACGATCACCGATTTTAAAACCGATCGAGTCAACACGCCCGCAGAAATTGCTGAGGCCGGGGTCACCTATCAGCCGCAGCTGCAACTCTATCGCGAAGTACTTTCAAAAATGATCTGCCTGCCGGAGTCAGCCATTCGCACCCAACTACTCTTCACCCGTGCCGGAAAACTGTTGGAAGTGTGACAAAGAATAACTCGGATCAGGATGGCAGGGGTTTTCAGTGGTCCGGGTAGAGAGAAACGCACACAAGCCCCGATTCAGGGCAGATCAGGACGGATGGAACTGAATTTGCGAAAATTACAGCCGATCCAGCAACTTATCGTGAATCCCGTCGAACCCTCCATTACTGAAGACGATGATCACATCACCATCGAGCGCTTCCTGCCCAAGTCGCTCTACAATCGCATCGGCACCCGGTTCGTAAAACGCTGGAGTCCCGCCCTCGCGGATCGTTTCCATGACAAGGTCAGGATCGAGTCGCTCGTCCTCGGACAGCATATCGGCACGAGCAACCTGGGCGACACATACGGCATCGGCGAGACTGAGAGCCTCCGGAAGGGTGTCCTGAAAAACCTTGCGTCGTGTCGTGTTGGAACGCGGCTCGAATACCGCCCAGAGACGGGATCCCACATACTTTTTCCGTAATCCAATGATCGCCTGACGAATCGCAGTCGGGTGATGACCAAAGTCATCAACCACCGTAATGTTGCGCTCCGTGACTCCGCGAACCTCCTGACGGCGCTTGATCCCGAGAAAAGAGGTGAGCCCGGTGCGAATCTCGTCGGGTTCGAGCCCTCCGAAACGGGCCGCTGTGACCGCCATTGCCGCGTTCCTGACATTGAACTCACCGTTCATCGGAATCGTGTAGCGTTCCCCTTCGATCGAAAACGAGGTTTCGTCGATGCCGTAGTCAGCATCCGTGATCTGGGCATCGCAGCTTTCCCCAAATCCGACGGTCTTACCCGGGGCATGCCCCTCCGTAGCATAAACATCGAGGCAGTTCTGATCATCGCCGTTCAAGAGCAACAGCCCATTGTCGGGAATCAGGCGCACCATATGGCCAAAGCTACGTTTGATCGCCTTAAGATCATCGAAGATATCGGCGTGATCGAACTCAATGTTGTTCACGATCGCCACCTCGGGGAGGTAGTGGATGAACTTGGAACGCTTATCGAAAAAGGCCGAGTCGTATTCATCGCCTTCCAGGACAGTAAAATCTGAACCCGTGAAGCGGGCGCCCTGCTTCAAGTTGCCTGGCAGTCCGCCAATAACAAAATTCGGGTTGCGACCCGCTGATTCAAAGAGCCAGGTCAGGATCGAGGACGTCGTTGTCTTTCCATGTGTTCCCGAAACGACGAAGTTCCGCTTACCACGCAAGATCTGCTCTCGAAGCAGCTCAGGCAAGGAAACGTAACGTAGCTTGCGGTTGAGCACTTCCTCCACTTCCGGGTTGCCCCGGCTCTGGGCGTTCCCAATCACGAAAATATCGACGTCGCCGGGCAGATTTGCGGCCTTGTAGCCATTCAGGATCTCGATCCCCTGCCCCTCAAGAAAGGACTTCATCGGATCGTAGACATGAGCATCCGAACCCGTCACCCGGTAGCCCGCCTCCCGGAAAGCGGCCGCAACCGATCCCATCGCCGTGCCGCAGATACCCATGAAGTAGAGGTGCTTTTTCGTGCCGTTTTCTTCGCTCATAAAAACAAATGGATCTCGATGCCCTGCCCCACTGAAGACTCAGGAGGGGGGGCGATGGAAAATGGGTTTCTACGCCGTTTTGGAACGTGTCGCAATGCCTTTCAGCCTGCCACGACCGCCCCCTTACGACCTATCTTACGGAAGATTAACGGATTAATGCACACGTTAACATGCAATTGACCATGAAAAAGGTTCAGGCGAGAGTGTAACATGAGTACGTTTGTAAAGCACGAAACCCAGAAGAAAAGAGGGCTCGGCCTCGCTTGGCTCGCCGTTGTTCTCTGGGTTCTCGCACTCGCAGGGACTTGGTTCGCCTACCGCAATTCTGATGGTTCCGGCGGAGGGTTCATCAATTTCGTAGGACGTTTTCATCCGCTCATCATCCACATGCCCATCGGGCTAATTTCGCTGGCTCTAATTATCGAGGTTGCCTCGTTTTTCAAAGGTCTTGCCTACCTTCAGAAGTCCCAGAACTTTATTCTCTGGCTCTGCCTTCTTTCCGGCATCGTTGCGACCCTTTTCGGCTACTTCCTCATGGCAGCGGAGGACTTCGCCGGACACGCCATGGACATGCACCTCTATTTTGGTCTCGCCGTCGTTGTCTGCTCGCTCTTTGCACTGATCAGTTCGGTGAAAGGAAAACTGATGTTCCAGCGCCTCTGGGTGGGTGCCTCCATGTTCACTTGCGCGGCTGCAGGACACTTCGGCGGTGCCATGGTCCACTCCCCGGAATACCTCACCGAACATGCTCCGGCCGCTCTTGTCCCGCTGTTAGATATCGGTCTCAATCCCGATGGAGAATCAAAAGAGGCCGCCCCCTCCCGGGAAGTGCCGGTTGGCGAACAACTCGTTTATGAAAACCTCATCGCCCCGATGATGGCCGGCACGTGTAACGAGTGTCACGACGCGAATAAGACCAAGGGCAAACTGCGGACCGACACCCACGAATTTCTTCTCGCCGGAGCCGAAGGCAGTGACTTCACAACCGTTGACCCTGAAAACGCCGAGGAATCCGAGCTGGTTTTCCGTTCAGAACTCCCCCGCGATGATGACGAAGCCATGCCACCGGACGGCGATCCTCTGACCGCTGAAGAACTGCAGATTCTCCGAGCTTGGATCGACGCCGGAGCCACCCAGGAACTCACCGTGGCTGATCTTGGCGCTGAAATGGAAGCCCCGGCACTCACTCTCGTAGCTCTCTACACCGAGTCCGAAGAAGCCCCCATTGCCGAAAAAGTTGCCAGTCTTTCTGTTTGGGAAACCCTCGAACCCGAGGAGCAGGCCCAACGACTCGATGACGTTAAAGCGGCTGCCGAAACATACCGCTTCTCCGTCATGCCGATTTCCGCCGAGGACGATCGCCTTCGCATCAACGTGATTAACGCTTCCAAGGAATTCGGAGATGAGCAGCTGGCCCTGCTTGAGCCCGTGGCCGAACGCATCGTGTGGCTTGACCTGGCCCGCAGCCAGATCACTGATGCCGGCATGGGAACCATCGGAGGAATGAGCAACCTAGAGCGTCTTCACCTCGAAAATACCGCCGTTTCCGACGACGGCATCGCCGAGCTAACCGGCCTTTCCAATCTCGAATACCTCAACCTCTACAATACCAAGGTTGGCAACGGCATCTTCGATACTTTTGCGACCCTGCCCAAGCTGCGAAAAGCCTACGTCTGGCAGACCGAGGTCGAAGCTGGCGCGGCCCGCTCCTTTGAGAGCAGCGTGAACCTCGAAGTCAACACGGGCATCGAACTGGCTACTGATACCCCGGCGGAGGAACCTGCCGAGGCCGCCCCGGATGAAAAACCCGAGGCGACACCGGCTTCGAAGCCGGAAGCAAAGCCTGAGGAAAAACCGGCTCCGAAGCCAGCCGCCAATCAAAAAGGCAAGGCGGAAGCCCAGCCAAAAACGGCTGAGGATAAGAAAAAAGCCTGATCTGGCGTTTGCTTCTCAAATCCGGCACCTTAACTGGTGAAAACTTGGGTGCCGAAATCGGCCCACCATCGTAATGACACCAATGCAGGTGTCTACCTCCATGAAACCTCCTCTCCCACTCACTCTTGCAACGATTGCAGGCGCAGCTTTAATTTCCACCGGCTGCAGTGATTCCGGTGCCTCCGGACCCAATCTAGTGAACCGCGAACTTTCCGGAAACGAGAAGAATTTCAGGCTCGTCGAAACCAGCGCCGAACGCTTTCGTTACCAGACCGCGCCCTCAAATCCTCAAAGTGGCAGCGGTGCAGCATCCGCAGCAGCGCCCGCCAAACCGACCGGCTTGACCTACACCACGCCCGAAGGCTGGCAGGAAGCTCCCGCAGCTTCGATGCGCGACGTGAATCTCTCTTTTGGCGAAAATGGTGAAGGAGAATGCTACGTGGCCCGTCTCCCCGGCATGGGCGGTGGCCTGCTCGCCAACGTGAATCGCTGGCGCGGCCAAATGGGTGCCGCCCCCATCACCGAGGAAGAAGCTAATGCACTTCCCACAAAACCTCTTTTCGGGCAACCCGCCAGGTTCATCAAGGTCGACGGCAAATTCGCCGGCATGGGGGCAACCGAAAGCAAAGACGACTACCGGATGCTCGGACTCATTCTCGCCTCCGATGCCGGGGCCGTGTTCGTCAAATTGACGGGCCCTCGCGAACTGGTCGAAGCCAACGAAGACAACTTTTTCATCTTCACCAGCTCCCTCGACATCGGCCTCTAAGCCAGCCCTCCCAACCTCCCCCACCCAAATCATGGCTCAGGAAGAAACAGCAAAGACGAATGGCGGCCCACTCAAGGCCCTCTACAAATTCTTCACCTCCTTCAAACTGGCAACCATCGTTCTCGTCCTTATCACGATTGTGACCCTGTTCGGAACACTCGCCCAGGTCGAGAAGGGCCTCTTTGCCGCGAAGGAGATCTATTTTCATTCCATCTGGATCGTCGACAAGGTCGGCAACTTCCCTGTTTTCCTCCCCGGTGGTGGCCTCCTCATGGTGATCCTGTTCATCAACATGAGCCTTGGCGCGATCGTCAAAGTGAAGAAGCGCTGGAAGGGTGCCGGTTTGTTGGTCTCACACTTCGGTATGCTGATGCTGTTCGCCGGTGCTTTTGTCACCTGGGGGCTCGGCACCGACGGTTACATGGCACTCTATCCCGGTATGAAGTCCGATCGCGTCGAGAGCTATCGCAAGTGGCAACTCGAGGTGATGCCACTGAACGACGATGCTACCGCGGATGAGGTTTGGATCCTTCCGTCCGACGAACTTTCGTCAATCGGATACGGTGAACAGCGTTCTTACACCACCGACGGGCTTCCCTTCGAAATCTCTGTCTCAGACTACGCACCAAACGCGATGCCCACGCCGATCTCCGCTCCAGTTGCCGCGAGTGCTGAAGCCCGCGAGATCGACGGATTCAAACTGCTGCCCCAGCAGAAAGCCAAGGAGGCGGCTGCCAACATCCCCGGATGCTATGTCGACTTTAAACCCAAGAGCGGTGAAGGCGAAGAAATCGGCGCGATCCTCTCGGCCTATTCCTTCCGCTTCGACCCGGGCGAAAAACCAATGCCTTTCGTGTTTGAATACGACGGTCAGAAATACGGCGCTCTTCTCGCCAAGAAATCCTGGCACGTTCCCTTCGAAGTCCAGCTGGACGAATTCATCTTTGATCGCCACCCCGGCATCAGCATGGCGCGGAATTACGAAAGCCGAGTCACCCGACTCGAAACCGACAAAGAGGAGAAACCCCTCGAGATCAAGATGAACGAGCCGATGCGCTATGCCGGTTACACTTTCTTTCAGGAATCCTTTGGACCGGCCGGTTCCCAGCCCGGTGACCGCATGTATTCTCAATTCGCTGTGGCTAACAACCCGGCCGATCAATGGCCGCTGTGGTCCCTGGTCGTGACGACGATTGGACTCGGAATCCACTTTGTCATTATGCTGGTAGATTTCATCGTCCGCTCCCGCAAACAACGTATTCAGGTTGCTTCATGAAGCTGAAATTCGCCCTACTCCTTCCCCTGATCGCCGGCATTACCGGCCTGGCCTCCGCTCGCGAAGTTCCCCAAGTGGACCTGGAGAGCTACGAGCCCTGGGATCCCCAGATCGTCGAGGCTTTCGAAAACCTGTTAATGCAGGAGGCGGGACGGGTTAAACCGGTCTACAGTTACTCCCGTTTCACCCTGCTGCAGTTCAGCGGCAAGACTTCGCTCAGCTTTGGCACCAAGGACGGTGTGACCCACGAGAAGCTGCACTGCAGCGAGTGGATGTTAGACGTTCTCTTCCGCGGCGATGTCGCCAAATCCCTGCCCGTTTTCGTGGTCGACGACTCTGCTGCCATCGTTCAAATCGGAGTATCGCCCAAAGCCAAACGCGATCGCTACTCATATAATGAAATTGTCGAGGGACGCTCCAAGCTGGCAGAGCTGAGTGCCCAATATGCTGAGAAACAGCGCAAATACCTCGATAGCGAGAAAGATCGACAGTATGAACTGGGCCGCATCGAAGGTATGATCCTGACACTCGGTCGAAACATCAGTGCCTTTGAGTATCTCGTCGGGCAGTTCAGCTTCGCCCGCAAAGGTGAGCTGCTCGTGAACGAGAATATCCTTCCTCAGGAAATGGTTCAGCTCGCTGCCACTCTCGATCCTGTCGAGATGATGGACAGGATGCCGGAAATGAGTATGCAGCAACTGATGCAGGCCATCCAGCAACCGGACAATGGCAGCGAAGATGCCCGCATGTTCACGAGTGCCCTGCGACTCTTCTTTTTCTACGCTAACTCTGCGCGCGGGCTCAATCTCATCCCGCCGCAGGAGACTGACAATGAGGTATGGCTCTCCGCCAGTGATGCCATGCTCACAGGCCTCGAATCAAAAGAAGCGAGACCATGGGCCATTGAGCAACTCCAAAGCGTCCAGTCTCTCGTCGAAGCCAGCACACAAGATACCGAGACTTTTAAAGTCGCACTGACTGAATTCTCCGACAGTCAGCAAGCCGATGCGGAAGCTCGCGGAGAAGGAAAGCACGCCTCTCTCGAAGTGCAGCTTTATCGAGGCAAGTATTTCACCAACTCCCTCGTCATGTTCATCCTGGGCTTCATCGTCATGGCGATCAGCTGGTTCTCACCGGGGAGCAGGTTTGGACGAATCATGTTGCTGGTCGCAGGGGTTTTTGCAGCGGTCGGGCTGATCCTGAACATCTATGGCATCACCCTCCGAAGCGTCATCCGTGACCGTCCTCCCATCACCAACCTCTACGATACCGTGATCTTTATCACGGGGACAGCCGTACTGCTCGGACTGCTCATCGAATATTTCACGCGACTTGGCGTCGGAACCCTGATCGCTATTGTCAGCGGCATGCTGGGCATGTTCCTCTCAATCAAGTATGAGGCAAAAGAAGCCACTGACACCATTACCCAGCTGGTCGCCGTGTTGGACACAAATTTCTGGCTAGCCACCCACGTTACGATTATCAACATCGGCTACGCGGCCGGCTTGGTTTCCGCTCTCATCGGCATGCTTTACCTCGGCGGGCGATTCATCCTCAACCTGGCCGGAAACGATGCGAAAGACTTCTTTAAGCTGCTCACCCGCATGAACTATGGGGTGGTCTGTTTCTGCCTCTTCTTCTCGCTGATCGGAACGGTTCTCGGAGGCATCTGGGCAAACTACAGCTGGGGCCGATTCTGGGGTTGGGATCCAAAGGAAAACGGGGCGCTCATGATCTGCCTCTGGACTCTTGTGATCCTTCATGGCCGCATGGCTGGCTGGATCCGCGATCTCGGCATCCAGATGAACGGAATTATTCTCGGTATCATCGTCACCTTCAGTTGGTGGGGTGTGAACAACCTTGAAGTGGGTCTTCACTCCTACGGATTTACGGAAGGCGTCATGCCGGCCCTCTACAAGAGCTGGGGAATCATGGGAATCTTCATTCTCATGGGAATCTGGCTCTTCGTCGACGCGCGTGGCAAGAAAGCGGCAAAAAAAGCCGAGCGTGAAAATAAGAAAGTCGAGACTCAGCCTGGTCCGGCCTGATCCACATTCTTGCTGGAAATCCTCGAAAGACTGTCTAGTGTATTGTCATGGCTATTTTCATCGGACTTGTGGTCTCTGTCGCGTTTCTACTCGCTGGAGCTGCTGCTTTCCAATATCTCCTGAAGGGGCAATAGTTCACTATCCCCACTGATTCAGTCGCCCCGGCGGCCTTTCCACGACGCTGCCAGCCGCGCATCGCGGGTTTCTCATGTGCCAATTTTGCCGCGAAACACGGGTGGATTCTGCCTGCTCGAGGGCATTCCTTCCCAAAATCGTGTTCAGTCCGGGAAAAGCTTCGTGTCGCTTTTCGTCATGATTGTGTAACTTCCGACGACCCGCTCGTTTTATGAACCGACGAAAAACCAAGATCCTTGCCACCCTGGGACCCGCCACGCAAAGCCCGGAGATGATTCGTCAACTCATTGAATCCGGTGCCAACGTTTTCCGACTGAACATGAGCCACGCTGCCCACGACTGGTGCCGCCAGGTGGTCGCCAACATTCGGGAGCAGTCCGCTGAAGCGGGCATGACCGTCGCGACCCTGATCGATCTCCAAGGGCCATCGATTCGAACCGGTGACGTCGACGGCAAGCTCGATCTCAAAAAAGGAGATATCGTTGAGTTTCGAAACACCGACCTCGAACCGAATAGCCCAATTTCAGTCACCACTAACTATGATGGCCTTCACAACGACGTGTCCGTCGACGACGTCATGCTCGTCGACAACGGCGAGATCCACTTCCGGGTCAACCGCATCGACGAGGGTCGGCTCACCTGCGAGGTGCTTACCGACGGCCAAATGGGTTCCCGCCGCCACATCAACTTGCCCGGCATTCGCGTCAACCTGCCCGCTCTGACCAAAAAGGACCTGCTGGACATCGAAGTGGCTGCCGAACTCCAGGTCGACTATGTCGCGATCAGTTTCGTCCGCGACGCTGAGCACGTTCGCTATCTGAAGGAGAAACTCCACGAACTCGACTGCAGCGCCCGCATCGTTTCGAAGATCGAGGACCAGGAAGCGGTCAAAAACCTTTCCGAAATCATCGTCGAATCGGCTGCCGTCATGGTGGCGCGCGGAGACCTCGGCATTGAGGTCCACATCGAAGAACTGCCGGTGATTCAGCGAACTATCGTAAGGGAAGCCGCCCGCATTGGCCGCAAGGTCATTGTGGCGACGCACATGCTCGAGTCGATGATCGAGAATCCGGTGCCCACTCGCGCCGAAGTAACCGATGTTGCCAATGCCATTTTCGAGCAGGCCGATGCTGTCATGGTCAGCGGGGAGACCTCCGTCGGACACTATCCGGTCAAGTGCATCGAGGTTCTCGACCGCATCGCCCGCCGCATGGAGCGCGAACCCGGCGCGGGTTTCTCCGATAACATCGAGTTGCGCACTGAAAAACAGCATACAGTGAAGTCGGCGGTGGGACTGGCCAACTCCCTCGAGAACGCTCACCTCATCATCTTTACCGCTCGGGGCGTTCTCGCCAATTACGCGGCTCATCAACGGCCGACCCGCGCGAATATATACGCCTTCTCTCCCGACGAAGTCGTCGTCCGGGCCCTCAGCCTCAACCGTGCCGTCTACGCCTACCCCATGCAATTCGACAAAGACCCGGAGAAAAGCATTCGCCAGGCGATTAAACTGCTCAAGGAAAACGGTCAGATCGAAGCCGGGGATCCCGTCGTCATTCTCAGCGACGTGCTGAACCAGGATTTCGACACCGAAGCGATCCTCCTGCGCAAAGCGTGATGAAACTCACCTCATACAAGACCATGGACCCTCACCTGCTCTTGGGACTGGTGAACACTGCGCTGCGAAACGACTTTGAGGATCTCAAGGACCTTGTCCGCTCTCACGATCTCGATCAAGACCGCCTCGTCCAGCGACTCAAGGATGCCGGGTATGAGTATAACGCCGGACTCAATCAATTCCGACCGCCCGCTTCGTAGGCGCAAAAAAAGCCCGGCTGGGAGGCCAGGCTCATCTTCGCAGGACTCGAGTCCATTGTTTTGCTATCCAAGCTTACTTGTGAGCGTCGACAATCGCCTGAATCTCGGCGCGCTTGACACCTGCCGGTGCATTGACGTCCGCAAACTTAGCGCGGGCTGCAGCCGCCTCTTCGACGGTGACTGCCGGAGCACTGTTACCCCAGGAGTTGCGAGTGTAGGTTAACACGGCAGCCATTTTCTCATCGTCAAGTCCGGCACCGAGAGAGGCCATCATACCCATGTAATCCATGCCTTCTTTGGCGATTCCCTTAAGGATAATTAAAAGCGCAGCATCAACGTCGCCCAAAAGAAGTTCGGAACCGTGGAGGCTGGGAGCCATAAGCATAGGGCCAGCCTTCAGCCCAGCCCCGTCCGGGCCGTGGCAGGCGGCACATGTTGCGTAGGCAGCTTTACCAAGTTGCATTTGAGAGGAATCAGAACCGGCTCCGGCGACTGCGGGTGATGCGGCGGCGACGGCAGGCGCTGCGGCCGGTGCAGCCGAGGATCCGGCAGCGGCGGGGGGATCTGCTGCTGCGGCAGGGGCCGGCTTGGCAGAAGCCTCGGCCACTTCGACGCCGGAACCGCCGAGGAAGGCAACGCCGACAATACCCAGCATCACCACGAGGGACGCCGGGATGGCGAAAATGAAAATTTTTCCGATGATAGCAAGCACCGGGTGGGAGGAATCGTTGTGTTCATCGCTCATAGCCGCGTGGAAAAAAGCTCGATTTTTGAGGAAGTCAATTGATTGCTGCCTGTCCCAATGAAGGCAGGCAACCTCTGCTCAATCTTTTACGCGATTGCCTCATCTCCGGATACGCGAAACAGCAATATTCGTGTATGATTGGTCATGCCCTCCCTTTCCGAGTCCACGCGATTGTGCCCTGTCGCGTCCGACGAACTACCTTTCGTCAGCGAAATGGCCGCGAAAATCTGGCCTGAAGCCTACCGGGGCATCAACCGTCCCGAGCAAACCGAATACATGCTTGAGACGATCTACAGCCTGGAAGCCATGAGAAAAGACATCGCCGAAGGCATCGTCTACGACTGGATTCATTGCGAAGACAAACCCGTTGGCTTTATTGCCGCGGGACCAGTCAGCTACGGAGAAATCTGCTTCCTTCACAAATGCTATGTGCTGACCGAGGCTCAGGGCAGCGGAACTGGAAAAGCCGCGCTCAAACTTCTGTTTACCCGCCTCCGCGAGGCGGGAACGCCCGTTCTCAAACTGCGGGTGAACCGGAAGAATTCGAGGGCGATCGGCTTCTACCAGACGCTCGGGTTCGCCATCGAAGCGGAAGATATTCTCGATATCGGCGAGGGTTTTGTCATGGACGACTACATCATGGCAAAATACTTGAGCTGAGGAGCCTGATTTCCTCATCCCCTCAAACAGCCAATTTTTCCCTTGGCCAGTTCCATTCCCTCCGGCGACACTATCTCCATGCCAAAAGTGACCGGTCAGGATCGTATCCAGAGACTGCGCGAGGATCTCATTCCCGCGGCGGATCAGCTGCGTAGCCTGATAAACGACTTTGGATCCAACGGTCCTGCGCCCTCACCAGATGACTCGCAACTTCTCGTCGATCTCGAAAAACTTCGCTCCGAAGCCGATGGCTTTCGCTCCGGCGTTGAAAAGTGGTTCGGCGACTCTGCCTTCGCGGACAGCAATACTTTTGAGGAAAACCTGCGCCACGGCCGTCACGAGGCCCGCAACCAGCTCAATCATCTTTTCGGCATTGTTCAACTGATCCAAATGTCGGCCCCCCCGGAAATCAGCGAGCAAACACCTGATATCATCGTCGCGCTGGAGACGTGCCTCGCCTTGGTATCCGGTAGCGCTCAAATTATCGAACCCGCCGACGAGCCAGCTCCGGTTTCCACCACGCCGCAGGATCCTGTTTCGACTAAACCCAACGGGGGCACCCTTCTCGTTGCCGATGACGATGAGGAAAATCGCACCATCCTCGAACGCCTCCTCACGCCTCACGGCTTTGACGTCGAGTTCGCCGTCAACGGAGTCGAAGCGATCGCCCGGATTTCAGAAAATGCCTACGACGCCGTCCTGCTCGATATCCAGATGCCGGAGATGGACGGTTTCGAAGTGCTGGCCAACCTCAGGGAGTCCGGTCACCTCCGCCACACGCCTGTCATTGTCGTCACCGGACTACAGGAGGAACAGGACGCGGTCCGCTGCATCGAAATCGGCGCTGAGGATTTTCTCTCCCGCCCTATTCGCACGGAACTTCTCTTCGCACGACTCAATGCCAGCCTCGAGAAAAAGCATCTCCGCGAAAAAGTCTTCGAACAACACTTCACGCCCGAGCTCGCCCGCGAGCTGGCCCGTAATCCGGACCCGATGAAGATGCAGGCGCGCCAGGCAGAAGTCAGCGTACTCTTTTGCGACATCCGCCACTTTTCCTCGGTCAGCGAACGACTCGGCCCGGCTCAAACGATCGACTGGCTCAGCGGCGTCATGGGGGAATTTTCCTCCATCGTCATCGAGCACGGCGGCGTGCTGGTCGATTACACCGGCGACGAACTCATGGCCATGTGGGGCGCTCCTAACGAACAACCGAATCATGCTGAGCTGGCCTGCCGGACCGGGATCGGGATCATGGAATCACTCGAAGCGCTCAACGAAAAATGGGGGCCGGTCGTCGGCGCCGAAACCAAGGTTGGGATCGGAATCAACACGGGTGAAGCGCTTGTTGGCAACGTCGGTACTCACCGCAAGTTCAAGTATGGCCCTCTCGGGACGGTCGTAAACCTCGCCAGCCGGGTCCAAGGTGCGACCAAGTTTCTCAAGTCGCCCCTTCTTATCTCCGGCTACACCGCCCGGCAGCTGCCGGAATCCATGAGAACCCGGCGTCTTTGCCAGGTGCGCGTGCAGAACATCAACACCCCCGTTAACTTGCACGAACTCGAACTCCATGGCACTCCCGACGACTGGTCTGACATCGTCTCCCAATACGAGACCGCTCTGACTCAATTTGAAGCAGGCTATTTCCGTCAGGCATCCGCCATCCTCGGCGACGTCATGCTCCAGATTCCCAACGACGGTCCCAGCCTGCAACTGATGCGCCGTATCGTTGATGCCATGCTGGAAGATGAGTCTACCTTTTCACCGGTTTGGAACCTGCCGGGAAAATAGAACTACCGTCGACTGCAACGCCCTTATCATCCTTCTCCTGTCAGAGGCAAGGCCCGCTTCTGCTTCGCACTCTCGAATGCTGTATCCACAATCTGCTGACCAACACGGGAGATCCCGACACTCAGCGGCCCCTCAATTTCACGTTCGTTCTCAAGACAGTCGATCAAGTAATCCACCGGATTCGATCGCGGTGGAGGGAGAGCCGGCGCATCAACTCGACGTCCCTCCGGGCACTCCTTAATCCGGACCGTCACGTAGTCGTCGTAGTCACCGCTGGAAATCGTTCCTTTGCTGCCTCTAATGACAAACCCGCACTTTGGCTGCGGTTGATGAGTCCAAGGGTCGGTAAAGGTTCCCCAACGGGTTTCGAACTTCGAGAGCCCTGACTTGTAGCGCGCCACGGTGATGCTGTGCTCGTCCACCTCTAGACTACTGTTCTCGAGATCCCACATCGACATCACTTCGACCGGTTTATTTCCTCCGTGAAACCAGGTTCCCAGTGTCGTGCCGTAGCCAAGGTAATCCTGCAGGCTGCCGCCACCTTCAGAGGCTTTATAAAACCAACTCGCGTCCTTGTCCTCGTCAGTCGGCTCGCGCTCAATCTTATCGGCCCCGTGCCAAAGCGGTCCCCGGTTACCGTCATAAAAGTGCACCTCCTCGACCTCACCTATGAGGCCATCCTGGATCAGAGACCATGTTTTTGCATGCGATGGATGCCAGGCTAGAGGCCAGTTGATCGCAAGCTGCTTTCCCGTGCCCTCCATCGCTGCAATCATGCGATCCGCTTCTCCAAGATTTGAAGCAAAGGGCTTTTCCATCAGGACGTGTACCCCGAAAGGGGCGACCCTCTCGGTCCACTCGGCATGACGTGCCGCGGCCGGGCATAGAATAACAATGTCAGGCTTTGTCTGCTCGAGACATTCCCGATAGTCCGCGAATACCTGGTTGCCATCCAATTCGAAATTCACCCGCGCCGAAACCATTCGCTCCGGCTGCTCATCCGCCATCCCCACGATCTCGGCGTGCGGATGTTCATGCACCATCCTCAGTAGATCACCCATGTGGAAGTGATCAAAATTGATACCTGCGATGCGCCACTTCATCCGTTCATTCAAGAGGGTAGAAAAGTTCAGTCAATTGACTTTGCTGCGCTCCGTCTTTCTCCACTTTGTTCCGAATCTATTGGGTCGTGGCCTCGATTCTTCTTGTTCGCGGCCTCTCAAAATTACGCTCTTTCACTCCATATGGAGCTCGGCACTCCATGCACTTCCGTGCAAGATACGCCGAAGGCGCGGAGGGTCACAGTCCCCCGTGACCGCGAGTTGCTCACGCTTCCTCGGCAGCTTCCTCTTCGTCAGTCACCTCGGTCTTGTCCCAGAAAGAAGCAAAGAACACCACGGTGATGACGGCCGCCATGATGGCAGGAAGAATCCAGAAGGACTTCCACTGGTCCATCGTCTCGGCAAGCAGGGTCGGGTCAATCCCTTCCGGCATGCTCTTAGCAAACATGTTAGCAAACTTTTCGAGTACTGACAGGTCGGCCGTGTCGCGCGCTCCTGCGATCGCGTCGTTGAGTTCGCCATAGTTACTGACCTTCTCAAACTGCCCCGAAATTCCCCAGCGCCCGAAAACAACGCCGTAGCCAATAAACATTCCCAATCCCTGGGTGATGAACACCAACATGCTCTGTGCCTGGCTTCGCACCTCTTTCGGAGCCACCGCATCGGTGTACATAAATCCGGTCACGAAGAAGAAGTCGTAGCAGATCCCGTGCAGAGCGACACCGAGCATGATCATCCAGAACGCTTGATCCGGAGCACCGAAGGCGAAGAGCAGGTAGCGCAGCACCCACGAGAGCATTCCGACGAGAATCATCCACTTCACCCCGAGGCGACGGAAGAAGAACGGGATCAGCAGCATGAAAATAATCTCGGACATCTGACCGATCGTCATGAAAGAAGCCGCCTGTTCGAATCCTGTCGTGGCGAGGAACTGGGCCGTTACACCATAATAGTAGGCAAGCGGGATGCAGATGAGGCCTGAGCAGAGGATAAAGACAAGAAAGCCCGGCTTGGCCAACAGCTTCCAGGCGTCAGCCATGAGCAAGGCTCGCAGGTCAAGTTTTTGCCCTTTCGCTGGAGGTGGCGTGTGAGGCAGAGCAAATGAGAGCAATCCCAACAAGATAGAAGAGCCAGCCGCAAGCTTGAAGATCGCCAACGAGGAAGTCCATCCAAGGAAACCCACCGCCAGTCCGGCAACAATCCAACCGATCGTTCCCCAGACTCGAATCTTGGGAAACTCAATTCGGCTGAGATTGGAAAATGCAATCGTATTACCCAGACCGAGGGTCGGCATGTAACACAGCATGTGGCCGAGAAAGAGATACTTGAGCAGAACCGCATTGCCAGCCGCCGCAGCTCCTTCCGCCATCCAGAGGAGCGCCCCCCCGATGAGGAATAAGACTCCCATCACGATCTGGGATGGGAAAAACCGATCAGCGATGATCCCAAGAAAGAGCGGCGCGAAAATGGCGCCAAGAGGAGCCGAGTCGTAAGCGGCCCCTGTGCTGGCACCCATTTCATTCGCCCCGAGGGCCTGCCCCACCGTAGCGAACCAGGCACCCCAGGTGAAGAATTGGAGAAACATCATGATGCTCAGCAAAGGCACCGCAGATCGGTTCGAGTCGTTAGCCATAGTCGCGATTTAAAGAATGAAGCGAGATGTTGTCGAAAAAAACCGCGCTGAGCAACGGCGAAATGAAGCTTCCTTCCGCGTATTCACGCTGTCCCCTCGCGGGACACCTCCTGATCAGCGCTGCGGATAGTCGCGCTGACCAAAAATCGAAGAACCCACCCGGACGAGAGTCGCGCCCTCTTCAATAGCCACCTGAAAATCGTGGCTCATTCCCATGGATAACTCGGGCAGCTCAGCTCCGGTTGCCGCCGCTACTCTCTCGCGAAGTTCGCGTAAGGCCGCAAAGGAGGGTCGAACTTTTTCAGGATCGGGGTCGAACGAAGGCACAGTCATGAGGCCGCGAAGCTTCACTTGTTCCAACTGGGAAACTTCGTTCACGATGTTCTCCACTTCACTGGAGGCGAGGCCGAACTTGGCATCGTCCTCTGCCACATTAACTTGGAGCAAAATTTCCGGAGTCAGTTCCAGTTCCCCGGCGATTCGATCGATCTGCTGCGCCAGCGCCAGCGAATCGACGCTGTGAATCATCGCGCAGAGAGGCAGCACCTTGCGGGTCTTGTTCTTCTGAAGGTGACCAATCAAATGCCACTTCAGTTCAGGCGCCATCGCCGGAACTTTTTCCAGCACCTCCTGGACCTTGTTCTCACCGAAGACACGCTGCCCCGCATCGACGGCTTCCTGGATCACACTGAGAGGCCAGGTCTTACTGACCGCAATCAGAGTGATCCCGTTGGAGTCGCGCCCCGCCTTTGCGGCCGCGTCGGCCACTTGAGCTTCTACGTGTTTCAGATTCGTGGCGATACTCATTTTTCCGGCAGGGACTCAATAGCGGCCCGATCGAGTCGCACAATACGCCACTCATCCAAAATTTCGCCTCCTACCTGCGTGTAGAGATCGATCGCATTCTGGTTCCAGTCCAGCACGCACCACTCATAACGACCGGCGTTCCGCTCCTCGGCAATTTTACCCACCGCTTTGAGCAGCTTTTTGCCGATTCCGGCCTTCCGAAAATCGGGACGCACATACAAATCCTCGAGCCAGATCCCGGCGCGACCCACGAAAGTGGAAAAAGTGGAAAAGAAAATCGCGTAACCAACCAGTTGCCCGGACACTGTCGCAACTAATGCCGCCGCCGCGGGATGCTCACCAAACAGGCTCTCCCGGTAATCTTCCTCAGTCGCAACCAACTGATCGGCAAGATGTTCGAACTCCGCTAACTCCGCCACCATCTCGAGGATACCTGGGACATCCCCTAAGCAAGCCTCACGAATTTCAACAGATAGATGAATGTTTTTGATATCAGTCATTTTCTTTTAATTCGGAGTTGGCACACCTATTGCGTCTCTAAGGGTTCGTCAGACGGTATCCAGACCAGACGACATAAGGGTTGAAACCAGACGGCAACCCGGTTGACTCCATTCTTTTGCAGGTTTTACGGGGGTTTTTCCTGCTCTTGTCAGCCGGGTTGCTCGTTTTGTTTCGAGGAACCCCGTTTGTGCGGAACAGGCTCCTCTCAGGAATTGGAGACACTGCGCGTCAGTGCTCACCACCCCCTGAAAGTTCCTCGGGTTTGTAGCCGCCCTTCGACTTGAAGTAGAAGAACAAAACAAGGTAACAAATCAGCATGAAGGTCGGCAGCACCGAGACCTGCACAAAGGCCGCTTTCTTGTTGGGATAGCGCACTTGGCGAACGATCTCCTGATCTTCTTCAGAGAGTTTTTTTACCTTGTCCTCGTCGACTCCCCTGACTTCGCCGAGGAAAGGCAACGCGCGCGGTGCCGTCGCCACCTGCTCGTGGATCGCGGGATGCTCAGCCTTGAGGTCACGATCGATACCCTTGTCCTGCAGACCGCCCATGATGGGAGCGCCGAGGATACCCATCCCGAGCACGCCTACGGCAGAAACGCCATTTAAGGTCAGGGCTCCTCCCTTGGGAAACTGCTCGGAAACGAGCCCGAGAGTCGTCGACCAGAGGAAGGTTTTCCCGAGCGCATATACGGTTGCGGCAATCAGAATGACGAAACCAGCGGACTTCGAAAGGAAGAGCAGGCCGATAATCGCAATGATGGCACTGATGACCAACAAACCGATCGGGGAGAACTTGTGCACAATTGGACCGGCGTAGAAACGGAGGATCGTCATTATCGTGGACACGTAAATAAAGATCCACCCCGCCTGGGCTGGGGTGAAGTCAGCGCCGAGAAGATCCGGCATCCAACTGTCCGTTCCAAGCTCTGTGGTCGCCAATGGCCCCATCGTCAGAAGGACCAAAAGGAACATCCAGTGCCCGAAACTCTTGGTGTAAATTCCCGCGCCGATCGCCACAACCGCAGCAATAATGACCGCCACGATTCCCTTGACCGCGAGGTCAGGATTGAGGCTGGCCAGAATCTGGGAAACTCCAAGAACCAGCAACCACGTCAGGAGGAAGAAGCCGATACCACCGACCTGTCCCAGCATCTCACGATAGGAAACATTAGCTTCAACACGCTCGTTCACCGGAAACTTCCGCGGGATTATCATGACGGCGTAGATCACCACCGGTATAAAACACATCACGTATTTGATCTTCCAGCTGGCATCTCCCAGCAGGATAGCGGTCAGCGCACCGAGCGCCAGACCCGCCGGCCAACCGGCGTGAAGAATATTGAGCCATTTCGATTTCTCCTTCTTGTAAATCGTGGCCACGACCGGGTTGATGAAAGCTTCAACAGTGCCGTTGGCGATGGCGATGAGGAACACACTCCAGTAGAGCGCAGTCGGTCCGTTCGCAAAAAGCGTGAGAAGCAGAGAGGCGATATGACACCCCATCGCAAAATAGGCCGCCGTTTTGTAGCCGATGTAATCAATGATCAGGCTGAAAACGATAATACTGATCGCGAAGGGCCAGAGTCCCACGCCGAGGATGGTTCCCTTGTCAGCTTCAGAAAGTCCGAAGTCGGCCTGCCAGTCGCCGATGATATTGGCGCGGAGACCGAACACAAATGAGGTCGCCACGAGAGCGACAAAACAGGCCCAGAACAACTTCTTGGTTTCTTTTTCGTCCATAGTAAAACAGCAGTTCGCAAAGGCCGAATTCTGGGGGAGGAACCACAAATTTCAATGCAGAAACACCCTTAATTCCGTGCAGATGCTGGCGCCGGTTCCGCGCTATCGGGCAACCAGGCATCCGCAACTGCGCCTTTTGCGCCAGCACCACAGCGAATCCATATTCTGAAACGGATGCGTTCCTTTCCTTCCAAAACAATCAAGCTCTCCGGCGCCGGGCTTTTCCTCTTGATAGCCCCGCTCGCCAGCGATGCCATAGCGAACGAGCCTGCCCGGGATTTTACCGCCGTGCAGATTGAGTTCTTCGAAAAAGAAATTCGTCCTGTGCTGGCTGAATATTGCCTCGACTGCCACACCGGCACCAAGGCCAAGGTCGGTCTCCAGCTCAATCGCCGCGATGGGTGGCTCAAGGGCAGCGACTACCGCCCCATCATCGACCTTGAGAATCCAGAAGAAAGCCTCGTCATTCGCTCCCTCCAGCAGGTCAATGACAAGGACGTCCCCGCCATGCCCAAGAAAGGCGAGAAACTCCCCGAGCCCGCCATCGCCGCCCTCACCGAGTGGATCGGACAGGGCCTGCCCTGGCCTGCCGAAGGCGCCGGCAACGAAACGATCGACCCGGCCAGTCACTGGTCGTTCAAACCCGTCGCTCCCGAAACTCTGCCCGAGGACGCCGGCCACCCGATTGATTATTTCATTCATCGCTCCCAGGAAGCGAAAGGTCTCACCCCCGCCCCGCGCGCCGATCGCGCCACTCGTTACCGACGCGCCAGCTTCAGCCTGCTTGGATTACCGCCGAAGTATGAGGAACAGAATCAATTTCTCAAAGATGATCGCTCCGACGAAGAAGCCTGGGCTGCCGTGATCGACACCCTGCTCGACTCGCCCCACTACGGGGAACGCTTTGCCCGCCACTGGATGGATGTGGCTCGTTACGCCGACACCAAGGGCTACGAAGCCGGCGGACGCGAACGCCGCTTTGTGCACAGCTACACTTACCGCGACTGGCTCATTCGGGCGTTCAATGACGACATGCCCTACGACCGTTTCCTCCTTTACCAGCTCGCCGGCGAGCAGCTTGTCGACTGGGAAAAACCGGAACGCAAACACCTCGCTGCGCTCGGCTTTCTTTCGCTGAGCAAATCCGGCGGCGCCCAGGAACTCATCCTCGACGACCGTCTCGACACCACATTCCGCGGGACCATGGCCCTGACCGTGTCCTGCGCCCGCTGCCACGACCACAAGTTCGACCCCATTTCGACGAAGGAGTATTACAGCCTCTACGGCGTCTTCGCGAATTCACGGATCAAGGATGAGCCTACCATCGGATCCCCACCCAGCGGACCGGAGTGGAAAGAGTATCTCGCCGAAAAAGCCGCCAAGCAGAAAGCAGTCGACGACTACCTGAACCCCATCCTCGATCGGTTGGCCGAAGAGAACCCCGATATCGGTAAGCGCCCCCTCCAACTTCTCCCCAAGCTCACCATCCAGGAAAAGGCTCAACGCGACAAGCTGCAGCGCGCCCACGACACCTTCGTGATCGACTCCGAGATGGAGCCTGACAAAGCCATCATCCTCAAAGACAACCCCAGGCCCGGACAGCAGGCCGTCTTTGTGCGCGGCAATCCTGCACGCCGCGGCGACATCGTGCCGCGACAGTTTCTCGCCATCGCTTCGCCGGAGCCGCCTCAGCCTTTCCAAAACGGAAGCGGCCGCCTTGAGATGGCGCAGGCCATCGCCACCCCCGACAATCCCCTCACCGCCCGCAATATCGTCAACCGGGTCTGGCTCTGGCATTTCGGCGAAGGCATCGTCCGCACCATCGACGACTTCGGAATCCAAGGCGAAAAGCCGGACCACCCCGAACTTCTCGACTGGCTAGCCAACTGGCTGGTTGAAAACGACTGGTCGATCAAAAAGCTCAACCGCCTCATCCTCACCTCGGAAACCTGGCAGCAGGCCTCGCAGAGCGAGCACTTCGAGGCCAACCAGCTCATCGATCCCGAGAACCGCCTGCTCTGGCAATCCCCGCGCCGTCGCCTCGATCTCGAGCAGATGCGCGACAGCATCCTCGCCGTGTCCGGCACGCTCGATGACACGCTTTACGGCCGCGCCGTCAAGATTCTCGAACCGCCCTACTCGAATCGCCGCTCGGTTTACGCCTTTATCGACCGCCAGAACCTGAACCCGGTCTTCCGCAACTTCGACTTCTCCAATCCGCAGGAAACCACCGGCCAGCGTCCCACCACCACTATCCCGATGCAGGCGCTCTTTACTCTCAACAGCGACTTCATCCAGGACCGGGCGAGCGCCTTTGCCGAAAGCAGCGCCTCGGCCGACGACCGCCTCACCCGCCTGCACCGCGCCGCCTTTGCCACCGATCCGAGCGACACCGACCGCCAGCTCGCCGACAGCTTCGTGACCGCTTATCAGTCGGAGATCGACAGCCTCGCCGGACGCCAGACCGACAGCGAATGGAGTTATGGCTACGGTCAGGTCAACGACGAGACCGGCGAGATCACCTTCATTCCCTTTGAGCACTGGACCGGCAAACGCTGGCAAGTGCAGGAAGAATTCCCTGTCAGTGGTCAGCCCACCAGCTACCTCTACCGCGATCACAAGGGCGGCCACCCCGGTCACAACAGCGCCCACAGCAACATTGTGCGCTGGGTCGCCCCGGCCGATCTCACTCTTCGCGTGGCCGGCCCCGTCGAACGCAAATCTCCGCAAGGCAACGGCATCCGCTTCAAGGTGGTCAGTTCCGAAGAAGGTGTCCTGCTCAACAAACTTCTTCCCGCCAAGTCGGAGCGCAATCGCTCCGATATCCCGGAGGTGACTGTCACCAAAGGCGAGCAACTTTACTTCATCGTTGAGCCCCACGAGAACAACTCCAACTCAGACAGCTTCTCGTGGAATGTCATCCTCACCGACCTTGGTGAGCGTTATTCGAAGTGGGACCTTGAGAAATCATTCGCCGGCCCGACCCGAACGGCCGATGCCTGGAGCGCTTACGCCCACGCTTTGCTCAACACCAACCGCTTTCTCTTCATCGACTAACCTGCCCACCTACGATGAATCCTGATTTCTCCTCACGACGCGAATTCCTCCGCCACACCGGTATGGGCATGGGCGCTCTCGGGCTGAGCCCTTTTCTCTCCGGATTGAATGCCGCGGACCGTTCCCTCAATCCCCTCGCCCCCGGCCAGCCGCATTTCGCACCGAAGGCGAAACGTGTCATTCACATCTTCGCGAACGGCGGCCCCTCGCAGGTCGACTCCTTCGACTACAAGCCGGCACTGTCGAAATACAACGGCCAGGAAGCCCCCGGCGGCAACCTCAAGACGGAGCGACGCACCGGCACGCTGATGCAGTCGCCCTTCAACTTCAAGCAGCACGGTCAGAGCGGTCTATGGGCCAGTGACCTCTTTCCCAAGGTCGCCGAGATGGCTGATGACCTTTGCGTCATCAATTCCATGTACGCCAACGTGCCCAATCATGAGCCCTCTCTCATGCTCATGAATACCGGTGCCGAACGCGTCAACGTGGTTCGCCCCAGCATGGGCAGCTGGGTCACTTATGGTCTCGGAACCGAGAACGAAAACCTGCCCGGCTTTGTCTCTCTCTGTCCCGGAGGCGTGCCCATCGTCGAAACTCAGAACTGGCGCTCCGCCTTCCTGCCGGGCGCCTATCAGGGAGCGCATATCGACACCAAGAACTCACAGATCTCGAAGCTCATTCCCGATATCAAGAACCGTCGCATGCCGCGCGAACTCCAGCGCAGCCAGATTGACCTGATCCAGGAAATGAACCGAAACGATCAGGCGAACCAGTTGCATGACTCCGGTGTCGAAGCCCGCATCCACTCACTTGAGCTCGCCTACAAGATGCAGATCGAAGCCAGCGATGCGTTTGATGTCGATCACGAGCCTCAACACATCCGCGATCTCTACGGCGATACCCTGCACGGGCGCCAGATGCTGATCGCACGCCGCCTCGTCGAGCGTGGTGTGCGCTTTGTCCAGGTCTGGCACGGCGCCGGACAACCTTGGGACAGCCATAGCGAGATCGCCAAGAACCACGGCAGACTCGGAGCCGAAGCTGATCAACCTATCGCGGCTCTGCTCCAGGACCTCAAGCAACGTGGCCTGCTCGAGGACACCCTCGTGATCTGGGGCGGCGAATTTGGCCGCACCCCCAGCGTGGAACTGCCCACCCCGGGACGCACCGGCCCCAACCTCAGACTCGGACGGGATCACAATCATCACGGTTTCACGATGTGGCTCGCCGGCGGCGGCACCAAGGGCGGCTTCCAATACGGAAAAACCGACGAATTCGGCTACAAAGCCGTGGAAAACGAAATGCATGTCCACGACCTGCATGCCACTGTTCTGCACCTGCTCGGATTCGATCACGAGAAACTGACCTACCGCTACGCCGGACGCGATTTCCGCCTGACCGATGTGCACGGGAAAGTGTTTCACGACTTAATCGCGTGAGTTAGTGGTTAGTGGTTAGTGGTTAGTGGTTAGTGGTTAGTGGTTAGTGGTTAGT
>JBMYJM010000021.1:0-42519 GCA_049594415.1 Verrucomicrobiales bacterium | reverse complement strand
TCTTTTTAGCGGCCTTTTTCTTCGGCGCAGCCTTTTTCTTAGCTACCTTTTTCTTAGCAGCTTTCTTTTTGGCGGCCTTTTTCTTCGGCGCAGCCTTTTTCTTAGCTACTTTTTTCTTAGCTACCTTTTTGCGAGGGGCTGCCTTTTTCTTGGCCGCTTTCTTTTTAGGAGCTGCCTTTTTCTTGGCTACCTTCTTGCGAGGCGCTGCTTTCTTCTTAGGAGCTGCCTTTTTCTTGGCCGCTTTCCTAACGGTTTTCTTTTTCGTTGCTGCTTTTTTCATGGGCGCGGGATCCTAGTGACTAGTGCTTGAACATATTGGAGACTTTCTTAATGAATGTCACCTCTTTCTTGCTCTTGTCTTTTTCTTATTCCCGGTTCGTCCCGGGAAAGTGAGTTCAGCAACTCCGGATTTATCCAGGTCACCAATACCTAACTCTACCATGCGGTCATATTGACTCTTGGTCGCCGCATTGAGAGGCAGATTAATCTTTTTGGTTTTTGCTAGTTTGCCGGCAATGCCGGAGTCCTTGGCGGCGTGTTCGGCTGAGAACCAGCATTCGTGGTCGCGGTCGATCATGTCTTCAGCGTCAGTTTCCAGAACGCGTGAGTTCGCTCCGGTCTGCGAGAAGACTTCGCAAATCATGTCAAGGTCGTGCCCGAGCGCCTTGGCGAGGCCAAGACCTTCGGCGAGGCCGGCGGTGTTGATGTTCATCACCATGTTGACCAAGGCCTTCACTTCAGCAGCCTTTCCAATCTTGCCGATGTGGCGAAGGTTAACGCTGATATTTTCGAGAAGCTTTTTGTTTTTCTTATAAACATCATTGTCCGCGCCAATCATTAAGTAGAGCTGGCCGGTCCGCGCATGGCTGATGCTGCTTGCCATACAGGCTTCAATGCAGGATGCCTTGCGACGTTTTGCTGCGGTTGAGATTGTCTTCTGGATTTCCGGGCTCAACGTTGCGCAGTTGATAAATGTTTTCCCGGCTGCCGCGGTAAACAGGTTGTCTTTCCCTCCGAGGAATATTTTCTTCATTGCGGCATCGTTAGTAACGACCGTGAAGATAATGTCGGCTGCAGCTGTGACATCGGAAAGCTTAGTGTAAGCTGTAGCGCCTATTTCTTCGGCGAGCTCTTTCGCTGCAATACGATTCACATCGTAGACCGCAGTGATGTTGTAGTTGAGGTCGTTGAGGTGGCGAGCCATGTTAGCTCCCATGCGTCCGACTCCGACAAAAGCGATTTTTTTAGGGCTGGGACGCCTCGGGAGTTTCTTTTTCGCTGCTTTTTTAGCCATGCTCTTTGGAATGAATAATCAAGAGTTGTTAAAGGTTTACCTTATTTATTGATAACGCCAAGGTTTTTTTATGAAAGAGACATCAGGACACTTCCGACTTAAGCGATGTTTTATGGACGCATTGCGAGGTCTCTACTGGGTGTTAAAGACGGAATGGAACTTTCGGATTCATCTGGCTATGGCCTTATTAGTTGTTCTGTTAGGCTGGCTTTTCAAGATTTCTGCCGCGGAATGGCTCGCGGTGATTATCTGTTCGGCTCTGGTGATTGTCGCGGAAGTGTTGAATACGTCTCTGGAGTATCTTGCTGATGCCGTTCATCCGGAAATGGATCGAGGAGTCGGGCGGGCCAAGGATGCGGCTGCGGCAGGGGTCATGATTGCCGCGGTTGCAGCGAGCGTAGTCGGGGCTATCGTTTTTCTTCCAAGGACATGGGAGTGGTTAACGACATTGATCGAAAAGTAGAAGGACCGAAGTGGTTGGCAGGGCTTAAGGCAGTGCTGGATCCTGCACGGATTTCAGTTGCCGCTGATACACGCGAAGAGTTTGGCTCGGACCGTTGGCACGCTTCTGGGTTGCCGGAAGTAGTGGTGCAAGCGCTGAATCGAGATGATGTCGTGGCTACTTTAAAGTATGCCAACGAAAACAACATCCCGGTGACGACCCGTGGTGCCGGTGTGGGCTATGTCGGGGGATGCGTTCCTGTAAATGGTGGGATCCTCCTTTCGGTTCGGAAGATGGACCGAATCATCGAAGTGAACACTGCGGATGGTGTTGCGGTGGTGGAGCCCGGTGTCATCTTGGATGATCTCCAGGAAACAGTTCGTGAGAAGGGTTGGTATTACCCACCGGACCCGGCCAGTTTGAAGGAGTGCTCCGTGGGCGGGACGATCGCTACCAATGCGGGTGGTCCAAGGTGTGTGAAGTACGGCGTGACGCGTCATTATATTCTCGGTCTGGAGGTAGTGTTGCCGAGTGGGGAGGTTCTCGAGACGGGCGGGCGTTGTCACAAAAACAAAACCGGCTTTGATCTCATCGGCATGTTTGTTGGGTCCGAAGGTCTCCTCGGAGTGGTCACGAAGGCGACCCTGCGGTTGATTCCTCATCCCGAAGCTCGCGCCATGCTGACGGCAACTTTTCCGGAATTCGAAACGGCAGCGATTGCGGTGCAGACGATTCTCGACTCCGGATGGCAGCCATCTGGATTGGAGATTACCGATGGGTTCACGTTAAAGGCTGCACGTAATCGCCTCGGGCCCGAGATGCTGCCCGATGGTGACGCTCACCTTATAGTCGAGCTCGATGGTCGTAAGGATTCTGTTCTCAATGATCTGGCCCACCTTCGTGAATTGATCGAATTACTGGGTGCCAACTCGGTGGAAGAAGCGCGTGACAAAGAATCGTGTGAGGCCATCTGGAAGTTGCGTCGCGAGTTCTCATATTCCCTTCGCGATACTGGGTTGATCAAGTTGAACGAAGATATCGTTGTGCCTCGTTCCAAGCTCGTCGACCTCGTTAAGTTTGCTCGCAGCCTCGAAGAGCAAACCGGTATTCCGGTCGCCTGCTTTGGTCACGCCGGTGACGGAAATATTCACACCAATCTCATGGTCAAAGACTATGACGTCGACGAGGCCGCTCGTGAAAAAGCCGATTCGGCGCTAGATATCCTTTTTAAGTGGATAATTGAAAACGATGGCCAGATTACCGGTGAACACGGTGTTGGCCTGGCTAAGAAGCGCTGGTTTAAGGAGGCGGTGTCGCCGGTGTCCTCAAAGATTCACCGTGATTTGAAATCTACCCTGGATCCGAAGGGGATTCTCAATCCAGGTAAGTTTATCGAATAGTCTAACTTCCTGATGACAGAGGAAACCCCTGAAGAAGAGACCGGTAACGAATCCGGTCTTATTCAACTGGAGTTTGAAGAGTCCCGTGTATTATGATGTCTCCTCAAAATAGGAGCCACCACGCCGAACTGGCGCGAAGAGATGGAAGAAGAAATCCAATCACTGAAAGGAGAGGTTCCGACCCTTCGGGCTGAGTCGGATGCATTGAGTTCGAATCCAGGAGTATGAAAATCGCTGTCTCACTAATCGCTGTATCTGTTCTCAGCTCAGTTGGGTTCTCGCAGGAGATCCAACCACTCTGGCTTGACGGAAAAGTTCCTTATACCAAGCCAGTCGACGCAGAGACGGGCTCACCTCTAATGACAGTCTACAGGGCTGAAAGTAAAAACCATACCGGCGCCGCCGTCGTGATTTGCCCTGGCGGTGGTTACGGTGGACTGGCAAAGGATCATGAAGGCCATCAGCCGGCCCAGTGGTTCCAGGAGCAAGGTGTCACGGCCTTTGTTTTGCAGTATCGATTGGGAAGCCAGGGGCACCATTACCCGACACAGTTGGCTGACGTGCAGCGTGCTCTTCGTTGGGTCCGGTCCCATGCGCCCGATCTGGAGTTGGATCCGGAGCGCATCGCCGTGATGGGCTTTTCTGCGGGAGGGCATCTTGCGAGCATGGCAGCGACCCTCTATGACGAAGAGGTCTACGAGGCGTCGGATGCGATCGACGAAGTCAGTGCGCGGCCGGACTTTGCGATTCTTTGCTACCCGGTGATCTCAATGGATCGCTCGGTGACACACGGTGGCTCGCGTAAGAACCTGCTTGGACCGGACTGGGTCGATGATGACGAGTTGGCGAAAAAGCTTTCGTCCAATTTGAATGTCTCGGAGGACACGCCGCCGACTTTTATCTTTCAAACGAATGAAGATACTGCTGTGCCGGCGGAAAACGCGGTGCTTATGTTTCTCGCTTTACGCGAAAAGGGTGTGCCGGTGGAGATGCATGTGTATCAGAATGGCCCTCACGGGGTAGGACTCTACCGCGGCGATCCTGTGTTGGGAAGTTGGTCGGGTCACCTCAGGGATTGGCTAAAAACCAATTTTTTCTATGCAGCAAAACAGGAGCGACTCGCCGTCAAAGGGGAGGTGAAGCTCGACGGTCATCCGGTGGCCTGGGGGGTGCTGACCTTTTACCCGGAGAATGATTTTCTTCCGCCAACTTCGGTTCGAGTGCGACGGGGCAAATACTCGGCGCCAGCGGAGTTGGGTCCGGTAAAAGGAAAGGCCACCGTGACGTTTGAAGGAAGCATCTGGGAGTCCACCGGGTCTTCCGATGATAAGGTCGTGAGTCTCAAGTCCAAATCACCCCATGACGAAGCGTCAATCGAGGTGCCGTTGGAGGACGGTGCCGGGAGCATCGACTTCAAGTTTCGCTCGCGCTAGTGATCAGTCCTCTTCGGGGAGCAGCGCGTATTCCTCCAGGATGCTGCGTGACACATACTGAAGCGCCATTTCTGAAGTCGCTTCAAGAACAACGGGGCAGGCATAACCTGCATCAAGAGCTTCTTTCCATCGTCCTGCACAGACGCACCAGCGATCGCCCGGTTTCAAACCGGGGAAGCCATAAATCGGCATCGGCGTGCTGAGATCGTTCCCTGAGGACTTGCTGAACTCGAGGAACTCCTCCGTAAGTTCGCAGCAGACGGCATGACAGCCGTGGTCTTCGGGGCCGACCTGGCACTTCCCGTTGCGATAGAATCCGGTGAGTGGATCCATGCTGCATGGTATCAGTTCGCCGCCGAGAACGTTCTTGTTGTCTTCGTGTGACATAAGCTTTCGACAATGTGCGCCACGTGTGGGTGGTTTGTCATCTTGAAATCGTGTGATTGCGGCATTTCATGACGGATATGTTCGCCATAGAGATGCGGTTGCGTCATGCAAATACGGGGGCGCCGGATCTGGGCTAGACGAAGATTTTGACAGGTAGCGCGAGTGAAGCCACTGGAAGGTTTAGCGTAGGTCACGACAGTGAGCCTTTTGAAACCTTGGATGAGCAAAGCAAGGTGGAAATGGGCTGGTTGTTATGGTTGCCCAGCTTTTGCGTAGCAAAGCGATTTGTTTGCGGCTGGCAACCTGGGTGATTCAGCTCTGTTCAGCTTCCATCGCGAGCAGCCGCTCGCACTCTTCCAGCAACCACTCGGGATACATGAAGGGTTCGAAGCTGATGTCCTGCCACCGGATTCGCTGCTGACCGTCGATGAGATAGGTGCCGTGCAGCTCCATTCCTTCAAAGTCATCGTAGGCGCGGTAGGCTTTGAAGCGGTCGAGTGATTTGTCGGAAAGCAGGGTGAACGGGAAAGGGTTCTTTCCTGCGGAACTGTCCTGAAAAGTTTTATTGAGGCCTTCCACAGAATCGGAACTGATCGCCACGATCTCGATACCGGCCTTGCGATAGGCTTCCGTCATGGGCGCGAAAGCATTGAGCTGTTCCATGCAGTGAGTACAGCCTCGTCCGAGGAAAAAGATCACGAGCACATTGCGGCCGCTGTAGTCAGCGAGGCTGACTTTGTTGCTCTGAGCGTCGAGCAGGGAGAAAGGTTGAGCCGAGGGCGGTGACCAGCGAAAGGGGCCGAGTTCATCGAGTTCGGGGCGTTCGCCGAGATCCTTGGCAGGCGGGTTGGCCTGGCGCCAGTCTTCCGGGTAACCTAGCGCCTTTGCGACGGGGGCGAGGTCCTGCAGCGGCGGAGTGTCGAGGTCAGCAAGCGCGGCAACTTTGCGAAGTGAATCGAAAGCTTCACGGGCTTCTTTCTCCTTGCCGTAGGCGTGGAGAAGCTTCGCCTTCATGGCGAGAGGAAGC
Organism: Verrucomicrobiales bacterium; assembly: GCA_049594415.1. Lineage (GTDB taxonomy): Bacteria > Verrucomicrobiota > Verrucomicrobiia > Verrucomicrobiales > DEV007 > Arctic95D-9. The sequence continues at coordinate 36,536 of JBMYJM010000021.1, read as the reverse complement.
ACTTCGTTCTCGCCGGCAGTGACGGCTTCGTTGGCGAGCTTGAGGGCCTGCTCTTCATTGCCGGCGCGATGCCACAGGTTGGCGTGCCGCCACTTGGCGAGGTCCTTAAGCTTTGGCAGCAGTTCCTTCGCGGTATCGAGTTGTTGCGGCTCGGCCGTCAGTGCTTCGTAGACCTTCAGTTCGTTGACCAGTTTCTGATAGGTGTCGATGTCAGTCTTGAAAGGTTTGGCTGCGGCGTCGGTGGCGGCCTTGATTCCTTTCTCTTCTTTCTTAGCTTCGGTTGCCTTGGTCCTCGCTTTTTCGACAGCGCTGTCTCTCTTTCCGGTTTTCTCGTCGAGAATGGACTGGAGCGCGGCGAGGTGCTGGGAGGCTCCTTCGCGATCTCCGGTTTCGAACTTGGCGATCCCGAGAAAGCGATCCACGTCCCGCTGGCGAATCGAGGCATCGTCAGCGGTGAGAACCCCGTTTTCGGATTCCTCGATGAGCGTATCCCACTGTTCAAAGCGAACCAGGGTGTCGCGGAGTCGTTGGCGGCCATGTTGCCAGCTGCTGCCCCTGGGCTCGTAGACGGCGTCATCCTTTTTCTCTTTATCTTCCTCCCCTTTAAATTTGGCACGTCGAGGCAGGGAGATCATGTTTTCAGCGAGCTCGACGGACCGGTCGAACTGCCCAAGGAAGTTCAGGTTCCGAATACACCACTCATTGTTGTGGGCGAAATTGTGAATCTGGTCCGGCACAATCTGGAAGCGGATCATGTGCTTGTGGTCCACGCGGGCGGAGGCTTCCTGTTGCCAGACGGCGTCCTCGTATCGCTTGAGCTTGGTGTAAATGTGCCCAGGCATGTGCCACATGTGTGCGATGCCGGGTGCAGCGGGGCCACAGTTGGCTGCAGCCGTGAGGGCGCGGTCGGCTTTCTCCCGGTCCCACAGGTGAATCTGGTAGTGGTTGGCCGGGTGATCCGGAGCAGCGGTGAGAATTTTATCGGCCAGCAGGTTGATCGCGTAGTGGCTTGGAATAGCGAGGCCCTTGCCGTTGTTGTAATAGATGTGCTTCAGCAGAAATGCCTGCGCTTCGATGTCTTCGGGGTAATCGATGGCGAGGTCTTCGAGGCTCCTGACATAGTCCCGAAGACGCTTCTTCAGATCGGCCTTCGGGTTTTCGAAATAGGCGGCGAGTCCATCAATCCAACGTTGCTCCCGCCCCGAGGCCTTTTCTTTCCGGGCGACCGCTTCGTCGATGAATCCCTTGCCGCGCTCGTTGTTCTTGTAGTTGGCCATCGCCATGCCCCAGTAGGCCATGGCGCAGTCCGGATCGATCGCGGCAACCTGGCGAAAGGTCCGCTCGGCTTCAAAGTCCCAGAAGCCGTGCAGCTGACCGATGCCCTGGTTGAAGAACTCCTGGGCTTCGGGGGAATTAGTGGTGACCTTGAAATGAACGTTGCCCGTGCCGGGAATTAAAACGGCTGCCTGCCGAGGGCCCTCGTTGAACACTTCTCCGTGGACGGAGTGACCAAAGGTCGGGTCATCGTCTTCCGCTCCCGCTGCAAAAAGCGGGAGCGCGAGGACTGCCAGGGCGAGAGTTCTGCAGGGCAGGTTCATAATGAAGTCTGGCGGAGCTTAGAGCTCCTTGATGAAAATGTTTCGGAACTGAACCAGGCTGGAAGCTGGAGACCAGGTTCCGTCCGCTTTTTTGCCGCCATGATGTTGCAACCCGATCGGGCCTTTCTCGGGAACGCCGGGCATCAAGGCCTTGTTGATGATAAGATGCCCATTGGATTCAACGGTGACACGGTCGCCTTCCACGGTGACAATAAAGGTGTTCCATTCACCAACCGGGTTGTCGGCATTCAAAGCGGGAGTGAGTCCGGCGCGGATTTCTTGAGGCTGCCTTTCGTTATTGCGGATGCCATACATTTCGCCGGAGCCGATCGGCCAGCACCAGATGTTGAGCTGGTAGGTCATGTTGCCGCGAAGAAGAATCCCTGAGTCGGCATTTTTGATTGGGTGGGTGATCTTCTTGCCGTTCTCATCCTTCACATAGGAGCCATCGGGCAGAACGTAGGGGACATTGTAAAAACCGGTCGTCTCTTTAATGCGCCAGTCGATGCGCAGTTCGAAGTCCCCGTATTCTTTCTTGGTCCAAAGGTGCTTATTCTTTGGATCAGTCGCCTCGGACTGAGCGTCATAGTCGATGACGCCGTCGAGTACTTTCCAGTGTCCGTTGTCGCCCGCCGGGATTACCCAACTGGAAAGGTCTTTTCCGTCAAACAGGGAAGTGAAGCCTTCCGGTGTTTCGTCGGGGGCAGCAAAAGCAAGAGCAGCGGTGCCGAGCAGGATAGCGCAGCAATAGGAAATCTTTTTCATCAGTTGGAAAATATGGCAGGGGGGGAGAGGGGACGGCGACTCTTTTTTGAGGCATAAAGTCGCCATACCGGTGCGGTGGCGGCATCAGGGAATAGCCAGCAGCGCGGCGCCAGATAGGATGAGCCGCATGATTCAGCGATACCTTGAAGTGGCCCTGTTTTGCTTTGCTCTCACTGCGATGGGGCAGGAGCAGAAACCGGTCGTATACCCGGAAGTCATGCCCGGCTCGGGTGGTCCCTCCTACTTCCTGATCGGCAATTCGCTGACCTGGGACACGGTGCCGTCAAAGCTGGACGGTGACGTGCAGTGGCACGTCGATTGCGGCAAAAGCCTACCGTTCATTTACGAGAACCCGCAAAAGCCCTGTGTGAAATCTTCAACGCTCTGGCCGGGGGCTCTCGAGAAGAAGCAGTATGACTGGGTCTCACTGCAAGTGCACTATGGTAGCACCCTGCAGGAGGATGCGGCAGTGATTGGGGCTTTAATTGAGCTTCAGCCGGATGCTGTCGTGGTGATTCACTCGGGTTGGGCACGTGTGGCCTCGCGCGATGAAGAGTATAAAAGTAGTGACGTCTCAGGAACCATGCAGCACAGCCCGGCTTATTTCGAGGCGCTGATGAAGCTGCTGCGTGAGCTTTATCCGGAAAGGGACTTTCGCAAGACGCATGCTCAGGATGTTCTCCAGAAAGTGGCCGAAGATGTGAAAATGGGGAAGGCTCCCTTTGCCTCCATAGAAGAGGTTCACCGAGATAAGATCCACATGAATACAGTGACGGGCCGTTATCTCATGCACCAGGCAATGCGACGCGCTCTGGGCCAGCCGCCCCTGGCGGAGTGGTCCGAGGAATTAACCCGCGAAGACCGTCTTTATTTCGACGGCGTCCTCGATGCGGTTTTTGGCACTGCAAAGGGCTGATTTTATGACCCTAAAGGCAGCTTTCGATACGGATTTGCACTTGCAGGGAGGCCGTTTAGGGCGGACGGCAATGGCATGAAGGAACTCGAAGGCGATTCCGCGGCGGGAACGCCGGTCAGCGAAGTAGAGATCAAGGACGCCCAGTTGATCTTCAACGCGGTGTGGAGAGATCTCGAAGAGGAATTCGGAGTTGAGAATCTTCGATTCCCGAAAGAAATCATCCTGCTGGGTGGTGCGCCTGGTGCCGGTAAAGGCACGAATACGGAATTCATCATGAAAGCGCGCGGATTCACCTGTCCGCCCATCGTGGTTAGCTCTCTACTGAACAGTCCAGAGGCCAAGGCACTCAAAGACAACGGAATGCTCGTCGGTGACCAGGAGGTCATGGGTATTCTGCTTCGAAAGATGCTGGAGCCTGAGTTCCGCGATGGCGCTGTGCTGGATGGCTTTCCCCGAACCAAGATTCAGGTGGAGTGCATGAAGCTGCTGGTTCAAAAGATCAGTCTCCTTCACCGCAACTACGCCGACACTGAGCTGGCCAGTGATTTTCGACTTCCCACAATTCACGTCATGGTGCTTTTCGTTGATGAAAAGACCAGTGTTGATCGCCAGCTCTATCGCGGACGCCAGATCGCGGCGCACAACGAAGAGGTTCGCGCGACCGGAGTGGGGGAGTTGCAGGAGCTTCGCGCCACAGACATTGATGTGGAGGCGGCCAAGAAGCGCTATCGCATTTTTAAAGAAAGCACTTGGGATGCGCTCCAGTCTCTGCGCGAAGTGTTTTTCTATCACCTCATCAACGCGCAGGGCGGCTACGAGGAAGTTGAGCAGAACATCCTCAACGAGCTTCAGTATCAGTCTTCACTCGAATTGGAGCCGGAAACGTTTGAAGCGATTCGCGGTATCCCGCTCGCTAGCGAACTGGTGGTTCATGCGCGCCAGGAGCTGGTCAAGCGCCTCGATGGATTCGAGCGTGATCATCGCGAGCTGTTCCACGAAGTCATTGAGCTGATCGATACCAAGTTCATTCCCATCGTTGAGCGTCATGCCATTTCCGGCCGTGCCGTCATCAACAACGAAGACGAAGTTCTATCCAACCCCATCGCTCTGGGCATGTTAATCGACATCTTTTCAGAGCGTGGTTATCACGCGGTAGTCGACAAGCAGCTCACCCGGGTTCCGGAGCGCTTCGATCTTGAGACCGGTGCTATCGAATACAGCCCCCGAACGATCTACCGCATTCGCATCTACTTCGAAGGGTCGGAGATCAGGCGCGGAGCGCACTGATCCCAGTGATTTAGCAGTCAGTCAGTCGCTGACATCTACTCGATCTCAATCTCGATCGCTTCGGTCTTAGTGAAGCGATCGCGATTCTCGTGATTGCGATGGAGCGTGGCGTAGAAGCCTTCCCATGGCTCGGTATCGGCTCGACCGGCTCCGCCGCTCAAGAGCACTTTATTACTAGTGGTCCGGGCGTGGAACTTACGGCTTGCGAATGAGGGACCTTCGGCAACAAGGTCGCGTATGCCACTGGGGTAGCGACGCACCAGAACGTTGTAGGGGATGGTATTGTAACCAGGTTCAAATCCGGTTTGAGACCAGTTGGTCGCGAAGCGATCGCGGAACTGTCGGGGCAGGTTCAAAGTGACCGTGTTAGGCTTCACGCATTCGCGAATATCATCGAGCTTGAGACCTTCGTCCGGGAAGTCGAAGCCGTAGTAGCGGTCTTCGCGCTCGCGGGCGAGGGAGGGCATGCGGAATGATATGTGGGTGCCGTGGTTCCTGGTCTGGTCACCCCTTTCGGCGAGGTCTTCATCGTTGGTGGCCGTGTAGGTGGCATACATCCCTTTGCGACCGAGGTAGAGATGGACGTTGAACTCCATTTCGTCTTCCAGGATCATCTTCCAGACGATTTCCTCTCCGTCAAAAGTCGGTTCCTCGGCCATGCGCTCGAAGTTCCGGCGACGGCGGCGGTAACGTGGATCGGGATGATCCGGTATGTCCTTCCAGGAGTGATACCAGAAGACGATAGGGTTCTGGATATACTGACCGTTGGCATCCTTAAGGTAGATGTGGACTCGAGCCTGCGGTCCGTAGAAGACGGCGTCGTATTCCGGTTCGGAGAGGCGGTGAATTTCATACCAGTCTTTGCTTGGCTTGTCAGCATACCAACCGGTAGCGACAGCTTCCGGGCGCGGCGTGGCGTAGGTGACCATGTCGTTGGAGACGGCCGTGGTAGGTTCGTCGCGCGGTGGCATAAGGGAAGTCGGTTCGTCTTCGGTTGGCCCGCTGAGAATGGAAACCAGCGAAGGCATCTGGCGGCCGAGTGTCTTGTTGGCAACCTTCTTGGTCATCACGTCGAGAAACTCGGTGGTCTTCTCGGCGGGCTGGAGGTAGGTGCGAATCTTCTGGCGACCGAGTCTGGAACCCAGATCGGCAGCGACTTCTTCGTCGACGAAATCCTCAAAGTCGGAAAAGATGTAGAGGGAGTCGACCTTCTGCTCGAGCAGGAAGCTAACAGCTTCAACAACGCGACCCCGGTGGCCCCAGTCGCTACCTACACTGATGAACTGGTTGGGGCGGGTCTTGTAAGTTTCAATGAGGCGATCGACATAGCGCTGAGGGGCCTTGCGGGGAAGATCGTGCCAGAGGAACCAGAAGGGAGAGCGGGTGCGACCCCCGATTTCGAGTTCATAGTAAGGCTTCACTTCCTCGGGAATGATTAGGCGGATCTCTTCGTTGTCGGATTCCCTTCCGGCGCGAACGAGCATGTTCCGCACGTAGACGACGGGAGCATCTTTGAAGTTCTTGTCGACCTCGCGAACAACAGCCGGGAGGTATTCCGCCATCGATCCAGAAACGTCGAGAACGACGCCGAGAACATTACCTTCCATCGGTTGGCCAAACATCATCTTCGACTCGTTGGAAGAAGGCATCCCCATGCTCATGGAAGGGGAGAACATCAGGCCAGACTCAACCGCGACATCAGCGACCTGGATGTCCATGTTGGAAACGCTGAAATTAGAAGTGGCCTGGACGGAAACGATGTCAGCAACCGCCGTGTTGGTTGCGGTAGGCTGCACCGTGGGCTTTTCCATCTTCGTGTTATCGATGGTGTCTTCCTGCTGCTGGTTGGCGGCAGAAGCCACGATCTGGGGAGGCACGTTTGGTGGCACCTTGGTTGCGACCAGCATAAGGCCTACGATGATGACAACGTGCAGGAGAACGGTGATTATCACCGAGTTCATCTTGTCGCGACGGATGCCAGCTTCAACGATGCGTTTGGACTCTTCTTCCGCGGCGCGGATCGCTTCCATCTCATGGCTTTCGAAGCTCACTGCCGGCAGGGCGATGGGATCGTCGTGATCGGCATCGCGAACGATTTCAGCAATAGCAGGTGCGGGAACGCCTTCCTCGGTCTCTTCGTCTTCTTCGACAACCGCAACCGCGACCGCAACAGCTTCCTCTTCCTTGTCGGCTTCCTCTTCAGTTTCTTCGGCAGCTGCCTCTGCATCTTCTTCAACCACTTCTACCGGAGCTGCGGCAGCGATGGAGGCTTCGACTTCAGCCTGGTATTCCTTGGCTGGTTCGTAGTCCGGATCAATGTGAAGAGAGCTCTCGACGAGGCCCCGTGCCTGCTCGAGCGCTCCAACCGCGGCGTAGCACTTCGCAGCGGCGAGCCAGGGGGCCGCTTCGCGGGGAAGATCTTCACCTTCGTTAACCACGGTCACGGCAGACTCGTGCTGGCCTTCCGCGACGAGAGCGGCGACGAGGTTATAGCGCAATTCCCAATCTGCGGAGTTGGCTTCCAGGGCGGCTTTGTGTTCCAGGATGGACATGAGTAATGGATGATGTTTCGAGAGAGCGTGAATTCTAACGAATTCTGGTGAGAATTCTCCCAGTTTTATTTGTCATTTACGAGGCCGATTTGTGACGCGAAGAGAGAAAAATTCGGGCGTAAGCGAGTTTTCGGCCGCCTGTTTGCCTGATAGGGCGGTAAAATGTATCCAATTTGGTGGTTTGAGCCCATTTCCGCGGCCTTGGCGCTGAACGATTTTATCTCAACCGGAAAGCCTGAGGGATTCATCCACTGCCCTGTTTACCGCCGTAAGAAGCCCGACCCGAGCCACTGGTCGGAATTGAATTATTCTGCTGAAGCAGGATCTGCAGGTATGCGGCTTCGCCGGGGATGGTAATTTTGCCTTTGGCAAAACGAGCTGCAGTGACTTCGTCGGTTCAACGAATTGCTTTTTCTGGCCCGGGCTTCGCCCGAGCCACTGGTCGGAATTGAACCGACGACCTATTCATTACGAGTGAATTGCTCTACCCCTGAGCTACAGTGGCGTCTTGGACGGGCCGTCCCCGGGGTGGGGAAAGGCGGAGAATGTAACCGATAGAGTTTTTGTGTCAAACCTATGGATTGGCTGGCCTGGCGTCCGCAATCGGGGTAGTTTTCCGACGAAATCCGATAAAACGTCACATCCGGTGTTTTGGCGGCAATCTTTGGAGACAGGAGATGAATTCAAGCGACCGTGAGCTGTTTGTCGAACAGGTTCGCGAACACCACGCTGGATTGCGTGGATTCGTTCGTGCCCTGGGCGTTGATCCGCTCTGGGTCGATGATGTGGCTCAGGAGGCGTTTATCGTCGCCTACAATCGTCTCGACGAATATGACCACGAAAGGGACTTCGGAGCCTGGCTCCGGGGAATCGCCCGAAATCTCGTCATCAACGAGCGTCGCAAGAATGCCCGCCGCAAGCGGATCCTGTCAGACAATCTCACGGACGTGCTCGTCTCCACCTCTTCTGTCGCTGAGGAGGAGGAGCGAGAAATCGGGGATAACGGCCTGGCCAGGATGAAGGCCTTGAAGGAGTGCATCGCCACCCTGCCGGAGAAAAGCCTGCAGATGATGAGATCCCGCTACGAGGATGATCTCTCAGCCCAGGATATCGCCGAGCAATATGGCATGAAGCCTCCCGCAGTGCGCAAAGCGCTGGAGCGGGTCAGGACTTCACTGCGCAAGTGCATGGAAGACCGATTGGGGCTCGCAGGAGCCTGATCGCATGGAAGAAAAACGAACAGACGAAGAATTGTTGGAAGACCTGCTCGAGGGGGACGCAGGAGATGATGCCTTGCGTCTGCTCGCTGACCGGATCCAGGATGACAACCGTCTGGGTGGACGGGTGCGTGATGAGCTGGAATTCTCTGAAATGCTTCGGCAGGCTCTCAAGGCTGAAGCTGTCATTACCGCAGAATCAGTGGATGCCCTGGTCGAGAGTGCCTCACTGGAGACGAATGAGTTGATCGACCGCGTCTGCGACGGTAAGCCAACTGCTTTTGAGTGCGACCGCCTCGCAAAGTATCTCCGGGAGAACCCCGAAGCGATTGGTCAGTTGAAACATCAACTCGCTACTGACGATTGGATTTCTCAAGCCATTTCCGAAGCCAGGGGCGAAGAAGCCTTCGTTGAGGCGCTCGAAACCCGGATGTGGGCTGAAACCCGCCAGGACAGTTTTGTGACCGATTTTGCCGCCCGTCTTGATCAGGAGATCGCGATTCAGGATAGAGACGACAATCTGGTTCCGTTCCCGTGGGGTGTCACTATTGCCAAGATGGCCGCGGTAGCCGCCGTGTTTGCTTTCGGTGCTTTTATGCTCGCCGAGCAGGTATCACAAAAGATTGGCAACGAACCGGTAGCGTCACTCGTGAAAGCCTCCGACGATGTGCACTGGAAAGGAAACCTCGCTCCAGATGCCAACGGTGGATTCCAGTCCGGACAATATGAACTCTCCACCGGGGTGATAGCGCTGAAGTTTTCCTCCGGTGGCGAGTTGACTGTGGAAGGGCCGGCGGCATTCCGTGTTGACGAGGACGGGTCCGCTTTTGTCTATCACGGCGTGGCCCTGGCCCGGGCCAACACGCCTGACAACGCGATCAATCTGCAGGCTCGCGGCATCAACGTGCTGGAGCAGGCCCCGCTGATCGGAATCGATGCACGCTCTGAATTCTCCACCAACGCCTTCGTGCTCTCCGGTGATGGTGGCATCTGCATGAACGACGGGGCGACCTGCCGTAGTCTTTTCGAGTTCGAAGCGGTGAAGGCCGACTACACCCGCGACAAGCTGGTCGACATTCCTTACAACCCCCGGGCTTTCTCCAAGACCTGGGAGCTGCTTTCCGGCGTGGAAACTAATCTTGGTGATGTGCGCATTGAACTCCCCGGCACTGAACCGACCCGGGCTCCCGGTGGGGGCGAGGTTCGGGTGTTCGTCGAAAACGAATCGTTCCAGCCCGCCGGCGAATTGGAAGTGGACCTTCTTCCGGCAGGACAGTTTGCCGCGGTCGGCTCCAATTCCGGTAAAGCGATCGAGACAGAAGGTGATCTGAGAAGTTACCTTCTCCAGGTCGGCCCTTCCAATGAGAAGAGTGTCGAGGCATCCCTGACGTTTGAACACGAAGTGGTCGGAGTGATCTTTTCCTCGGATCGCCTCGAAAGCTCCGACAAGTCAGTTGGTTCGTCGATGCGGGATCGAGGCGGCGACTTCAGTCGTGTCCGCGGCCTTGACTACGGCAGCGATGAGCTTCTCCTGAGCGATGATGGTCGCACGCTCAACCTGCGCCTCCAGTCCGGCGGTCAACAACTCGACCAGATTCGGGTGCTTGTTGCAGTCCGATAGCCGTCCGGATTTGAACCTTTCCTGGCCGGGCGGTGCTGTCTCTTCAGTCAGCAGCTGAAGATAGTTCGGAATTTCCTGACAGCGGATGTGTCAGGATTTCTGCAATGGCCTCAGAGGCGGCAGCAAAGCCGAAGGTGCCGGTGACTGGTGTCGCTGTTCCGAAGCCGGTATCGCAGTCGAGGCGCAGGTGACTGCCAGGTTCCGGTTCTTCGCGGACGGTGCCGTCGGCCCAGGGAAACCTGGCGTTCTCGGTGCTGAAGACAGCGCGAAAGCCGAAAGGGGCCTTGGTGTTCTCGGGAGGGAAGTCGTAGTTCTGTCGCAGTTTCTTGCGAACGAGACGGAGAAGGCGGTCGTTGGTGGCGAAGGCAAGATCATCGGTACTGACAGCGGCGGGGTTTCGCTTGCCTCCGGCACCTCCCGCTACGACGAGCGAGAGTTTGCGATCACGACAAGCGGCGATGAGGAACGATTTCTGTTTCACATCATCAATCGCATCGACGATGCAGTCGAAGTCGCGGCTCAAAATGTCGTCGGCATTTTTTTCGGTGAAGAAGGCGACCTCTTCATGAATGACGACCTTGGGATTGATCAGTTTGAGTCGCTCGGCCACGGCGTGGACCTTAAAGCGCCCGACGTTTCCATCGTGAGCAGGGAGCTGGCGGTTCACATTGGTGACGCAGACCTCATCAAGATCGATCAGAGTGATTTTACCGATACCGCTGCGAGCGATTGCTTCCGCAGTCCAGGAGCCGACTCCACCGATTCCGATCACCGCGATGTGCGCGTTCAGCAGGCGCGGCAGCGCTTCGGCTCCGTAGAGTCGGGCGACGCCGGAAAACCGGTCGAGATATTCGGATGGGAGTTCTTCGCTCACAGGACGGGGACCTTGCGTTGAAGCCGGTCAGGTTGCAAGTTCAGTCCGTTCACTTTTCGGTGCAAAATGAAATGGCTAATCGCGGCAATTGGTAAACCTTCGCTGCGCTACGCGAAAGACGGCGTGGCGGAGTATCAGAAACGCTTGCGTCGATATGCCCGGGTCTCTCTGGATTTTGACTCTAAGGACGCCGGTAAAGAGGGGAACAGCCAGCGTCTTCTTGAACTTAGCGAAGGCTCGGTGCGCTTGGTTCTCGATGAACGCGGGGAAAAGTGGACTACGACCGAATTGGTGGAGCACGTCGAAAAGTGGCAGATGGACGGGGTGAAGCGGGTTTCTCTGCTCATCGGTGGAGCTGACGGTCACACCGATGAGTTGCGACGTTCAGCCGATCATGTGATTGCCTTGAGTGGATTCACCTTGCAGCACGAGCTGGCACTGGTCGTCCTGCTCGAGCAGATCTATCGCGTTCATACCGTGATGCGTGGCGAGCCTTATCACCGCTAGGGTGCGGGTGAATCGCATGTCATACGGGAAACGGGAAAGCGGCGGGAAAAATCTTTCCACAAAGGGTGTTCGGCGCGTAATGTTCCAGACTCTATACTCAGGCTAATTAACAAAACTCAATAGACCCAATGCCTACTTCCACCTTCTCCCGCCTGCTCGCCGGCGCGTCATGCCTTTTCATCGCCGGTGGCAATCCGGTTTTCTCCGAGGTTTCTCAACCTGCGGCGAAGAAGCCGCCTGCTGTCGAAACAATAAAAGAGGCCGAAGCCAATGAGGCGCCTGCGAAAAAAAAGCCGTCTCGCGCCGCTCAAAAGAAAGAGCAGCCTGCTGGCTCCAAGGTTGAGCTCAAGGTAGCAGCGAAGAAGGAAGCTGAAGACGCTGAAAAGAAAGACAATTTCACCACTCACAAGGTTGAAGCTAAGCCGTTTAAGATCACGGCCAAGCTCTCCGGTATTATCGAGAGTAAGCGCCAGACGCCGGTTGCGATGGATCTGGATCGTTGGACGGAGCTGACCCTCATTACCGCTGTGCCCCATGGCACTGAGGTTAAAAAAGGCGATCTGCTCTTTCAACTCGAGACCAAGGCCCTCGAGAAAAGGATTCGTGAACTTAAGGTTGGAATGCCTCTCAAGGAGCTCGACCTGGAAACTGCCGAACAGGAACTGGCGAAACTCGAGCAGACCACGCCGTTGAGGCTCGAGCAGTCGCGTCTCGCGATGGAGCATGCCGAAGAAGACCTCGAGTATTTCAAGAAGGTGACGCTTCCCATGCGCGAGCGCTCGGCCAAGGAAGATCTCAAGTCGACCCGTAACTTTCTTCTCTACGCGGAGGAGGAGTTAAAGCAGCTCCAGAAGATGTATGACGAAGACGACCTGACCGAGGAAACTGAGGAAATCATCCTGCAGCGTCAGAAGAATTCGGTCGATTCCTACAAGTGGGCGCTCGAGCAGACCGAGGCTCGCACCGATCGCACGTTGGCTACACACCTTCCCCGCGAGGAGGAAAGCCTCGAGCGCGATCACACGCTCAAGGTAATTGATTACGAGAGCAGCGAGAAGGCGACCAAGGACGCCCTTAAGCGCATGAAGCTCGATGTCGAAGCCAAGGTAAGGGAGTTTGATGAGATGGAAATCTCTCTCAAGGAATATGAAGCTGACTTTGCCAAAATGGCCCCCAAGGCGCCTCACGACGGCGTGGTCTACTACGGCATGAGCCAGCGCGGCAAGTGGACGACGGCCTCCACGGTGGAGCGTAAGATGATCCCTGGTGGGAAGCTCTCTATGAACGAGATCGCGATGACGGTGGTTAATCCGCAGGAGGTGCACCTGCGCGTCGCGATTCCGGAGAGCAAGCTCAAAGGGCTCAAGAAAGGTCTCGGCGGAAAGCTCAAGCTGCAGTGGAATCCCGATGTGGAATTTGAGGGCAAGCTTGAGTCTGTCTCATGGGTGCCTTTTGCGGACAATACTTATGACGCGGTCGTTTCCATCGTATCTCGCGACAATGCTCGCGTTATGCCCGGCATGAAAGGCGATATCGAAATCGAAATCGCTGATAAAGAGAAGGCCCTGACCGTTCCTAGATCTGCGGTCGAAGCAAAAGGCAAAGTTTCCACGGTAACGATGAAGAACGGTGAGAAGCGCAGAGTGCGCACTGGGCTCAGCAATGGTTCTCTCATCGAGATTGTCGAAGGGCTCAAAGCCGGAGATGAGATTCGTGTCGGGGAGGCGAAGAAAGAGGAGCCTGCCGACAAGAAGCCCGAGGAAAAGGCACCCACCAGGCCGGGCAGTAAGCCGGAGGAAAAGAAGTGATTTCAGCTTCTCACAGTTTTCTGTTCGGGCTGGCCGCATTGATGACCTGTCCACTGCTCCCGGCGGATGAAACTGAACCGGAGCCACCTCGGGCCAGCTCGATTGAAGAGTCTATTGAGCTTGGGATTGCCTTCCTCGTTTCTGACCAGAATGAGAATGGCAGCTGGGGTTCAGCGCGCCAAACGAAAGGTCTCAATATCTACGCACCGGTTCCCGGAGCGCACGATGCCTTCCGAAGTGCGGTGACGGCGATGTCGATCTCGGCCTTGGTCGACTCTGGGCTCGCTGATAATCCAGAGTCACCTGCCGGAAAGGCTTTGGATAAAGGGGCGGCCTACCTCATGAAAGAACTGCCCGAGGTTCGGCGGGCCACCGTTGATGCGATTTACAACGTGTGGACTCATGCCTATGGCATTCAGGCTTTGGTTGATCTTTATCCACGCGCCAGCAAGAAAGAGAAGAGGGCTATCGTCGACCTGATCAACAACCAAGTCGATCGCCTCAGTCGTTACGAGTCAGTCGATGGTGGATGGGGCTACTACGACTTTCGGATTGGCACGGCAAAGCCTTCCTCGAGTTCGATTTCATTCACCACAGCTACCTGCCTGGTTGCTTTCCACGAAGCGAAAGATCTGCCCGGTGTTGAGATTCCAGAGAAACTGCTCGACCGCGCGATCAAGTCGATCAATCGTCAGCGCAAGCCGGACCACACCTACCTCTACGGCGAGTATCTCAAGTCGCGTCCTATGCGCGACATCAATCGCGCCGGCGGCAGTCTTGGCCGCACCCAGGCCTGCAACTACGCACTTCGCCTCTGGGGGGACGAAACGATCACCGACGAGGTGATTTGCGAGTGGCTTGATCGACTTGCTGATCGAAACGGTTGGCTCGACATCGGGCGTAAGCGTCCGCGTCCTCACGAAGCGTGGTTCGCGGTGGCTGGATACTTTTACTATTACGGCCACTACTACGCGGCGCTTAACCTGGAACTTCTCCCTGACAAGAAGCGCGAGCAATACGGTGAGATGTTCGGCGGGATTCTTATCGAGTTGCAGGAGAAAGACGGCTCTTGGTGGGACTTCCCGTTCTACTCGTATCATCAGCCCTACGGCACGGCCTTTGCCGTGATGTCGCTGGCCCGTTGTCGCTGAAATTCTTCAGGGGTGGACATTTTAAAAGTCTGGGCAAGTCTTGTCCGATGCAAACCAGTGACTTTGATTACGAGCTGCCCGACGAGTTGATCGCGCAGCGTCCGCCTGAGCGGCGGGGAGAGTCGCGAATGATGGTGATCGACCGCCAGAGCGGTGAAATCTTGCATCAACGGTTTGCTGACTTTTCCGATTTCATCGATGCCGATGATCGAATCGTTTTGAACGACACCCGGGTTGTGGCGGCGCGTTATTTCTCCAATGACGGAAAGAAGGAAGTCCTTCGTGTCGACATGTTGGGCTCGAAGCGTTGGAAGTGTCTTATTCGTCCGGGCAAAAAATTCAAGATCGGCCACACGGTTGAGATTGGAGAGTGCACCGGCACGGTCGTGGAGATCTGCGAAGAGGGGGGAGAACGCATTATCGAATTTGACCGGGAACCGGATGAAGACGCCCATGGCCACCTCGCTCTCCCTCCCTATATCGACCGGCCGGATACCGCCAACGACCGTGAGCGTTACCAGACTGTTTTTGCCAGAGAGGCCGGCGCTATTGCTGCTCCGACTGCCGGGCTGCATTTTTCCGATGAAATGCTGCAGTCGCTGCCGCACAGTTTTGTGACCCTGCATGTGGGAATCGGAACCTTCCGTCCCGTGTCCGATGACGACCTCACTAAGCATCACATGCACAGCGAGCGCTTCGATCTCACCGCTGAGACAGTGGAGAATATCGAGAGAGCGAAACGCACCTTCGCCATTGGTACTACCGTGGTGCGAGTGCTCGAGAGCTGCGTTCACGATGGACAACTCAAGGCGAGAACGGGGGAGACCGATATCTTTATTTACCCGCCTTACCAGTTCCAGGTGGTGGACGCTCTGCTGACTAATTTTCACCTCCCAAAGTCGACTTTACTCATGCTGGTAAGCGCCCTGGCGAGTCGCGAGCTGATCATGGAGGCCTATCACAAGGCGGTAGAAGAGCGGTATCGCTTCTTTTCCTACGGGGATTGCATGTTGATTAAATAATGTTCAAAAGAACAGTTTTGCCGCATATTCGCGGTTGTTTCGGGGGCCAAAACGCGGTATCTATCCCTGAAACGCGAATACCTCAAGACGGGAAGTGATCTCGCAAGGCCCCGTTTTAGGTAAGGGTTCCGCACACAAACATGTTTCATTTCTTTTCCCAGAAGCGTCTCAAGAGCCGCGGGTTCTCGAGTGGGCAGAAACGCCGCAAGCCGAACGAAACGGCCATGTCCGAAATGGTGCGTTCGGGCTGGCAGGTCCGTGGCTTACTGTTCTTCCTGTTCGCGACACTGGTGTCGGCCTGGGTGATTTTCTCCTCCAGCGCGACTTCGATTTTTGCGGACAACCCGCTCCAGGCGGTCGTGGTGATCACTGTGATTACGGCGACCATGATGGTGCACTGGCACGTGAGCCTGGCCTTGTCGTTCACCGAAAACTCCAAGATCACCCTGATGCTCTCGGTGATCCTGACTCAGTTGCTACTGGTGAAACTGAGCGAACACGTCGCGATGACGTTTGCGCCCGAAGGTGGATTCAAGTTTCTTGTTGAGCCCTATATCTATGCGCCAGTTGTGCTGTCGCTGATGGTGGGGCGGCGTCACGGCACCTTCGCCGTGGTTTATGCGAGTCTCTTTGGCGGGATGACCGTGCCCAAGGATGACGCTTTCCTCTTTGTGATCTTCTCGATGATCTGCGGTTTTGTTGCGCTTTACCTCACCAATCGCGTTCGCCGCCGCAGTCGTCTCGTTGGTGCTGGCGTCTACTCGGGCGTGGCCTGTGTCCTTTTGGCCTTTACCCTCGGGCAAATCCAGTGGCCCGGTTTTGCCGCTCCCGTCGAGCAGTGGGAAATGGTTGCCAAGCAGGCAATCTCGGCCATCCTCGTGGGAACCCTCACGGCCGTTCTGGTCAGTGGTTTGTTACCTTTGTTTGAAGCGACCTTCCGCATCACCACTGACGTGTCCTGGATCGAGATGGCAGACCTGAACCATCCGCTGCTCAAGCAGATGACGATCGAAGCACCGGGCACGTATCACCACAGTCTCGTCGTGGCGACTCTCGCCGAGACAGCCGCGGAGGCCATCGATGCCAGTCCGGTGATGTGCCGTGTGTGTTCTTATTTCCACGATATCGGCAAGATGAAGAAGCCGGCCTACTTTGTTGAAAATATCGGCGACGGACAGAATCCTCACGACGAACTGACGCCTAGCATGAGTGCGCTTATCGTGATGGCTCACGTTAAGGACGGCGTCGACCTGGCGATCAAGCACAAGCTTAACCCGTACATTGTCGCCGTGATTCGCGAACACCACGGCACTTCGCTGATCAAGTATTTCTACCATCGGGCGCTCAAGCTGCGAGACGAGATGCAGGCCGCCGTCGACGAAGGCAAGGCACATGAGGAAGACATTCCTGAAGTGAATGAGGAAAGCTTCCGCTATGCTGGCCCGCGCCCCCGCACCCGTGAGAGCGCTATCATCAGCCTGGCGGATTCAGTCGAGAGTGCTTCACGCAGTCTCCAGAAGCCAACCCCGAAGAAGATTGACGAGCTGATCGATAATATTTTCCGTGATCGTCTCAATGACGGCCAGCTCGACAACGCGGCCCTGACCCTGGCTGACCTTGCCAAAATTAAGAGGAGCTTTGCGGCCACTTTGCACAGCATGATGCACACCCGAATCGAGTATCCGAAAATCGAGGAAGGTGCAGAAAAAGCCCGTCAGAAGAAAACCGGGCGTCTCAAAAAGAAGGCAGAAATGGCGGTCGACTCGAAAGGGTCGGAGGAGCGTCCCCCTGCTGAAAAAGCGGCCAGTGGGTCCTGAATCAAAGTTTGGATCTACTGCAGGCATGGCTGACCCGGTTCCTTCGATTGAGCTGTTTGCTCACACCGATTGCGACGAACTCGATTTTGAATGGCTCACAGTCAAAGCTCGCGAGGCCTTGTCGCATTGTCTCGAATCTGCCGGACCGGGAGAGGCCCCACTGCCGAGCCTAGAGAAAATTGAGGTTTCTGTGGTTTCTGATGAAACGATTGCTGAGGTGCACGGTCGTTTTATGGATGACCCGACGCCCACGGATGTGATTACGTTTCATCATGGAGAGATTCTCGTTAGCGTCGACGCGGCGCGGCAGGAGGGTCCTCGTCACGGTCATGATCCTCAGACGGAAGCGCTGCTCTACATCATTCACGGTCTCCTTCACTTGAATGGGCACAGAGATCTGGTTGAACAGGAAGGTGATTTAATGCATGACTGTCAGGAGCGGATCCTGAAGTTTGTGACCGCGAGTTAAACACCACTTGAAGAATGGATTGGTATTACGCATCCGGAGGAGAGCAGAAGGGGCCCGTCAGTGAGGACGAATTGATCGACTTGTTCCGTTTGGGTCAGATCAAAGACTCGGACCTGGTCTGGAACGACACCATGACCGACTGGGTCGCGTTTAAAAGCGTTCCTGAACTGGCTAATGCTGGCAAGAATGATGAGTCTGCCGAGTTGGAAGTTGAAGCAGTGACTCCTCCTGCGATACCAAGTTCAGCGGCGGCTACGACGGCAGCCGCGGCCAGCTCTCCGGCTCTGACGCCTGCACCAGATTCGCAAGCACGAATGGAAAAGGTGCCGACCTACCTATGGCAGTCGATCCTTTGCGTTTTTCTTTTCTTCTGGCCATTTGCTATCCCGGCAATCATCTACGCCACCAGGGTCCAGCCTTTTCTTGAGGCAGGAGACGTTGCCTTAGCCAAGGAAGCTTCGAGAAAGGCAAAAAAGTGGGTCAAGCTCTCTGTGATTTTCGGCGTGATCCTTTTTTTGTTCTTTTGTTCTCTCTACGGGGCTTTTGCTTACATGGTAACTGGTGGACAGCTAGAGTGACTGGTTCTCTGGCTTCCTCTCACTTGTGCTCTTTACAGGGCTATTGCCCGCTTGGGGCGGGGATGTATCGCCGATAAGGTAAATGCGGAGGTTGCCGAGAAGCCGGGTAGCGGTTCCACAATCAGGATGGTCTGCCATAGTCTCGGCATGTGGGCAGGCTTCGGATGAAGGTTTTTCGCTGGTTTGAGACGCGGCTCGTCAGCCAGTGATCTCCGTTTGAAGTTCGTGTAGAGCAGTCCCAAGATGAGAGGCCACGGAGCGGGCCGTCACGGATTCGTTGGCGCAGCGACCGCTTATTGAACCGAGCTCGCCAGCCCTTCCCAGCAGCCAACTGCCGAGGCAGGCTGCGTCATGTTGACCGACGCCCTGACCGATCAAGCCGGCGCACATTCCGGTAAGCACGTCGCCCATGCCGCCGCTCGCCATTCCGGGATGACCGGTGGTGTTGAGTTCGACCGGTGATCCCGGGGTTGCAATGGCGGAGCGTGCGCCTTTATGAAGCAAGGTGACGTCCCACTCGTCAGCGAGATGGCGGGTCAGGGAAACACGGTTATCGTTCTTCTCGGTGAGCCGGGCGAGCTCGCCGGGGTGGGGAGTGAGGACGCGATTCGAGGGAAGTTCGGTCGGTTCGAGTTGATGTTTTGCCAGGGCGTTGAGGGCATCGGCATCGATCACCATTGGAGCCGGGTGATTGAGCATCAATTCAATGAGCTCAGCCGGGACATCGTTGCCGAGGCCGGGGCCAACGGCGATAACGTCAGGGTTGAGTTGATCGATCGCTTCGCGAGTGCGCCCGGGGCGGACCATGACCTCAGTCGGGGCCTGGGCGGCGATGACTTCGTAAGCATTCTCCGGAACGAGAGCCGTGACCAGTCCCGCGCCGATGTTCGAGGCGCCTGAGGCAGCGAGGGCAGTGGCTCCGGTAAGCCCGCGCGAACCGGCAATGAGGGCAACTCGTCCCGCGGCTCCCTTGTGCGTGTCGAAGCCGCGACGCTTCAAGCGGGGGAGTAGATTGCTCGGAAAGAGAAAGTCCACTTCCGTGACGCCGTCGTCGACGGGAATGTCGAGGGGGACCAGGGCAAGTCGTCCCACGTGATGGATAGCTTGATCGGAAGCAAAACCTGCCTTGGCATAGGTAATGGTCAGGGTCACATCAGCGATGACGGCCCCTTCGTAAGCTTCACCTGTGTCAGCGTTCAACCCCGTGGGGATATCAACGGCGAAGCAGGTGGCCCATCTTTCTTCGCGAAGCTGGTTGATGCGGTCGGACTGTTCTCGAATGCCACCACGGAGATCCCCGGCTGCTCCGATACCGAGGAGCCCGTCGACACAGATGACTCGCTCACTCGCGGAAGAGTCGTGCTCCGGTTCTTCATCGTATTGCTGCAGCTTGATGCGGGCGAGGTCGGAAATGTCGTCTCGTCCGTGAGAGAAGTGAAGGTTCGTGCGCCAGCCCCAGCGTTTCAGCCAGCGGGCAATGACGAGAGCATCACCACCATTGTTGCCCTTACCGCAGAAAATCTCAGCCGTGGCAGGGGAGGGGCACAGGCGTCGAATCTCGAGAGCACAGCGACGCCCGGCTTCATCCATGTAGGGCTCGGAGGAAACGCCGGTAGAAAACAGCAGCGCCTCAGCCTCGGACATTTGCTGAGAGGTAACCAGCATGTCCCTAGTATGACCTAGAAGAGGCGGCGATTGAACTGAATAATGCCGCGAGCGATAGAGTCGGCCACTACTTGGCGAAACTGCGGATCCAGCATCTTGCTGCGCTCAGCCTTGTTACTGATGAAACCGCCTTCGACGAGAATAGCGGGGTGCTTGGTGTAGCGGAGAACGGAAAAATTGGCTGTCTTCACACCGCGATCGGTGGAGCCCATGTTCTTGATCAGTTCAGTCTGGACATACTTGGCAAACTTCTCTGAGCCGGAGGAACGGTAGAAAGTCTCGATGCCGACGGCGGACGTCCGGTAGGCTGAATTGAAGTGAACGCTGACGAAGATGGCGTTGCGGTAGCGGTTGGCGCGAGAAGAGCGTTCGGAAAGGGCGATGAATTCGTCCGTGGTTCGGGTCATTACCGTCTTGAAACCTGCTTCCTTGAGCGAGCGCTCGAGGCGGCGAGCCACATCGAGATTGACGTGCTTCTCGTAAACGTAGGAATCCGCCGCTCCCAGATCCCGACCACCATGTCCGGCATCAATGATGACGGTCTTGAACGCCAGGGCGGACCCTGTTGACGCGAGGAGGGCCCCCGAAAGAAGGAGAATCGAAAAAAAGCGGTTCGATGTCATGGGAATGGGCGAGCGAAAAATACGGTAAATTATAAAAGTTTTCAAGCTAATTAATGAAATTCAATAATTAATATAAACTAGAAAACCGGTGGTCAGCGCCTTTCCGTGGGACGCGCAGGAGCGGGCTTGAAGCATAAATTTGCTGATAACGGCGTGATTCGTTTGAGGATAAACGCTTTGTTCGGCAGAGTTATTAGAGGGAAAACTGTCATTCCGGCCGTATCGGAACGGACCGGCGCTGAGCCGGGCTTAGCCTTGACCGCGGACATATCGGGCTTAGTTTCTCCTCCCTTCTCCCCCGGGGCAGTTCTTGGGGGAGGGGTAAATCGAAACTGATCTCAAATGTGCTCAAAATTTTACCAATCAACGGCGTTTTTGGGATGCCTGCTGGTTTCCACCCTGACCACGACTTCTATGACAGCCGACGACGCTAAAAAGCCGGAATCACTCGAAGAGCGAATGAGTTACTCCTATGGACTCATGATTGCCAAGCAACTCACCGAGCGCGGTATCGACCTCGACTTCGACCAGTTCGCTACCGCTTTCAAAACCGTTTTGGAAGAAGGCGAGCCGCTTCTCTCTGATGAAGAAGTCAGCGACGCGCTTGATACCTATTCGAAGATTCTCGCCGAGAAGAGTGCTACCGGTGTGGACCGCGAGACGCTCGATGCCGGTAAGAAATTTCTCGAAGAGAATCTCAAGAAGGATGGCATCAAAAGCACCGCTTCTGGCCTCCAGTATGAGGTCATTAAAGAAGGCGACGGTGCTCAGCCTGCGGCCACCGATGTGGTTGAGGTGCATTATCACGGCACTCTGCTTGACGGGACTGTTTTCGACAGCAGCGTCGACCGTGGCGAGACGACTAGCTTCCCGCTGAATCGTGTCATCCCCGGTTGGACTGAGGGTCTCCAGCTCATGAAAGAAGGCGGTAAGTATCGCTTCTTTATTCCCTACGACCTCGCTTACGGAGAGCGTGGTGCCGGCGCGGACATCAAGCCATACAGCACCCTCATTTTCGAGGTGGAATTATTCAAAGTCGGCGAGTAATCGCCGAAGATCTCACTTAACCCTGTTGGGTCGATCATCTGACAGGGGTGAATCGCCCGATTTTGATTGGTCGCCTGAATGGTCACGAAAATCATCTCGGGAGGCCAGACCGGCGTTGACCGAGCCGCACTTGAATGGGCTCTCGACCGAGGGGTCAACTGCGGAGGCTGGTGTCCCGCTGGGCGACTGGCCGAGGATGGTCCCATCCCTGAGAGATTTCCGCTTCGCGAGACCCCGTCGGGGAACTACCGTCAAAGGACGGAATACAACGTGAGACACAGCGACGGCACAGTCATCCTGCTGCTGGGCTCGAATCTGACTGGCGGAACAGCTTTGACCAAAAAAATCGCTTCCGGTTGGAACCGTCCCTGCTTAATTCTCTCGAAATCAACAACGGACAGTCCCGTCCTGAAACTAAAGGAATTCATTGACCGGAATCGTATCGAAACACTGAACATTGCCGGGCCGCGCGAATCAGGCGAGCCCGGGGTCGGCGAATTTGTTCGCTGGATCCTCGACGAAGCTTTCGAAGCTGAGCCTTCCTGATGTGCCCTCTCTGAACCAAATCCAAATCATGGAATCACAAACGAGTGAAACGCCAACTGCTCAAACCCCGTCACAGAAAGAGCAACTTAAGGAGGACATCCTTCGCAACCTGACCCGGAACCAGGCCCACAGCCCGGAATCGGCAACAAAAGGAGACTGGTGGCGTGCCGTCAGCCTCGCTGTCCGCGGTCGCATGCTGGAGAAAGCAACCAACCAGCACCGCTCTCACCGTCAGAACAACGTGCGCCGTGTTTATTACCTTTCGCTCGAATACCTTATGGGGCGTCTTCTTGAGAATAACCTCGTCAGCCTGGGGCTTTTCAATGATTGCAAAGAAGTCATCGCCGAACTCGGTTTGGACTTTGATGACATCCTCGATCAGGGCCCGGACATGGGACTGGGCAACGGTGGCCTCGGTCGTCTTGCCGCCTGTTTCCTTGATTCCATGGCCACACTCGATCTTCCGTCCGTCGGCTACGGTATCAACTATGAGTTTGGTCTTTTCCGACAGAAGTTTGTCGACGGCAAGCAGGTCGAATCTCCCGACGAGTGGCGCCGCTTTGGCAGCCCCTGGGAAATTTGCCGACCTGAGTATTCGGTCGAAGTGCCAATCTACGGTCACGTTGAAAACCAATTCGACGAGCTCGGCCAGGGGCGCCCGGTCTGGACCGGCACGCGGTCCATCCTTGGCGTACCGTGGGATGTGCCCATCGTCGGTTACGAAGGTTCTTCGGTAAACTTCCTTCGCCTCTGGGAGAGCACCGCATCCAAGGATTTTGATTTAGATATCTTCAATCGTGGGGGATATACCGAGGCGGTTCGTGAGAAGGCCGAGAGCGAGTCCATCTCCAAAGTGCTTTATCCCAATGATTCGACCGAAGCGGGTAAGGAGCTTCGTCTCGTGCAGCAGTATTTCTTTGTCGCCTGCTCGTTGCACGACATCATCAAGCGTCACCGCCGCACTAACGATACCTGGGACAGCCTTCCGGAGAAAGCTGCGATCCAGTTGAACGACACGCACCCTGCTGTGGCGGTGCCGGAGCTGATGCGCATCCTCATCGACGAGGAGTTGCTCCCCTGGAGTCAGGCCTGGGAAATCTGCACCGAGACTTTTGCCTACACCAACCACACCCTGCTTCCCGAAGCACTCGAAAAGTGGAGTGTGCCGCTCTTCGAGAAAGTGTTGCCGCGCCACCTCCAGATCATCTTTGAGATCAACAAGCGTTTTCTCGAAGACGTGGTCGAAGCTAAGTGGCCCGGCGACAACCAAAAGAAGCGTGCCCTTTCAATTATCGAGGAAGGCTCGCCCAAGATGATCCGCATGGCATACCTTGCAGTGATTGGTTCTCACACCACCAATGGTGTTGCGGCGCTGCACACGCAGTTGCTTAAGAAGCATCTCTTTCGCGATTTCGACGAACTGTATCCCGGCAAAATTCAGAACAAGACCAACGGCATTACTCCGCGTCGCTGGCTCAAGGCTTGTAATCAGGAGCTCTCCGCCCTGATCGACACCAAGATCGGTAGCGACTGGCCCGGTGATCTTGATAAGCTCCAGGGCCTCGCCCAGTTCGCCGATGATCCTGACTTCCAAAAAGCGTTCATGCAGGTGAAGCTCAATAACAAGGTCAAGTTGGCTACCCTGATCAAGGAGCGTTGCGGTATCGAGGTGAGCCCGAACGCGCTGTTCGACGTACAGATCAAGCGTCTTCACGAATACAAGCGTCAGCACCTTAATCTGCTCAATATCCTGACACAGTACCGTCGGCTCATCCAGAATCCGGATCTTGATGTTGTAGACCGTGTTTTTGTCTTTGGTGCCAAGGCAGCTCCCGGATACACCCTCGCCAAGGAGATTATTCATGCGATCAACGCGGTCGGTGAGAAGATCAATAACGACCCGCGCGTTGGAGACAAGCTCAAGGTCGCGTTCATCCCGAACTACGGTGTCAGCGCGGCTGAGGTCATCATCCCCGCCGCCGATATCTCCGAACAGATTTCCACTGCGGGTAAAGAAGCCTCTGGAACCGGTAACATGAAATTGGCTCTCAACGGGGCACTTACCCTCGGGAC
The DNA here is from genome assembly GCA_049594415.1 of Verrucomicrobiales bacterium. Classification (GTDB taxonomy): domain Bacteria; phylum Verrucomicrobiota; class Verrucomicrobiia; order Verrucomicrobiales; family DEV007; genus Arctic95D-9. The sequence goes on along the minus strand of JBMYJM010000021.1, from coordinate 12,400 downwards.
GCTCGACGGGGCCAATGTCGAGATTAAGGAGGAAGTCGGTGATGAGAATATCTTCATCTTCGGCCTCACCGTCGACGAAGTGGAAGCGCTCTGGAAAGAAGGTTACTGCTCGATTGATTACTACTGGGCGGACGAAGAGCTTCGCGCCGTGATTGATTGGCTCACGTCTGACTATTTTGCTCCGAAGGGCTCATTCGATAGAATCCGCCACACCCTGCTTGATGGTGGTGACGCTTACCTTGCGCTGGCTGATTACAAAGCCTATGTGGAAGCCCAGGGGGAAGTCGACAAGGCTTATCTCGACAAGGCCGGTTGGGCCAGGATGGCAATCCTCAATACCGCCCGCGTTGGCAAGTTTTCCAGTGACCGAACCATCCAGGAATACGCGGACGATATCTGGAAACTGCCTTCCGTTAAAGTGTAGTGACAGGGTCGCGCCTCCGCTGTGCCGCGACCGTTGATTAAATGGAAGAACTCGCGGCAAAGCACGTCCTGCTGGACATCGAGATAATTACCCTGATCGCACTCGCGATCGGGGTAACGCTCTACGCGGCGATTCGTCGGCAGTCCGACAACCCGATTCCGTCGACGCCTCACTGGGACGTCTATGATCTCGGCCTGATGTTCTTTCCGGCTATCATGTTTTTGATGGGACCGTTCCTGCTGGTATCAGCCGCGGGGACGGAACAGGAAAGTGCGCCGGGGGATGCGACTCCGGGATACGGAGCGCTCCTCTTCAATCTCGGGATCTACGTCTTCGTTCTCATGATGGTGCATGCTATCGTGGAGTGGATTCGCCTGCGTAGCATGAAAGAGGTTTTCGGACTGACCAAGGTGGGTCTGCCTCAAATCATCATTTACACCATTGTCGGCGGTATATTTTCCGTTCTTGTTTGCGTCTGGCTCATTGGAACGTTCTCTGAGTACTGGATTGGCGGGATGTTCGACGGGCTCCAGGAACAGGCTCCGGTTCGCAGCCTTCAGGAAGCCGAGTCCCGCGCCTTTATTTCGCTCGCCGTCTTCGCAGCGGTGATCGGGGCCCCGGTAGCGGAGGAGTTTCTCTTTCGTGGCTACATGTATGGTGCGCTCAAGAATGCGACCGGGCGACTCTTCGCTACGGTCGTCATCAGCCTGCTTTTCGCGGTGGTGCACGGTAACCTGCCGGCGCTGCTGCCGCTCTTTGTGTTTTCCCTGATTCTCTGTGCGGCCTACGAAATGTCGGGCAGCCTCTGGGTGCCGGTGGGCCTGCATGCTTTCTTCAACGGGACGAATATTGTGTTGATGCTGACACAGCAGGCGGTTGATTAACAACATGGGTGAAGGCAGCGAGCGTCTCAGCGAACTGGGCGAGAACCAACTCGTCGAGCGCATCATTGCGTCGCTCCCGAGCGATGCCAGCATCATTGTCGGAGCCGGGGATGACTGCGCCGTCATCCAGGTGGACGAAAGTGGGGAAGGACCATGGCAATTGCTCAAGACCGATTGCCTCATCGAGGGTGTGCACTTTCTTTCCGGTACCGATCCCGAGCTGGTCGGTCGCAAAGCGATCAACCGGGTTCTCAGCGACATCGCTGCGATTGGCGGTCGACCGCGTCATGCTGTTGTCACCCTGGCCTGCGATGCCGACCGCGGTGTCGAGGAAGTTGAAGGCTGGTATGCCGGGATCAACGCGGCCGCTGCGGCTGCTGGTTGCTTTGTGGTCGGGGGCGAGACCGCCCGGTTCAACGAGACTGGCGTCATGATTTCAGTCGCCATGACCGGTGAGGTGGAACGCGATCGCTGCGTCTTGCGCTCCGGGGCCAAAGCCGGCGATATCATCGCTGTGACCGGAAGGTTGGGAGGTTCCTTCGAAAGTGAACGACATCTCACTTTTGAGCCACGGCTCGCCGAAGCTCAGTGGCTCGTTCAGCATTGCCTGCCCAACGCGATGATGGATTTGAGTGACGGGTTGGGATCGGATCTCCCGCGCATGGCTGCGATGAGCGGCGTCGGCTTTGATGTCGAGCTCGAGCAGATACCCTGTCATGAAGGCATCGGTGTCGACGCTGCTGCCGGCGAAGGGGAAGACTACGAATTGCTAATGGCGTTTTCTCCTGCGACATGGGAGAAGTTGGAGGCCCGGTGGCAAGAGCTGTTTCCCGATGTGCTAATCACCCCGATCGGAACCTTTGTTGAAGGAGAGGGCGGGGAACTACCCAAAGGGTGGGAACACTTTCTCAGTCATTCATAGAAATGGGTGAAATCTTTGTCAGGGCCAGTTCAGAAGTTGAAATGATCGCCGCCGGCGTATCTCTCGCGGCGGATCTGGAGTCGGGTGATGTCGTTGCCTTGAACGGGCAGCTTGGCGCTGGTAAAACACATTTCAGTAAAGGTATCGTTGCCGGTCTCGGTTCGGGCGATGAAGTGACCAGCCCGACCTTTGCTCTCGTCCAGGAATACCACGGCGGGAGCCTGCCGGTGTTTCACTTCGATTTTTACCGCCTCGATGAAGTCAGCGAACTGCTGCGGCTAGGTTGGGATGAATACCTTGACGAAGACGGCATCCTGCTCGTGGAATGGGCTGACAAGTTTCCGGACGTGTTGCCTGAGGGCACGCGCTGGTTTGACCTCACCATTGAAGACGACGGCAGTCATGTCGTCACCGAACGATGATCCTCGGTATTGAAACTGCCACTCCCAGGGCTTCGCTCGCGCTCTACGATCGCGACGCGGACGAAGTGTTGTGGTCGCGCGACTTCACCACCGAGCGGGCTCACAACGGGGTCATCTTTGAACCGGTTTCCGAAATGCTGGAGCAATATCGCGATCAGCTCACCGGCATCGTTGTCGGTGTCGGTCCGGGTTCTTACAGTGGTGTTCGTGTTGGCATTGCGGTGGCGAATGGACTCGGGCTTTCACTCGGTGTGCCGACAATGGGACGATCTTCTCTCGAAGCGTGGGATGTCAGCGAAGACACCTACGCGGTCATCAGCGACGCGCGCCGCAAGTCGTATGCCGTTTCTGAAGTGATCGATCGTCGCGTCACGGGCGAACCGGATCTGATCGATGCGGAAGTCCTTGAGGCGAAATTGTCGGAGCTCGCTTCCAGTGGCGTCCCGCTTTACTCCGCTGATTCGAAGGTCGTCGAAGCCTTTGCGAGCGTGAGCCTGGCGCACCCCGATGCCGCTCAGCTCGCAAAACGAGCTGGAGAGTTAAGTCCCGCCGACTGGCCCGAGGCCCCGCTGGAACCACATTACTTGCGTGCCCCGTACATCACGACGCCTAAAAAGAAGGCGCTGGGATGATGAGGCCGGAAGGCGGGGGGAGAAATCTTGATCAACCGCGTGAGTGCGACATCAGGCGCATGGTTTCGTCGAGAGCGTGACGGTAGAACCAGGCGCGGCGATTGTCGTCATACTGCTTGCCGGCCTTGGCCACCTTGCCGAGGGCTTCGCGCGCTTTGCCGTCGAGGCTCTCCATCTCGGAGAGAGAAATGAGAGCGCTTTCGTAGAGTTCAGCACACTCGGAAATCTGGCCGCTGTTATAGAGCGGGACACCTTTTTCGATCGCGGCGACAATGACGTCAGCGGCGCTCTTGTTCCCGACACTGGTATTTTTCAGGGAGGGTGCCTTGTCAGATTCCGGGCACGAACCGCAATCGGAAGCCTCGTCCGCAAACCCAATCACGGAATCGATCACGTGGATGACACCGTTGCCGCCGTCAATGCCGGCAGAGCGAATTACGGATCCGTTCACGGTGAAGAGACCATTGTTGATGGCGAACTCCAGTTCAGAACCGCTGAGTGACTTTGCCGCCTTGGCGTTGAGCGCGTCACCGGCGGACACCTTGCCGGACACCACGTGGGTGGTGAGCAGTTCGATGAGTTGCTTGCGATTTTCTTTCTTGAGCAAGCTCTCCACCGTGCCCTCGGGCAGGGCGGCGAAGGCTTCGTCGGTCGGGGCAAAGACCGTCAGGGGATCTTTTCCGGTCAGGGCCGGGACCAGTCCTGCTGCTTCGGCGGCGGCAAGGAGCGTCTTGAAGGAGCCAGCGCTCTGGGCGGTGGTAAGCAGGTTGGTTTCCCTCGGCTTCGGAAGGAGGACTGAGTCGATCACATGGATCTTGCCGTCAGTGGCTTCGATGTCGGCTTCCAGCAGGGAAGCGTCGTTCACTTTCACGGCGCCGTCGCGGAACGCGACCTTGATGGGTGATTTCTCCACCGTGTCGACATTCTTCAACCCGAGCGCTGCCGCAAGGTTCAGGTCTCCAGGATGGACGTGGTAAGAAAGGATCTGGACGAGGCGATCCTTGTTCTCCGGCTTGAGGAGGGACTCCACGGTGCCCTTCGGCAACTTCGCGAAGGCGTCGTTGGTCGGGGCAAACACGGTCTTCTTATTGTCCCACTGGAAGAAGGTGGTCAGCTTGGCAGCGTCGAGAGCTGCCTTCAATGTGGAGAAGCGCTCGTCGGAGGCGACCAGGTCAATGACGGACCCGGAATTGGACTTTGCCTTGGCCGACTGCTTTTCGACAGGCGCTTCAGGTTTGCGCTCGGTGAAGTTGCCTTGGCCTTTGCCGTAAGTCCGGATGTATTCGACCTCGAGGTTGAAGGGGCCGGTCACCTTGTCACCGATGAGCAGGCCCATCTTGCGGACGACGGAGGGATCAAACTCTTTGTCCGGCAGGTCCATGCCGCGCCAGCCGCCTTTGAGCTCGGTGAAAGGGATTTTGATTTGTTGCCACTTGCCGGCCTCGGGAGTGAAGTCGCCGGAGAAAGAAATCGGCATGCCGCGGTAGGTCGCGGTGGACTCAAGACGAATGGAATAGGTGCGTCCGTCGCCCTTAACTTTGAGCAGGATGCCGAGGTCATTGCTGAGGTTGCGATCGATCGCTTCGCTGCGGATGGAGGAGAAACCGCCGTTGTTTTCGAGGGAAAGGGTGCCCGAAAAACTCAGGATTCCTTCATCAGAAATGGAAAAATTGCCTTTTGAAAGCCCTCCCATGACCCCGTCGTTGACGACTTCCCACTCGACTCCGTTAGGATCATCAGCCGTGAATTCGGCAAGACTCTGGCCTCGCCAGGAGCCTGGCCCGCCTTGGTTGGCGATGGAAAGGGAAGATGTCATGAGCCCGCTGGTGAGTATGATTGTTAAGAAAAGGGGCAGTTGGAATTTCATGTTCGACGTTACGTGTTGGACTCGTAAAAAGGATGGGGTGTATTTGCAGGCCGTTGCAGGTGGCGGTTTTGCCAACTGATTTCGTCTATGATGCGTGAGGACGCCATCGCGCCGGTCAAACCTGTTCGTGACAAGTCGCCTGAATGCTTCATGCTTTTCAACTTAATCCTTGAAACCATGATTCGTCAGGCCCTGTTACCCCTTCACCTCCTCATCGTCGCCATCCTGGCGGCCCTCACCTTGTCTTGCGCTGAAGGCGCCGGTGCAGAGAAACCCAACATCGTCATGCTGATCGGTGATGATATCGATCGCGACACACTTGGTCCCTGGGGAGGCGAAGCAATCACGCCGTATCTCGACCAGCTCGCGGCCGAGGGGGTGAAGTTCAATCGCTGCTACGCCACAGTCGCCATGTGCGCTCCGTTCCGCCAGGAACTCTACAGTGGACGCACCCCGTGGCGGACCGGGGCGATGCCGAACCATTCCCAGTCATCCAATGACACCAAGAGTCTCCCTCATTACCTGAAGCCGCTGGGTTATCGTGTTGCTCTGCTCGGCAAGGGGCACGTTGGCCCGCAGGAAGCCTATCCTTTTGAAAAGCTTGGCAACATTCCCATGCGAGAAGACGCAAACCCCATCGCGCTGGAACGTGCCGGGAAATACATGGCCGAAGCTAAGGAAGCCGGCGAACCGTTCTGCCTCGTCGTCGCGTCACACGATGGTCACGCGCCCTTTCACACTCACGGCGATCCGAGTGCTTACGACCCCGCCAAGCTGACTATTCCCCGGGACGCGATCGATACGCCTGAGTATCGCCACAACCTGCACGGCAATTTCGTCGAAGTGACGAATCTCGATAAGCTGCTCGGCGGACTGCGCGAGCTCATCGCAGAGCACGAGCTGACGGACGACACCCTCGTCATCTTCTGCTCCGAGCAGGGTAATCAGTTTCCCTTTTCCAAGTGGACCTGCTTTGACGGCGGTCTCGCTTCCGGCTTCGTTGCCGCGTGGCCCGGAGTGATCCCAGCCGGCATTGACAGTGATCCCATTCTCTGGCTGTCCGACATCACCCCGAGTCTCGTCGAAGCCGCCGGAGGCGAAGTCAATCCCGACGACTTTGACGGACAGAGCCAGTGGGCCAACTTCAAGGGCGCGAACGAAAGGGTGCACAAATACACCTATGGTGCCTTCTCCAACTGCAACATCATCGACAACCGCGAGCGGGTCTTCCCGATCCGCTCGATCCGCGATGAACGCTACACCTTGATTTGGTCTCCCAAGGCCGAGGTGGAAGTGACCTCCAACACCACCCTGACCAAAGCTCTCGCCTTGCTCAATGACGAGGACGTCAAAGGAGAGTTCGACCCCGCCGCTTCCTGGGTGGTGAAGTTGGAAACTTCTGCCGATCCCTTGCTCGAGCAATTGGTCAATCGTCTTCACCATCGTCCCAAGTGGGCGCTCTACGATCGCGAGTCCGATCCCAAGGAGCTGACCAACCTTGTCGGTAATCCCGAATACTCGGAAGTGCAGGAGCGCTTGCAGAGCGCTCTCGAGGCGTGGCTCTCCAAGTGGGGCGATGAAGACCCGGTAGCAACGGAGACCGGTTTCGTGAAGCCGAGTAACAAGGCGAAGGCCAAGGGCAAAGGCAAAGCGAAAAAGAAGTGATTCGCGTATGGCGACCGTTTATTTTGGCATCGATGTTCAGCTCCTGCGCCCGCCGGCGTGGATGGCGCTCGATGAGTCATTGACCCAGATCGACTCGGGCTGGCTGGGAGAGGTGGGCGACTCGTTTGAGGGGATTTGCAAGGGGGCTATCGCTGTGGTGGATCGAATCGGGCAATTAGGCCACGAGGTTTGCGTCGGGATCGACAGCCCGCGTTGCCCTTTGCCGGCGCCCCGAAAATGGTATTGGGATGGGAAGAAAGAAGACTGGCGCCTGCGTCGTCCTGCTGAAAAAGGCAGCGGACGTCACTGTGAGGTCATTATCAGGGCTCTGGGGCTCGCTAATCCTCAGTGGACGCCGTCGCTGGAGGGCAGCCCCGATTGGATGCGCCTGGGCTATGCGCTTTTTGATTCGCTTGGAGCTGTTGCATCGGCCGTGCACGAGGTCTTTCCGTCCGCTTCCTACACGATGTGGCAGAACGACACGAATTCGCCCAAGATGACGATCAATGTCTCGCAGTTTCAGCCCGGTCCCAAGGACATGATTGATGCCGCCGTCGCCGCGATGACGGTGCACGAGTATCAACAGGGGCGCGGCTCAGCTGTTGGCGACGACGGTTTCGGAGCTATCGTGCTGCCAAAACCTATCAGCGACGCACCAGTTAGCTTGCTGCGCTGGCCGAACTAGATTAGTCGCTGGAGCCGATAGGAGATTGACGTTCTGATCTCTTCACATCTCCGACCGATCATCGTCTGTCAGTTCCCTGACTCGGAGATAAGTCCCGTCAAAGTATGCCCGCGCGCCATGAAAGTAGATGGTGTGCTCTCCAATCACGCGCAACCGTCCATCACTCTCCAGCAAAAACGTCAACCAAGTCTCCGGGGTGTCCTCATCTGCGCGTGTGCTGAAGCGGGCTGTGGTCCGGTTGGTGGTAGCGTTGCCATCGATGTTTCCAAGATGATAAGTGGGCCCCCGGACGACACTGCAGGCAAAACTAAAGGAGCCGTCAGGGTTTTCAGCAATACGGAGAATGCCTCCGTAGCCGTCAATCCAGGTGCCTTCCCAGGTCTTGGTGAAGGTGTCAACTTTCATCCAGGCATTGAGAATCTCGATCCGGGTTTCGGTGAGGTAGGCCATCGCATTCCAGTATTCCGGGTGGGCTGTTTCTTTTCCGGAGGTGGCGCCACCATCGAATTGGGCCGCGGCTATGGCCCGATGGTCGCGGTAAGCGATCCAATCGCGCTGTTCTTTCTGGATCTTGGAAAAGCGATATCCGGGAACGGTCTCTCTGACTTCGTTGTAGACCGAGTTCAAGGACGCGTCGGCGTCGGCAAAGGCTTGCTTGGCCTCGGCGAGAGAGAGATCCTGGGCGAAGGCGGGGAGAGTGAAGAGGACTAAGGTCAGCGAAATGAAGTGGCGTAACATGAAGAGAGGATGGTGGTTGAGCGGTTGAGTGCCTATGGGTTTTTCTAATACTCCGCAGGATGAGACAATCATCTTACTCGCAATACTACTGAAACGCCCCAAAGAAGGAACAAACAAAAGCACAAACCTCACGCTCGTCGGGAGGAAACGAGTGAAACGAGACACGTGATATTGCGATAAGTCAGGGGACACGTAGCTCGTTGAAACCGGCTCCTTAAAACTCATACCGCAGAGACCCTCTGGCGATGGTGTCTGCGGTGCTGTCTTCCGTTTTTTGGTAATTTACTCCGAGGTTCAGGGATAAACCCCGGGCAAGATCCCACCGTGATCCGAAAGCGGCACTGTATCGTTTTTGGCCATCGAGCTTGGCAAGTCCAGCTTCTGCGGAGACGGTCAAGGGTCCCGTTTTGTAGCTCAAGCCCAGTGAACTGAAGAGGTGCTCGATCTCATCGGAATCGATGCTATCGATGCGCTCGATACCCAACTGGGTGTCAACAGTGAGGCTGGCGTAGGTGTAGGCGAAAACGGCGGCACCGCCGAGGGTGTCTTGGATTTCTCCACCGGTGATCGCCTCTCCCTTGCGGACTCGGAGTGCGCCGAAGTAGCTGCTGGCTCCTATGGGACGTTCAAAGTTTGCTCCCAGTTCAAACCCTCCCTCCTTATCAACGGTGGCAGCAAACTCATACGAATTGAAGCGAACGGAGTAGAAAATTCCTTCGTCTTCGAGCCCCCCCACAAATTGATCAAAAGCGAGATTGGCGTTGCCGGTGCCCCGCTGCCGCCTTGTTTGCTCAAACACACTCCCGGTGACTTGACCAATTGCGATCACTCCCCAGTAATCGGCGATCGATAGGGCGAGGTTGCCGCGGTAGTCGTCATCGTCGAAGCCGACGTAATTGGCCAGATACTGTGTATTGAATTGCCAGCCATTAGCCAGTTGTGTCCCGAAATTGAAGAGACCTAGGAATTGGGTCGCTGCCGAGTAATGGTCAGTGGAATCGCGGTAAATGATCGACTGGTCAATAAGGAGATTGGTATTAAGAGTGCCAATGCCGATATCGAAAGCCGTTGGCTTCTCAAAGAACGAGATCGTATCGTAGCTGAAGGAAAAACCATCCTGAGCGGCAGCGCTGCCGAGGAGTGATGCCTTCAAACAGGCTGCGAGGATTAGCAAGCGATAGCGATTCTTCATCGTGACGAGCAAATTAATGTTACTGGTTTCTAGCGAACGCGTGTTTGAACACATAGTCGGCCAGTTCTCTACCAACTCTCAGGCCCTCCGTATTGTCTGCTTGCCAGTGGATACCTCCGTAGATTCGACTCATTCCTGCTTCTTCAGCAGCTTCCCATAGGCTGGTGTAGGATCGGGTCACCCCGGTAAGTTGTTCCGGCCAGTTCACGAGATCTGGTGATTTGCTTGAAAAAGAGACCTGATCGGTTCCGATGAAGTTGGCCAGCATTCGGGCCGACGCACCACTGAAGGTTGAGTGGCCTGAGGTGTAGGCCGGAAATGAGGGGGTTGGAATGAGACTTTTCCATGCGCTGTCTCCTTTCTGGCCAAACTCTGCCGCTCTTGTTCTGATCACCGTTTCAGGCCTGACAATATCGTAATGATACTTGCTGTCCCAGGTGGTGATGGCCGCGTCGGCCTGAGCCATGCTGAGGAGGGCGAATAACCTGGCTTGTTCGAGGAGAGATAGCCCCCTGTTCTGGGTGATATTCATGGCTATGATTTGCCAGTGACCCGGTGGTGTGACCCCGCGGGGCCCATCTTCCCAGAAAAATGCAATCGTCGTCTCGTCAACGGTTCGAGCACTACTTTCACTTCCCCCGAGAGCCATGATTTCTTGATACTGGCTTGCAAATTCTTCGCTGTCAGGATCAATAAACGGGATAGCCCGAAACTGGTTTTTATCCTCCATGACCCAACTTTTTTGAGCTCCCCATCCTGGGAATAAGCCGCGATTAAAAGTGCTGAAACGCGGTCCCCGCTCAGCTCCGTAAAAGGGACCAGTGGGGGACCAGGCGAGGCGATCAGTGCGCTTTTCGTAGTGATTGAGGTAGAAGTTTGCCTGGTTAGGTTCTGCGCCGTCGTTGATTCGGTCTGCAATGATGACGGAAGCAACATATTTTCCGTAGCGAATTCCATTGGCTTTAGCCTCGTCGTCAGGGTAACGCGCGAGCATTCGTTTTTGATCGAAAACGAATGAGGCATTCAAAGCGTCCGAGAGAGAATCGGTGAAGGCAACGAGATAGGCTACCTCTTGATGGGTGTTTTCCGGTGCGGCCCGGACGCCATACTTTGAGCTGTATTTCTGTTCGATGCCGTTGACGGCTAGAAAACCGGAAAGGTGGGCCATCGCAAACGTTCGGGTTGCCGGTGGCGGCGTGACCGACTGATTGCGGATCGCCTGCAGCATGATGTCGGTGCACTCATAGACGGGCGACAAGTGTTCCGGTTCGATTACCCCGTTGATGTAGGATTGAGGACTGGTGACGGTGGATGAACAACTGACCCAAAACAATGCAATTGAGCTGAGCAATAGGGTGGTGGTCCGCTTTACTATCCGAGTCATATCGGTTGGTTTCAATGAGGGGGGTGGTCTGCGTCTTACCAGAGGCTTTTGAAGCTGAGATTCAGTCGGCTAGTCAATTTTTCACCGCGTTCCGGAAAATATTAAGTGCCTCTCTTTATTGGCGCAATTCTCTGGTTTTCAGGTTCTCGTGTCAGTGGATTTGATTTTATTGGAGCGAATAAGTCAAGCATCGGGTGCCGCCAGAAATGAAGGAATCGGTCACAGGCGGAAGTGATCTTCGATAAGAAAGCGGTTTGGAGGGTGAACCTGAAGGCTGCGCCATGAACTGAATTGATGCTATGGCTTCGAAGGAGTTTTTAGGTGAGGGCGAATTTTTTCCAGCGTGTTGGCTCCAATCCCGCTCACTTGAATCAGGTCCTCGACTGACTGATACGGTCTCCCTTCAATTATTCGGTTGGCGAGGGTTTCTCCAACTCCAGGGAGTTTCATAATGGCATCCCGGGAAGCGGTGTTGGGGTCCAGAGTCTCACCTCTTTTGAGCGAGGGACGGGTGGTGGCGAGTTTAAGTTCCTCGTCTTCGAGGCGCTGAGTCATCCGCTCGTTGAGCAAATTTCCCCAATCAGTCTTTGCCCAGACGCCGACCCCGCTCCTCGCGGCCAGTAATTCCACATCTTCGAGATGCGCCTGAAATTCGTCTCGGCTGCGTTTATCGTAAGTTTGACGTGAAACACCGAAGGCACGAGCGAGCCCTCGCTGCACCAGATGTTCGGCGAGATCTCTCCCATCCGCTAGCACGACAAATGCGTAGATGCGTTGGTATTTACTGTCACCTCGGGCATCGGCGTAAGCGGTATGGATCGTGAAGGGTTTGGCCAAAGCTCGGCGAACCTCTGTCCAGGCAAGTTCGCCGTATCCTTTAGCAACTTGAATCGACTCGGCGGAAGACTTTTCGACATCAGTGATGCCGAAGTAGCGTCTCTGAGCACGAAGGCGGCGTGCATCACTCTCATTGGTAACATGCCACTCAAGGCAATCGACTCCGTAGAGACGAATGGTGTGCTCGTCTCCGCCGGGTGTCTGAATAAGAAAGCTGTCTCCATCACCCCATTTGGTTTCTAAGAGTTGGCAGTTGGGGATCGTCACGAGATCCGAAGCGATAGTTGTGGTCGCCGCGAGCAGGACGAAGAGAGAAAGCACCATCGGAATTTGATTCATGTGGCAATAGATTTCAGGACACTATCACTGATGTAAAGGGTTCGCATGCTCTGAAATCCCATCAGGCTTTTACTCCTCCAGGAAATCGCGCACTACCTTGTAAGCCATCCGCTGTAAGTAAGTCTTTGTCGGGTCCTTAAACACCACCTTCGCTTCACCTCCTTTTGGCGATACGCGCTTCAATCTTGGCATCGGTGATGGTGCTCTGTTGGTGGATACTCTGGCTGAAGCAGTAGGTCGAGTGCTTGAACATGTTCTGCCCGTCGTAGATGACGCGTTCGACGGTCACATTAGCGGTGGGATCGCCTTCTTCGAGGATCGCCTTGACCAGGTCCGGGATGTCATGCCGGTTGGTGTAGCTGTTGCCGAGAAAAAAGATGCTGAAAAGCTGAAAAGCTGAAAAGCTGAA
>JBMYJM010000020.1:0-44730 GCA_049594415.1 Verrucomicrobiales bacterium | reverse complement strand
ACCTGACAAAACGTCATGAGTAACATCCTCCAGGAACTGGAATCAGAAATTGCCGCCCTGAAGACTTCTGTGTCGAAGTCTAACGTGGGTATCGTCCGAGAAATCGGCGACGGGGTGGCCAAGGTCGAAGGCTTGAGCGATGTGATGCTCAACGAGATGATTGAATTCCCCGGTGGGGTTTACGGTCTGGCGCTTAACCTTGAGGAAACTGAGGTTGGGTGCGTGCTTCTCGGTGAGGGTCTCAGCGTTAAAGAGGGTGACGAGGTGAAGTCCACCGGAAGGTTACTCTCGGTTCCGGTTGGTAAGGGGCTTCTCGGTCGCGTTGTCAACGCTCTCGGTCAGCCTCTCGACGGCAAGGGTGATATCCAGTCCGACGAGACTTACCCGGTTGAAAAGATTGCTCCCGGCATCATTCCCCGCCAGTCAGTGAGTGTTCCCGTCCAGACCGGTATTGCCGCTATCGACGCGATGATCCCGATCGGTCGCGGCCAGCGTGAACTCATCATTGGTGACCGTTCCACCGGCAAGACCACGGTGGCTGTTGACACCATCATTTCCCAGGCGCGCCAGAACAAGGCAGCTGAAGAAGGCAAGCTTAAGGATCACAAGCCTCTTTATTGTATTTACGTGGCGATCGGTCAGAAACAGGCCAACATCGCTCGTACCATCGCGACTCTCGAAGCAGAAGGTGCCATGGAATACACCACGGTTGTTTCCGCTTCCGCTTCCGACTCCGCTACCAATCAGTATCTTTCCGCCTACTCTGGCGCAGCGATCGGTGAGTGGTTCATGGACAATGGTATGGACGCTCTCGTGGTGTTTGATGACCTTTCCAAACAGGCGGTTGCCTATCGCCAGGTTTCACTTGTGCTTCGCCGTCCTTCCGGTCGTGAAGCTTATCCCGGTGATGTTTTCTACCTGCACTCACGCCTCCTCGAGCGTTCCGCTCGTCTCTCTGAAGAAAATGGCGGTGGTTCTCTGACAGCACTGCCGATCATTGAGACTCAGGCTGGTGACGTTTCCGCTTACATCCCGACGAACGTGATCTCTATCACCGACGGTCAAATCTTCCTTGAGACTGATCTCTTTTATCAGGGTATTCGTCCGGCGATCTCCGTGGGCCTTTCCGTGTCCCGTGTGGGTTCTGCCGCGCAGACCAAGGCGGTGAAGAAGGTCGCCGGCACGACTAAGCTTGATCTTGCTCAGTTTCGCGAACTGCAAGCTTTCGCTCAGTTTGGTTCGGACCTCGACGACAAGACCAAGGCACAGATTGAGCGTGGTCAGCGCATTGTTGAGCTGTTCAAGCAGACTCAGTATGCACCGATACCGGTTGAGCTTCAGGTCTGCACCCTCTGGGCAATGCAGAACGGTCACTTCGACGATGTTGATGTGGACAAGATCAAGGACTGCCAGACCCAGCTTTCCGAATTTCTCGAGACTCGTAAGGATTCTCTCCTCGCGAAGATCCGCGACGAGAAAGCTCTCAGTGACGAGATTAATGAAGAACTGGGCCAGGCAATTGCTGACTTCAAGTCTTCTTACAAAGGATAATTTTCGATTAGCATTTGAGTAGGGATTCACACTGAGTCATGGCAAATCTTCGCGACATCCGCCGACGCATCAAGTCGGTCAAGAACACGGCCCAGATTACCAAGGCCATGCAGCTGGTCGCGGCTTCAAAGATGAAAAAGGCGCAGGATCAGGCCATGGCCGGTCGCCCTTACGCTGATTTGCTCAACGATGTTCTGGTGAACCTGAAAGAACAGACCAACGAAGAAGATCATCCGCTTCTCAAAGAGAACAAAGGTGACAAGGAGCTGATCATCCTTATCTCCACCGACAAAGGTCTTTGTGGAGGCCTCAACACGAACCTCTTTCGTGTCGTGACTGAGAACAGCCCTGAAAATGTGGACTATGTGACTATCGGCCGCAAAGGCGCTCAGTTCCTGGCACGTTCAAAGAAGGAACTGCTCGCTGACTTCAAGATCGACGATCCGGTTCCCTTCCTCGAGTCCAAGCAGATCTCCGAGTTCGCGACTGATAAATTCCTTAGCGGTGAATACGCCCGGGTGCGAGTGGCGTTCACCAACTTCGTGAACACAATGACCCAAGAGCCGATGATCGAGACGCTGCTTCCGATCAGCCCTATCGACCTCGGCACGGAGAAAGACTACATGAAAGACATGGGGCCCGGCCATGTCGCCGGGCAACCTGATCTGCCTGAAGACCCCCACGCCGAATACGGCGGCTACATTTTCGAGCCTTCTCCGACAGCGGTGCTGGACACAACGGTTCCTCAGTATGTCAATTATCAGCTCTACCAGATGATCCTCGAATCCCGTGCCTCTGAGCACAGTGCGAGGATGGTAGCAATGAAGGCGGCGACCGACAACGCTAACGACATGATCAAAGATCTCACGCTGGACTACAACAAGCAGCGCCAGGCAGCCATTACCGCGGAGTTGCTTGAAATCACCACTGCGATGCGTGCTCTCGAATAGCAGGCCTTCGCCATCAATCCAATTTAATCGAATAGAAAACGCAAAGACACTCAACGTGTAGGAGCAACAATCTGATGAGTAACGTAGGAAATATCGTTCAGGTAATCGGCCCGGTGATCGACGCCGACTTTTCCGATGCTGACAAGCTGCCAGCTATCTACAACGCCCTAGAGGTGGAGTTTGATGTGAGTGGTGAAAGCATCAAACTGGTTCTTGAAGTTCAGCAACACCTCGGTGACGGCTGGGTTCGTGCCGTGGCCATGTCCTCCTCGGAGGGTCTCAAACGTGGTCTTCCCATCACTGACACAGGTGCTCCGATTTCCGTGCCGGTGGGTGAAGGCGTTCTTGGGCGTATTTTTAACGTGACTGGTGACGCCGTCGACGAGCGCGGCCCGGTTAACGCGACTAAGACTTATCCGATCCACCGTGCTGCTCCTGAGCTTACGGACCAAGCCGGTTCAACTGAGATCCTCGAGACCGGTATTAAAGTAATCGACCTGATCTGCCCGTTCACCAAGGGCGGTAAGGTGGGTGCCTTCGGTGGTGCTGGTGTTGGTAAGACCGTGGTTATCATGGAGCTGATCAACAACATCGCGAAAGAGCACGGTGGTTACTCGCTCTTCGCTGGTGTGGGTGAGCGAACTCGTGAGGGTAACGATCTTTACTGGGAAATGTCCGAAGCCGGCGTTATCGATCAGGACGATCTTTCCAAGTCCAAGGTGGCCTTGGTTTACGGTCAGATGAACGAACCTCCCGGGGCTCGTCTTCGTGTGGCCCTGTCTGCGCTCGCCATGGCTGAGTATTTTCGTGACGAGAAAAACCAGGACGTGCTTCTCTTCGTCGACAACGTATTCCGTTTCTCCCAGGCTGGTTCTGAGGTGTCCGCGCTTCTCGGTCGAACACCTTCAGCGGTGGGCTACCAGCCGACGCTTGCTTCCGAGATGGCTCAGCTCCAAGAGCGAATCACTTCCACCAATAAGGGTTCCATTACTTCCTTCCAGGCTGTCTACGTCCCTGCGGACGACTTGACTGACCCCGCTCCGGCAAACACGTTCGCCCACCTTGACTCCACCGTCGTGCTTGAGCGTTCGCTTGCCGAGTTAGGAATTTATCCAGCTGTGGACCCTCTCGCTTCAAACTCTAATGCACTTGCTCCCGACGTGGTGGGTGAAGAGCACTACGAAGTGGCTCGTGGGGTGCAAAACGTGTTGCAGCGCTACAAGGATCTCCAGGACATCATCGCGATTCTGGGTATGGATGAACTCAGCCCTGAAGATAAATTGACCGTATTCCGTGCCCGTAAGATTCAGAAGTTCCTATCCCAGCCGTTCTTCGTGGGTAAAGTTTTCACCGGTATCGACGGTGTTTACGTTCCTGTTGCTGAAACCGTGAAAGGGTTCAAAGAGATCCTCGATGGGCAGCACGACGAAGTGCCGGAAAACAACTTCTACATGAAGGGCGGCATCGACTCCGTCGAGAAGTAAGACTTCTGCCTATTTGAGATAAACTGATCCCAATTTCCATGCAACTGGACATTGTTACTCCTGAAAAAAAAGCGTTCTCCGACGAAATTGAGAGCGTGGTCGTTCCGGGTATCCAGGGTGAGTTGGGTATTCTCAAGGCACACTCACCGCTCGTGACCACTCTCGCACCGGGAGAGCTCCGCTACCTCAAGGATGGTGAAGAGCATTCCCTCGCGATCGGCACGGGTATCGTGGAAATTTCCAATGATCGCGTTTCCGTCCTCACCGACATGGCCATGGGCGAACACGAGATCGATGAGAATGCCGTGGAGAAAGCTCTCGAGAGTGCTCAAAAGGCGATGAGCGAAAAAGTCCTGCCCGAAGATATTCAGGCTGCCAATATTCTCATTCAGAAGCAACTCGCCCAACTTCAAATCAAGCGTCGTCGCAAGCGCGTTTGATTAGGGGATTAGCTGTTTAGGCATTTAGCTTTTTAGGGGGGAGTCGTGAATCGGCTCCCTTTTTTCGTACCTAAACGCCTATTCCCCAAAATGCCTAAACCGCTATCCAACGAATTTTTTCTTTTGGAAATCGTCTAACTGATCCAAAGTAAATTTCGTCCGTCCCGCTTGCTCATGTCCGGTCTCAATGAATTCTTCACTCCCGTCGACTGGGCGGTTGTCTTCGGCTATCTCTTGCTGACGACCTGGGTCGGCCACTTGATGCGTGGCAAGCAGGCCAACATTAAGGATTTCTTTCTCGGTGGGCGTTCGCTGCCGTGGACAGCCGTGAGCGGATCCATCATCGCGACTGAGATCAGTGGTGTGACGTTTATTGGGGTGCCCGGGACGGTAATGGCTCTGCAAGGCGACTTCACCTACCTGCAATGGGCCATCGGATCGATCGTCGCGCGAATCTTTGTTGGGCTCTTCTTTGTGAAGGTGTTCTACGAGAAGGATATCTACAGTCCTTACGATTACATGGGTAATAAGCTCGGGGCAGGGGTGAAGAAGCTGGCGACTATTCTGTTCACGGTCGGCAGTATTTTGGCGCAAAGTGTGAGGGTGTTGGTGGCCGCACTGCCGCTGAAGATTGTGACTCCGCTGCCATTGGAATGGTGCATCGTTATCATTGGTTTGTTTGCGATTGGCTGGACTCTGATGGGTGGCATGCGCACGGTGATCTGGACTGATGTGATGCAGTTCGGTCTTTTCGTTGCGGGCGGAACGATTGCCCTGCTCTGGATGGTGAGCGGATTTGAGAACGGTTGGGCGACCTTGTTCGACACTGCTCGTCACGTGGGACTGTTCGACGGCACCACGATCGACAAGATGCGCGTGTTCAACTTCAGCTTCGATAAGGATTTACAATTTACGTTCTGGGTCGCAATTTTTGCAGTGCCATTCTTGAATTTGAATGCCTTTGGCGTCGACCAACTCAACGCCCAGCGCATGTTTTGCTGTAAGAATCCGGCGGATGCGAAAAAGGCGATTATCTGGAGCTCCGTCGGTCAACTTGTCACCGTCCTTATGCTGATGGTGGGAGCTGCGCTGTTCGTCTTCTACCGCATCAATCCTCCGACAGATCCGCTTATCATGGAAGGAATGGACTGGCAGGAAGGGCAGCCGAAGACTTCTGATATGGCATTTCCGGTCTGGATTGTGACCGAGTTACCTTTGGGATTGAGGGGATTGATTCTTGCCGGCATCTTCGCCGCTGCGATCTCCAGTCTGGATTCAATCCTGGCGGCATTGAGTCAGACGACGCTGTCGCTGTTTGCAAAGACGGATCACGAATACACGGAGGAAGAGCATAAGCGCCTCGTTCGCCTTTCGCGCATCCTCGTGCTGGTATGGGGTGTTTTTTTGACTGGATTCACTTTTGCTCTTCTTGCCGTTAAAGAGAAGACCGAGGTCAACATTCTGCCGTTGGCATTCGGGATGACAACCTATACTGTGGGCCCTCTGCTAGGTATGTTCTTCGTGGCCCTTTGGGGGAGGGGAAAGGGAAGCGTTCTCGGTCTGGTTATTGGTGCGGTGATATCTTTCCTCCTAGTGATCTTTGTTCGTACAGACGTCTGGGTTTTGTTCATGACCGATGGTCTGGCTGAGGCTCTAGCAAACCTACCGACCTACCAGCTCGTCGAAGGCGAAAGCAAAACGATCAAACCGGTCCTGGCGTCGGCATGGATGTGGCCGATCACGACGATGATCACGGTTACGTGTGGTCTATGGTTCCCACGAAAAGTTGATTCAGAATTATAAAATATTCAGATCAACTGAATGGCATTCTAAAAATTTTAGCTATTGGAATTCGCTGCCTAACATTTCGGAAACCTAAAGATTGGTCCGCAAAAAAATGACAGTTTTGGCACTTTCATGTTGTCCTTTTTCATCGGAAATGCAAATCTCACAACCCGCGCTTCGCGCAGGACCAAATTGGTAGTTTACGGGTGACGTGGATCTCTCCTAACACTCACACAAGGACTGCCGGTGAAGTCTGGAGAAAAGGGAGATGGCACTGCTGATCCGTCAGGGTTTCAGGTTTATATTCCCGGTTTGAAATTCGCAACTACCTGCCGATTAATGTGTTGTGATTTTTCTGACTCCTGCTGTGAAGTGTGCCGGAAATCTAATTTCCGCCCTTTCCCCCGAAACCGACACAAGACACCCGAGAATGCACAACACCTATCCGCTCGATTGTAGCGTCCCGCTCAAAAAGCCTCAACTCAAGACACTTTGGAACACCGTATCATCTGACCTTCGTAGCGAACTGGGAGACTCCACTTTTGATCTCTGGTTCACTGATTTTAAGCTAGCAAAGATTGAAAACGGCGAAGTGACTCTTCGAGCCCCCGGCTCGATGTATTCCATCTGGGTCGAAGAAAATTTTAAAGAGTCTTTAATTTTTACTTTCAATAAGTATCTCAGCTCCTGCGAGAGAATTTGTTTCGAAGTCAGTTCAGGGCCCAAGTCCAAAGGATCGGGTTCCCGAAAAACGGCCAAGAAGGGCAAGAAGGAGAAAGCGACCAAGTTGAAGCCTCGTGTCCTCGTCGAGAAAATCTCTGAGGAGAAGTTGCTCGAGCGCGGTCGTGCCGCTGGTCTAGTGGAAATCTTTCGCTTTGATAATTTTGTGCCCGGCGACAACAGTGATCTGGCGTGGGCGGCGGCGCAGGCCGTCGCGGAAAGCCCTGGTAAAACTTATCAGCCGTTGTTTTTCCACTCCGCTTGTGGATTGGGCAAGACTCACTTGCTTCATGGGATCGGCTGGGAATCGCTTCGACGACGCCCGAAGTCAAAGATCATTTTTGTGACGGCGGAGCAATTCGCCAACGATTACATCGATGCGATCCAGAAGAACGCGCTTGTGTCCTTTCGAAAGAAATACCGCAAGGCGGACCTGCTCTTGATTGATGATGTCCAGTTCCTCGGCCGGAAGGAGGGATTGCAGCAGGAATTCTTTCACACCTTTAACAGCCTTGCCGATCTCCGGAAGCAGATCGTCCTGGCTTCGGACTGCCCCGCTTCGGAGATCAACCAGCTGGAGGACCGCCTTGTATCTCGCTTCCAGTGGGGCCTGAGTGCCGAACTCCACCGTCCCGGTCTTGAGACCCGCGCGGCCATCCTGCGTCGCAAGCGCGATGACTGGAATATGAACGTCAGCGATGAAATCATCAATGCCATTGTCGAGCGTGTGAACGGCAATGTCCGCGTGCTGGAGGGAGCTCTCATTCGCGTGGCCATGGTTGCGACGATGAACGACGAGCCTATTGATCCAGGCAACGTGGGCGAAATTTTGTCCGACATCTGCGGTAGCGCCGACACTTGCCAACTGGGTGCTGCAGAGATCAAGCAGAGCGTGTCAGAACACTACGATCTTGAGGTTTCCGTCCTCGACGGGAAGAAGCGCACGGCCCGGGTTGCTGAAGCTCGGCAGGTGGCTATGTATCTCATTCGAACCCTTACGGATTTGTCTTTGGTGGACATCGCAGCCAGCTTTGGCAAGGATCATGGGACCGTGATTTACGCGGTGAAGCGAATTAAGGCAAAGTGCGAGAGTTCCGCTTCCCTTAAAAGCACTGTGGAGTTGATCAAGCGACGCCTCGTTCGGGGCGGATCTTCGGTGAAATCCTCCCGCAGCAAACGTGAGAATCCGGCCGTCGATCGCTTCAAGGATAATCTGCCTTGCGATAAGGATACAGTTTGAAGTTTGACGTAGACAGACGGGGGTTTCGCGTTCAAACTCCAACCTGTCCTAGTCATGAAATTTCAGATCGATAAAGACGTTTTTCAGGAAGCTCTTAACCAAGTACAACACGTAGTCAGCACCCGGACAACTCTCCCGATTCTTTCGAACGTGCTGATCGAGGCCGACGAGCTCGGGCTGCAGCTTTCCACGACCGACCTCGACGTCACGATCACCAAGCGAATTTCCGCGAACATCTCGGAGACAGGTTCCACTACCTTGCCGGCCCGCCGACTGGCCAGTATCGTTCGCGAGTTGCCGACCAGCGAGATTGATTTCGAGGTAAGCGAAGATGCAGCCACGGTGCGAAGCGGTCCGAGTTTCTTCAAGATTCTCGGCCTGCCGGCGACCGAGTTTCCGGCGCTCGGCGAATTTGGCGAAGCGAAAGAGTTCACTATCGACCAGAAGCTGTTGAAGGAAGCTCTACGGAAGACTTCCTACGCTATTTCCACTGATGAGACCCGTTACGTTCTCAACGGTGTGAATTGTCTCATCGGTGAAGGTATGCTGACGCTCGTTGCAACGGACGGGCGCCGCCTTGCCATGGTAGAGCAGGATCTGGAATTTCCGGCCGGTAACGAGACGGCCGTCATTATACCGACCAAGGCGGTCAACGAGCTTCAGCGTCTGCTTGAAGATTCAGGCGAACTAAAGGTATCCCTTACGGACAGTCAGGCCGCATTTGAACTCAACGACAGCAATCTCATCACCAAGCTGATCGAAGGCAACTACCCGAACTTTCGGCAGGTCATTCCCGGAAACGCGAATCATCGTGTCACCGTTGAGCGTGAAGCCCTCCACAGCGCGGTCAAACGTGTCAGTCTCCTCGCCAACGAGAAGACCAATTCGATCAAGTTTACCTTCGAAGACCATCGCCTCGCGATTTCTTCGAACTCACCTGAGATCGGTGAAGCTGAAGAGGTCATCGATGTGCGCTACGACGGTCCCAAGATCGTAGTGGCGTTCAATCCGGAGTTTGTCATGGCTCCGCTGCGCAACCTCGACCAGGATGAGGTCTTTATTGACCTGATCGACGAGAGTAGCCCGGGCGTCATCAAGATCGATGAGCCGTTCCTCTATGTGATCATGCCGATGCGAGTGGCGAACTGATTAGCGGAGCTGGACGGGGCACTGGATTTAGCGCACCGGACAAAATGGGCAAAAGGGGCCAAAAGAGGGTGATACCGTTTTTGTCGCTTTTCTACTTCTCGAGGAAGTTCCTCACCAGCGTGAGGCCGGCATCCTGGCTTCGCTCGGGGTGGAACTGACCGGCGAAAATGTTGCCCTGTGCCACGCTGGAAGCGAAGGGTGCGCCGTATTCAGTGACGGAGTTGATGATGGACTCGTCGTCCGGCTTGGGAAAGAAAGAGTGCACAAAGTAGAGGTGCAGGGGATCGGGGGTATCCTGCCACGCAAAAAAGCTGCGGTCAGTCGGTTTTACCTCGTTCCAGCCCATGTGGGGAATTTTGAGGCCGTGGCCTCCGTCGAACTTGATAACGCTGCCTGTGAAAAAACCGAGTCCTTCGACGCCGGGCGTCTCTTCCGATTGTTCGAAAAGCACCTGGTAGCCAAGGCAGATGCCGAAGAAGGGGCGGTCTGCCTGCAACCACTCCAGAATAGGCTGGCGCAGGTTCTTGCGATCGAGATCAGCGACACAATCGCCGAAGGAGCCGACTCCGGGAAAGATCAGTCGATCGATATCGGAGAAGCCTTCGGGTGAAGACACAAGCGTGCCCTCGTGGTTGAGGTATTTCAACACGTTGAGGACATTCTGGAGGTTACCACCTCCGTAATCGATCACTCCGACTCGATCTGCCATACTGACCTGTCAATAAGTTCTGCAGGGATTAAAGCACGTCTTTTGTGCTCGGAATCACATCCGCAATGCGCTCGTCGATGCGGGTGGAGTCATCGAGAGAGCGGGCCAGACCTTTGAAAATGCCTTCGGCCATGTGGTGCGGATCGCGTCCGTAGAGAACGGCGACGTGCAGATTGATGAGTGCGTTGAACGCAAAGGCACGAAGGAATTCCTCCACCAGGGTAAAGTTAAACTTATCACCGATGTGGGGAACATTCTCCGGAGCGCGATAATCGAGAAAAGGGCGGCCACTGACGTCTAGAGCGATGCGTACCAGCGATTCGTCCATTGGGTAAATGCCTGAGCCGTAGCGGAAAATTCCTTTCTTATCGCCGACTGCTTCCTTGAAGGCAGAGCCGAGCACAATGCCCACATCTTCAACGGTGTGGTGAAAGTCGAGCTCGATGTCGCCCTTGGCTTCAACGGTGAGGTCGAAGCGACCGTGCTTGGCGAACAGGGTCAGCATGTGGTCGAAGAACGGCACGCCAGTGTCGATCCGGGATACGCCGGTGCCGTCGACATTGAGCTCAAGGCGGATGTCGGTTTCACCGGTGGTTCGGGAGATGGAGCTTTTACGCTGTGGGGAAGCCATAGTGGATTCGCAGTTTTGGAAGTGAGGAACAGGTTGTAAGTGTCTACCTTTTCGGGCAACTCCTCAACTGAATGTTATTCCGGCCGAAAATTCTTCTTTTGCCGTGATTGCCTGATGAGTTGCTCCAAATCTTTCGATTTGGCCCAGTTCAGCTTCGTTCGGGATGCAAAAGGTGGCCTGATTGAGCTTTAATGACAGGCAATGGATGAATTCTGTTCTTTGTAGATGGGGAGCGCCAGGGCCTGTCGAGGTTCCATGTTTTCGAAAGGTTGGCCGAGCGGTCCGAAGTTTTTGAAGCTTTTAAGGCGGAAAAGTGCGCCCGTTTTGCTCACTTCCAGACTCCGTCGATCAGTCGCTGAGTCGGACCGTCGTAGTCGTCCTTCAAAATGTCGGGAAGGCGGTGTGCTTTGACATTATCAAAGGATTGGAGCATCCCAAAGCGGAGCAGGGCAGCGGGGATACCGACCGCGGTGAAGCCCGGGTGGCCGGTGGCGGGGTAGGGGCCGCCATGATTCATGGCAGGTGACACGGCCACGCCGGTGGGCATCTTGTCGTTGAGCAAACGCCCGGTCTTCTGGCGAAGTGCGGGGGCGAGCTGGTCGTATGAGTCATCATCGGCTCCGGACTCGGAAGAATAAATGCAGCCGGTCAGATTCCCTTCGAGGGCGGCGATTACTTTCTCTGCTTCGTTGATGTCCTCGGCGACAACGATGAGAGAAGAATTGCCGAAGGCTTCTGTTTGCATCGTCTCGGGATCGTGTAGAAAGCGAAATCCGGTGACGCGGAGGAGTGTGTTGGCAACGTTGTAACCGGTGCCGTTTCCTTCTCCGGTTCCACAAAGAACCTCGGCTCCGGCCTTAGTCAGGATCTTGTGGCTCTCGTGAAGTGATTTTTCCACGGATGACGAGAGCAGGGTCCCGGAGGTGGCGGCACTGAACTGCTCGGTAATGGCCGAGATGAATGATTCAGCGGCATCGCTTTTAACGAGGACCAGCATACCGGGGTTGGTGCAGAACTGGCCGGCGCCCATGAGGCAGCTGCCCGTGAACTCTTCGGCGAGTGCCGCGCCCTTTTCTTCAAGGACGGCAGGAAGCAGGATAACAGGGTTCACACTGGAGAGTTCGAGGTAGATGGGCTTGCCGGCGTTGTCGGCGGCTTTCTTCAGTTTGAGTCCGGCTTTTCGGGCTCCGGTATAACCGGTCGCACCGGTGCGGGGGTCTGTGACGAGCTGCTCTCCGATAGGGTGACTGGTGCGGTAGATCAGTTGGACCATTCCATCGGGTAGTCCGGCTGCGCTGGCGGCATCCTGGGCGGCTTCGGCGAAAAGCTTCGTGGTGCCGGGGTGAGATGAATTGGCCTTGGCGATGACGGGGTTGCCGGCGGCAATAGCGGCGGCAAAGTCTCCGCCGGAAATACTTCCGAAAGCGAAGGGGAAATTGTTAGGACCAAACACAATGACTGGTCCAATGGGGCCATAGCAGGATCGAATGTTGTTGGCTGAGTCGATGATGGGTTGGCGCCAGTTGCCGGTCCTGGCGGCTGCCGCCGCCTGCCGGAGTTGTCCCGTGGTCCTGGGAAGTTCAACGTCAGTCAGTCGGGGGGACTTGGGCAGTCCGGTTTCCTGGTGAGCCATTTCGACAAGAGCATCGGCGCGTTCTTCAATCAGTGTGGCGTAGCGCTCGAGGAAATTAGCGATGTTCTCAACGGGAAGGGATCTCAAGGCATGAAAGGCGTTCGTTGCGGCATCCAGAGTCGCTTCGCAATCTGCCCACGAACTGACTGGATAGTCGTAAGGGAGAGCCTCACAGGTGGACGGGTTTTCGGCCCGGAAGGTGCCGGTGGCGTCGGAGTTTCGCCATTCGCCGGCGATGAGAACTTTTTCGGAAGACATAGTCGTGAATTTGATTCACGTGAGTGTTTCCGAGCGGGACCTATCCGTCAAGTGGTAGCCACTACCAGATCGAGGGGGAAGTGTGACAGCTGTCGATGGCCGTCCTCGGTGATGAGGTAGTTGTTCTCCAGGCGGATGCCTCCGAGAAGCGAATCACCATAGAGACCGGGCTCGAAAGCAATGACGTCTCCAACCTGAAAGGTGTCGTCCCACGCGGGATTGATGCGCGGCACCTCGTGGGCATCGAGGCCGATGCCGTGGCCGGCGTGATGAAAAAAGCGGTAACCTTCCCAGCCGTCCAGTTCGTTGAAGATGATGTCGTACATCTCATTGCAGGACTGGCCGGGCCTGAGGAAGGTTTCACCCAGCTTCATGACGCTGGCGACTTTGCTGTGGGCTTCCTGCTGTTTCTCCGTGGGGTTGCCGTTGACGGCAAAGGTGCGGCAAAGATCACTTCGGTATCCGCGCACTCCTACGCCGACATCGAGGACATAGAGTTCGCCGTCTTCGATCTTCCGTCGCCGTGCGAAGCCACCTGGTGCCCCACATTGAAAGTCCTGCCCCCAGCCTGAAAGAAACTCTCCCGCGACAAAGGTGGCTTTCTCCAGCATGGCCGCCATGATCTCTGTTTCAGAAATTCCGGGTTCAATCACTCGAAGTGCCTCAGTGTAGGCGCGATCAGCACAAGCGATAGTGAACTCGAGAAGGGTGACTTCATCCTCGTCTTTCCTGCGGCGTATGTACTGGTAATCCTCTGAAATATCCCGGCAGGTGGGACCTTCAATGAGTGCTGCAGGAACCTGCTGTTCGGTGCCGACTCTTGTGAGGCCCTTGAGCAAGGGATTGAGCTGTTCGGTGACGCAGGCGCTCAGGTTGGGCTTCAACGTGAACAGGTGATTGGGAACGTATTCCACGATCTCGTCGGCGGCAGGGGCATCGGGGGATTCGTAGTGGGTCACGATGGTGGCGTGGCTGTCCTGTTTGAGTAGCAGGGCAACCGGAGTGAGAGGCTGATCGTGCCAGTAACCGGTCAGAGAATGAATATAATGCCGATCAAAGAAGACTGCCGCGTCGAGGTCGTGGTCGTCAAGATAGCGACAGAGACTGGCCTGTCTCTCGCGACAGCGTTTTCGATCGAGCAATGGTGGCGTTCCTGACATAGCGGCAAAGATTGTAATCAGGCCCGAATTTACTCATCAAGACGTAATTACTGTAAATTCCCGGGGCGAATGCCGGTCCACATTCGTGTCAGTGAATTGTCTTGTTGAGTGGATCTCCTTTTCTGAATCTGGAGAGATGAAGAGTCTCCGTCTCGTTTGTTTGATCCTGACAATGGCCGGAATGGTCCAGTTTGCTTCAGCGGCTGAAGTTTTTGAAATTGGTAAACACAACGTTGCAGAACTGCCGGGAGGGAAAGAAGCGGACGGGATCATTGGTGATTTTGTGCTGAGGAATGACAAGGTCGAAGCCTTGATCTCCGGCAGCTTGCCGCTGCGCCGCCCCAACATGAGCGCGTTTTACGGGGACGGGAACGAAACTCCCGGCTGTCTCTACGATTTGACCCTGAAGGGGGCGAATAATGACCAGATTACGATCTTCACGCCAAGCGCGCAGCGCGGACCGGTGAACTATGTCCGTATCATCGATCAGGAGAACCTTCCCAATGGCATGCAGGCCGGAGTGGAGGCAGTGACGACGCCGGCGAAAGGAGAGGGCCTGGGGAAAAAGCACCAGTATCTCATTTGCGACGGGATGCAGGGAGTGCTCGTCGTTTCCACGTTCACGAACGAGTCTGGAAAAGAGCGGAAGCTCCCCCTCACTGACGGTTGGACCCAGATGCGGAGCAAGGGATCGTTGAAGGGAATCCAGTGGGCGGATGCGATCGATCCTTCTCACAAATGTGGTTATGCCTATGCCTGGGTGATTTGGGCCGGGGCTGAGATTCCGAAATCGAATGAGGTGACCCTGGCTCCGGAGCAGTCGATTACGGTGGCCCGCTTTCTCGCCGTGGGAACATCTCCGGCTGAGGCCGTCGGGTTGGTGGTTGCTTTCCGTGATGCCCCGGATGCCGGGGCATCGCCAAGCAAATTTGGAATGGTCAGTATCAACCTGAAGGATGACCAGGGAGCCCCGGTCACAAAGGGGCGAGTGGGGGTTGCGTTAGCCGATTCCAAGGTTGTTTATGCCTATCCGAGCGAGGAAGGGGAAATTGAGTTTTCCTGGCCGGTTGGAGAGCAGAAGCTTTTGATTGAGGATATCGGTCGAGAACCCATCGTGAAGACAGTTTCAGTAACAGCTGATCAGCGGTTGAGTCTCGATGTGGCGATGTCGAGCCTGTCCCGAGTCGACTTCTCAATCACCGATGAGAGTGGTAGCGATACTCCCTGCAAGGTGCAATTCCATCCACGTAAGGGAACCGCTCAGCCTGACCTTGGGCCGACGGATCGCGCCCACGGTTGTAAGGATCAGTGGCATTCCGAGACAGGTAAATTCTCGGTCCCATTGAATGCAGGGCAATACCGCATCGTCGTCACACGCGGACCGGAGCACGATTCCATTACCCAGGATATCACCCTGGGGCAGGGGGAGACGGCGACCGTGTCGGGCCAGCTGGTTCGCTCTGTTCAAACCCCTGGTTGGGTGTCGACCGACTTCCACAACCACTCCACACCGAGCGGAGATAATACCTGTGGAACGGATGATCGGCTCATCAACCTGGCTGCGGAGCAGATTGAGTTTGCGCCGACGACGGAACATAACCGCCTCTACGATTGGGAACCGCACATCGAAAAACTGGGTTTGGACAGATTTGTGAAAACGATTCCTGGCATGGAACTGACTGGCCGTGGTGCTCACTTCAATGCTTTTCCTCTCGAGCCTGACCCGACGAAACAGGATGGCGGTGCCCCACTCTGGCAGAAAGACCCTCGCCTCAATGCGATTGTGTTGCGTGACTACCAAGGGCAGGAGCCGGATCGTTGGGTTCATGTGAACCATCCTGACATGTCTGAAAACTTCGTAGACCGAAATCATGACGGCCGTCCCGACGGTGGTTATGCCTTCTTCGGAAATCTCATCGACGGTTTGGAATCACAGAACTATCGCGGATCGAACATTCTCAGTGGAGCGCCGTATTCGATCGGCAAGGCCAAGACCGGCCTCGGGAAGTCGGTGAATTTTCACCGCGAGTTTATCTGGCTGCAGTTGCTGAACCAGGGGCTCACGGTCTGGGGCATTGGGGTCGCGGATGCGCACCACGTCTATGGAAACGGCGTCGGCAGTTGGCGCACCTACATTCCCAGCAGCACGGATGAGCCATTGGAAATTGATTGGCGTGAGATGTCACGAAATGCCAAAGCAGGTCGAATGATCCTGACTTCGGGCCCTTACCTTGAGGTGGAGACTGGTTCAGGTATTATTGCCGGTGGTCATGACAGGGTGAGCGGGGAACTCATCCTGAAGGTGAAAGTTCAGTGTGCCGATTGGCTCGATATCGACCGCGTTCAGGTGTTGGTGAACGGCCAGCAGGATCCCCGATACAACTACACGCGCGATAGCCATGCTGAAATGTTTGGGGACGGGGTCATAAAGTTTGATCAGGAGTTGGAGCTTAATCTGAGCGAAGATGCTCACATCATCGTCGTGGCCTATGGCGAGAATAGCACTTTGCAGCGGGGATTCGGGACCAGCACCCAGGCATCGATTCACCCTTGTGCCTATAACAACCCTATTTATATCGATGTAGATGGCGGCGGGTTTCAACCGAATCACGACACGCTCGGATTCGACCTCCCGGTGCGTAAGTTGAGTGTGCAGTCAGTCGAAAAGATGCTGGGGCTGTAATCAGGGATCCTCGGATCGGTTATCCGATCACGCCCTTGGAATCCCAGGGAGCACAGTGTAAGTTTAGAGCAAAGATCGGGTGGGAGAGGTTTGTGGCGTCTTTTAAGAATGGCGTCTTTTAAGAAGTCGGCCGAAGTTGAGGGAGAATGCCTATCGAAAGTATAAGGTAAAACGTGTAAGGTATAAGATATGAAACACTTCCTCTTACTAGTGATCGCAGTTTTCAGCAGCACTGCGCTGGTGGCTGACGATCAATCAGGTGTGACGATCACCGTAACCGTGACAAATATCCCGGGTGCAAAAGGAGATCTTCTCGTCGGTTTTTACGACACCGAGAAAAGCTTCACCAAGGAGCCTCTGCCGCAATCTCCAAAAATTGACCTCACCTCAGGTAATGATGTGACGGCCAAGATTTCCGGAGTGATGCCCGGCAAATATGCCATCGCGGTGGTTCATGATCTCAACGGTAACGGCAAACTCGATAAGACTCTCATTGGAATGCCTAAGGAGCCGCTGGCCTTTTCCGTGATCAGGACGATTCCCCGAGGCAAGCCGAAATTTGATGCCTGCGCGTTTGAAGTGGGAAAGAAGGATCTCGAGATGACGATCGCCCTTGTGGTGAAATAGTGACTGGCTGGCGATTGTTGCAAGAATGCAGCGCTGCTGGCGAGCAGAAGTCTTACTGTGGCAAAAAGCGAAGGGGTTCATGATTCCAGCAGGTGTTGCTTTGAGCTCTCCATGGTGCCTTGTGGAGCTGAAAATCGTGCATCGATGCCTTCCCGGAATCGCATAAAAAGCCCGATAGCGGTATTTTCCGCTATCGGGCTTGAGAGGTGTTTGTCCGGGCCTGTCAGGAACTTTACAGATTGTCGTCGGTGACGGCGCCTTCCGAGGCTGAATTGACCAACTTGGCATACTTGGCGAGAACCCCTTTAGTGTAGCGCGGCCTGGGCTGCTTCCAGTTCTTCTTGCGCTCCGCCATCTCTTTCTTAGTGATGTGTAGTTTCATCTCGCGCTTTTCGGCGTCGATGGAGATCCTGTCGCCATTCTTCACGAGGGCGAGCGGGCCTCCAACGAAGGCTTCGGGGGTGACGTGACCGATCACAAATCCGTGACTGCCGCCGGAGAAACGTCCGTCAGTGATGAGTGCCACATCTTTTCCCAGACCGGCTCCCATGATCGCACCGGTGGGTCCAAGCATCTCGCGCATGCCGGGGCCGCCTTTGGGTCCTTCCATGCGAATGACAACAACGTCACCCTTCTTGATTCGTCCGGCGAGGATGGCTTTCATCGACTTCTCTTCCGAGTCGAAGACCCGTGCCGTGCCGGTGAAGTTGAGGCCTTCCTTGCCGGAGATCTTGGCGACGGCTCCTTCGGGAGCAAGGTTGCCGTAAAGCACGACGAGGTGGCCATCCTTCTTAATCGGTTTCTTGAGGCTCCTGATGATCGTCTGGCCGGCCGGATAGGAGGCTTTCACCTTGGCAAGGTTTTGCTTCATGGTTTTACCGGTAACGGTCATACAGTCGCCGTGAAGCAGGCCTGCGTTGAGCAGCATCTTCATGAGCGGAAGGGTGCCACCGATTTCGACCAACTTCATCATGACATTGGCGCCGCTCGGCTTGAGGTCGGCGATCACAGGGACGCGCCTGCCGATGCGAGTGAAGTCATCGATAGAGAGTTTCACGCCTGCCGCGTTGGCGATGGCAAGCAGGTGAAGGACGGCGTTGGTGGAGCCGCCGAGAGCGGTCACCACGGTGATCGCGTTTTCGAAAGCCTTTTTCGTAAGAATGTCGCGCGGTCGGATGTTCTTGTTGATCATGTTGACCACGGCAGCACCGGCATCAAAGCAGTCGATCAGCTTCTCATCACTGACAGCTGCCTGGGCGGAACTGTTCGGCAAGCTCATTCCCATTGCTTCGATCGCACTGGCCATCGTATTAGCGGTGTACATGCCGCCGCAGGACCCGGGGCCGGGGATGGCGGTTTCGGTGACACCGTCGAGCTCTTCGTCGGTGATACCTCCGGCGCTGTGTTTGCCAACCGCTTCAAAGACAGAAACAATATCGACGTCCTCGCCTTTGTAGCAACCGGGCTTGATAGTGCCGCCGTAAACGAAAATACCGGGGCGGTTCATGCGGGCGAGGGCGATCATGCAGCCGGGCATGTTCTTGTCACAGCCGCCGATAGCGACGACACCGTCCATGCCTTCACATCCGACCACAGTTTCGATGGAGTCGGCAATGACTTCGCGACTGACAAGGGAGTATTTCATTCCCTCTGTTCCCATGGAGATACCGTCGGAGATGGTGATGGTGTTGAACTCGACCCCTTTGCCGCCGGCCGCATCGGCGCCTTTGACAGACTCTTTGGCGAGACTGTCGATGTGCATGTTGCACGGGGTTACCATGCTCCAGGTGGAGGCAACGCCGATGATAGACTTTTTGAAGTCTTCGTTAGTAAAACCAACTGGGTGCAGCATCGCGCGACTTGGGGCACGGTCCGGGCCGTCGAGCATGGGCGAGGAATACTGGCGGTGGGCCGGGATGGTTTTCTTCATTGCAGTCTTTTTCTTTGCCATGGGTAAAATGAGGTGAGTCTGATAGGTTTTTTCGACAAGGTGGCGTCAGTTGCTTGTTGATGGAAATACTATTTTAAATCCATTACGATACCTTTTTGATAGAAATGGATTTTTCCTTGAGGGAGCTTGAGTGTTTCGTAGCGGTGGCTGAAGAGTTGTCGTTCACGCGAGCGGCGAAGAGGTTGCGCCTGGCGCAGCCATGACTGTGGCGGGATCAGGCGTGGCGATTCTTCCAGCATCGCTGGATCGCATCACTAAGAACGGAGTGCCGCTTTGGCGGGTTCGTGAAAAGCTGCGGATGACCCACGCGGTGGCTCATTCAGCAAAGGAGAGTCAGGCGGTCAGGTAGTTCCTCGACTTGTTGTGAAGACCTGAAAGTTCGCAGGCGATTGTGTCGGAAGGGGGAGAGTCATGAATGAAGACGAATCCCACCTGCAGCTCCTCTTGATTTTTCATGGTGTCTTTTGGGGCATTGTTGGGGTGTGCTCGCTGTTTCCGTTTGTTTGCTTCATTAGCGGGTTGTTCCTCATCCCGGTATCCAGATGCTGATTCGGCAGAGGCCGACGAGACAATGATACGAGTAATCGAAGCGAGCATCCACTTCAGGATGATGGCGACCAGGCGGCCGAAGGGGATGCGGACATCAGTAATTGTGGTTCCATTTATAGCGGAACCATCGTCTCATCGAGAGCCGGTCTTCGCGATTGCAAAGCCCCTCAAGTGATTCTTATCAAGCAGCTAGTCGCTGAATCATTCCAATGAGACCACGGGCCTTCGCTTTGCCTTCCCTGGAAAGGGAGAGCGCTTTGGTATTTCCGGTAAGAAAAGATCGGGAAATCAGGCCTGAGATGGCTGAGGTGATATGGGCGACACGGGGGCGACCGCTTTCCTCGATGATATCGTTGAGCTCACGGCTGGAGAAAGTTTCCTGATGATAGCTATCGCTGAGAACTAGCGCGGCGAGGAGGGCTTGATCAGCCAGCGTGAGATCATCGCCTGAAGCATTTTGAAGAATGGCGGCGGCATGATCATGCAAGCCCGGGCCTTCCTCCTCAAGTCGCTTAGCCTCGGGTGTGTCGGTGGACAGTTCCCCCTGCGAGCGCATGCGGATAGCCACCTGAACGGTCATTTCTAGGGCGCGGAGATCCTGGAGGCTGAGCTCCGGAATCACGCGAACGAAGTCCTCGAGATCGATGTTTCTCATGTTGTTTGTGTTTCTCTCAAAAAAATCTCGAAATATTCTCGTTTTTAAGTTGCATTCTCTTCTCAGAAATGAGAAATCACGTTGTAACTTGAGATTAAAGAGAGATTACCTCGGAATTTTTTTAAATCGAGTCGAATATCTCTCAATAATTTGTCAAAAGCGAGAAAAATTTGAGAAATTGAGATGAGAGAGATAGAAACCGTAAGCATTGGGAGCGTGGAGGACTACCTGCAAGAGATGGTGCCACAGCTGGGGTTTCAAAGGACGCCGATCTATCGGGGCCAGAATACGGAGAAATGGAAGATTCTTCCGACGTTGTTTCGCGAGGAAGTGGCGAAAACCGAATCGAGGTCGTGGTCTGAACTTGAGGGTTCCCTTCTCATTCGCATGAAGCAGCGGGCTCGCGGCGAATTGAACTACGAGCCCATGAGCGAACTGGAGTGGATGTCGATCGCCCAACATTACGGGTTGCCTACTCGTCTCACAACCTGGACAGAAAATGCTCTCGTAGCGCTTTACTTTGCCACTGAGCCGGGGCGCGAAGACGAGGACGGAGTCGTTTGGCGCATCCTGCCGGGCGACGCGAGTCTCGTGATTGCCCAGGACTACGAGCAGGTCCCTGAGCAGCCTCGAATCTATTTTCCTCAGAAGACTACGCCGTCGATGTTGAATCAGAAGACGTGTTACCTTTGTCATCCTCTTCCGGCCGAGGACGCTGCTGCTGAAACATTTGAGGAATACTTTGAACTCGGAGACGAGCGAATGCATCTCGCCAAGCTCGTGGTGACCGCTTCTGAAAAAGCCTTCATTCGCCGTCGCCTTGCGACCATGGGAATTGAGGCCCGGACCCTGTTCCCCGGAATGGCCGGTCTGTGTGAGCAGATCAAAGAAGAAATTTACTCGTTCACCGATTCATACGAGTGGGTATTCCCGGGCTGATAGGCCCGACTCTTAATCATACTCTTAATCCGAATCTTACCCTGGCGGTTGACTGACGCGGGCGAGGGTAGAATTAGGAGAAAGAGTAAGACTTCAACGCCTCTTCAGCGTCCGCTCGAAGAACTCCAATACTTTGGCCTCGACTTCTT
Source organism: Verrucomicrobiales bacterium (assembly GCA_049594415.1). Taxonomy (GTDB): domain Bacteria; phylum Verrucomicrobiota; class Verrucomicrobiia; order Verrucomicrobiales; family DEV007; genus Arctic95D-9. The sequence goes on along the minus strand of JBMYJM010000020.1, from coordinate 23,467 downwards.
CCGATTTAAACTCCGGTCCTCCGTGACCGGCGCCTTCAACAACGAAGAGTTCGGCATCGACGCCGACCTTTTTGAGAGCGTTATGGAATCGAATACTTTGAGCCAGCGGCACGCCGGGATCTTCACTTCCATGCATGATGAGAAAAGGTGGATCATCGGAACTGATCTGGTAAAGAGCACTGGCATCTTTAGCGAGGTCAGGCGCGTCCGGAACCGGAGCGCCTAACAGCAGTGCGCCGTTGGATTGGGAAACCTGCTCGTAGCTCCAGCCTTCTCTGACCACATTTGGAGGCATGGTCAACAGGTCGGCGGGGCCGAACCAATCACACACCGCCTGAACTCTGGAGCTGACGGATTCTTCCCCGGCACTGCGGGTTCCCATGAGGGCGACAAGATGACCGCCGGCGGAGCTGCCGAAGGCCCCGATGCGATCGGGATCGAGTCCATACATATTGGCATTCTGGCGCAGCCAGCGAACGGCGGCGTAGCAGTCATTGATCTGGCCCGGCCACTGAGCAGCACCTGTCAGGCGATAACTGATGCTGGCGACAGCGAAGCCCTTCGGGGCGAGGAAGGCAGCCTTACAATTGTTCTTTGAGCCGTTCTTCCATCCTCCGCCATGTACCCAGATGATGACAGGGATAGGATTCTCAGCCTTCGCTGAAGGAAGGTAAAGATCCAGAGCAAGCTCGATCCCGCCATGGGTGGCGTAGACGATGTCGCGTTGAACGGTGGCGCCTTCAGGAGGAGAAACGAGTTTTTTTTTCTTTTGCTGCGCCGCAACCGGAAAAGCAAGGATCAGGCTCAGCAGGGTCAGGCCAGTGATCCAACGGAGGGGAAAGAGGACGGGAGGGGATGATTTATTCATCGTGATGAAGCTAATGAGAAACAGTTGCACGGTCTACGCGCATACACGTTAAAAGGGGGCATGAAAAGGCTGGCTCTCTTGGCAGGAATTCTCTTGGCAACTTTGATCTCGACGACGCGGGGTGCAGAGCGGCCGAATATACTCTTTATCTTTTGCGATGATCACGCCACTCAGGCGATCAGCGCATATGGTGGTCCGCTTGCTGAACTGGCTCCGACGCCTAATATCGATGCTCTGGCGGCGGAAGGAATCCTCTTTCGCAAAGCCTATGTGACGAATTCAATCTGTGGCCCATCACGCGCGGTGGTTCTGACGGGTAAATACTCTCACCTCAATGGTTTTCGCAGCAACGGCGATACTTTTGATGGTTCTCAGCAAACTGCGCCAAAGCTATTGCAACGAGCGGGCTATCAGACTGCGATCGTAGGCAAGTGGCATCTGAAGTCCGAGCCGACCGGTTTTGATCATTATGAGGTGCTCAAGGGCCAGGGGCAGTATTACAACCCCATGTTGATCACCAACGGGGAGAACGTCAATCATGAGGGCTACACCACTGACATCATCACGGACCAGACAATCAAGTGGCTTGATCAGCGAGCCCCTGACAAACCTTTTTTCCTGATGAGTCAGCACAAGGCACCCCACGGGCGCTGGGAGCCAGCTTTTCGTCACTTGGAATTTCTCGAAGATGTAGAGGTGCCGGAGCCCCTGACCTTATTCGATGATTATTCCGGGCGCAGCAAGGCTGCGTCGCAGCATGCCATGGGAATCGCGGATCACATGGGTGACCACCGCCTTATGATCAAATACTCGAGCAAGTTCACTCCGGAGCAGTTTGAGATTTTTGACGGATTCTTTCGTCCGAAGAACGAGGCCTATCTCGCCGCAAACTTGGCTGGTAAGGAACGAACCCGGTGGCACTACCAGCGTTACATTAAGAATTACCTCCGCTGTGTGAAGGCGGTCGACGAAAGCGTCGGGCGCCTCCTTACTTATCTCGATGAAAACGACCTTACCGACAACACCATTGTAATCTACAGCTCGGATCAGGGCTTCTATCTTGGTGAACACGGATGGTTCGATAAGCGCTGGATCTACGAAGAGAGCTTCCGTACGCCGCTCCTGGCTCGCTGGCCGGGTCAGATCGAGCCGGGCTCGGTGAATGATCAGGACATCGTTTCCAACCTCGATTTTGCGGCAACCTTTCTTGATGTCGCTGGTGCACCGATTCCGGGCGATCTTCAGGGGCCATCCCTCGTTCCTATTTTGAAGGGCAACACCCCGAAAGACTGGCGCAAGACTCACTACTATCACTACTATGAAAGCGGAGGTCACGGAGTAGCCCTTCACTTCGGCTTGACTGATGGACGTTACAAGCTGATCCGGTTCCCTGAGGAGGAAATTGATGATTGGGAACTCTTCGATCTCGAACGCGATCCCAACGAGATGGAAAGTGTTTACCACAACCCCGAGATGGCCGAGGTGCGTGAGCGGATGACGAAAGAGCTGGAGCTACTGCAGGATCAGTATGAGATCCCGATGGATGATCGGCAGGGTAAAGGGGCAAAGAAAAAAGTGAGAAGACAGTAGTTCTTTTATCGTGCCCCGTGGCAGCCTGCCGCGAACGCGGATGAATTCTGGATCGACCACTTGGTCCGGAATTCGGTTGGATTATGGCATGACCAATCGCCGTCAGTTTCTAAAAGAAAGTGTTGCAGCGACGGCTGCTGTTGCTGCCCCTGCCTTTGTTCGAGGGCAGAATTTGAATTCCAAGCTGCAACTGGCTTCAATCGGCTCGGACGGAAAAGGGTTCAGCGACATCAAGGCCATGTCGTCTCACAATTACCAGAAGTACGTCGCCTTCTGCGATGTGGACCTCGAACGTACGCTGAGAGTTAAAGAGATAAGTCCTGACACACCCATCTATCAGGATTTTCGGGAGATGCTCACCGAGAAGGGCGACGAGATTGACGCGGTGACGGTTTCCACTCCGGACCACATGCATGCCTACTGCTCCATCATGGCGATGAAGATGGGCAAGCATGTCTATTGCCAGAAGCCGCTCACTCACAATGTCTGGGAGGCGCGACAGGTCGCGAAGGTTGCTAAAGATGTTGGAGTCATTACCCGGATGGGCAATCAGATCCATTCCCACCAGTTTTACCGGACTGCCGTGGAGCTGATTCAATCTGGCAGGATTGGCAAAGTGAAACGGGTCGACAGCTGGTCGGGAGCGACCGGGCACGGAAAGAGTGGGCACATCAGTCGGCCAAAGGGTGAGGATCCGGTCCCCGATTCCCTCGACTGGGACAGCTGGATCGGTGTGGCCCCGATGAGGCCATATAGCGCCGCGGAGCGTTGTTACCACCCCTGGGGATGGCGGGATTGGCAGGACTTTGGTGGAGGTGCGATTGGCGACTTCGGCTGTCACATTCTGGATCCTGTCTTCACGGCTTTGAAAATCAAGGGGCCGCCGAACGATTATTTTGCGGAGCATAGCGGGATGAATGAAGAGGTTTGGCCTGCTCAGAGCACGTTTCGTTTCACCGTTCCCGGGACGGAATTCACCGAGAAGGATCGTATTCGAATTACCTGGAATGATGGTGGTCGCCTGCCATCAACGGGATGGTCACACCTTCCTGGTCGGGAAGCATTGCCGAGAAGTGGCTCGCTCATTCTGGGCGAAACGGGATCGCTGGTGATTCCTCATGTTGGAGCGCCGCGTCTTTACTTTCCGGAGACAGGATATTCGGAAGACTACGAAATGGCGGAGGGAAGAGATCACTACCACGACTGGATCGATGGCTGTATTTTAGAGGAGCAGCCGACAGACGGGTTCGACTATGGTGGTTTGCTGACCGAAACGATCCTGCTTGCCAATATCGCGATCCGCTTCCCGGGCGAGACTTTGAAGTGGGACGCAGACGCCCTGAAATTCTCCAACAAGGAAGAGGCAAACCAGTGGGTTTCCCGGGACTACCGCGAGGGGTGGGATCTGAAGGAATTGATTACGGCTTAGTGATTCGTAATCAATGGAATTAGTTGCTTTCGAATTCGCCTTCGAGAGCGCTCGACTCTCCAGCGTTCATTCCGTTGATCAGGTCTGAGAATTCGTTGAAGAATTCTTCTCCAAGTTCATGCGTGATGTGCTCCTGGACGTAATCGAGCATGGCTTTGGCTCCCATCACTTCGTCTACATAGCGGAAATGATCCTTCAGCTTCGCCCATTTCAGCTTGGGCAGGGTGCGGGCGATGTAGTCATCCTGGTCAAGTTCGCCCATCATCCCACCCTGGCGATCCTGGTTGCCCCGGGCCCTGCGCTCCTGTTCCCGGTCAAGTCCCCTCAGCGCTTCCTGCTTTCTCTCCTCGATCATGGCCACGATTCGGGATTGTTGCTCGATTCGTTTGTCCCAGGCATTCATGAGGGCTTCGGGCTGCTTTTCGCGGAGGTATGGCAGAATAGTCTTGTCGTAGATGCCGCCAATATTGAATGGCACGGATTCCCAGTTGTCGTTGTTGCTCAGCAGGCCATCCAGATTGTAGCGCTCTGCGAAAATAGAGTTAGCCACTGAACTGGTGATAGCGTTGGTGGGCATTTCCTCGAGACGACTAAGGCTGTCGACATAAGTCATGAGCGATCCAAAAACGGATTCGATTTCCTGCGTTTCTGCGGCCTGGCAGCTGAGGGCAAGGTAGCGAAGCTGAATCGTGAGGGATTCAAGGAACTGGTCGTCCTTGATGCGGTCCTCCTGCCCGTCTCTCCAGGCGCGGAAATCGGACTCAGGGCGCCCCTCGCGGTCATAATGAACCACCTTGTGACAGTCGAGGTAGAGAGCCATAGCCGCCCTTGGGTCTGAAGATGCCTGAGCAAATACCTGACCTGCGCTGCTGTTTCGCTGGGAAAGGTGCCCGTTGAGCGTCTCCCGCAGGGTCTTAATCTGTTCTTTGATCGATTCGACTTGGGCCGGAGTCAGCTCATCAGCCTGCATCGAAGGCAGGCCACAGGCCGCGAAAAGTGCAAGCAAAAGGGGGGCGGAGGTTTTCATGGCGCGCATCGTAAGGGGAAATTTTTTGGCCGACAATGTCGAAAATGGGCTGCTGTGAGTGAATACCCCGATTGCTTGCGCTTGTTTCATATTCATGGAAAATGCTGATCAATTATTATTGTCTTGGCGGGACATGGATCCTGTTTGAGAGTATGAAGTCTATCGAAAGCAAGTAAGCCGCTTCCCGAGATTTCTTTATCGATCTGCCAATTTCGATCTGCCAATTGATATTTTTCGATCCAGCGGTTCCTACGATGGGAGAGTGGGTCCAATATTTCCAGGAAACCTTAACCACCGATGTGTCTTTGATCATCATCGGTGCGGGTTTCTTTGGTTTGTTCTTTGGCTGGTTGATGGCTGGGTCCTGGGGGAGAAAATCGACCGGGGAAGATGAAAGCGCCGCTACGGGAGCCAATGGTTCTGAGGAGTTGAACTGGCGTCATGAGAAGCTGATTCTGCTGGAGCGCCAGGAAGTTGAGCGCGAGCTCCGCCTCCAGAGATTCCTCGAAGGTTTTGCGATCAGCCATGGCGGAACTGAAACTGAAGTGCGGTCCCGCTTTTTTGCCCTCGCAGAAGGATTGCGATCGATGAGGGCGCGTGTGGGAACTGATCTCTCACGGTTGTCCCTCGTGAGGGGAAGACTGGAGAAATTCAAATCCGACGGTATGCCTCGACCGGATGCATTGAACGCCTGCATCGAAATGGCAAACGCGCAGGCGGAGCGCTTGAAGGAATTGCGCGATGCTCTACGGCCGGTCAGCAATAAAGTGACCGTTATCGAAAAAGACCTCAAGCAGTCACAGTTCTCGGTGCTGGAGGAGAAAGACTCCCTCCTCGAGCGATTTGAGCAGGTCCGATCTGACCTCGAGTTTTCGAATGCCAATATGTCTGTTCTTGCGAACGAAACTGACCGGGGTATTCGCGATTTGTTGGGCGCCGGACGGGAAGAGGTTTACGAGCCATTGCGTAACGTCCTGTTAGTTGACGGGTCCAATACCGGTTCGCTGCCGCCCTCGTCCTCGGAATCTTTGAGTGACGAGTTGTCTGCATTAATTATCGCCTTGAAAGGGTTGGAAGCACCCGTTGAGGAGTCCGAGCGACTGGAGGGTTCCGCCCCTGTGGCTGCTATCGAAACAATGGATCTCAAGGAGCCGGTTTTCGATGTGGTTGACGGGGAATCTGGATCTGATGAACCCATCACCCTGGGGTCACAGATTTTTCCCGGGTTCAGCAATGGCAGCGAAGAGGCAGCAAGTGAAAACGAATCCGATCCGTCAGCCGAGGCGGAGGTAAATGGGGAAGTGGAGGACGAGCAGGGCTCGATGGTGATCTTTCGTTCTAATGACGCGGAGTTGTGGGGGAAAGAGGTTTATCGCGGGTTGAATTGCCGAGCGCGTTCCCTTGCGAACTTGCCACCATGGGCCCGTTGGATTGGAATCCAGCGGCTGGATACGGGAGAGAGAGTCTTTTCCAGAATCGATCAGGAGACCTACGAGCATGGAGGTAACGGCGATGCCGTGGGATTCAATGCTTCGAATGAACTTTTCTACGGTGCCCGCCATCTCGGGATGTTTTCTGAATCCTGTCCCAATGAGGTGGAGACACGGTTTACCTATGGGGGATGGGGATTTGGGCACCGTATCAGCGATCCGGGAAAGGATTCTGCAAGTAGCCAGGCTTCCGGCTGGGAGGGAAAAGAAATTCCTGCGGACACCGTTTTTGAGATTGCCCTTTTCGCTGATTTGCCCGATTTGGCGGATCAGGACAGCGTCCTTGAGGGTTAAGACAGTGCCATAGCAGAGAATCTTAGAAAAGAGTTTGGCGCTTTTCGTTAACCTCTTAGCGGTGGAAACCGTTCCGTAATCGGCTAAATTTCCAGTATTCCGGACTCTTCAAACAACCCTTCGATCCCCAACTTTGAAATCCTCGGCCGAATCGGTGGAGGTGCCTACGGGGAAGTCTTTCTCGCCCAGTCGGTCACCGGTATGTTCCGGGCCATCAAAATCGTGAGGCGCGAGGACTTTGAATACGAGCGAACCTTTGAGCGCGAATTCGAGGGAATCCAGCGCTACGAGCAGGTTTCCAAAGATCACCCGGGACTGGTTGACGTTCTGCACGTGGGGCGCGATGACGAAGGCGGTTTCTATTATTATGTGATGGAACTCGCCGACGATGAAAACGGTGAGCCCGAAAACATCGATCCGGAAACCTACGCGGCCAAAACACTAAGCTCCGAGATGAAGGCTACCGGGGCGAAATCCATTCTCGATACGGTGAACCTGGGGATTTCTCTCGCCGGAGCATTAGGCCATCTTCACGAGGCGGGACTGACCCACCGCGATGTGAAGCCATCGAATATCATTTTTGTGAAAGGTGTCCCCAAGCTGGCTGACGTGGGATTGGTGGCTCAGTCAGGTCAGCGCACCTACGTGGGGACAGAGGGCTATGTGCCTCCTGAGGGACCCGGAACCAGCTCGGCGGACCTCTATTCTCTGGCCATGGTTCTTTACGAGGTCCACACCGAAAAGGACCGCCTCGATTTTCCTGAACTCCCCACCAACCTTGAAATTCCTCCTACGGTCAACCGCGATGAATGGCGAGGGCTGAACACGGTGATTTGCCGCGCGGGATCACCCGACCCGAGAAAGCGATATGAATCTGCGCGGGCGCTCGCTATCGCTCTGCGCGAGGTGATCGAAGGAAGTCATGGCTACCGTTCCAGCAGGAAAGGGAGCAAAGTCAGGAATGTTCTGGTGACCGTCATGGTGCTTGGGCTGCTCGCGATTACTGGCTACGGTGGCTATTGGGTTTGGAAGGACAGCTATAAGTTCCGGGATGACAACTCGGATCATCTCAGCGGTAAAGGCAAAGGAAGCGGGAATTCGACGACCATTAGCGGCAATGATTCCGCGGGCGGGACCGGCATCGCAGGCAATACCATGGGGAATGGTGCAAACGACTCCGGCCAGGAAGATTCCGATGGAAAAGGGAAGGGTAAGGCGGCCGACACTGGCAACAAAGGTAGCGGGGGCAAAGGCGGAAAGTCAGGAAAGGGAACTTTTACCATCATTGATGACGATGATGACAACATGATCAATGGCGAGGTGGTGATTCGAGACGATGTGAACACCAATATCAAGCCACCTAAAACCGATACTGGCTCGGAAGATCCTAAGGATCCTCCAAAGACCGATGAAGATGATTCAGTGGTTGAAAACGATTCCAGGGAAGATCCTGACAAGGGAACCAGTAAAGTAGTGGCCCAGGAGGTAACAGGGCAAATCAAGCTCATGAGCCGACCAAGCGGAGCGACTGTCTGGGTCGATGGCGAAGAAGTCGGAATTACGCCCCGGCCGTTGGTGCTTCCGGTTGGGGCAGTAGAGATCGTAGTGAAGTTTCCCGGTTATCACGACCTCGTTTACCAGACGATGGTGAAAGAGGGATTCGTGGTGGTGGAGAAGTCACTGATCGAAGACCGGCGCCCCGCGCCAGGAACCAGTTGGGTCAATTCCCTCGGCGTGAGATTTGAACCGGACTACACCGAGAACTCGGTAACTGTTGAGAGTGTTTCGACTCAACTGTTCGACACCTTCAATTCTACCACGGGCCAGCTGCTGCCTTCGAGCGTGAAGGACGGGCTGGCCCTGGTGACAGATCAAAAGGGACGATGGGCTTTTGCCGACTGGATGACCGAGGTGGATCGTGGTTCCGGGTATCTGAGTTCGAAAGAGTATTACCGCCCCATAGATGGTTCCGAGACACTGGGGAGTCACGATTTTAAGCTGGTGGTGGATAACCGGATGGGAACGATTCTTCTGAACTCCGAACCTCCGGGGGCCTTGATTCGCCAGAATGGAAAAGTCATCGGTGACACCGAGGAAACAATCAGCAACCTGAGACTGGGGCCTTACGAATTCCAACTGGACATGCCTGGTTATCAGCTGGTGACCGTAGCCGGTCAGCTTAACAACGTGATCCCTGTTCCGGTGAACCATCAGCTGATCCCGAACCAGTCGGTAGTCTTCGGGGCTTCGTGGACGAACAGCCTGGGGATGGCGCTGGTGCCGGTCGGTGATGCGCTGGTAGCTTCCTACGAAACACCACTGATGGATTATCGCGACTACGTTACCGACATGCAGATCTCGATGCCGGTAACGGTGATTTCGCAGGAGTTGAATCACCCGGTGACCGGCATTACTCGCAACGAAGCCGAGGCTTTCTGTGACTGGTTGACCCTGAGAGAGCGCAGCCTCGATATGATTCGGCCAACGCAGCGCTATCGTTTGCCGACCGATGCGGAATGGAGCCTTTTCGCCGGGATCACTGGAGAATCCGGAAACACCCCGGAAGAGCGCGGTCGCCAAGGGCAGGCCCAATACCCATGGGGTGATGCCTGGCCGCCCCTCAGCGGAAGCGGCAACTACGCCGATGAATCGGCGACCGGACTGCTCAGGAATTACGTGATTGCTGGCTACAACGACAGTTTTCCGGCGACTTCGATGATTGGCAGCTTTGAACCGCGGGAGAATGGAATACACGATCTTTCCGGAAATGTCTGGGAGTGGGTAGCCGACCGTTATGGCAGCGGTGGCCACAATCTCGGGGTGGTGCGTGGTGGTGGCTGGAACACCTACGAGCAGGAACGTCTCTCGCTACGCTATCGCAATCCGGTGCCAGTGGATTCCCGCGAAGACTTTTTCGGATTTCGTTATTTGCTGGAAGATATCGGGGACGCCCCGTGAAAGCGGTTGAAAATCGGGCTGTGATTTCGATACTGATTTCACATGAGCCGCACCTCCATCGTCAAAGTTCTCAAGAGCGAATCTTCTCCCGGTCAAATTCAGGTCAAAGGTTGGGTCCGAACCAAGCGGGATTCCAAAGCATTTTCATTTATCGAGATCAACGATGGCAGCTGTCTCGCTAACTTGCAGATTGTGGCGGATGCGACGCTGGACGGCTACGAAGAGAGCATTGTCTATTTGACCACTGGAGCTTCCATAGCCGTGACTGGTAATGTGGTGGAGTCGCAGGGCAAAGGACAACGATGGGAAATGCAGGCGACCGCCGTCGAGGTTCTGGGCACGGCGGAAGAGGACTTCCCTCTGCAGAAGAAAGGGCATTCGATGGAATTCCTGCGATCCATTGCTCACCTCCGCCCTCGTTCCAACCTGTTCGGCGCGGTGTTTCGGGTCAGGAGCAGGATGGCATTTGCGATTCACCAGTTTTTTCAGGACCAGGGATTTGTCTATGTTCACACGCCAATTATCACGGCATCGGATTGCGAAGGCGCCGGCGAGATGTTTCGCGTCGTGACGATGGACGGCGACGAAATCAAACTGGGGGATGATGAGTTCTTCAGCAAGCCTTCCTACCTCACGGTGAGTGGCCAGTTGGAGGGCGAAACTTTCGCTTGTGCGCTGTCTGATATTTACACCTTCGGTCCGACTTTCCGGGCAGAGAATTCACACACCTCACGTCATGCCTCTGAGTTCTGGATGATTGAACCGGAAATGGCCTTCTGCGACCTCGACCGCGACATGGATATGGCCGAAGCGATGGTCAAGTATTTGGTCAGCGATGCCTTGGAAAGCTGCGCCGATGATCTCGCATTTTTCGGAAAGTTCGTCGACAAGGGATTGATCGAGCGACTGGAGTTTGTGCGGGACCGGCCCTTTGAGCGGGTCAGTTATACCGAAGCGGTTGAGATCCTGACAGCCAGCGGGCAGGAATTTGAATACCCGGTGGAGTATGGACACAACCTGCAGTCAGAACACGAGCGCTACCTGACAGAGACTCACTTCAAGTGTCCCATCACCGTTTACAACTATCCGGCCGATATCAAACCCTTCTACATGCGGAAGAATGATGACGGTAAAACGGTAGCGGCGATGGATGTGCTGGTTCCGGGTATCGGGGAAATCGTTGGCGGCAGCCAGCGCGAAGAACGTCTTGATGTGCTGAAAGCGAACTTGGAAGAGCACGATCTCAGCAAGGAGGAGTATGAGTGGTATATTGATCTGCGCCGGTTCGGGACCGTGCCGCATGCCGGGTTTGGTCTTGGGTTTGAAAGACTGCTGATGTTCGTTACCGGAGTCCACAACATCCGCGACGTCATTCCGTTTCCGCGGACACCGGGCTCGGCTGACTTCTAAATCAGCTTTCGGAAGCGACGGGAATCTCAACCGCGCAGCAGAGCGGACGCCTGCGCTTCCTGTCGCTGGCCACTTCGCGCTGGGCCCCGTTGAAATTGGCCGCGAGGGGCGAGGGCGTCATGTATTCGTGGATCGAAAAATTAAAAGATCTCGATTCCGATCCCTTATTTACAATCCTGGACGGCTTCTGCATCATCTCAGATATGAGCGGAGTCTTTGATCGCGGCGAGCTTTCGGCTTACCAGCGTGACGGTTATATTTTCAAAAGGGGGCTTTTTTCGGTCGAGGAGACCGACTTGCTTCGAACCGCTTCGAAATCGGATAAAGCGATGGATGAAGCCGCCACTGCGCTTGATGACGGGGCGGGCAACCGCGTTCGTCTTTCCCTATGGAATCAGCCGGGTGACGGAATTTATGGGATGTTTGCTCGATGTCTCCGCGTCGTTGACTCGGTCGAGCAGCTCATCGGGAATGAGGTATATCATTACCATTCCAAGATGATTTTGAAAGATGCCCGGACCGGCGGGGCTTGGGCGTGGCATCAAGACTACGGGTATTGGTATCAGAACGGCTTACTCTTTCCTGACCTTTGCAGTGTCATGATTGCCGTGGATCCAGCGAACCGGGAAAACGGCTGCCTGCAGTTATTGCGGGGATCTCATCGCATGGGGCGTGTGAATCATGTTCTTTCGGGCGAGCAGGCTGGAGCTGATCGTGAGCGTGTCGCCGAGGCTGAAAAGCGCCTTGAGTTGGTCCATGCCGAGATGGAGGCGGGTGATGCCGTCTTTTTTCATCCCAATACCCTGCATTGTTCGGGGCCGAACAATTCTGATAACCCCCGCTGGGCCATGGTTTGCTGTTACAACTCCGCTGCTAACAATCCCTACAAGGAGTCGCATCATCCAGGCTATACGCCATTAAGTAAGGTCGATGACTCGAGGGTAGTGGAAGTCGGCCGAGGCAATGCGGCCCTCAGTGGGGTCGAATTCGCTAAAATTGATGAGGATGATCAGAGTGCGAAGATTCTCACCGAAACGGCAGAGGATTAAACTCCGGGTCTCTGGCTAAAGGTTGAAACGCGAGGGAAGCAACTGGCCCAGCGCGATAATTTCGCCAGCATAGGCGGCTCCGTCACCTGCATCGATCAGGATTGGTGTGTGGTCCTTGGCGAATTCTGAGATAACCTGGCGGCAGACGCCGCAGGGAGAGCGCTGATCAAGGGGAGTGCCCGGCGATGGGCCGGTGGTGAGAGCGAGTGCATCGATAGTGCGAGCGCCGTTAGCGACGCCCGAGAGAATCGCGGAACGTTCGGCACAAATGGTGGCTCCGTAGCTGGCGTTTTCGACATTACAGCCACTGTAGATCTCTCCGCCCATCAGAACAGCCGCTCCAACCTGGAATCTGGAGTAGGGAGCGTAGGCATTTTTCCTGACGAGGCGAGCTGCGTGGAGAAGAGCCTCATACTGATCGGATGATTCCAGGGACGGAGAGGTCTCTCCAATCAGGTGCCACGTGGCGTTGGCGGTTTTAAATACTGAGTGTGCCATATACAGCTTGATCCTATCTAGAGGTTCATAACGTTTTCGACCAGAATACTCTGAATCACGGAATAGATTTCGTATTGCGCCAGGAGCATGAGGCGATCCTGATCCGCGTTTTCCGCGTTCTGGAATTGGAGCAGGAGGCGGTCATCCGATTCGGCGAGGTCGAATTCCTCGTTCATCATGAGTCGAGCCTGATTGAGAACGCTGAACCAGGACTCGGTATGCTCGATGGGAACGCGCAGTCGCTTCAGTTCCGAGACTCCCTCGGCCATATCAGCGTATTCCGGTTCGAGCATTTCCTCGACCTCAAGGGACTCGACCTTGGAGATATCTTGGGCGATGAGAGCTCTCGCTTCTTCGAAGGTGTCTTTTAAATCGGGCTTTACGAATTGATCCCAATCTTCGAGATGGGACTGGGTATCTTCGTCGATGAGGCTATCCGGAGAAAAGAGAGAGGGAAAGAGTCGCTCCCGCGTGGCAGGGGAAAACACATCGCTGTCAGAGGCGGTGGGCAACTCGGCCACCAAGTGCCATTCGGCCGGAGTGAGGGCATCGAGGGCCCAAAATTCATCAGTGAGGACAAATCTCATACGGGGTGCGGAAGCGTGAAGAGGGGGGCGCATTGTAGGGCAATGATGCCTCAGGTTCCAGAACCGTTACAACGGAAACGACTGTTTTCGCTAGATGGATTTGGAGAAATCGCAGTAAATTACCAACTGGTAACAGCCTCTCAGGTTTGAAAATCAATGCAGATTTACAATTTAATATTGCGAAATTAGAAAAATATGCGACGTTCTTTTGAAATCTGTGTGACCAAAAGGATTAATTCATATAATAATTATGAAAAATTTAATAAAAAAGTTGCGCAGTTCATTCGGAAGCGTTTAAATTACCAGTAGTTTCTATAAAAACTAAAATCACTAGGAGATATAACCATGCAAGTAACAGAGAATACCAATACTGGAGTTGATCAAAATGCCGATCGACTTGCGGACTTCATCATGTTCGCTCAACGTTCCTTTCTTCTCGACCTCTCGAAGGAGTTGAATAAAGGAAGCGTTTCATACGCACAATTTTTCCTTCTGGGATACCTGGCCAATGAGGATTATCTCACTATGACCGATATCTCGAAGAAAATGGGTCACTCGACAGCAGCCGCCACTGGCTTGGTCGACCGCCTCGAAAAGCTGGGTTACGTTCAGCGCCTCCATGCTGCTGACGACCGCCGCAAGGTGATGGTTCAGATTACCCGCAAAGGTATTGAGATGGTGACTCGCCTTCGCAACTCGATCGCTGACAGCATCACTGAGATCATGGCAGCTCAGGAGAGTGGCGAGGAAGAAGCTATCCAGCCCATCTATTCACAGCTTCAAGAATTTTTGGCTTCCCGATAAGTTTGTAAGTGGAAGTCTTTAAGATCTCCACTTACAAACCAAACACAAGCATCAAGCTTACCGAGAAACAAAGGCATTCGCACTTCTAAGCGATTTTGGTAGCGCCCCCGGTTCATAGCCGGGGGCGTTTTCGTGTAAAATTAAAGAGAAATATTAAGGACTGAGTCTGCGGGAGCACCAGTTGCCATCGTCTTGACGGTAGATAAAGCGATCATGCTTTCGACCGGGTTGGCCCTGCCAGAATTCGACGGACTCCGGAATGAGCAGATACCCTCCCCAAAAGTCGGGACAGGGAACGGATTCTTCCGATCCAGAATCAGGAAACTTCTTTTCAAACCGGTCCACCCGCTCATCGAGCCAACCTCGATCTGGAATTTCCGCGCTTTGTTTCGAGGCCCAGGCACCGATTCGGCTTTTGTAGGGGCGGGATTGAAAATAGCGGCTGGAGTCTTCCGGAGAAGTCTTCACCACCTTGCCACGAATGTGAACCTGACGCTCCAGCTCTTTCCAATAAAAAAGCAGTGAGGCAAAAGGGGTCTCTGCCAACTCCTGCCCCTTGCGGCTCTCATAGTTGGTGAAAAAAGTGACTCCATCATCCGTGTAGTCTTTCATCAGGACTGTGCGAGCCGTCGGACACCCATCGAGGCCGATGGTCGATAGTGTCATCGCGTTAGGTTCGCGGATTTTCGCCTCGAGGGCTTCCTCAAACCATTTCTTGAACTGGTGCAATGGTTCTGGTGCGAGGTCTCCGCGTCGCAGGGTGTTGGCGTGGTAATCCCAGCGCAGTTCTTCGAGGGAAGGATTGACAGAGTCGCTCATCTTATGGGGGATACGAAAGAAAACTTGGTGGTGATGCCGATGGATTAACTAGCCCTTCGTGGCAGCGATAAGCAACTGGTTTCAAAGGGGGTGGTGTCGGCGGGAAAGCTGGAGAGAATTCAGTTGAACCGGTCCCTCCTCCGATGTCTGCTGAATCCATGGAATCTGCATCGACCTACCAACATTCCCATCTTGAGAGGGTCTTGTTTGATCAGGCAAGTATTCGCGAACGCGTCGCCGAAATGGGTGCAACGATTTCTAGGGAATACACCGGTGACGGACTCACGATTGTGGCAGTTTTACAAGGCGGTGCCTTGTTTATGGCAGACCTGATTCGGGAGATTCGACGACCGCTTCAGTTGGAATCCATTTCGGTCGCGAGCTATCACGGTGGAACTTCAAGCAGTGGGACTGTGACCTTCAATCAAAGTCGGCTTCCTGAGGTGGAAGGGCGTGATGTCCTCATCCTAGACGATATCCTTGATACGGGCCGAACAATGGCAGCTATCAAGGCGAAGCTCGAGAAGGAATGCTCTCCGCATTCTGTGAAGTCAGCCGTGCTGCTGTCCAAGAAGATTGCGCGAGCCGTTGAGGTCGAAGCAGACTACGTAGGGTTTGAAGTTGGCGACGAATTTGTGGTGGGATACGGACTCGATTACCAGGGGCACTATCGAAACCTGCCGGTGATTGGTGTGTTGAAGCCGGAGTATATTTAAAGACTATGATTCGAGTGCTATTCTTTTCGGTGCTAAGAGACCTGACGGGTGCAGACCAGATCGATGTTGCCGTGGAGCGGGAAGGGCTCACCGTTGCCGACGTTATTCAGCTGGTTTATGAAAACCATTCACGTATCGAGGAGTGGGACAGCAAGTTGCTCATCGCTGTAAACGGTGAGTTTGCGGAGAGGGACGACATGCTCAAGGACGGAGACGAACTGGCCTTGATGCCTCCTCTTCAGGGCGGTTGAATCCGTTCGATTGATTTTGACTTCGTTCTGGAAATCCTTCATCCAAGACGCACAGCGAAATGGCGAAATGGTTCTACACGGATTCGAGCGCGACCCGCCAGGGTCCCTTGGGTGAAGGGGATTTGTTAGAGCTGAATCGTGATCGAACCATCAATGCTTCCACTTTAGTCTGGAAAGAGGGCCTTGAAGAGTGGCTACCTTTCGGGAAAGTCGCTGAGTCTGTTTTCGGGGAGAAAGAGGAAGGTGAACCCATTGAGATAGGTGTCTGTGCCTATTCTGGACGTGTCTTTCCTCTGGGGGAAATGATTCCCTACGGAGAGGCTCTTGTCGGACTCGAATTCAAAGATGAATTCGTCCAGCAGATGATGGAGAACGGCACGGTGGAAATTGCCGATGCTTCTGGGAATCCACTGGACTATGTCGGGTTCTGGTGGCGGACACTCTCTTCCTTTCTCGACTATCTCGTGAAGATTCTTCCCTCCTATATCTTCATGATTCCCTATTACATCTTTGCAGCAATCAGCGAGGATACGCTCGATTCCGGGAATCTGAATTTCGAGGAGTCCATTGGTATGCTGATTGCCGCCGGTCTCGGCAGCCTTGCTAACCTGGCTTTCAGTGTTTTCTATGAGACCTGGATGGTCGGAAAATATCAGGCGACTCTGGGCAAGATGATCATTGGAGCGAAGGTCGTAAACCCTGATGGATCAAGGGTGAGCTACAAGAAGGCGTTTCTACGCTGGGTTGCCAAGAAACCGTTAAACTACGTTATCGTTTGGGGACCATCGATTATTGGATTCGCGTTGGTCATTGCTTCGGTCGGCGCCGCCTCTTCGCAGTCTGATGGTGCCGCCACGGTGTTGATGTCAGTGATGGTGGGAATGGTGGTATTCGCCGGGCTGATCGTCCTTTGCAGTGGAGTCTACTGGATGGCGGCGTTTGACAAAGAAAAGAGGGCGCTCCACGACCGCATATCCGGAACCCGGGTCGTTAAGAAATAATCAGGAACGATGGAAACCGACGCCGGAAAAACTGAAGCCACCCTGCAGTGTCCGACCTGCAGGAACAAACTCAGCGTGGATCAATTCGCGGATCGTGTTTCCGAGGATTGCCCAGTGTGTCGCAGTGAGGTCAGGATTACGATTTTCCCTCGTTTTTATCAGGAGCCTCCGAAACAGATCAACTCGCCGCTCGCATCTGAAGACGAAGCGGTTTGTTCTTTCTATTCTGAGTTAAAAGCGGAAAAGGTGTGCGACGTCTGCGGTTGCCTCATGTCGCAAAAAGCATCGGCTAAGTGGGGTGACAAGGATTACTGTCTTCCCTGTCTCTATCGGCTTCGAGAAGAGAAAAAGGACGCTGCGTTCGTCGCTCAAGCCAGGCTCTACGATAATCGTGCTCTTGCCATGGTGACGTGGCTCGCACCCTTGTCACTCTTCACGGCACCGGTCGCTCTATTCCTGTTGCTGCGACACAGGAAGGGAAATCAATCCTTTGTTCCGCGGAGCGCCGCCCGCTGGTGGTTAGCATTACTTCTCTCATCCGCGTGGATTTTACTCTGGGGGGTGATTATCATTATTTGGATCTCTCTGGTCCTCAGTGAGGTCTCATGAGGGGTAAATACAGGAGAGTCACGGGATGGCTGTGGTTCTGTATCGTTGGGTAAATCGGGCTAGGTGCCGACAATTAAGCTTTCAAAGATTAACGTGATGCAAAAGATCAGATCGTTTCCGGACTGAATGGTGCGCAAGGGATGGTCGCCTATGGGCATCGCTGTTCAGAATGAGGAGGAGAGTAGTGGGGCGTAAAATCTAATTGACCGCTAGATGTGTCGTGCCGCTGAACGGATTGTTTTTGAACTTTATTTTCATAAGTTTTTAATTCCCGTAATTAAGGAGGTCGCGCGTTGTTGAAAACCGTGGCACTTTGACTTTCGTTGGGGTGGTTGATTGCGATCCTGACGAGCAGATAAAATCGGTATCGCTGACCGCAGGTAAGTGTATGGCGGAAAACATGTTATCCAATCGGCCAGATTATGGTCGGACCTTCAACACCGCCATGTGGCTGGTCGGCTTGATCGCGTCTATCCAGCTCTTTGCGGTGGTTTGGGCGGTGTTTGCTAAAACGGGGGATCCGTCTCCCTCACACACACAAGATGCTGTTACGGTTCCCGCGGGTGGCCACAGCGGAGTTACCCCGTCGCCGTTTGAAGGCGAGGTGCTGATCCAGAACGAGACCTTGCCTCCCATTCCGGCAGAGATTACAGCGGCGATCGAGCACCAGAAGTTGGAGCCACACTCTTTTAACTCCCGTGCGTCAAATCTGGGTGGAAATCTTCCGGGTAATATTGACGACCCGAATGATGCTTCCCCGAGTCTCTCAGAGGCCCTCGCTAGTGCGGTCTTCACGGTCGAGCGAATTGAGGATCCTATTTTGGAGCGCCTTGTTTGCACGGGCGAAGAACTGCGGGGTGAGGGCAATATTTCCAGTGCCTTGCAGGCGCTTCGCCAGGCTGAAGAAGCGTTACCTGATCATCCCCGCGTGCTGGCGGAAATGGCGGTAACTCTCAGCCAGATGGGTGCTAATCCGCAGGCGGATAATTACTGGCAGAAGCTGGTCGATATCGGGCCGTTAAGGGCAGGTGACTATTATGGTCTGGCGCGTAAGCAGCTTGACGGTGAAGAACCGGCCACGGCCGATAAAGTCGAGAGGTTGATGAGTATTGGCGAAATTAAGGTCAATGAAGCCGCCCCGGGTTCCGAAGGACAGAAGGTGGCCCTGCGTATTGTGATTGATTCCGACCCTGCATTGAAGCCGGTTGGCGATCAGCTTGCGCTGCTGGTTTACTTCTATGACTTGGTCGACGGGGAAAGAATCGATGCTTCGACCGCAGATACTTCTTACCTATACCCAACCGAACCATATGACTGGCAGACCAACGGAACCGAAGAAATTGTCGTGAATTACGATCAGCCGGTTTTTACCGAGGAGCAGAGGCGGGATCTTGGAGAACGCAGATATTATGGATATACCATTGAACTTTACTATCGGGATCGATTACAGGATAGAGTTGTCAGACCACCGGATATTGCTCATTCGAGAATAGGGGAGTCTGAACTGAACTCTGACGCCGCTCCGAAGACTTTTGGGCCGGAGAATGCTCTCTTTCCCGATACGCCAAATCTTTAGGAATCTTTATGCAGACCGAAAGTATTGTTCTTCTGATCGATCCTTCCGAAGAGGATCGTGCCGACATTCGCTCTATTCTCGAATCCCGTCCGGTGAACTTCATCGAGGCTAACACTGCTTCTGAGGCCTGGGAAAAGGTAAGTTCAGCTCGCGAGTTCACCATGATGATCGCCGGAATCAGCGTGGAAACCGGCAATGAGATTCTTGATCTCAGGGATCGCCTACAGGCCGAGACGGGCTTATTCCCAAGCGTCTATTCCAGTCGCGAGGATATGACCAAGTTCTACCCGAGGATCTATGAGAACGAGAAATTGTTCTTCAAGCCGGTGAACCGGGGATTCTTGGTGGAGTGGTTCGACACGGCTGTTGCAACAGAATCTGAGGCGCCACTGGGCGCTGAAGCACAGGCCGAGCCGGGAATCGGGGCTGGTGATCCAGTCAGTTCGCCGCCGCCGGAAATTGAAACCGCGCCCAGCGACGATCCACCGCCGGAGCCGCTTCCTGAATTGGAGACAGCGCAGATTCAGCTGCCGGAAGATGCGCTGCCTGTCGGAACGCGTCTCGGTGATTACAAGTTGTTGCGGGAGATTCAGCGGGATGCTGACTTTGCGCTTTACGAAGCTGAGCAAACATCTATCGGCCGTCGGGTTGCCCTTAAGACACTCTACCGAAAGCACCGTCGTGATATTAACTGGGTCCAAGGGTTTGTGAATGAAGCCAGCGCCAGGGCGTCCGTCAATCATCCGGCGATTTCGCTAGTTTATGAGTGCGATCAGGAACTCGGCGTGAATTTTTACACGCTTGAACTTGTCGATGCTCCGAGCCTCAGTGATCTCGCCCGACGACGGAGTGAGCTTGAAGAGGGTGCGTTGTGGAAGATCCTCGAATCCGTGGCCGATGCGTTGGTCTATCTGCGCGACCAGGGGATGTCCCATCGACTCATCACTGCTCAGAGCATGCTAATGCTGCGCAGTGGCGAACCTCGTATTGCTAATCCGGTGCGCGGACGGGGAGCGCCCTTGTCGGTTGAAGAAGAACGCCGCCAGATGGAGTTCCTTGCTGACGCGGTGGCACCATTTCTGAAGAAGTCAGGGGCTGACCCCGGCCTGGTTTCGCTCGTGGACAGAATGGGGGCTGACCGTATCGATGCGGTCAACACGATCGACGGACTTAAACGTTCGCTCTCCCCAAGTGATCCTAACGAAGGTCTAAGCGAGGCGGAACTCGCCAAGATGTCAGCTCAGAAGAGCAACCAGACCGCGATCATTTCCGGTGTGTTTATTGGTTTGTTCATCGTGGCCGCTGCCGTGACCGCTTTCCTGATTTACGGCTCCAGGCCGGACGTTCGCGAACTCGAATCTTTCACCGCGATTCCTTCAGGGGCATTTCCTTTTCAGGATGGTGAAGAAGTAATCTTGTCGGAGTTCTGGATCGGGCAATACGAGGTCACCATCGGTGAGTATGAAAAATTCCTTTCTGATATCGCGACATATCCTGACAAACTCGCAAAAATTCGCCACGAGGATCAACCCGAAAGCAAGACTTCCTATGAACCTGATCTTTGGTCAGAGATTCTCAGTGCGGCGAAAAAGGGTGGGAAGTTTTACGGCGGAAAGATTGATATGAATTGCCCGGTGGTCGGTGTCGACTGGTGGGATGCCAATGCCTACGCCACTTGGCGAGGGGGTCGCCTCCCCACGGAGCAGGAGTGGGAGAAAGCTGCTCGTGGTCGCTCGGGAAATCAGTATCCGTGGGGCGATGAGATGGTGCCTGAGAATTTCAACAGCGGTATGGATCATGAGTCGGAAGGCGACGTTGGCGCCGGCGACATTGATGGTTTCAAATATTGGAGCCCGGTCGACGCAATGACAGCCGACGAGAGTCGATACGGAGTGATGGATCTTGCCGGTAATGTGAGCGAATGGACCGCGACTCGGGGTGCTCATCCCGAGTCTCCTGACAAACGCGTTCCCTTGAAACGTGGCGCTTCTTTTGCCACGAAGGGGGACTTTGAACTGACGGTTCGACGCGCCAGCGAGTCGGCAGAGGAACGAAACTTCTTCACCGGTTTCCGTGTTGCTGCTGATACCGCAGAGCCGGAGATTGTCGGGTCGTCAGCACCCGCTCCGCGGCCGCAGGAAGAGGGGGGTGATGAAAATGCCGAGGAACCGGCTTCTCCCATGACTCCGACTGAAACGGTCATGCCCAACGGTGACGAAGCGGAATTGTCTAACGCGTCCGTCGAAAAATCGGAGCCTGTGGATCCGGAAGGTAATGCTGCTGCGGCGGCTCTGGCTCCTGAGGGGGGCAAAGGCAGCGAGGGAGCAATGGCCCCGGCACCTGCGGAGTAACTTGCTCGCCAAATTCCGGCTTAGTCGTGTATCCCGCGCGCCCACGCGCCGACTTCACCATCCTCCAGTTCAAACGAAATCACCATCGGGCGGCAGCAAATTTCGCAGTCGTAGTCGACCTCTGAAGGGACCTCGTCTGGGGAGGGGAGAGGGACATGAAATTCCTCAAAACAGGTGGGGCAGGTGACAGGGGCGGTATCCATTTTCTGTGAAATCGGCAGAGTTCCCCTATTTTACGGGGGTTTAGAGCCAAGAAAGATTCGCAAAAGTAAGCCGAAAATCGCTTGTTTCGAGACGTTTTGCCCTTAGATTTGCGCCCCTCCGCCCGGTGCAGGCGCTTCTCTTGCGGGATGGAGTAAGAAACTGAGAAGCAATGTCGGAAGGCAAATCAACCAAACAAACAAACCTCAATTAGATACATGGCAGCCACAATCACCCCGTCAAATCCGGAGCTTCTCGCTCTGATTGGCCAAGAATTCCACACCCACCGCGAGAACTCAATCGTGCGGGGTAAAATCATCGAAATCCGATCCCAGGTGGTGGTCGTCGACATCGGCGCCAAGTCTGAAGGCATCATTGCAATTTCTGAATTCGAGGACGAAGAGATCAACGTTGGCGACGAGATCGAAGTTCTCCTCGAGAAACTTGAGAACGACGAAGGTATGGTCGTTCTCTCGAAAGAGAAAGCTGCTCACAAACAGAACTGGGACAAGATCGTCAAGGTTTACGAAGATGGCGGCCTTGTGAAGGGTAAGGTGAAGTCCGTCGTCAAAGGCGGCCTCATGGTCAACGTTGGCGTGGAAGCTTTCCTTCCCGGTTCTCAGATCGACATCATTCCTCCCAAGGACCTCAACGAATACGTTGGTAACGTTTACGAGTTCAAGATCGTCAAAGTCAACGACATCCGTAAGAACATCGTGCTGAGCCGCCGCGAGGTGATCGAAGCTGAGCGTGCTGAGCAGCGTGCTGAGTTCCTTGAGTCCGTCAAGACTGCTGACAAGGTCGAAGGTGTCGTTAAAAACATTACCGATTTCGGTGCTTTCATTGACCTCCAGGGCATGGATGGTCTTCTTCACATCACCGACATGAGCTGGGGCCGCATCAATCACCCCAGCGAGATGCTTGCCATCGGTCAGCCTCTCGAGGTTATCATTCTCGACGTCGACAAGGAGAAGGAGCGTGTCTCCCTCGGCCTCAAACAACTTCAGGACAACCCCTGGGAAGCGATCGATGCCAAGTACCCGATCGGCAGCGAAGTCGGCGGCAAGATCACGAAGCTCGTGCCCTACGGTGCGTTCGTTGAATTGGAACGCGGTGTGGAAGGTCTTATCCACGTTTCCGAGCTTTCTTGGACCAAGCGCATCACTCGCCCGAGCGACGTTCTTTCTCTCGACCAAGACGTCAAGGCTGTGGTCCTCGCGATCAACACGGACGAGCAGAAGATTTCCCTCGGTGTTCGACAGCTCGAGCCCAATCCTTGGGACGAAGTCGAGACTCGCTACCCCATCGGTTCTACGATCAAGGGCGAGATCCGCAACCTCACTCCTTACGGTGCCTTCGTGGAACTGGAAGACGGCATCGACGGCATGATCCACGTGTCTGACCTCAGTTGGACCCGCAAGATCAACCACCCGAGCGAGATCCTCAAGAAGTCCGAAGAAGTCGAGGCCGTGGTTCTCGAAATCGACAAAACCAACCAGCGCATCAGCCTGGGTGTCAAGCAGCTTGAGAACGATCCGTGGAGCGAGATCGATACCCGCTTTAAGGTCGGTGACCTTGTCAAGGGGACGGTCGCCAAGATCGCCAGCTTCGGTGCCTTTATCCAGCTCGAGGATGACATTGACGGCCTGGTCCACATCTCGCAGCTCAGCGAAGATCACGTGGCTAAGGTCAAGGATGTCATCAAGGTGGGCGACGATGTGGAAGCCCGCGTCATCAAAGTCGACAAAGTCGAGCGGCGTATCGGTCTCTCTATCAAGGCAGCCGAATACTCCGAGGAGCAGCTCAAGAAAGAGACTGCTGCTTTCGACGCCCTCCGGCCGAGCTCTGACCTCGTGGGTCTCGAACAGGCATTCAATCTCGCGACCGAAGAGTGGCGTCCAGGCGAAGAGCCAGGCGAAGAGCCCGGTGAAGAGCCCGG
>JBMYJM010000019.1:0-51910 GCA_049594415.1 Verrucomicrobiales bacterium | reverse complement strand
GCTGAAAAGCTGAAAAGCTGAAAAGCTGAACTCGGGTGCTGTTTTGTCTCACCCCTCCATTTCCCCCAGAATCCCGGCCGCGGTCTCGACTCCGGATTGGATGGCGCCTTCGATGGAGCCGCTCCGGGTGTGATCGCCGCAGATCCAAAGGCCTTTTTCACGACGGTTTCCGGCAGCGTGACCGGAGGGATCGACAGGAAGGGCCTGGGGGATGTGCTCGGTGCGCAGGTGAGTCCAGGCCCCGGCGGCTTCTCCGAACCAGTTGATCAGCTCGCGCTCGACGGTTTCGGTGAGAGTAGCGTCGTTAGCGTGATCATTGATCACAGAGATGGAGATGAGAGACTGGCCTTCGGGCGCGTAGCCGGGGGCAACCTGAGAGGGGACGCAGAGGTTATGGATCAGGCCATCTCGGTCGCCACGGAGCGCGATGATGGGTTCCGCGAGGGGAGTTTCGTCGGCAGCGAAGTAGAGACAGCTGGTATGGTTCCACTTTGGCTGGCGGTCGTAGCCGAGCAGTCGAGCAGCGGTCGAGGCGTCGGTGGCGAGGACGATCGTCGTGGCTCGATGGATGATGCCGGCCTTGTTCTCGATTCGGTCCTCGTTTCTTCCCTCAGCTTCGGAGCTTTCGGCGAGGATGAGGTGATCGCCGGTGACGGAGGTGACGGGACTATTGAGGTGAATCGCAGCCTTGGGAAGTCTCGCTGCGAGCTGTTCGGGGATGGCCTGCATACCGTTTTGCGGCAGGGTGGCCGAACCTGCACTAAACATTTTGAAGGTGAACTCAAAGAGGCGGCTTGAGGTCGTGAGTTGGTCCTCGAGGAAGATGCCGCCGTAAAAGGAGCGGAAGAAGTCGTCGATGAACTGTTCGGAGAAACCAAACGCTCGAAGGTAGTCGAGGGTGCTGGTTTCGGGGGTCGCCCAGATGTGATCGAGCGGTTTGCGGAGCAGGGAAAAGCGCAGTTTGGCGACGAGGCATTTGTCCCGCAGGTTGCCGACGGGAGCGAGGGCTGAAGAAAAAAGGGCGGACGGGTTGCGAAAGACATCCCGCAGCGAGCGCAGCTTACCGGCTTTCCAGATGAGGGCACCGGGAGTGAAAGGGCGGAGGTCGAGAGCTTCTAGATCGAGCAGGGCGCTGGCCTCGGGGTAGGCGTCAAGGTAGACCTGGAAGCCGCGGTCGAGGAGAAAGCCGTCCACCCGATCGGTGCGGACCCGGCCACCGATGCCGTCGGCAGCTTCGAAGACCTCGACCCGGCGCCCGGCTTCGTGCAGTTTTACGGCACAGGCCAGGCCAGACAGGCCGGCTCCGATCACGGCGACGTCGAGGGTGGGAGACTCAGGAAGTGGGCTCATTTCGGAAGTGACGGCAGAAGGCAGCGATTGGAAGCAGGTGGCGGGTGGCTAGTCGCTTTCGTCTTCGAGAGCCCGGCGGGTGACCTCGTGTCGATAGGTGAAGAGGCGGTCAAGTTTTCGCCTGACTAATGGCCCGCCAAAGAGGGCTCCGAGCCAGCCGAGAGGGAGGCGGTATCGAATCGAATCGACGAGCCGGGAGCGGTTCTCGTCTACGGGAAGGAAGTCGTGGCGGTGTTCCCAGGAAGCGAAGGGTCCGGATTCCTGTCGATCGATGAACCCGGTTTCGGTGATCTCGTGAACGGCGACCCAGCTTTGTTTGAGCGGGCCGATTCCCACTTCGATAACAGCGCGGGCTCCGTCACTGAGCGCGCCGGGGGACTCGAGGACGGTGGCCTTCTCCCATGGAGGAGAGAGATCCTTAAATGCGCCTTCGCGGAAATGCCACTCCCGCAGCCGGGAGGCCGGAGCGTTGATGAGGGTCGATCGTTTGAAGGTGGTGTCTGGCATCCTCAGGGTTACGATGATCAGGCCGACGGCTGACCGGTTTTCGGATTAATTTGAGGCAGTTTTTCGGGTAGGCAGGGTGGTCGGATTGAGTGGGTGCCACCGGTCGTGCGCAACCTCGTCCGCTGCGCGGCAAAAAGTAATCAAACCCTGTTCGAACCCATCCGGTCCTGCCATTTCTTGAAATGGCATGCCCTGCTGGATTGATACCCTCCGGGCATCTTTACAAGGTGCATCGCTTTGCGATGGAGATTGTCGGCCACTGCGCGGCAAAAAGTAATCGAACTCTGTTCGAACCCATCCGGTCTTGCCATTTCTTAAAATGGCATGCCCTGCTGGATTCGAACCAGCGACCGCCGGATTAGAAATCCGGTGCTCTATCCAGCTGAGCTAAGGGCACTTTTTGGAAGGCTGGCATTATCGCTGATTCGTGACATTTCGCAAGCATGAGGGGAGCGCTAAATGGCCAAACAGCTACCCGCTAAATCCCCCTGTCTCAGGGAATGATTAGAATTAAGAGCAGGAGTGAGAGTGCCTCCCTTTGGCCAATTCAAACCTTACGCAACTGTCGTTTGAGGCTCGTGTGCAGCAGGAAGAACGCACCAACGACAAACCCGAACATGGCGATGAGGTTGAGCCTGAGCGTCTCGACGGTGAAGATCTTGACGGGCTCCCCACTTCCCGATGGGACGCGGAACTGCCGTTCCTGCCCGAAGAAAACGTTGGGCGGGTTTTCGACGCGGCGGTAGTCCTGGCGTTCGACTTCAGCGCGGTTGTAGAGGTCTTGGACTTTTTCGTTGAGGTAAAGCTCGGTCGCGGTGTAAGTCCGGGTCTCCCCGTCTGATTTCGCGAAGTAGGGCTCGGGATCAAAGGTTAGCTCATTGAGGGACCTGCGAATGGTGGTGAGCTGATTGCTGACGCTGCGCGGGTTTTCGCCTTCGAGGCCGTGCACGACGGCGAGGGCCTGCTTGAGTTGGTAAAGGTATTCGGACTGATCGTCGGTCAATTTCTGGTCAAGCGGGATTTCGCTGAAGGTCTGGATTTCAGTTTCGATGTGGTTGGTGAGAATACTGGCGGGATTATATTCTGCGTGCTCGATGATGACCGATTCGTAACTCCAACGCAGGGGCATGAGGTGACAGATGGGCGGCACCTTGAGTTTACTGTCTTCTTCATCCTGCTCACCGAGGAAAAACTGGGCGAAATTGAGGCTGCGATTCATCTCGTCGTATTTAATAAGGGCACCCCCGAGGATGATGTTAGGAATAAGAATAAGCGGAATGATGTTGATCGCGGTCTTGGGGCTGCTGACCATCGAGGAGATCACGAGTCCGGCGGCAACGCCAACAAAGGCGGTGAGGAACATCCAGGTGAGATTGGAGAAGAACATTTCGCGTATTCCGAGAATCGCGTCACCGATAATGAGGTAAATGACACACTGGATCAGGGCGAAAAAGCCCAGCGAGATATACTTGCTGATGATGTATCCTGTGACTCGGAATCCGTGATGCCGCTCCCGCATGAGTAGAGCCCGATCACGGATGATTTCTTCGGCCGAGTTGGTCATGCCGAGGAAGAGAGCCACAACGAGGCTGAGGAAGAGATAGGTGGGGATGTGAAAGGCATTGGCGAAATTGTAGTCGCCGTCCTCGGAGTAGCGCAGGACCATCGCGATGAGGAAAGCGAGCAGGGGGGCCTCGAGCAAGGTGGTGGCGAGGTTGGCCCGGTTTCTCAGCTTGCTGAAGAAGGCGCGCTTGAGTTGATTGAGAAAGCGAACTGTGTCGTGAGTGAACTTCCGTGGCGGAGCTTGCGGCGTTTTTTGAAGTGAGGCGACGGACTGCGAGGTGTCGGCCTCGAGTTCGCGCAGGTTCACTTCCTCGAGCAGTCGGTAGGTCTGGAACCGATCGGCCCAGAAGGAGGAATTGAAACGTCGAGCGGGGATGAGGTTACCGCGGGTGTCTCGCTCGTAGATGACGTCGCCGCCGAGGTCGCGCAACGGGGTCTCAAGCACATCGAAGATGAAGTCGGGAGTGAAGTTGACAACTGTGTCAGGATCGATGTCGGGTAATGAGGAGGTCTGAATGCCTTCTTGCTTTCGGGCTTCGTTGAAGTATTCCAGCATCTGTAGGGGCGTGCCGAAGAAGGCGAGCTTGCCGCCCTGATCGAGCAGGATGGCCTTGTCAAACATGTGAAAGAGTCGACTGCTGGGCTGGTGAATTGAAACGAGGGTGATCTTGTTGTGGGTCAGACCACGGATCATGTCGAGCACGTGCTCGGAGTCCTTCGAGGAGAGGCCGGAGGTGGGTTCGTCAAAGAGGTAAACGTCAGCAATACCGATCATATCCATGCCAGCGTCGAGACGTCGGCGCTGGCCGCCGGAGAGGCTCTTGGTCTGGCTGTCGCCGGCAAGACGGTGACGGATTTCGTTGAGGCCCAGTTCGATCAGCTTGGAGTCCACGCGACGGCGTCGTTCGTAAATGGGAAAGTGCGGCGCGCGAATCGCGGCGGCGGTGTCGAGGTTTTCCTCGACAGTGAGGAGCGGGTCGAAGGTCTCGTCCTGCGGGATCAGTGCGATGTAGGACTTGAGGTTGTCGTGCTCGATGTAGAGGTCGACGCCGTTAAGATCAATACGGCCGCGGCGGGGCTTGAGCTGTCCACCGAGCGCCTTGAGCAGAGTGGACTTACCACATCCGGAGGGACCCATAACGCAGACCATTTCGCCGCGCTGGATCGAGAAAGTGACCCCGTCGAGGGCCTGAGTGCGGCGGTCGAAGCTGTGACTTAGGTCACGCGCCTTGAGCGTGGTGATGACGTTGCGCTCTTCTTCGATGATACCGTCGGAGAAGTGGCAGCGCAGGTACTGGCCTCCGCTCAGGGAAATGACGGCACCGTCCCGAAGCGGTGCGTTGGACTTGACCGGTTCGCCTTCGACGGCGATGGCGCGCTCAGATTCGATGATCTCGAGGTGACCGGTCTTGGTGGCATTGTCACACCGGATCCGGAGGAGCACGTTACCGGAAACTCCGGGGGTGAGAAGGATGTCGCCGGGGCTGAGTTGAGACGGGTCGCTGGAAACCAGGTAAACGGACCGGTTCGGGGCGAGACTGAATCGCCCGCCGAGTTCGCGCGCTTTGCGTCGGAGGTCGTCGAATGAAATTTCCGAGTGATCGGGAAAGTCGATCGTGTCGCGCGAAGTGACCTGAAACTTGGCGCCGCGTTGGAGCGGCTTCTTGCCGATGACAGCTTCCACGGTGTTGAGCACTTCTACCTTAATGTCGAGACCGAAAGAGGCGCGCAGGTAGCTCTGCTTCGTTCGGGTCTTTTCGATGAACTGGTTGCCGCTGCTGTCCTGGGCGAGGTAAAGCTGAACTGAGGAAACATTCTTTTTCGTGTTGAAGTAAAAGACGAGATCTTCGAAGGCGAGCACTTCCTCCCCGATGAGAATGCGCTGGCCTTCGTAGACGCGGCAGAATTCCCCGGCCGCAACCTGGCGTCCGCGGGCAAGAATTGCGCCGGGGCCGAGGTTCTTGATGAGGATGAGATTGATAAAACGGAAGGCGACTACGGAATGTTCCTCATCATTGGAAGCAATGGAAACGTCGGCGTTATCCTGGGTCGAAAGGATCAGTGACTCAAGCTGGTGGGCTTCGTTGCCGTCGGCGGGAGTTTCAGTGGTGATGTCGGAGCCCTGCTCGAGCTGGGGGAGTTCGCTGGTGTTGAGCTGGTAAACAATGTTGATGGCCTCGGACGCAACGCCGAGCGTGGTCATGAACTGGTAGAAGGTGATGAGGTTTTCCTTCGGAAGTCCTGCCCGGCTGATGAGCACGTAGAGCTGCACACCGAGGAGGACCTTATCTTCGAGGGGGAGTTCATCGGCGAGGTCGCTCGCGATGGCTTCGAGGTCCTGCCGCCGGTGGAGGGACTTCATAAAGAGTTGGCGCAGTTCAGTGTATACCGTCTCGGGAAAGTCGTATCGTAGAAAGCCGAGAATGGAGTCGATCTCCGCCTCGATGACCTGGCCATCGAGCTTGGTGAAGCCGGCGAACACTTCGATAAGCATGGGCAGCATCGACTCCTCGGTGCGCGGGGTCTCGCTTTTGAAGAGGCTGCGCTGGACCCTGGTCCAGAGTCGACTGCGGGAGCGGGCGAGGCTGGATTCGGGACGGGATTTCTTTCCCCGGGGTCCGATTTCGGGGGCGGGATCCCGGAGAGTGGAAGGTGGTTTCGCCATGGGCTGGGTTGAGCTATCTATTTTATAACACCTCCAGTGACGGTGGACAACGGGGAAGGCTGCAAGGAAAGGCCCACAAGTCAAAACCGGGAGAGTGGGGGGCTTATCCTAAAAACTTGAGCGGTTTTCCTTTATTTATGAAATCTATTCATATTTTCAGGCCGAGGTTTCTGAAAATAGATGCCTATCGCAATTCCGAGATCGCTCCAGCGGCCCGCGCCGGGACGCTCTGGCTGGTGAATCAGCGTGGGATAGTTTTTGATCAGATCGGGGTCGGCGTGACTGGCGGTTTGTTCAGGCCAGCTGTCCTTACCGAGGTCCTCATGCTTGGTGCTTACCTCGCACGCGTGTTGCTTGATGGAGCCTGTTTTCGGCCGCGGGTGTGACAGACGCCAAGAGGTATCCTCCTTTCGCTGAAAGGAGGGAGTGAGGTGAAGCGGACGCCTCGGCGGGGCATAGCTATCATCTTGAGAGGGCGCGTGCAAAAGTTGGTAGCCAGCGCTGGCGTGACCCGCTAGTGTCGGAGTGAATGGATTTTCTCTCAATTCGTGATCTCAAGCAAGGCGCTGGGCCGGTGCCTCAGTCAGTCGGTTTTCAGGCGCAGTTGGAGAAGTGCCTTCAGAAAACGACCAAGACCGGAAACCCGTTTTACGAGCTGACGTTTGCTGATGCTGAGGAGACTCTGGTCCTGCGTGTCTGGAACAATACGCCGATGTTTGACCTTTGTGGACAACTCCGTAACGGGCAATTCGTGGAGGTGTCAGGTGAGTTCGGCCTGGGTAATGACGGCCGCTCCATTGACGGCAAGAAGTGGACCGCTCGTGTCCTCGATGAAAAGGAAACGGCCGAGGTGCTGGCGGGTTCCGGAAGCCTGCGAGCCAAGCAGGAGGAGGACTATGCATTCATTGAAACGACGGTGGCGGCCATGTTGGATCCACGGCTTGCCGGGCTGTGTGTGGGATTTCTCGAGCAATTTGGGGAGCGCTTCAAGCGAACGGGCGCAGCGCGGGATTATCACCATGCGAGGCGTGGTGGTCTCGTTGAGCACGTCGCCCAGATGATGCGGTCGGCGGTGCAGATTTGTGAGGCCTATTCAATGTTGAACCGCGACCTGCTCGTGGCAGGGGTGTTGTTTCACGATGTTGGTAAGTTGTGGGAGAATGTTTACGAGGAGAAAGGGTTCACGATGCCTTACACCGAGATCAGTGAATTAATCGGTCACATCCCGCTTGGGATGGAAATCGTGAACAAGCTTTGGCGTGAATTGCTGGATGAAGACGGCCTGAGGGAGGAATGGCAGGATCTCGAGCCAGCCTCGGAGCGGGTGCGGCTTCACTTGCTGCACTTGATTGCTTCGCATCATGGTGAATTGGCGTTTGGATCGCCGGTGGTGCCGAAGACGCCTGAGGCACAGGCCCTGCATTACATTGATAACCTCGACGCGAAGATGGAAATGTTTGACCGCGGTTACGAGGTGGCACCGGAGTTGGCCAAGCAGGTGTATGATCGTGTCAGGCCTCTGCCGGGGAGATTAGTGGCGCCGTTGCCAGTGTTTATTGAAAGCGGGATCGCAGGGGTGGATGAAGCGGTGAGGGAGATTGAAGATACGGAAGAGCGACCGGAGCCGTTTTAGTGGTTAAGAGCGGGCGTGGTCGCGCGGAAGCTGAGGCCGTGGAACGGCTGCCTTGCTATGGCTCAATATTCAAATCCAACTCGACTATCAGGTCGGTTGCGATTTCTTCGATACTGTCTCGCAGGTCAGCGAGGTCAACGCTGCCCGGAAGGCCGAGCTTGGCGGTGGTGTGAAAGAGTCGCTCTCCTGACATGGGAGCGTCCTTACAATCGGTGGCGAGTTCGATGACATTGACGCTCTGGTCGGCGAGGACCTTGGAAATTGTGCTGACGATACCGGAGCGGTCTTGTCCTACGACTTCCAGATTCACGGCTGTGCCATCAGTAGCGTCGGTGGTTTGTTCTCCGGAGTGAACCGAAGTGACCTTGAGTCCTGCGGATTCGAGGGAGACGAGTTGAGACTCGAGAGCTGGAAGCTGGCCTTCAGGAAGGATAACCTGGACCATGCCGGCGAACTGACCTCCGAGACGGATAAGGCGGCTACCCTCCCAGTTGCCACCTGCTCTGGTGACGGCGGAAGAAATTTGTTCGACGAGACCGGGGCGGTCGGGGCCAATGACACTGACAATGAGTGAAACCTGCATGGTGGAGAGGTTACCGGTTTGAGTGTCGGGGGTCAATGAAAGGGGTGGCCGGTGGTCAGTATTCAGTAGTCGTAGGAACTGACTACCGATCACGTCGCGGGAATGACGCGCTGTGCTCCCAGGGTGAGGAGGAAACAACCGAGTGCAGCCACCGCAGCGCGCCAGTCAGCGAATGCGAGGATGGCGGCGTCGTAAAACGCGATGCCGGCAATGGCGTAGGCGACACCGATGGAGATGCGTTTCTTGAGCCAGCTCCGGGTGATGGAGACCCAGGCCCAGATACCGATCACACCAACGACGACGAGTGAGACGTTGACAAGACTGTCCGGCATAGTGCGAGAGCCGAGCAGAGGAAAGAGGACGGGAAACATCAGCATGAGCCGGGGAAGAATTCCCGGGCCCTTGGCGCCTTTGAGGTGTTCGCTGCGGGCCGCCAGCGTGAGGCCTGCAATGTAGATTACGGAGATGAAAGCAACCACCCAGACAAGACCGGGTAGTTCGATGTCCGAGGTGTGGACAGCAACAGCGCTGCCGGCTCCAGCATAAACGAGCGCGCGGCAGGCACCCATGATGAGAACCGATCCGGCCCAGCGTTTGTGGATCCAGTTGTAAAGCAGGATCGCCGCAAGGAGGCCGATAAGCAGATAGAGGTGAAACGAGGTGAATAGCAGCAAAACGGCGATACCGGTGGCCATTTCAAAGAGGCCGGTAATCCACACGGCCGGCAACGACATTCTGCCCGATGGAATGGGGCGGTTGGTTCCGTGCTCCTTGTCCCATTTTGCATCGAACGCGTCGTTCAGAGTCATGCCGGCGATGTAGAGCAGGCTGACACCAATCAGGATCGAGGCGAACTCGGTTTGCCATCCCCCTCCAGAGAGAAACCAGCCCACGGAGACATTCGTCCATACGGTGGGCAGGTTGGAAACGCGTCCGAGAATCAGGAGAGTGCGCAGGCCGCTGAGCATGAGAAACGTTCGATTTGGAAGGGTTGGTCTGAGCGGCAGAGTGACCGGTCCCGGCAGGAAAGAAGTGGCAACCTCACAAGGATTCGAACCTTGACAAACAGAACCAAAATCTGTTGTGCTACCGTTACACCATGAGGTTACGCGGGACGGGAGTCTACTTGGTATTTTGAGGTTTTCAAGTGGTGTTTTTCCAGCTTTTTAGCGCGGCATTTCCGCAGCTCTGAGATTCTTCGAAGATTCAACAGGTAGCGACTGGAGTGCCGACTTCCACCTAAGCCACGTTGGATTCTGGAGCCTGGTTTTCGGGTCGATCATCACGGTCGTGGAAGGGGCCAGGGCCGAACTTTCGCAGGCCGTCGCTTCAGTGTCCCGCCGTTTCTTCCTTCGCTTCGGCGTCGTTGGCCTCTTCGTGATAGTATTCCTTGGGCTTGTAGAGCTTGGCTACGACCACGAAGAGAAGGGCGGCAGCCAGCATCAGTCCGCTGAAGAACCAGAAGTAGGAGGCTCCCTCCAGCTTCACCTGTCCCCCGACGAAATAGTTGCGGGAAATGATAGGACCGGACTCCGCCATTTCCTCCTCGGTGGGAAGGCCGAGCTTCGCGCGACGCGATTCCAACCACGTTTTCTCGGGCTGGATCTTGCCAATAACCTTGGAGAAGGCGGTAGGCTCCTTGCTGGACGGGCGATCGATCGTGATAGTCGCGCCCTGATCCCACTCGGTCTTATCAGTGGCGTCGGGGCCAAGGCTCCAGACGCGGGCCAGATTCCTGTTTACGAGGCGGTAGCGGTAGGGATTGCCCCATGGATCGTTGACGGCGTTGGTAATCGCTTCACCCTCGCTGGTGCTGAGGGCAAGGTGGTTGTTCTCGGCTACCTTGTTGCTGATCTGATCGAGAAGCAGGTCGATTGAATCGCGTGAAGCAAAGGTGACGTCGCTACGGCTGCCTTCTTCATTGAAGGTAACCTTGATGTCATCCTGCGTGCCGGTCTTCTGGTCGAATCCGCCGAGCGCGACTTCATTGCCGTTCGCTTCGATATTGGCAATAGGGTCGGGCACCTGGATAAAGTTATTGATCTGTGCTGTGATCTGGTTGCCGAGGGAAACGGCAAATAAGAAGATCGCCATGATGACTGACTTCATCGTCTTGGGCGCCTGGGTGTAACTGAACTCGAGGCAGACAATGGAGACCATGACCTCGGCTGCGGTCAGGAAAACGTAGGCAAGTAGCTGCCAGGAAATAGAGGGGGTTTGTCCCGCATCGATTCTGGCCTGGGCGATCGACACGAGGACAAAGGAGATCACCATAATGAACAGGCCGATGCTGATTTTCCGGAGCGGGGTCAGCGGGAATATCTTGTCGATTGCCGGGTAGACCACGTAGGAGAAAAGAGGAATGAATGTCAGGATGAGAATGGGATTCAGTGCCTGGATCTGGCTCGGTAGCCATTCCACTCCAAGCCAGTTTCGGTCCATGTTTTCTGCCTGGAGAACCCAAGATGAACCGCTCTGGTCAAAGAGCGCCCAGAAGACGGCCACAAAGACGTAAATACCAGAGAGCTTCACGATGGCCTTGAGGCCTTCTCCGCTGAAGAGCTCCTTGATGAAGGGCGTGCCCTTGGCAGGAATGTGGACAAATTTCCAGCGACCCATCCAGAAGACGAGCGTTGCCAGGGCCATGAGAACGCCGGGAACTCCAAACGCCCAGTGTGGACCGTACCATTCCAGCAGCCAGGGCGTGAGAAGGGTAGAAAGGAAAGCGCCGAGGTTAATGGACCAGTAAAACCAGTTAAAAATTCGCGGCAGCAGGTGGCGGTTCTGTGACCCAAACTGGTCACCGACATGAGCCGAGACACAGGGTTTGATCCCGCCCGATCCGATGGCGATGAGCCACAAACCCATCATGAGCCAGAAGGAGGCTTCTCCCCACATTCCCATGATGGCAAGAGCTCCGTGACCGAGGCAGTAGACGATAGATAGAAGGACAATGACGCGGTATTTGCCGAGGAAAAGATCGGCGAGCAGAGCCCCGGCGATGGGGGTGAAGTAAACCAGCGAAACAAAGTTGTGAAACTGGGTCTTCGCGACCGTATCGGTCATGCGCTCTATCGGGGAGCTGCCCATGAGCCAGAGGTAATTCACCATGAAGATGGTAAGGATGGTCCGCATCCCGTAGAAACTGAACCGCTCAGCGGCTTCGTTACCGATGATGTAGGGGATGCCCGGAGGCATCGTGTCCATCTTACGGGCTGTCGTTTCGTAGCTACGGTTTTCCATAGAAAATCTCCGGAGGGATAAGGTCGACTCCGACTTACGCTTCAATAATCTTTCGGGCCCAGGCGGCACAGCCCATTACGCCGGCATCGTCTTCGAGCTCGGCAGCGACGATAGTAAAGCTGTCGCGATAAGCGGGAAGGACGCGATCGAGGGCAGACTGGCGCACTGTGTCGACGTAAATCCCCGGCATGGCCTCAACAAGTCCACCGCCAAGCACGATAACATCGGGAGCCATGAGGTGGACGACTGTGGCCACTCCGCATCCTAACAAAGTAGCGGCACGGCGAACGATGTTTTCGATCTCGATGTCGCCCTTTTTGATTGCTGCTGCAATCTTGCCGCTGGTGATGTTGGATAGGTCAGTGCCGCAGGCCTCCATCAGGTTGGGCGCGAGTCCGCGATAGGCCGCACGGGCGGATTCGGAAGCAATCTTGAGGCGGGAGCATTCCATCTCGAGAGTGGTGCCTCCTTCGCCGTGGCCGGAGGTTTCCGGAAAGAGGGGGATATGACCCAGCTCCATGCAGGACAGAGCAGCTCCCTGGACGAGTTTGCCGTCCATGACGGCACCGGCGCCGATACCGGTTCCCGGGAAAATACCAACCGCACAGCGTGCGTCACGGGCGGCCCCTTCCTCATACTCAGCGTAGACGCCGGCATCGACGTCATTGCAGATCACGGCCCGGCAGTCAAAGGCGTCGCCGAGGTGATCTTCGATCGGCACATTTCGCCAGCCGAGGTTGGGCGCTTCGACGAGCACGCCAGTATCAGGATTGATGGGGCCGGGACAACCGACACCGATTCCGGCGATCTGTTTGGGGCTGACTCCGGCGTCGTTGAGCGCTTCGTCGATGACTGATTCCATTTTCGAGAGGCCGGACTTGGAGCCCTTGGCTCCCTGCGTTTTCTGCTTGGCGCGTCCCAGAGTCTGGTAGTCGTCGTTGAAGACCTTTGCCAGCATCTTGGTTCCGCCCAGGTCCAATCCGACCCAGACTCGTCCTTCATATCGGCGCTTCTTTTTGCTCATGAGATCAGCTCGGTTGCTTTGGCCCTCGCCTGAAGGTCAGCATCGATGATTTCTTCCAGGCCTGGATGAGTGATCGAGTTGTGTGATGACATGGTCTCCGCCACGGTTTCCCAGATTTTTGGGAAAGAGATCGATTCGTCGAGGAAAGCGGCGACGGCGACTTCGTTGGCGGCATTCATGACCGCAGGAAGGGTGCCACCCTTTTCTCCGGCCTCCTTGGCAAGATTGAGGGCGGGGAAGTCTTCCCAGCGGGGTGCTTCAAAATTGAGTTGAGCCAGTTCGGCAAAGTCGAGCGGTGGAAGCGTGTTGGGAACCCGGTCCGGCCAGGTAATGGCGTATTGAATCGGAAAACACATGTCCGTCGTGCTAAGCTGCGCCAGTACGGAGTTGTCGATAAACTCGACCATGCTATGGACGATGCTCTGTGGATGAACAATGACGTCGACACGCTGCATCTCGATGTCAAAGAGCCAGCGAGCTTCGATCATTTCGAGCCCCTTGTTAAAAAGAGTCGCGGAATCGATTGTGATTTTCTGGCCCATCTCCCAGGTCGGGTGCTTGAGTGCCTGCGCCTTGGTCACGGTTTTCAGTTGTTCAGCCGGCAGTTCGCGAAACGGACCTCCGGACGCGGTAAGGATGAGTCGTGACACGTCGGTAGGGGAACGGTCTTCGAGGCACTGGAAGATGGCGTTGTGCTCCGAGTCGACCGGAAGAACGCGAACGCCCTTCTCACGCGCAGCGGTCATGACGGCTTCGCCGGCCATGACGAGGATCTCCTTGCTCGCCACGGCGATGTCCTTGCCGGCTTCGATCGCGGCGAGAGCGGGCCGAAGTCCTGCAACACCGACAATGGCGATGAGCACCATGTCAGCTTCGGGAAGGGTAGCGAGCTCGACGAGGCCGTCCTCGCCGGTGTGAAGGGTGACGTCGTCAGCGATTTGCGTTTTGAGCTGATCCAACCCTGTAGGGTCAAAGAGGCAACCCTGTTTGACATCGAATTCAGCGAGCTGTTTGGCGAGAGGGTCGACGCTGCGGTTGGCGGCTAGGCCAATGACCTCCATGCGTTCTGGGATATCACGAGCCACGCTCAGGCTGCTTTCGCCGATGGAGCCGGTGGAGCCGAGAACAACGACTTTCTTCGGGGAGGATGGTTCGGCCATCAGGAAAAAATGAGCAGGTAAATGTAGAAAAGCGGGGCGGTGAAAATGAGCGAATCAATCAGGTCTAGAAACCCTCCGATACCGGGCATGACTTGGCCGCTGTCCTTGACCTCGAGGCTGCGCTTGAGAATCGATTCGGCGAGGTCACCAAGGACTGCGACGAGTGCGAGCAGAACTGCGAGCGCGGCAGCGTGAACAGGAGTGATCAGCGGGATCTGATCACCCACGGCGAAGTAGAGGCCGAAGCTGCCGCCAACGGCAAAAAGAATGGCGCCACCGAAGCCCTGCCAGGTTTTACCGGGACTGACGTGGGGGATCATTTTATCGCGTCCGATGAGAGAGCCGACGATGTAGGCACCCATGTCGGTGAGCTTGGTCACGGCGATGAGGTAGATCAGGTAAAAGTGTGAAGAGGGTTCTCCGGCCGCATTCTCCAGTGGCAGCATAAGCAGCTTTGGAATAAAGGCGAAGAGTAGGACGCAATAGATGAAGCCAAAGATGGTGGCCGCGATTTCATCCAGCGTTCGGAAGCCCTCCAGTGGGAAACGCAATCGTTCAAGGACGACCAGCGTGACCAATGCGGCCACGGCGAGGCCATCGAGTTCTCTCAGCCAGGCGGCTTCGAATCCCCAGAAGGGGGAGAACAGCAGAACAATGTAAGCCACGCTTACCCCGTAAGTTTGCCAACGGAAGCGGCGGAAGCCGCGGATCGGGAAGAGTCGGAAATACTCAATCAAAGCCCCCATGGAGAGAATTGCGAAGAGCACCCCATAGAGCCAGACCTGGGAAAAGTGGAAAGCGGCAAAGAGTATTCCGACCAGAAAAATAGTACTGATGAGACGAGCCTTAAAGGCCCGCTTCTTGGCCGAACCTTTCGAGGTCGGCTCAGATGCGTTCCCGGGCGTCGAATCCGGGGAGTCAGTTGAGTCAGCGGCGGGTTCTTCGGGCATCACGCTCGTTCGATGCCTTTCATGAAACAGTCAGCGATAGGGCTTGGCAATGAATATTTGGTGGGGAGGGGGGAGAAATGTGGCCCCGCAAGATCAAGAAATCGGGGGCTCGGGCGGTGTGGCGCCTCCGCTTCATTGAAATGGTTGCGAAAACGAGATTACTGTCCGATTACTGCCCCGTTATGGCCAAAAAACCTGTTGTATTGATCATTCGTGACGGATGGGGTGATAACCCCGGTGGACCGCAAGCTGCGGAAGCGGTGGGCGACTGCCCGCGTCTCGCTGAAACGCCGTTCACGGACGAAATGCACGCCAAATATCCGACGTCGCATATTTCGTGCAGCGGTATGGATGTGGGTCTGCCGGAAGGCCAGATGGGTAACTCCGAGGTTGGACACCTCAACCTCGGTGCGGGACGCATCGTTTACCAGGATTTTACCCGGATTAATAAGTGCATCGAAGACGGCGAACTGGGCAACAACAGGGTGCTCCAGGATGCTTTTGTCAGGGCTGGTAGCAGCCGACTCCACCTCATCGGTCTGGTTTCCGATGGCGGGGTGCACAGCCACCAGGATCACCTTTGCTCGCTTTCGGCGGCGGCCAAGGCTGCCGGCGTCGATGATATCATGGTGCACGCGATCACTGATGGTCGCGACACGTCTCCGACCGGGGGTAAAGACTATCTTAGCTACTGCGAAGACGGCCTCGCCGAGTCCGGCGCCAAGATTTCTACCGTGATCGGTCGCTACTACGCGATGGATCGCGACAAGCGCTGGGAGCGGACCAAGCTGGCCTGGGATGCCATCGTCAACGGCATTGGCGAAGAGAAAGAGATCCTGCCCTCCGAGGCGGTGGCCGAGAAATACGCTGAGGAGCTCACTGATGAATTCCTTACCCCAATGGTGTTCGGAAACGCCAACGAACAGCGTGTTCGTGACGGTGACGCGGTCCTGTTCTTCAACTTCCGCGCTGATCGCGCCCGCCAGCTCAGCCTTGTTTTTCTCAAGGATGACTTCGACGGCTTCGATCGCGTGCGCCCGAACATCAGTTACTACACCATGACCGAATACGACGAGACCTACGGTTGTCCCATCGTGTTCCCACCTGAAGAGCTGACCAACACGCTCGGCGAAGTGGTGTCGGCGGCGGGTATGACTCAGCTACGGATCGCGGAGACGGAGAAATACCCTCACGTCTCTTTCTTCTTCAACGGTGGTGTCGAGGAAGAGAATCCCGGCGAAGACCGTCAGATGCTCCAGTCACCGCAGGATGTCGCGACCTACGACGAGAAACCGGAGATGTCCGCTGAGGGCGTGACCCAGACGATTCTTGATCGCATCGAGGGCTACGACATGGCCATCATCAATTATGCCAACCCCGACATGGTTGGTCACACCGGCAGCGTGCCGGCAGCGATCAAGGCTGTCGAGGTGGTTGACGACTGCGTGCGCCGCGTCGTCGAGAAAGTGATAGGACTGGGCGGTAAATTGCTCATCACGGCTGACCACGGAAACTGTGAAGTGATGATCAATCCCGACGGCTCTCCCCAGACAGCGCACACCACCAACCTGGTGCCAATGATCTACGTGGCTGAGGACGCTGACCAGTATGAGCTCGCCGACGGCAAGCTCGCTGACATCGCGCCGACCATGCTCGGTTTGCTCGGACTTGAGGCTCCGGCCGAGATGACCGGCGCGCCGCTGCTGACGAAGAAGTGAGGCGCGCCTTCGGCGCGGTGGAAGGTGCGAAGGTGGGAAGTGCGAAGGTTGGACAGGCTTCGCATGAGAAATCGCTGACGGTGGCTCATTGGCGCTGATGGGTTTTGGCTGGGTGAAAATCAGCGGAGATCGGCGCCCATGAGCGGTTTGCCCTTCTGCCCATCACTGGCGTATACTTCCCCGTGCCCAACGACGCCAAGCCAGACCTCCAGAAGAAACTGCGGGATGTTCCGCACAAGCCAGGTGTGTACCTGCACAAGGATCGTCTTGGCACAGTGATCTATGTGGGCAAGGCGAGGGACTTGCGCAAGCGGCTGGCTTCCTACTTCACGCCCTCGCGTCAGCGCATGGCGGAGCATAAGACGCGGGCGCTCATCGAGAGTATCTGGGATTTTGAGATTCACGAAGTGCGCAACGAACCGGAAGCGCTCCTGCTCGAGGGCAAGCTGATTAAGGAATACCGGCCTAAGTATAATGTGGCCTTCCGCGATGATAAGCGCTTCCTGCTCGTGAAGGTGCATCCGGAGGAGCCTTGGCCCAAGTTTCAGCTGACCCGGATGAAGAAAGATGACGGGGCCCGCTACTTTGGACCGTTTGCTCATTCCGGGGCACTTCGTCAGACCATTTCATGGATGAACAAGGAGTTTGGCCTGCGCAACTGTCGTCCAATGAGTCCCGGAGAGAAGGACTACCAGCATTGTCACAACGATGTGATTAAGAACTGCACCGCTCCTTGTATCAGTCGGATCACGCGGGAGGACTATCTCGTGAAAGTGGAGCAGGCCTGCGAATTCCTGCAGGGACATTCCAAGGACCTGATTCGGTCGATCGAGGAGGAAATGGAGGAAGCTGCCGCCGCGTTGGATTTCGAACGGGCCGCCCAGTTGCGCGACATGATCGACAACCTGAAGAAGACGCTGCGGCCGACTCGTCAGTTCCGGAAGCGTGGGGTGCCGGGTAAGGCGATCAATCCAGAAGCGGATGTGAAGGAACTCCAGGAATATCTCGGTCTCGAGCGTGAGCCGACGGTGATGGAGTGCTTTGATATTTCTAACATATCCTCCAATCATATCGTGGCTTCGATGGTGCGGTTTAGAAACGGAGTCTCTGACAACAGCAATTACCGCCGTTACCGGATTAAGACGGTGAAGGGTCAGGATGACTTCGCCAGCATGGCGGAGGTGGTGCGTCGTCGATATTCACGCATCCTGCTGGAAGCTCGTGAACGGGTGGGGGAGGAAGATGCAGACGCGACCCAGGAAAACCCACTCGATGCGATGCGTCGGATTGAACGTGACGAAGAACAGGCGGAGCAGGAAGA
The DNA here is from genome assembly GCA_049594415.1 of Verrucomicrobiales bacterium. Taxonomy (GTDB): domain Bacteria; phylum Verrucomicrobiota; class Verrucomicrobiia; order Verrucomicrobiales; family DEV007; genus Arctic95D-9. Next base: position 34,193 of record JBMYJM010000019.1, on the reverse strand, counting down.
CGGTGGAAAGAAGCGAAAACTGTTCGTGCGTTTGCCGGATCTTGTCATTGTCGATGGCGGCAAAGGGCAGCTCAGCATGGCAGTGAAGGAGCTCAACCGCTTGGGGTTGCACGACCTTCCTGTGATTGGGTTGGCCAAGCAGCGGGAGGAAGTGTTTCGTCCGGGTGAACCGGAACCCCTCTTGATTCCCCATGACAAGGGAGCTTTGAAACTGTTGCAGCGAATCCGGGATGAAGCCCACCGCTTTGCCAACGGCTATCACCAGCTCCTTATGAAGCGCCGGGTGGAGGAAAGTATTCTCGATGACTGCCCCGGAGTGAGCCGGGCTCGTAAGGAGCGCCTCCTTGAGAAGTTTGGCTCCCTGACCCGCTTGAGGAAGGCGACGCCTGAGCAAATTGCCAAGGTCCAGGGAATCACGCAGAACCTGGCTCTGGAAATCGTACATTTTTTGAAAACTCACTGAGGAATCCTGCGTATTCCCAGTGGGCGCGACCTCAAGATCGTGCTAGTGTGGAATCCAACCTATTGACTCTCATGCTTTTTCTAACCCGTCGGGTGGCGCTCTTTATTCCGGCCGTTTTGATGGCGGCTCTGATGCCGTTTTTCGCCTTTGCCCAAGAGACTGCGCCGCCCCCCGTCGAATTGGAGGAAAAAGATCCTGCGCTCGCGCCGGTTCTTCCGTCCGCCCCCGAGGGTTTGGAAGCTGATGCGTCTTCCGGGGAGGTGCCCGACTCCATCGCCATCCCGGAGTTTGAAGAAGAGGCTCTGGCCGCGGAGCCTGCCATGGCCGCAGAGGTGGATTCTTCGGTCCCTGGAGAAACTGACGCGGTTGTCGAGATTCCCATGGAACTGGCACCGGGAGCCGAGCAGGGCGGGGAGACTCCCGAGGAAACCGAAATGGCAGAGGACGCCACCGTTGAAGAGAGGGTGTCTGAGGAAGAATCAATCGTGAAGAAGATCGAAGATGCGCCGCCTTCCTCCGTGATGATTAATGCCAAGGACATCCTCGCCAAATCTCAAAATATTAATCGGGATGGTGACAAATCGAGTTTGGCGACGCGAACTGAAGCGCGCACGTTCTCCTTTTCTATTCCCGCTCCGCGTGGGCAGCTGCTTGACCGCAACGGTTATCCGTTGGCTCAATCGAAGGTGGCTTACTACGCTGCGATCAATTTTCCATTCCTCGGAACGGAGGTGTCTGATGCCGAGGTGCTTCGATACGCCGGTGAGCGCATCGTTCACGTGAACCGCGTTCTCGGAACACAGTGGGACCTGCCCGGCCGCGTCGTGATCGGCCACTACAAGGATCGTCGCTGGGTACCGTTGACCTTCTCTTCTGTTCTCACTGATGAGCAGGTGGACAACCTGAGCCGTCAACAGATGGAGGGGCTTACTCTTCATCCAATTTACCTGCGCCACTATCCGCAGGGCAAGACCCTTGGCCACGTCGTCGGCTATGTGGGTAAGCGTCCACCACGACTGACCGGCCCTATTGTAAATGATGAAGATATGTGGGGCCAGGGGATGGGGGTCGATGGTCTTGAGGAGGCTTTTGAAACCGACCTTCGCGGAAAGCCGGGTCGAACCAATGTTCTTTTCGAGGCCGACGGCAGCAAGGTAAAGGAGGACGTGCTCGAGTATCCACAGCCCGGCTATAACGTGGTCACCTCGATTGATCTCGAGATGCAGCGAATCTGTGAAGAGCTCCTTGAGGAACAGGTCAAGCGGGGTGCCATGGTGATCATGGACTGCCGCACCGGTGATGTCATGGCGATGGCTAGCAACCCTTCCTTTGACCCGAATACATTCATTCCGTCCATCTCCCAGGAGAACTACTCCGCTCTCGTTGAGAACCCTGACAAACCGCTTTACGCGCGTGCCTTCCGCGCCGCTTATCCTCCAGCCTCCACTTTCAAAATTCCAGTTGCTCTCGGTTTCCTTGAGAGCGGATATATTTCTGCCTCTGATGTTTATCCCTGCCCGTCAGCTTGGCAGGTCGGTAACGTGGTGATGCGCAACTGGAATAAGGACGATGAAGGTTACATGAACGTCGTGGGGGCCATAACTCGTTCTTGTAACACGTGGTTCTACGAAGTGGCGACGCGCGCCGGATCAGATTCAATGAGCTACATGGCGACACGTCTCGGGCTCGGGCAGAAGACGGGGATTCCACTGAACGAGAACTCCGGTTTCATTCCCAGCAATCGATATTGGCTCGATGAGTATGGATACCTCATGTCTGACGGTGAAGAAGCCGTGATGAGTATCGGCCAGGGTAAAGTCGAAACGACCCCCTTACAGATTGCGCGGATGATGGCGGCGATCGGAAACGGTCGCGAAGTGCTGAAGCCGCGCCTCGTGACTCAGATCCAGGACCTCAACCATGAGATCATCCGCACTTTTCCGCCCGAAGTGGTGACCAACTTGCGGGTTGATAACTACTCACTGCGGACCGTGCAGCGTGGCATGTATGATGTGGTGAACGCTGGTAACGGAACTGGACGGAAGGCGGCTCACAAGATTACTGTTTCCGGAAAAACTGGAACGGGGCAGTGGAAGGTGGCCGACAAGCAGAACGTGGCATGGTTCGCGGGATACTTTCCGTCCAAGTACCCGGTCTATGCCTTCGCGGTGATCTACGAAGGTGATCCCGGTGAAACTGTTGGCGGCGGTAGTAAAGCGGCCCCGGTTGTGGGTGCTTTTCTGGAGCGTTACCTCACCGAAGAGAACTACAACAAGGTTCGCGACGCCGCGACCGAATTAAAAGCACTCCACGGTGAACCTGAGGAAGAGTTTTCTTACCGCGGCCCGGTTCAGTCGATTTTTCGGGCAGGTCCAGTCGAACTTCCGATCGAGGGCGAACTCATTCCGGTTCCCAATGATCCGACCACCGCACCCCAGCCTTCCCGTGGCGGGGGCTTGTTTGACGGTATTTTCCGCAACCGCCGCCGCTAGTTTGTGTCGTGGGTTTGTCGCATGGATGCGGCATTCCTGCGCTTGCCAGAGTAAAATGTGCGGGTATACCGTGCCCTCATGAATCGCTTGAGAACAGCATTCCTGTGTCTCGCCGCGTGTTTTCTTTTCAGTTCGTGCATTCGTACCTCGACGGTCGTCAGTGTGAAAAAGGACGGATCCGGTGACATTGTGACACGCTATTATTTTTCACCCCAGGTGCTGTCCTTGCTGGAGCAGGCATCGGGAGGTGGAGGGCTTGGGCTTAATGTTCCTGATCTCGGCGGATTGCAGGGACTCGTGACGCCGGAGAGAGAATCGCTGGAGAAAGACGCGGCCATCTACGGGGAAGGAGTCACCTACGTGAAACATGACCCGGGTCGGGATGATGAAGGCTGGATTGGCTACACGGTGCAATACAAGTTTGACGATATTCGCACCGTGAAACTGAATCAGAATTCTCTGCCGGGTGCGGTGCGTGAGTATGTCGAAGCGACCGGGCAGAGTTTAGAAGAAGAAGGGGGCAGCCTCACCTTTACGATGGAGGGGAATGAGCTGACGATTCATTCTACCATGATAGCCGGCGGGATGAACGACCTGATTGATCAGGGGCAGATTAACCAGGCGAGAGAGATGGGAATGAAGCCCTCGCAGACACTCCCGATGGCTGCCAGCGCCACGCAGGGAATGAAGATCGCGTTGTTTGTCAGGATAGAAGGTGAGGTGGTCGAAACGACGGCTGAGCACACGACGGGGAATCTCATCATCATGAGCGACACCGACGTTTCAGCAGTGATGCGGGATCCGGATTTTGCCGCTTTCATGGACAATTCGGCTGATAATCCTGACACCGTTTCGGAAGAGTCGTTGCGCGAATTGTTCCGCAATATCGAGGGAATGACGATTGAGCTTGCCGATGAGGTCAAAGTCACGATTGATTAGAACGGACTCTTTCTGTCGTTGAAATGTCAGCCGCGAGCGTGATCCATGCCCGGGAAAAAGCCGGGGGCTCCTCTGGGGGTGGTTGTTACCTTTGGCGACGGTCTTGCTGAAGAAGGGGGCGGGTTAACAGGGCAAAATGGGTGCTATAATCCAGTAAGACCGGCTGGGGGCAAATCGAGCGAACCGCCCAAAGTGAGGAATTTTTCTGAAAAGTGAAAGGGGGTCATGCGTCGAACCGTAAATAAAAACACCCATGAAATACCTTTCTCTCATTCTATTCGGCGTCTGGGTGCTGGCGGAGATGCTGTCAGCCCAGGACCCGGCCGGGGGTGCAGCGAACGACAGCTTTTCAGATCAATTGGTGAAGGCGGCTCTGTTTCGTACAACCCAAGAGGTGCGTTACGACCCGGCCTACGTGACGATGGAGTATCCCGGTGGTGATGTGCCGGCTGACACGGGGGTGTGCACCGATGTGGTGATTCGCTCCTACAGGGCGCTGGGGATTGATCTCCAGAAGCTGGTTCACGAGGACATGCGAAGCAGTTTCTCCTCTTACCCGAAAAACTGGGGGCTCTCGACGACCGATCGAAATATTGATCACCGACGTGTTCCGAACTTGCAGAAGTTCTTTGAGCGGAGCGGGGCGAAAGTCGAGGGGGAGATCTTGCCTGGAGATTTGATAGCCTGGGACCTGACTGGAAACGGCCTCTGGCACATTGGAATCGTGGTGGGTCCCGACACCTTTGTTCACAACATTGGCAGCGGTCCGGTCAAGGATACCGGGATCGATCAGTGGAAGATCGTGGGACACTACCGGTATCACCCGGTTAATCAGTGACCCGCTTCATTGCAGCAAGCAGCTGATAACTCTGGAGTTGTTGCACGTAGAGCTCCGCTTGCTCACGATTACCGGTCCAGACGATAGACTGACCTTCACGGTGAACCTCCATCATGAGGGACTGGGCTCTCTCCTTAGGGTAACCGAATACTCGCTGGAGGATCAGGGTGACGAAACTCATCAAGTTCACCGGATCGTCGTAAACGATGACATTCCAGGTCGAATCGAGATCGGTCTCGGTTTCAACTTCGGTGATAGTGATTTCGTCGATATCCGAAGACATGATCACGAGGAGGAAATTATACCACCCGAAGGGTTCCAGAGCCATTGGCTTGGCCACCGTGCTCTTTAACGGCAGTGGCAACATGAACAATAGCTTCTTCGAATACGGTTGAGAGCTCGGAGAGGGATTCACGGGAAAGCTCTCGGGGGAGGCCGGACTGAAATTCGAACCAAATGTAGGCGGATAGCGCTGAGGCGAGGGGGAGGTGATAGAGTGCCGACTGAAGGGCGAAAATTACGGAGATGTGACCGGGAGAATGCCCCTTACCAACCCGCTCAGTGTACTTGACCCAGTCTTTGTTACCCTTCATTTCCTCTTTGCCTTCTAGGAACGGTTTGCCGGCGGCAATACTGCGTTCGCGAACCTGGTCAGTGAGTTTGACGTCGAGCAGGCAATCGATGGCCTGGACTTCGTCGATACGGAACTGGCTGCCGCATTCGTAAGCCTCCACGAAGTTCGGGGCGAGGTGTGGCTTGAGGCACTGGTCCTGCCAGATTTGCCAGGCGCCGGGTAGATCTCCGCGGTCGTCGAAAAGAAAAGTCGCAGCTGACTCGGGCGTGACGCCAAGAAGGGCGATGGCACGAGCGAGGGAGACCTCCCGGGCGTCTCCCGGTTCGGCAATATGGAGGGCGTCAGACATCCGACACCGTTTCTGCCAAGTGGACTTAAATAAGTCCAGCTTTCTTAAGCGTCTTGTAAGCGCCGTTCTTGTCGATAGTCTTGAGACCACGAGCGCTCACCTTAACGCGGACGTAGCGGCCAAGCTCAGGAACCCAGATGCGCTTCTGACGCAGGTTGGGCTTGAATTGACGCTTCACAGTCTTCGTGACGTGACGGCCGATACCACCCTGCTTTTTCGCCTTACCACTGCGGTGGATGCGGCGTCCGGAGGTAACTTTTGCACCAGTAATTTTACAAACTCTAGCCATCGTGAAGATCTGTTAAATTGTGTGTCCCGTTTTTCGGGCCCCGACTTGGCGAGGGCGGGCAATTTCCGCGAAAAACGGCGAGGGTCAAGCGAAAATCCGGCGATTACACCTCTAGTTTATCGAAGCGCGATTTTGAGTCAATCACGAGACCCTGCGGGCACTTTCCCCTTGCGGATAGGATGTGGCGGCTATGTTGTCCCCCTTTTTTAGAAATCCGAACTATGAGCGAAGCAGCTTCAGAAAAAAATACGGTCCTGATGGAGAAAATCGTGAGTCTTTGCAAGCGTCGCGGTTTCATTTTCCAATCCGCGGAAATATACGGGGGCCTCAACGGTTGCTGGGACTATGGTCCGCTCGGTGCTGAGCTGAAGCGCAATCTCAAAGAATACTGGTGGCGCAAGAATGTGCAGGAGCGCGAGGATATCCTCGGGATGGATGGCTCCATCTTGACCCATCAGGAAGTGCTCAAGGCATCCGGTCACGTCGGCGGGTTTTCCGATCCGATGTGTGACTGCCTGCTCAGCAAGGCTCGTCTGCGCGCTGACCAGATCGATCCGCAGGATGGAACAGTTTACAAATACTCTGGCGCGTCTCACGAGGAGTCCGGCTGGTCGGTGGACCGCGAATACTCCGTGCTCGTGACCGCGGGACAGGACGAAAACAAGGCTCGCAAGACGGCGCGCCTCTATTACGCGCAGTTCCTCACGGATAAGCAGATTTCCCCGAAAAAGCTCGAGCTTGCCGGCGAGTCCACCGAGGAAGTGACGGGCACCACCAGCTTCAACCCGGAGAACGGGTCCCAGCTGACCGAGCCGCGTGAGTTCAACCTCATGTTTAAGACCCACATGGGGGCTTCGGCTGAGGACGGTGACGAAAGCAGTGTCGCCTATCTGCGACCGGAAACGGCCCAGACGATTTTTACCCAGTTCAAGAACGTGGCTGAAACCAACCGCGTAAAATTTCCTTTCGGGATCGCCCAGATTGGTAAGTCGTTCCGAAACGAGATTAATCCGCGGAACTACACCTTCCGTTCCCGCGAGTTCGAGCAGATGGAGATTGAGTTCTTCTGTCGCCCGGATGAGGGGATGGCCCTGACTGACGAGTGGCTTGAGAGGCGTCTCAAGTTTTACGAAGAGATCGGGATTCCTCGCGAGCACCTGCACATCCTCGATGTACCGGATGGTGAGCGTGCCCACTATTCTAAAAAGACTTACGACATCGAATACGAATTTCCCTTTGGCATTCAGGAGCTTGAAGGTGTGGCTTACCGCACCGATTACGACCTCAGCAAGCACAAAGAGTGCAGTGGCAAGCCGTTGGATTTCTTCGACGACGAGACCAAGGAGAAGCTGATTCCTCACGTGGTTGAGCCGAGTGCCGGTTGCGACCGCACCATCCTCGCGTTGATCTGCGAAGCCTTCGACGAAGAGACTGTCACCGATGATAAGGGCAAGGAAGAGGTGCGAACCGTGATGCGTTTTTCACCCCGCATGGCTCCGATCAAGGTGGCGGTGCTTCCGCTTTTGAAGAACAAGCCCGAGCTGGTCGAAAAGGCTCGTGAAGTCCAGTCGCTGCTGACGCCGTTCATGACTGTCTTTTATGACGAAACGGCTGCGATCGGTCGTCGCTATCGTCGACAGGATGAAGTGGGAACTCCTTTCTGTGTGACGATCGATTTCGACACGCTGGGTGAAGCCGGTGACGAGCTCAAGGACACGGTGACGTTGCGTCATCGCGATTCCATGGAGCAGGAGCGCATCGCGATTGCCGATCTTCGTAGCTTTCTCCTCGAGCAGATTCACTGATTCAGCTCATCACGGGAGCTTCCTTGATGCTCTCGCTGATCAGGTCCATCACCGTGATGATTCCGAGAAGATGATCATCGCTGTCACAGACCAGGCATTGGTAGCGTCCGTATCGGATCATCCGTTCAAGCGATTGCTGAACGGTGTTATCGCTTGAGCAAACCGGAAGCTGCATGGGTTCGATCTGGTCGAGCTTGCAATTCTTGCCGATGCCATGGCGACCTACTCAGCAGCTAGTCTCGTGTCGGGTTCAAGCATCAGTTTTCAACTAATTGAAGACAAAGACGTCGGCGAGATACCAGGCGATCATGGTGAGGGCAATGAGAACCCGGGTAACAAGGCCGGCCACGCCGCCCACAACGGTTCCAACGGTGGAGCTGGAGGCATCCTTGACCTCTTTCTTGGCAAAGAGCATTTCAAAGAGAAAGACGCCGAGAACAGGGCCGATGACGAGACCGGGCAGTCCGAAGAAAAGGCCCACGATGCCGCCGAAGATGGCTCCTCCGATCCCCCATTTGCTCGAACCGAACCACTTGGCCCCAATCGCTCCCGAAAACCAGTCGACGATGATCGAGATGATGTAGAGCAGGGTAATGACCACAAGGCTTTGCCAGGTCAGCTTGGAGTCTCCCATCCCAAAGCTGAAGAAGTGCACTAACATCCCGGCCCAAATGAGAGTGGTCCCCGGAATGACCGGGAGAAAGGTGCCGAGGAATCCGATGGCAAGCAGCAGGACAATTGAGGTCCAGAGAAGAACGTCAGTCACGGCACCCCAGTCGATGCCGTCAAAGATGTCGGCGAGAATTATCATGGGTCCTTGCTAGAAGAAATTGCGAGCCGGAATTGGTTCACGAGGCAGGCAGATTCGCTGAATGCAGTGATCAAAACTCTCCTCGTTACTGAGAATACCGATTTCAACCCGAAGAAAATAGATCGGTACATCCATGCGGGCGAGTCGGGGAAAGCGGACGGCATCTTTCTCCGTTGTGATAATCATGTCCACGTCGGATTCGACACAGCAGTTGATGAACGAAATAATCTCCTGCTCCGTGAAACGGTGGTGATCAGTGAAGCGGCAGGTAGCTTCTATCTCGGCGCCAAGCTTTTGCACACCGTCTTCGAAGCTCTCGGGAACTGCGATCGCGCTGACTGTGCCGACCTTGGCTTTCTTAAGATCATCGAGAGGACGAGTCTCACGGGTTTCAATATGCTGGAGATAGCGGGGACGATGTTCGCACTCAATGATCTCCGCAGTGCGGTTGTAAAGGCGGATGCGCTCGATGAGCTCATCATTCGGCTCACCGTTACACTTGGTGATGAAGATGTAGGAGGCACGCTTCAGGTTTTTCGGCGGCTCGCGCAAAGTGCCGCGAGGGAGTAGGCGCTCGGTCCCAAAGGGGTGCCAGCGGTCGACGAGTACGATGTCGAGTCGGTGCTTCAGGCGAAGATACTGGAGCCCGTCGTCGAGGATGAGCGTGTCGCAGTTCAGCTCTGCGATGGCGTGCTTGCCGCTCTTGACCCGGTCCTTGTCGACGACCACGGGAACATCCTTGAGGTTGGCCGCCAGCATGTAGGGTTCGTCGCCGGCTGTTTTAGAATCGAGGAGGAGTGACTTCCCGTCGCTGACCACTCGGGGGGGGTCGATCTCGTTTTTGCCCTGAATTTTCCCGATGAGACGTTTGAGAAAAGGCTGCTTCACCGATTTGTAGCCGCGGCTGAGAATGGCAACGCGCCGACCTCCGTCCTGGAGGGAGCGCGCGAATTTCTCAACCACCGGTGTTTTGCCGGTTCCGCCGACGGTGAGGTTTCCAATGCTGACGACGAGGCAACCCAGGTTGCGTTCGCGGAGCAAGCGATTGCGATAGAGCCAGAGACGCAGGTTCACCAATCCAGTGTAGAGATGGGACATGCTGCCGAGGAAGCCTCTCAAGATGGAGGCACGGACGCCCTTACGACGATCGAGAATGACGTCGATGGCGAACTGTTCCAGTTTTTCCGAAGTTTGCCCCATGTTGGTGGTGGTCCGCCTGCTTTCGTAAAGGCGTTTTATGGTGAATGAATTGTGCTCAGAAGCAACTGCGAATGTGAACGGTTGCAATTCCCCCGCTATTAGACCATTTCGTTAGGCATGACTAGAATCGACGGACGCACCAATGACCAACTCCGGGATGTGACTTTCCAACTCGATATTGCACCGTTGGCCCACGGCAGCGTGCTTGTCGGTTTCGGGGAAACGCAGGTAATCTGCAGCGCCATGCTGGAAAAAGGTGTGCCGCGCTGGATGATGCACCAGAATGTTCAGGGTGGTTGGCTGACCGCGGAATACAGCATGCTGCCGTATTCGACCTTGCAGCGGAAGTCTCGCGATATCTCCCGCGGAAAACTGGATGGCCGCAGCTCTGAGATTCAGCGCCTGATCGGTCGAAGCCTTCGGGCGGTGGTTGACTTGAAGAAACTGGGGCAGCGCACTCTCTGGATCGACTGTGATGTGTTGCGTGCGGACGGGGGCACCCGGACTGCTTCGATTACGGGAGCCTGCGTCGCAGTCGAGATGGCGTTTCAGCGTTTCATCGTTGCGAAAAAGCTGGAGTCTTCGCCGATGGAGAAACTGGCAGCCGCCGTGAGCGCCGGGATCTGGGAAGGGGAGAGTCGCCTTGACCTGAACTACCATGAAGACAAGGACGCCAGTGTCGACTTCAACTATGCGATGACTGCAGACCTCGAATTGATCGAAATGCAGGGGACGGGGGAGGAGGCCACCTTCACCGAGGAGCAGATGCTGGAAATGCTGCGATACAGCAAGAAGGGGATCTCCGAAATCGCGGAACTACAGAGGGCGGCTTTGGACTCCTTCGACCCAACAGCCAACGTCGAAATGCTGACGCGCCTAGACTGAGGCGTGACGTTGGTTTTCTGCACCAAATCAGGCGGGCTTCACAGTTTTTCGGAGCTTGGCGAGTCCTCGCCGCACGCGGGCCTTCACAGTACCAAGCGGTTCACCGAGTTGATCGGCGATTTGCTGCTGGGTGAGGCCCTCGAAGTAGACCTTTTCGATGGCTTCCCGTTGTACGTCGGTGAGCTCCAGAATAGCTGAGCGGACGGTCTGACAAGTATCGCGGCGAGAGGCGGCTTCAAGCCCACTGATCCCGGTCGCTCCGCGGGGGATGACACCAATTTCGTCGGTGTAGGCCGATCTGAGGCGGGCCTGACGCTGCTTAGCGCGGAGACGATCGATAGCCCGGTTGCGAGCCATCGATGCGAGCCAGGTCACCGGGCGGCCTCGACCTTGGTGATAAAGGTGCGCCTTGCGCCAGAGGGACCCCATGACTTCTTGAAGGACCTCTTCAGAATCCTGCCGGTCGTTTAGAACCTTATCGATGGTGGTGAAAAGTAGTCCGTCGTATCTGTCGTATATTTTTCGGAAACTAGACCGATCGCCATTGGCTATCTCGTGAAGCGCCGCTGCGTCTGCGGCATCGTTGTAGGCGGGCTTGGACTGTGGCTCGGTCTTCATGAGTTTACCTTATAAAACGATAAAAACTTCTCAAACAAAATGTTAATAAGAATTGCTAATGTTTTTTGTATCCATGAATTAGTTCGCCTCAAGCTGAGGTCGAATCCCCGCCTATTGGACTTTATTTTCACAAATGATGCGATTGTTTCTATGCGCTGCTGCCTTCAAACGTAATATTTGGTGTGGTGTCTGGACCCACCCCAGGCCGACATTGCGCGTGCCGAGGGCCTGTGTTAGCTTCCGCTTATTGGCTCGACCAAAATCTCCCCCCCCCTCTTTCTCCTTAACTCAACGACTCCATGCAAAACGAAGAACCCGATAACAACAATCAGCGCCAAGGTAGCGGAGAAGGTGGATTCAATTGGAAAGGTCTCATCCTGTTGTTTGTTGCGATGGGTCTGTTTGGCCTCGCTATCTGGTCAAAATCTGCTTCGGATTCCTCTCGTCAGATCACCTACGCTGAGTTCGAGAAGCTTGCTGATTCCGGAAAAATTCACATTGATGCCGAACTAAAACCGCCACATTTGCTTGAGATTGTTCAGAAGGATGGAAGCGCCAAGCAATTTATTCAGGGCTGGTTTGAAGTTGAGGACCCTGAGAAGAACGGTGGCAACAAATACAGCAGGTTTTCGGCTCCAGTGATTCTCAGTTATGTCGGCGAGGAACTGAAAGAGACGCTGGCTAAAAACAATCTTGTGATTTCTGACCTTCCCACCCAAAGCGACGGACTCGGTATGATGCTGATGTCATTCTACCTTCCGATCTTTTTTCTTCTGATCCTCCTCTACTTCCTCTTCCGTCACCAGATCAAGGCTGCCGGCAAGGGCGCTATGAGCTTTGGCAAAAGCAAGGCCAAGCTCATGGCGATGGACAAAAACAAGGTGACCTTCAAAGACGTTGCCGGCGTTGAAGAAGCCAAGGAGGAAGTTTGGGAAATCGTCGAATACCTGCGCGACCCGAAAAAATTTCAGCGCCTTGGTGGTCGTATCCCCAAGGGGGTGCTCATGGTGGGCCCACCCGGAACCGGGAAGACCCTCCTAGCTCGCGCCATCGCCGGCGAAGCAGACGTGCCTTTTTTCTCCATCAGTGGTTCTGACTTTGTCGAGATGTTCGTAGGCGTGGGTGCTTCCCGCGTCCGCGATATGTTTGAGCAAGGCAAAAAAAACGCCCCCTGCTTGATCTTCATCGATGAGATTGACGCAGTTGGTCGGCATCGTGGCCATGGCCTTGGTGGAGGTCACGACGAACGCGAGCAGACTTTAAATGCACTGCTCGTGGAGATGGATGGTTTCGACACCCAGGAAGGGGTCATCATCATTGCTGCTACAAACCGTCCCGATGTACTTGATCCGGCCCTGCTTCGTCCCGGACGTTTCGATCGTGAGATTACGGTGAGTCTTCCGGACGTGAAAGGTCGAGAAGAGATTCTCGGGGTTCATGCCAAGAGCGTGAAGTTAGCCGAAGGAGTGGACATGGGCGTGATCGCCCGCGGAACACCAGGCTACTCGGGTGCCGAACTTGCCAACGTAATCAACGAAGCCGCCCTTCTGGCCGCCCGTAAGGGACTTAAGGCAATCACCACTTCCGAGCTAGAGGAAGCTCGTGACAAGGTGCGCTGGGGTAAGGAACGACGTAGCCTCGCACTCAGTGAAGACGAAAAGAAACTCACAGCTTATCACGAAGCTGGCCACGCTCTTCTGGGTATGTTAGTCAAAGACACAGACCCGGTGCACAAGGTTACCATCATTCCGCGTGGCCCGGCTCTCGGTGTCACGATGTATCTTCCCGTTGAAGACAAGCACAGCTACAAGAAGCAGTACTTGCTCGATCGGCTCATTCTCATCATGGGGGGGCGTGTCGCTGAGGAACTTGTTTTCGGTGACGTCACCAATGGGGCCGCCGGAGACATCCGACAGGCCAGCGAAATTGCCCGCAAGATGGTCTGCAACTGGGGCATGAGCGACAACCTCGGCATGATCGAATACGGGGAAGGCCAGGGAGAAGTGTTCCTCGCTCGCGATATTTCCTCTCCGCGTAATTACTCCGAAGCCACTGCCCAGCAGATTGATGATGAAGTTCGTAAGCTGACCGACGAGGCCTATTCTGAGGCGACTCGACTGCTCACTGAGCATCGGGACAAACTTGAGGCGATTGCCCAAGCACTGCTCGAATACGAGACTCTTGATGGCTCGCACATCGAGGAAATCATGGAGTTTGGTGAGATCCAAAACCCGCCGAGTGCTCCGACTCCCCCGGACCTCCCTGAAGAGGCACAGTCCAAGCAGCGTCCAGCTGATGAAGAAGAGAAAGATCGCGGAGACGACTTTCCCGGAGAATTAGCTCCGGCAGGAGCGTAGATGCCACGCTGGACAGTTTTTGACTGGGAGTCCCACAAGGAAAAGCTGGAAAGCTAATCAGCCGTTACCATCCATCGCAATGAGTTGTGTGACCGTGACGAACTGGTAACCCTTAGCGAGGAGCTGGTCGACAGCCGAGGGAATCGCGTCGATGGTCGGAACGTGAATGTCGTGAACCAGAAGAATACCACCTGGTGAAGCTCCTTTGACGAGACGGGAAGTCACCACAGATGAGCCGGGCTTCTTCCAGTCTTCCGGATCAACCGACCACATGATGGAAGGGTAACCAAACTCTTGGCGGATCCATTTCTTTTGTGAAGAAGTGATTGCTCCGTAGGGAGGACGCATGGTGCGAGGGGCGACTCCGGTCGTTGCAACAATTGACTCATGGGCCTCGGTGAGTTCCTTTCTTACGCCGGCGGCTGACATCTTGGCCAGGTTTCCATGAGTCACCGTATGATTTCCGATTTCGTGACCCTCAGCAATGATGCGACGCATGATTTCGGGATAGGCCCGGGCATTTGTCGCAACAACGTAGAAAGTAGCTTTGACGTTCCGTTCTTTAAGAATATCGAGGAGACGAGGTGTGTTGGAAGGATGAGGACCGTCATCGAAGGTCAGTGCAATGAAGGGGAGGCTGGTCTCAACTTTGTAGTAGGAATCCTTGATTCCGACTGAGGCGGGCAGATTCTGGCTGCCTGCGTGGTTCCACGATGGAGAATCGAGGCCAGCAGTATTTCGTACTGGGTCGCCCGCCAACGCGAGGGGGTTGGCATTGCCTTTTTTCAATCCGGACGGAGTTTTGCAGCTGGTGAAAGTGACTGCGGCAAAAGGCAGGACCAAAGCGAGGCAGGTTTGTGATCTGGAAACTTTCAACGGATTTGCCGGGTAATGGTGAAGGAATTAATTTAAGAAAAATCTCAATTATTAATAAATCTCGATAGAATGGGCCGGAGTGATTCCGCAGTATCTGTCGGCCAGATCTCCGGTGCGGTAAAGAGCGCGTTGTCGAGAGCCGAGTGTTCGGGCCAGTCCGGCTTGGTCGGGATTTTCGGAATCACGGCCTGAAGAATCTCTCGCGCAGTTGCTGCATTTGCCTGGACATGCTCGATCACAGAGTGAGCAGTAACAGCATTTTCCTCGATTTTCCAGCAATCGTAGTCTGTGATCATGGCCAGAGTGGCCAGGGCAATTTCGGCTTCCCGAGCCAGTTTGGCTTCCGGAAGGTTGGTCATTCCGATAAGGTCGAAGCCGAGTTTGCGATTGGTCTCTGATTCTGCCCTGGTGGAGAAAGCAGGGCCGTCCATGTTCACATAGGTGCCGCCATTGTGAACGGTTTTTCCGAGTTTGCCGGCAGTTTCGAAGAGCATTTCTCTGAGTTGGGCTGAGATGGGATCGCCGAACTCGATGTGGGCGACGATTCCGCTGCCAAAGAAGGTGTGCTCGGTCCGATGGCTGGTACGGTCAAAAAACTGGTCGGGAAGAACAATGTCGCGGGGATGGTATTCTTCGCGCAAGGAGCCCACGGCGGTGACGGCAATAATCCATCGCACGTTGAGAGAGCGAAGGGCCCAGATGTTGGCCCGATGATTCAGTTCTGAGGGCAGGATTCGATGTCCTCTCCCGTGGCGAGGTAGGAAGCAGACACGGCGACCGTTGATGCGTCCGGAGATAATGGCGTCAGACGTTTCTCCGAAGGGGGTTTCGACTGCGATCTCCTTGATATCGGTAAGCCCCTCAAGTTCGTAGAGGCCTGAGCCGCCGATAATACCGATGGCAGTGTCGGAGTGAGAATCTTCAGTCATGGGGCGCGAATTTACGAATAGAACAAAGTTTGTCCAAGTCGCAACTGGGGCGGTTCTTAGCGGCAAAGAGTGAGTGAATTAATTATAATGACTTGAAATTTAAGAAATACTAATTAAATTTTTTTAAATGTTTGGCCGCTTTGTAGTTTCAGTGCTCTTGATCGCAGTGGGGGTTGCCTCGCCATGGTTAGTAAGGGATTGGCTGGAGTGGCGGTCCGAAGGAGGGGAGAAGATCGGAATCTTTCAAAAACTTTCGGATTTCCCTCAGGCGTGGAAGGCTGGGTTTCAGGGGGAGTTGGAGCCGAAAACTAGCGTGCTGATAGCTGAGGAATCCTCGGCAGAGGTGAAGCCGTATCCCCTGGCTGAGCGGACCATGCGATTACTTGAGGGGGTTCTGCCTTCAAGAGACAGCGGAATCAGGGGATTGCCTTCTGATCCCATGCTGGATTCTGCTGAATCCAGCATGGCCCGGGTGGCAGCGAAAGAGGCGCTGGTCGGGGCTGATGAAGCTCTTGCCACGTTGCATCTCTCCGTGGGGGACCCCGTATTTCTGAGGCTTTTTAAGGAAGAAAACGAACTGGAGGTCTGGATGCGTGGCAGAGGGAATTTTCACTACACGTTGTACAAAGTTTATCGTCTGCGGGGGTGGTCCGGGAAGTTGGGGCCAAAACTCAAAGAGGGAGATCGCCAGGTTCCTGAGGGCTTTTATTACGTGAGTGCTTCCCGAATGAGGCCCGAGACCCCCCATTTTCTTGGCGTGGATCTGGGTTTTCCAAATGAGTATGATATCTACCACGGTCGAACCGGGAGTGGGTTGCTAATCCATGGTGGGAAAAATGACAGCGGAGCTTTTGTTCTTTCTTCTGAAGATATGAGTGAAGTCTACGCCCTGTCTGATGCAGCGCTTCAATCCGGGCAACGACTCTTCAGGGTGAATGTTTTTCCGTTTCGAATGACCGACAAAAGAATGGAGCAGGAGTGGAATAAGCAGCCGGAATGGATCGATTTCTGGATGAATCTTAAAGAAGGTTATGACTTTTTTGAGAACGCTAATTTCCCCCCGGATGTTTCGGTGAATGCCGGAGAATATGCCTTCCGATTTCCCTGAGCTTAAATTTTAGGTTTTCGGCGTTTTTTTCTTCACGTGACCGATCAATTTCTCTAATTTCCGACCACACCGGTGTGGGAACACTCCCAATCTTCTACTGGTTTGTGCTCTGCAGACAGTAAGAAATTACCGAGAACCTCCTTAACCAGTCTATTTGTTTTGTACGCGAACGAATCCTACCTCCTTGAACTGTTGCAGGAGGCGCATCTGTTCGATGCCGCCGCTCTGGAAGACGTGAATCACAAAAAGAAGTCCACGGAATCGACCCTTGAGGCCCTGATCTCGCTGAACATCGTCACGGATGAAAACGTGGCCGAGGTTTTGGCGAACAATGCAGGGATGGAATATGTCGATCTCCAGAAGATGGAAATCGATCCGTCGGTGGCTACTCATATTTCCGGCGAGCAGGCGCTTCGTTTCAAAATCGTTCCCATCGCTGAGTCGCATGGATCGCTGGTGATCGCGGTCACTGACCCTCTCGATTTCGATACGCTTGACTCTGCGCGTCACATTCTTTCCGTCGAGCCTGAGTTTGTGGTGGCCTCGGATTCTGCGATCAAGCAGCGTCAGTTGGATTTCTATGCGTCGGAACTCGATTCCGATCAGATTCAGAAACTCGATGGTGAAGCAATTGCGGTGACTGAGGCTGGAGAGGGTGAAGGTGGTGATGCACCCATCATTAAAATGGTGTATCAGATACTCCAGGAGGCCTATCAGAATAAGGCTTCTGATATTCACATTGAGCCCACTGAAACTGAACTGAGGATTCGTTACCGGATCGACGGGGCTCTGCACAAAGTCCAGAGCCACCCGTTGCGATTGCTTCCCTCAGTGGTCAGTCGAATCAAGATTATGACCGGCACCATGGCGATCGCTGAGAAACGCGTGCCGCAGGATGGTCGAATCCAGGCGAAGTTCGGTAGTGGTGATCTTGACCTTCGCGTGTCTACGGTCCCGACCAGTTGTGGCGAGAGTATCGTTATGCGTATTCTGGACCGCAGCTCTCTCTCTATCGGTCTGCCGCAGTTGGGATTCTTTAGTGATGACGAGCAGAACTTCAACAACCTGATTCGCCTGCCGGATGGAATTATCTTAGTGACGGGTCCTACGGGTTCTGGAAAGACGACGACTCTCTACGCTTGTTTGAATGCCATTAACAAGTCAGATCGAAAAATCATCACGGTTGAGGATCCGGTCGAATACCTGCTTTCCGGGATTAACCAGGTCCAGGTGAAGGAAGACATCGGGATGACGTTTGCGGCAGCTCTGCGAGCTATCCTCCGACAGGCGCCAAACATCATCATGATTGGTGAGATTCGTGACCTTGAGACTGCTTCCATAGCGATTAACGCAAGTCTCACCGGGCACTTGGTATTCAGTACTCTTCACACGAATGACGCGCCTTCGGCCGTGGCTCGTATGGCTGATATTGGCGTTAAGAAGTTCCTGATTGCGAGTGCAGTTCGCTCCATCATGGCTCAGCGCCTGATTCGTAAGATTTGTCCTGACTGCATTACGGCTGGGAAAATTACCGAAAAAGAAGTTCGAGCTCTTCGCCTGACTCAGGAGCAGCTGGACAAGGCGGAAATTAAGCAAGGCTCAGGCTGTCGGACGTGCCGTATGACTGGGCACAAGGGACGGATGGGGCTCTTTGAGATTTTTAATATTACCGAAGAGGTTCGTCTCCTGATTAATGGAGATGAATCGAGTTCTCAATTGCGCAAGCGCGCGAGGGAATTAGGGATGCGAACTCTCCGGGAGGATGGTGTGCGGAAGGTATTGGCGGGAACCACGACACCCTCTGAAGTGATTCGTGTTACCATGGCGGATTCGGATTAATTCCTCAATAGGAGAACGTTTAACGGAAGTTTTTATATGACGGTTGAAAGTGTAATCGATCTTTTGATCTCCCGGGGGTTGATTGATGACTCCCAGAGAAGCGAATACATCACTGCAAGTCACGAGAGTGGGGTGGACATTACCCAGGCGGTGGAGCAAATGGGCATCATTCAGCGTGACCAGCTGTTCCAGTTGGTAGCCCAGGATATTGGTGGAGAATATTATGATCTCAGTGATTTTGAGCCTGCTCAGCAGGTGCTGATGGCGGTCCCTGCGGGAACCGCTAAGCTTTATCAGGCATTCCCGATTCAGTTTCTCGATGGAGGCCTTCAGGTGGCGCTCGCCAATCCGCTCGACCCCCAGAATTTAGAGGAGCTGGGTTTCTCTCTCAACCAGACCATCATGCCGGCGGTTGCTCCTGCGGAGCAGATATCGGAATTGATTGAGCGTTTCTATTATGGCGGTGGTGCTGGTGGTGCTGGTGGTGCCGGAGAGGGTGGTGAAGCCGGCCCCGGAGGCGGTGAGAGCGATGCTCTTGCGGCGATTCGTGCAGAGGTGGCAGCTCTTTCCGAAGAGGATCTCGAAGAGGAATCCAACTCGGCACCCATCATTCGCTATGTTGACCTGGTCCTCTACCAGGCGATCAAAGAGAAAGCGTCTGATATTCACTTCGAGCCGTTCGAGGATGACTTCAAGATTCGTTACCGTGTCGACGGAGCGCTCTACGAAATGGCGCCGCCGCCTCAGCATTTGAAGGCTGCGATCATCTCCCGAATTAAGGTGATGTCAGGATTGAACATCGCTGAGACTCGTCTTCCTCAGGATGGACGAATCACTAAGGAGATTAATGATAAGCCGGTTGATATGCGAGTATCGACACTGCCGACTGCATTTGGTGAGAGTGTCGTGTTGCGTGTTCTGGATCGATCTAATGTTAATCTCGATTTGGAGACACTGAATCTTGAGCCTGAAGTCTACGAGTACGTCACAGACACGATTGATAAACCAAACGGTATCTTTATTTGCACGGGCCCAACGGGTGCCGGAAAGACCACAACCTTGTATGCCTGTCTTCGACGGATTAACACGGAAGACTCCAAATTGTTAACGGCTGAGGATCCAGTCGAATATGACATGGACGGTATCATGCAAGTGCCGGTCAATGAGGCCATTGGTCTAACGTTCGGGCGGGTGCTGCGAGCCTTCCTGCGTCAGGACCCGGATAAAATTCTGGTAGGTGAGATGCGTGACCTCGAGACGGCTCAGATTGCGATTCAAGCATCGCTTACCGGGCACCTTGTGCTTTCCACTCTCCACACTAACGATGCTCCGGGTGCAGTGACCCGTCTTGTTGACATGGGCTGTGAGCCCTTCCTTGTCGCGGCAACGCTTGAAGGTGTGCTGGGACAGCGTCTCTTGAGACGGATCTGTCCAGACTGCAAGGTGGCTTACAACCCGACGGCAGCGGTTCTTGCGCAACTCGGATTGACCGAAGCTGATACAGGAGGCCGTGAGTTCTACACTGGCCAAGGCTGCGATGCCTGCAACGACACGGGCTATCGTGGACGACAGGGCTTGTTTGAGCTTCTCGATATGACGGATCCGATTCGTGAGTTGGTATCCCAGCGCGCTGCTACGGTAGTTCTGAAACAAAAAGCTGAGGAGCTTGGAATGAAGACGCTCAGGGAAGATGGACTTAGAAATATATTTGGAGGAATCACGACAATCGAAGAGGTGTTGAAATACACCTGATGATGTCAGGCGTGGCGGTTTTCCATCGACACTTAGGTGGGTGAATCGCTACGGTGAATGAAGAGAATTACACGAACGTAAACTGCATTAGAAAAAATGGCGAACTTTGAATACATTGCCCTGGACGCAAAAGGGGAAGAAACGACAGGATCGATCTCGGCAAGCAATGAGGCGGATGCCATTGCTCAGCTTCGTAAGGGCGGGCTTTATCCGACCCAGGTAGCTCCGGCCGGTAAAGGCGGAGTGTCAGGCACGGCAAAGCGTCGGGCGAAGAAGGGACAAAAGGCGAAAGGCAAGAAGGGAGCCGGAGTCGGTGGTCGCGTCAAGGGCAAGGTCTTGATGATCTTTACCCGTCAGTTGGCGACCCTGGTTGACTCTGGCCTTCCGCTGCTCCGCGGACTGTCAGTGCTGGGTAAGCAGGAGAAAAACAAGGTGATGGCCGGGACAATTAACCACCTTGCTGATGCCGTTGCGGGTGGTTCGACTTTCTCGGAGAGTCTGGGTCAACACCCCCGAATTTTTGATAAGCTCTATGTCAACATGGTGAAAGCCGGTGAGTTGGGTGGTGTGCTTGAACTCGTATTGATTCGTCTTGCTGAGTATCAAGAGAAGGCACAGAAGCTCAAGAACCGCATCGTTTCAGCGATGGTTTATCCGATCATTGTGATCGTGATTGCGATTGCGATTTTGATCTTCCTCATGGCGGTGATCGTTCCCCGTTTCGAGCGTATCTTTGCTGAAATGCTTGGCGACAAGCCGTTACCCAAGATTACTCAGGTGGTGATTGCGATCAGCCGATTTGTCCAAGACAACCTCTTGATTGTTGTCGTTGGGGGCGGCGTATTGTATGCAGCCTGGAAGCTGTTCGCGATGACCAAAGGAGGGCGTCGCATCATTGACCGATGGAAACTCTATGTTCCCGTGTTCGGTCCGGTGGCGCTCAAGGGGGCGATTTCCCGATTTACCCGTACACTGGGAACTTTGGTGACCAGTGGTGTGCCGATTCTTCAGGCGCTTAATATTACCCGCGATACGGCCGGTAATGTGGTGGTAGCTGAAGCGATCGATAAGGTCCATGAGGCGGTTCGCGAAGGTGAGTCCGTCGTCGCACCGCTCGAAGCGAGTAAGATCTTCCCTCCCATGGTGATCAGCATGGTCGATGTGGGTGAAGAAACCGGTCAGTTGCCGGACATGCTTCTGAAAATCGCTGACGTGTATGATGACGAGGTCGACAATGCCGTCGATGCGATGACTTCCATGATTGAGCCGATTATGATCGTTTTCCTGGCCGGCATCGTCGGGACGATTGTTGTGGCCCTGTTCATGCCGATGATTACGATCATCACGGAGATGAACAACGCCGCAGGCTAGTGGTAGAAAAAAGAGCGAACAAGGGGCCGTGTCGATATTTACAATGTATTGACATAGGACGATGTCGCCTATTACGATGATGACTATGAAAATCTCTGCTAAGAAGCGTCATGCGGCTGGCTTCAGCATGATTGAGTTGATGACCGTGATTGCCATCATGGTTATTCTGGCTGGCTTGTTGATAGCGGCTTTGCCTGGCATTCAGTCAAAGATTAATCGCGGGCGGGTAGAGCGAATGATGGCGGAGTTTGCGGATGGGCTTTCCAAATACCAGTTGGATCACGGTATTTATCCCCAGAATCCGCCGAACGGTGGAGAGCGAGATGCTGTTGGAATTGAAGGCGCATCAGTGCTTTACAAGCACCTGTCCGGCGACTGGAACGAAGACGGTGAAGTCGACTTTGACACGGATGAAAAAGTTTATGTTTCCAAGCTTTCCTTCAAGGAGAATCGGGAGTCCAAGGATCCTCGCGTGGGTGTTTCCGGAGACGGAAAATTCGTCGTTCTGGATGCTTACGGAAATGAGTTTCGTTACCTTGCGCAGCCGCCGAATATTGACCCGGAAGAGAGGGAGACTTTCAATCCGACCTATGATCTGTGGTCGATTGTGGATGCCGACCCGACCGCGGAGGAAGATCAGGCCCGTCATATCACGAATTGGCAGTCGAACTAGTGGTTTGAGTTTTTTCCGTTGGGGCAGGCGTTTGCAGTCATTGCGCGGGC
The DNA here is from genome assembly GCA_049594415.1 of Verrucomicrobiales bacterium. GTDB lineage: Bacteria > Verrucomicrobiota > Verrucomicrobiia > Verrucomicrobiales > DEV007 > Arctic95D-9. Next base: position 11,975 of record JBMYJM010000019.1, on the reverse strand, counting down.
TGAAATCCCGGATTGGTGGCTGTTGATTGTTCGTGTGACCATTGGTCGGGGGGCGAAACGCGCACGGTCTTGTTTCCGGGAAGGCCGGGCGCTCTTCGCCTGCTGCAGGTGTCTCAAGTCGATTTCGCTGGCGCCATCGAAGGGATGCGCCTACTTTCGCCGCGCTTCCGAATGACGGAAGTCGATAGACTTATGGACTTCATCGATTTGAAAGCCCAGCAGGCCAGGATTCGTGACGATATCGATCGTCGGATTGCCGCTGTCCTCGATCATGGCCTCTACATCATGGGGCCGGAACTGGTTGAGCTGGAAAGTCTTCTGGCTGATTATGTGGGTTCTCGCCATGCTATTGGGGTCTCATCAGGTACTGACTCTCTTCTTATGGCCCTGATGGCATTAGAGATAGGGCCGGGGGATGAGGTAATAACGGTGCCCTACACCTGGATCTCAACCGCTGAAGTGATCGGGTTGGTCGGAGCGACTCCGGTATTTGTAGATATCGACCCGGTCATCTGGAACATGGATCCCGAGCTCGTTAAAGCTGCTATTACGGAAAAAACAAAAGCGATCATGCCAGTCGGTATCTATGGGCAAACCAGCGATATGGCAGCGATTAACCGCATCGCAAAAGAGATGGGCGACATTCCCGTCATCGAAGATGCAGCACAGAGTTTTGGTGCGACTCATCACGGGAAACGTTCCGGAGGGCTTGCTGCGATTGGCAGCACCTCGTTCTTCCCGTCGAAGCCTTTGGGCGGCTATGGTGACGGTGGCGCCATTTTTACTGACGATGATGAACTGGCAGAGCGAATGCGTTGGATCCGACTGCACGGCCAGGAAAAAAGGGATCATCATCCTGTGCTTGGAATTAATGGTCGACTTGATTCGATTCAAGCGGCTGTGGTGATAGCGAAGATGGCGATTTTTGACGAAGAGATCGTTATGCGACAACGAGTCGCCGAGCGCTACTCTGAAGTCCTCGCTGACGCTGGGGTTGATCTGCCGGAGGTAGCTGAGGGCAACACCTCGGTCTATGCTCAATACACCATCTTGAGCGAAAACCGGGATCAAATTCAGGCAGCTTTGTCGGAAGCTGAGATACCTTCCGTGAAGTACTATTCCGTCCCATTGCATCTTCAGCCCGTCTTCTCTAATCTCGGCCATCGGGAAGGGGATTTTCCGGTGACTGAGAAAATTGCTTCACTCGGCTTGAGCCTGCCGATGAGCCCCTATGTGAGATGGGAAGATCAGGAGCGTCTCGGGGCCGCGGTTTCCGCGCTCTAGTCCTTTGGAACCAGTGCTTTTCATGGCGCCGAGGTATTGTTCATTTTTGATTGAACAAACCTTAAAACCCCTTTAAGTGCTTACGGATCACCATTTGTGAATGGTTACTCTTCATATTCGAACTGCTTTGGGTGGCTCCGAACCGACAATTGACCGGGGAATATCATTGGCGGAAATGGGCGTCCAATAGTTATGGGGACAACAACGAACGAAAGTGCGATTGAGCTGACTCGCCTCGAGGAGGAGTCGATCGACTATTTTGTGCCTTTTGTTCAGATGTTTGGCCTGCCGAAGTCGATCGGCCAGATTTATGGGCTGCTTTTTGTCTCACCTGAGGCGCTACCAATGAATTCTATCCAGGCGCGATTAGGAATCAGCAAGGGTAGTCTCAGCCAGGGGCTTTCTCTTTTGAAAGATCTTGGGGCAGTAACTTTGCATTCACTCGAAGGGGATCGACGGGAACATTATCGGGCGGACCTCCAGGTTTCCCGAATCACTAATCACTTTTTTGAGAATCGCCTCGAACCTCGGTTGCAGAATGGAAAGGGGCGCCTGTCTGTGATGATGGGCTTGATCGACGAATCGTTGACGGATACCGAAGACTCCACCGAAGTAAGAACCCGAATAGTTGCGTTGCAAAAATGGCATAAGCGAGGAGGAAGCATCATCCCCATGATTGTGAGGTGGTTGAAGCGTTAAAGAGAAACTGGAAGTCAAATGATAGCCTCAGACAAAAAGTATTATATCGCCGGGCATCGTGGAATGGTGGGGGGTGCCCTTGTCAGGGCCCTGAGGCAAAGGGGATGCGAGAATATTGTAACTGCGGGAAGTGGTGAGGTTGATCTCAGGGATCAATCCGCGGCATCTGACTTTGTCGCACAGCAAAGGCCTGACTGCATGGTGATCGCAGCAGCAAAAGTGGGCGGCATTATTGCGAACAGCACTTATCCGGCTGAATTCCTCTACGACAACTTGATGATCGCTTCAAACCTGATTCATGCGGCGTATCAGAATAAAGTTGAGCGGGTTCTTTTTTTGGGTAGTTCATGTATTTATCCCAAGATGGCGGAGCAGCCCATCAAGGAGGAGTATCTCCTGACTTCACCTTTTGAGCCTACAAACGAAGCATACGCGATTGCCAAAATCGCCGGGCTTAAGCTTTGTGAATTTTATCGCCAACAACACGGCTGTCTCTTCCATTCGGTAATGCCGTGTAATCTCTATGGAATTGGCGACAACTATCATCCCGAGGATTCTCATGTCATCCCCGGCCTCATTCGAAGATTTCACGAGTCGGTAGAAGCCGGGGCTAGCAGTGTGACTATCTGGGGAACTGGCTCGCCTCTTCGTGAATTTCTTTTTGCGGATGATCTTGCCGATGGATGTCTTCACTTGATGGGGCTGGATGATCCTCCTTCGCTGGTTAATATCGGAGTTGGATCAGATGTTTCTATTTGGGAACTGGCGAAGCTGATCGCAGAGACAGTCGGTTTCGATGGCAAGATTTTGACTGATCCATCCAAGCCTGATGGCACTCCGCGAAAGCTGATGGATTCGAGCCTGATTCGATCGCTTGGATGGGAGGCTGCGACTTCTCTCGGAGGAGGGTTGAAACTCGCTTACCAAGATTTTTTGAAAAACGGGATATAGTTTAAGATATGAAGAAAGCACTTATCACTGGTATCACAGGGCAGGACGGTTCCTACTTGGCAGAGCAGTTGCTCGAGAAGGGCTACTGCGTGCACGGAATGATTCGAAGAAGCAGCTCATTCAATACCGCGCGCATCGATCATCTCTACAATGATAAAGTTCTGAAAGAAGAGGGGCGGTTTCATTTGCATTACGGAGACCTGACGGATTCCTCCAATCTGAACCGTTTGCTCGAAAAGATTCAACCAGATGAGATTTACAACCTCGGGGCTCAGAGTCACGTTAAGGTCTCATTTGAAGTTCCTGAATACACGGCGGAAGTTGACGCGATTGGAACTCTGAGATTTCTGGACGCGATCAAGGAGGTTGGGTTGGATCAGCAGGTGCATTTTTACCAGGCTTCCACCAGTGAGTTGTATGGGGAAGTGCAGGAGGTGCCCCAGTCTGAGACAACACCGTTTTATCCCCGTTCTCCCTATGGGGTCGCAAAGCTTTATGGGTATTGGATCGTAGTGAACTATCGCGAGTCATACGGGCTCCACGCTTCCAACGGAATTCTCTTTAATCATGAGTCACCTCGCCGGGGGGAAACCTTTGTGACCCGTAAAATCACGCGTGCAGCGGGGCGGATCAGGGAGGGGCTTCAGGACAGACTTTTGCTGGGGAACCTCGATGCCCAGCGGGACTGGGGCTATGCCCCCGAATACACCGAAATGATGTGGCGGATTCTCCAGCAGGACGAGCCTGGTGATTACGTCTGTGCGACTGGTGAAATGCATACAGTGCGTGAGTTTTGTGAGCATGCCTTCGATGCCGTAGGGATCGCGCTTAAGTTTGAAGGGGAAGGTGTCGAGGAAAAAGGAATCTGCACCGAATCCGGAAAGACATTGATCGAGGTCTCTCCTGATTACTTTCGACCTGCAGAAGTGGAGCAGTTGCTGGGTGACCCGGCAAAAGCTGAGCGGATTCTCGGGTGGAAGCCTCAAGTGACGTTCAAGGAATTGGTCCAGATTATGGCTGCTGCTGACTGGGATCTGGCGAAGCGGGAAGAATAGCGATCATATCTGCTAGTTGAATTTAACAACTGTTTTCGATTATCGAGAGATTTTCGTTCCTTTGATCGCTATCTTTCTCGCTGCGGGAATCTTTGAGAATACCTTCTACGACTCGGAAGAATTGAACTGTATTCTCCTGATTTATGTCTTCTCACAAGTCGCGATTCGACATGAAAGAAACAGCACCGCGAACAACCAGCCGGAACCAATTAAGCTTCCGGCTTGATCACAACCGCTACCATCGACTCAGAGCTGAGAAACTCCTTGGCGAGGGCATTCACTTCCTCGACCGTGATGTTCTTGTAGTCGTCAACGAATGATCGGGACCAGTCGAGTCGCTCAGGGTGTTCCTGGCAGGATTCAAGGACACTGCCCATCCAGTAGCGATTGGTTCGGCGCATTTCTTCAATGGAGGTCACCTGCGGTTTCTTGGCCCGGTCCAATTCGTCCTCGGTAATATCCTCACCTGTTGCGAGATCGTCTGCGATCTGAGCTACTACCTGAGTCACGGCTTCGGCCTGATCAGGAGCCACTGTTACGGAGGCGAAAAGGTATCCGTAGTCAGTCCAGGTATCACTTGGGAGGTTGTGAGCAAACGGGCTGTAAGCATCGCCAAGTTCCTCGCGCACTTTAACTCGAAGCCGGTCATCCATGATGGCTGAAAGAATGCTGAGACGGCGGGTTTGCTCAATATCGTAGATGTCGGTGGTTGGCCAGTGGATGACGGCCATTGCTTTCGGGATTTCCGACTCAAACGTAAACACTTTCGATCCTGCTTCGGGGAAGGAAACCAGACGCTCTTCTGAGTAGTCTGGTTTTTTTGCGTTCCGCTTGGGCAGATTGCCGAAGGTCGAAGCCACCAGGTTGATGGCTTTGTCGAGATCGAAGCTGCCCACAACGGAGATTTCGAGGTAGGCGGATTCGAGCTCCGGAGTGAGCCACTCTCTTGCCTGTGAAGTCGTCAGCGCTTCGAGGTCTTCCCTGGCAGGAAAGCCAAAACGGGTGTCTCCTGAATGAAGGTACTTTGCCACTTCGTTCTGGGCAAAACCGCCCGGAGTGTGGTTGAGCTGCTGGAAGATGTAGTCGAGCGCTTTCCGGAATTCCAGGGCAGCTTCCTCGCGATAGCCTGCATTGGTCAGGTAGGCGCGCATGAGGGTCAGCTGAGCTCCGAGGTCTTTCGGGGTGGTCTGCCCGGAAAGGGTGAAGGCATCGTCGTCGATTCCAAAGGATGAGCTCACCGACTCTCCCGCAAAAATCTGCTTCAGTTCGTCGTGGCTGTGAGCCTCGAGGCCACCCTTGTTGAAAACGCTGGAGGCGAAGAAGCTGAGGCCGGGGCTAGGTTCAGTGATGAGGCCGGAACCGATGCGGGCTTTCACGTAAACTGTCTCGTCTTCGAAATCAGTTACCTTAAAATTGGCGCGCACATTATTGGCGAATTTAATTTGGGTGACGGCAATGTCCTCAATATCGGTGCGTTCGGCAATTTCGCCGGCATCTGGAAGCTCGCTGTAGGCGAAGGTTGAGACTTCCTTCTCTTCGGGTGCTGTCACGGCAACTTGCCCGCTCTCTTCATAGACCCCTCGAATCGCGGCGACAGCATCTTCGATTTCGGCATTACCTGAGAGCATGAGCATGGTATCTTCAGCATTTCCCCAAAGATCGCGCAGTGAGTCACGGCTTGATTCAGTAGTCACTGAATCAAGCGCTTCCTTGACTCGAGGGAGATCGTCCGCCGGGCTGGTAAAGATGCGGCGTGATCCGATTCGGCGTCCAATCTCGTTGGCGAGGTCCCGCGACTTTCGGGTTCCCATCTGCTTGGCGGCTTCCTCGTAAAGGCGACCGATCACGGCCTTGGTTTCGGCGAGCTCGGAATCGGTGAATCCGTGCTCGAGGGCACGTCGCAGTTCCTGCTCGATCAAAGTGAGCGCTTCTTTCCAGTCCTCCGGTTTGCAATCGGCGTCGATGGAGGAGTAGAGGGCAAAGCCAAGGTCGTAAAAGTCTCCCGCATGCATCGTCGCGGAACTAATGGGGGAACCTTCTTTCTTGGCGAGACGCTCGAGTCGGCGGTTAACCATGCGGGCAGCCACCATGCGCTGGAGGTCTTCAAGGCGACGTTGTTTGTTGTCCGGCGGTGAGATTCGCGTCTTGAGTGCTTCGATCGATACGGAGGTCTCACCGGCTTCGTCTTCGTAATGATAGTGAACATCAAATTCGCGTTTGGCGATCTTCCCCATTTTGGGGTCCGGGCGCTTTTCGCGTGCTTCCATCGACTCGAAATGCTCGCGAATGACTTTCTCGGTTCCCGCGGCTTCGATATCGCCAACCACGATAATCGCCATGCGGTTGGCCGTGTACCAATTCTCGTAGAACTCAACGAAGCGTTCGCGGGGAGCGTTCACGATGACTTCTTCCGTGCCGATGGGAAGGCGGGTGCTGACTCTATGTTCTGGAAGCGCAAACTTGATCTGCTCAACGAAGGTGCGCCAGCCGACGGAGTCACGAGTTCGTTTCTCACTGAGGATGATGCCTCGCTCATCTTCAATTTCATCCGGAAGGAGCAGCATGCCGTCTGCATAGTCGCGAAGCAGCCCCATACCTTCATCGATCATTTCTGCCTCGGTGTTGGGAAGCTCCAGCTTGTAGACAGTTTCGTTAAATGAGGTGTGCGCATTGGTGTGGTTCCCGAATCCCATTCCGAGGCGCTGGAAATACTCGACCATCTCTCCAGCCGGGAAGTTGGTGGTTCCGTTGAAGGCCATGTGCTCGAGGAAGTGAGCCAGTCCCTGCTGATCGTCGTTTTCCATGAGCGAGCCGGCATCGACGTAGAGTCGCATGCTGACCCGTTTCGGCGGCTCGGCATTCGGAAGAATGGCGAAGCGAAGTCCATTATCGAGAACGCCCCAGGTTACAGCGGAGTCGGGTTGGATGTCGCTATCTTCCTGGGGAAGTGGAATCGATTCGTTCTGGGCCAGGACGGGCAAGGCAACCAGTGCTGCAAGCACGGGGATCAGGCAGGTAGGAATTCGGGGGATCATCATAGGAGAGCGATATGGGGGAGGATATTTATTTGAAGGGGAATGAAATAAATCAAAGGCTTTTGGGCAACTGGTTGAAGGTCACGCAATCGGAGTAGCTTACGCCGCTGCCGCCGAAAATGTCGAGGGCGCTGCCAATGGTGAGGTCGACCGCTCCGCCGCTGATTTGGTCGACCCGCTTCAGGTCTTCGAGGGAGGAGGCTCCTCCGGCGTAGGTGACTGGTTTCCTTCCCCATTGTCCAAGCAGGGCGACGAGATCTTCATCGATTCCTTCGCACTTTCCTTCGACATCGGCTGCGTGGATGAGGAATTCATCACAGTAAGAGGCGAGTTCATCGAGGGTTTCCAGTGTCACCGGCATATCGGTGATCGTCTGCCAGCGGTTCATCGCCACGACCCAGCCGTTGTCTCTGCGCCGACAGCTCAGATCAATGACGAGGCGGTCAGGGCCGGTTTCAGACAACAGGGCCTCAAGGCGGTCTTCCCGGAACCTGGCGCTTTCATCGAAGAGGAAGGAAGTGGCGATGAGATGAGAGGCTCCAGCCTCGAGCCATTCGGCGGCATTTTTGCTGGTGATACCGCCGCCAACTTGCAATCCGCCAGGGTAGGCAGAAAGTGCTTCTTTGGCAGCATCGTCATTCCCGGGGCCGAGCTTGATGATGTGGCCTCCGGTGAGTTTGTCTTCGCAATATTTAGCAGCGAACCAGCTGGGACTCAGATCGCTCGTGAAATTCGTTTTCAGAGTTTCGGAGGAAGAGTCGAGGGTGCCACCGACGATCTGTTTCACTTTGCCGTCGTGAAGATCAATGCAGGGGCGAAATCGTGTTCCTCGGCGCATAAAAGGGATAACAGAAAATTACCTCAAAGTCATCATTATGCGACGCAGAAAAAGTCTTTTCCTTCCGTGAAAGAGCAATTTGAGACCAGTTCGCGGATCCGGTCGCGGGCGCCCTCCTGCCCTACGGCTCCGAGGGCGACGGCATGGCCGGCAAAGTTTGGCAACGCTGCGGATTCCAGAACCGGAATGCCGGAGATTCGATTTCCAATCTGGCGTTCGTTGACTTCGAAGAAGGCGTGAATGGTGACTCCCGCAGCTCGGAGCAGACGGGCCATTTCTTTGCCAACAGGACCGGCGCCGCAAATGACCACCCCGAGTTGAACTGCCGCTGGAAGGCGTTGTAGAAAATGGGCTTTGGCGGCCTGGAAACGCGACAAATCGTAGCGGCTTAAGTTTCGGGTCGCCCGTGAGTCGCTGTCATACCAGTCCAGGAGCTTCTCGTTGACCTTGGCGATGCGATGACCACTCTCGAGAAGACGCAGCCAGAAATCATAGTCCTCCGCCCATACTGGATCCTGATATCCGCCGAGTGATTCTATCACAGAGCGCCTCACCATGGTGGTTGGGTTAGGCACGGGGCTGTCGACAAAGCGCTGCACGAAAATTTCCTTGTGGGTGACTACTGAATTCACCCAGTCCTCGTAACGTTTGTAGCCGCCGTCAGGTGGGAGGCTGGATCCGTTTACCCCTCGTTTGACGATGTTGACCAGGGTGCCGCAAGCGGAAAGCCGAGGATTTGCGTCCATCATTCGAACCTGCTTTTCGATTCGTTCGGCATGGGCGACGTCATCACTGTCCATCCGGGCGATGAGGTCACCATGTGCTGACTGCCAGGCCAGATTGGCGGCTTCCACAAAGGTTCCGTCTTGGCGGAAGCAGCGGATCCTTTCGTCTCTTGCGGCCAACTCCTTAAGAATGGCCGGTGACTTGTCCACCGAAGCGTGATCCACGAGAACTATCTCGAGGTTCGGCCAAGTCTGCCGCTGCAGGCTTGTGACCGCTTCCGTTACGGTTGCTTCCGCATTCCTCAGGGGCATGACAACTGAGACCAGCGGTGAATCCATGGTAGAAAAAAAGCCCCGGGTAACCCGGAGCTTTTCAATTTAAAGCAATTATGCAGTCGAGTCGATCACTCGCTGGCTGCCTCTTCGCCGCCTTCACCTTCGGCAGCAGTTTCGCCTTCGGCGGCTTCGCCTTCATCGCCAGCTTCGTTTTGGCCACCTGCGGAAACCGCGGCACGGGTCTGGGCAACGAGTGCGACGAGAACTTCACCGTCCATCTTGGTGGTAACACCGTCGGGAAGGTTGAGCTCGCTCACCTTGAGTGAGTCACCAATGTCGAGACTGCTGACGTCATTGGTGATGAATTCGGGAAGGTCACTTGGGCGACAGTGGACCTCGATGTCGCGGAGAAGTTGCTCCATAAGGCCGCCACTTTTGACACCGGCAGGCTCTCCGGTGAGTTCGATCGGAACGACAGCGTGAATGGTCTCGTTCTCGCTGACAGCGCGAAAGTCGACGTGGATCAGGTTGCCGGTGAGGGGGTCCTTTTGAACGTCCTGAACAATTGCCATTTTGGACTTCTCCTGGGCACCCTCGATTTCAAGAGTTACGATGAAGTTCTGACTACTCTGGCGGCGGGCAAGATCGCCGAACTCTTTGGAGTTGAGCTGAATCATGTATTCTCGCTGGCTGGAGCCGTAAATAACAGCGGGCACGGTTCCTTCGCGGCGAAGACGCTTGGAAGCGGTCGTTCCTTTTACTTCGCGTTTCTCGGCCTGAAGAGTTTCTTGTTTAGCCATGATATCAGTCTGTTTCGGGTAAATTCGTTGATTTTCCAGTCCTCTCCCGAGAGAGGGCGCGAAATCTACGTGATACCCTATGAGATGTCAAAGAGAGATGTGACTGACTCCGAAGAATGAATTCGGCGGATCGCTTCTCCGAGAAGTTCGGCCACGCTTACCACAGTGACTTTCTCTCCGACAGCATAAGGGGTGCTGTTCGTGGAAATGAGCTCTTCGATATCTGATTCGGCAATTCGCTGCTTGCCCTGATCATTCAAGACGGCGTGCGAAACCCCGGCAAATATGCGTTTGGCGCCGTGACTCTGGAGCAATCTGGCGGCTGAGGTAAGTGTACCTGCTGTCTCGGAAATATCATCGACCAGAAGGACATTGCATCCTTCCACCTCGCCGATCAGGCTGATGGCCTCGACTTCGGTCGCGCTGACTCGGTTCTTTGCCACGATGGCAAGGGGGCATTCGAGAGCCTTGGAGTAGGAATGGGCCATTTTCATGCCACCTACATCAGGGGAAACCACGACAATATTGTCGGTCAGCCCTTTTTCCCGCATGTAGCGAATCAGGACCGGCTTGGCGTAGAGGTGATCGACCGGGATATCAAAGAAGCCTTGAATCTGACCCGCGTGGAGATCCATCGTCAAAACGCGGTCGACACCTGCTGCTGTGAGTAGGTTTGCAACCAGCTTGGCGGTAATGGGAACACGAGGTTGGTCTTTCCGGTCCTGGCGGGCATATCCAAAAAACGGAATCACGGCAGTAATTCGTGAGGCGCTGGCGCGCTTCGCAGCATCAACCATAATGAGCAATTCCATGAGACTCTCATTGGTTGGCGGGCACGTCGGCTGCACGATGAACACATCCCGGTTCCGGATGTTTTCATTAATTTTGACGAAGGTTTCTCCGTCCGGGAATTGTGTCACTGTGGTGTCAGCTTTGCTTACTCCAAGATACTCACATATCTCTTCTGCAAGCTCGGGATGCGCTGTTCCGCTGATGATTCGAATATCGGGTTCCATGCCGTTTTCATCCTCGCGAAAACGTCACAAAACGCCAGTCAAATATGGCGACAATCGAAGATTATTCTGACTTGCCTCGCAAAAGGGTCGTCAGGGCGTCAGTGCCACTGAATTTTCGCGCTCGAAGGCAGAATCGATTTGGCGGAAAGGGGAGAAAAGAGCTTTGCCCTTTTCCGGATCAATCCTGATTCCTCGATGGACATCAGGCTTTGATGGCGGCCTGATTTTCAATTCCTTGAAACGTGACACTGACTCCGCCCTCGTCAGTGAACTTGATCGCGTTGCTGACGATCCAAGAGATGATCTGCTTGAGTCGGGGATTGTCAGCTACTTTGTATTTGAAGAGAGACTCGCAGATCGCGGCTGAGAGAGGGACGCCTTTACTGTCGGTGGTGGGTTTATAGACTCAGCCTTGATTGCGAACCAGTTTGTTAAGATCGAATGTCCGCGAGCGGAGCGGCATCTGGTTGGAATTGAGCTTCGCCTAGTCGAGGATGTCATCAAGAATGACTTTGGATGGTCTCGAGGTGCCCCCTCTGATCGGGCAACAATTCCATTTCGAGGAGCAGATTCACCATCCCTCAAATGCCATTCCTGGGGTTCGGACCTCGTGGTTCATGTTGGCGAGTAAGCGCTTTTTCTTCCTTGGCCGCCTTCACGATCTTATTGTTGAGGGAACCTCAGGTCTGTGCCGATGCCCTTATGAGTTGGACTTGGAAGCAGCGATTTCGGCGGCAATATGCTTCAGGTTGGCGATGACGTCTTTTTCCAGCGGATCGATGGGCACCACGTTCCCTCCAATGGATTCTGCGATTGCCTTGGCGCTGTTCTGATCAAATTGCGGCTGCACGAAGATGACAGAAACGCCCTCCTCCTTGGCCTTGTCTATCATGGAAGCAATCTGACGGGGCTCAGGGGTTCTGCCGCTAAGCTCCACCGGGACTTGCTTCAGGCCGTAAGCGTCGGCGAAATATCCAAAGGCTCCGTGGTAAACATAGAACGACTGATCGCGGAAAGGAGCGAGTTTCTCAGCGAGTTCGCGATCGGTGTCTCGAAGCTGTTGGACGAGCTGGCGGGAATTTTCCTGGATCGTTGACTTGGCTTCTTCGGTTTCTAAAAGCGGCTCAACTTCAGCCTGGATGGTGCGGATCTGTTCAACCAGGTGCGCGGGGGAAAGCCAGACATGCGGGTCAAGTTCTCCGTCGCCGTGGTCATGTTCGTGGTGCCCATGGTCGTGCTCCGCATGGTCGTGCTCGGCATGGTCGTGCTCGGCATGGTCGTGCTCGGCATGGTCGT
>JBMYJM010000018.1:0-56594 GCA_049594415.1 Verrucomicrobiales bacterium | reverse complement strand
ACGACAAACGGGCTTCTGGTTTTCGCTTTCCAGCCGCGGAGCAGGGCGATGAAGCCCTTGTCGAGATCGACAGTGCCTATGGAGTCTTCGGACTTAGTTGAGAATGTCTCGTTCGGTAAAATTTGGATTTCTCCGGCTTGTAGATTGATTTGTTTCCAGCGTAGCCCATCGATTTCACCGGCCCTTAGCCCTGCGGCCAGTGCGAGGGTGAGGATCTTGAGAGGCTCGTGATCGAGCTGCTCTCGGGCTTTCTCCAGGACTACTTCCGGATCGATAGCCGATTGGTAACGCATCGATTGTCTTGGGAACGGGTCCACACCTGCGAAAGGGGGAGGGCAGGGAACATCCAATCGTTCGGATACGAGTGGAAGGAGGCGCTTGCCGAAAAGGCTTTTGGCTTGTCTCAGGTAGGTGTTGGCGGAGACTTTGGCACTTCGCAGCCTGATGGGGTCTTTTCCTGCGCTCTTGATTCGCATCTTTTGCCAGGCGGCAACTCGTGCTGCTGTAATGGCAGAGAGCGGGATCTCATCAATCTGAGTTCTCCACTCTTTGGCTCCCGCCGCGCTGAATCGTTTCTTACCGTTTTCTATCTCGGCGATCTCTGAAACGATCATCCGCATAGACCGAGCATAGTCTCGAAAAGTTCTGTCGCTGACCTTGGCGATTTCTTTAGCGAGTTCAATGTAGTTGCCGACAGTAGCCTGAAGCTTCTCAGGCTCCGGATCTCGATTGATTCTACTGTGTTCTTTGAGAACAGAATCCCAGCCTTTGGACAACAGTACGGCGTAGGCTTTACCCGCTTTGCTGGCAGAGTCGTGTTTGTCCTGAGTAAACGTGAGGTAGTGGCGTTCGCCTTTGAATTGAACTTGCGCTCCGTAGAGTCCTTTCCGCTTCCTTAACCGTTCGAGCCAGTATGATTGAGAGGTCTTCGATGCGGTTTGCATTCCGTTTGCACTTTTTCTGTTCCCCTCTGTTTTCATATGGTCCGCTTCGATGCCTTAGAATCGATGTACCGTTGGCTATTTAGCGGGTCAAAAGGAAACTTAAGGGATCAGGGAAATACAGAACTTATGTGATTTGTAATCAGCCGGTCGTCGGTTCGAGTCCGACAGTTGGCTTTCTCATTTCTCAAAGTCCTCACCGGACTTGAACCGACGAAGTCGGTTCGCGTGCCCCTGACCGCGAGGCGGTTCACGAAATCAGCGCAACGCGCTGGACCCCGCACAAGAGGGAGCGAAGCGACCGCTTAATCCGACAGTTGGCTTTCTCATTTCTCAAAGTCCCCACCGGACTTGAACCGACGAAGTCGGTTCGCGTACCTCTGACCGCGAAGCGATCGACCCATCACTTCAACAACTCCGCATGTAATGCACGGGTTTCAATGCTACTGGATGCGCGACGAGGGCCTTCAATTTGCAGTTTTCTTGTCTTGGCGATGAACTTCTCGGTCTCTTCGAGAAAACGGATATAAAACTCTGAGGTGGTGGCGCCGAACTGTTTCAGCGCGGGGCGATGATTGACCCAAAGCATGGTGCCGGCAGCAAAAGCGAGCAGGCGCATGGAGGTGGACCATCGGGCGCCGAGTCCACGATGCCCGTCGAGGCCGAAGGCCAACCGGGCACGGTGAAAGGCAATGTGTCCGGTTTCGTCCCGGATGATCAAATCACACATCTGACGCAGGGCGGTATCGCCGCTGTACTTGCGAAGCATCCTATAGTAATTGTTGCTGACGATTTCAGTGAGAAGGAGGGCATTGAATTCAAAACGCACTCCGAAAAGCTTTCGAACGAGACAGAAAGCAGTGCAGCTCCAATGACGTTCGATACGTTGGCCGCCGAAGCGTTTGACGGCCTCGCCAAGGAGTCGGGAGTGTTCCTGCTCTTCAGCAAACCAGAGATCAATCAGGGGTCTCATGTCCGGATATTTCTCAAAGTAGCGGTCCAGGTTCCACGCGATCAGGTATCCGGGGCCGCCTCCATCTCCGAGTTGGAATTGTTCGAGGGACCTGACGAGAGGTTTCAGGCCCGTGGGATTCCGTTTCAGATCGAGGGGAGCTTTCCAGCGTGGCTCCGCCCGGTTTTCCCGGTTCTTTTCAAAATGACGTATCCAATTTTCGATTTCCATGCCAGCACTGTGGCCTGCTCCCATGAAGAGAATTTGAAAGGAAAACGAATTCTGTGTGAAATCAGGCCACGACATCCATGCGTAGCTTTTTTGTGATAAAGAGAACGAGCGCGACCACCAGGTTCAGGAGTATCAGGAGTATGGCTGCGATCTCAACGGTCGTACGCGAACTGAGACCATCATCTGCGCCTCAGTTCGGTTTGCCTGGCACTCATTCCAATAGTAGCCGCGCCTGACCGGCGAGGCAGCTCTCAACCCCGTTCGATATAGTATTCATCAACCCAGTCAGCAGGATCATTCCACTCATCGTTTTCATCCCGTCGATCTTCGCCAGGGTAGCGGTCGTAGGCTTCCTGAAGCAGACGGGTGAAGTAGGCCTTCGGCACAATGTCCGGAGCCCAGTTCAAGATTTCGCAGCCAAAAAATTGCAGTGGTCCCCATTCAAGCTCAGCAAGGAGTGACGAAAGGAAAGCCTGGATCGTTTCGGGAGTGACTTGTTCGACGCATTTGAGAGTTCCGTTGCCGCCCGCATCCTCCGCCCAGTAGATAGCGCCGGAGTCGTTCTCAGGATCTTCGAATAAACCGAGGCAATTCCTCTCGCTGGCCATAAAGCCGGATCGTAAGAGGGTGAAAAGATGACGGTGAGTCACCCCCTGGCAAGCTGCCGTCTCTTCTTCGCAGGCATCGGCGGCTTCATTAATGTCCTCGAACTTAACCTCGATTGTTTCGAGACGAAAGGAGTGAAGAAACTCGGGATTCATGGTCAGATACTCACGTAGAATACACCTTATTTCCAGAGTGTCACGAGGGGGGGATCAGGGGTTGCCAGCCTCGGTTGCCAACCAAATGGGCTGGCAAGCGGAGTGACATGGCAATGGATTGCCCGCTGCTAATGCTTGGCGTGATTATTCTTCGATAACCATTCCATGGCTCAGGCACGGGAGGACACGAACCGGGGACTCTTGTAACGTGAATCCTGGATCTGGAGGAGGATCGCGTGAGGTAGGGTGAAAGCAGAGACGAGGAGAAGATAGCTCGCGGTTAGACTGGCACCCGATGTTTCTGGAGAATCGACCGAATAGAGATGATACCAGATAGGAACGAGAATCAGCGAGATTCCCGCGACAATGGCCCAACGCGTGGGTTTTAAAAAAAGATCTCCTTCGACGGAGAAGCGTTCATAAAGGTAACGCCAGCTGTGGACAGCGATGAAATAAGCGACAAGGAATAGACTTGCAGGGAGGATGAAAGCAAGGAAGGCGAGAAGGGCAGCCTCTCCCAGGAAGATGAGACGGCGGTTGAGAAGATGGAGCACACCTTCCGACAGAAGTGAGATAACTCCAGCCGTGAAAAAGAATAATTGCCACTGTTGCCCGAAGAAAAATTGATGGGGAGAGGACTGCAAAACCATCGATTCCATGATCTGCGTTGCCCCCTGGAAGTCGGTGGCAATGGGAATGGAGACGATCCAGATCCCCCGAAGTGATCCAAGACAAATCCGACGAAAATTCATTTTTTGCTCGATCCAGTAGGAGTCAGCAATTCCCCAGTGCCAGGCGGTCAGGGAGAGGAAAAGAAAGAGCGAAAAGACGGGAAAGCTCTGCCACAAGAAAAGGTAGGCTACTACGATGGAGAGGTAGAGGGCTATTTTCAGCCAGGTAGTAAGAGGGTGCTGGCTCTGGTCTCGAAGCCTCCAGACATCATAGGCTCCATGCGGCATCCCGATCAGTGCGAATGAAGCGATCCA
This sequence comes from Verrucomicrobiales bacterium, assembly GCA_049594415.1. Lineage (GTDB taxonomy): Bacteria > Verrucomicrobiota > Verrucomicrobiia > Verrucomicrobiales > DEV007 > Arctic95D-9. Next base: position 52,723 of record JBMYJM010000018.1, on the reverse strand, counting down.
TAGCCAATGGGATTCGATTCCCAAGGTGTAGGAAACGATAATCCCGGCCATCAAAGCGGCCGGAATTATCAGTGTTCCGTTTTTTTGAGTTGTCAAAGTAGATGCTCCCATTCTTACGAAGGGATGAGCGGTTCCACTTATTTGAAGTTAGCTGGCTTCGGCATCTAATTCTGCGAGACCCTGAGCTCCCGCAAAACAGACCAGACCAAAACCGACCTTGTTGATGACATCAGCCACGTTGTAGCAGATTTCACGAACGCTCTCACCTTCAGCACCTCCGAGGCTCATGAGGAAACCAATCGGGTAAATACTCCAACCAACGAGGATAAAAAGCCTCATAATGTTGGCTGAACGCGCGATTGGAGCGGGAGCTTCTTTGATCCGCTGCGAAACCGTAGTGTAAAGGGTGAATACAATGAATCCCCAGGCAGCACAGCTGATCAGGTAGTTGATCCACCAGGCGCCTGAACCGACGGCACTCTCTTCAGCCACCCATGCGAACACGAGCATGACAACGGACGCTCCGACGAGGCTCCTCATGATACCCTTGCCCTTTTGGCCCAGACGGAGGAGGAGGGGGAATTCGAGCACCAGGAGAGGTACGGTAATGAACCAGTCGATGTAGCGATAGGCTGTCGGGAAAGCTGACAATTCCTTGCCCTCGATTCGTTCGCCGTTGGCGTTAAACAGGCTGGCAACGCCTTCGACATAGATTCCAGACATCTTCACGTAGTGGAAACAGGCCACGGCGCAAATGATGCCGGCAACCACGTTCACGGATTGATAGGCTTTTGGTAGTTTTGGGATCGTCAACCAGAAGAAGACGGCTCCAGCTCCCATGGCAACGATGCCGACCCAGAACAGGTACATCGTGATTCCTTCAATAGATAAGCCCGCTTCGAGGGCTCGCATTGTTTCACTCATTTTATTTTTTAGGGTTGGGTTTTTAACGCCTCGTGAAAGCAAGCCCCTGTGCTGGCGGGTGAACCGCCAGGGAGATAGCCAAAACAAAGCGACGAAAAGATTACGGCGCTCGATGGCAGGTTAGTTCCTAAATTTTGAATCACCCCCCCCCATCAGGGGGATGATTCAAATGCCTACCAACCGCAAAGCATTCCCAATAAATAGACAGAGGGTGCCCGAGGTTCCTGAGTTGAGCCGTTTCCGGGTAGGTCTCATCCGCTCAGTCACTCCACACAAACCGATGGAACCACTGGATCAGAATCTGACCCGAAACGACATTGCCCCGCTACCGTCCCCTCTCGCTTACCTCAGGCTACCTCAATAGTGTCCGGTTGCGAGTAACCCCACTCTTTGAGGGCGAAGCCCCATTCATCGTGAATTCGATCGACCTGGGCTCTTGTCAGGCGATAACGGTTGCGGCGGTAATTCAGATTTTGTTCGACGTATCGCCCAATCGACTTCAGTGCGCTGTCTTTATTGCGGAAATCAAAGTGATCGAAGAATCGGCCGATTTCACGGGCAGGATCAGCGACGATCGTTTCGTAGGAGGTTTCGAGGAGGCGATCGCCGACAATGTGGCGTTGGGAGAGATAACCCTCCATGACCCGACGGTATTTGTAGAAAACCATTTCTTCCAGATCAATCTTATCGAAATCCTGCCAGGCAAAAGCATTGAAGAGGCGAGGGTAGTGATGAAGCATCGACGCAAACACATCAAACGGATTGCGCACAATGTGAATAAAGCGAGCGCCCTCAAATAAGCGGTTGAGTATTTCAATCCGAGCAGTGGATGCGGGGTTTTTGAGAAGAAGGGGTTTGTCCTTGCCGGCAATGGAAAGTTTGCGAACAAGAAGACGGTAGGCGTCTTCGAATTTGATTCGCTCTTCGTCGGAAACACCCTCCATAAAAATTGAACGTTTGAAGTGTGATTTCATGTTCTGGGGATAATAGAACACGTTGTAGTAGCAAAGCTGATTCATATTCCCCAACGCCATTTCCTCCTCTTGAGGTTCCTTCAGGCCCATTTTCACGGCATCCATCCCCCGGTCTTTTGGTATGGCAAGCGACATCGCGGCACGACCGATAAAACGTGTCGGGTTGAGAAGGTTGTGGGGCATTGCTGTCTGTCCAAAGTCGATCGTTGCGAACTGGCGGGAGGATGCGATCAGGTTGTGAAGATGGGTCGTCCCACTGCGCCAGTGACCAATCAGAAAAGTGGGCGGGTGGGGAAGTTGATAGTTCTCCACCTTTTTGGAGAAAATCAGCCTTTCCATCTTCGTGAACGGATGGCGTGCCAGGACGGCGAGGCGGCTTTTTGCACGCTGTGCGGCTGTTCTCTGGCTAAAACCACCATGCGAGGAAAGATGCGCCTGAAAGTTCTCCCAATCGCAGCCTGCAAGAGGGTGGAAAATAGGTGGGGGCTCTTCCATCGCCCGCTCAATGGTCCAGCGCACTTTCATGGGGCTTCGATGCTCGGGTCAGGATAGGGTGGAAGCTAAAGATTTTCAATCATGCTCTGCTTTCGAGCGAGGCTCAGTGGATCAAGAGAATCGTTCGGATAGGGCCACCGATTACACCTCGTCCTTGCGGGCCAAGGAAGGCAGGTTTTTGGTAAAGTTTATCCTCAACTAGCCCGCAATGTAGTGAAAAAGTGCGGGCCGGCAGCCGGGGGTTTTGCTGTCGACCACCTCAGTCGAAGTTTCTGAGGCAGCCGCTGCGTTATTATTTCCGGTGGTTGTGGTAGGTGACGTAGCCGTCGCCTACCGGGCAGTAAAGTTGATGAGCGATAGCGTTGGCTAATCCGCCTGTTGGTCCCTTCACCTTCAGTTTATGTTTGCCATTGGCTTTGTTTTTGATCTTTGCTTTGCCGCCGATGGTCTTAACCTTCACTTTGTGTGGTTTGACCTTCATTTTTTTCACGACGGGCTCGTGATAGGCTTCAGCGCTGATTGGGACGCCAAATGATAGCCCGAGGAGGGCAGTGATCATGGCGAGTTGAACGATTGAATGTTTCTTCTGGTATGGAGGTTTCATGGATTGATCTCAGTGATGAGCGCACTGTTCATTGAGAAAGACGAGGGTGGCAGGGTTGTTATGCAGAAAAGCGTTTCTCTTTTCAGAATCTTTCCGAATCGGCTCCCCCCCAATAGATTACGGGCAAAGACGGAGCCTTTATGGGATGCCATGTGAGCCGTCATTTTCACATTTCAACGGGTGACAGGAATTTGTGAAATGATACGCTTTAGACGATTTTTGAATATTGCCGCCTCTCCACCTTTTCTGAATTCTTAATGTGCTTATGTTAGTATTGTTTGGGGGGGCGTCAATGTTATCAATTAATGAGAGTGTTAAGATGCAACAGCGAAATGAAAACGGAGCACTTTCCTTCAGTCCTCGGAGTGTCCAGGTATGTGCCCCTGTTAGCCGCCATTTGCTTGTTGATCTCAGGTGGTTGGGGGATGGGTGATGACCATCCCGCCACATTACCGCTGGGTAGTTTTACAGAACCGTTGGCGTCTACGATTGATTTTCCGACCTTCAATCCCGGGGAAGGTGAAAGCACTGACCGGAATCTGGGAGAGATTCTTTCGCTTTTTGATGAGTTCCTAAAAGCTCAGCAGATTTCCCCGGATGGCACGCCGGAAGACTTGGAAAGACTCTATCATTTGATCAGTCGTGATTACCTTCTGGCGACTGAAAAAGAAGATTTTTACGATGACCTTTATGATGACCTTGACGACGAATCTGACAAGTTGGCGGAAGAAATTGAGGACTGGGAGGAGGATCGGGGTGATGATGTCAATCAGCAGGCCGCTCACAAAAAAGAGAAGCGAAAGCCTGACCTTGATGCCTACCTGAATTTACGGGCCGAGGCTGAATCTCTTAAGGCTCAACGAAACCGGTATCGGGGCTATATCAATTTTGAAAAACCGACCCTTGCCCTTCTGGACGAAGCGCGTCATCGCCCGGGAGACCAGCGACTCCGTCAGGAGGCCTGCCATGTGGCGATTCGGAACTTATATGCACTCTTTGCTGACCAGTTCCTTGGAAAAAAAGATTTCGATCCTAATGAGCGGAATCGACGTGAGAAAATGCTCGTTATCAAAGCATTTCTCTTCAGGGCACAACGCAACCGGACAAGGTTTTACGATGATCGTGAAAAGGGAGTTTCGGTAGGACCGTGGGGTGCAAGGCGCGAGGCTACCAACCTGGTCGACCCAAGCCAACCAGATCGCTTCGTGAGTCCTGAAATCCTGGCCAAACTCTCCCACGAGGAGGTATCACGGCTCGACATTTCTCCCTCTAACCCGATGTGGCACACTCACGAAGCGATGAGAAAACGCCCTGACACCTGGACTGAAATCGAACGATGGGTGGAGAGGAAGGTCACTGAAGAGCTTCTCAGTAAAAAAGGTTTTCGCGAAGACTTTCCGGATTTCAGCTACAGTCTTCGCGCTGCTCGGCGTGTTCTGTTTTGGGATGATATCAAGGTCACAGCGACTTCACCCAAGGCGGATGCGCATGACGCATTCGGGCAGGAATGGAAGCTGAAATGGGGGGAGGAGTCCGTCGTTGAACCCGTTGCCAACCGGCTACGCCTTCTTGCGGGCTCACGTTTTTCTGACCTCTGCTACGCGGATATTGGTGGCAGCTCACACCTGCTGATTCTCCCCTCTCGATTGCAGCGTTCGATGAACCCGAATAAGGTCATGCCCCTGACAAAAAGTGAATTTCTCAGGGAAATGAAAAATTCGCGTTATAACTTCAATGCAGAACCCTTTATTCATTCTTCTGGAGTGATTACGGAGGATAATGCGGACCACATTCTGGCCGGGCTTCCTCCGGAGGCGAAGAAGCCCTATCGAAAATCACGGTTGATTGGTCGCACCTGGATTCGTTTCCGTGAGTCAATGGTCGAGGCAAAGCATGATGTCATCAATGCTGGAGGGCCTGTCTCAACAAACTCGACTGTGGCATCTCGTGACCGCGCCCTCAGGCAGGCAATGGTCGTGTCATTCTGGATGGCTGATGTGGATGTGAAAGAAGATAACCACCGTGCTGTTTGGATGAGAAATTTCAACGGTCGTGGCGGGGATCAATACCTGGAGTATTTTCATGATCCGGGAAGTTCGCTTGGCGGCGTGCGGCGATCCGGAGAGGTTAACCAGCTCAATTATCGATCCGGCACTGGAGGCTTTCTCTGGACCGACTCGGCGGGAATGTCTCTTTATTCCAATTCGTTTCAGCTTTACCGGCCCGGGGCCTGGGATTTTACGACGTTTGCTGATCAACTTTCCGGGGTGCGTCATCTCGCTCGCCTTACCAAGGCAGAGATCCGTGAAGCGGTATCTTATGGTGGTATGCCGGATTTTTATCAGGAGAGTCTCGCTTGGCGTCTGATCAAACGACGTGACCTGCTTGCTGAGGTTTACAACGTCACTTTGTGTGACGGGCGAGCCGGTGAAGCGCCTACGATCGCGGTTCCGCTCACCTCCCGTTCCGACCGCATCGCGGCTGCGGCAGCCTATCAAGTTCCGCTCTCGGAGATAGAGAAGGACTTGATGCGGGCAGGTCTACTGGACAAGTCGCATCCCGGTGGTGAAACGAAAGAAACCTTTGTTGATATTCTTGCCCATAAGGCAACCATTCGCCCCTATGAGAAAACCGTTCTCTCGGGTATCATCCGTGATTATCGACATCCTTCCGGCCTTGTGATGCGGATGAATCGATTCAATGACGGAGAGCCGTTTCTCAGCCAAAGATATCAATCGTCCAAATGAACACTGACCCCGAAGGTAAATCACAAGAAGAAGAGCCACTCTCGAAGAATTCTTTGAGTTCAGTTGCGAAAGTGAAAAAAATGAAAAAGCTGGGTTCGAACCGGGGTGTTGAAACGATGTTTCGAAATGCTTACCGGGTTCATGTGGAACTGAGTGCTATGGCCGACACTAAGGCGAATTTTCTCATTTCAGTGAACAGTATCATTCTTATCCTCGCAGCGGCCCACGGTAAAGAGGTGGTGACCGATCGATTGCTTCTCTTTCCAGCGGCGATTGTGATCGGCAGTTGCGTCGGCTCAATGATCTTTGCAGCAATCGTAGCGAGACCACGGGTTACCAGCCGAAAGAAAAGAGGGGAGCAGAAACACAAGATGGAGACCTCACCTAATCTGCTCTTTTTCGGTGGATTCACTCGAATTGAGAAGGATGACTACCTTGAGAGGATGGAAGACCTCATCGTCAGGTCTGAAGCGATCTACCCAACCATGACCGCTGATATTTACGATATGGGAAAAGTGTTAGAAAGAAAATTCCAGCGGCTTCAGACGGCTTATGGGTATCTGCTCTACGGCCTCCCTGCGGGGCTTGTCCTGTTTTTAATTCTCCAGGCAATTCTCAGGTTAGTCGATAAGGGCGTGGTTTAAGCAAATGGACCTGAGAATTCGACGTCCTTTAGGATGCAAGATTTTGGGTTCTCACAAAGGGCAACCCGTGAATAGCGGGACTCAAAGCCTTGTTCTTCGGGAAAAGAAAATCCCGCTATCCGCCCTTGGTAACGTAATTATCGTCTGCGCTTAGGCGCCGGGCGGCGCTTCCGCACGGGCTGAGGATTCTCCTCCAGCAGCGCGGTGTAAGCGTAGTCAAAACCGTCGAGCTTCTTGCGCTCGATCTTCTGGTCGATGAAGTGTTCAACTGCAGCTGCGTTTTCGAGTTCGTCGGCGGTGAGGATGGTGAAAGCATCGCCTTCCTGCTGGGCACGACCGGTTCGGCCGATGCGGTGGACGTAGTCCTCCGGATTTTCGGGCACTCGGTAATTGATGACGTGGGTGACGCCAGAAATGTCGAGGCCTCGGGCGGCGATATCGGTGGCGACAATGATATTGAAGCTGCCGTCGCGAAACCCCTGGAGAGCTTTAGTGCGATCACTCTGCTTGATGTCGGAGTGCAGTGCGGTGGGCTTGGTGCCTTCGATTTCCTTGATTCGGACTAGAAGTGAGTCAGCCTCTTTTTTGGTCCGCGTGAAAATCATCATGCTGTCGTAGCCGGTCTTTTGGATAAGCGCGAGAATGAGGTCATCGCGCTGGTCCATGCCAACCGGGTAAAAGGCGTGGGTCACAGTTTCCGCCGGAGAGCGGCGTCCGCCAACTTCAACTGAAACGGGATCATTGAGCGCCCACTGAGCGAGCGTCTGGATCGCGCCTGGCATGGTGGCGGAAAAGAAAAGGGTCTGACGTTCCCTTGGGCACTGATCAATGATCTTCTTCACGTCGGGGAGAAAACCCATATCGAGCATGCGGTCGACTTCGTCGAGAACAAGAAACTGGACCTCACTGAGGTCGAGGTTGCCTTTCTCCATGTGATCGAGTAGGCGGCCTGGAGTGGCGATAATCACGTCAGGCTTATTCTCTAGCGCTTCGATCTGGTGGCCGTAGCCCACGCCACCGTGAAGTAGCATGACGTTGAGTGGCTTGTAGTAGGAGAAAAGATTCATCTGGTCCTCGACCTGGGCGGCGAGCTCGCGGGTCGGTTCGAGGACGAGGCACTGCGGCTTGGTGGCCGGTCCCATCTTGCACACGATGGGGAGAGAGAAGGCGGCGGTCTTACCGGTTCCGGTCTGGGACGCGCCCACGATGTCCTTGCCCTGGAGGGCTTCCGGAATGGCCTGGGTCTGGATTTGGGTGGGTTCGGTGTAGCCGGCCCGTGTCACTGCGCGCAGTACCGGTCCGGAGAGTCCCAATTCTTCAAAAGAAGGCATTGGGGACATAGGAGGCTCCGGTCCTCTCTTTCAAGAGGAATTTCCGGGAGTTTTACCGAAGTAGTTTCGAGTTCCGAACTACTTTTTCTCGGTTTTCTTTCGAGTCAGCAGATAGTCGAGCGAGACGCGACCAGCTCCGCCACAGGCAAGAGCCAGAAACAGTGTGAGATAAAGAACCAGTGACTGAGGGTTCAGGCTTGGTGAAAGATGAAGTGGTCCGATCAAGGTGAAGGCGGTGAGACCGAAGAGAATAGTGGCATTGATGCGCGTGAAGATGCCGACGGTAATGCCGATCAGAGCTGTCGTAAGGAGTAGCACTAAGGTGACGCCAATGGCGGCGGGCATAGGCAGTCCGAGGGCTGCTATCTCATTGATAAGTTCCCAGTCTGCTTTTTCCCAGATGAAAAGGCTGCCCAGCCTCAGCTGTTCCATCAGCTGGTAGTAAACAAACGCCCCGGATGAGATAAATCTCACCATAAAGAGGCCAAAGTCAGAGGGGAGCGGCTTCTCGGGGCCATTGTCCGGTAGAAGTTGGAAGGGCATGAGTGTCTGACGTGTGGACGCTGGCACTCAAACACGAATGCTTTCGATTCCGCAAACGAAAACCTCAGGTGAGTCTTCTTGCGGTTGTGACGGGAGCCCCTAGATGCCCCTTAGAGGAAAGTCGCTCTGGAACTTGCGGGTGTCCTCGTCGAGCATGCGGCGGTAGATAGCAACGTCTCCGAAACGGATTACCCTCTTGGAAAGATTGGTCGTGGTCTTGGCTACGTTGAGGTAGCTAAGCTCATGGTTGGCGAGGGTTTGACGTCAGCGGAAGCCGGCATTGACCTCTCCCGGTTCAGGGCCCGTTCGTTTTGATGGCGGACGAAGAATTCGTGGGCTAAGATTTGGTTCCTCGACCATGGAAAACACTTTCTACCAGCCCTTCGATTTTGACCGGATTGACGGGGAACTGCCGGCCAACGCCGGGGAATACCGAACTGATTTCCAAGTGGAACGGGACCGGATCATTCACACTTCGGCATTTCGGCGGCTTCAGAGCAAAACTCAGGTGTTTTTCAGTGGCGAATACGATTTTTACCGGACGCGACTGACTCATTCCATTGAGGTGGCCCAGATTGGCCGCAGTATCTGCAACCGTCTCAACCAGACTTCTCCACTGTTGAAGCCGGGTTTCTTGATCGATGCCGATCTCGTCGAAGCATCCTGCCTGGCACATGATATTGGTCATCCGCCTTTTGGCCACACCGGTGAAAGGACCCTGCACCGACTCATGGCCCCCTACGGAGGGTTTGAAGGGAATGCTCAAACTCTGCGAATCCTGACGAGCATCCTTTTCGGTCCGGATCGGGGTATGAATCCTACACGGGGATTTCTCGACGGAGTTCTAAAATACAAGACTCTCTATGGCGAAGTCGCCGCTCAAAAGAATCACTTTCTCTATCGAGAGCAGGGCGAAGTGCTGGACTTCGTTACAGATGGAAAAGCGTTTCCGGAATCGCTTCCCGCTGGGAAAACGAGAAACGGTTTTCGCTCAGTAGAATGCCAGGTCATGGACTGGGCGGATGATACCGCCTACTCGCTCAACGACATCGCCGACGGGATTCACGCCGGCTTTATCACGGCAGAGAAGATTGAGCGCTGGGCGGAAGGGCGAGAGCTCGATTCCGATCAAGAGGCCCAGGTGAAGGAACTTCTCAAAGCGATTCGAAAAGGACGGGTCGAGTCTACCATAGGGAAAAAGATTGGGGCTTTTATTGCGGGGGCCAGTCTTGAGGAAGTGTCTGGGTTTCTCAGTGATTCCACTAATCGTCATCGCTACCGGGTAGTGATCGATTCGGAGATTGCGAAAGCTTGCTCCCTCTACAAGGCGATTTCCCTCGACCTCGTATTTCGCAGTCAGCAGTTGCAACAACTGGACCGGAAGTCGGACTTTATCCTGACACGCTTGTTCGAAGTCTTTGTTGAGCAATACGTAACCAGTGATCAACCGCGGTTCAAGCTGCTGTCGGACGAAGAAGAGCGACTGCTGCGCGATCAGTGCGATGAAGCCGCCCGGGCCCGGGTGATTTGCGACGTAGTAGCGAAAATGACCGACGGGATTGCCACGCGGACCTACAAGCGTCTCTTTGACGCGGATTTCGGTTCGATCGTGGACCTGGTCTAAGCACCTTTCGCCCACGGGAGCGGCGACGCTTGCTTCATTGCGCTACTTGGTGAATTTTTAGATGCGAGCATTATCGATTGCTGAACAAGGGCTTCCCTACCTGCGCCGAAATGTGCCGACAGGTGGCCCTTCGAGTTGAAGCCAACCTGCAAATGAAAGAGCCATGTTTCGATCAATCAGATGGATCATAGTTCTGGGTTTTCCGGCGGGTTTAGCCAACGCTGACACACCCGAAAAGATCGAGTTTTTTGAATCGAGAATCCGGCCGATTCTGGCTCAGGAATGCTATGAGTGCCATTCGGAGGAAACAAAAGACAAAGGCGGTCTTTACCTCGATACCCGGGCGGGTTGGGAAGTTGGCGGTGATTCGGGGGAACCGGTCATTGTTCCCGGGAAGCCGGAAGAGAGCCTTCTCCTGAAGAGCATTGCTCACGACATTGACGATCTCCAGATGCCCAAGGCGGGCGCGAAGCTCGAGGAATCCGTGCTGGCAGATTTCTGGAAGTGGATTGCCGACGGTGCTGTGGACCCACGCACCGCGCCGCCCACGAATGCCGAGTTGGTGGCAGATACAGATTGGAGCGCGATTCGCGAACGCCGGAAGGGTTGGTGGAGTTTTCAACCCATTGTTCGCAATGAGGCCCCGGCCGTAAAAGGGACAGAGCATCCTGTGGACCGATTCATTCGACACCGGCTCGAGCAGGTGCAGCTTCCGGCTTCGCCGAGAGCTGATGCGCGCTCGCTTCACCGGCGAATTAATTTCACTCTCATCGGCCTGCCCCCAACGATCGAAGAATCAAAGCTATTTCTTGAGGTCTGGAATCGCGACCCTGACCGGGCGGTCGAAGAGTTGGTCGATGCCTTGTTGGAAGATCAGCGTTTTGGAGAAAAGTGGGCCCGCCACTGGATGGACTGGCTGCGTTATGCAGATTCTCATGGCAGTGAAGGCGATCCTGTCATTCCTCATGCCTGGCGATACCGTGACTACCTGATACGGGCGCTCAATAGTGATGTGCCCTACGATCAGCTCGTCACCGAACATATTGCCGGAGACTTATTGGCTCATCCTCGAATTAGCGAAGACTTAGGCTTGAATGAGAGTGCGATTGGACCGGCACACTTCCGCATGGTCTTTCATGGCTTCTCTCCGACTGACGCGTTAGACGAGAGAATACGGTTCACCGATGATCAGATCAATGTGGTCACCAAGGCATTCATGGGGCTCACGGTTTCCTGCGCCCGCTGCCACGATCACAAGTTCGACGCGATCAGCCAGGCCGACTACTACGCGATATACGGTGCGTTCACCTCCGCTTTTCCGGCGACAGTGGCGGCGGATGCTCCCGGTGTCCTTGAGACCGGGAGCAAAGAGATGGCTGACCTCAAGCCAAACTTGCGAAGTGCCATCGGGGATTTATGGCTAGAAACGATTGAGGCAGGGAATCTAAACTGGAAAGCCGGTGAGGAAGCCTTGACTCCGACTCCTGCTATCGAAATGCTCGTCAATTTATCGAAAGCGGAAGACGTGGCCGCCACGTGGGCGAGTGCTTCCGCGAATTATCAGGGTGATCGGAAACGATTTGAAGAAATTCGGAACAGCGATGCCCTGAGGATGCGTTGGGACCTTGGCGAATCTGTGGAGTTATCAACCTGGACGCGAATGGGTGAAGGGCTGCTGGAGGAGAAAGTCTCGCCGGCAGGAACCTTTGCCCCGGGGGTTGATGGCCAGTTGGTGAAGGGGATTTATCCCGCTGGTGTCTACTCTAACAAGTTCACTGAAAAGCACCGCGCTTTGCTGGCTTCCGCCCCTTTCGATCTCGACGGTGAGTATGACTTATATCTCAACGTGATTGGTGAAAATGCGTTGTCACGGTTTGTGGTGCAGCATTACCCGAGGCGAGGCACTGTCTTTCCTACCCAAAGCTTGGACAATGGGAAATGGTTATGGGCCAGATTTAATAAGCTCGATTACTGGAACGGGGACAACATTCATATCGAGTTGTCGACTGCGGGAGAGACGGCCGTTCTCGTGAGGCCGGGAGAGCGTTCATGGTTCGGGATTCGCGAAGCATTGCTGATTAAAAAAGGAGGGCAAGCCCCTCCGAGCAGGAGCCTCGAAAGCCTCGGGCCGATATTTGAGGGAGCTGGAGATATCGAATCGGTGGAGTCGGCCCGGGTTCGCTATAAAGAGGTGCTCCAGTCTATCGTGATGCGATGGGGCAAGGGAGAAGCGCTGACCGATGCTGAAGCCCTGCTGTTGGATGAGGTGGTTCAGGTCGGCCTGCTGCCCAATCAACTGGATAATGTGGGCGGGGATTTGGCAGACCTGGTTGATGACTATCGAGCGCAGGAAAAGCTGGTGCCGCTGCCGACGAGAGTCCCGGGAATCGTCGAGAGGGCGGGGAAGGATCATCCGCTCTACATTCGTGGGGATCACAAGCAACCCGGAGAAATTATTCCGCGTCGTTTTCTTGAGGTGATCGACGAAACGCCGTACGAATCGGCAGGCTCCGGACGCCTCGAGTTTGCCTCAGACCTGCTGCGCGAGGACAATCCGTTTACTTCCCGCATGATCGTAAACCGGATCTGGCACCACCTTTTCGGCGCCGGCCTGGTGGCATCGGCGGATAATTTTGGTCGGCTGGGGGAAGCTCCGTCGCATCCGGAGTTGCTCGATTTCATGGCGGATCGTTTTAGGAGAGAGCAGGCGTGGTCGGTCAAGGAGCTGATTCGGGACTTGATGCTGACAACGACGTGGCAGCAGGCCAGTCTTCCATCGGATGCGGCGAGGGAGAAGGATCCTGACAATCGTTTCTTATCGCACTATTCAATGCGACGCCTCGAGGCGGAGGCAATTCGCGATTCGGTGCACTTTGTCTCGGGTCGCCTTGATGAGCAGCGCTACGGCGAACCTGTTTCAGGTAATTCGCCCCGGCGGGCGATCTACCTGCGCACCAAGCGGAACAGTCTGGACCCTTTTATGACCACTTTTGACTTCCCGGTAGCGGCATCAACGGTGGGTCGCCGGGACGCCACCAACGTGCCGGCGCAATCATTAACGATGTTGAATGATCCCTACCTGATCCAACAGGCAGCGGGCTGGGCGGGCGTAATCTCCAAACGCCTGCCTGCCGATGCGGCGGACGAAGCCATGATTCGCGAGTTTTTCCTGACAGGTTTGAACCGCGAACCCACGGAAAGAGAGATGTCCCAATCTTTTGCTTTTTTGTCTGCGGTTGACGTTGAGTATAGGGAAACACGTCAGAGGCTCAGCGGGATTCGTGACCAGCTCTCCAGACTGACTGCGGAGATGCAGGATCTCGAAGCACCAGTGCGAGAGCGATTGCTGGCAGAGAGATCGTCCGGCGATTCCATCCCTGCCGTCGATCTGAAGCCGGTCGCGCATTGGGATTTCGCCAACGGACTGATGGATCAGATTGCGGGTATGAGTGCTAGGGCTCATGGGACTGCGCGAATTGAAGAACAAGCGCTCGTTCTCGACGGTGAAGGTTTCCTTTCCGCTGGACCACTCCGGCAGGACTTTGCGGAAAAGTCTCTTGAAGTTCGGGTCCAGCTTGATGACACAACTCAACGAGGTGGAGGTGTCATGACCGTGCAGGATCTCCGGGGCAGCCACTTTGACAGCATTGTTTTCGCGGAACGGAAACCGGGGCAATGGCTCGTCGGGAGTAACCATCATCATCGCACCCTTGATCTTGGAGCAACGTCGGATTCATCTGCGGACAGCAGTGCAGTGCACCTCGTTGCCACCTTCAGAGAGGACGGCACGATTCGATTTTATCGCAATGGTGAACCGTGGGGAAAGCCGACCCGCAAAGCGGATCTTTATCCCTTTAAAGCCGGGGAAGCCGAGGTGGTCTTCGGACTGCGCCACGGCACCAGGGTGGATGCCCGCCGCGCCCTGAAGGGACGGGTCTTTCAAGCCAGCCTTTATGATCGCGCTCTGACCCCGAAGGAGGTGGCAGCGGCATACGGCCAGGGGAAATCTTTTATTTCGGAAGGCGATGTGGTTGCCGGGCTGTCGGAGGCGCAGAGGAATGAACGTGAGCGGCTGAAAGCCCGGACGAAGAAACTAGAGTCGGAACGGGACGAGTTGCTGGGAGAGGAATCAGGCATCTTGCTTCAGCATCAACGATGGCAGGAATTTGCGCATGCCATGTTCAACCTGAAAGAATTTATCTATTTGCGGTAACTATGAACTCTCAATTCTCACGTCGTGAAGCTTTGAGCCGGATGTCATCTGGATTTGGGATGATGGCTTTGTCAGGCCTAATGGGACGCAAAGCCTTCGGTTCGGCGAGCGAGATTGTTCCCGACTTCCCCGCCAGGGCGAAACATGTGATTCTTTGCTACATGTCGGGCGGCGTGTCTCACGTGGACAGTTTTGACCCCAAGCCGGCTCTTGCAAAACTGCACGGCCAGCCGATGCCGGTGAAGGTGGAGCGCACTCAGTTCAATAACAACGGTAACGTGTTTGCGAGCCCCTTTGAGTTCAAACCCGGCGGAGAAAGCGGGATTCCGATTTCGGACATGTTTCCCTATCTACGGAAATACTGTGCCGATGACCTTGCGGTGATTCGCTCAATGACAAGCACGGTGAATGAGCACGCCCAGGGTAATTTTTTCTTTCACACCGGCTTTCCGTTTATTGGCCACCCCAGTGCAGGGGCGTGGTGCAGCTATGGACTCGGTAGCGAGAACGAAAACCTTCCCGGTTACGTGGTTCTTAAGAGTGGAAAGGCCGGCACGCCGCACGGCGGAGTGGGTCAGTGGAGCAGTGGTTTCCTGCCGGCTCAACACCAGGCGTCGGTAATTCAGGTGGATGCGGACGAGCCGGTTCCGAATGTTTTGCCTCGCGAACGCGATACTGTGCAGCAGTCTCGTCTCGATTTCATCAGGGCAGTCGACAAAGAGTTTGCTGGCGATGCCGGCAGGAATGACGACGTTGAGGCGGCTATTCGAAATTACGAGACCGCTTATCGCATGCAGGCGGCAGTGCCCGAGTTATGCGATCTGCGGGGTGAGACCGCGGCGACCAAGCGCCTTTATGGATTTGAAGCAAAGAATCCAATGACTCGCGATTACGCCAAGCAGGCTTTGCTGGCCCGTCGTCTTGTTGAGCGCGGGGTGCGCTTCGTCGAACTCACCTGTCTACCACAAACACCGGACGGTAAGCAAAGTGCGAATCCGTGGGATCAGCATGGTGGCCTTGAGGAAGGGCATCGCAATATGTCCAACCAGGTGGACCAGCCCATTGCCGGTCTGCTGGTCGATTTGAAGCAGCGAGGACTACTTGACGAAACACTCGTGATTTTTGCCGGGGAATTCGGGCGGACACCGTTCTCACAGGGCAGCAACGGGCGCGACCACAATCCTTTCGGGTTCAGCATGTGGCTGGCCGGCGGTGGAAGTCGCGGTGGTTCTATCTACGGAGCAACCGATGAGCTGGGCTATCACGCCGTCGACGGCAAGATGACCATCTACGACCTCTGGGCGACCGTGCTTTACCTTATGGGAGTCGAGCACGAAAACCTTACGTTTCGCTACGCGGGGCGCGATGTCCGCCTCAGTGAAGTAGAGGGACACGTGATTCCAGACCTGCTTGCCTGATCAGGCGATATCAGCTTTCGATCAGTCCCATTTCCTTGAGCTTGCGCTGCATGGTGCGGCGTGAGATGCCGAGCAGTTGGGCGGCTTCGGTCCGGTTGTCCTTGGTGCGTTCGAGGGCGAGGCGGATCATCCTCTCTTCGACCCGGGCGAGATTGAGATCCTCGTCATTTAGGACAGGAGCCGGATCTGGCGCGGAGGAAGAGTCTGATGAGCGGAATCCGCTGTGGGAATTGTCGCTCAGGAACGGAGGGAGATGGCGAACACCAATTTTTGATCCGTTGGACATGACGACGCCGTGTTCGATCGCGGTGCGGAGTTCCCGAACATTGCCGGGCCAGTCGTAACCGAGGAGGAGCTGCATGGCTTCCTGGGTCAGCTCCATCTCGGGCTTGTTGTTTTCGTCGGTGAACTCTTTCAGAAAAGCTTCGACCAGCAGGACGATGTCTTCTTTGCGGTTACGCAGCGGCGGCATATCAATCGTAACCACGTTCAGTCGAAAAAAGAGATCATCCCGAAAAGTTCCCTCTTTGACCATTTCGCTGAGATCCCTGTTCGTCGCAGCGACGACCCGGACATCCACTTTAATGGGTTTGTTCGATCCGAGGCGCTCGATAGTCCGTTCGCCAATGGCACGGAGCAGTTTGACCTGGGTATTGAGGTCAATTTCGCCAATCTCATCGAGAAAAAGGGTCCCGCCGTTAGCTTCTTCGAATCGACCGATGCGCCGTTCGCTGGCCCCGGTGAAGGAGCCCCGTTCGTGCCCGAAGAGTTCGCTCTCGAGTAACTGCTCACTTAGTGCAGCGCAATGGACTGTGACCAGTTTTGACTTGGGGCGTCCACTTAGATGATGAATGCCGCGTCCGACGAGTTCCTTACCGGTTCCGCTTTCTCCCCCGATCAGAACGGTGGCCCGCGTCGGGGCGACCTGCTTGATTGTTTCGAACACAGGCTGCATCACGGCGGAGTGACCGATAATATTCTCTAGCCCGTAGCGATCAGTCACCTGCTCTTTGAGAGCCAGATTTTCTTCTTCAACACTGCGGGAGCGGATCGCCCGTTTGATGACGATTTCGAGCTCATCAATGTTGAGTGGTTTGCTGACGTAATCGTAGGCGCCCTTCTTCATCGCTTCGACGGCGACGTCGACGGAGCCGTATGCGGTCATAAGGATGCAGACCGGTGGTTTTGGCTGTGTCAGGGTTTTTGTAATCAGCTCCATGCCGTCCTCGCCGCCGAGGCGAAGGTCGGTAACCATGACGTCGACCGATTCGTTTTTGAGAATCTCGTTCGCTTCGGCCGTGTTGGCGGCGACGTAGACGTCAAATTCATCCTCCAACGAAAGGCGGAGTCCGTCGCGGGTGTTCTTTTCGTCGTCGACGATAAGGACGGTGTTGTCGAAATAGTCCATGGCTTCAGGAAGTAACGTCGATGTCGATGACTGGAGAGGGTGCTTCAGATTTATCCGGCAGGAAACGCATCAGTTTCTCAACACGGGGGAGATAAACGGTGACCTTGGTGCCTTTGCCTTCACGACTGGCGAATTCGATCTCGCCTCCATGTTCGTGAACGATGCGCCGGACAATCATGAGGCCAAGGCCGGATCCGGTTTTCTTGGTGGTGAAGTAAGGGTCAAAAACTCGGCTGACCTGGTCGGCGGGTATCCCGGGGCCGTTGTCGACGAAATTGAGAAAGATGTTTTCGTCGTCGAAGCCGGTCCGGACCGTGAGTTCCCCGTCAGAACCCATCGCCTGCGCGCTGTTGCGGATCAGGTTGTAGAAGACTTGCTTAAGCTGGTCCCGGTCGGCATTGACGAGTGGCAAGTTCTCATCGAGTTCAAGAGTTATAGCGATGCGCCGGTCGGCGATTTCGGGCCCGATGAAGTTGATGGCTTCGTTGACGAGTTCGTTGATGTCCGTCGTCTCCGGGTTTGGGCGGGTCGGGCGGACCGCGCTGAGGAATTTCTCGACGATAAAATCGAGGCGCTTGATTTCGCTGCGGGAAATCTCGATCGATTCGAGTAATTCTTCGGCTAGCTCGGGATCGGCGTTCTTTTTGATTTTTCGCTCGGCGACCTGGAGATGGATATTGAGGGAGTTTAGCGGATTGCCAATTTCGTGGGCCACGCCGGCGGCCAGGCTTTGGACTGCCTGGATTTTCTCTGATTCGATTTCTTTCATCTGCCGCTCGCGGGAACGGGTGTTGTCTCGCAGAATGATGACAAAACCGCCTAATTCCTCGGCATCGGATGCTTCCGATTCCTCGTCCTCATCGTGGGTCAGTGGAGCGATGTAGAAATTAAGAAAGCGCAGTTCGGGGTAGCGGACGACGAGGTCCCGGTTCACCACGCCGCCAGTGGCGATGACATCGTCCCAGGCAATACCTGGGAACAACTCCGAGACGTTTTCCTGGAGTGCCGCCCGGTGTTCAAGCCCAAAGAAGTCGCAGGCGGCTTGATTGATGTAGTGAATAGAGCCCTGCGGTCCGGTTACGATGATGCCTTCCCGGAGCACTTCGAACACATTCTCGAGCAGGCCCTTTTCCTGCACTGCCTTCAGGACAAGACGCTGGATCTCCTCCGGCTCGAGTTTGTCGAGACGATCAATGAGTTTGTCGATGATCCCGGGATTCATGTAGGGTAGTTTAAAAAGGGCTTCGAGATGACAGAGAGACAAAACGACGCAGATACTGTTTGGCTGGCAATCACCACGTTTCCGAATATTGAGGTAGCGCGACAAATTGGCACACAATTAATCGAATCGCAACTGGCAGCCTGCGTCAATATCCTGCCTGGAGTGGAGTCCATCTACAGCTGGAAGGGTAAGGTAGAGCGGGACTCGGAGCTGGTCGGGCTGATCAAGACGACAGCCGCGAACTGGGATCGCCTCGAGGATTGGATAAGTGAGCATCACCCCTATGAGGAGCCTGAGTTGATCGCTATACCGGTGGAGAAAGGTTCTTCCGGATATCTCGACTGGGTCAGGTCTTCGCTACGATGAGATTGATGCCGGATTGCCGGTCCCCCGAAACGCGGTGGACAAAAGGCGATCCTGAGGCATAAGTCTCCCCTCCCGAACACCAGACCAACAGTCGAGTGAGTCTAATCGTCCAGAAATATGGCGGCACATCCGTCGGAACGCCCGAGCGCATCCTCAATGTGGCTCGTCGCATCCTTGCGACCAAGGAGGCCGGAAACCAGGTGGTGGCCGTGGTTTCCGCGATGTCCGGTGTGACCAACAATCTGATCAAGCTGGCCAACGAAGTGACCGGTGAAGCCGATCCAACCGAGCGGGAAATGGATGTGCTGCTTTCGACCGGGGAGCAGACGACTATTGCTCTGACTGCGATGGCCCTGAACGCGATGGGAGCCAAGGCGGTTTCCCTGACCGGGGCGCAGGCAGGCATCAAAACTGACGGGGTTCATACCAAAGCTCGCATCTCGAATATTTCTCCCGAAGGCGTTCACGAGTTGCTGAACGATGACAACATCGTGATCCTCGCGGGTTTCCAGGGCGAAACTCCCGACGGTAAGATCACGACGCTGGGGCGTGGTGGTTCCGATCTCACTGCTATTGCGATGGCGGCTGCGATTGACGCGGACCTGTGCCAGATTTTTACTGACGTCGATGGCGTCTATACCTGTGATCCACGGGTAGTTCCCGACGCTCGCAAGATCGATGAGATCAGCTACGACGAGATGCTGGAAATGGCCAGTTCGGGCACTAAGGTGATGCAGTCCCGATCGGTCGAGTTTGCGAAAAAGTTTGGTGTGACCTTCGAGGTCCGCAGTAGTCTGAATGATAATTCCGGAACAATCGTGAAAGAAGAAACCATGAGCATGGAATCTGTTGTCATCCGCGGCGTCAGCTTGGAGCGCGCCCAAGCCAAGGTAACCATCTCCGGAGTCTCGGATACCCCCGGCACGGCGAGCAAGATTTTCGGTGCCGTTTCTGACGCGAACATCATCGTCGATATGATCGTTCAGAACGTGTCGAAGACAGGCTTTACGGACATCTCCTTCACCGTAAATAAGGACGATGTCGTCAAAGCTGAGGAGGCGCTCAAACCCGTTCTCGAGGAACTTGGAGACGGCGCCAGTATCGAAGCCCAGGACGGGATCGCCAAGCTTTCCATGGTAGGCATCGGGATGCGCTCCCACTCCGGTGTGGCTGCTGAAATGTTTAAGGCGCTTTCTGAAGCAGGTGTGAACATTGAAATGATATCCACCTCCGAGATTAAGGTGACGGTGACTGTGGCTGAAGATCAGATTAATCAGGCAGCCCAGGTCATGCACGACGCCTTCGGCCTCGCCGGCACCTAGAAGCCTCACCCTGCTGCCGTTCCAATCTGCGCAAAGCTCCGTTCAGGAACGCGCCGTTGTTGGTTTCCGATGAAAATGCGATGAATATCGCATGCGCTGGATAGTTCTCTCTTTTCTTACCCTGATGGGTTGCAGCCTGGCTCAGGCTGATGACCGCCCCAATATTCTCTGGATCTCGGCAGAGGATATCGGTCCTCACTTCGGTTTTGCCGGGGACGCTCATGCCATCACTCCGAATCTGGACGAGCTGGCCAGGCAGGGGACCTATTACTCAAATGCCTTCACAAGTGCCGGCGTTTGCGCTCCTTGCCGCTCCGGAATCATCACGGGGATGTATCAGAATTCGGTGGGAACCCACCACATGCGCTGCAATGCGAAGCTTCCGGACTGGTTGAAGCCGTTCCCCATCTACCTGCGCGAGGCAGGCTACTACTGCACGAATGCTTTCAAGACCGACTACCAGTTCTCGGACCCGGGCAAAGATGAGATCTGGGACGTGTGTGGCGGAAAGGGCCATTGGAAGAATCGTGCGGAGGGTCAGCCCTTCTTTGCTGTCTTTAACTTCACCGGCTGCCACGAAAGTGGGATCGCAAGTGAGAGCAAGTACAAGAGCGTTACCGAAAACCTGACCGACGATCAGCGGCAGGATCCGGACAAGCTGGACACGCTTCCTCCCTACTACCCTGACACTCCTATTGTCCGGGAAGACTGGAAGCGGAACTACGAGCTCATCACTGCGTTTGATGCCTACGCCGGGAACCTGATTCAGGAAGTTAAGGATGCTGGTGAATGGGATAACACGATCATCATGTTCTGGTCCGATCACGGAGTCGGTTTGCCGCGGGCGAAACGCTGGCTCTACGATTCGGGGACTCACGTGCCGCTGTTGGTTCACGTGCCTGAAAAGTTCAAAAGCTTCCGCACCGCCGCGCCGGGTGAAACGGATGACCGTCTTGTCAGTTCAGTCGATTTCGGACCGTCTGTGCTGACCCTGGCTGGCATTGAAGTGCCGGAGCACATGCACGGCTTCAGCTTCCTCGGGGATTCGGCCGAGCGAGACTACGTCTACGGGGCCCGCGACCGCATGGACGAACGCTATGACATCATTCGTACGGTGCGCGATAAGAAGTATCGATACGTCCGCAACTTCGAGCCGCTCAAGCCGTACTACCAGTACATGAACACTCCGGAGAAAGGAGCGACCATGATGGAAATCCGTAAGGCCGAAAAGGCGGGAACCCTGACCGGAGCTGCGGCCCTCTTTTCAATAGGGTCGAAGCCGGTTGAGGAACTCTACGATCTTGAAGCGGATCCCTATGAGGTGAACAACCTCGCGGCCGAACCGGCACATGCCGAAAAACTGGAGAAGCTCAAGGAAGCTCTGTTTGAGTGGCAGCTTGAGATCGGTGACATCGGATTGATTCCGGAATCTGAGATCACAGCACGAGAAGGTGACGCCGGTGCGACCTATGCGATCTTGCACGGTGAAACGGATCAAAGTGCCCTGATCTATGCGCTGACAGCTATCGCAACTTCAGCGTCGGAAGGGCAGGAGGCCTTTCCGGATCTTCTGGCTGCGTTGAGCTATGAAGATGCTGCGGTCCGCTACTGGGGCGCCACGGGGTTGGGCAATTTTGCCGAAGAAGCGGGTGAATTTGAAGGTGCAAAGGAAGCACTTAGGAAAGCTCTTAAGGACGACGCTCCTGCCGTTCGAATCGCCGCGGGCCGCGCCCTTTGCCGGATGGGAGATGATTCTAAGGCGCTGCGGGTTGTGGCTGATGCCATGAAAGGTGACAATGAGTGGGCTCGTCTCGAGGCGGCCATTGTCCTCGACGAGTTGGATGAGAGTGCCCGCCCCGTGCTGAAGGATCTCCAGGCCGGACTGGTCGAGCAACCTAACAAATACATTGTCCGCGTTTCGAACAAGGCAGTGAACGATTTGCTCGGCACCGATAATAAGGTACCATAATGGATGCCTGGTCCGTCATCACTGGATGCTGTTCTCATTGCGGGAGGAAAGTCCTCCCGTTTCGGGACGGATAAGGCTTTCCTCGATTGGACAGGAGAACCGCTTTTCCAGCGTCAGTTGAAGAAACTGCAGACCCTGGGTCCCGATCGCCTCTGGCTGTCTGCCAATCCGGGGCAGGAATACGGCGAACTGCCGGACGGAGTCATTCGCGTTGATGACGATGACGAAGGTTTCGGGCCGGTTGGCGGTTTGTTGACTGTGTTCCGGCGGAGCGAAGCTGAGCGAATTGTTGTTCTTGGCGTCGATCTGCCGCTCATGGAAGAGCGCTTTCTCGCGAAATTGGTGGATGATGGCTCCGGCATTGTGCCGAAAACCCAGCGATTCTGGGAACCTCTTGCTGCGGTCTATCCGCGTGAAGCGATGTTGGCGATTCTTGAAGCGGCAATGGAACAGGGTAATCGAAAGTTGCAGCGCCTTCTCGACGAGGCGGAGCAGAGCGGAGTTACGAGGGCCTATGCCGTGAGCGAGGGTGAAGACCTTCTCTTTACCAATTTGAACAGCCGCGAGGATCTCGAAAAGATTGATCCTCATCGCAGGGATGAAGGGGTCACCTTGCACCGCTATCGCGTGGAACGCGGTTGGGTGGAGGAGGGCGATCAGGTGGCGATGGAAGAGCCACTGGAAGTTCGGGTGAACGGGCAAAGCGTCGCTGTGATGATGCGGACGCCGGGTCATGATGAGGAGCTGGTCACGGGATTTCTTCTCACTGAGAGCGTGATCGAGTCTCCCGATGATATTGCAGAAATTCAGTATTGTCCCGACCTCGACCCGGAGGCAGTCGGCAATTCGCTGGAGGTTAAGTTAAAGAAGGAAACCGATCTGAGTGAGCTGACGCGTCACGTTTTTACTTCGAGCAGTTGCGGGGTTTGCGGCAAGGCGACCATCGAATCGGTGTTTCAACAATTCGCCCCGATTGAGCGTGGGATAACGTTGACTTCCGACTTTCTTCTTGAGTTGCCGGGTAAGTTGAGAAAGCAGCAGGAAACCTTTGATCGGACCGGGGGGCTGCATGCTTCAGCGCTCTTTTCGAAAGGCGGAGAGCTCTTGTTTCTGAGAGAGGATGTGGGACGACACAATGCTTTGGACAAGGTGATCGGCCGGGCGTTGCGCGACCGGATCGATTTGTCTGAAGTGGTCTTGTTAGTCAGTGGTAGAATTTCTTTCGAACTGATGCAGAAGGCTCTTGCGGGAGGCATTCCAGCGGTAGCGGGTATCTCCGCTCCCAGCAGCCTGGCGGTGAAGTTAGCCAGGGACAGCGGGCAAACCTTGGTCGGTTTCCTGCGCGAGCGCGGGTTTAATGTCTACTCGGGTGAGGTGGAGTAGAAGGGTGCTCCGCCCGCAGAGGATTCTATATTTCGCTGGCGACAGCCGCGGCGATAAATAGAAAGTATACGATCACGACCAAGACGCTGAGAACGATTCCGACATATCCAGTGATAATGCCGGTAAGTGCCATGCCGGCATTGGAGTTCGCCGTCGGGTTTTCGAGCGCCCGCTTTCGGGCGATGTGACCGCAGATAACGCCGGCAATGCTGAAAAGGGTGAAGCAGGAGAGAATACCAAGAATGCCAAAGACGAGGGCGCAGACGGCTACGGAATCGGTTTGTGACTGGTTGGCCGCAATGCCCGGCTGAGGGGCAGAAGCAACATTACGCGATTGGGCTGGAGTCAGGGAAGGCGGCAAAGCGTCGCCTCCAAACAAATCAGGTCGGACGTCTGCGCAGGGTTTCCACTCGGTCATGGAGTCGTTCCAGACCAGGGTGGTGGGTTTGATCGTTTGTGATGCCACCAACTCCGGGAGTTGGCTTTCGTCGACAGATACCTGGTTGTCCGAATCGTCAGCGTAATACCAATTCATAATGGCGCTAGAGTAAACAGGCGTGGTCGTAAAGGCGAATGCTTTTCCGTTGCGATATCAAGCGAAAGCGCAGTAGCCGCGGAAGGCCTCGAGACGCTCGTTAAAAGCATCTTCGGTGAGGGCTTCGACAGCGTGAGTGCTGAAGCTCTCACAGGTGAAGCTGGCCACGATGGTTCCACGGGCGATCGCGCTGGTGAGGTCGTCGAAGCTGAACTCGTCTTTGCCGAGGCTGGCCAGGTATCCGGCAAAACCACCAATAAAGGTGTCGCCTGCGCCGGTCGGATCGAAAACATCGTGAAGCGGGAAGGCGGGGCAGGTGAAGAACTTGTCTTCACCGAAAAGCATTGCTCCGTGTTCGCCTTTCTTGACGATCACATACTTCGGTCCCATTTCGCGAAGCGCCTTTCCGGCGGCGACGATGTTGGAGGTGTCCATCATCAATTTGGCTTCACTGTCGTTGAGGACGAGCAGATCAATGCGCTTGAGAAGACGCTCCAATTCATCGCGTGAAATCTGGATCCAGAGATCCATTGTATCGGCGATAGTGAAAGAGGGTCCGTCGCCGAGTTGGTCGATCACCTCATGCTGATTGAGCGGGTGAGCGTTGGCGAGCAGGTTGATGCTGGCGCCTTTCTGTGAGTCGGCCACGGCCGGCTTCCAGGATTCGAGAACGTTAAGAGCCACTTCCAGCGTCTCGCGGTCGTTCATGTCTTCCATGTATTCACCGCTCCAGCGAAAAGTTTCGCCTTCGGAAAACTCGATACCTTCCAGGTTGATGTCGCGACTCTTGAGCAGGCCAAGGTGTTCTTCAGGGAAGTCGTGTCCAACCACGCCCACGATACCAGAGGGGCCGAAGAAGCTGGCGGCGATAGCGGCGTAGGAAGCGGAGCCGCCGAGGAGGTTCTCCTGGGACGCCTTCTGCGTCTTAACGTTGTCGATAGCAATGGATCCGGAAACGAGAACGCTCATGGTTTTGAGTAGCTGAGAATTTGAGAAGTAAAGTAGTCGAGAATGTCCTAAGCGAGAAGAGCTTTGGACTCGCGGACATAAGCAGTAATCTCAGGTGATTGCAAGATCCCGGAAACAATGACGGCTCGTTTCGCGCCCGCGGCAGTGACATCGGGAAGGTTTTCCTTCTTGATCCCACCGATGCAAAAGATGGGCATATCGGGATGGGCTTCGTGAACCTGCTGGATTTCCCTGGTGCCAATGGGCGTGTAGGTTGGTTTGGTCGGCGTGGCGAATAAGGGGCCGAAACCGATGCAGTCCGTGCGCGGATCGGCAGCGGCAGCGGCAGCCTGATGGACACTGTGAGTGGAGCGGCCCACAAGCATGTCGTCACCGACGATGGCGCGGACATCATCCATGGCGGCATCATCCTGGCCTACATGAACACCATCAGCCCCGATCGCTGCAGCAACCTCAGGGGAGTCGTTGATGATAAGGGGAATGCCACCGTCGCGACAGAAAGGGAGGAGTTCACGGCCCCAGCGTTCGATATCGGCTTCTGAGTGTCCCTTGGCACGGAGTTGAATGACGTCGATGCCACCGGCGATCATTTCGCGGGTGACGCGGACCAGATCGTCCGGACCGGCATAGCCGAGGTCAACAATGCCGTAGAGTCGGGCAGGAAAGAGAGTGGAGCGAGCCATGTTGATGACTCAACAGGGTTAGGTGGGTGAGTCAAATGTATTAGGTGGAGCCGTCTTTTTCCTTTTCTTGCTCTTTTTCCGAAGAGAGAGATCGCCAATTCGCAGGATAAGAAAAGGAGTGACCCGAGTCGCTTGGAAATTACTCCTCCTCGTCTTCCTCGGGATCGGCGGAGAAACTGCCGGCCGCCGGGGTAAAATCCCATGGATCAGTCGTGCCACCCATCTTTTCGAGGAAGGCGCCGCTGGAGAAGGCAATGAAGAAGTTGTTGTCGCCGGCTTCGTGTCGAGTTTCGTCGTAGCGCTGCTGCATCGCGGGAAGAATTGAGCGGGCATTTTCTCCCAGCAATTCGATGGCACGACAGGCGCGGAGAGCCGTCCACCAGTTCTCGTTGTAGAGTTCGCGAGTCAGCACTTCGAGAGCGACATCGCGATACTTGTCTGACTCGGCTGCCATCCAGAAGGCCATCTCGATTCGGACAGGAGCGATGTAGTCGTCCATGTAGTCATAGAGTTGCTCGAGAAGTTGCTGGTCATCCGGTGAGGCATGGCGCAAGCCGATGATGGCCCAGTAGCGGGAGGAAGGATCGCCGGAGCGGGCCAGTTCGAGCAGTTGCTCGCGGCTTCCGGTGCCGACAAGGTCTGCTGCGGCCCAGGCGGTCTCGAGATCAGGGCGATGATTGGTGCCGCCGTTATTGATGGTGAGAATGTCAGCACCTTCGTCTTCAATGTACTGAGCCATGACAGCCTCAGGTAGAGCGCCGTTGTCTTTGATCTCCATGCGTTTGCGGGTCAGCTCAGCGCGAAGTGACATGAGAGCTTTGCGTTGTTCTTTGCTCATCTCAGCCTGCATCAGGTTATTGATGTTCTGAGGGTCTGCGGTGATGTCGTAAAATTCCTCGGGGGCGCGTGTCGCGTTGGTGTAGTGGCGCTGGGCAACGGACAGGGTTTCAGAATTTTCGTCGGCGTGCTTCGTGATGTCGCGACGGATCTCGGCGAGGTCGGAGAAAACGCTCGGCGGATTCCAGGAGAGGTGGGGCATGTAATTGCGAATGTAGAGATACTTCTTGGAACGAACGGAGCGGGACATATCGAAGACCTCATCGACGCGGTCGCGGAAGCCATAGACGTATTCCGGTTCTTCGGTGGTGTCCGGCCCGATGAAGATGTCACCCTGCATGTGCTCCGGCACGTCGAGCCCGAGCATGGACAGCAGGGTGGTGGGGTAGTCGACGAAGGTGACGAGGCGGTCCACCGTTTCACCCGGCTTGGCAGGCGCGAGGTGCTGCCACTTTTCTGGGAAACGGATCATGAGAGGAACGTGCATCCCGGAATCTGTGAGCAGTCGCTTGTGGCGTGGCATTCCGGAACCGTGGTCTGAGTAAAAGAAAACGATAGTGTTGTCGGCGAGCCCGTCTTCTTCGAGTTCCGCAAGGCGCTGCCCGATTTGCTGGTCCATTGCTGTGACGCAGTCGTAAAATCGGGCCACCGTTTTGCGAACGATCGGTGTATCCGGGTAGTAAGGCGGAATGGGGGCTGTGTCAGGATCGTGAACGAGGTCTTCAGTAATAGTGGACTGGATGTGTTCCTCGAACGCCTCATAAGGCCAGACCGCGGTGCGGGACTGGTGTGAGGTCATGTAGTTGAAGACGGCGAAGAAGGGTTGCTTGCTGTTTCGCGCCTCGGAGCGCCAGTGGGCTTCGGAGCTGTTTTCGTTCCAGGATTCTTCAATGAGCCTATTGATACTGCCGGTGTTGTAATCGGTTTTCACGTTGTTGGTAGTGAAGTAGCCGGACTTGCGAAGGTAGGTGGGGTAACCCGAAACGCTGTCGGGCAGGGGGAAGGCTGATCGCATCTGGTGGGTGCCGGAGCTGGGCGCCCAGATGCCGGTGATGAGGGTGGAACGTGAGGGGGAGCAAACCGGGGCGGCCGAGAATGCGTTGGTGTAGCGCACGGCTTCCCTGGCGAACTGGTCGAGGTTTGGAGTGGTGGCGTATTCGTCACCATAGCAACCCAGCGTGGGGCTCATGTCTTCGGCGGTGAGCCAGAGCACGTTGGGATAGGCTGCCGATGCAGCAGGGGACGGAGAGGGCAGTTCGCGAGCCTTAAGGTTGCGGAAGCGAATGGTGCCGCCTTTGCCGTGATGCTGGATGCCAAAGTATCCTTCGAGGGACTGGTCGTCGCTGACTTCAGTGATCTTCACATCGTTCACGAAAGTCGTGATTTTGGGCCCATCGCAGACGACGCGGTAGGTGTTCCAGTCACCCTTCTTGATGACACCGTTGATTTTTTCGAGGAATTCCTCTTTCTGCCCCTCTTTCGGGTAAAGCCATCCGCCCATTCCAATGGCGTAGACCGCTCCGTTTTCGCCGGGGTGGGAGCCTTCAATCTCGACTTGGTAACCTTTCGGTTTGCCCTCTTCACCGACAAGTCGAAAGGCGAAGCCGGTGTTGAGCCCGTCCTCTTCGGCGTTTTCCGGCAGCAGAACCTCGGCGGAGGCCTCGAAGTTGCTCATCTTGCGTTGGCTCGTGACCCACACATTCTTGGTGGCGAGCAGGTGGATCTCCCCGTCGATGACCTCGAAGGTTTCGACGTCGGCCCGGGGCGTCCAACCCTTGATGTTTTTGCCGTTGAAAAGATCGACCCATTCACCGGCGAAGGTGGGGGTAGAAAAGGCGAGGGCAATCAGGCCCGAAAGCAGGGGGAGTTTCATGGCATCACGGTAGCGAATGGCCGGGTGATGCAAAGGCAAAAGCGGAGACGTGGGATCACGCGATTACATTTTCGACGAGTCGAAAGCGATCGTCGTAGTCGCCTCCGTTGTGAATGCGGCAGCAGTCATAGCAGGCGACAGCCCGTTTGATCTTGCGAACCCGTTCAACGACAGAACCACATGAGAGGCACTCATAGGTGTAACGGCGCTCCATCTTGCGCGTTCCGAAGTCGAGATTGTGGCAGCGGTCTTCGTCGGGAATGCCGAGGTCGCGACATGCCTGTTTCCACTCGGGGCCGTGAGGTTGAATGCGTCGTCCTTCGGCTCGGGTGTAGGAAACAAGGTGAGCCAGCTCGTGGAGAAAGGTGCCGAAAATTTCACGATCGCGATTCTCCTCAGGCAAGTCCTGAAGCTTGGGATTCAGCTCGATCTGGTCGGTTTGAAAAAAGGCACGACCGGCAGCGGTGCGCATGCGGCGATTCCAGGTGACTGAGACGCGATCTGCAAGGCGGGGTAATTCCAGTTCAGTGGCGTAGTAGACGGCAAGGCGGGTGAGAAATTTGTCAGCCCCCGACCGTGGGTGGACCACCTTAGGGACCTCTGCGGCAGACTTGGTGGGTATGCCAGGCTTTACTAAGCGGCCTGACTCTGGAGAGCCACCAGCATCAACCGGAGCGGTGTGGTATTCCTCAGGAGAGGTTGAAGTGGAGTTGTCGAACAGTTCCAGTTGCTCGGCCATGGCGTGGGTGGGAAACCTACTTGGGGCTGGCATAGGGTACTGTTTCTCCGGTGCGCTTGTCGATGATATTCAGTTCTTCACCAACCGTTGTCACAAAGGAGAACTCTTCCACGCTTTCGCGGAGAAAAACGTTGGCTCCGATGGTCGACGATTTGCCGATCACAGTTTTTCCGCCCAGCACGGTGGCATGCGGGTAGATGACGACATGATCTTCGACATCAGGGTGGCGCTTGTTGCCCTTGACGACGCGACCGTTCTCGTCCTTGGGGAAGTTGCGGGCTCCCAGGGTGACGCCGTGGTAGAGCTTCACGTGGTTGCCGATAGTGCAGGTTTCGCCGATGACAACACCGGTGCCATGGTCGATAAAGAAATGAGATCCGATCGTCGCACCCGGGTGGATGTCGATGCCGGTAAGGCTGTGGGCCCACTCGGTCATGATCCGCGGAATGAGCGGGACGTCGAGCTTGTAGAGGCAATGGGCACAGCGTTGGATCGCGATAGCCTCAATGCACGGGTAGGCGAGGATGATCTCGTCGAAGTTTTTCGCGGCGGGATCACCTTCGTAGGCCGCTTCAACATCGGTATGGAGAAGGCGACGAAGTTCGGGAAGATCATTGAGAAACTCGCAGACGAGATCATGCGCCTGCTTGGCAAGACCGGGGTGGGACTCGCCGGTTTCGTCGTCGCGGAGGCGCAGGGTCTTGGCGACCTCGAATTCCAGGGTTTCAACCAGCGAAGCAATTCGCTCGCCGGTGATCATTTCCAGCTCATCAGTCGGGATAGGCTCTTCGTCGAGATAGCCGGGGAAGAGCAGCTGCAGCAACGACTCACAAGTGGCGATGACCTTGCGCTTGGAGGGAAGGTTTGCACTGTCAATGCGGTTGATCCCGCCCACCTCTTGGTAAGAGGTGACGAGTGATTCAATGATCTTCTGCTTTCCGCAATCCATAGGCTTGGGAGAAGTTAAGCAGGGAGACGCGCTTTCCAAGGAAAAGCTTAAGTCGATTTGAGCACTTTTTTGCGCTGACGGGAGGAACAGATTGTGTCAGGGGTCAGGTGTGACGAGCTTCTGACCGATCTGCGCGATGTTTGAAGAGAGTAAATAGGCGCTGTGCCGACATCACAGACCTCGCTCCCAAAATTGCGCAAATTGCCCAAGCCGGATGACGTGGTGGCACTTTTGCGATCCTCGCTGGCACCGTGGTGGTCGGTAGTCGGTATTCAGTAATCGGTTATGCTCGTTTCGAAACTGACTACGGAATACTGAATACAGGTTACTCTGGAGAGACGTAGTTATCCCTGTTTGAACGATCTCACTAAAACCCGCCCCCCACTCGACCTCGCGTTTATCGTGCTGGTCTGGATCGTGTGGTTGGGTATCACGGTCGCTGGTAGTCGATGGGTACTTTTCGTCGACAACTGGTTCATGTCGATGACGATGGCGTTTGGCTCCTTCGTGGCGGGATCGACCAGCCAGGGAGGAGGGGCAGTTGCTTTCCCGGTGATGACGCTGGGATTCAACATCGATCCCAAGGGGGCACGGGATTTTTCGATGATGATCCAATCGATCGGCATGACTTCCGCGACGGTCGCGATCCTGTGGAGAAGAATACCGATCGAGAAAACCGCGTTGGTGGTTGCCGGACTTGCCGGCGCGCTGGGAATTGTCTTCGGGCTCGAGGTGGTTCAATTCTGGTTCGAATCGACGCCGACCAAAGTGTTCTTCGTCTCGCTCTGGCTCGCCTTCGGGGTGGCGCTGTGGACAATCAACCGGGTATCAGGAACGGTGAAACGCGAGGTCCTGGCGGATCGCAATCCGGGCACCCTGATTTGCCTGGCGCTGGCGGGCTTTGTGGGCGGAACGGTGTCAGGGCTCCTCGGTAGTGGACTCGATATTTTCGTCTTTGCTGCCCTGGTTTTGGGATTCCGTGTTTGCGAAACGGTGGCCACTCCGACTTCGGTGATCCTGATGGCGACCAACAGCGTGGTGGGATTTCTCTGGCGTCTCGGCGGGGGAGGGGGCGAAGCGATTGCTACCGAGATCTGGCACTACTGGTGGGTTTGTATTCCGGTTGTTGCGATCGGGGCTCCGCTCGGAGCGCACTTCATTTCCAATCGCGGTCACCTCTTTGTGGTGAGGTTGTTGCTCGTCGTGATCGTGGCGCAGTTTCTGGGCGCTGTCTTTATCGTGAAATTCGATGGTCCACTGATTGCCCTGGCGACGGTGACGTTTGGATTGGGTGTCGCGCTCTTCCTGCTTTTCTGGCGCTGGGGGCGGCACTATGCGTGAAGGAGATTGTCTTCTGTGGTCAGTATTCAGTCGTCAGTAAAACCGAATACCGACTACTAATTACTGATCACCGGGCGCAGCCCTAGGTTCCAAAATAGCGATCTCCCGCATCGCCCAACCCGGGCACGATATAGGCGTTCTCATTGAGGCGCTCATCGAGGGCGGCGGTGAAAATAGGAATGTCAGGATGTCGTTCTTCGAACGCAGCGACGCCTTCCGGAGCAGCGATGAGGCAGGCGAAGCGAAGGCGGGTGGCTCCGGCTTTTTTAAGTTCAGCGGCGGCATCTGCTGCACTGCCTCCGGTAGCGAGCATCGGATCGATCAAAATGACTTCGGCGTCAGCGATGTTGGGAGGAAGCTTGCAGTAGTAGCTGTGAGGTCGGTGGGTTTCCTCGTCGCGGTAGAGGCCAATATAACCGACCGAGGCTTCAGTCAGAATTTCGGTGAAGCCGTTGAGCATGCCGGCACCGGCACGGAGGATAGGGACGAGAACCAGCGGACGGGCGAGAGCATGACCGTCGGTTTTCTTGAGCGGTGTTTCGATTTCAATAACCGAGGTCTCGAGGTCGCGAGTGACTTCGAAAGTCATCAACCGGGCGATGTCGTGAAGAGCGTTTCGAAAATCGGCAGTGCCGGAGTCCACCGAACGAATGTGGGTGAGCCGCTCGCGGATGATGGGGTGATCGATGATGGTCATTTTTGGGAAGGAATAAGGCAAGAGGCACTAGGCAAAAGGGGACGAAACTCTCACGAGTTTCGCTACCTCCTTGAAGACCAAAATACCTAAATCGCTAAATACCTAAACTCCAAATTCCTCAGTGATCCGATACAGCGAGCTCTTCGCCTTCTTTCTCCGGTTGACGGATGTTTTCGACCATATCGATGACGTCTTTCGGTGGCGCCTGAGTGAAGGAGCAGACGACGAGGGCGACGACGAAGTTGATGATCATGCCGAGGGTGCCGATTCCTTCAGGCGAAACGCCGAACCACCAGTTGTCCGCAGTGTTAGCCGACGGATTGATGAACTTGAAGTAGATGATGTAGGCGGCTGTGAAGACGATGCCGGAGATCATGCCCGAAATAGCACCCTCGCGGTTCATGCGTTTGTAGAAGATACCGAAGATGATAACCGGGAAGAAGGATGACGCGGCGAGGCCAAAGGCAAAGGCCACTACCTGGGCGACGAAGCCGGGCGGATTGACACCAAAGTAGCCCGCCACAATGACTGCGCCGGCGGCGGCACATCGCGCAATGAGTAACTCTCTCTTTTCATCAATGCCCGGCGCGAAGGTCTTCTTGACGAGGTCGTGGGCAACCGAAGTCGAAATCACGAGGAGGAGACCGGCAGCAGTCGACAGGGCGGCGGCGAGTCCACCGGCGGCAACAAGGGCGACGACCCAGTTGGGCAGTTGGGCGATCTCCGGGTTGGCCAGCACCATGATATCACGGTCGACATAGAGCTCGTTGGCGTTGTCGGTCGGTGAGTTGGTCAGAAGGCGTTCCTGGTTGTTGCCTCGTTCGCCACTGAAACTGGGTTTACCGACGAAGGCATCACCCTTGGTGTACTGGACCAGGCCGTCGTTGTTCTTATCAAGCCAGGCAATGAGGCTGGCGTCTTCCCATGACTTGAGCCACTGGGGGGCTTCCGCGTAGGGTTTGTTCGGGATGCTTTCGAGAAGGTTGGTCCGGGCGAAAACGGCAACGGCAGGGGCCGTGGTGTAGAGGATGGCGATAAAGAGCAGGGCCCAGAATGCGGACACGCGTGCGGCGCTGACTTTTTTGACCGTGTAAAAGCGAATGATGACGTGGGGCAGGCCGGCGGTTCCCACCATGAGGGCCATGGTGATGAAGAACACATCGATCATGCTCTTCGACCCGTCCGTGTAGGTAGCAAAGCCAAGCTCCTGGCTGAGACCGTTGAGTTTCTCGAGAAGGTAGACGTCTTCACCGGTAACCTTGGCGCCGAAGCCCAGTTGCGGGATCGGGTTGCTGGTCATCATCACGGAGATGAAGATCGCAGGTACCATAAAGGCGAAGATCAGAACGCAGTACTGGGCCACCTGGGTGTAGGTGATTCCTTTCATGCCGCCGAGCACGGCGTAGAAGAACACGATCGCCATACCGATAATGACTCCCCAGGTGATGGGTTCCCAGCCAAAGAGCATGGGGCCTTCCACTTCAGAAAAAAGGAAGCGGGTGAAAACCACTCCGACACCGCGCATCTGTCCGCAGACGTAGGTGAAAGAAACGAAGATCGCGCAGATCAGCGCGACGAGGCGGGCGGTCTTCGAGTAGTAGCGGTCACCGACGAAGTCCGGAACCGTAAACTTGCCGAACTTTCTCAGGTAAGGGGCGAGAAGTAGCGCCAGCAGAACGTAACCTCCGGTCCAGCCCATGAGGTAGACTGATCCGTCATAACCAATAAAGGAAATGATGCCGGCCATCGAAATGAAGGAAGCGGCCGACATCCAGTCAGCGGCCGTGGCCATGCCGTTGGCAAGCGCGGGAACGCCGGCTCCGGCGACATAGAATTCACCCGTTGACGCGGCTTTTGCCCAGATCGCGATGCCAATGTAGAGGGCAAAGGTGAGGCCGACGATGATGTATGTCCAAGTTTGTACGTCCATGTGATAGAGCCCGCTGCGTGGGGCGTGAAAGGTGTGAAGGTGAAAAGTGCGAAGGTAGGCTGCGCTCTCGAAGGAGTTAGTCGGCTTTGGAGCTGTATTTTTTGTCGAGTTTGCTCATCATGCGCACGTAGACGGCGATGAGGACGACGAAGACGTAAATGCTTCCCTGCTGGGCAAACCAGAAGCCGAGTTGGAAGCCGCCAAACTGAATTTTGTTGAGCTGATCGACGAAGAGAATGCCGCAGCCGTAGCTGACGATAAACCAGATGCTCATAAGAATGCCGACGATACGAAGATTGGCTCTCCAGTAGTCGCCATTGTTGTTGGGAGGAGTTTCGTCAGACATGAGTGTATAAAAACAGGGTTTCGCTAGCCTTGGAAGGCACACTGATAGGCTAGTCACTTAACGGAAAAGCGTTCGCTTTTTGAAGGGGAAAATCGCTAAAGTGGTCGAAATCCGCCAAAATCGGACCACATTTCCCTATCATGGCCAGCAACCGCAATAACCTTGAACTTCTCGGAGAGGATCATATTCCCGGCACCGGTGTCCTCGTGATCGCCAACCGCCTCTCATTTGAGGACCTGTTGCACGTCGAAAAGCAGCTTAGTGGTCGAAAGTTGGTCTACCTGACTGAGAGTAGCTTGGAATATGACCCATTGCTTCGGTTGCACCTCGACAAGCCGGGTATTAAGGCGATGGAATTTTCCTCGGATGAGAAATCCAGGGACGCTTTCAAAAGAGAACTGCACGACAGCCTCTCGGAGGACAGTGTTATCATTTTTGTGCCCGGTGCCACTCGC
This sequence comes from Verrucomicrobiales bacterium, assembly GCA_049594415.1. GTDB lineage: Bacteria > Verrucomicrobiota > Verrucomicrobiia > Verrucomicrobiales > DEV007 > Arctic95D-9. The sequence continues at coordinate 18,182 of JBMYJM010000018.1, read as the reverse complement.
ACCCGCATGGGACAGACGGTGACCGTGCCGTCCCAAATTCTCGAATTTCTTACCAGTGCCGGGGCCCCAGTCCTTCCCCTGTTTGTCGATCACCCTGAGGAATCTGCCTTGTCCGTGGAAAACCGCTCCGATGTGGAGCGCATTGTGTTGTCCTTCGGGGAGTTACTTCAGCGTGAAGCGGCCAACCTTGCGAATTTCCAGGAGAGTATTCTCATCGCGGCCGAGGCCGCCTACTCGCAGCGACCGATCCTGAAGAGCAACCTGGCCTGGGAAATCCTCAAAGGATTGAAGAAACACAGTAAGACGGCGGAGATTATCGATGGGCTGGACGGTCAGTCACTTCGTTTCGACAAGTTGCTCGCCGCTGCCATTGTTCTTTCCAAGTATATCAGGGAGGCAACGGATATGCCCCGCATCGGGGTGATTCTGCCTCCGGGGAAGGGTGGTATTCTCTGTAACGCTGCAGTGCTTTTGGCTGGCAAGGTTCCGGTGAATCTGAATTTCACGGCGGGAGAAAAAGCGATTGAATCCTGTATTGGGCAGGCTGGCCTGGATAAGTTCATCACGGCAGATTCCTTTGTTCGTAAGATGAGCTCCTTCAACTGGCCGCCTAGCAAACAGCTTATCCTAATTGACCAGGTGTTGCGTGACTTGAAGCCGAAGATCACTCTCTGGTTCATTCTCTCCAAGATCTTTTCTGCCGGTTTGCTGGCAGCTCTGCTCAAGGTGCCGAAGCGCGGTGGCAATGAAGAGGCGGTGCTGCTTTTTACTTCCGGAAGCTCCGGCGACCCCAAAGGCGTAGTGCTGTCCCACCGAAATCTTCTCGCTAACGTGAACCAGTTCGGCGCCCGCATAAACCTGAAGTCGACTGAAAAGGTGCTCGGCTGTCTGCCGCTGTTCCACAGCTTTGGCTGCACTGTGACGATGTGGTACCCGATGATCGAAGGGGTCAGCGTGGTGACCTACCCCAGTCCGCTCGAAGTGCCGAAGCTGGCTGAGTTGATCGAGAAGCACAAAGTGAGCCTGCTGCTCGCAACGCCGACCTTCCTGCGGGGGTATTTGCGAAGGGCTGAGAAAGAACAACTCAAGAGCGTGAAACTGGCTATCACCGGAGCTGAGAAACTGCCGAAGAAGGTGGCGGAGGCGTTTGAGGAGCGGTTCGATAAGCCGGTGCTGGAGGGGTATGGTTTGACTGAGACTTCCCCGGTGACCAATGTGAATATGCCGGACCCGGACGACAGTGAAGTGATGGGCGGCACAGAGGGGCCGACCATTCCCAATCACCGCTTCGGATCTGTGGGCCAGTTCATTCCCGGGGTCGCGGTGCGGATCACGGATCCTGACACCCACGAACCCCTTTCGGTCCATACCTCTGGAATGATCTGGGTGAAGGGTGCCAATATTTTTGAAGGTTATCTCGGTCAGCCGGAGAAAACCGCTTCGGTGATGAAGAGCGGTTGGTTCATGACCGGCGATATTGGTCGCATCGACGAAGACGGTTTCCTCTACATCGAAGGCCGGCTCTCACGGTTCTCCAAGATTGGAGGTGAAATGGTACCGCATGAAACTGTTGAAGATCACATCAACAAGGCACTCGGACTGACCGATGATGAGCGTCGGGTCGCCGTCGTCGGCGTGCCGGACGAAGCCAAGGGCGAAGCGCTGATCCTGCTCAGTTCTGATCCGGATATTGATCTCAAGGAGTTGCGTGGCAAGCTGACCGAAGAAGGAATCCCTGCTCTCTGGATTCCCAAAAAGATTATCGATGTTGAAGCGATTCCGATTCTCGCTTCCGGAAAGCTTGACATCAAAAGTTGCGAGGGATTGGCCCGAGATGCCTGATGCTGGTTGACCTGTGCCGGTGGGTTTCCTGTGATCAACTTGCTGCGGATTCCGCCTCAGATTCTGCTTTCTTTTTAGCTCGTTTGCGTTCGTTGGCATCGAGGATGCGCTTGCGCAGGCGAATGTTCTGCGGCGTAGCCTCAACAAGCTCGTCAGGTTCGATATACTCAATGGCACGCTCGAGCGAGAAGTTGATCGCTGGAGTCAAATTGACGGTCTTGTCGCTTCCGGCAGCACGGTGGTTCGTGACGTGCTTGGCTTTGGTCGGATTGACCGGCAAGTCGTCGGTGCGCGGGTTCTCACCAACGATCATGCCTTCGTAGACATTGTCGCCGGGGCTGACGAAGAGCTTGCCGCGGGTCTCGATATTGAGCAGCGAATAGTTCATGGCCTCGCCTTTCTCCATCGAAACCAGTGTGCCGGTGTGGCGCGTGCGGATGTCCCCGGAGTCGGGGCGGTATTCCTTGAAGAGGTGAGACATGATGCCTTCGCCACTGGTGAGGTTGAGCAGTTCGAACTCGAAACCGATGAGACCGCGAGTCGGAATGGTGACCTCGAGGTTAGTGCGCCCGTTCTTGGCACTCATTGCTTCGGTCTTTCCCTTGCGGTTGGCGAGAGACTGCATGCAGCCGCCGACAGCGTCATCGGGGACTTCAAGGTAAAGGGTTTCAAACGGCTCGTGCATCTTACCGTCGATCTCTCGCTTAATCACGGTAGGGCGGGAGACAAGAACTTCGTAGCCTTCTCGGCGCATCTGCTCGACGACCACGGCAACCTGCATCGCACCTCGAGCGCTGACCTTGAATTCTCCGGCGCTGGCAGTGTCTTCTACCTTAATGGAGACATTGGTGCGTCCTTCGCGAATGAGTCGGTCACGGATTTCGCGGGAGGTAACGCGGTCACCTTCGGTCCCGGCAAAGGGGCCGTCGTTGACGGCGAAAGACATCATCACTGTAGGTGGATCAATCTCGACGAAGGGGATGTGCTGCGCTTCAGGATCGGAAGCGATAGTTTCACCAATCTCGACATCTTCGAATCCTGACAGGCCGACAATATTTCCGGCCACTGCGGTTTCAGCTTCACTGGTGGCGAGGGCGTTGTATTCGAAGACCTTGGAGATCTTGGCGCGCTGCGGTTTCTCACCGTCGTGGATGCGCCAGACAGTGTCGCCTACGGAGATGGTGCCGGAGAGGATCTTCCCGATCGCGATACGGCCGACGTAGTCAGACCAGTCGATGTTGGATACCAGCATGGTGAAGTCGGCTTCAGGATCGACTTGCGGGGCCGGGATGTTCTCCATGATGGCGTCGAGCAACGGCACCATGTCGGAAGCGTTTTCGTTGGGCTCGACGTCGGCGAATCCGTTCTTAGCGCTACCGTAAAGAAAGGGGGCTTCGAATTGTTCTTCAGTCGCCTCGAGGTCAAGAAAGAGCTCAAGCACCTTGTCGTGCACTTCGAGGGGTTCGGCGTTGGGGCGGTCGATCTTGTTAACGAAAACGATCGGGGTCAGTCCCGCGGCGAGAGCTTTCTTGAGAACGAAGCGGGTCTGGGCCTGCGGTCCTTCGTAGGCGTCCACGACAAGCATGACGCCGTCGACCATCTTCATGACGCGCTCCACTTCTCCGCCGAAGTCGGCGTGTCCCGGGGTGTCGACGATGTTGATGATGTTGTCGCCCCAGCGGATGGAGGTGTTCTTGGCTTTGATCGTAATGCCTCGCTCACGCTCTTGGTCCATGGAGTCCATGGCGCGTTCATCCACCGCCTGGTTTTCGCGAAAGGAGCCGGCCTGCTTGAGCATCTGATCCACAAGTGTGGTCTTGCCATGATCAACGTGAGCGATGATGGCAATATTTCTGATGCGATCCGGGGTGATGGATGAGGGCTCGGACATAACGGCGGGAATGACCGCTCGAAATGCGATAAATCAAGCGGGGAAGTAGGAATGCTGAAATTCGGTGAAAGGCCCGGAAACCAAGGAAACCGAACAGGGTTGACTGCGAGACCCAACCCTGTTGGGTTGTAGCGAGCAGTCAAGGGTGGCTGCGAAGGAAATGAAACGGGATCTGAACGATAAGCTGGCAGCGAATCTGCGGGAGTGGATGACGCTGGATCAGCGTTACCTGGTAGCTGTTTCGGGGGGTCGGGATTCCATGGCCCTGCTGCATTTTCTCAAGACGGCGGGATACGAAAATCTTGTGGTCGGGCATGTGAACCACTGCCTTCGCGGCGACGAGTCAAACACGGATGAAGCGCTGGTGATTGAAACGGCTGAAGAGCTCGGTTTGCCAGTGTTCTCTACGCGCATCGAGGTAAAAGCGGTCGCCGGGGAGCGAAAGCTGTCCATCGAGACGGCTGCCCGCGAGGTGCGCTACACCTGGTTTGCGAAGGTGGCGACCGAGCAGGATTGCCGGCGCGTGGTCACGGCGCATCATGCCGAGGACCAGGTGGAAACGGTGCTGATCAACCTGTTTCGTGGATCGGGAAGTCGCGGGATTTCGGGTATGGAGCGTCACTCCTGCCGTGAAGTGGACGGTGTCGGCCTGGAGTTGTTTCGACCGCTCCTGGAGGTGGACCGTGACCGGATTGACGCCTACGTCGAGGGGCAGGGGATTGCTTTCCGTGAAGATTCCAGCAATGCCGAGGCCTTTGCGCTGCGCAACCGGGTGAGGCACCGGTTGCTTCCGGAGGTGGAGTCGATCTTCGGGCGTGACGTGAAAGGGGCCGTCCTGCGGGCCGCGGACCTGGCGCGTAAAGACGAGGTCTGGATGCAAACAACCGTTGGCGACCTCGCCCTGAGGCTTGCCGACGGGCTCGATGTGAAGCGCCTGCGGGAACTGCCGGAGGCCCTGCGCGACCGGCTCTTGATCGACTGGTTGAGGGAGCATGGAGTGCCCGACTGCGGTTTTGATGAGGTGGCTCGTGTGGTTGAGGTGGCCATGTCGACGGATCGTCCGGCCAAGCTCAGTCTGCCGGGCGACTTTCATGTCCGTCGACGCGAAGGAGTTCTTTTTCTGGAACCTCCCGGCCAATAGGCGATAGGATGCCGCAGGAACGTAATCGATGGCCTATAGAATTTTAGTGACCGGAGGTGCCGGATTTATTGGATCCAACCTCGTCCATTACCTGTTGGAATCGGCAGGGACCGATCTTGGTGTGGAGATTGAGCGGGTGGTGACACTCGACAAGTTCACTTACGCCGGAAACCCTGAAAACCTGGCAGGCCTGAAGGGTGAAAACCGTCACCGTCTTGTTGAAGGTGATATCTGCGATACGTCGCGAGTCGGTAGCCTCATGGAGGAGGAGAAGATCAATGCAGTGATGCACCTGGCGGCTGAATCTCATGTCGACCGGTCTATTGATGCCTCGGCCGAGTTTATTCAGACGAACGTGGTTGGGACGCACAGTCTGCTCAATGCAGCTCGCCTCTGGGCTGAGAAAGGCGCGGTGGGCTTTCGTTTTCTCCACGTTTCGACGGACGAAGTCTACGGATCACTTGGAGCGGAAGATCCGGCGTTTTCGGAAACGACGGCCTATGCGCCGAACAGTCCTTATTCGGCATCTAAAGCAGGCAGCGACCATCTCGCGCGGGCCTGGTTTCATACTTATGGCTTTCCTGTTATTACCACCAACTGCTCCAATAACTACGGTCCACGACAGTTTCCGGAGAAGTTGGTCCCCCTGATGATTCAGAAACTGCGGGCTGGTAAAAAGCTCCCGGTTTACGGTGATGGATCAAACGTGAGGGACTGGCTTTACGTGAAAGATCATTGTCGTGCCCTCGCTCTTGCGCTGGTTAAAGGGGAGCCCGGGGAAGTCTACAATGTGGGAGGTAAATGTGAGCTTTCCAACCTTGAAATAGTAAAGGCGCTGATCGCAGCGGTCGCGGAAGCTGATGAGGGGGTGTCTTGCGATGACCCGGACGCGTTGATCGAGTTTGTGACGGATCGTCCCGGACACGACTGGCGTTATGCGATCGATTGCTCGAAAATCGAAACCGAGTTGGGCTGGCAACCGATTGAGTCCTTTGAATCCGGCTTGAGAAAGACAGTGAAGTGGTACCTTGAAAACGAAGGTTGGGTCAGCCGGATTGAGGACGGCAGTTACCGAGGGGAGCGGTTGGGCCTGAGCTAGGGCGGGAAGCGGTTGCGGTCGCGCAGGAGTGTCCTCCTGACTCCGGTAGAGGTCAGTTAGAATTCGGTTTCACGCCGAATTCGGTGAGGGCGCTGGTCACTTCGTCCATAGGCAGGCCAATGACGTTGGTCATGGAACCTTCAATGCGCTCGATGATGTCGGCGCCGTGCTCTTGGGCGGCATAGGCCCCGGCTTTGTCCATGGGATTGATCTTTTCGTGGTAGGCCGTCATTTCATCCCCGGTCAACTGCTTGAAGTGAACGTCGGTGACGACATCGAAGCAGCGTTCCCGGCCTTGTCCGCAGTTCACGAGGGCGACCGCAGTGAACACTTGGTGAGAGCTGCCGTTTAGAGACTCGAGCATCTGCCGGGCTTCGGCGCGGTCGACCGGTTTGGTGAGCACGCGATCTCCGAGGAGGACAAGCGTGTCGGCGGCGACGATGACGGCGTCGGGGTGGCGGCTGGCGACTGCCTCTGCTTTGAGCCGCGCGTTCATTTCCGTGAGCTTTCGAATCGGAATCGAGCCGTCTTCGTTTTCCTCGACGTCGGGTTTGATCACTTCAAAGTCGAAACCGGCTTCCTTGAGCAGGTCAAATCGACGGGGAGAACTCGAGGCGAGGATGAGTCTGGAGACAGCCATAAAAAATCGGTATTAGCGGAAATCCGCAGCGAAGAAGGGGTTGTTCCGCTTTTCTTCTCCGACACTGCTCATCGGGCCGTGACCGGGGCAAATGATAGTCTCGTCAGGAAGAGTGAGAATTTTTTCCCGGTTGTTGTTCCAGGCGTCTTCGAACGAAACCATGCCTCCTCCCATGGATCCGGCAAACATGGCGTCGCCAACTACGGCAACAGGTTTGGATAGCCCCGTTATATAATAGGTAGTGCCACCCTTGGAGTGGCCACTGGTGGTGAATGTAGAAACGGACAGGCCCTGAATGGAGAAGATGTCTCCTTCGGAGAAGGTGTCGGTTCCGTGCCACGGCTCAGCTTCGTTCGAGTAGACCCCGGCTCCGGGGCAGGCAGCCTTGAGGCGGTCCAGGTCAGCGATGTGATCGTTGTGAGTGTGGGTGATAAAGATGGATTCGATATTGACTCCTTCAACTTTGGCTTTGGCGACCAAGCTTGAACTATCGGTGCCGGTGTCGAATGCGGCGCCAACCTTTGTTTCCGGATCCCAGATGAGAAAGGCGTTTACCCGCATGTCGCGGTAGGGGGTGTTGAAAATCTCGAGGCCATCGATATCGACCGGACGAGGGCGCCAAACCTTGGATGCCGACATGGTCAGGGCACGGGGATCGAGACTGAGCGCTCCGGCCACTTTTAACAGGGCCGGTTCGTCGCAGAACTCGCCGCGGCAGAGGCGGTGGAGAATATCCGGACTGACGCCGGTGGCTTGAGCTAACTCGGCCTCAGAGATGTGGCGACCTCGCATGGACTTCGCAATGATGTCCTCAAAGAAGTCTTCAATGGGTATTACAGGGCTCATGATGGCAGGATGTTCGGGGCTCCCGGGAGAAAATCATCTCGATTTGGAAATTTTCTTGTCCCGTTTTTCAAAAAATGGCATTCTGAACCACGGAGGCAGTGTATTTACATTGTATGCTCCCGCACTAAATGCGCCTTCGGGCATTCATAACTAATAACGAAAGAAAAACTCATGAAACGACACATGAAAAAAGCAGGGGCGTTTACCCTGATCGAATTGTTGGTGGTGATCGCGATCATCGGCATCCTGGCCAGCGCCGCTATGCCTGCTTACAACGGTATCCAGGAACGAGCCAAGCGCACCAAGGACGTGAACAACATCAAGCAGATCCTGCTTGGAGCCCGTGCCTTCGCTGCGGATAACGAAGGCCTCTATCCCTCTTACGATCCGGATGCTGATTCAGAAGCTGAGTTCAGCACTTCAACTGACGCCTTCAATGTCCTGATTCCCGACTACATTGACACTGAAATTATTTTCTGGATGCAGACCAAGCACCCTGAAAAGCTTCGTCCCCCTCGTGAGGATGGTGAGCTTGATGATGACGAGAACGTTTATGCCTACGTGAAGGGTCAGACTGACACCAGCTTCAGCCGCTCTCCTCTCGTTGCTGACGGTCTCATGCAGTCTGCTGGTTCCTACGGTGAATACCACCCCTGGCTGAAGTCCAAGAAGGCTGTGATCGGGTTCTGCGGTGGTCACGTGACTGAAGAGAGGCTCACTTCTGCCGAGTCCGGTGCGACCGTGAAGAGTAAAGATGGTCTCGTTGAGGATATTTTCACCGAGCGCACTACCAGCGGTGATGGAGATCGCTCTAGCGGTGGCTGGCTCGACACTAAGAAGGACAACGTTTTGCTTCCGGATTAAGCGATGCTAGTTTAAAGGGGTTTAAATCCCCAATTCATGCCCGGTCAGGTTTTTCCTGATCGGGTATTTTTTTTTCGGGAATCAGTCAGGATTGCCGTAAAAAAGGGACTCGTCTTCAGAGAGTTGATGCCCTAAATAATAGAGCATGAAAATCCCACGTATTTCTATTTTTGCCGGATTGGCCATTTTCACATTTTGCTTCAATTCGATCGGCGAGGACAAAATTGAGGAACTCTTTAACGGCAAGGACCTGACCGGTTGGAGTGGCAAGGCGGAGAATTGGTCCGTAGTCGACGGTGTTATTGTTGGTAAAACGACAGACGATGATCCGCTGCCCTACAATCAGTTTCTTATCTGGGAAGGTGGCGAAGTGGAAGATTTTGAGCTGACCGCTGATTTGAAGCTAACAAGCAACGGCAACAACTCGGGCATTCAATACCGCTCTCAGCTTCGCCCGGACCTCGGAGAGCAAGTGGTTTCCGGATACCAGTGCGACATGCACCCGGCCGTTTGGGCTAACGGCATGGGTTACCACGAAAAAGGTCGTGGCATTATCTGCAAGCGCGGCATGAAGGTGGTTATCACGCCTGAAGGTAAGCCCAAGATTGTCGGCGAACTGCCGATGGAGCCTGAGTTCAACACTGGCGAGTGGAACACTTATAAGATTACCGCGAAAGGCAATCATATCGTTCACGAGATCAACGGGGTGCAAACGATTGATATGGTCGACCATGATGAAAAAGGCCGTGCTCTCAGTGGGCTGATCGCTTTCCAGATTCACAAAGGGGCGGCCATGAAGATCGAGATTCGCAACGTTACCTTGAAGCGCCAGCCCAAGGCTGATCTCCTTTCTCCCGATGAAACGCCGATTCCCGAGGGCGCTGCCGATGTGAATCCTCCTAGAAAACCAAAAGGTAAAGGTAAGGCGAAAGCCAAGGGGTAAGCCGGGGATCTACCGGGCAAGGGGGGGGGAATAATACCTTCCCGAGCTGGATTCGGCTGTTGCGGGACCTATCTCATAGCAGCCTCATCCGCCCGATAATGCGAGCAAACGCTCGCATTTTTTTGTTTGAGCGTTATCGAAGGATCGCCCTCAATGACCGCTCTGCGCCGACAGTTCTTTCTCAGCTACGCCGTCATTGGCAGTGTGATGCCGTTGATGACGGTGTTCCTGCGGGAGCAGGGGGGATTCAACTTTCTCCAGATCGGCCTGGCAATGTCGCTGATGAATATCCCCATGCTGTGTTCACCGGCGTTGATCACGCTGCTGGCCGACCGGAATATCGATTCCCGTCGCATTCTTGCAGTGGCTTACACCTGTAGTGCAATAGTGCTCTCGGCGATGTATTTCTCGCATGACATAACCCTGACACTGACGCTGTTTGTTTTTCATGGTCTGTCCTTTGTTGCGATGTTGCCGCTGCAGGATGGTTATTATTTTTCACTGGCGGAACAGAAACGGCAGGCGGGAGAGTCGGTGATCGGATATCCGCTGGTCCGCGTGTGGGGCACGATCGGATTTATTCTCCCGAGTCTGATCCTCTTTTATCCTCTTTCGAGGGGTGCGCCGGCGAATGCGATCCTGCCGTGTGCGGTCAGCTTTTGCCTTTTGAGCCTTTTGAACAGTTTGAGCCTTCCGGCAGTGACGAAGCCGAAGCAGACAAGTAACCGTCTGCCGACGAAGGAAGCACTGCGAGCCATTTTTGCTCCTAACGCGCGGTGGCTTTCAATCGGGTTGTTCTTCGGCTTCATGGCGGTTTCAGCGTTCTATGCTTTTATCGGAAATTTCTTCGACGAAGAGGTCGGGATTCCGAAGAAGTATATTGGATTAATCATCAATATCGGTGTGCTGATCGAGGTGGGCTTCACGCTCTTGATGCCGTGGATGCAGCGAAAGATTCATCTCAGGGGCATCATGGTTCTCGGGCTTTTCTGCATGGTGCTGCGAATGGTCCTGCTGGCTTTTTTCCCGACTCCGGCGATGGCAGTGGTGGTCCAACTCTGTCACGGGTTGGAGGTGCTGGCCTTGTTTGTCGGGCCGGTTATGTTTCTCGATCGTTTGGCCACCGACGAGTTTCGCAATTCCATCCAAGGGGTTTTCACTATGGCGATTGGTGGCGTCGCTCGGGTGGTCGGCGGTGTCGCGGCGGGGATGGTTGTGATGAACTTCGGACTTCGGGGTGGATTGATCTATGGGGCCATCCTTTCCGTTATTTCGTTCCTCATCATCACCTTTCTCTTTCACCGGATTCCGCCTCGCAGTGATACACATGAAAATGCGGTTTCCTCTTCGGAGTCATCGTGATAAATCATTGTCGTCTTCTCCCGAGAGTTTCTCCCGAATGGCTTCTTCCGATTCAGATTCCGTGAAGCATTGGTCCAAAGCTGCGATTGCCAGTCTCATCATGGCTATTGCCGGATTCTTCTCCGTGGGAATCGTTGTTGGCTTGTTCCTTGCGGCGATTGCGGTGGTGTGTGGACATGTGGCGCGTTACAGCGCAAAAGAGCAGAATCTATACGGCGGCAAGGTGGCCGTGACAGGAATCGTAATTGGTTACCTGGCAATACTCTCCTTTCCTTTCTGGATGCTGATTGCGTTTGGAGCTCTGCCTGCTCTTTCAATCTATGAAGAAGGGAAGAATGAAAGTAACCGTGAAGTCAGTAAAACCCGGGTCGAGAGCCTCTTCGCAGCGTGCGAAGACTTTGCTCGTGAGAACAGTGATCGCTATCCGGTGGAGTGGGAGCAGCTGGCTGGACGCTACATTCCCGGCCATGAATTGCGGGAGTTGCTTCACAGCCCCTACAAGGGAGGAGTCGCACGGGCCTTTGAAATTGTTCCCCACGATCGCCCGGTGCTTCCGGCGAGCATTGATTCGGTCATTGTGATCCAGGAGATCGCTCCGAAAACGGAACCACAAATTGCTGTGGTTTATGCCAATGGCACGGTAAAGTCGATACATAATCCCGATCACGAATGAAGATTTCCCGATGGTTCTACGGCTTGCTGGCCGCCTTTGCTGTTACCTGCGCGCATGCTGATAGCAGCGTGATTTATATCGCCGCGACGGAGACGGAGGAACTCAAAGCGAAGGATGGACAAAAGGTAACAGTTTACGGTGAAACCTCCGGCGCAGGCAAATCGTCTGCGGGGACGAATTTTGTGAATTTCAAGGAAAGCGAATTCTATCTCGTAACTTTCAAGACTGACTTGAACCTGTTTCCTGACGGCGAACCAGCTGACCTTTATGATGGCAAACGCCTTGCTGTCACGGGAGTGATGTCGATTTACCGGGGTAAGCCGCAGTTTAAACTGACTTCACCTGAACAGGTCAGAGTCCTCAAAGCGGAGGAAGAATTTCCGCCAAAACAGGAGGGGATGAAAGAGGCCCCTGAGCCTGAGGCTGAACCCGAGGCTACTCCGAAAACTGAGCCAAAGCCCGAAGAAGAGCCCAAGCGGAAGCCGCCGGTTGACCCGTCGGAATACTTCAAGTAAGCCGCGTCCCCCCGCGATCTTACATTCCAACGGCTGAGCGAACGCGGTCGATCACTTCCCGGGCTGTTTCGCTGGCGCGCTTGGCGCCTTCTTCGAGAACGCCGTCGACATAGGCCGTATCTTTGATGAGTTCCTCGCGACGTTCTCGCATTGGGCTAAAATGGTCGCGAATTGCTTCGAAAAGCGCCTGCTTGTAGTGACCGTAGCCTTCACCGCCCGCCCGGAAGGAATCCTCCATCGCCGTCACCTCGTCTTCGGATGCAAAGAGGCTGTAGAGCTGGACGATATAGCTGTCGGTGGGATCCTTAGGGTCTTCGACCGGGGTGGAGTCGGTCACAATCTTCATGATTTTTTTACGCAGCTTCTTTTCGGTTTCTTCAAAGATGTCGATCGTGTTGTCGTAGCTCTTACTCATCTTCTGACCGTCAAGGCCAGGCACGGTGGCGGTGGCTTCGCGGATCTGGGGAGATGGAATGACGATTAGGTCTTCGCCGTAGCGATCATTGAACTTCTGAGCGACATCACGTGTCAGCTCAAGATGCTGCTTCTGGTCTTTGCCGACCGGCACCACGTTGGAATCAAAAATGAGGATGTCCGCTGCCTGGAGCAGTGGGTAGGCGAAAAGCCCGTGAGAGGGGGAGATGCCCTGCGCGATCTTGTCCTTGTAGGAGACGCAGCGCTCCAGCATGCCCATCGGTGTGACACAGCTCAGGATCCAGGAGAGCTCGGTGACTTCCGCGACGTCTGACTGTCTCCAGAAGGTCGCCTTGGCGGGGTCGAGACCACAGGCGAGAAAGTCGATCGCGAGTTCGCGAACGTTGGCGCGCAGAATAGCCGGGTCGTGAGTCGAAGTGAGCGCATGGTAGTCAGCAATGAAGTAAAACGCCTCGCCTTCGTCCTGGAGGGCAATGGCAGGTTTCATCATGCCAAAGTAGTTCCCGATGTGAGGACGACCACTGGGCTGTATCCCGGAAAGAATTCGCATAGTAACTGGTGGGTGCCTTTCCCTCGCGGAACAGGCGGGGCAATGATTCAACAGCCTTTCGATGAAATCAAATGCTGACGATGAATAGGTGTTCAAAAAACACTGTTCACTTTTTTACTGGACTCTTGAACAGTATCATGTATTCTCTCTGAAATCCTTTGGCATATTATGGTTGAACTGCTATCTCCTAACGACAAAGAAGCCGGCTCCACGTCTGCTCCTTCCACCCCGACTAGCGAAAGCAAAGTGAACGAAAACACTGAAGCAGCGAAGGCTAGCAAGACATCAAACTCTTCAAATACCTCGAAGCCTTCACGAAAAGCGGGTCCGAAATCCTCATCCAATCCCTCAACTAAATCCGTTCCCAAGAAATCTGAAATGGCTGCCTCAAAGACTGACAAAGAAGCGAACCGTATTGCCGAAGCCCGATCCAAGAATCTCGACCTCGCCATCTCCCAGATCCAGAAAGACTTCGGCGAAGCTGCCATCATGCGGCTTGGTTCTGAAAATCACATGGATGTCGAGGTGATCCCAACCGGCAATCTTATCATTGACCGCGCTCTTGGCGCGGGAGGATTCCCCCGTGGCCGAATCGTGGAAGTTTACGGCCCTGAATCTTCCGGTAAAACGACTCTCACTTTAACCAGCGTTGCCCAGGCACAGAAAGCTGGCGGCCTTGCGGCTTTTGTCGACGTGGAACATGCCCTCGACCCGCAGTATGCCCGCCGTCTTGGCGTGGACCTTGACAACCTGCTTCTTTCCCAGCCGAGCTCTGGTGAGGAAGCGCTCCGTATTGTGGAGACGCTGGTCCGTTCGAACGCGCTCGATGTCATCGTGCTCGACTCTGTTGCCGCTCTCGTGACCAAGCAGGAACTTGATGGCGAAATCGGAGATGCTACCGTAGGTGCTCAGGCCCGCCTTATGAGTGCTGCTCTGCGGAAGCTGACTTCGATTATTTCCAAGGCTCGCACCGTGGTGATCTTCACCAACCAGATTCGTGAGAAGGTCGGGATCATGTTTGGTAACCCCGAAACGCAGCCCGGTGGTCGTGCACTAAAGTTTTACAGCTCGGTTCGCTGTGACATTCGCCGCACCGGCGCGATCAAGAATTCCGACGGTTCTGTCGCTGGTAACCGTACCAAGTTGAAAGTGGTTAAAAACAAGGTTGCGCCTCCCTACGGCGAAGCCGAGTTCGATATCATGTTCAATGAGGGGATCTCAGCGGCGGGCTCGTTACTCGATCTCGCAATTGAAAACGACATCCTCCAGAAGCGTGGTTCCTGGATCAGCTACAAGGGATCCCAGCTCGCGCAGGGTCGCGATGCTGCGAAGGAGGCGTTGAAGTCAGATGAAGCGCTCTACGGCGAGATCGAGGCTGAAGTGAAGGCCGCGATGGATGCGGCTGAGTAGGCTGAGTAGGCTGAGTCAATTGTGGCGGCGAATGCCGCCAACCTCTTGCTCTTTCCGGTTGAACCCAATCGGAAAAGATGGCTCAGGAGTTTTCTGCACCGTGGTGGGCAGAGCAAGACCGTAAAAAGGCCCTTGCTGCTTCTCCCTGTTAGAGGAGGGAGCAAGATCAAAATTAAGAGCAGGAGCAAGAAAAGCAGCCGCGCTTCGCGGTTGCTGCTTAAGCCGAATGCTCTGTCACAAAAGCTTTCACAGCTTCAAGGGTAGCATCGACCGGATACTTCACCTGCTTTTTCTTCTTCAAGGCCTCGAGTGACTCGTCCTCCGGCACTTCTCCGATTGCTTTATTAATCACATCGGGAAACTTGGCGGCGTGAGCGGTTGCCAGGACGACGTTGGTCTTGGACAGATCCAGATCCTGGAAGCCACAAGCGGTATGAGGATCTACCACGTAGTCGTAGGTCTCTTTCACTGCCCTGATGTTGCGAAGAACATCTTCATCGTTGCAGGCAACTGCCTCAAAATTACTGGCGTCGAAATTCGGGACAGTGAGAGTTCCGTTCGCCATGAACTCAGCCATCTGGGACAGCGTCTTGTCGGTGTTCTTTTCGTTGTGGTAGTAAAGAAAGCGTTCGAAGTTTGAGGCGACCTGAATATCCATGCTTGGCGCATAACTTGGGAGAACTGCTTCCGGTTCGTATTCGCCCGTGTTAAAGAGACGGCAGAGGATGTCATTTTGGTTGGTGGCTACCACAAATTGATCGACTGGGAGACCCATCTGATGAACCATCCAGCCGGCGAAAACATTGCCGAAATTGCCGGTTGGGACCACGAAATTCACATCATCCCGATTCTCCGGTGGCAGCTGCATGTAAGCGTGCACGTAGTAGACTGCTTGGGCGAGTATACGAACAATGTTGATTGAGTTGATCGCTGAGAGGCGAAGTTCCTCTTTTGTCTTAAGGTCGCCCATCAGCTCTTTGACGATGGCTTGGGCGTCGTCGAAAGAACCCTTGATCGGAATGGGGTAAATATTCTTGGCACCGGTGCAGGTCATTTGACGCTCCTGCAGCTTGGAAACACGACCTTCGGGATAGAGGACAAAAGCGTTAACGCCTTTCTTGTTGGCGAGGCCGGCAATGGCAGCTGAACCTGTGTCGCCTGATGTCGCGCCAAGCACGTTGATCGTTTTGCCGGTGCGCTCAATCTGTTCCTCGAAAAGGTTGCCTATGAGTTGAAGACCGAAGTCTTTGAAAGAAAGGGTAGGGCCGTGGAAAAGCTCAAGTAGGAACAGATTATCTGACAGCTGAATAAGCGGCGCGCTCATTGTGTCACTGAAGTCACCGTAGCTCTTGTCGACGATCTCAACGAGGTGGTCCGGGTCGTGATCAGCATCAAATAGACCAAGGATATCCCAGGCAAGAGCCGGGTAGGGAAGAGCGTCTTCGACCAGGAGATCCCTGGGAAGAAAAGGGAGGTTTTTCGGCACGTAGAGTCCGCCATCGGGAGCGAGGCCGTTTGCAAAGGCATCAAAGAAACTGACCGGGTCGCTGCCGCCGCGTGTCGAAACAAATTGCATGATTAAAGCTAAAGCGTTTTTGGAGGTTGGAAATCGGAAATTGCAAAAGTGTCTCAACCGAGGTCTTCCACCCGCAAAAGCACAGGTGATTCGCAAACACAATCAAGTTTTCCGATGCATTCGAGCGCTTCCTGGACGACTCCGAACGCAGCGTAGTGGAGCATCAGGACAATGGGGGCGGTCTCCTCGTCGTGGTCCTCAGGTTGAATCAACGACAGGATGCCGACGTCGAGCTTGCCGAGCACCGCGGCAATCTGGGCGAGGACTCCGGGGCGGTCTTCAACTTCCACGCGGAGGTAATATTTGGAAACGCTGTCCTCGATTGGAGCGGGATTACCATAGAGGCCATGGGTCACGAAGCCTGAGCCTTCTGATGAGCCGAGGCGGGCGGTTGCGTCCGCGATATCCGCAATCACTGAACTGGAAGTCGGGTCCTGCCCGGCACCGGAGCCGTAGTAAAGTGTCTCGCCGACGACATCGCCCTGGACCAAGATTGCGTTGAAGACGCCTTTTACGGAGGCAAGAATGTGATTGTTGGCGATCAGAGACGGCTGGACACGCACTTCGATCGCGCCGGTGTCTTCATGAAGCTGGATGATCGCCAGCAGTTTGATGGTGTAACCGAGTTTCTCGGCAAAGGCGATGTCCTCGCGATGGACGTTTTCGATACCTTCCACATGGATTTTGTCGCAGGGAACCCAGCATCCGTAGCTGAGTGATGCGAGGATGACAGCTTTGTGGGCAGCGTCCCAACCGTTCACGTCGAGGGTCGGGTCGGATTCTGCGTATCCGAGTTGCTGGGCCTCTACGAGGGCGGTCTCGTAGTCGAGCCCGGCTTCGGTCATGCGGGTCAGAATGTAATTGCAGGTGCCGTTGATGATTCCTGCCATCGTCTGGATATGATTGCCGATGAGTGACTCCTGCACTGTTTTGATGATCGGAATGCCACCGGCGACGGCTGCCTCGTAATAGATTGGCTGCCCGTGCTCCTCTGCGATGGCAAACAGTTCCTGTCCGCGTTCGGCAAGCAGGGCCTTGTTGCCTGTCACGACGGCTTTGCCGTTTTCGACGGAGGCTTTGACCAAATCGAAGGCGCGGTCAACTCCACCAATCAATTCAACAATCAGGTCAATCTCAGGATCCTGCACCAATTCATCCAGATCGGTAGTAACGAGATCTGCCGGCATCTCAACGGTGCGAGCCTTGGTCAAATCACGAACCGCAATACGACTGACAACAAGCTCCTTTCCCGTGCGCTCACGCAGGAGGTGCTGGTTCTTTTCAATATTCTTGTAGACCCCGGCGCCAACGTTGCCGAAGCCTGCGAGACCGATTTTGAGGGAGGATACCGACATTTCCCGCAAAAGAAGTTCTCCGAAGGCCTCTACGCAAACGGATTCTTCGACCTTTCGCATATCCTAATGAACCGTAGGCCCCAGAACGGCGTCATTCGGGAATTGCATTCAATGCGGCTCCATGTCCTACTGCCCGCCATGAAAATTCCCTTTCTTCTCTCAGTTTTGGCGTTGAGCGCCCTGATTATCGCTCCGGTCCAGTCCGAGGACGGATTCATTGAGCTTTTTAACGGCAAGAGCCTCGAAGGCTGGACTCCTTCCAAAGAAAATCCGGATTCCTATTCGGTAAAGGATGGCAAGCTCATCGTGAAAGGCGGCCGCAGTCACCTTTTCTACACTGGGGAGATTAACGGTGGGAAATTTAAGGATTTTGAGCTCAAGGTTCGCGCCAAGACGTTCCCTAAGGCCAACAGCGGTGTCTATTTCCACACGGAATACCAGGACGAGGGTTGGCCCGGCAAAGGCTATGAGTGCCAGGTGAATTCTACCCACAAGGATCCGAAGAAGACCGGCAGCCTTTACGGAGTAATCAACATTCTCGTGCTGGCCGAGGGCCAGAATCCGCCGAAGGGGGGAGAGCATATCGAGCGTGAGAAAGCTCCAAGCACCGATGGCGAGTGGTTCGACTACCATATCATTGTCAAAGGTCGCGAAATTGAAATCAAAGTGAATGGCGAAACGACCGTCAAATACACCGAGCCTGAAGGCGGGCCGGCCTCGAACTTTGGAGGGCGCCGTCTCTCCGAGGGTACCTTCGCCATCCAGGCCCACGATCCTGACAGCGAGGTGCATTATGAGCGTTGGGCAGTGAAACCCCTATAGTTTGCGCTCCACCGAAGCAGGAACCCACGGAAATCATAAAATTTTCCGGTTGTTTTTCCCGTTTTGGCGGCTATTACTTTTTCCCCCGCGAAGAGCCGTTTTTACGGAGACTCGTGAGGGTGGGACGGCTCGATAGCTCAGTTGGTAGAGCAGAGGACTGAAAATCCTTGTGTCCCCAGTTCAAATCTGGGTCGAGCCACTCTCACTTTCAACGACTT
>JBMYJM010000017.1:0-60735 GCA_049594415.1 Verrucomicrobiales bacterium | reverse complement strand
GGGGAGGGAAGCCTCTGCCGTGGCCAGCGCCTTCCACGGTGATCAAAGTGCTGGAGACTCCGACCTCGTCGAGCAACTTGTCGAGGTTCTGAGACTGGGGAAAGGGAACGAGGGGGTCCTTGGTTCCGTGGACAATAAGCGTCGGGGCGTCGTCCTCCGAGATGTGCGAAATGGGAGAAGCGTTCTTGGAAGTCTCGAGATTGTCCTGGATGGGACCGCCGACGAGTTTGCTTTCAGGTGAATCGGGCGCGTTGTGATCCATGGTGGACGGGTAGTCCTTGTAGTCGTTCATGGCGTGGAGTTCGCTTGGGCCGAAGAAGTTGATGACGGCCTGGACGGCGCTGTCTTCATCGTCATGAGAACCAAGGTCTCCTTCGAGTCCGTCTACACCGTGGGTCACACCGAGCATGGCGACGAGGTGACCACCGGCGGAAGTGCCCCAGACCGCGATTCGGTCGGGGTCGAGGTGATACTTTTCGGCGTTGCCGCGGAGCCAGCGAAGAGCGGCCTTGCAGTCGTGGATCTGGGAGGGCCAGGTGGCTTCGTTGGTGAGGCGATAGCCGATCGAAGCACCGGCGTAGTGGCCTTCTTCGAGGAACGGAGCCAGGCGGCGTCCAGCTCCGTCTTTGCTGCCGTTCTGCCAGCCACCACCGTGGATAAAGACCAGAAGGGGAAGCGGATTCTCCGAGCTTCGAACCTCGGGGAGATAGAGATCGAGGGTCTGGCGGGGATTGTCGTTGTCGGCGTAGGCGAGATCCTTGATTACCACGATGGTTTCGGGCAGGCCGGGGCCGGTGTTCCGGGAGCGGTTGTCGTTGCCTTTGCCCTTGCTCCTGGCATTGCGATTGGCACCGACAGCGGCGTCTTCCTCCCGGGAAATAGAACCGTCGCCATTTTTGTCGACGCGATCAAAGTTTTTGCGGAGTGGCTCCGGGAGTTCGTTGCGGGAAAGTTTTCCGTCCCGGTTCTTGTCCCAGTTGTCGAATCGGGAGACCTGGGCGAGTGCGGACGAGGAGAGCAGGAAGAGGATCGAAAGGAGAGCGAACGGTTTGAGTTTCATGGGGGTGTTTCAGTCAGGGTATCGTGGGCTTACCAGCATGGCGACGATTGATAGAATGGAGCAGCTAAAGAGATTTCACAGTGAGCAAAAGAGAGGGCGTAAACTAGCGTGTGGTCAGCGTGGTTAAACAACTCAAGGATCAAACCTTGGGCTGGGGGTGTGATCGAGTGATAAGCTATAGAATTGATTTAACCTACCCGGGTATTCAAGCAACTCAACAGCTTGGATTGATGAACAGATCCCATCAAACTGAGAAGATTCAGGGCCTTGGCCGAAACCCCATAAAATCTGTCTCCCCGCTTCAAGATCTTGAGTAGACTTCCATAGAGGGTGCAATGACTGAAGCCACAGCTGGTAGCAAACGATTTGTTCCCGATATACCTCAAAAGCTCCGTTGATGAACCCACTTGCACACCTCAATTATCTGCGAGCGATTGCTCCAGTTCTGTTCACGTTAACGAGCTCCGTTGTCCTGGCAGAAGAACCACAATCCAAGCCCAATATCCTCTTTCTTTTCAGTGATGATCACGCTTGGCAGTCGATCGGAGCCTATCAAAGCCGACTCAAGGACATCGCCAATACGCCTAACATCGATCACCTGGCCAGCGAAGGCATGCTGTTCCGTAAATGTTATGTCACCAATGCGCTATGTGGCCCGAGTAGAGCGACTGTTCTGACAGGCAAATATGGTCACCTCAACGGGGTGACATGGAACAAGAAAGCCCGCTTCGACGGTTCGCAACAGACCTTCCCGAAGCTGATGCGGGACCATGGCTACGAGACCGCTCTTATTGGCAAATGGCATCTTGGAACGACGCCGACAGGATTCGACTACTTCGACGTGATGAGCGGGCAGGGCAAGTACTACAACCCTTCGCTAAACAGGGGTGATATTGAGGGTGTCCAGGAGACCAGAACGGTCAAAGGTCACAATTCTAACGTGGTGGCGGATCTCAGTATTGACTGGCTCAAGAACGGAAGAGACAAAGAAAAGCCATTCCTCTTGATGGCCCAGTTTAAGGCGACTCACCACGGTTGGGCTCCCGCGCCCGAGGAGTTTAACCTTTACGATGACGTTGTGGTTCCGGAACCTGACAACCTCTTCGACGACTTTTCCACCCGGGGGACTGCCATTCGAAATCAAACCCTAACCCTCTACGAAGATCTGAAGGAAAGCCTTCTTCTCGGGGATCCGGGAGAACTCGGGACCTTGGACCTCGAGCAGCGGCAGGCCTGGGAGGCCTATCGCTCCAAGGACAGGAAACCTTTCGAAGCCATGGGGGTGGAATGGAATGACAACAGCAAGGAACTCTCCCGCTTCAAATATCAGGTCTTTATGAGAAACTTCCTTGCTACGGGGGCGGGCATCGATCGGAACGTGGGAAGAATCAGGGACTTTCTCAGGGAACGCGACCTCGCCGACAATACCATCGTCATTTACATGGCCGACCACGGGTTTTTTCTTGGCGAACATGGCTTCTTCGACAAGCGCTTCATGTATGAGGAGTCGCTGAGGACCGCCTTCATTGTTCATTGGCCGGGCATTGTAGAATGTGGGGTCGTCAACGACAGTGACATGGTTTCCAACCTCGATATCGCGAGTACTTTTCTTGACGTCGCCGGTATCGAGATTCCCGGCGATATTCAGGGCGAAAGTCTCGTTCCGATTTTGCGGGGAAAGACGCCTGTGGATTGGCGGAAGACATTCCTCTACGAATATTTTGAAATGGCGAACCACAATGTTCCGCCAAATACTGGCGTCACCGATGGGCGTCGCAAGTTGATCTACTACAACAAAACCCACGAATGGGAATTCTTTGATTTAGAGACAGACCCACATGAAATGAAGAATCAGTATTATAATCCTGAATACGGGGATACTATCGAGGGGTTGAAGCAAGAACTGAAGCGGTTGAGATCAAAATATGAGTGCACTTCGATGATCAATTTTGATTATCAGATTCAATGGCCCTATGAGAAATAGGGGGAGCGACTGAAATGTTGACCCGTGACCAACCGGGCATCGATCGCCTTACTTCTCTCTTACCACGTTGGCCTATGAATTTAAAAACAGGTTCTATGAAAAAGCTTTTTACGATATTTCTTTTCAGCGTTTTTGGGAGCGTGCTTGCCGGAGAAATCAAGACTCATGAACTTTACCTGGTTCACGATGATGAGACCCAAACCGTTTCCGTCTGCAAACAAGGTGAGAAAACAGCATTCATTACCCAGAACGCTAAGGAAAATTTCCGCCCGTATTTGCACCCCATCATCGCACCAGGCGAAAAAAAGGCTCTAACCCAATTCAGTCCCGGCCACCACAAACACCAGACGGGTGTCTACTGGGCGTTTACGAGAGTGAATGGCCGTGATTATTTTCATCACCCTGAAAAAACTCATTGGAAGCGGAAATCAGTGGAGCTTTTAAAGAAGCAGGGCGGCAAGGTTGGCTGGAGGACTGTCTATCACTTGCTTGGCGAAGATGGGAGCTCGGTCATGGAGGAATCACAAACGTGGATAGTCTCTCATGCGAAGGGGAAATATACCATGGATTTGGAGTGGTCTGGTCTAGCCCTTAAGGATTTAGCGGTCGAAAAATACAATTATGGGGGCCTCTTTTTGCGTATGCCTTTTGAAAAGGGGGCAGACGCCGAGGCGAGGAATGCACAAGGGCAGAAAAATGAGGCGACCGAAGGCCAGCGTTCAGACTGGGTCAACGTGGGAATGGAAATTGAAGGACTTGATAGCTGGGGCAATATCACTGTCTTTGACCATCCTGATAACCCGCAACACCCTAATTTTTGGCGCGTGGACCGCCAGTTTGGTTTTGGTCCTGCCAGCGCGCGAGGCGGCAGTTGGGCGCTTAATCAGGGAGAGAGCAGAATCTACAGGCATCGCTTACTTGTTTACACGGGGGCACTTGATCAAGATCTGATCGATCAGACTCGGGAGGAGTGGGCCAGAGTTAAGTCCGTGGCCGAAGAATAAGGGCAGCGAATTTAATTCATGAAAGGATGCATTGAGCTGACCACCTTTATGCTGGTGATCTCACTGAGTATTGCCTTTGGCATCCGCGAAGCGGGGGTGCGCTCCTACACCTCCTCTTTCAGCGCTTCTTTGAGCGCCTCGATCATTTCTTCGCTGTCGGGCTCTATGTTGCTGCCGAAACGTCGCAGGAGTTTTCCATCTCTACCGATTAGGAACTTTTCAAAGTTCCATCCGACCGGGCCGACCTGATCCGGATTTTCTGCACTTGTCAGATATCGAAAGAGCGGGAGTTGTTTGTCACCATTGGTCTCGATCTTGGCAAACATGGGAAAGGTCACGCTGTATTCCCTTTTGCAGAAGGCAGCGATCTCTTTATTTGTTCCCGGCTCCTGCCCTCCGAATTCATTGGTCGGAAAACCAAGCACGATGAAATCGCGATCTTTGAGGACGTCGTATAGCGCCTGCAGCACTTCATACTGATCAGTCACGCCGCACTCGGAGGCCACATTCACGATCAGCACGATTTTCCCGGCGAAATCTGAAAGTGCGACTTCTTCCCCGGTGATACTCTCCGCGGTGAAGTCATGAAGAGAGTCTCCCCGTT
Source organism: Verrucomicrobiales bacterium (assembly GCA_049594415.1). GTDB lineage: Bacteria > Verrucomicrobiota > Verrucomicrobiia > Verrucomicrobiales > DEV007 > Arctic95D-9. Next base: position 56,083 of record JBMYJM010000017.1, on the reverse strand, counting down.
TCGTCTCTTCCCCATGCAGGGACAAAGCAGCACACACAAGAGAAGCCAAGACAGTCGTGATCAGTTTCATGCTCGCAGAAGCGTATGGAAACAGAAGGAAATTGCAAACCCGAGGACGGGCTGTTGCGACCTACTGGACAAGCCCCGGTCTCGTGTCACCTTGGCTGCATCACGATGAGAGATGAAACCTGCTACTTGATCAGTGACAACGGTTCCTATCGACCCGAGGCGACACTGAGCCTTCGCCGTCTCGCGGATCGTCTGGGATCACGGGTGGGCAAGACGGTTCATCCGGTTTCATTGCTCCATTCTGCCAGGATTCCGGTAGACCAGTTAGATGGCATTGCGGCCGAGATATTCGAGCCGTTCGTGATCAAGAAGCTCGAAGAGGGCGTTCGCCGTTTTCATGTGACCCCCTTGTTCTTCGGGCCGAGTGCGGCAATCCTCGAATACATGCCTCAACGCGTCGAGGTCCTGCAAGCGAGTTGGCCGGATCTCGAGGTTCGCATCAGCCCCTGCCTTGTGAATCCGGAGGATGAGGGCGATGAGCGAATGGCCAACATTCTGATCGATCACATCGAGACGGCTCGTGAGCAACGGGGATTCAAAACTCCTTCGATCGCGTTGGTCGACCATGGCGCCCCTCGCATCAAGGTCACCGAAGTTCGCAACCACCTGGCAGGGCAGCTTCGCCACCTGCTGCAGGAAGGCGACTTTCCTGTAGTAACGGCTTGTTCGATGGAGCGGCGTGATGGCGACGAATACGCTTTCAACGAACCGCTGCTGGAGCGGGTTATTGGCAGTGCTGGTTTTGAAAAGGAAGTCATTGTTTCCATGCTCTTCGCTTCCCCCGGGCGGCACGCAGGGCCGGGGGGAGATGTTGCGAAGATCTGCGAGGAAGCTACCGGGTCTCGTCCAGAGCTTGAATGGCAGATGACCGAGCTCGTCGCCAGTCATGACGGTATTATCGACATACTGGCATCGCGATTTGAAGAAGGCGTGGCCTCTGAGCCCGTTTCCTGGGAAGGAGAGATTCCGAACTGGGAGCCGCCTAAGTAGTTCGGATCGGTCGATTGATCAGGAAAAGCGACTTCGCGAAACACTCTGTTGCTCCTCACTCAGCACTTTCTCCCACACGGCCAGCCTATGGCTTCGTCGGCGGTCACGACTTACTTTAGCTCAATTCCCATGGGGGCGCCCGGGCCGAGCGGCAATCCCAGCATAATCCAGAGCATCATCAGGGCAATGCCGGTAATCAACATCCACAGGGAATAGGGGATCATCATGGCGGTGAGTGATCCGATTCCAAATCCACTCTGCCAACGCTGTGCGAAGATGAGGATGAGGGGGAAGTAAACCATCAGGGGGGTGATGATATTTGTTGCACCATCCCCGACACGGTAGGCAGCGGTGGCACCCTCAGCGCTGATCCCGAGAAGCATCAACATGGGTACGAGCACCGGTGCGAGCAGCGCCCACTTCGCGCTGGCTGAGCCGACAAATATATTGAGCAGGGCTGAGAAGAGGACAATCAGTCCTAGCGCGGCCGGAAGCGGCAGGCCACTGGCTTCGATGGCATTGGCACCGTGAACGGCGGTGATCAGCCCAAGATTTGACCAGTTGAACATGGCCACGAAGTGGGCAGCTGCGAAAGCGAGAACAAGGTAGTAGCCCATGTCTTTCATCGCTTCCGTCATCATGGAAACAAGATCATCACCGCACTGGATCGTCCCGGCGGCAGACCCGTAGGCCCAACCGGCAGCGAGGAAGAGAACCATGAAACCTCCGACGAGCGACTGGAACAACGGAGTTGCGGTAACATACCAAGCCTGGCCTTCCGTGCCGGGGCCATCGTTCAGCAAAGGTGTCCCCGGTGCGAAGGTCATTCCTGCCCAAAACAGGCAGACACCGAGAATGGCGATCCCGGCCCGGCGCAGACCTTTTTTCTGCACACCGGTCAACGGCTTGCTGTCCTCTCCAAAGGATTCCCGGTGTTCTTCGTTCGGGATCCAGGGGCCGAGCCTGGGTTCGATGACCTTGTCCGTGACCCACCATATTACCGGAAGATAAATCACAAGCAGGGCGATGATGAAATACCAGTTACCCGCGATGTTCATGGTCCAGCCCGAATCAAGTTTGGCGGCTTCCAAAGCTGATTCGGTCACGCCAAACAACAAGGCGTCAAGTTGACCCGGGGTGAGGTTGGCCGAGAAGCCGCCCGAAACCCCGGCAAAGGAAGCGGCAATTCCGGCGAGAGGATGCCGACCCGCCGCGGCAAAGAGAATAGCGGCCAGTGGGATGACCACGACATAACCGGCATCGGCTGCGTGGTTGGAAAGCATGGCCACGAGAGCGACGGTCGGAGTGAGGAGACTCTTCGGCGCGTGGCGCATCGTGTACTTGATGCCGCTGGCGAAGAGTCCTGAGCGTTCCGCAACCCCCGCACCTAACATCACGACAAGAACGTAGCCAAGCGGATGAAAGTGGGTGAATGTTTTCGGCATTTCCGTCCAGAACGTCTGGATATTTTCGGGCGAAAGCAGGCTCCTGGCGGTCAGGATCAGAGGTCCGGAACCGTCATCTGCCAACTTGGTGGGGTGCGGCGCAGACACTCCCACCCAGGCGCAGAATACTGAGGTCACCAGCAGGATGACGATCAGATAAGAGAAGATAAAAACCGGGTCCGGCAGCCGGTTCCCGGTCCGCTCGATAAAGCCGAGAAATCCTTTTTCAGACGAGCAGCGCGGGTTTTCCATGGTGTGTTCCGATAGAGGATGACAAACTGGAGTTGAGATGCCATCAGAAAATGTTCAGCATTGATGTAGCCGCCAACCGCTTCTTAGGGACTTGTTCGATTCTTCATAGAGTGATTGGCCTGAATTCTTAACGTCCGGTTCGCGCGAATTGGCAGAATAGTGAGACGCGGCCATAAAGTGAGGCACGTTGTTATGAGATCCGTTATTTTGTATCTGATTTGCTGCCTGTCGGCGAGCGTAGCCGCCGCCGCAGAGCGTCCTAACATCATTATGTTTCTGATCGACGATCAGAATCCGTCGAGTATTGCGGCTTTTGGTGGCAAAACTTACACGCCAAATCTTGATCGCATGACGGAGGAGGGAATGAAGTTCACTCGCGCCTATGTCAGCAGTTCGGTCTGCACGCCTTCGCGATACAGCTTCCTGACCGGGCGCTACGCAGGCAACTCGCACAGCAAAATGTACGCGGAAGCGGTGGGTGGCGTGGAGAATCAAGGCTATCCCAGTTTTAATGTCGCCCTTGAGCGCGATAACATGAACGTCGGCAACGTGCTGCGCGAGGCCGGATACACGACCGGGTTCGTGGGTAAATTTCACCTCAAGTCCCCCTTCGACTTCCCCGAGTTCTACGCAGGTAAAGACGGATGGATCGAGATTCCGAGGGATGCGAATCCGGGGGCAGAGGTCTCCGCTATGTTCAGACACAACGAACGCCTCATGCGTCGCTACCTTGAAGCTTTGGGCTTTTCCTGGGCGAAGAATGTTTATCCGGGGAATATGAGTAAGCCCTACTCCGAGCACAACGCCGAGTGGACGACGGTGGCGGCTCTGGAGTTCATCGAGGAAAACAAAGACGGTCCCTTTTACCTGCACCTCTGCAGCACCCTATTGCATGGTCCGGACAAGTCATGGCGTGACTCCATGGAGCACCCTCTCATCACCGGGGAAGGGGAGGTGAAAAAACTTCCTGAGATCATGACCCCTCGTGCCGAGCTTCTCAAAACCATCGAGGAAAAAGGATTCGATCCTGACAGCCATGTGGCGGGTGAAGCCTGGATCGATGATTCGCTCGGGGCGGTCATGCGAAAGCTTAAAGAACTCGGTATTGATGATAATACCCTGGTGGTCTTTGCGCCCGATCACGGTCGCGATGGCAAAGCCTCCGTCTTTTCTCATGGTGCGGCTCAAGTGCCCATGATCATGCGCTGGCCTGAGGGTATACCCGGGGGGCAGGTTTGTGAGGAGCTCGTACAAAATATCGACCTCGTGCCCACTTTCTTCGATCTCGGTGAAGCCGAAAAACCGGAGGCCTATCGGATCGATGGACAGAGCCTCAAGCCGCTGTTTGAGACCGGAACCGCTGACAACTGGCGGGATCATCTCTATCTCGAAATGGGCGCGGCGCGGGCCACCATCACCAAGGACTGGTCCTACGCGGCGGTTCGCTACACGAAAGAACAGATCGCAGCCATTCAGAGTGCCAAGCCGGAAAACCTGCCGAGAGTCATGGCTTACATCGGACGCCTGGGTATTGGAGTTCGCGGAGCCGATCGGCCCGGGTTCTTTGATGAGGATCAACTCTATTACTTAAAGAACGATCCAAAGGAAATGGAGAACCTCGCCTACAGTCCGGAGCAAGCCACTCGCCTCAAGAAAATGCGTGAACTCCTGCAGGTGGATCTCGAAGCGATCGGCCGTCCCTTCGGTGAATTCATCCCCGGAGGCAATGCCGTCGAGCCCGGCCAGATCGACAAGCAGATCGAAATGGTCAAGCAGCTCGATATCCAGGGCAAGAAAGTCGTGGTGCCTGAATCGTTGATGAAGAATTCGGGAGCGGTCGAGGAGCCCACGACTCCAGACGACAAGGAGACAAAGAAAGCGGAACGCGAAGCGCGCCGGGAAGCGCGTGAGGCCGCCAAGGCAAACGGCCAAACGAACCCAGAATAATTGTCTCCTGAGGTTTTTATGAAGTCGTTGATTCCCTCCCTGTTTGCCTTCCTGGCAGCTGGATTGGCCCCGGAGGCCACGGCTCAGCACGGCGATAAGAAAGCGGTCAAAAAGGAGTTGCCGAACTTTATCTTCATCATGACTGATGATCAGGGCTACGGCGATCTGGGTTGCTACGGTCACCCAACCATCAAGACCCCTAACATCGACGCTATGGCGGAACGCGGGGTGCGCTTTACCGATTTCTATGCTCGTCACAAATGCTCCCCGGCACGCGCATCGTTGATGAGCGGTGCCTACAACTTTCGCGTTGGTATCGGTTCGATCGTTTATCCGCACTCCAGCGTCGGGATGTGTCAGGAGACCGTCACCATTCCCGAAGTGCTGAAAGAAAAGGGCTACACCAGCGCGCTTGTGGGCAAGTGGCACCTGGGACATGCGATTGGTTATCTGCCGACGGACCAGGGCTTTAACTCTTACTTCGGAGTTCCCGGAACCAATCACGGGGATTCGATGAATCACGGGCTGCCGGTGGCTGATGGATTCAAGCCGGGCGGCGGATTGACGATGGAGGATTATGAAGCTGATGCCGACAAAGGCACGCATGGTCGTTCCACCATCCTGGTGCGTGATGATCGAGTGATCGAGTGGCCGACCGACATCACCCAACTGACCAAGCGCTACACCGAGGAGTCGGTGAAGTTCATCGAGAAGAACAAGGACAAACCGTTCTTCCTCTACTTGGCTCATGGCACGCCGCATCATCCCTACACCGTCGATGCCGAATTTCGTGGTAAGAGCGCCCATGGTTTTTACGGGGATATGATTGAGGAGATCGACTGGTCGGTCGGCGAGATTCTCAAGGCACTCAAAGAAAACGGGCTTGAGAAGAACACGATCGTGGCGTTCACCTCGGACAATGGCGCGGACTCCAAGCCCGATACCAAGGGCAACGAAGAGATGGGATCGAATCTGCCGCTCAAAGGCTGGAAGGGGAGCAGCGATGAAGGTGGTGTCCGGGTGCCCTTTGTCGTGACCTGGCCAGCTACTTTGCCGAAAGGGAAAGAGACCGCAGAAATGGCCACGCTGATGGACATCCTGCCGACCTTTGCTGCGCTTGCGGGCATTGAGCCACAGACCACTCAGAAGCTCGACGGCAAAGACATCTTTCCCATCATGCAGTGTCTTCCCGACGCGAAGTCACCGCACACCTACGTCTACTATGCGGGAAATATCGACAGGATCACCGGGGTGCGTAACGACCGCTTCAAACTAACTCACCGGGGCGGGCTGGCTCTCTATGATCTCCAGTCAGATCTGGGCGAAACGAAGGATGTCTCACCGCAGTATCCGGAAGTTGTGCAGCAATTGGAAGCCGCCATTGCCGCCTTTCAACAGGATCTTGATGAACACAGGCTCGAGGCACCGTTTGATGCCGGTCAGGCGGCTTACCTGAAGATAAAGGAAGAGAAGGCTGCAAAGAAGAGAAGTGAGGATACGCCTTCCAGGAAGGGCAAAGAGAAGAAGAACGAAAAGAAGAAGTGAGGAAGGAAGATGAAACTCTATAGCCTGCTGCTTGCCGTTGTGATTGCTACTCCAATCTGGACCAAGACCGCCGATCAACCGGCAAGGGATCGGCCTAACTTTGTCATTGTCTTAGCTGACGACGTCAGTTGGTCCAGCTTCGGCTGCACCGACTCGGGTCTCTACACCAGGACGCCGAATATCGACAAGCTGGCAGAACAAGGGATTCGCTTCACGAATTTCTCGGGGGGTGTGGCTCAGTGCGGTCCGATTCGACACGAGCTCTACACTGGATTGCTGCCGCCAACGAGCGGAGTTCTCAGCAATGGAAGCAAGCCGAAGGGAGATTATCTGAATATCGCAAACTACCTTGGAGACCTGGGCTACCGGGTGGGGTTGACCGGGAAAACCCATTTTGATGTTTCGGATTTTCATGCCGTTGCCGGCTTTGAGCACAATGGCAATCATGACGCCCCCACCTGGGAGATGAATGGGGTGAAAGAGTTCATGGAAACCTCTCAGGCAAAGAATCAGCCTTTCTGTATGGTGATCGCTTCCGTGAATGCTCATCACCCGTGGACGGTGGGCGACCCGTCAAATTTCCCTCTCGATCAAATCGTGGTTCCACCTCATATGGTGGACACCCCGATGACGCGTGAGGCGCTGGCTGCTCATGCAGCGGAAGTGGAAGTTCTCGATGATCAGGTGGGCGCGACGATGCAACTGCTGGACGATCTCGAGTTGGCCGACAATACCGTTCTGATTTTTTTGAGCGAACAGGGGACTGCTTTGCCGAATGGCAAATGGTCGATCTACGACTATGGAACCAGGGCGCTCTGCTTGGTGCGCTGGCCGGACCAGATCGAGCCGGGCGTGACCGATGCCGTGGGGATGTATTGCGACATCTCGTCGACCCTGGTGGATATCGCCGGAGGAGAACCACCAGCGACGGACAGCAAGAGCCTGTGGCCTGTGTTGAGCGGGGAAACCTCCGATCATCGCGATCACGCTTACCTGGTCCATCAGGCCGGCGGCTACACTCAACGCGCGCTTCGTAATAAGGAGTTCAAGCTGGTTTGGAATCCGGAGCGAGAGGTGGACTACTACCTCGATGTCATGATGAAGCCCAACAGCGGCAAGACCTTTGCCAGAACTTGGAGCACCTGGCTGGAGCAAGCCAGGACGGATCCGGCTGCTCAGGAGAAAATCGACCGTGTTGTGAGGCATCCCGAATTTGAACTCTACGACCTCCAGAATGATCCCTGGGAATTGAGTAACCTCGCCGCGAATCCTGAATACGCTCAAGTCGTCGGGGAGATGCACGCGCAGCTTGAAGCCGAGATGACCCGGTTGGGCGATGTCTTTTCAACCGTCGATCCCAAGGATGCCAAGCGCGCCAAGAAGGACAAGCCCGCACGAGCGAAGAGTAACGATTCCACCGAAAAGCCGGAGTCTACCGAGCCGACAAAGCCCACCGAGATGACCGACAAGCAGAAAGAGCGAGAAGCGAAGAAAAAGGCGAGGCAAAAGGCCAAAGCGGCAGCACTAGAGGAAAAACAGGTAAATTAACTCGCGAGTTTTCTTTCTCTATTTCCCTGACCTGGTTCGTGACGACTGCGTTAGGTGTAGCAGTTTGGTTGAACCAATTTCTTAGGGTCGGGAGTTCAAAATGCTATCGGCTTGTTGCTTACCGAACCGGCGTGTAGATACTCGAGATATCCAGCTCCGTGAGAGTGGGCGAAGTGCCGGCTCTTTCGGGATAGTGTTCGTCAAAGAGTTCCTTCATAACTTCGTTGATCTGCTGCTTCTGTCTGACCAGAGAGGTGCCGGCCCCGGGACCTCCCGAAGACATGAGGTTGATGAGAACCAGTTGATTGTCTAAGACCAGAAAGACAGGGTTAGCGGAGTCGTTGGCTTCTACCTCTTTATAGAATTCCCGTCGCTGCCGGTCGGAGGGAGCCTGCATGAAGTTGCGGAAAATGCCGGGCTCATGTTCGTAGTCAAACGCGCCGATTTCAGTGACAATAGCCCGCTCATGGATGTCGAATCCTAAAAGAGGTATCCCCCTGAGATTGTTGAAGTAGGCTTTCCAATTGTCTGGTAGTACTTTGACTGGAGTGATGGAGTCGGGCAGCGGGGAGTCCAGCAGGGCAATCGAAATATCCGGGTAGACAGTAGCTGAAGCCTTGAAATGCTTGGAAGCGACAATGACTGGTTTAGGATTGATCACCTTATTATTCTTGTCGACGAGGACAAGATACTCTCCCACTTGAGGGAAGCTGTGTGATGAACCGATCACATGCCAGGGGCTGATCACCGTGACTGCTTGCGCCATGCCGAAGCCATGTCCGTAGGGTTCGGGATCGTTGAAAGGAGACACGCCAGTCAGATCGAGGTCAGCTGCCCAACAATTGCTGCTTCGCTTCCAGGGATTATCATCCTCGGAAAACACGTGGGGGACGTCCGTGTAGACCATCCAATCCGTCTCTTTCGATTTTCCGGCAATCCTCGAATCAATGGCGTCGGCCGCTTCTTTGGAGGCGAAGCGGGGGGCTTTGTCAGCATGCGAGGATGCAGCTGAAATAAGCAGCCATACCGTGCTTGCAAAGACTATGGCTGCGGCGCTTGATCGGTTGGGAAATATCAATCTCATACCGCTATCGGAAGACTAGGTCGCAAGGCTAAGCAGATCAAAGCGATAATAAGACTGAGCCTGCCGGCCAGCGAATGCAAGAACCGGAATGGTGAGAATAATTACCTCCGAAGCGTTTCTTTGCCTCTGGCTCCTTACTCCTTCACAAACCGGCTCGCCGCCTCATAGGCGTTGTGCCCGGTCGAACCGCCGGGCAGGACCTCAGCTTCTTCCTTCGGCAGGTGCTGACGGTGTTCTTGAATCGTGGCTTGGAGCGCTTGGTCATCACTCCGGGCCAGGTTGGTCCACTCATGGGGGTCGTTCCGGTGATCGTAGAACTCCTCCGATCCATCGAGGTATTGGATATAACGGAAGTGTTCGGAACGCACGGCGTAGTTGCCTCTTCCGAAAGAAGAGAGCGACACGTGCGGCCACTCAGCCTGCGGATTGTTTAACAGGGGCACGAGTGAATGCCCTTCCTGGGTTGAATCCTCGGGCAGGCCGGTCAGTTCAAGCAAGGTGGGGAAAATGTCGAGCAACTGTGCCGGCTTTGACGTCGTCTGACCGGCCGGAAATCCGGGTGCCGCAAAGATCAGGGGAACGCGATCGCCATCCTCCCAGATGGTGCGCTTGGCCCATCGCTGCTTTTCGCCCAGGTGAAACCCGTGATCAGAGAAGAGCACCACAATCGTGTTCTCACGATGTGGTGATGCGTCCAGGGCATCGAGGACCATGCCGAGGCAGTGGTCGGCAAAAGCGATCGAAGCGAGATACGATTGCACAGCGTGTTCCCACTGCCCGGCTGATACGACCCACTCGTGCTCGGGGGATACATGTTCCTCGTTGGTGAGGGCGATGGCGTATTCGCTCAGGTCATCGCGATCGTTGTCATTGACCTCCGGGAGCTGAATCTCATCGCGCGGAAAGAGATCAAACCATTTCTTCGGGGCAAACATCGGAACATGGGGCCGATAAAAGCCCACACCCATGAAAAACGGAGTCTCAGAATCAGCTGGCATGGTCTCGAGCTTCTCCACCGCCCAACTGGCAATCTTGAAGTCCGGCATCTCCTCGTCCTTATCCGGAAACTGTCCCCAATCCCAGAGCGGATGTCCGTGTGGTTGCGAGATCTTCTCTTTCGGACGCGGGCCGAAGCCTCCCATCGAGCCACCATATTCCTGGAAAAAGCGTGCGTCCTTGGTGTGAAAGAGTTTCCCTGCGGCCAGAGTCTGGTAGCCGTTCTTGGCAAAGCGTTCCGGAAGCGTATCCAGTTCCGCCAGAAGTGGCGCCTGCTCCAGATCCGGGCCGAGGAAGTAAACCCCGGAGGTATGCGGATGGCGACCTGTCATAAGGCTGGCTCGCGAAGGATTGCAAACCGGCGACTGGCAATGCGCGTTGGCGAACAGCGTGCCACGTTCAGCGAGCCGATCGATATTTGGTGTCCACGCCTGGGGGTGACCGCCAAGACCGCCGGTCCAGTCGTTGAGATCGTCGATCGAAATCAGGAGGACGTTGGGGCGATCGTTCGCCTCGGCAAGAGAAAGCACCAGGAGTGGCAGGAAAAGAGTCAGTAGGAGTTTTTGCATGGTTGGGTTGAGCGCGTGTTGGATAGATTTTATCTTGGATGGGCAATGGGATGTCACTGGTCGGTCACTTCTTTCCCTTCTGCGGTCGGGGCACGTCCCCGAAGGCAAGGCCAGTGGCGTCGACTTCCTCTTCCCATTGCTGGAGGAGTTCGTTGAGCGCTTCGAGCATTTCGGGATTGGACTCAGCCAGGTTGTTTTCTTCGGCAATGTCGTCCTTGAGATTGTAAAGGGCCTGCTGGTAGCGATCGGATCCGACCGGTTTGTAGGTGCGCAGATACTTCCAGTTGCCCCGGCGGACAGCCGACTGTCGGATACCGTTTTCACCGCGGTGCACGGTGATGTTCCGGCGGCGGAAGAAGAGGGGGCGATCGCTGGACAACTCTTCAGTTCCGTTCAGGGCGGGGATCAGGTCCACGCCGTCAAAAGGCTTATCAGGGTAGGCGGCGGCTCCTCCAGCGGCAGCAATAGTGGCGGTGAGGTCATAGGCGGTCACCGGCGTTTCGCAGACTTTGCCTTCGGGCACGACACCCGGCCAGCGAAGAATGTAGGGAACGCGAACCCCGCCTTCGTTGAGGCTCTGCTTGGCTCCTCCGAGCGGAAGGTTCCGGGCGACGGCCTGTTCACCACCGTTGTCGCTGGTCAGGATGACAAGAGTGTTGTCGGCCAGGCCTTGATCTTCGAGTGCCTGCAGGACACGACCTACTTCAAGGTCGAGTCGCTCGATCATCTTGATCAGGGTGGGACGATTCTTTTCCTGAGGCTTATCCATCGGCACATCCGGGTCCTGGATCGGAGTGTGCGGCGCCTGGAACGGCAAGAAGATGAAGAAGGGCCTTTGGTTCTTTGCCTCGATGACCTTGAGTGCTTCATCGGCAAAGACGGTATCGCACCAGGTGCCGACGCGATCCGGATAGGGCTCGCCATCTTTATACATGTCCAGTTCGTCGCCTCGAATCAGTCTGTGGGTATAGAAGTCGTGGTTGAGGTGCAGGCCGACCCACGAATCGAAACCAAAGTCATTGGCGCGGCGGCGCTCGAGGTTGGACACGTTCCATTTTCCAAAGCAGAAGGTCTCGTAGCCGACGCCCTGAAGTAATTGTCCGATGGTGGGGTGTTCTTCCGGCGTCAGGCTGGGGGAGCCTCCGCCGTAGTAGTCTTCGTAGGTGTCGCCAAAACGGTGCGGGTAGCGACCGGTCAGGATGGCGGCCCGACTGGGGGAACAGACGGGGAAGGCGGAATAGCCATCGGTGAAGCGAACACCTTCCGCGGCGAGTCGGTCCATGTTAGGTGTTTTGGCATCCGGACTGCCGTAGCAGCCAAGCTCTCCATAGCCGAGGTCATCGGCAAGAATTAAGAGAATGTTAGGTTCGTTACCGGTTGGTCTGGCTCTCTTCACTGGCTTCGCCTGTGGGCTTGCTCTGGGAGCGGATCGCTTGGCTTTCTCGGGCGCGGCCGGTTCCTCCGACTTGAAGTCCCAGCGTTGCTTTTTACCCGAAACGGTTGAACTGACTTCGATCCAGGCGAGTCCGGTTGATTTCTTGGGCTGACTCGGAGGAAAGACTCGAAGCTGAACCAGGGTGCCTTTGACCGGGAGTGCGACCGTGACCTTGGTCCACTCGTTTCCTTTCACCGTGAAAACCTTCGACTGGGCCTTGGGGAATTCCTCCTGGTCTTCGGTGCGCCATTGCAGACTGCCTTTGCCTTCGCCGCGGATCTGCAGGTTCACTTCGGTCGCTCCTTCGCTGCGGACCTGACTGGTCGCGAGAAAGGACTGGCGGCCGACGCCTGTGATCATGATCCGCTTGGAGTCCGAGGTGATCTCTGCATTTCTCGCAATCCAACCCTTGAGGGCCGGATCTTTGACCGTGGTCACCGGGGTAGGCTGACCGGGCGTCTTGGCTGCCGGAGGCATCTTGAGGCCGCCGGCCTGGACGCCGATCCTCGAGGCATCGAACTGGGCGGGGTCGAAGTTCGGATTGGCGGTGGGAACGACGACTTCAGCTTCGACGATGAAATCGTCGATCAGGGCGTCGAGTCGCTGGACGGTTTCGGGTTGCTCAGCAGCGAGGTTCCTGGTCTCTCCAATATCGTTCTCCAGGTCGTAGAGACGGAATTGATGAGCACCGTTTTCACCATGGTGAAAGGTTCGAATCAGCTTCCATTTGCCGTGATGGACGGCCATGGACGGGGGCAACCATTTTGGCGTGTTGCCGTAGCTCGGCACGTAGGTGAACATCGGTTCGCGCTCGAGTTCCTTTCCTTCGAGGGCGGCGGAGAAATCGACGCCGTCGACGGGGTGGTTCGCCGGAAGGTCGATCTCCAGCATGCTGAGAATGGTCGGATAAAGATCGGTCGACTGGATGCGAGTGTCGTTGCGAGATCCCGCCTCAGTGACGCCGGGCCAGACTACGACGCCGGGCACGCGGATGCCTCCGTCGTGGATGTTGCCTTTGCCACCGAGGAGCGGCGCGTTGCTGGTGACGGGAGTGATGTAGGTCTCGCCGTTGACGTCAGTCTCTTCGAGGCCGCAGTGCTGATTACCACCGTTGTCGGAGGTGAAGAGAATGATGGTTTCGTCAGCGATTCCCTCTTCGTCTAGAGCGTCGAGGAGAGTGCCGATCGCATCGTCCATCGAGTGCAACATGGCGGCGTAGGTGGGGGACTGCTGGGTAGAAGTGCGATCAATCTTCGGCCGGTAGCGGTCGATCAGTTCCGGCTTGGCACCAAAGGGTGCATGAACAGAGAACTGCCAGTAGTTCATGTAGAACGGCTTGGTGCGATCGCGGTTTTTCAGCCAGTTTACGGCCTCCTCAGCCATGCGGTCCTCGATGTGTTCCCCGGGTTCGCCTTCCAGGCCGGGGATGGTCCAGGGAGCCAGATAGGTGCGGCCGGGGCCGGGGCCGTTGTAGTTGGGAATGTCGACGTCGAAGCCAAACTCGAGTGCCGAGTGAGGGCCGTCTCCAAGATGCCATTTGCCGAAGTGGGCGGTGGCGTAGCCAGCCTCCTTCAGCAGTTTGCCGAGGGTGGGCATGGCCGGGTTGAGTCGGGTGGAGGACTGGACGATGTTGCTCTTCTGGTTGGGGGGACCACTTGTCCTCGGGGCGGGGGTGTAGCGAACTTCCTTGGTATGGCCTCCCGGCGTGGTGAAGCCGGTTCGAGCCGGGTTTTGTCCGCTCAGAATACTGGAGCGGGTGGGGGAGCAGAGTGGGTGGGAGGAGTACGCATTGTTAAACGTCATTCCGCGTGCGGCGAGACGCTCCAGGTTGGGCGTTTCGTAAAGCTCGGTTTTTCCGTAGAGGGTGGTGTCGGCCCATCCCAGGTCATCTGCGAGGATGAGGATGATGTTAGGGCGATCTGCTGCCTGCCCGATGGAGGAAAGAAGCAATAGAAACAGGAGCGGAAGAAAGCTTCGCATTCTCATGGCTTGATTTGGTTTTAGGTTGATCTCGACCCAGAGTCAGATTCGAATGAGATCACACCCGGGACTTTAGAGAAACAGCTCGGTGCGAGCTTCGCCTTTGTTGGCCAACTCGAAGGGCCGGCCACTGGCGGAATTTTCCTCCAGCGCCGGATCAATCCCGAGACGCCAGGCGATGGTGGCATTGAAGTCAGTGACATCGAGTGGGTTTTCCTCCGCATGCTTCCCGTCTTTGGTCGTCGTCCCATAAATCTGCCCCGCTTTGACGCCGGCACCAGCCATGAGACAGGTGAAGCCATCCGGATGGTGATCCCTTCCGGCATTGGGGTTCACTTCCGGCTTGCGGCCAAATTCGGTCGACACCACTACGAGGGTGGTATCTAGAAGACCTTTCTGAGTCAGGTGATTGAGGAGAGCCGACAAGCCGCTATCGAGCTTTTTGGCATTGCCAGGCATCCTGCCATAAATGTCGTCGTGATAGTCCCAGCCGCCCAGGTTCACTTTGACGAATCGCACGCCTCGCTCAACCAAACGCCCTGCCAGTAGGCAGCTGCGGCCGAACTCACTCTTGTCATATAGTTTGGTGATGTTGGCGTTTTCGTTCTGAAGCTCAAAGGCGTCGATGTCTTTGGAGTTCATGAACTTCAAAGACCCCGCATAAGTATCGACATAGGACTGGGTGTCCTTGGCGCCGAAGTTCTCCTGGAAATCTGAATTGAGCGTGTTCAGGATAGCGAGACGTTTCTGGAAGGTCTTTTCACCGACCGCTTGGTGTCGCTTCACGAAATCAATGCCCTCGCTGGGATCTTTCACCGGCAACGCAGCCCACTGCCCCGGGAAAAACCCGGCCGTGCCAGAGCGACCGCCGCCAATGCTCACGAAGTTGGGAAGGCTGTCCTCGGGAGTCGTCAGGCTCTTATTGACCCAGGCACCCAGTTCCGGGTGCGTGATCGTCGCCCGCGGGTTGTAGCCGGTTAGCATCTTGTAGATACCGGAAGGGTGCGCGCCCTGATTGGTCTTCATCGAGTTCAAGACCAGCAGCTTGTCCATCTGCTTAGCCAGATTTGGGTAATAGTGGCTCACCCTAACGCCGTCAGCATTACTCTTGATGATGTTCGACTTCCCGAGAACGGGCTTATCGACCTCAACATTGAAGCTGTCGTACTGGCTCAAGCCACCCGACAGGAAAATGTAAATGACGGATTTCGCCTTGGCCGCCGTCTCTGAAGCAGCAGTGGCATTGAGAAAGGGCAATGAGGCTCCAGTCAAGCCGGCCCGGTAAATAAAGTCTCTTCGATCCATTGTCTTACCTTGCAAATCTGAATTCGTTGGAGTTGATCAACGCCCACATAACATCGTGCGGAGCGTGGGCAAACAGCGGCGCCTCCGACTCCTTGGGCAGGCGTCCCAGGGCGGCTTTCCAGAGAAGCTCCATCTTTTGCTTTTTTGTTTTCGCCTCACTGAGCTTTCGCGCGATCAAGGCATCTTCCGGAAAGCCGAGACCGTTCATCATGAAAAGAATCTGGGGAATCGTTGGTTCCAAACTCGCGTCATCGATCAATTCACGATTCGATTTGCCCATGAGCATGGCGATCCAGTGATCATCGTAATTCCTACCGAAGGTGGAGACGCGCCACAACTCGTGGGGCCCCATGTTTCCATTGCGCTTCATCGCTTCCCGCTCCTCGCGGTCTTGAAACTGCTTCCGCCCGGGCCCTTTGACAGAGTAATCAACAAAGTCATTCGCCGTCATGTCTCTCGACTTGTCGTAAAAGTTGGTGAATCCGTCCCAACGAAACTCCGTCGCCACATACTTGTCAGGGGTCTCGGTTTTGAGGCTGAGGAAGGAATCCACGATCACTTCCGCCGGCAGGCGCCTGACCGCTGGTCCATCGAGGATATACTCTGGAGGTGTGGCGGTTAAAGCCAGGGCCTGGCTCTGGTAAGTCCGGCTGTTGAAAATCGCACTGAGGAACAATTTGGTATCGTAGTCTGACGCCTGCATGATGGCGATCAGCTTCTCGGTGAGCGCCGGATGATCCCCCATTTCGTCGAGGGTCAACTCTCCCAGTTGGCCGACCAGTTCCGTGCCCATCACCATGTACCACAAACGATTCACGGTCGCCTTGGTGAACATGGGATTCTCCGGAGAGGTCATCCAATCCGCCATCGAACCGCGGGCATTAATCTCGGGACCAAACTGATTCTTGGAAAGCTTATCCAGCTTCTCTTTGGACATCTCGTAGTTTATCTCAGGCATGTCGCCGAAGGGTACATCAGCCGCCATGACCTCGTGTGGTTCACCATCATCGTACTGGTAATCATGTGGCAACCGCATGAACCCGGTGCCGTTGCCATAGATGGCTGCGTGCTTCACCCGGATGGATTCCCGATAGACTATCCATTCGTCAAAATCCCGTTGTTTCAGGATGTTTCGATCCTTGGCGTAGATTGCTTTTTCCACATTGGGTAATGGCTCCACGCGCAGGTGCGTCCTGGAAGTAAAGGCTGCCAGTTTGTAGAAATCCTGCTGCGTCCAGACATCAAACGGGTGATCGTGACACTGAGCACATTCAATGCTCATTCCCATGAAGGTCTTCACGGAATTGGCCAGGTGATCCAGCGGCATGGATTCGCGGGCGTAGAATCCGGTGGCCCCGTTGCCGGGTTGGTATAGTTTGCCGCTCGCGTTGACCAACTCGTGTACGATCTGGTTGTAGGGCTTATTACTGCGCACTGATTCCTTGATCCATTCCGAGAAGTTTCCGGAATGGTGCAACTTGTCACCCACATCCTTCACCCGCAGCAGGTCCGCCCAGTAGTTATACCAGTGGCTGTTGTAGCCCTTGGAATGAAGCAGCTCCTCGATCAAGCGAGCGCGTTTGTCAGGGTGCTTGTCATCAATGAAGGCCTCCAGCTCACCGATTGTTGGAATTCGACCAATTGCATCGAGGTGGATGCGGCGACAAAAGGTGTAGTCGTCGATCTCCGGCCGCGGCGCCTGACCGAGTTGTTTCAGTTCGTCGGCCACCAACTGATCAATCTCCCGGGCGAAAGCCGAGACATCCACCGCCTTCTTCGCAACCTTTTTTCCTGGGTTACCTGCCGGCTCATCGGCGCCTCGTGCGGTCTGAGCCAAGGAGCAAAAGACGACAACTGACCCTATCATCCAAAATCGCATTGCCAGCTCACCTGGAGGTACCTTCAGGGATTCAGATTTCATTCTACCAGTGTTACGTCAGAGGCAGCTGGATTACTTCGCCGCCTGCTTCAACTCCTCGAGCGTTAACTTCCCATCAGCATCCGCATCGAACTTCAGGAAAACTTTCGTTCGACCAGGCGATTCCTCAATTGGCTTATTGATGTATTCCTGAAGGGTCAGGACGCCGTCTCCATTCTGGTCGCGCGCCTTGAAAAACTTTTCAGAAATCGGAGAGCCTGATGACTTGGTCGGTGCGCTGGTCATCGCCTTGGGAGCCGGTGTGCTCTGATTGTTCGCCCCGATCGATTCCGGGACGGGATACTTCGCGTTGATTCCGGCGAAGTAGTCAAGCAGCTCCGTCTTGAGGGAAGCGTAGACCTCAGGCAGGTCGGCTCGCAGATCGGTTTGCTCACCGGGATCCTCGCTGAGATCGAAGAGTGACAGGTCAGCGTTCTCGATGTCATTGATAAGAGCTTCCCAGTCCGGAGTGGAGTCTCTTCCCACATCCCCCCACAGTTTGTAGTCGCCTTTTCGCAGCCCGAGATTGCCCCAGAGATCAAAGATCATGGTGCGCTCGGGAACCGCCTCTTCCCCCGCCGAAGTCATGTGGGGAATCAGAGAGAGACCGCGCATGGGGTTCTTGCCATTCATCTCAGGAAGCGGGATCTGGGCCGCATCGAGCAGGGTGGCGAAAATGTCGGCGTGCATCACCTGGGCATCGGAAACGGTGCCCTCAGGGATTCGGCCTTTCCAGTTCATGAGAAAGGGTACACTCAAGCCTCCTTGGAATGTGGTCGCCTTGCCTCCCCGGGATTGACCATTGTCGCCGGGATACCTTCCTCCGGCTGCACCTTCCTCCATGGTGCAGCCTCCGTTGTCGCTGACAAAGACGATGAGCGTGTTGTCGGCTACCTCCAGCTCATCGAGTACGCCAACCAGCTTGCCAATATGGTGATCCATGTGCTCAAGAACCGCGACATAGTCACTGCGTAAAAAGCTGACGCCCCGGTCAATCGCCTTGTTGACCCACTCCTCAGGTGCCGAGGCCGGCTTCGATTCATCGGTGCGGATAGGACCGTGCACTGCGTTGTAAGCCAGGTAGCAGAAGAAAGGCTCCTCTTCAGCGACACTTTGGCGAATGAATCTCTCCGCCCATTCCGTGAACAACTCAGTGGTGTGACCGGTGGCATCATCCGGCTCGCCGTTGTGCAGGAGCCTGGACCGTTGTTTGGTGACCCAATACCCATGGGTTCCGCTCATGAAGCCGCGATACTCGTCAAACCCGCGGTCGTTGGGGGCTTCTCCTTCGATGGAGCCCATGTGCCATTTACCATAGCCTCCGGTTTGGTAGCCCGCTTCGGAGAGGAACTCGGAAAGCATCTTCACGTCACGCTTGATGCCTTTGTAGCCCGGCTCGCCAGGCACGCCTCCCGGGCCGCGCCACATGCCGTTCTCTGAGGAGTTTTGTCCCGTGAACATGCAGGCACGCGACGGGGCGCAAAGCGGCACCGTGTGGTAGTTGGTGAATCGCGCCCCTCCGGCGGCCAAGCTGTCCAAGGTCGGAAGCTGCACCTCGGTCTGGTCCCAATTCGCCGGCAGGTCACCCCAGCCGTGATCGTCGGTCACAATGAAGAGGATATTCGGTCGGTCCGCAGCGCTGACAGAGGTTGAAACCAGGAGCGCAGCAACGGCCAGAAATGACCGTTTCGGAGCGGTTTTAAAAAAGGGGGAAGCCATGCAGGGGGTATTGATTCAACACCAAATCTATGGGTGACGCCAATTCTGCCGTTTTTTATTTCACGCGATGAGGGTTTCCCTTTTAGCCCAGCATGTGATCGAACACGACCTTTGAATTCTCTATTCCGCCGATGATGAGCAGTTTGCCATCTTTCTCAGCACCATCTTAGCGTAAACGATAGTGATAACGGTCATAGCCACATTGATCACCACCATGCTATACCAAAAGCCATTCAAGTCGACTTTCATGACTTTGACGGCCAGGTAAAAGACCCCGATCGGCAACACAATCTTGCGAATCACAGCCTCAAAGAATCCATACATGGGCCTTTTGATTGCCTGAAGGAATCCAATGGAGATGAAGCCCATCACGTAGGCCCACTGGATGAATGCCATAATCCGCGTGTAGTTAGCTCCCACCGCGATCACTTCCTCATCACTGGTGAACACCCGCACCAGCGGAGTGGCAAACACATAGATGAGCACGGACGAACCCAAAATCAAGATCAGGCCGAACTTCACACACAGCCTCATACATTCACTGACTCGCCCCATTCGCCCGGCTCCATTGTTCTGCCCGACGATGGAAACTATCGCCGCTCCCAGTCCGATGGCAGGGAGAAGCGCGATCTGCTCGATACGAGTGCCGACGCCAAAAGCCGCCACTGAAACTTCACCATAGAATTTCAGGAAATAGGTGGTGACGAAGAAACCGAGCGCGATCGACATCATGTTGAAGCTCGTCGGAATCCCTTGCTTCAAAATTTCACCGTAGATTTTCGGTTTGGGCCGTTGCTTGAAAAGCGCAGTGAGGTCCACATAGCCTCGCCTCACCACCACAGAGAAAAGAAAAACTCCCGCCATCGCCTGGATCAAAACGGTGGCCCAGGCAATTCCCGGCACACCCATCGCCGGCAGACCAAACCCACCGTAGAGAAACCAGGGGTCAAAAACCAAGTTGAGCAGGAAACTGGCAATCAGCACCTTCCCAAAAGTCTTACTGTCGCCGTGAGCGAGCAAAATCGCATTGCTCATGCTGCTGATCAGGAAAAAGACCGCCCCGATAAACAAAGGTGACACGTAGCCCAAAGCCAGATCAAAATACTCTCCCTCGGCCCCCAGAATTCGAAACAAGGAAGGCGCTGCACTGAGTCCAATCGCCGTCAGAGACAGCGCACAGATCAGCCCCAACGAAAAGACCTGGCGGGAGAGCCGCTGTTCTTTTTCCTCATCTTTAGCACCGATTGCATTGGCGATGAGCGCAGATGAGCCGCGGGCAATGCCTTCAGCAATGGCAATAATGATAAAGAAGACCGGAAATGACAGCGCCAGCGCCGCCAACGCTGAGGTCGATACCCGCCCCGCATAAAACGAGTCGACCACATTGTACATCGTGTTGAAAAGAAACCCGATGCTCATCGGCAAGGCGATGTTGCGAATATGTTTCGGGATCGATCCCTCAGTGAGAGATTGGGATTTCAAAGTGATGGTCGAATGTAGTGATTCACGGGTAGAAAAGCAATACGGCTCGCGCCGCAAAACGGGTGACTGATAGGGATTTGCTTATTGAAGGAATTATATCGGTGCGTCAGCCCGACCGAGATTGAGGGGTTGCAGTTTTCGATCGCGTTGAAGGCGCCGGACAAACCCCGCGTTGAAGCCGAATTTTCCAGTCCACCCCGCGAGTAGTGAGATCTGGCCCGGCTGATTCAGCCGGATCGTGAGGAAAAAAGTATTGGCGAACGGATCGCCGGTCACTTCGGGGCACGGAAGATGCCATCCCAGCCGTCACCCGGAGGTGATTCCAGGTATTGG
Source organism: Verrucomicrobiales bacterium (assembly GCA_049594415.1). Taxonomy (GTDB): domain Bacteria; phylum Verrucomicrobiota; class Verrucomicrobiia; order Verrucomicrobiales; family DEV007; genus Arctic95D-9. The sequence goes on along the minus strand of JBMYJM010000017.1, from coordinate 35,466 downwards.
GAACACCGTTCAATCATGATCCCGGTTGCCACGTCGTCGGGATTTGTTCTCTGCACGGTCTCGAAGGAGTGGATCGCTTCCTTCCAGTTCATCGCGAAGTAGTGGCCCAAACCTTCTTCGTAGGAGGTCACCCAGGCGAGGTCGGTTGAAATCTCCCGCTGTCGCTCGGCAACCAGCTCGTAGACCATCATTCCCTGCTTGCGGCCTTTGACGGCGACCTTGTCGAGCGGACGAGTCAGAAAGTGATCCCGAACCTGTTGCAGGGTCAGTTCACTGATCAGGATCTCGGTTCCATAAATCCGGTTGAGTCCTTCGAGCCGGCTCGCCACGTTCACGGTGTCACCGATCGCGGTGTAGTCCAGGCGACTGGGACTCCCGAAATTTCCGACGATCGCGGTGCCGGTATGTAGTCCGATTCTTGCGCGGAGGGCGGGTAGTCCTTTTTTCTCCCAACCGTCCCGTAGTTGATTCAGTCGTGCCTGATTGGCGAGAGCGGTGCGACAGGCCTCGACGGCGTGTTGTTCGCATGGTTGCGGAGCCCCCCAGAACGCCATGATGGCGTCTCCGATATACTTGTCGACCGTCCCTCCGTGGTCCAGCACGGTTGTGGTCATCTCGTCGAGATACTCCGACAAAATTTCGACCAACTGCGTCGCCGGGAGTTGTTCCGAGATCGAAGTAAATCCTACGATATCCGAGAAATACACCGTCAGTTCCTTGCGGCTTCCCCCTAATTCGGCTTCCTGACTGGTTGCGAGTAATTGCCTGACCAACTCCGACGGCACATACTTCTGAAAGGATCGAAGGCTTGTTTTCATCTCCTCAACCGCGTTCGCCAGCGTCCCGATTTCCTCGATGCGACTCGAGACAGGTTGCTTCGGCATTAGCCGGAACTGACCAATCTCCTTGGTCTCGCCGGCAATACTGCGCAGGCTCATCGAAATGCGTCGCGAGACCAGCAACGATAAAGCAGCTGCAACAATCACCCCACTGAGTCCCAGGAAAGCCATTATCTTCGCCATGCGATGGACATCGCCAAGTAGCTCCGATTCCGGGATCAACATGCAGATGATCCAGGCGGGCCCACCTTTTCTTTCAAGGCGGTGGACTTCCCCGACGTAGCTCTGGCCGGAGACGTCCACGACAAATTTGTCTGACAATCGGTTCGGTGTTGCGAGATTAGGCCCCAGGGACGCCAGGCTGTGAACGACTCTGGGATCGGCAACCTGATCCGCTGCAACGGTGATTCGGCCCTCCCCGTTCGGCGCCGGTCGCGTCAAGTCGAGGCGTTGCCCGGGATTGGGATCGGCGGCATCCGGGTGGGCGATGATCTGCGGAACACCTTCCGGGCTGATCTCCACAAGGAAGCACAAACCTCCCGGCCCAAGATCCACATTTCTGAGGAATCGACTCAAGGCATGCAGATCAAAATCAGCCGTGACGACGCCGAGGAGATCGCTTCCGTTTCCGGAATAGACAGGCACCGCCCGACTGACCCCGGGAACGTCCAGAGATTCGCCCGAACCAAGAAAAACGTAGGATTCGGTCCAAACAGCATCCCCCGCCTCGCGGGCTGTGATGAAGTAGGGGCGTTCATAGGGCGGTGTGCGAACGGATTGGGCAATGTCCCGAATCGTTTCGGAGTGACCGTCTTCCTGAATCGCGAATTCGACGAGTCGCCGCTCACCGTCTCGGCCCGGCACCAGCCACAAGGAACTGAGGTTCCCGTCGCGGTCCCGGAATCCATGATAGTATTTTCCACCGGGGGTGCCGAAGGACAGGTAGGAGAGACTGGGGCGGGCCTTCAGGGAGGAAAGAAAATATTCGGTCGCGTTCTCGTGATCTTCGGGATCCAGCCAGTTCTTTTCGATCAAACTCCGAATCGTCGAGGCTTCATCCTCGGCCGTGTCGAGGGCATGCTGGACATGTTGATCGATTCGGTTGGCGGTCTGCGTGAGGACCTTTTGACCAAGGTCCCCCACCGCAAATCTCGCGTAGATGTAACCTGCGATTCCGAGGAGAAGGACCGCAGTGATCAGCACTCCGAGCATCAACGAGAACAGCGTTGTCCTGAAGGTGATTTTGAACGAGGCGTGGCGCATCGCAGATTATTGAAAGAAGCTTTGCAAAAGCTTTTTGAAATCGAAACCGGTCAAGCGAAAGCTAACTAACCGATAGGAATTTGCCTATTCAAAAAATTTTATCGCGGCGACTGACTCCTGAGTTGCGTTGCTGTTTCATAAACCTTCTGCATTGCCTGCTCCTAACGCCCCGACGCTACTGGAAACATCTTGTTCACCTGATCGATTAGTTTGTCTTTCAAAGGCTTCACTTGGGGACCGTTCTGATGAACGAGGAGCGCGAATACCACCTCTCGTCGTCTGTCGATTCGCAAGTGCGCTCCCAAGGCGCCGCCGTGAAATGTTAGCTCCGCTAAACCCGAATCCGAAACATCGTCGCGAAACCATCCCAAGCCGTAGCTTCTGCTGGCCCTCTCTAGCCCTTGAAATTTTCGCATTTCAGCAACCGACTCTTTCGATAGGATTCGCTTACCGTCGTGCAAACCATCGTTCAAATGCATCTGCCCGAATGCGGCAAGCGCGTCCAGGTTTGTGAAGAGTGAACCTCCCGGGAGGATGAGTCGGAGATCCTCAATTTCCGACGAGGAGTCTTTTGCCTTCAGTTCTCTCCCTTCTCGCACATAAGCCGTGGGCACCGTATTTCGCATTTCCCTGGAAGGCAGAAACGTCGTGTTGCTCAGCCCCATGGGACGGAACAAAGCCTCCTGCGAAACCACTTCCAGCGACTCTCCAAGCGCGACTTCCACCACACGCCCCAGGACACAATACCCAACGCCGGAATAGACCCATTTGGTTCCAGGCTCGTAGGCAAGATCATACTTCGCGACCAGGTCAATGGTTTCATCCAAAGGGCGTTCAAAATTGCGGATCAGATCCATTTTCTCGGGAGAGATCCCTTTGTTCCCCCAGAATCCGGCCGTGTGCGAAATCAGCTGACGAATCGTCATCGGCTTTGCGGGCGACTTACTGCCTTGGACTCGTTTTCCTTTGAACGCAGGAAGGTATTTCTCCACCGGATCATCCAGGTTCAACTTCCCCTGATCCACCAGAGCCATGACGACGCTCGCCATGAAAGGCTTTGATACCGAGGCGATGGGCAGCAGTTCGTCCGCTGTGAAGGGGCGCTTCGATTCGATATCGGCATATCCGACCCCTTCACGAAAAACGACTTCGCCTTGGTGAACGACAATAAAGGAGGCACCAGCGACCTGCTTGTCCGTCACCGCCTGATTCATTATTTCAGAAAGCGTATTGAGATGCTCTTCCGCTCTCGCGCATCCTGTAATCGCGATCAGCATTCCCCACAGGCATACTGCTGCCGTTCTCGTTATTTTCATCTTACTGATCGTGATTGCTCCCGTTGATTGGTGCTTTCCACCCCACCAGCGCCTCGGCCACCTCATCGAGCCATCGCGTGTCCGGTTCATACTCAGGCGGCTCGCCCATGGTGGGGCAGATTCCACCACCCCCTGAGTGTTCATTCCAGGAATACATGATCACTGTCTGCGCCTCGCAGTCTTTCGGATGAGCCGCCACGAAATCAAGGACGGCTTCGACACGAGCCGTAAGCTCGCCTTCCCTGGGCCACTGCATGTGATACAATTCTTCCACGGGTTGCCCCCTGCGATCAAAGGCATGGGGCCATCGATAGTGCATGCTGGGGCAAGGAGGAAGAAACGGGAGTCCACGGTTCAAATACTCTTGCTCGCAGGTCTTGAGAATCTCCTCGGTGGCCGCGGCATAGGTGGGTGCTTCGTCCCGCTTGGCAACTTCGCCCCCATAGGCTCCCTCGTAGTCCATGAAGGCATCATAGCCTTCTTTCTTCAGGATTTCGGCATGCAGGTAGCTCTCTCTCGGCTCCATGCATCCCACGATGTAGGGGTTCTTCAGCCCCTCGGCTTCGACTCGCGCCCTGACATACCCCACAAATTCGGCGCCGGTCATGTGCTGCCTACCCTTGGCAGCTTGCAGGGCTGCCCGGAATCGTTCGGGATGGTAGACAACAATCAAGGGGCGACCATCCATCACCGTCTGCCAGTTGGGCAGTTTGATGTATTCCATCGTCTCGTCCATCATGGTGGCCACTTTGCTTCGCGTGTAGCGAATCGCCCGGTGGGAGTAGAGAGCCCAGGTGAAGTTCACCTTCTTAGCCTCGGGTATCTGGCTGGCGAGGTGGCAATCGAAATTGTTCCTCAGTTCCCAACCGTTGGCGTAAAGGCTGCGCGCCGGGCCGTGATAGACAAAAAAATCAATCGCGGCGTTGCAGGCATAACGAAGTTCCTGATCTGTGGCCTCCTGCAGCAATTCCTGGCTGAAGGGATGATTGAACCACACGGGACCGGCGCCGTCCGGATGCTCGATCCAGTCGACATCCTCGGTCCGTCGGCAGAAAAAAGGCACCCGGTCGTGCCATTGCGAATCCTTCAGGAAACCCGGGCCTCCCGGCAAATAACCCAGTTCTTTTTGCTGCGTGGCCCCCTTGCCGGAAAACATGTCCCAGCGTTGCACACCAAGCAGCGGCCGGGGGCGTTCACCCGTCTCCGTGTCAGCGGCCTCGACGGACGCGCTGAATACGAGCAACCCCACCAGGAGGAGAGAACTGAACAGCCTCATGAAATTTATTTCTTTGATCCTGATTCAGCCTGCCCAGCTATTGCCCGTACGAACTTCGTCAAGAATTGCATCACATCGTTATTCTTCGTCTTGCCAAGGGTATGCACGAGTTCCGCACGATCCCCAATCCCCAGCTCTTTGTATTTCCCAATCACCTTCAGCCCATGCGCGGGATCGTGAATATCTCCGACGACTCCGGGTTCCTTTCGATAAGCAAGAAAGATCGGGGGTGCCTCCCTGGTGATCGGCTCCAGTAAGCGCTCATCAAAAGAATTGCCTGGAAGAGCCTGTCCCATATAGATCCCCAGAATGGCTGGATCCCCGGAATGAGCAAGTGCCCAGCTCACGTAGCTGCCCCGTGATTGTCCACCAATAATGACCCTATCGACATCCAGGTGATAGGTTTCGGCATTTTCCTTCACCCAGGCAAACATCACCTTCGCATCCGCAGCACAGATTTGCAGATCGGGAAGACCTCTTACCTGCGCAATCGATTCCCAGCTAACAATCGCGATACCCGCTTCTACGGCACGATCGGCCCAGGAACTTTTCACGTCATTGGCTGTGGAGCCGTTGTGATGGGCATAGATGAAGACCGGCGCCGGATCCTTTCCTTCGGGTAAATAGAGGTTCAACCATTGCCTTTCTTCCGGTCCATAGGACACCTGCCGGTGGGTTGGGGTCTTGACTTGACCGACAAGATCAACAGGCACAAACCAAAGGGTGCATCCAAAGAGCAGAAGATATTTTAAGGTCATACCAGGTATTGTTTTCATTGGGATAAATGCTACTCCACTAAATCACCAATGCCGTCTCCATTGCTGTCCACCACTCCGCTGAGCGGATTCTCGATCACAGCCTGCCAGGCGATCTTCCGGAACACCTGATCGAGTTCATTGCTGGGATAAGCTTGCTGCCCCCCCGTAAAATTGATCTCGTTTTCGATCAGCTCGGGAGACTTCTGGTAGAGCGTCGAGTAGAAGACATAGCCTTCGAGGCGATCAAACCCGGTCCCGAGGTGACCCCGGTTATCTCTCCAGATGGAACGATCCTCATCGGTGACCAACTTGTGAAGGCTTTTGACGCCGGGCAGCTCTCCTTGGACCTGGAGAACCGCTGCCTTGGTGACGGCCAGCGAGGTGGGGATGATGTAGATTTTGTCAGGGTATTCCTCCTGCATCCCGGAGATGAGCCCCTTGAACAATTCGTGCTTTTCGGTCTCGCGTGCCTGAAGGAATTCGGCAGTGTACTCCGACTCATCTGCTGGCGGCTTACCACCGACGAAGGGCCAAAGCCGGATCCAGGCGTCGGACAGATAGAACTTCATGTCCGGGTTGTATTTCAGGCAGTAATCGATCCAACAGCGGTAGTACTCCGGTTGATCCTGATCGTAGGGCCCCCACATCATCGCATCCCAACCGGCATTCGCGATTGCGGGCAGCAGCTTAGGCTTCGGCTTTCGGTCGAAGCCGAAGATTCCGTTCTCCTGTTCCCATTTGTAGCGGACGCTTCCCGTCATGCCACCACCGGTATGAGTGTAAAGCGGTTGGGTGAAGCCGGCCGCCTCGCAAATGTGCAGCAAGGTCCGATATCCGGGCATCATGAAACTATGCCCCGTTCCAACAACTCTCAGGACGCCATCGTCTGACTTCGGCAAATCGGGGAAATCTCCGCCATACTGCTCCATCAACTGAGTAGGAGTCAGGTAACAAACCGCATGCTCAGGAAACTTCTCTTCCTTCCAGCCGGGATCAGGGACGAAGGGCCCTCTCTTGTTAGCGACCTGTCCGCGACTGTTTTGCAGTGCCTTGCGATAGGCGGCGGCCTCCTTGGCACTGAGCTTGCCATCACCATCCGCATCGGATTCCGGATACTGCTTGAGGAATTTCGCCAGTTGTTCTGGCGTCGCGGCATCTGATTCAGCTGGTGGTGTGTCAGGCGCGTCCGTGCCGCCCAGTCGTTTGGCGAGTGCCTCCTGTTCCGCTCGAGAGAGGGTGCCGTTTGCATCGGCATCCGCGTCGGGATGCCTCCGCATGATCACCTTTTCGATGAAGGTCCACTCACGCCCGGTCAGCTTGCCGTCCCCGTTGCGGTCAACTTGAGGGAAATTGGCCAGAACATGTTTTGATAGAGCCGGCGCTACCTCTTCGGCGACAGACGTGGCGGAAAACGCACTGGAGAGGGCGCATGATAAACCTAAGAGGGTGATCTTCTTCATCATTGTTTTTCTTTAATTCATACAGGACGGGAACCGGGCGCTTACTTCCACTCCCAGACATCCTCCTCCATCAAGCCCGCAAGCTCTCTTGCCTCGTCCGACTGCAGTTTGGCTTTCGCCTCTTGATCGTCCTTCAAGTAGGCATCCCAAAACAGGGTGCTGAGTTCTGATATCGCAGGATGGTGGTGAGGGATATGGAAACGGGACCCCTGACCTGAGCCGGCGAACGCATGATGCTGAGCGTCTTTCAGCACTAACTGAAACTTATCCCCGGCTGGTAGCCCCTCATAAACCTGTTGGCGGGATTCTGGGGTCATCGTCGGGCTGACCGGGTTGTTGTCTTTGGTGCCGGTCATGCACAAGACCGGGGCAGAGACCTTGCCGAAAGCTTTCTCGGGACTCATCGCCGGGGATGCCGACGGCGACATGGGAAGAAACGCATCAATACGTGGGTCTGTGGGAGATTCCCTCAGGAGAGAAACCTGCCCCATAAGGGACTGGGTGGTATTCGCACCGTAACTGTGTCCAGACAGACCGATGTGATCCAGATCCAGCTTGCCATACAAAAAGTGATCCGCATCGCGATTCCAAATCTCCAGCTGATCAATTACGAAGGAAATATCCTCGAGGCGAGCCAGGACATTCTCCAGGCTGATCGCCTGTTTGAGAGCCATCAAGCGTTGCCCTGGGCCCGTGCCGTTTCTGATACTGCTGTCACTGCCCTTGTGTTGAACGAAGACGGCGATGTAATCATTCTCAGCCCAATGGTTGCCTAGGTAGGGGCTGGCATTTCTGGAGCCGCCGAGGCCGTGGGAGAACAGGATGACGGGCTGAGGCCCGGATGATGGTTTCAGATAAATCTTTACCGGAACCTCACGGTTTCGGTCACTGTCCAGCGGCTCAAGATCGGTGGTGGTGGCACCCCCAGCCTGCTGCCCATTGCTAATGGCGACGCAGGAAAGTGACAGGAGCAAGGCTAATAGAATTTGTTTTTTGAAAATCACTTTGGGAATAGAACACTGACCGGCCTCGATGGTTGCACCTCGGCAGCCGATTTCTGTATTATTTTTTCGATTTGGATGGCAGGTCCCACTTGTAACCTGCCGGCGTGTAGGTCACCCCATCAGGTTCATGATGCGTCGGCAACTGCTGACGCATCATTTGCTTCACCTCGGCGTATTCCGGATTGTCGGCGAGATTCTGCCATTCCCAGTGATCACTCTGGTGATCGTAGAGCTCCTCGGTTCCATCGGCGTAGGTGATGTAGCGATAGCGTTCGGAACGGAGGCCGTAATTCTTGTAGCCAAAGACCGTCAGCGTGGTCTCGTCCCAATCGGCTTCCGGATCCTTCATCAGGGGGGTGAGGTCCTTGCCTTCCAGTTGCCCTTCGGGCGGCTCGCTGCCCGTGAGCGAAGCGAGGGTGGGGTAGATGTCGAGCAGGTTGACCGGTTTCGAACTCTTCGTGTCCGGGGTGGTAACCTCAGGCACCACCCACATGAGGTTGACCCGGGTGGCTCGCTCCCAGAGCGAATACTTTCCCCAGCGGCCCTTCTCCCCCAGTTGGAAACCATGATCGCTCCACAGCACAATGATGGTGTTGTCAGCATAGGGCGACTCTTCCAAGGCTCCGACAATCTGCCCCACGAGGTCATCGACCAGCGCGGTGCAAGCCAGGTAAGCCTGGATGGCCGGCTTCCACTGATTCGTTTGCCGGATCCGATTCAGCCATGGGTTATGCGCCATCTTGCTGTGGGCGCCCGGCACATCATCGAGATCGTCTTCCCGAAAGCCTTCCGGCAGCTTGATCTCCTCCAGCGGAAAGCGATCGAAGTATTCCTGCGGGGCGTAGTTCGGCAGGTGCGGCTGAAAGATGCCGGCTCCAAGGAAGAACGGCTCCTGCAACTCTCCGCTGAGCAGTTTCTCTGACGCCCAGTTCGCGGTGATGCCGTCGGGATGATCGTCCACCGTCACATCCGGGTGACAGGGGCCCCAATCGGCCTGCCGGGCCCATCCTCCCAAGGGGAGCTTGGCATTGAACTTGAGCCCGGCGAACGAAGGCAGGTCCTGCGTTTTGCTGGGGAAGTATTCATCGAAGCCCCGGCCCTTTACTTCATGGGTGAAGTGGTAACCATGGAACAGCTTTCCTCCACCGATCACCTGATAGCCATTCTGTTGGAAGAACTCCGGCAGGAGCACCGAGTTATTCAGGATGGGGTTGTGAATGAGCGAGCTCTTGTTGATGTAGTTGCCCGACGTTGAAGGAAGAATCCCGCTCATGATGGCGGAGCGGGAGGGGCCGCAGGCCGGCGCGGCACAGTGAGCGTTGGTGAAGGTGATCCCCTTCGCTGCGAGGGCTTCCAGGTGCGGCGTCTTGGCCTGAGGGTTACCCTTCAGGACGCCGTTCCAGTCGTTCATGTCATCGACGGCGATGAAGAGGATGTTAGGCTTCTTCGGTGAATCCTCCGCTGCCTCGACGGTCCACGAAGCCCAGGCAGCACTCAACACAAGCGAGAGGATCAGTCTCACCCTGACATCAAAACCTGAGCCCTTGCTGAATTGGGAAGGTTTCATCATCCGATAAACTTCTGAAACAGATTGTGAGTCATCTGCTGAACTCGCTCGTCTGGACCCTGCTGGGCGACCCCGTGACGCACAGGATTCACATGTCCCGGAGGACTCGACAAACCGTTGGCCCACCAGATCGTGGCGGCGTTGAAGACGACGTTGCCCTTGGGGCCATCGTAAAGAGTGGCGCTGTAATGCCCCACGTTCTTTCCGTGAACCGTCGCATCGCCTTCCGCGACAATGCTCATGCCGGGCAGGTCCATCGCGGGAGCTCCGTGCCATTCCCAGCCGAGCAGCCCTTTGATCGAATCTCCCTTCTTCATGCCGGTGCCTTTGAAAAGCCAGTGCTCCGGCATGGCGCAGGTCCAATCGCCCGACCCGATGCCGCGCCCGGTCTTCTGATCCTTGTCGAGTCGTCCTCCCATCAGCATGGCGCCGTCGGGTCCCATGTTCAGCTCGAAGTCCGGTCGATTGAGAAGCTGCTGCTTTCTTTCTTCTGAAAGCTCATCGGCTCCGGGCATGAACCAGCCCTCGCGTCGGGCACCCCGATAAGGCTGACCTTTATCTGAAGGCAACAAGGGCACCACACAAAGCATCGAGTTGCCGCCGAAGAAGGCCAGGCTCACCCCTTGCTCGCGGGCGTTGAGGACATTGTCATACATCTGCGTCGTCCAATACTCATCGTGCCCCACGGAAATAAACCCTTTGGCGCGCAACAGTCCTTCAGGATCCGCATGCGTGTCGATGTTAGAGATGTAGGAAACATCGTAGCCGTGTTGTTCCATCCAGAATGAAAGCGGAAACTCCCAGGGGAGAAACTCACCGGAACCACCGGATTTCTTGTGCCCGTTCACCGGGTGAGTGAACAAGCCATAAGGCCGATCGAAACTCACCGTACCGCTGGGCACGCCAGTGGTGGAGTAGCCCTTCTCATGAGGCGTGTAAATGGAGTAATCGGCTGGCCAGCGGTTGTAGGCTGACCAAGTCAGGTCGCTGCACTGAAAGAGCAGGTCGCAGGGGCGATCATCACGCACGATGAAGATGACGTAGCTCTGGAGGCCTTCCTTCTCCGCCGTGAGCTTGCCGAGGTAAACGCCGCTGAGCCAGTCCTCCGGAATCTCAAATTCGACGGAAGGCTCCCAGTCGCACTCGCGGAGATAGTTTTCGCCGACCGGCGGATCTGGCTGGGTTTTGCCTTCGAGGGATTCAAAGGTGCGCATGAGACGCCCGCCATCACCGTTGTAATAACCCGTCCGGAAGATCTCCAACTTGAAGGAAGAAACTGGATTGGTGCTCACCATGATCTGGAGCGTCTCACCGGCCCGCACACTGTTGGCGGAGCAATAGCCTTCGATCCAGGGGCAGCGACCGTTGGGGAGGATCTTGTTAATCTTGCCGGGGAGCTGGCGCGACTTTGTGATCATCCAGTCGCGAGTGCCGGGCTTCTCATTTTCCTCCTGAATGAGATTGGACTGACTGGCTCCCTTCGCCGTTGATGTTCCGTAGGAACCGGCAGCAATTGCTGCGCCTGCTGCTGCGACACCTTTGAGCAAATCGCGGCGATGCACTTTTGACTGAGAAGATTCGGGCTTTTTCATGAGGGGATTATTTCGCTTGTTTGAGGTAGGTGACGAGATCGGCGATCTCGTGGGGTTTGAGAAGAGAATCAAAGACTTCGGGCATCAGGGAAACCGGGGAGTATTGCGCTGATTCAATCTGCCGAATAGCAACGGGTTGCTCGACACCCGGCGCTGGCGCGAGGAAAAGTCGATTGGGCGTCTCACGATGAATCACGCCGGAAACCTCTCCTTGTGATTTCTTTTTCACGATCACCATTTCGTAGTAGCGGGCGATCGTGGCGCTGGGATAGACGATGGCCTCGAGCAGATCCCGCTCACTGCGGATCGCTCCGATCTTGGTCAAGTCGGGTCCGAACTCGACGCCCAGTTCCCCCATGACGTGGCAGGTGAGACAAAGTGACTGGCTGGTATTCTGGAAGATTTCTCTTCCGCGCTCCGGATCGCCGTCAGCCAGGATCGCCTCGAGCTCAACGAGTCTGGCCTCCTGTTTTTCAGTCACCTCAGGCGCCAGTTCGATGGCTTCGGCCAACTGGATCTCCGGCATGGTATGAACCGGAGCGCCACTCCTCTTCACTTGGCTCATTTGAAGAATGGTGCGCGTGACAGGGTGTTTCGCGGGGAGAGACGTGGTGTCTGCTGACTCAAAGAGTGCATAAGTAGCTGCATGCTTAAGGAACGGATCTCCTTCCACCCGGCTGAGTTCAGCAAGCAACTCAACCGCCCGGGTTTCTCCCAGTCTCCCAAGTGCCATTGCTGCGAGGCGTTGTTCGCGAGGCATGCCACTCTCGAGGCATTTCATCACGTCTTCCGCCGCTTCATGGTCTCGCCAGAGCGCGATGCTGTGAAGAGCGGCGCATCGGACCTCGGGATCCTCGTTAGTGAGGAAGTCCCGGACCGCCGCCCGTGCCGATTCGCCCGGAATCCGGTGCAGCGACCACAAGGCCGGCAAAGCGGCCTCAGTATTCTGCAATGACACGAGATGGGAAGGCTTGGCTAACTCACTGATGGCACGCCTCACCACGGCGGGGCGGTTGTCAGAGAGCCAGGACACCTGTGGGTTCTCCCAGTCCAGTTCAAGCCCTCGTGGATCCGGAGTGCTCTCGGTGCCTGTCTTCCTGATGCGATAAATCCCTCCCAGCACATGCGGTTTCGCGACCTTGGAAGTCGGACAACAAATCATGTACCAACTGCCCGTGTCCGCGACGAGGAGGCTGCCGTCTGCATCTTCGATGACATCGGTCGGATGAAAGTCGGTTTGATCGCTCTCCAGGAAAACACTCGTTTCACAGCCATAGCTCGAGCCCTCCTCACTCAACTGATGGCGGGAAATGCGCCTCAGATTGAAATCCGCGCAGAACAGATCGCCCTTGAGGCCGTGGGCGTCACTCCTCGCCATGACGATTCCGGAAGGAGCCGCCGGCCCCATATGGGTCATGGGAGGCAACAGGTCACCGGTGCGCGGATGCGGGGCGAGGACACGTGGATTCTCCCGGCCGTAAACACCCCCATAAACCGCATGCAGGACCCCGTCCCGTTTTCCCGGTTCCGAGAGATCAAAGAAGGTGCCACTGAGAAAGCGTTCACCTGCTTCGCTGAAAGCCAGGCCCACCGGGTTGTTCATTCCGCCGGTAATCACGACCTCCAGCTGACTGCCATCCGGTCGCGCCCGATAGATATGCGCAGCGCTGGAGCGGTGCTCGTCACCGCTGCCGAGAGGATGCGCCTGTTCCCGAAAACCTCCCTTGGTCCAGTAGAAGAAGCCGTCCGGCCCCAGGTAGGGCCCGTGCAAATCGTTGCCACATCCGTCAATCGTGCCTCCGTCGAACCACGAAGTCCGTTCATCAGCGACATCATCGCCGTCTGTATCGCGCAGCTTCCAGATATGCGGAGGCGCGCTCACATAGACCGAATCCTCATGAATTAAGATCCCTTCCGGAAACGGCAAGCCCTCGGCAAAAACGCTCGATTCATCGAAGACTCCGTCGCCATCCTGATCGATGACCCGCAGAACCCTGTGCTGGGGATCCTTCACCTGCACTGGAGCCTTGTCCGTATTCCCTGAACTGTCAGTTACGTAGAGAACGCCCTCATCATCGAAGGCCATGTGAATCGGGCGGGGGACCAGGTCCGAAGGAACCGCCAGTTCAATCGAGAATCCTTCAGCCAGGGTAAATTGGTGCGGGCCGATTTCCGTAATCTCTTCACCAACGACCGGGTTCGCGAAGAACGCAACGCCGGTCAGCACCACGAGTGGTGTGCTGATCCGGTTTCGTTGAGAGGTGAAAAGGTTCATCGGTCTTTCGAAGAGCGAAGTCACGAATCCTTGAGAATAGCGGACAGGTTGAAGTTCACCGTTTGCTCCGCGAGCAGTTCTTCCGCGACGCCACGACCCTGCGGATGCCAGCGGGCAATGCCGGCGATCGTCTGCAGGATGTGGCTGGCCGCAACATTGATATCCAGTTCCCTCAGCTTGCCTTGTTCTGCCAATTCCCGCATCGCCGTGCGAAGGAGCCCGCGGTAGCGATCGACTCGTTGCCAGACGACCTCCTGCTGAGCTGGATCAAGGTGCCGCCGTTCAGGAAACAGCAGGGCGAATTCAAGACCGTGTTTGAAGAGGCTTCGGACATGCAACCGAATCATGCTCCGCATCCTCTCCTCCGGATCCCCAATTCCCGTCGTAGGCTCAATCACCTCATGATCCATCACATTCATCGCAAATTGCAGGATCTGGAAAAGCATGTCCTGCTTGCTCTTGATGTGATGATAAAGCCCAGCCTTGGTCATGCCGACCGCTTCGGCTAGATCACCCATCGAGGTCCCGGCGTAGCCCCGTTGAACCATCAGTCCGGCGGCCGTGCGAAAGACCGCTTCATTTCGTGCCCGCCCCTCAGGTGTTGGCATCAGTTTCGGTTCGGAAATCGCATTCATGGTGGGAAATTGTAGTTTTACCGAACGATCGGTAGGTGAGTCAATGGCGAAGTGGGAGTGGATGAGGTTCGGGGATAACGCGTATTGATTATTGTTGAACGACGGATCGCAAACCTGCCGTATCTCAAGAGACTTCCTGGCCGATCGTTCGGTTACAGCGACGGCCGAAAATTTGTTGCCTTATTTTGCAACGGAACGCTCAATGGTCAGCAGGGCGCTGTCGATGAGCTTCAGTGCCGTGCTGAAGCTTCCGTCGATGTAGTAGAGCACCCAGACCTCCTTTCCGTCTTCGTCATCCTCTTCCCTTTTGGGATAACCGACGAGATCGAGTAATTGGAAGGTGCGGGGGGTGATGTTGTCGATATCCACGGCATAGACCAGGGATGCCTGATCGTCACCTGGCTGATTAATCTCGATGAGGAGACGGTAGGGCAGGGATTCCTCGGCATCGCCCGGCAGGATGTAATCGGCGGGATCAAAGGAACTGTTTTCGGTAGCACCCGAGATGGCATCGAGTTCGAGTTCTTCTAAAAGATCATTGCCCGAGGTTTCTGCTTTTTGCTTGGCTTCCTCCCAGCCGCGTCGCTTGAAGTCCCAGTAGGGCAGGGCGGTTCGTCCGCCTTCGCCGGTCGGGGTGTGCAGGGTTTTGATGTGGTATTGGGAGGCATTCTCCAGCCAGATCGCAAAATGGGGAGGGGATTCCAGATCGAATCCGGTGCCGCTTCGAACGGTCAAGGCCATCTTGTAACCCGGGTCGGGAGTGTAGTGATAGGATAGGCCAAGGTCTGTCACCTCGTAGTCATCCAATGAGGGCCCCAGGTTTTTGCTAAGACCGAGCACGCTCTTGATGGGAGCGGGTTGCCAGAGGAATAAGGCAACTAACAGAGCCACTACCGAAAGGGTAGTCCAGACCATGGGGCTCTTCAGGTATCTGGAAAGGTGATTGTGGTTGTTGAGGATATGAAGCGCAATTAGCCCGATAAAAAAAAAGCCGATCAGCGAATGTAGTCCGACGATGTGAATCGAAAAAGGGAGAGCAAAGGCCAGTATACCCGTCACTGCCATCACTACGAAGCTGAAGGCAGTGAGCAGGGAGACAGTGCTTCGTTTTTTTTGACTCATATGGTGGCGAAGTTACCCAATCTACGATGGGGTGGCGGGAGTTTACGATCGATCAGGCCTTCGTCCCCTCCGGCACGATCGCTCCGTGCTTCTTCAACTCCTCGTGAACCTCGGCCAATGGCACGTCACCCGGTGATACTTTTTGTCTCGCTGCGAGGACGGCATTCACCGCGGCGGCCTGTCCCATTCCCATGGAGCTGGCCTGGACACGGGCGGCGGAATTGGCGAGGCGATCGCTGGAGACACAGCGACCGGCGACCATGATGTTCTTCGATCCCTTCGGAATGAGTGCCCCTCGTGGAATGGTGGGTACCTTGCCGTGAGTGAGGTGTTGCGGTGTCACACCATTCTCATCGTGCAAATCGATGGGGTAGAAGCTGTAGGACAGGGCATCATCGAAGACACGGCCCGATGTGTAGTCGCGCACAGTGATCATGGTCTCGCCCTTGATGCGATAGGTCTCGCGGCTTGCAGTTTCGTTCATCATGCGGTCGATGGTGACGTTCTCGCCTCCGGGGATGGTTTTGAGGAACTTGAGCAGGCGCAGCACGCACTTTCGTCCAGCCAGGTTCGTCTGGGTTTGTGTGGCGGCATTTGTCGAGTCCGCCCCGAAGATGTGGTTGCTGTTACCGCTTCTGCTCTTGATCGGTTGCATGGCTTTGCCACTCCAAGTGTCGCCTTTCTGAAGTCGGCCTTCTTTGAGGGCCTCATCGTACATCTCCTGGATGAGTTTTGCGTTCTTATTCACGACGGCCGTGTCGAAGCCGGTAAAGGTGACGACATGGGTGCCGGGCTGACGAGTGTCTTCGCGGAGGCGTTCGAATCCTAAACTGCCCACCACGTCGGCACCTCCGGTGCAGTCGACAATCTGGCGACAGCGCAGTTGATATTGAACCCCTTGCCCAACCACATCGACAAGCCAGCCCTCTTCGGTTTCGACAACCTTCTGGGGAAACTGGTAGTAGGCCAGGGAGACTCCGGCATCGAGGCAGGCCTCCTCGGCGAGGAGCGAGTAGAGCTGTCCGTTTAAGCGGACGTGATGGGGCACGTGGCTCTTGTGGACCTTGGTGAAGTCCTGCAGTTCGCGACCGTCGACCTCGACTGATTTGGCAACCAGCTCCCAGCCAATGCCGCCAATGATCTGCTTGCCCCAGGCATGAAAGAGTCCAGGGAAACTGACGCCGCCCGTGGTCGTGGTTCCGCCAAGCTGGGAGTTCCGCTCCAGCAGGACCGTCTTGGCTCCCATGCGGCCGGCTTGAATCGCGGCGACATGACCCGCCGAGCCCCCGCCGACGACGAGCACATCGACGTCGAGCAGGTTCTCCTGGTCCGGAACGGCCGTGGGCAGGTTTTCAGCGCTGGCTTTGTGCACGAGTCCGGAAGAAGCCAGAATGGCGGTGCCGGCGACGGTGTGTTTGAAGTAATCTCGACGATTCATGGCGATGAGTTAGTTGGAAGATTGGGGTTTCAGGAGGATGCGATCCATCCGCAGTTGTTGTTTGGGCACGAGTGACTGGAATCGTAGGATTTTCAGTCCTGTGGAGTCAAAGGTTACGGTGCCGATGAGGTGGTCTTCGAGTTTCTTCGATCCGGGCTTCACCGTTGCGGCGGTGGTCATGGGGTAGCCGGTGTCAGCCTGGGCGGCGTCATCGACGACGTCATCAACGAAGACCTCACAGGGGCCGTCGATAGAAAGCGTGGCGCCGAGTTTATAGGAGCCGGCGGCGGGAACATCAAGGACCAGGTCAAGGTAGCTGCCTTTCCCGGCTCGCAGCTCGGCAAAGAGCAGTTGGTCTCCGGAGGCTTCGGGATCGGAGCGTCGGTAGTGGCAGTTGCCGCGAAGTTTGAAGTCGGAGGACGTCTGCGTGGGAATGGCCTCGGCTTCGATCCAGCCATTCTCGGGAATCTCGGGATACGTGAAGGTGAGGTGTTGTGACAGCCGATCGATGACCGGGGCATACTTGGGATCGTCAGCGAGGTTGGTGAATTCGTGAGGATCGGTGATGAGGTGGTAGAGTTCGGTTTCGCCGGTGATCAAGCGGGTCATACGGTAGTCATTGTCGAGCACCACATCGTAGCGGATGCCATCGGTCTCGCTGGACATCACCACCGGGCGATCCCATTCGCTTTTTGGAGCATTAAGGAGAGGAACGAGGCTGTTTCCGTCAAGTGCTTGCGATGGCATGGGCAGTTGCAGCAGCTCAACGAGCGTCGGATATAGGTCCTGGAGCGAAACGGCTTTGTCGCAGGTCTCGCCTTCGGGGATGCCAGGGCCGGCGACGATGAGATTGCAGTGAGCCGAGTCATACCAGGGCTTCATCTTGGACCAGGCTTGCTTTTCTCCGAGATTGTAGCCGTGGTCACTCCAGAGAACGATGTAGCCGTCCTTGGCGTGTGGGCTGGCATCCCAGGCATCGAGCAGGCGACCGATCTGTTCGTCGGCAAAGGTCACGCAGGCGAGGTAGGCCCGGATGAACTGCTTGTCGTAGCCCTTCTTCAACAGGCCTTCGTGGTAGCCGGGGCCGAACTTGGCTTCGAGATGGGCGAGAAGTCGAAAGCGTTGTGGCAGGTCGTCGAGATCGTTCGGCTGAAATTCTGGAAGCTGGATGGCTTCGAGCGGGTAGCGATCGAAGTATTCCTGTGGCACGACCCAGGGGACGTGGGGCCGATAGATGCCGAGGGAGAGAAAGAGCGGATCGGTGATGGATTCAAGCGTTTCGATGCCATGGCTGACAGAGAGGTAGTCAGCCATTTTGGTGACCGGATCGGCGGAGACGCCCCAGTGCCCCGAAGGGTTCAGCTTGAGACCAATCCCGGGAACTTGCTTCGGTCGGCCGGCCTTGGGGATGTAGGTATCAAACTCGGTGTTGTCCCCCTTGTGGAAGTTCTTGGCGATTCCGACGGTGGTCCAACCTTGAGCGGAAAGATACTTGGGCAGGGTGACAGCATTGCCCGCGTAGAAGCGCCACGGACGAATGCCGTTGTCGTTCACGATATTGCCGGAGCGAGCCGGGTGGATGCCGGTGAACACGGCACTGCGCGAGGGAAAGCAGGTCGGTGAAGAGCAGATCGCGTTGGTGAAGGCGACTCCGCGTTCGGCGAGGCGCTGGATGTTCGGAGTGATGGATTGGGGGTGTCCCTGGAGCACCGTGTTCCAATCGTTCCAGTCGTCGATATTGAGGAAAAGGACGCTGGGACGATCCGTCGAGGAGTCGTCGGAGCCGTGACCTTCGGATATCACCAGCCATGCCAGGGCTGTCAGGCATAGAGCCTGAATTCGACCTGGCAAGTTGGGCCGGATAAGTTGATCGAAGGCCATGATAACTGAATAAGGCGGATGACAGCTCTTTTGGACAGGAAAAGATGCCTGAATTCGAGCAGAGACTCATCATAGTGGTCCGGCGCAGGCGAAGCGCTTTGGTCAGCGAAATCCGCAGTCAATGATGATGTGAGAGCGACCGTGAATTTGCCACCGAAAGGATCACCGGCCACCACAGTCGGCGATCCAATCGGCGGGCTTGTTTTCTCACTAGTGAAATTCTTCTGCTGGATCTGTGTTGCTTGGAAGCGAATCGCCCCCGTTCAATCGCTGGTGTTGTTGCCCTTGAGATCGAGAGAGAAGCCAGGCGCCTCCGCGACTGGCTACGGGCTCAAAGCCTTCCAACTGGCTGATGACCCGGTTAGCGCGCCACTCCCGATGATGGCTGGCAGTGGTGGTTGATCGCTTTTTCTTGAAGCATTTTTCGAGGACTTGACGGGAGTTGACTGAGTCAGCGACCACATCGTCGATGTCGAAAGTGATGTTACCCACGGAGAGGTTCTCATTCAGGCGAATATTACCCTTCATGGTTGTGATTGCGCAGATTCCGATATTCCTTGGGGCTGCAGCCAATTTGTTTGCGAAACTGCACCGAGAAGGCGCTCTGATCGCAAAATCCGAAGTCGATCGCAATTTCCGTGATCGTGGCATTGCTCTCGATCAAGGCTTGGCTGGCCCCAAGAATTCGCGATGATTGCTCGAATTCCCGCGGCGTCATGTCGAAGGCTTGGCGGAATCTCCGCCGCAGTTGGCTCACGGATAATTTTGCTACATTGGCCATTTCTTCGGAACTAACTCGCCGGTCTGGATTTTGTTGGATCAACTTAATGGCTGGTTCGATTTCACCGTAAGCTGAAGACGGTCTCAGTAGTCCCTTCTTCGTGGTTGGATAGGTCAAACCAACTAACCCAACGACCTCGCCATCATGTCCAAAGACGGGCAGTTTGGTTGTGGAGTACCAATCCAGAATCCCCCGTTCATTGCATCTCAGCTCGATCTGGCCAATGATCGGTTCACCGGTTTCAAAAAGAACCCTGTCGTCTTCAAGCATGCGGGTGCATACCTCGGGAGGTAAGTAATCGCGATCGTAGGTTCCGATGAGATCGACTTCCGATTTCAGTCCCAGGCGGTCGAGCAGAAATTGGTTGCCAGTGATTAGCCGGCTCTCACGGTCCTTCATAAAAAAGCCAACCCCTGAGACGTGTTCGAATAATTGAAGGAAAACTTTTTGGGGTTCCTTGATTAAATCGAAAAATTCAGCCTGTATCGCACCAGCGTCTTTATCTTTATCTTTATCTTTTCTGAGCTTCATAAGTGTGGCCGTCATTAATCAGGGAATCTGACAGCAGGGGTAGGCCCGTGGAGGAATTTCCACGGTGGTGAAGCCAGTTCTGTTTGGAATTTATTGGATAATATAATCCCTAGCTGGAGATTTTTAGCTAGTTATTCTGTCTGCCTAAAATTGGCTACTCAGAATTAAGGATGAGATTCCGAAGGGGGGCGTTAGGATTTGATCCCGCTCCAATTCGGAGGAGATAAATCATGGAAAAAAGGCTCTGTTAGTCAAAAAAAGGCTCTGTTAGTAGAAAAAACTAGCAGCGAGAAGAAAACCATTTTTCGGAGGAAGAATCGTGTGTTCGGCGAACAAAGTTATTTATAATCCGACCATTGACCTCAGAATTTTAATAGATAGCCCCTCTTTAGATCCAATAGAAGAATACCCGTCTTGCCGGGAAGGCCATAGAAGTTCCACTTACCCAGCGGTAGTGAAGAGCGGAATTTAGCTGGGTAGATGGACGTCTTATCTGGCGGTCACGGACGATCCGTCGAGGAGTCGTCGGAGCCGTGACCTTCGGATATCACCAGTCATGCCAGGGCTGTCAGGCATAGAGCCTGAATTCGACCTGGCAAGTTGGGCCGGATAAGTTGATCGAAGGCCATGATAACTGAATAAGGCGGATGACAGCTCTTTTGGACAGGAAAAGATGCCTGAATTCGAGCACGAAGGTATCGAGCGTGCGCTTGATACTGGAAAGTTTCGTTGACGGTGGTGATCGTAATGATCACTCAGTTCGGCGCTCCAACTCTTTGGTGCTGGTTTGAAGCTCTTCAACCAACTCCATGACCGCATCAAGCCGGTTATTGAGGCCTCGAACATGCCACTGCATCGCACCCAAGGCGGCGATGAGCCCGAGAATTGTCATGCCTTCAAGGCTGGGATTCCAAATCATGAAGGCCAGGCCTGCGATCGCGAGGATGACTGTCACGCCTAACCCGCCTCGATAGATCCCGCTGCCCGGATAGCCGCTTGCCTTTGATTTGATTTCTTCTCGCCGCCGCAAATCATCTAGCACGATTTGCGCATGGGCATCTTGTTCTTCATCCGTGAGAGCTTCTATTTCCTCGCGCGATTGGGTCTGGCTCATCGGTTTGTGTCTCTGGCAGCGACTGCAGTTGTCTTGGAAGGGGAGTGGAGGACGTTTGTCTGAGCCAATGTCTTATTCAAACACCTTTACCGGGGCCTCGGCTTCGGGGTCGATCGCGTTGCCGACGGCTGATTCCTCGATGGCATCAGCAAAGGTGCCGTAAAACTTCTCGGAATTTCCGTTGAGCGCGGCACGGATGACGGCTCGCAGGACTTCGGGATCGTCACTCCCAATCGAGATCTTTTGGCCGGGGGCTGGGCCACCGTCTTCTTCCAGAATGCCCGGGTCGATTCCCTGGGTCTGCATGAGGAGTTGCATCGCGGATTGCATTCTCATGGCGGTGGCTTCGCTGGGTGGGTCAAGGGATTCAAAAAGCGCCATGAATTGAGGATCGTGGATCAATTCCTCGATGCCTTTTTGGGTGTCGCCATCGCCGGCAAGAAAGCGATCGATCTTCTCCTCCACCTCCGGATCGAGTTCGAGGGCCTCTTCCGGTTCCGTTTGAACACTCGGCTTCGAATCAATCTTTTCGGGAGCCGGGGCCTGGCTCGACTGAGGTTCGGGTTTCGCTTCGACATTCGTCTCGACGGGTTTCGGGCCGTCACCGCAACTGGTCAAAACTCCGAGGAACGCCGGGAGTATGAGACGGAGAATCAACTGGGATCGCTTCATATGATCGATCTAAAGAATTTCACTTGCGTCGAAACGGCTCGCTCATCACCAGCGCCTGCACAAACGCAGTCACGGTGTAGTCTTCCGCAGCGGCTGCCTCGACAATTTCGTCGGCGAGGTCTTCGTCCGTAAAACCGAAGGGGCGGCCTAAGCCATAGCCGATCAAATGCTCTGTGAAACCGCGGGCAAAGTCGGACTCGCTGCTGGCGATGATGTCGCGCAGCTCGAAGTAGTCCGAGAAGTTGGGGCCGTTGTGGAAGGCGCCCGCTGGGTCGATTTCGTGGACGGTTTTGCCGTGCCTCTCTTCGGTGCGCCATTTGCCGGCGGCGTTGAAGTTTTCGAGGCCGAAGCCGATGGGATCGATCTTGCGATGGCAGCTCGCGCACTGGGCTTCCTCCATGTGGGCCGCCAGTTTCTGGCGGGTGGTGAGGGTCTCGTCGGTGAGACGCGAGAGTTGAGGCACGTTGGGTGGCGCCGGGGGCGGTGGATCGTTGAGCAGGTGGCGCAGGACCCAGGCGCCGCGTTCGACGGGGCTGGATTCGATGCCGTCGCTGCCCATGGCGTGGACGGCGGCCATGCCTAACAAACCACCGCGAGGTGATCCGGCGGGCAGGGAAACTTTCTGAAACTGGTCGCCGGTGACGCCTTCGAGTCCGTAGTAGGTGGCGAGAAGTCCGTTGACGAAGACGTGGTCACTCTTGAGCAGTTGCCCAAGGTTGCCGGTTTCGCTGCGAAGGAGGTGAGCAAAGCTCTCGTAGACTTCCTGTCGAGCCGCAGAGCGGGTGCTTTCATCGAAGTCGCGGTAGAGCGTGGTGTCGAACTGGAAGAAGTCGAGGCGCTCCATGTCGAGCCACTGGTGGAGGAAGCCGGCGACGAATTCGTCGGAACGCGGATCGGCAATGAGTCGATCCACCTGGCTCCGGAGAATGTCCGGATTGCCGAGTTCGCCGCTCTGAGCGAGTGAGAGCAGCTCCTTATCGGGCGGAGCACTCCAGAGGAAATAGGCGAGACGAACGGCGAGTTCACGATCGTTGAGCTGGCGGCGTTCGTCAGCGTCGTTGGGTTCATTAAAATAGAGGAAGCCGGGAGAAGAGAGAATGACGGCGAGCGGCAGCTCGAGCGCATCTTCAAACGAGTCGCCGGCGGCGCGGCGGGTTTCGTAGATGGCCGACAGGCGATCGAGGAAGTCGTCCTCGGCAGCGACACCACGGAACGCAGTGACGGCGAAGTTCTCGATGATCTCGCGGGCGCGTTGGGAGTCGTCCGGCGTGGAGTTCGGATCGACCCACCAGTCGGTGAGGGTGGTCTCGGAATGGGAACCGGGATGTGGTCCTTCCAACTCGACCCAGTCGATCCAGATGGCGGGCGGCATGCCGTAGCCGTTCTTCTTCTTAGCAGCGTTGAAGGTTTTCCAGAGCGCTTGGACCTTGCCGTTGTTGGGTTGTTTTTCCTGCACGGAAAACTCGCGGATCGTATCCGGGCGCACCTCCAGGGGAACCTCGATGATCTGGGGCTCGTCAATGGTTCCGGTCACCTGTTGTGTGCTGATGGCCCGCCCTTCGAATCCGTGGTCAAACTGCGGCGAGGCGTACATCCGCTGTGGGTGGCCGACCTGGATGAAATGGCGGGAAGGATCGGAGCCCTCCACCGCACCCACGCGAACTCGCAGGGTGTAGTTCCCGATGGGCAGCTCTTCCGGCGAAACGATGACGCGTCCGGTTCCCTTGGTGGGCTTGATATAGGCGCCCGTGTCCCGGTGGGGCAGAGCGGCGTAGTGCTTGAGGTAGGCGTAGAGGTTGGGTCGCTCCGGGTTGGCAGAATTCGCATTAGGCGCATCATTGAAACCGAAATCGGTGGCATCGGGAGTGCCTTTGAGTCGATCGGCGTACTTGTAGAAATCGAAAGACTTCAGGATGCGGGGTTCAGTTTTGGCGATCTCTGCGATGATGGCCTGGTTCTCGGGACTCTTGGCGGCTTCATCAACGCCCTTCTTCCACCGGGCAAAGCGGTCGAAGGTCTCTTCCATCGCTTTGATGGCCCGTTCGTTTATCGGATTGATCACTTCCTCGGCCTCGACGCGATAGGTTTCGGATGCGGGGACCTCTGCTTCAGGAAGGGGTCCCTCTAACTCCATCCAATCGATCCAGATCGCGGGCGGGGTGCCGTAGCCGTTCTCGGCCTTGAAGCGATAGTATTCCTTCATGATGGCCTTGGCATTGCGAGGCCGACTTTCCTGGACGCCGAATTCGCGAGGTGTGTCCACGCCGACATCGATGGTGAGTTCGATGAGGCTCGGGTTCTCGATGGTGCCGGTGACCTGGTGCGAACTGATGGCAGGACCGGTGAACCCGCTATCGGACAGGGCACCATTCGCGTTGTAAGCGGGATGGCCGACTTCGATGAAGTGTCGGGAAGGATCGGAGCCTTCGACCGTGCCGGCCAGGATTCTGAGTTTGTAGGTGCCCGGAGGAAGGTCTTGGGGATCGGGTTGAAGGTCGAAGCGCTGGATGCCGCTGGGCAGTCTCAAGTAGGCGCCGCGGTCATTGTGAGGGAGCTCAGTGAAGTGCTTCTGGTAGGCATAGTGGCGGTTATAGCCGCTCTGATAGGAAAAGACTGCCTTGTTGTCGTCCACGTAGCCAAAGTCTTTTGGATCCGGCGCCCCGATCAGCTCGCTGGCGTTGCGGTAAAAGCGTAGTCCCCCGCCAGAAGGAAAAGTGGCAGGATCATAGTCTGGATTCTCCTTGAGAAGTCGGGCCATGATTTCCCGGTTCTCGGGAGCGGGGATGACCTTGTCGACTTCCGCTTTCCAGAGAAGGAACTTATCCTTCCCGGCCTCGAGATTCTCAACCATTTTCCGGCTCTTTGTGTTGACGTTTTTCTCCGGCTCGAGTCGAAAGAGTTTGGCTGGCTGTCCGGCGACGGCCCGGCGTTCGAGCCATTCGCCTACCGCGCTGCGACCCAGTTTCAAGTACTGCTCGATCTGGTCGCTGGAGATAAAGAGGGAGGCGCCTTCGGTGTCGAAGGTGCTGCCGCCTCCGTCGGCAGGCAGGGTGCTGACATCGATCTGGAAGCCCAACAGCGAGGCCATGCTGTTCTGGTATTCGCGTCGGTTGAGGCGACGCATTGTTATCTCGCCGCCGGTATCGGATAGGGAGCGGCGGGCGTCGACCATGGTCGAGGCGAGCGCGTCGAGGAAGTCGGCTTTTTCACTCTCCTCGGGCTGCTTCTTGTCCTCTGGCGGCATTTCACCGGAGTTCATCGTGTTGAGTACTTTCTGCCAGAGTTCAGCTTCCTGGATCGTGGTGATCTGGAAGGCGAGGTCCTCAAGATTGACCGAACCCTTCTCGGTGAGGGAGTCGTGGCAATCGAGGCAGTAGGTGGCGAGAAAGTCGAAGTGCTTCTCGGGCAGCTCGGGAACGAGTTCTTCGGCCTTTACAATTGAGGTAAATGACAGGGTCGCCAAGAACCAACAAAGCGCAATAGGGGGGGTAACCTGGTTGATTCGAGACGCCAAAATTCGTGCCGTTGTACGACTAACAAAACTCTTCATATTTTTCCGAGTATCCGGTGTTTTTCGTGCGATGAAACCCACTAGGCCTGAAGCTCTTTGATGATTCCGGAGCTGTCGCCGTGACGCTCAACGTCGATGCCCATGCCTTTGAGCATGGTGAGCCACACGTTACAGAGTGGAGTGTCTTCGGACACGACGAGGTGCTGACCCAACTTGAGGTTGGCACCGCCGCCGGTGAGGACGGTGGGGCAGTTGGTCAGGTAGTGGATGGAACTGATGTTCGATCCGAAGGCCACTGAGGTGTGATCGAAAAGGTTCGAGCCATCGGCCTCGTTGGTGGCCTTGAGCTTGTCGATGAAACGGGCGAGAAGGGTGCTGTGGGTCTTGTCGCGGAGCTTGGAGGCCTCCATACGCTCACCGGGAGAGTAGTGGCTCACATTGTGGGCACTGTGGGTCACGTCGAGGCTCTGCAGGAGAGTGTTGCCGGGCAGGCGGTAGGTCAGGGCACGGGTGCTGTCGGTTTGCAAGGCGGCGACAATGAGATCCTGCATGATTTCGATCTCGGCTTTTCCTTTGAGGCCAGGCTGAGGTTCTTCGAGCGGCGCCTTGGCCTTGGGAATGTCGAGCCACTCCTCGTCCTTGTTGAGGCGGGTCTCGATATCGCGGATTCCCTGGAAGTACTCGTCGAGCTTGTCGGTGTCGGTCTGAGAGAGACCGCGCTGGACGCGCTTGGCCTCGCTGAGCACAGCGTCGAGGACGCTGCGGTTCTCGGCGATGGCAGCTTGGCGCTGTTCCAGCGGCAGGTCATCGGCCGAGAAGAGTTTGTGGAAGACCTGAACCGGATCGTCCTGACCGGCGACAGGCTTGCCGCGCTGATCCCAGGCCAGAGAGAGACCGGGGCCGTGTCCCTGGAGTTCAGAGGGGTTGAGCTGCAGCGAGCCGAAGCGGGTGTCCTTCCCGAGATTCTGGGCGACGACCTGGTCGACGGAGACACTGTTGGCCATGCTCTGGCCGGGAACGGAGTAGCGATTGGCCCCGGTGAGCCAGAAGGTGCTGCCCCAGTGGGCTTCGTTGCTGAACTGATTGGAGCAGCCCTGTACGACGGTGATGTCCGACTGGTGTCGAGCCAGCGGGGAAAGTCCTTCGGAGAGCGTGTAGTCCGCGCCCGTCTGATTGATATCGGGGAACCAGGTTTCTTTCGTCACGCCGAAGCCCATGCCGAAGAAGACGGCCCGCTTGGGAGCTGCCGTAGTGGTCGAGGCAGCCGAAGCAAAACGGCGAAAACCGATCGACTCAAGGGCAGGTAACGCGATAAGCGCTCCGGCTCCACGGAGAAAATGGCGGCGATTGAAGGAGGTTTTCATGTGATTTTGTAGAAAAGCAAGAGCGCCTGGCGTTCAGGGACTTCCAGAGGCTCTCAATTCGGTGATTTTGCCCTAAACTAGAGATATTCAATGCAGGTCCATGTAGTTACGGTTTAATTGGACAAAAAAACAGGGTGCAAATGCGTGATGGGACCGACGTTTCGGCGGGAAAGTAGCGAAACAGGTGAGGTGAGAGGAGAGGTTTGACCGAAGATCCTTCTTAGGTAAAGCTCCGCAGATGCCTAACCTACTCGAGTGGCTGGAGCCGTTCACGCCCTTCCTCGTCAAATATGGACTTCCGATTTTCATTGCGGTCGCCGTTTTAGGGGCGCTCGTCAAAGCGATCGTTCGACCGCTCAAGCGTCAGAAGGCGATCGAAGAGGCGGCTCAATTGCTGGGGCTTACCTGTGTTGATGAGCTGACGCCGGAACTGGCCGATTTGCTCGATTCCTTTTCGATCATCGGGGGGGCGGAGTCACTCAACCATTTCATGGTCGGCGTGGTGGATGATACTTCGGTCATCATCGGCGACTACCATTACTACTCGGAGGGATCTGGGGGATCTGAAGGGCGGAGAAACGGCAAGACGGTTCGTCAGACTGTTGTGGTGTTCCGCTCCGAGGAACTTCAGGCTCCCGATTTCAACCTTCAGCCGGAGAATGTGCTCCATCACATGATGGAGGGGTTCCTCGGCAAAATGACCCAGCACGACGTCGGCAAGGATATTGATTTCACCTCACACCCGGTCTTTTCTGATCAGTATTTTCTGAAAGGGGCCGACGAGGCAGCAATTCGGGCACGGTTTCAACCGGAGATCCTGGCGTATTTTGAGGCGCATCCGGGATTGAAAGTCGAAGTCCGCGGAGACGGACTGGTCTTCTACCGCCACAGCGAGCTGGTCGAGGGAGGAGGAATCCGAACCCTGTTGGCGGATGCTTTCGAGGTGTTCCAGCTTTTTCGCGTCCGGGCAAGCTGACGGGGCGACACCCCGGATTCAGAAAAGAGTGCGGCCAGCTCACTCCGCTTTCCAAAGGCGCACCGAATCAAAGAAGATCCGGTTGGGTGCGTCGGCGAAGGTCTTGAAGGTGAGCTCGCTGTGGCCCTGGAGGGAGACCTGTTCGTGCTCGATGGTCTGACCGGCGCCGTTGATGCTGATGAAGGTTCGACCTTCTTCGAATTCAAGCACGACATCGATCCACTCATTGAGTTCGACGTCGGGGGCTTCGCCGGTGAAACGTTCCCCGTCGTGGAGGGCGAGAGTGTAACCGGTTTCGGTGAAAGCGAAAAGATTGACATGGTGGCCGATGTCGAACTTGGGCCGATTGAGGCTGAACTCAGTGCCTTCATACTTGAGGCGCATGTGGAGCACGAACTTCTCGGGAAGCTGATTAAGGCGAATCACCGGTGACATCCCGAGGTGATGATCGCGTTTGAGGGCGGCCATCGCTTCCTCGGCATTATCGTAGTCGGGCTTGCCCACGAGGGCGCCATCGGTGATTTGCCAGGACTTGGTTCGGGGTGCCCAGAACTCCTTGTTCAACTCTCCATCGAAGTTGTCGCTGTAGAGAAGCGTCCCCTTGGAGAACAGTTCGGACTCGAAGGCGGGTTCTTCCGATGTGAAGCCTGTGGAGATAGCCGCGCACAGGACAGAAATGAGAAAGAATGGCTTCATGCTTTTTTTGTGAATATGTTAGTCATCCAGTTCTCGACTGGGCTGCTACTTCCGCTGCGTTGAAATCGACTCGGCGTATTCCAGTTCACCGGTGTTGCCGTTGTAGTATTGGAACACGACCTGCGGGTGAGGATAGGCGACCCAGCGTTCGTCGCCGAGCTTCTGCGGCATGTTGAAGACGTTATTGATCTTCACCACCGCGTAGTAGGGGTAGAGGCGATCCATACGCTCGAGGTCGGGCAGGATATAGCTGCTCCAGCGGATGTCGCATTCGCGGGGCCCAAACTTGAACTTGCCGGTGGCCGGGCGGTCCATCTCATCGTTCTTGGGAACGTGGTTCACACTGTTGTGAGGTCCACAGCAAAACTCCCAAATATTGTCGGTGATTTTGATCGCGAAACTGTTGTGAAGGTCTCCTGTCATGACGAAAACGGGTTTTCCGATTTCTTCCCAGGCATCGATCAGGATCTCCCGTTCATCAAAGAAAGCGGTCCAGGCCTCTTCCTTGTTTTCAGCAGCCTCAAATCCACCGGCACCGCTATGGGGAATCATGAAGGGCACGGTGGAAACGACGAATGAGAAATCCGCGTCGCTCGACCTCATCGATTCCAGCAACCATTCGCGTTGAGCCGTTCCGAGCATGGAGAGGCCTTCTTTGCCGCGGTCGCTGGTGTCGTGCATGTCCCGGGCGCCACGGGTGTCGAGCAGGTAAAAGTCGCAATTGCTCACCGTAAATTTGCCGTAGCTGCGACGGCCAATCGAATAGGTCACCGTGTCGGTCGCTTCCGCGGGCATGTGGAGGCGGAGCGTGTGCTGGTCCACGACTTCTTTGATATCGTAAACGTAAGAGTTCGGGTGACCTTCGCTGAGGACATCGTACTTCAGGTCGTTCACTCCGGCCGTGGTGGTTCCCCAGTGCACGTGGAGGTTCAGCATCTCATCGAGAGGCATCGCCTCGAAGTTGGCGGTTTTGTCGACTAACAGATCGCTTCCTTCGGTCATCTCGGCCTGGGAAACATGAACGGGGTGAGAAAACTCGGTCGGGTTGGCCCAGCCGAGATAGTCGTAGAACGCGTGGGTGCCGATGTCGCGAAAGACGGCGCGACGATCCCGGCGTCCGGCGGTGGCTGCTCCCCAGATGTCGTTGACCAGTTCGTGGTCATCGAAGGTGAAGTAACTGGGCACATTACGGTGCCACTGCGACAGGGAATGTCCCCGGCTGAGGTAGAGTTTGTAGTTTTCCCAAACGCCAACCATGGTCGGCATCAGTTCAACGTTGCGCGGCAGCTGGTCGATGCCGGCACGGAGACGCCAGGCTTCCGGGGGATGTTCGCGAAGCTCCTCATAGAGCCAGTCGCCGTTCATGATGTGAAAGTGGGTCTTGTTGGCCCAATCCTGATTCAGATTTTCGTAGGTTTTAGCGCGGTGACCGTTTCCATGGATTGGGTTCTGGTTGGCGCACGATCCGATCTGGAATCGGAAGTTGAACAAACCGTCAGGGTTGTGTTCCTCGCTTTTGACTTCGTCGGCAGCCGGCAAGGTGAGGAACGAGCCGGGTAAACCGTGAGGCCGGTCATTGAGGTAGACCTGGTAGAAGTATCGTTGGTCGGCTTCCAGGTCGACGAGTGTCGTGGTACCGGTGTTGTCGTTTTCGATGCGGGTCGTCCCGGCGGGGGACACCTGGTCGAGTTCTGACTCGGAGGTGCCATAGCGAACATGAAACTCAGTGGGATCAGACGTCCTCGCCCAGACCGTCATGGTGTGAGCGGTAGGCTGTCCCAGCATGGGGCCATGGGTGAGTCGAACCGGATCGCGCTCCGCCTGCAAAGGCGTGAGCGGGCAAGCAAGCAAGAGGACCAGGTAGAGAGAAATCTTCTTCATGAGTGAGTGGGAGCAAAAGTTGGGGAACTCTGAAAGTTCAGCGTCAGTCTTTCAATTCCGAAATGCGATTCAGCATGATGAGTCGCATCTCGATCGATTGTTTGCCCGGGATTTTAAGTGCAGAAAGGACCAGCGGTCCACTTCCTTTCTCAAGGTGAATGACGCCAAGATCCAGAGGGACGAAATCCTTCATGAAGGACTCGCTTCGGCGGGGCGAGCGATCGTTCTCTTCACCGACGAGAGGCGGGTCATTCACCACTGTCACCTCTTTGCTGATCGCGGAGTCACCGCTGCGCAGCTCGAGCACGGTGCCGAGATCTTCTTCGGCGCAAGTGTAATACACTTGGACTTCGTAGTCGCCCTCGATCTCAACATCGACGTTCCAGTAGATGGTGTCCTCGGTGTTGATCCAGTTCGTGTAAAACGAGCAGTTGGGCGCTCTGCCGGATCGCTCAATCGCTCCAGTAGCGATGGCGTCACGGGCGGGCAGTTGCGCGAAGGTGAGCTCCGGATGGCCAATGATGAAGGGACGTTCGTCCTCGCCCTCGGGCAGTTCGCTCACGACTTCGCGCTCAAATTTCTCCGCGGCGGCAGACAACTCTTGATAGACGTCAGGGAACTGGTCCTTCACATCGGTCCGCTCGCCGGGGTCGTTTTCCATGTCGTAGAGGCCTCCGTCGTATCCAAGTCGGAACCGCTGACTGCGCACACTGGTTTTCTGGACGAAGTGATTGATGTAAAGGCGTTCCGGCCAGTTGTCGGTGTCTCCCAGAAGGAGAGGCTTCAGGCTGACGCCATCCATGGGCAGGGTGCCGGTATCGCTGATGCCGGCGACATCGAGCAGGGTCGGTTTCAAATCAATCCCTCCGGAAATGATGTCGGTCTTGCTGCCGGGCTTGATTTGGTCGGGCCAGCGAATGAAGAAAGGGGAGCGTACGCCGCCTTCATCCACGGTGCCTTTTTTGCCTTTCATGTCTGCGTTCCAGCGAAAGCCGTTGGGACCGTTGTCGGAGAAATAGATCACGATGGTGTTATCGGCGATCTCCAGTTCGTCGAGCTTCTCCAGAACGCGTCCCACGTTCCAGTCGATGTTTTCGCACATGGCGAGGGCGGCGCGGGCGTGCTGCAGATTCTCCTCCTGATCTTCACGAGCGCGGAGTGGGAGATCGTGGTCCTTGAACTTCTCCCACCAGCGATCCGGCACCTGCATCGGCGAATGCGGGGTGCAGTAGGGCAGGTAAATGAAGAAAGGCTCCTCCTGGTGCTTCTCCATGTAGTCCATGGCGCGGGTCGTGAAATCGTCGATGAGGAAACCCTCTCCGGTGACGATCTCGCCGTTGTGTTCCAGCATGGGAGAGTAGTAGTCGCCCCAGTGTCCGGAGCAGAAGCCGTAGTATTCCTCAATGCCACGGGCGTTGGGGTGATAAGGCGGCTGCATGCCGTTGTGCCACTTGCCGAAGGCTGCGGTGCGGTAGCCGGCCGCTTTGAAATCCTCGAACACCGTCGTCTCATCCAGATCGAGACGTTCCTCGCCACGGCTGGCGGACTTGACGCCGGTGCGCGGGTTGTAGCGTCCGGTCATGAACTCAGCGCGTGTCGGCGAGCAGATCGGGCTGACGTAGAAGCGGTCGAAGGCCATGCCTTCGGTGGCGATGCGGTCAATGTTGGGTGTGCTGAGGTTGGTGTTGCCGTGGGCACTGAGGTCACCCCAACCCTGGTCGTCGGTCAGGAAGACAATGATGTTGGGTTGTTCCTCATTGGCGGATGCGATGGGACCGATGAGGAGACAGGTGAGAATGAGGCACCACACCAGGGCGCGGGTTTTCGAGAAAAGGGTCATTTTGGAATGGGTGATTTCGAGAGGGGTGAATCACTCTTCATCAATCATCGTCACGATGAAGGCGGCCAATTCTTCCACGGTGATGCCGCCGGAGCTGTCCTTGTCAGCTCTCTTGAGAAAAACCTCGATGTGGGCAGTGGAACCGAGGAAGGCGATGAATTCGTCCTTGCTGAGAGCGCCATCGGAATCAGCATCAAACTCGGCATGCCACTCCGAGGGAGTCTTGCGGGAGACCCGATACCATTTGATGCTTTCGAGTTTGGTCGCGAATTCCTTCTGATTGAGAGTGCCTGATTTGTCCCTGTCGGATTTGTTGAAGCCGACCGGGCCGTGCTTGGGAGAACGGTAAATGGCAGTGGCGTACTCAACATAGGAGAGCTCGTCGTCACTATCGCTGTCAGCCATCTCAAACAACTCTTCGGGTGTCATCTTGAGCATACCCGCACTCGGATTGAGTTTCTCTTCTGGAATGGGAAGGGTGACCCAAAGTTGGCCGCAGCGCCCCTTGCCATCGACTTGTGCGCGAACGAAAAAGCCCGCTTTAATTTCCTCATCAGCGTCGAGGAAACTGACGTAGGCAATTCTCGTCTTGTCGTGGATCGTGAAGGTCTTGCTTTCCCGGCGGTGATGAACGGTGACGTTGTTGCCGTCGACGGCTTCGATGATACCGGAAAGGGTGTCGCCTTTTCCGCCTTGAGCGGCGAGTTCGCCGAAATTGACGGTCGAACTAAGGGCGAGGATGAGGAATGGGAGAATAGGTTTCATAGTAAGGTGCGCCCTTTGGGCGGTGTAAAAGTGCGAATCGTGCGGCCACGGGATGGGAAGGTGCGAAGGGGAGTAAGAGCAAGAGTAAGGATGATGGTGCGATTTGTTAGGCGCGAGGCCTTACTTTGACTGAAATTCTTTGGTCTGCACGATGCTATGGATGAAGGAGGCCAATTGATAATCCTCACCTTTAGCGGAAGTCAGGATTTCATTGGCCAGGTTTTCATCGGTGAAACCAAAAGGGCGACCGAGGCCATACTCGATCAGCGCTTCAGTGAAGCTGCGGGCGAATTCATCCGTTTGCCACTTGGCGATCAAATCCCGTAGTTCGAAGAAATCTCCAAATGCCGGCCCGTTATGGAAGGCGCCGGAAGCATCAACAGGAGTAGTGGTTCTACTGGGCACCATTTCGCCTTTTCTGTTTTTCGTGTATTGATGTTCCCCGCTGCGCCATTTGCCGGCGGCATCGAAGTTTTCAAGGCCGAAACCGATGGGATCGATCTTGCGATGACAACTGGCGCACTGGGCTTCCTCCATATGAGCCGCGAGTTTCTGCCGCTTGCTGAGGGGTTCATCATCGAGGCGTGAAAGCTGCGGCACGTTGGCCGGTGCCGGAGGAGGCGGCGAATGCATCAAGTGGCGCAGTACCCAGGCCCCCCGTTCGACCGGACTGCTCTCGATGCCGTCGCTGCCCATGGCATTGATCGCGGCCATCCCAAGGAGCCCGCCGCGCGGAGAATTTTCGGGGAGGCTGACTTTGCGGTAGTCATCGCCAACAACGCCATCCAGACCGTAGTGCGCGGCCAACAAGCCATTGACGACGACGTAGTCGCTTTTCAGTAGCAGCCGCAATTGCCCCTGATTCTCTGATCGCAACAAGTGAAGAATCGACTGGTAGACTTCTTCCCGCGCTGCCGCGCGCATGCTTTCGTCGAACTCGCGATGTTCCTTGGCATTAAACTGGAAGAAATCCAGGCGCTCCATGTCCAGCCACTGATGAGCAAGACCGGAAACGAAGCGGTGCGCCCTTGGGTCCTGAATGAGACGATCGACCTGTCCGCGCAAGACAGCGGGGTCACGCAGTTGCTT
This sequence comes from Verrucomicrobiales bacterium, assembly GCA_049594415.1. Taxonomy (GTDB): domain Bacteria; phylum Verrucomicrobiota; class Verrucomicrobiia; order Verrucomicrobiales; family DEV007; genus Arctic95D-9. The sequence continues at coordinate 1,820 of JBMYJM010000017.1, read as the reverse complement.
CTTCTCTGCCAACTCAAGCAGTTGGGAGTCGGGCGGGGAACTCCACAGGAAATAAGACAGTCGCACTGCCAGTTCAAGATCGTCCAGGGCACGAGACGCACCGTCCTCGCCGGACTCTTTCAGGAAGAGAAAGCGGGGAGACGCGAGGATCATGCTGAGTGGGGTTCGAATCGCGATGTCGAACTCTTGATCAATCACCAATCGGTTTTGGAAGACTTTGACCAGGGAGTCGATGAACTCGGGCTTTGGTTCGCGCTCTCGAAACGCCTTCACGGCGAAGTCGTGAAGAATGTTCCTGGCGCGCTCCAAATCCGATGCAGCATCGCCGGCAGGATGCGCGTCAAAGATCGTCTCCAGCGGGCTGGGATCCCCCTGCGGCAGGGGTCCTTCGATTTCGACCCAGTCCACCCAAATCGAGGGTTCATGGCCATAGCCGTTTCGATTCATCGCAGGATAAAAGTAAAACTTCCTCAATGCCCCCCAGCCAGGTTGCCGTTCCCGGATCGCAAACTGCCGTTCTGTATCCTTGTTCACCGTCACCTGGGTTTCGATCAATTCAGGATTGGCCGGAGTGCCGGTCACGTGCAGCGCCGCCAGGGGAAAGCCATTCAGTTGTCCCCTGCCGAGCTCTTGCTCCGCGGGATGTCCCAGTTGGAGAAAGTGACGAAAGGCGGGTGTCTCCTCGGTGGCCCCCGCCTTGATTCGCAGGGTGTAGGTTCCAACGGGCATCTCGTTGGGCGGGGCAATCACGATCTTGGCAGAACCCATCGTCAGCTGAAGCCAGGTTCCGGTGTCATTGTGAGGAAGGCCGGCGTAGTGCTTGTGGTAGGGCGTTGCCTTATCGAAGAACTTTACGGCATTGAAAAAATTCCCGAATCCATGGTCCTTCGGGTTGGGGAGTCCTGTCAGTTTGTCGAGGTGCAAGTCGATCTGACGATAAAGCTGACCGTTGTTATCACTCAGGCCCAACTGGGTGATCGAATCTTTGTTCTCTGGCAAGGCGAGTGCTTCCTTTAGTTCCGCATCCAGGGCTTCGAAGCGTTTGTTGTAGTCTTCGTTTCGTTCGACGCGCTCTCTCAAGGCGACGTTGAGCGTTTCCTCAGGTTCGACACGGTAGACGAAGGGCTTGGCATTCCGTGCCGCCCGGCGCTCATAGAACTCATCGATCGCATGCCGGCCGAGGGTCAGGTATTGTTCGAACTTGTCACTGGAGAGAAAGAGTGACGCTCCGACGGTATCAAAGTCACCGGAGCTGCCGTCTTCCGGCAGGAGGTCGTTGTCGAGCCGCACGCCTAACAGGCTCTCGACTGTGTTCTGATAGTCGCGCTGGTTGAGGCGCCGCATCGTGATCTCGCCTCCTGAGTCAGCGAACACTTTCAATGCTGTGACCATGGTGCCGGCCAAGTCATCAAGGAAGTCCGCTTTCTCGGCGCCTTCGGGCTGTCTCTTGTCTTCGGGCGGCATCTCCCCGGAGTTCAGGGATTCGAGGATCTTCTGCCAGCTCTCCGCCTGCTCGATGGTTTCGATGTGGAATGGCAAGTCCTCAAGATTGACCTCGCCCTTCTCGGTCAATGAATCGTGACAGTCGAGGCAGTATTTCTCGAGAAAGTCGAAGTGCTTTTCCGGGAAGTGAACCTCGGGTTCAGCGGCGGAGGTGGAGTGGGGGCTGAGTGCCGTGAGGAGGGAGAGGATGACGAGAGTAATCGGTGATCGGTGATCGGTGATCGGTGGCCGATAAGGTGTCTGGTAATTACTCATTGATGACTGATGACTGATGACTGATGACTGATGACTGATGACTGATGACTGATGACTGATGA
>JBMYJM010000016.1:0-69200 GCA_049594415.1 Verrucomicrobiales bacterium | reverse complement strand
GGCGGTTCACCCCTCGGCGTGACGGTGCCCTCATGCCACATGCCCGCGATCGCATGATTGCCTCGTTCGTAGAGCAACCACACCACCAGGGTGACTGATTTTCCTTTGCCTTTGATGTCCAAAGGCGAGTCGTGAAGATGCTTTCGTGGCACCGCTAAAACCGGCAAGTCCTCGTCGCTGCGAGGGTTCGAAAAACGTACTGCCTGACCGAAGGGGCCTCGCCCTAGCAACTCAAAATCGGCAAGCGTCGCTTCCGGTCCCTCGTGCCAATAGTCGAGCGAGATGTTTCTCGGTTCGAGTTCATAGATCTGCCCGCCGGATTCTCCCGGGATGGAAATAAAGGGATTGTCTGTCTCCCACGAATCCCGCCGATGAACAAAGTCCCACAGAGCGACCAGTCCGGGGATTTGCTTCACGAGATCAACGCGTTCCTGGTTGGCCTCCGTGAATTGCGAATCGTCTCCCGCGAACTGGATCGGAGGCAAGGCTTGCTGGTCCGTTCCCTCGGCTCTGATGTGTTGCGTGCCGAGCGATAGCAGTAGGACGGTTAGGCCAAGGCAAAACAGTGCCTTTATCGCAAGGGGTGTTTTTTTCATCTTCAGTCTTATGATCGTCCGTCTTTTAAAGTCAGGTTGAGTGTTGTCTGGGCCACCATTTGCTGCTGAGCGCCTCTTAGCTTTCGTCATGGCAAGGCAATTTGTTATCCCCGGGTTTTGTGCTCCTCATGGCCTGGCGCTGTCATTGGTATCGTGCCGGTCTCGTTCAACTACCTCCTGAAGCTGCTCTTGCAGTTGCTGAATGACTTGGTCCTGACGCATAATTTTTCTGCGGCACAAAGCGAGAGACCCGCAGACAAGAGCAAGCAAGCTTCCAACAATCACATAAGTAGTTGCCTCCAAACCCATCGCGATACAAACCCATGCCGAAATAATGGCAATCCAACATGGTGAATAGGTCAGGATAGCGTGCCTTTTCGAGGCGAAATATTTGTCCTCACGATTATTTTGATAACGAGTCATAAAATTATACGCGTGCAGTGGTCTGTTGTATTTTGTCAGGTGCATGCAGTTGGTAGTTGATTGTTCTAAGGTCTATGAGGAAAGACAACTGGGGTTTCCTCCAGCCAGTCGCTCATCAACGCAGACAATTTCTCCACCTTCTCGGGATTTTGCTTCGCCAGATCGGTGCGGTCGTCTGGATCATTCTTCAGGTCATAGAGCTCAAGACCATCCGGTCGTTCGATCAGTTTGTCCCAGCCATCCACCAAGACACGCGCGATGAGGTCGCTATCCAAGTCGGCCAAAGCATCCATTTGGATATTGTCCCAGTAGACGTCTACAAAGATGCGGTCGCGCTCGGCCAGGGCCTCCGGATTCCTCAAATCCAGCCCGGACATGGCTTGGTCAGGCTCGATGCCACAGGCTTTCAAAATGGTTGGCGCGATATCGATATTGCTGGCCAGGGTCTCCTGATCACGACGGGGCGCGATCTTGTTCTTGTGGGTGAGGAAGATCGGCGTGCGAATTCCCGCCTCGACCGGTGTCTTTTTGGACCTGACATACCAGCTGACCTTCTCCGGGTCGGGCCGCCAACCGTTGTCGGCGCTGAAAACGAAGAGGGTGTCCTCGTAGAGATCCTTTTCTTTCAAATAGCCCACCAGCTGGCCACAGGTCTCGTCGAGCCAGGCAATGTTCGCCCAATAGCGCGCGGTCGACTCATCCGGGGCCAGGTCCTTGTATTTTTGATAGAGCTCATCCGGTGCGTTGTGCGGCGTGTGGGGCAGGAAAACGGCATACCAGATAAAGAAAGGTTGTTCGTTCATTTGTGCCTTTTCCACGAAGTGGTGGATGGGCTCCATCGTTTTGCGGCCGATCCCATGCCCAAAACCCTCGTCAAATCCGTGGTCGCGAGGATCGCCCTCCCACCACTTCCCGGTCTGCAGGGTGGCATACCCGTTATCCTGCAGTTGTTTTACCATGGAAGGCGCATGCTCCAGAGTGGCGGTCATGGCTTTCGATTGTTCTTGGGCCAGGGGCCACAGTTCTTTGTTGGTCCGCAGTCGTAGGTGGTCAACGCCTTCACCCATATAAGGGCGATTGCCCCGCACGGCCGTTTGGTGCGGATAAAGTCCGGTGACGATGCTGGCCAAAGAGGGACGGCAAATCGACGCGGTGGTGTAACCGCGTTCATAGATCAGACCCTCGCTGGCGAGCTGATCGAGGTGGGGTGTTTTGAGGTGAGGGTGGCCCATGAAGCCGTAGTCGTCCCAGCTCTGGTCATCGCTCAGGATGAAGACCACGTTGGGCCTGTCATCCGCCTGCGCCAGCGTGCCAGCGACGATCAGGCTCAGAATCAATGCTAATATTTTCATAAGTGCAGGAAGAGCTCGAGGCTCCAATCGGGTCCATTGGAGGCAGAGCGATTGGACAAAAAACGGAGGCTTCTTCGCGGATGGGCAGTGATCTCTCGGTTAAATTAAACTGTTTCAAGAATATCACGTGATCAAGTTCCGGTGGAGAAAGCTTGTCCAAAAGGCTCTGAATGACCCTTGTTAAGGTGAAGCACGCATGAGCTCTTCTCAAAACATCACCCAGAAAGCTCCCCAACCGGCGTTCCCTCATAGAGTGTTCCGGTGGACTTGTGCTTCGATGCCCCTAATTTAAACGAACCAACGAACATGGCTTACAACGACCAGTTGATCGTAGACCACATCAAACAAACTCATTCGACTGACCTCTTGAGCGAGCGGGAGAAGCATTTGATCGGCTTAGCCGTGACGATGACTCGCGGTTGCCAGGTCTGCACGCGCAACCGGATTGAAAAGGCTCGTGGTGCCGGGCTGACGGACGACGAGCTCAATGCGCTGATTGCCGTCACATCTGCCGTCAACAGCGGCGTCACCGCAGCAACCGCCCGGGTGGCGTTCGGCATGATTGAGGAAGAGAACGCTGCCGAGTGTGGTGATGTTTGTTCGGCTAACCCCCAATAACGGGAGCAGCAGTTGCAGGGGATTGATCGCCTGCGAATATGCGAGTAACTCCGCTCTTTATTTGATAATCTCAGAATGATGGTTCGATCTTCGATAACACTTATTTCGGTCATTGCGGTGCTTGCCCATTCTCCGTCACCAGCAGACGAATTGCCGGAAGCGCTGAATCGGGTCATCGAGAATCACTGCGCCGACTGTCACGATGATCTGGATCCCAAGGGTGGGTTGGATTTATTTTCCCTGGAGTGGGATCTCAACGATGCCCACCTCACTGAGCGATGGACGAAGGTGCACGACGTGTTGGCAGCGGGGGAAATGCCGCCAAAAGAGAAGAGCCGCCTGGGCGATAAGGAACGAGCCGAAGTCGTGTCAGCCCTCGCGGATCACCTGATCGAGTCACAAGAAGCCGCCTACGTTCGTCAGGGGCGTTCCGTTTCGCGGAGGGTGAATCGTTTTGAGTACCAGAATGTGCTGCGCGACCTGCTGCACGATCCCACCCTCAAGGTGGCGGATGACTTGCCTCTGGACGGGGAAGTTCATGGCTTTGCGAAAGTGGGGACCGCGCTCGATGTCTCCCATGTGCAGATCGATGCCTACCTGAATGTGGCCGAGACGGCCTTGCGTCGTGCCCTTGAGTTCTCCGCGAAGAAACCCCAGCCCGAGACGAATCGCTACTACGCCCGCGAGCAAGGGCGGCTGTGGGCCGGTAAGGGGAATTTGGGCTGGGCGCGATGTTCCCTCGCGTTGGATGGTCTTGAAGTGAATGATGAGTATTCTTTCGATAAACGAGGCTTTGACCCGGGGCCAAAAGTCCAGACGAAGGGGGCTGCGGGGATTACGGTCGATGACACGGCGGCGGAACTGACCGGACCCTGGCGTGAGTCGACGCGTCGCTCCAACCACCTCGGGAAGCACTACCTCGCCGACGACAATAAGAATGCGGGCGACTACGCGATCACCTGGAAGGCGGAGCTGCCGAAACCGGGGACTTATGAAGTGCGAGTCAGCTTTGGCGGAGGGCAGGGTTTGGCGAAGGAAGCTCCCTACGTGATTCGTCACGCCGAGGGTGAAACTCGAATGACCATCGACCAAAGCGTCACGCCGACGATCGATGGTCTTTGGTTTCCCCTGGGACGTTTTGCGTTTGAAACCAGCGAAGAAAAATCGGAGTCCGGGCCGGTCATGGCCGAAGTCTCGCTGAGTAACGAGAATGCCAAGGGATGGGTCATCGCGGATGCCGTCCAGTTTGTGGCGGTCGATGAGCTGGAAAAGGGAGCCCAGAAAACTCTGTTTTCGAAGGAGGAAGCCTCAACCGCCATCTTTCGCGGAGCTTACACGCCGTTTTATTACGGGTTTGAAAGGTTCAAAGCACCGACCCGGGGTGACTACAAGGTGCGCCTGAAGGCGCGGTCCGTTCTTCGGAAGACGGATTACGTCGAATGGGAAGGGGACAAGCAACCACGCCACTATCCGAACCTGGTGCTTGATGCGACGCGGCGTTACCCAACTCCGGTGAATGATCGTGTTTTTCCCGGCAAGCGCAGCGAACCGGTCAAAGTCTACTCTTCCACCCTCGATGAGCCGAACAACCAAAGCATGCTGCCGATCGGGAAGTTCGAAGCGCCGCCCGAGGCGCCCGAGGTGTTCGAGATGGAGGCCTTCCTCGAGGAGGGAGCGATGGTGAAACTCGATTGCATGCGTCTGCCGAGCCCGATGGTTCCGGCGATGCCGCATACGATCCAGAAATTCGATCCGGACGGTTATCCCGGTGTCGCCTTTCATTGGCTGGAAGTGGAAGGGCCGTTTATCGAGGAGTGGCCCCCGGCCTCTTACCGGGCGCTCTTTGGCGATCTCCCTTTGAAGCAGTCGGGAAGTCATGTCGTGGCCGTCCCGGAACAACCTTTGAAGGAGGTGAAAGAGCTTTTGTCAGGATTTATGGAGCGCGTCTATCGACGTCCGGTGGAAAAAGCGGAGTTCGATCGATTCCACGGCTACGCGAAGCAGTTGATCCGGGAAGGCGAATCCTTCACGGAAGCGATGATCGCGACGTATTCGGCGGTGCTGGCGTCGCCCGAGTTTCTCTTTCACTGCGGGCAACCGGGCGAGCTGGATGACTTTGCCCTGGCTGAGCGGCTTTCTTTCTTCCTCGGTGAATCGATTCCGGACGAGTCACTCAGCGCTCTCGCCAAGCAGGGCAAGCTCCGTGATCCCGGGACGCTGCGCGTCGAGGTCGATCGCCTGCTCGAAAAACCCGAGTCGAAGCGATTCGTGAAGGAGTTCCTCGATGCCTGGCTCAAACTAGACGAGATCAATGACACCGACCCGGACCGTGATCTTTATCCAGAGTATGCCGGTGACTGGTGGCTCGTGAACTCGATGGTCGAGGAGTCGCGTCTCTATTTCGCCGACCTCATTGCCGGCGATCGTCCGGCCCGCAATGTGATCGACGCTGACTACACCTTTGTCGACGAACGCCTTGCCCGGCACTACGACATTCCCGGTGTGGTGGGCCCTACTTTTGAACGCGTCAGCCTTCCAGAGGGAAGTCCCTATGGAGGCTTTCTCACCCAGGCATCAGTGTTGAAAGTGACGGCGAACGGAACCGTCACTTCACCGGTGTTGCGTGGGGTTTACGTGATGGAAAAACTGCTCGGAGATCATCCTTCGCCGCCGCCACCGTCGGTTCCCGCGGTGGAACCGGATATTCGTGGCGCGGCAACGATTCGTGAATTGCTGGCGAAGCATCGGGAGGATGCGTCCTGTGCGAGTTGCCATAAGAGAATCGATCCTCCGGGCTTCGCCCTGGAGAGTTTCGATGTCATGGGTCGTTGGCGGAATAACTACCGCTCATTGGGTGAGGGGTCTGAGCGCATCGAAGGCGTGGGCCGAAGCGGCAACGAGTTTGTTCATTTCATCGGGAGTGAAGTTGATGCCTCCGGGGTGACCCCCCAGGGAGATCCCTTCGCCGATGTTCTTGAATTCAAAAAGCTTCTCATCGAGGACGAGGAAACCATTGCCCGCAATATCACCGAGCAGCTTCTTGTGTATGCCACAGGAGCACCGGTGGGCTTCGCCGACCGCGATGAGGTGGCGGCCATTCTTGAAAAAAGTCGCGCGTCGGAGTATGGCGTGCGCACGATCATTCACGAAATTGTTCAGAGTCCGCTCTTTCGGGAGAAGTGACCGGTGGGCAGTGATCAGTGATCAGTGATCGGTAATCAGTATTTAGTAATCAGTATTCAGTCATGAGTGGCTATGTGAAACACTTCCGCGATCTGGAGGTCTATAAGAGGCAACGAGAGGTCTCGAAAGAAGTGTTTCGGCTTTCGAAGGGGTTTCCTTCTGAGGAGCGATTTTCACTTACTGACCAAATTCGCAGGTCGTCGCGATCGGTCGGGGCGCAGATTGCGGAAGCATGGGCGAAACGTCTCTATCCGAAGCACTTTGTCAGCAAACTGACTGACGCAGACGGCGAACAACTCGAAACACAGCATTGGCTCATGGAAGCTCTTGATTGCGAGTATCTTTCACAATCAGATTTCAAGAACCTGAACGACAAGTGCGAAGAGATCGGTCGTATGCTTGGTTCTATGATGAAGAAAGCCGATTCGTTTGCCTCCTCCGACTACCGATTACAAGAAGCCGCCGCCGAGTATCTTGCCGACACAACCGATTACTGACTACTGATCACCGATTACTCAAACGCCATGACTCCAACACTCCAACACTCCGGGCCGACCCGTCGCCATTTCCTCAGAGGTGCGGGTGCCGTTCTCGCTCTCCCTTGGCTTGAATCTTTCGCCACAACTGAGTCGGCCGCGGCTCCCAAGCGCATGATCGCGATCAACCAGGATCTCGGTTTCATCCCCAAGCTCTTCTTTCCCAAGACAGAGGGGCGCGATTACGAACTGTCGCCTTACCTCGAAAGGATCGCGGAGCACCGGGATCAGTTCACCGTCTTCAGTGGACTCTCTCATCCCGGCGTCGACGGGGGACACCGGGCTGACAAAACCTTCCTGACTGCGGCCCCGCATCCGGGACGGGCGAGCTTTCGCAACACGATTTCCCTCGACCAGGTCATGGCCAATGAGATCGGAAATGAGACCCGCTTCCGATCGCTGTCCCTTGGGATCAACGACACGAGGAGCCTGTCCTACACCCAGGCTGGGGTTGAGATCCCGACCATCAAGAGCGCAGCCGAACTCTACAAGAAGATGTTTCTCCAGGGCGACCAGAAGGCCATTGAACAGCAACTGGTGCGGCTGCAACGCAAAGGGAGCATTCTCGATGTGGTGATGGGCCAGAGTTCTGATCTGAGCAAACGGGTCAGCGCTTCTGACCGGGAGCGGATTGATCAGTATCAGACAGCGGTCCGCAGTCTCGAGAAACGCCTTGAAGAGGCCCAGGCCTGGGAAGGCCGTCCCAAGCCGAAGGTCGATGAAGCGATGCCGGATTACCCGAAGGACAAAAAGGAGTTCTTCGAAATGGTGCGGATGATGAATGACATGTCCCGTCTCGCTTTCCAAACGGACTCGACTCGGGTCATCACTTTGTTCCTCGGCAGCGTGCGCACCCCGGGCGTCAACTTTGAGGACGGTCGCTCGGTGGGCGGCTACCACAATCTTTCCCATCATGGTAAAGATGAAGTGAAGCTGAAACAGCTGGAAGAGATTGAGATCGGGCAGATGGAATTGTTCGGCAATCTGCTTCGGGATCTCCAGGAAGTCGAAGAGGTCAATGGCAGCCTGTTAGACAACACCATGGTGCTTTACGGCTGCCACATGGGGGATGCCAACATCCACAACAACGCCAACCTTCCGATCCTGCTCGCCGGCGGCGGATTTGATCATGGTCAGCACCTTGCGTTCAGTTCGACTCACAACCAGCCGCTCTGCAATGTATTCGTCAGCATGCTTCAGAAAATGGGCCTTGAGGCCGACCGCTTCGGGAGCAGCAAAGGCACGCTGACCGGGCTGGCCTGATCGATTGGTTCTTTGAATCGAATGGCAAAGTTCATCACGAATCATTGTTCTTTGTGGAGGCGGCCGACGGCGATACTGATCACCGTCCAACTGATTACTCTCACACTGACTACTGAAAACCGGGCAGCCGAAAAGCCGAACGTCATCGTCATCATGGCGGACGATCTAGGTTTCTCAGATCTGGGCTGTTACGGCGGCGAAATTGAAACGCCTCATCTCGATCGTCTCGCGGAGGAGAGTGTGCGGTTCAGCGGCTTCAAGAATTCCTGCCGCTGCACGCCGTCGCGGGCCTCCTTGCTTACGGGGCGATACTCGCATGCCGTGGGGGTGGGGCGAATGACGACCGATTATCAGCAACCCGGCTACCGGGGGCAACTTTCCCTCGATGCTCCGACACTCGCCGAAATACTGAAACCCGCAGGCTATGCAACCGGCATTGTGGGCAAATGGCATCTGACGACCACGGACAAAACATCGCCTCAGAAACACATTTTCCCGCTGGATCGGGGATTCGATTTTTTCCACGGCACCTGGTGGGGAGCGAAAGATTATTTCAGTCCCCAATTTATGATGACCAATCGGGATCATCTCCCAGAAGGGAAGGATGCCTATCCCAAGGACTACTATCTCACCGAAGATCTCTCTGGGCAGGCCATTCAGTTTGTCACTGAGCAGATCGACGAGGAGGTTCCGTTTTTTCTCTACCTGGCCCATTACGCCCCGCACGCGCCCATCCAGGCACCGGCGGATCGGGTTGAAAAATGCCTGCCGCGTTACGAGGTCGGATTTCAAAAATTGCAGAATGAGCGCTTTGCCAGGCAGCAAACGCTCAGGGTATTGCCAGAAGGGGCCCAACTCGCCAGCGGCATGCCATCGTGGGAAAAACTCAGTAAGGAGGAACAAAGGAAATGGGCCAAAACCATGGCTACCTACGCTGCGATGATCGAGATCATGGATGATGGTATCGGTGAACTGATCGATCTACTGAAAGAGAAGGGCGAATTTGAAAACACTCTGATCCTCTTTCTGAGTGACAATGGCTCCACGAGCGAACGCAAAGGTAGTCAGACCTTTCCCATGCTCAGCAACACACCGTATCGCGGTCAGAAAGCCTATACCTGGGAAGGGGGCGTTTCATCGCCGCTCATCGTCAGTTGGCCGGATCGCTTGAAGGCACATGCCGGAACGGTGCGACACGGACGGTGTCACATCATCGACATTCTGCCGACCTGTCTCGAGGCAACGGGGGTTGCGTTTCCTGATTCGTTTCGGGGCAAAGAACCTGCCGCTCCCGATGGCGGCAGTCTTTTGGCAGCGGCGGGCGGTGCGGAATTACCCGAGCGCCCCCTGTTTTGGGAGCACAGCGGCAGGCGTGCGGTCTATCAGGATGGCTGGAAGCTGGTTTCCGAAAGAGCTGGCTCGTCCTGGGAGCTCTTCAACCTGACCGATGATCCCACCGAGCAGAAGTCACGAAACCAAGAGTTTCCCGAACGTGTCGAGGATCTGAAGGCACTCTGGCAAAGCTGGGCGGAAGACTACGATGTAGTGCCAGCGCCGACCAAGTCGCGGAAAAAGTAATTCGATGACTCCGGCCATTAGTGTTAATTCGTGTTCATCTGTGTTGAGCGGAGCGGATTTGTGTTAATTGGATTGTGGTTAATTTGGAACACAAATTTTCACTAATGAACACTAACAAACACGAATCGGATAGGCTTCGAAATTTCGTTTCTTAATATTGTAATCCTATCACTCATGAAAAAGTTGATCACCTCAATCCTGATCTACGCATCAGCGCCGCTGCTCCTGCAGGCGCAATCTGACGTCGCTATCGTCGAGGGCAAAAGAACCCTGCCATTGGCCTACGATGTGGATGTCGTGGTCGCCGGTGGTTCGCTGGGAGGCGTGGAGGCCGCCACCGCCGCTGCGGAAGAAGGAGCCAGCGTGCTGTTGGTCGATTCCCGGCCCTACATCGGCTACGATTTCTGCGCGACCCAGAAACTCTGGCTCGAACCGGGTGAAAAGCCTGCTACACCGCTCTCCCGGGAGTTGTTCGGTGACCGGCAGGTAGTCACTCCAATGCAGGTGAAGCGAACACTCGATAACGCTCTCCTTGATCATGGGGTTCAGTTCCTGACCGGTACATTCCCGGCCGAGCTTTTGATCGACGAGGAAGGCAACCCTGCGGGCCTGACGATTGTCAATCGCAGTGGTCGCCAGGCGATCCGGGCAAAGGTCGTGATCGACGCCACCCCGGATGCGGTGCTTGCCCGACAGAGTGAGGCTGAGTTTCAACCCTTTCAACCCGGCGAGAAAGAGGCCCAGTTTATCGTGGTCGGGGGAGAGCCTTCAGAAAAGGGCAATAGCAAGAAGATCCCGGAGGTTAGCTTTGTCTCGAAGCAAACGCCGAAAGGCTCGAAGGAAACGTCAATCCAGGAATACCCGATCTACCAATACACCCTGTCCATTCCGAATGAAGCCGACACGTTTCGGTCTCGCAGTCGGGATCTCAATCGGATGCGAACGGCCGCATACGACGACGGGATGTTCGATCATTCCGAGCGCCTTCTCTTCTTTCCCGACAATCCAATTGTTCCTGCCGAGGCAGGCAAGGATGACGAAGGGGAGCTTTCTCCCGGTCTGTTCCGTCCCAAGGGGGTGGCCAATTTCTACGTTCTCAGCGCCTATGCCGGTGCGAGCGATGCGGTTCGCAAAACGCTCTTTCAGAGCCCAAGTCGACTCGCGCCCGCGGGGCGGGACATCGGAATCGAAGCGGCCGCTCGCGCCAGGGAAATTTCCTCTCCGGGAGAGTTGCAGTTTCCGGGGGACGCTACGGGAACCTCGGAGGCCACCGTGTCGGAGGTCGCAGTCAGTTTTCGTTTTCAAGAGTGCCCTCAGGTTGAATTGCCCGCTCACGACCTTCCTGTTCTCGGTCGTTGGGATGTGGTGGTCGTCGGAGGCGGCACCTCGGGAGCCCCGGCCGCGATTGGCGCCTCCCGGGCCGGCGCGAGGACCTTGCTGATCGAATATCAGGATGAACTGGGCGGAGTCGGTACCGCGGGATTGGTCGCCAACTATTGGTATGGCTTGCAAACTGGGTTCACCGCTGAAGTCGACAAAGCTCTCGGAATCGAGAACAAATGGTGGCCGGTCCAAAAGGCGGAGTGGCTTCGTTCTGAGTTGATGAAAGCCAATGCCGAAGTCTGGTTCGGCAGCTTCGGCTGCGGTGCGGTGATGAAAGGGGACAAGGTCAGTGGTGTGGTCGTGGCGACACCGTTTGGGCGTGGCGTGGTTCTCGCGGATGTCGTCGTCGATGGCACGGGGAATGCCGATATTTCTGCGGCAGCCGGTGCGGCCACCCAATACAGTATCTCCGCTTCGGGGGACTTGACCGTTCAGGTGGCCGGTTACCCTGACCGGGATCTTGGCACCCGACACAACAATACCGCCTATGGCATGACCAATGATGCTGACGTGCTCGATCGCACTCACCTGTTGCTGACGGCCCGCCAGCGCGGCGGAGTCAAAAAACAGAGCCCTCACGACATGGGTCACCTGATCGACACTCGCGACCGGAGGCGAATCGTCGGTGATTACAATCTAGGCACCTGGGATGTTGTCACCGGTCGCACCTTCCCCGACACGATCTCTCATCATAGCAGTAATTTCGATGCCGGGGCGCTGCCGGACGACCTGATGTTCCTGCTCAAAGACATGAAAGGGCCTGTCTACATCTGCGACATGCCCTACCGCTGCTTGATCCCAGAGGGACTGGAAGGCCTGCTGGTCACGGGACTGAGTGCCAGTGCCCACCGCGATGCGATGACCATGACCCGGATGCAGCGGGATTTGCAAAACCAGGGATTCGCTGCGGGAGGTGCCGCGGCTCTTGCCGTGCGGACGACCGCCGGTCTGGTGCGCGAGATCGACTTGAAACGATTGCAGCGTGACTTGGTCAGAAGTGGCTGCCTCGAGGAGCGAGTTATCACCGATACCGATTCCTTCCCCGCGAACGACGACGCGATCAAAGCAGCTGTAGAAACTCTGCATGCGCTGACGATCGACGTTCACCAGAAGCGAGAGCACGACGATACGCTGCCCGCTCTGGCCGTGGTGATGGGCAATCCGGAGCAGTCGATTCCTTTTCTGAAAGAGGCCTTTGAAAATGCCGGGGACTTGGAGACGCGCATCAATTTCGCGCGGATCCTCGCCGTGTTGGGTGATCCGTCAGGCCAAGACGTTTTGCTGGAGGCGGTGAATGAAGCTCCGGATTGGGGTGACGGGTGGGACTTCAGCAGCCAGCGCGAGAAGGCCAACTCTTTTGGCAACGTGGACCGCCTCGTGATTGCGTTAGGGTTCCTCGAAACACCCGAGGTGCAACCGTCGCTGATTCACAAGCTGGAACTGCTGGAGGCCGACAGCCCGCTGTCTCACTACAAGGCGGTTTGCCTGGCGTTGCGTTTGAACAAACACCAGTTGCTGACCGAACCGCTGGCGCACCTGCTCAACAAGCCGGGAGTCAAAGGGCACACCCAGCCGCTGAGCTATTACGCCGCCAGCGGCGGAGCCGATGAAAAACTGTCGCAACGCCACCGGGTGGATGCGCAGGGGGGCTTCGAACTCAATGCCAAGTTCAAGGAAGTGCTTGTGGCGGCACTCCTGTTTGAATGTGGGGATCACGAGGGCCTCGGACGCGAGATCCTCGAGTCTTACACAAAGGATGTGAATGGTCATTTTGCGGCCTACGCCCACCACATTCTGAACAGTAAATCCGACCTCCCAACGACGAGCGAAGAGGGCAGCAAGGGTGGGGGAATCTGGTTGCAGCCCGCTGACCTAACCCTCAACGAGGGAGAAATCGCGGGTCTGGTCGTCCTATCAAAAAGCCCGAAAGCCAGTTACCAGTGGCGGCAGGATGGTGAGCCGATCGAAGGCGCTACCGACAATCGCCTCAGTCTGCCCCAACTCACGGTGGAAGACAGCGGCGCCACATTCGATGTGGTGGTGAAGAGCCCGGAGGGCGGAGAGGAAACCAGTCAAGCCGCGACCATCACCGTGACCAAGCCCAAGGCAGCTGCATCGAAGCCCCGCAAACCCAAAGCAGGAAAAAAAGGGCCCTCGGTCCGGTGGGCGTCCCAAGACGACTGGAACAGTGAGAAGCCCGGCTACGAATGGCTCTTCCCGTTCATCGATACCAACAGCGACGGCAAGGTGACCGCGGAGGAATATGCACACTACCAGGCCTTCAAGAAGAAGAGCAGCGACTGGCAGACAGAGGTGCGCAACGGTGGGCTGAAATAAAGATGAAAACGTAGCGAGCCAAAGCCTCCAAATATTGGTGTTAATTCGAGTTCATTTGTGTCAAGCGAAGCGAATTAGTGTTAAACCGAATAGCATGGAAACCCACAAAGAAGACGGAACTTACGAAATTATTGGGTGCGCTATGACGGTTCAAAACGAACTTGGATTTGGGCTGAGAGAAAAACCATATGAGAATGCTTTGGCAATAGAGCTTCGCGATAATGGATTTGAAGCAGTTCAGCAACAACCGTTTCCTATACTTTACAAGAATCAGCCCGTGGGAGATTGCATCCCGGACATCACTTTGCCAAACCTCAATATTTTGTTGGAAATTAAGGCCTTGGATTCCATTTCCGAGAAGGAAACTGCTCAAATGCTAAATTATTTACGAATCGCCAACTACAAGATCGGTTTGGTGATCAATTTTGGCAGTAAAGTTGAGTGCAAACGGCTCGTTCTGTAAATTTTTTGGAACACGAATTTGCACTAATGAACTCGAAGAAACACGAATCGGATTGGCTTCGAAAGGTTTGATTCGAGAATTCAAATTCCAATTTTTAGTAATCCAACATGGTGAACCGACGCCAATTCCTGAGTCTCAGTACCGGCGCGGCCGCGCTGATGATGCATCGAGCGTTGTCAGGGCACGAGCCCGTGATGCAGCAACATGTCCGCAGCGCCAAGGCGTTGGGGACTCAGGTGAACTTCACGGTCTTTCATCCTGACGAGGTGGTGGCTCGCCAGGCCATCGATGCTGCCCTCGAGCGAATTGAGCATGTCGAACAGCTCATGAGTCTCTATTGGCCTGACAGCCAGTTGAGTCTCCTCAATCGACAGGGGGTGTTGCGCCATCCCGATCCTGACTTGGTAGCGGTCCTGAACAAAGCTTCAGAATTGTCGCTGCTCACTGAAGGAGCCTTTGATGTTACCGTGCAGCCACTTTGGCGTCTCTATGCCGATCGGAGCGGCAATGGCGCTATGCCTACCGAAGCTGAATTGGAGAAGGTGCGGCAGCGGATTGGTTGGCAGCATGTCAGGATTGAGCCCGACATTATTACTTTCGACCGGGCCGGGATGCAGATCACGTTGAACGGGGTGGCCCAGGGGCTGGCCGCAGACCTCGCGCAACAGGCGTTGAAGGCACAGGGCATCGAGCATGCCCTTATTGATGCTGGCGAGCTTAACGCGATGGGTTCACCTCTCAAAAGGGATGCTTGGCACATCGCCGTCCAACACCCTCGAGAGACGGGCGGCATCGCTAAAACCGGATTGCAGGATCGGTGTCTTTCCACTTCCGGCGACTACGCGTCCCACTTCACCGATGACCTTCGGCATCATCACCTCTTGGATCCCCGGACTGGTGTTTCGCCAGTGCAGTGGGCCAGTGTTTCTGTTGCTGCCCCCAGTGCGCTCGAGGCAGATGCCCTGTCGACCGCGCTCTTCCTTCTCGACCCGGAGGAGGCGAGAGAAATGGTGGAGTCGCTGGACCAGGTCGACGCCCTCTTCGTCAGCAAATCAGGCGAAGTCACCTCAACGGAGGGCTTTCCGCTGATCTAGATGAACTGGGGTTCAACAACGGGAGGGAACCGCACCCTCGGCGGTATCGGAGTAAACTGGCTACGGTCTTGCCGGCTTCGAACACTGGCGGTGTGGCTGTTGCTGCTGTTGATCCATTTCTCCAGCGAGAAAGGGTCATTCGCCGGGACGGATGAAGTCCAGATTATCAAACTGACTGACCCGGTTTATCCGGAAGATGCGAAGCGACAACACACGCTCAGCACCTATCTGGATGACGAGGGATTTCCCTCTGGATACAGCATGGAACTCGTCAACAAGGTGTGCCTCGACGATGTCTGCAAGCTGGTGGAGGTCACCCTGTATTGGGATGCGACGGGATTCTATCAACGCCTGGAATATCCAGAACATCAACCGCTCACCAAAGTAGAGCACGATCCTTTTACCCCGGCTGACTACGAGAAACTGGACACCATTTTGAAGGACCGGAAATCGATCCTGAAAGATCACTCGCTGGGATTCCTGGCCACCGAGAAGGACGATGCCGAATCAGCCGAAGAGGACGATGTTGATGGCGAGTCGAAGGCCACCCCCGGCGCAGTCAAAGAAGCCGTGGTCAAAGATGCGGCCTGGACGACCTGGGTGTTGTGGCACTATGCCAATACCGAAATTGTGCCCATGCTGGAGGCCATGACTGAATCCCGGTGTTCTCCGGAATACATCCAGCACCTGCTCGACAGCAAGGACTGGAGAAAGATCGAGTTCGCGCTTCACTACCTGCTGAAGCAACAGCCGGTGGCCGAGGACTACCTGGATGACGTCGCCAAGCTGTTGCCTTCCGCCGGGATGGATCAGATCGAGTTGGCGATGGAGTATATCCAGCAGGCGAGCCCGGACAGAAACACGTGTTATCGGAAACTCATCGGTGCTCTAGGAGCGCTCGACGAATACAATGCCAGCCTCGTTATCGAACTGCTCGAGTCGGATGATCAACTGCCGGGAGAGATCCTGGAGGCACTCACCTCGAATCTCGAGCAGCAGGATTATTATCCGATTCATCTCGCCCTGCGCCTGGTGGAAAGTCGGGATTTCTTTTCCGGGGCAGTCGAGGCAAACCTCCTCAAACTCCTGCAATCGAAAGACTTCTTTATCGCCCGCCGTGCCAGCGAATTCCTGTCAGGAAAGAAGCTTTCGGCTTCCGCCATTGAAGAGCTGCAGGCCTTTAAAGAGGACAATGCTTCCCGATTGTAAGGAACGACATTTTGAGGTCACACATCACGATTGGGGGACATTAACAATAACCCGAACGCAGTGTGATGAACTTGTCGAGTTGGCGGATTTTCAGGCAGGTGACGCGGACGAGATAGTTCGCACCTCTCGTCGCTCGCCGCGTGACCTGCCTGGTTGCTGCAATGAGGTCAGGATTAGTTGGAAACCTGGGCGATTTCCTCCTGCTTGAATTGGAAGCCGCGTTCAATCGCCTGCTTTCTGACGGCTTCGACGAGAGCGTCACCGAGGACCGCGATCTTCTCGCCATCTTTTCCGGACTGTTCGGACATCTTTTGCTGCAGGTAAGCATGCCGCTTTGAGATCACGTCTGCCATTTGTCGGCGGACACGATCACGCTCCGCGATTTTTTCTTCGAGAAACGGCATGCGCGCCTCCGGAGACATCTTCTGAAGTAAGGAGGGCATTTTGGCTTCCGGCATGGTTGCCAAGTCGACGGTTCCATGGTCGAGGGCATCGACAAGGTCGTGATGCGCATGATGGTAGAGGTGGCCGATTTTCGCCGACATGCGAGCGGCAAAAGCATGGTCGGACATTTCTGCCGCATTGGCGTCCTGATTCTTTTGGTTTTCGGAAACGTGGTGCGACTCATCACCATACCAGACGAAGGTTTGGTTCATCTGTTCGTTCAGTTCACGCATCTGCGAATCAAACGGAGTCTTCATTTGCGGCAAGTGGTGGTTGTGATTGATCTGGAAATACATTCCTCCTGCCAGTGTGGCGGCTGAATCCCACACCTCTCTGCCGTTTTTTTGTTTCTCGGAAGCGCAGTAGATGCTGTTGACGATTACTGACTGAGAGAGAGCCTTGGGGAGGGCTTCGCCAAAGGTCACGGGGCCTTGTTCGAATGATTCATTGCCGGCAATGAAAACCGCTTTGTAAGTGTCAGGGGACGGATTCCATTCGAGCTCGGTGAGCGCATGGTCGATTACTTGACCACAAAACTCATTGCCTCCGCCGACTGACAGCGAAAAGAGAGCCCGGGAGACTTCGTCGAGGTTGTCAGTAAATGCAATGACCTGCCGTAGATAGCCGTTCTCCTTGGAGATCTGTTTTGAACCATATTGGTAGACGGCGATTTCGAGCCTGCTGGGTGACCCATCCTTGGAGGCTGTCGCGAGTTCACTGACGACATTCCATAGCTGGCACCGAGCTTGGTCGATGAGGCCCTCCATGGATCCGCTGGTATCGAGCAGCAGGGCGATCTGTGAGAGGGATTGTTCGTCCGTGCTGACCGACGCTGGTGCAGCGGGTTCCGGTTCTTTGTTCTCTGCCCAGACTGGACAGGTGAGGCAGGACAGGGCCATTGAGGCAACGAGTATGGTTGTGTATTTCATGACGGTAGTTCTATTTTTTTGGGCGTGTCTGGTCTTCTGGTTGATGCAGGGTTTCCTGAACTCTTCGAGTTCCTAACGTAAGGCCATGTAGGTTCGATCGAGGCCTGATCGCAGGATCCACGCTTGCGTTGTGCTGCAGCTGGACATCTTCGCGTCGTTTACGACCTGGGTGAGTCTGTTGCGGGTGGAGTGGTCAAGGCGACTATCCTTTGCCAACGCCTCTGCGCAGGTCATGTAGAGCTCAGCACACTTCGTTGGGTTTCCGTGGTTGAAGGCGGGCACTCCTTTCGCGATGGCAGACTCAATGAGACGGGCGGGACTCATTTGAGTCGTTTCTGGGTGTTTCGAGGCGTTGGAGGAACCGGTTCCTTTGCCGGGCAGGAGAACCGCATCGATCACGTGAATGACCCCGTTGTCACACTTGATATCCGTTTTGACGATGGTGGTGCCATTGACCTGGAACATGCCGTTCTGGATTCCAAAGTTGAGGGTTTCTCCGCTCAACGACTTGGCAGATGCGGCGCTCAAGGCAGCACCCGCGGAGACAGAACCGTCGATGACATGCAGGGTGAGAATCTCGGTTAACTTCCCTCGGCTCTCCGGCTTAAGAAGCGATTCAACGGTGCCCTTTGGCAGAGCCTTGAAGGCGGCATCGGTCGGAGCGAGCACGGTCACTGGATCGGACCCGGTCAGGGTCGAGGTGAGTCCGGCGGCTTCGACTGCTGCAAGCAGGGTGTTGAATTGACCGGCGTTCTTTGCCACCGAGGCGATGTCGTTCTT
Organism: Verrucomicrobiales bacterium; assembly: GCA_049594415.1. GTDB lineage: Bacteria > Verrucomicrobiota > Verrucomicrobiia > Verrucomicrobiales > DEV007 > Arctic95D-9. The sequence continues at coordinate 51,012 of JBMYJM010000016.1, read as the reverse complement.
CGGCTCCGGCGGGAGAAGCACAGTGTCAATCACGTGAATAATTCCGTTGGAAGCCCCCAGGTCGGCCGTGAGAAGGTTCGCATTGCTGATCTGCACGTTCCCTTCGGAGAAACCGATGGTTACGGTCTCACCTTGAACGGTTTTTGCTTTTCCAAGTTTGAGGGCGTCTGGTAGGGCCACTTGCCCTGGGATGACGTGGAATTTGAGAATGGACTGCAGTTTCTCCCGGTTCTCCGGCTTGAGAAGATCTTCGACGGTGCCTTTGGGAAGTTTGGCAAAGGCATCATCGGTGGGTGCAAGCACGGTAAACGGACCGTTGCCGTTGAGGGTGTCCACCAGATCAGCGGCGTCGAGGGCCGCTGCGAGTGTCTTGAATGAACCGGCGGCCACGGCGGTTTCGACAATGGTCTTGTCCGAAGATTGCGACAGTTGATTGTCAGCTTGGCTGGTCAGAGCGATTGCCCCGAGCAGGATCGTGGGAATAAGTAGTTTCATGATGAATGGGTGTCTCTGGCGATGGTTTTCAAAGGGGAGCCATTAACGGCTTCTCCTTGTCATTCGCAGAGATCGAAAAATCGGATTTGGATTTTTCGATTTTTTCTCGGGGTCTCGATAAAAGACGCGATGAAGAAGGGCGTTGGGCGAGTTATTGCTCGCGACCGACTGACGGAAAACTGCTTATAATTTTCCGGGCGTTTCAACCACTCTGCTGCAGTGGTCTAGCCTGTTATCACTTCGCTTGGCCGACAAATCCTAGACCTGGAGAACCAGACCCTGATTCAAAACCGATCGCGTTGAGTGGGCTCCAGTCGGCGCCTTAGTCCTCCGGGTTCCAGGGAGTGTTGCCGTCCTTTTCCTGGAGGAACTTCGCATCCACTTCCTTGTACCACTGATGCAGACGCTTCCGCATTTCCTGGACCAGTTCCGGCTTCTCGGCGGCGAGGTCGTTCTGCTCACCGATATCGTTCTTCAGGTCGTAGAGGTGGACGCGGCCGTCTTCATAGCGCTCGAACAGCTTGTAGTTCCCTTCGCGAATGGCACCGCCGGGAATGCCACCCTGGTTGCTGTAGTGGGGGTAATGCCAGTAGAGCGATTGACGATCCAGCTTGCCTCCCCTCAGCGCCGGAGCCAGGTCAATCCCGTCGATGAGGTGATCAATTTCAATCCCAGCGGCGGCTGCCACGGTGGGTAACAGATCAATCGAACAGATCATTTCTTCGCTGACGGAACCAGGCTCTGTCACACCGGGGTATCGAATGATCCACGGCTCGCGAATGCCACCCTCGTAGACCCAGCCTTTACCACCGCGGAGCGGTAGGTTGCTGGTGGGGGAACCTTCCGACGTGGAAAGGCCACCGTTGTCAGAAGTGAAGACGACGATGGTGTTGTCAGCGATACCGGAAGCCTCGAGTTGATCGAGCACGGTACCGACCGCTTCATCCATCGCTTCGACCATGGCCGCGTAGACCGCGTGCTTCTGCAGAACCCTGACCTGCCGCGGCTTGTCGCCGAAGACCTGCTCTTCGTCAGCAAATTCTTCGCCCGCAATTTCAGCAGCGCGAGCTTTATATTTCTCCACCAGGTCAGGGCGGCCCTGTAGCGGTGTGTGCACGGAATAGAAGGACAGGTAGGCGAGGAACGGCTGGTCCATGTTAGCTTCGATGAACTCGGCGGTGTCCCTGGCGAGACGGGCGGGGAGGTGTTCTCCCTCCGGGCTTTCCACTTCCATCTGAGGATTCTCAAAGGGTGCGAAATACTTCTTCCCGGTGTAAGGACCACCGCGTGCCCAGCCTCCAATATTGATATCAAAGCCCTGGCCCTGAGGGTAGAGCTCCTCGGAGTGCCCCAGGTGCCATTTGCCGGCGAAGAAGGTGGCGTAGCCTTTGGTCTTGAGTGCTTCAGCAATGGTGATTTCTTCGGCGGCCATGTCATCGACCAGGGGAGCGGGATTGAACTTCCCGGATCGTTTGCCTGAGAAGAAGTTGGTGGCCTGAACCCGGGTTGGGTACTTGCCGGTCATGAGACTGTATCGGGTCGGCGAACAGACAGGGTTGGCGGCATAGCCGTCCGTAAACCGCATGCCCGAATCCGACAGCCGATCGATATTGGGCGTGTCGTAGAAGCAGTCCGGATTGTTCGCTCCGATATCCATGTAGCCGAGATCGTCGACGAGGAAAACCACCACGTTGGGTTCCTTGGCGATGACGCCTCCGGCAAGAAGCAGAAGGATCGAGAGAGTGGATGACAGGAGATGTTTCAGAGTCATGGGTCGAAAGGTTTTGGGTAGGGGTAGAAAGTGTGGGACAGATTCTGTATTTGCCTACCGGCTCAATAAGGGGATGCCAGAAGGTTAAGAAAGGCGCGGAGAGATACTACCGGAATTTCAAGATGTGGGATCCCTGACGACCGAATCCGTTGATCTCAAGACGATCAGAATAGAGATCCGCGATGGCAAAAGCGTTGGTGTCTTTAGTTTCCACCATGCCGTCGAGAGTCAGGTAGTGCAGCCCCTCTGAGTCCAGGTAGTGACCGGCATGGTTGTGGCCGTTGATATAGAGTTTGGCACAGGTGTGCTTTTGAAAAAGTGCATTCACGGCTGAGGCGTTCCAAACAGCGTGCGATTCTTGGGGAAGGACAGGATGATGCCCGAATACGAGAACCGTTTCCCCCGCCTTCGATGCGCCGATCAACTCTGATTCCATCCAGCGCATCTGGTGGTCGCCGGGGCGGCCGTTCCATGGCTTAGATCCTGGATTGCCCAAGTGCTGAAGGCGCTTCAGTTCCGCCGCGGCGTCTGATTGAGCTTCAGAACCCTTAGAATACCGATACGTGCTCACTTCCGTGGTATCGAGAATAAGAAAGCGAAAACCCGCCTTTTGAAGGCTGTAGTAGCCCTTTTCCAAGCCCAGCTTATTGAGGACATCTTGCTTTCTCGTGTCCTCGACCTCGAAATCATGATTCCCCAGGGCGTGGTATAGAGGCGAAGTGAGTTTGGAGGCAATGGGATCGAGACGCTCGAAGCTGTCAAAATCGCGATCGATAAAGTCTCCCAAATGAAACGTGAAGGCCAATTCGCGTTGACTCAGGACCTTAATGGCGGCCTCCAGTTTAGCAGGGCTTTCTCTGTAAAAGCGCGAACCCTTTCGCTCGGAATCGACATACTGACAATCAGACATGAGCCCAAAGGAAAACAGCGGACGCGTCTCTGTTTGAGCAGTCGTGTTGAGAGCCGGTAATGTCAGGGGTGTTCCCAATGATGCAAGATGCTGTCGACGAGTTTGCATGAAAGAAGACGTGTCTGTGGTCAATGTGAATTCGATAAAAATGAGCGCTTATTCAGTATCAGAGCGAAGTGGAGAGCGGCCGTCAATTTCCGAGGGTGCGCATTTTCGATGAGGAACGGGTATCGAGGGGCTCCCACAAAGCCGCCAGTTATTTGACTTTTGACAGTGGGCGCGGCTCGTTAATTTCGCTGTTGGTATGGACTTCAACCGCCTCGATCAATTCGCCCGTCACGAAGGTGGCATCAGCCGCCGTCTCTTCACTTCGTATCTTGCCGCTCTATCTTCTGTCCCCTGGGTTGGATTGAGTGCCGAGGACAAGGGAACGAGGACTTCGAAGTTTTCGAACAATCCTTTCACCCTCGGGGTTGCCTCGGGCGATCCTGATCACGAAGGTATGGTCCTGTGGACAAAACTGGCGCCGAAGCCACTTGAAGTGAACGGGGGCATGCCCCTGGATGCCTTCACAGAGGTCACTTGGGAAGTGGCTCACGATGAAGCCATGAGCCAGATCGTGCAGTCGGGCACGGCGCTGGCCACACCGCACCTCGGGCACACGATCCATGTGGAAACGCAGGGGCTCGAGCCTGATCGTTGGTATCACTATCGGTTTCGCGTCGGTGATTATGCAAGCCCGGTCGGGCGTAGTCGGACCATGCCGAAGGACAATGTGTTGGCGGAGAAGCTGCGTTTTGCCGTCACGTCCTGTCAGAACTACGAGCAGGGGCTCTACACCGCTTATGAGCAGATGATGGCCGACAAACCGGACCTGGTGTTTCACCTCGGGGACTACATCTACGAGTATGCCGGCAACCCGAACCGGATTCGCACTCACGTGGGGCCGGAGATCGAAACACTCGAGCAATACCGACAGCGCTACAATCAGTATCGGACTGATACGCTGCTTCAAGAGATGCACGCTCATTGTCCGTGGTGGATGACCTGGGATGATCACGAGTTCGACAACAACTGCGCCAATGACATTTCAGAAGAGAAGGGGGTCGATAAAATCAGCTACCTCAAGCGAAGAGCGGCCGCCTACCAAGCCTACTATGAAATGATGCCACTACGGGCTTCTGCCTGTCCCATGGGGCACGATATGAAACTCTATCGCAGCGGTAAATTTGGACGGTTGGCCGATTTCTTCGTTCTCGACACGCGACAGTATCGAACCGATCAGCCGAACGGGGATCGAAATAAGCCGCTCAACGAGGAAGCCATGAGCCCGTCCAACACGATACTGGGTCAGAAACAGCGAGGTTGGCTGCACCAGTCTCTCATCCAGTCAGAATCACAGTGGAATATTCTCGCCCAGCAAGTCATGATGGGCATGGCCAATCGCCAGACCAAGGAGAACGACGAAGCAATTTACTCGATGGACCAGTGGCCTGGCTACGCGAATGAGCGCAATGAGTTGGTTCGTTTCCTGAAAGAGCGGAACATCGCCAATCCGATGGTCCTGACGGGTGATATCCATAGCAACTGGGTCAACGAGCTGCGCGTCAACGACCTCGAGCCAAAAGGGGATCCTATTGCGGCGGAATTCGTCGCCACCTCACTGAGCAGTGGTGGCAACGGTGAGGCGAAGCGCTCTCATCATGATCTTTACCTGGCCAATAATCCCGGCACGAAATTCTACAACGCGGAACGGGGATACATCCTTTGCGACGTGACGCCGGAGCGATGGATCAGTCACTACCAGGTAGTAGATGACGTGCTCATGCCTGGAGGAAAGACCACGACGCGAGCCTCGTTTCGCGTGAACGCCGGCGATGCGACGGTTCACTCGACCTGAAGATCGTTTGGGAATTCAGCGAGGTCGATTATCACTTGCCATAAAGCCGCGCCTTTGAATCGCCTCCGGAAAGCAGGTAAGCGATGAGGTCGCGCACTTCGTCGCCGTTGAGCATGTTCATCATCATGGGCGGCATTTGGGAAACGGGAGACTCTTCGATTTTGGCGATGTCGCTGGTCTTTAGTGTGGCCGGCTTGAGTTCCTCTGTTGTTTTGGCGGCAGGATAGACGTCGACTTCGTTATCACGCTCGACAACGAGACCGGAGTGAATGGTGCCATCCTTCATCGTCACGATCTTGGAGCCGTATTGATCACTGATGACTTTGCTGGGTTCGATGATGGACTCGAGCAGGTAGTCGATATCGAACTTGTTATTCACTGTTGTCAGGTCAGGGCCGATGTCGCCTCCGAGACTGTCAAAGCGATGGCAGGCAGCGCAGCCAATGGCGTGGAAAAGGTTGCGACCGCTGTGGAAGTTCGCACCACGAATGGCTTTGCCATCCTTCCTGGCGTGTTTTGCAGCTTCAGCCACGGTCCAGTTCTTACCGGGACCCTTGGGTGGTGTGATTTCAAAATCAGGCACGGGGTTGAAGTTTTCCCCGCTGATGTCAGCCAGTTCGGTGCGTTCGGCATTGCTCAGGTGACTGAGCACCTCATCCCTTACGTTGGTGAGAAATTTGGCGTAGCTATTGCCACCTGCGTACTTGGCCGCTTCGTTGATGAATTCAATGTAGTCGCGGCGTTGTTCCATGGTCCAGCCGGTGCGCAGGTTGCGCAGCATGAAGGCGTAGTGAACCTCGTGAGTGGGTGGATGATTCGCGAGCATGGCGAGGACCCGGCCCCCGTAGCGGGTGTTCCGTTGGGCCAGTTCGGTCCATTCGGGGACGATGGGCTCACCGCGGTTAGCGATCATCTCGAGAGTCTTTTCAATCACGGTGGGTGACTGAAGGTAAACGAGGACTCGCACCAGCTCGGTGTTCACATCGTTGCTTTCGTGAGGGAAGTGGGTATCCAATTCAGCGATAATGGCTTCGCGTTGGGTGTCGGTGGGTTGACCGAGGCGAATGAAAGTGAGGGCGTAGGCGCGAAGCAGTCCGAGGTATTCGGACTCGCTGAGTGTCGCCGGGTCGAGGTCGAGCAAGGCGTCGACGAGCGCGGTCTGGTGAGACGCGTCGCCCTGGCGGGCCAGAGCGACGGCTCCGGTGATGCGAGCCTGCGGATTCTTTTCGCTTGTCACTTTGTCAGCCCACTGTTCCAGCGGCTGGGATTCGATGGCGACGCGGGCGGCATGACGAAGCCAGCGGTCGCTGCTGGAAAGGTGTGGCCAGGCCGTGGCAACGGCGTCGGCATTTTCAGTATCATGGAATGCCTCAAGACTGCGGCGAAGTTCGCGGACTTCTCCTCCCGGCAGGTCACCCAAAACCGGCTCGGTGGATTCGTCTCCAGTGTAGGTGATCCGGAAGAGGGCGGACTGCGTGTTGCGTCCTCCAATGGTGAAGTAGAGAGCCCCGTCGTGTCCAATGATGGCATCAGTGACGGGCAGGGGAGCTCCGAAGCAGAAGGGTTCCTGTTCGGCCTTGTAGCCGGCACCGTCAGGAGTGAGGTGAATCGCGTAGATCGTTCCAAAGGTCCAGTCTAGCGCGTAGATCGCATCCTGGTATTTCGCGGGGAACTTCGACCCCAGACCGGAGACGACGCCGGTGGGTGAGCCGGGGCCGATGTTAACGAGAGCCGGCAGGCTGTCCTCGTAATACTCGGGCCACTTGCCGGAGCCGCTGCGCCAGCCGTAGTCAGAGCCGCTCAGGACATGGTTGATACGAGTGGGGCGATACCAGGGCGTGCCAAGGTCCCACTCCATGTCGGCGTCGTAGGTGAAGAGGTCGCCTGCCCGGTTCAGGGCGATGTCGTACTGGTTTCGGTAGCCGGTGGAAATGATGTCGTGGGTCTTGGTGTCAGGATTGAATTTGCTGATCCAACCGCCGGGAGCGAGGCGCCCACGAGCGTGGCCGTTGGCATCCCATTCCCGGGTGAGGAGGAGATCTTCGTCCCAGCCCTGAACCCTGGATCCGGAGATGGTGGATTCGTCAGGCAGGTTGGTGGAGTTTCCACCGTCGACATAAAGGTGCTTGCCGTCTTCGGCGACGATAACCGCATGATTGCCATGCTCACCACCGCCGTTGGCACCGGGGAGTTCTTCGGCGGCATCGAGTTGTCCATCACCGGTGGAGTCGGTGACCCGGTAGAAAGGGCCGCCGTTGCGATTGAAGTAGAGAGCGTCGTTATGCCAGACCAAACCCTGCGCTCCCGAGATCTCGACAGGCATCTTTTCGACCGCGACGGAGGGCTTCTCTGAGGATTCCGAAACGGTGATGCGATAGAGCCCCGCATTGCCCTGGTCGGAGGCGAGCAATCTACCCTGGTCGTCAGTGGTGAGAGAAACCCAGCTGCCTTGCTCGGACTTGGGCACTTCGTAGAGCAATTCCACCTTAAAACCCTCTGCCACTCTGGGGGCGTTGGCATCGAGAGGATTGCCTGTATTGCTTCCTCCTCCCGTAGGTCCACCTGTCAGGCCCGGGACACCCCAAGGTTTGCTGCCAAGCGCCCCAAGCGATTTTATTTTCTGGTTCCAGCTGGAGTCATCGAATGCACGCTGGCTCCAGTCGTCGGAAGCAAAGAGGTTCATCTTCCAGGAAGGCTCCGAGATCACCACTGCCTTGCCACCGGGATACTCCATTTCCAGTTTGAAGACGAATGCCGCGACACTGCCGCGATTCTGGGCTTTCGCGGCAATGGTATTCGTCTTCCCGCCTCGGAGGTGCTTGGTTGCATCCTGAAGAATGATGGGATCTCCCCAATCTGAAGCGGTCCCGACTTTCTCGCCGTTGAGGTAAAGGTCCGCCCCGTTATCACAGGTGGCGTAGAGTCTGGCGGAACGGATCTCCGCAGGAACCTCGAAGCTCTTGCGGAAGTAAATCGGCTTGTTGTCAGTCTTGTCGGCCCGCCAGATCCATTGGGGCTTGGGCTCTTCGGAGACCCATTGCAGGCTGGTCGGGGCCGCTTCGGCCTTCGCTGAGAGAGCGCCGAGACAAAAGAGAAGGGCGATCAGGTGAGAGTGCTTGGACATGGTTCAACTTTGGTTTGCGTTCTGGTGAAATTTTTATGACTGGAAGATGGAGTAGGGAAAGGTTTCGTTTGAGAGCTGACACTGAGGTTTTCTCAGAATCCCGGAATGGGAGCGTCTTCTGCGATCAGTTCGTTCTCCCACCAAACGGAGCCATCCGCCTTGCGTTCGATGAGGCGGGCGTGACTGCCTTGGGCGGGTTTGGCAGGGTTCTTGGGAAGCAGTGCGCCGAGTTCCTCTTTGAGTGCCTCGGTTTCCGGATTGCTGGCCAAGTTGGTGAATTCCTCGGGATCGTTGCGGAGATCGTAGAGTTCTTCCGAACCGTCTGCGTAGCGAATGTAGCGGTGGGTTTCGGTGCGGACGGCATCGTTACCGGGACCGTGTGAGGTGAAGGCGTAGCGGTCGCGTGGAGCGCTGGCGTCGACTAACTGAGGCACCAGGCTGAGGCCTTCGAGTTCTTCAGGCACCGACTTCAATTGGCAGAGTTCCGCCAGGGTCGGATAAAGGTCGAGCAGTTCCACGGGGCGCTCGCAGCGGGCGCCTTCGGCGATGCCGGGACCGGCAAACATGAGTGGCACGCGGGTCGAGGGATCCCAAAGCGTGTTCTTGCCGGTGATCTCTTTTTCCCCGAGGTGGTAACCGTGATCGGACCAGGCCACGACGATGGTTTCATCGGCCCGCCCACTTGCGTCGAGGGCGTCGAGAACACGTCCGACCTGGGCGTCCATGAAGCTGACGCAGGCGAGATAGGCGCGAACCTTGTTCTTCCACTCGCCGGCCTCTTCCACTGGTTTCAAGCGAGCCTCGGGAAGTGACCAATGAATGTTCCAGGAAAAGCGTGGCGTGTCAGCGCGATCGTTCTCCTGGGTAGGCGGCAGCATGACTGACTCCCCCGGGTAGAGGTCAAACCACTTTTGGGAGGCGTAGAGAGGCACATGCGGCCTGTAAAAACCGACCGCCATGAAGAACGGTTCGGACGAGTCTGAGTCTGCCAACGCACTGAGCTGTTCGACGGCCCAGGAAGCCGTTGCATAATCGCGTTGATCTGAATCGTTAGGAGGCCACGGGCCCCAGTCGAGGCGACCGACCTCTTCCGGAGTCAGTCGCTCCGGAGGTCGGCCCCGCTTGGGCAAAGTGGGGGCGCCCTGGAGTTGGAAGCAATCCTTGCCCGCGTCCTTGTGGTAGATCTTGCCACAGGAGGAAGTGGCATAGCCGTTGGCCGCAAACGCCTGGGGCATTGAGACGTAGTCTTGGTAATTGGGCAGGGTGCGAAAGGCGGGCTGCAGGGAATAGATGCCGGTCGTGGTGGGGCGAAGCCCCAGCATCACCGAGGTTCGGGAGGGGTTGCAGAGTGGGGACTGGCAGTGGGCGTTGGTGAAGAGGGTGCCCCGTGCTGCGAGCCGGTCAAGATTGGGGGTTTGGACCTGAGGGTGTCCTCCGAGGCAGGCGATCCAGTCATTGAGGTCATCAATTGAGAGGAAGAGAACGTTGGGTCGTTTGGGCTCCTCGCCCTGCAAGGGCGACGACAGGTGAGTCGCCATGAGGCCGGTGAGAACGAAAAGGCCGATTCGGATGTGGGTGTTCATGGGTTGATCAATGGGTATAGCAGACTCAAATCACTTCTTCTCCCGTTTGCCTTGGCCTCTCAAACGCTCGGATGGCACACGGAACTCGGGCTCGCTTTCGGTTGGGATCCACGCCATCAGCTCTCCAAGGATTTCCTGGTGATCGGGATCATTGGCGAGGTTGGTGTATTCTTCGGGATCATTGCGGTGGTCGTAGAGCTCCTTAGCTCCATCTTCGTAGACGATGAGGCGCCAGTCGCGGGTCCGGGCAGCATGATTGCCGTAGTAAGAGGAGATGATGGCCGGTTCGTTCCGTTCCGTCGTGGGATCCTCGAGCTGGGGCGTCAGGGAAATGCCGTCGAGCGATTTGTGCTCGGGCAGATCACATAGTTCGATCAGGGTCGGGTAGATATCGATGAGGCTGGCAGGCTCGACGCAGGCGTTACCCGGCTCGATACCGGGACCGGCAAAGAGCAGCGGCACGCGGGTCGATTCTTCCCAGAGGGTGCGCTTGGCCCAGTGATGCTTTTCGCCGAGGTGGAAACCGTGATCACTCCAGAGTACCACAATGGTGTTGTCGGCATGAGGGCTGTTTTCAAGCGCCTCCATCACAATACCGACGCAATGGTCCACAAAGCTGATGGATGCGAGGTAGGCTTGAGTGAGGCTGCGTTGCTTGCCGCTGGCGACGACTTCGGAGTGCTTGGGCGCGACGGCGTAGTCATTGATGGTGCGGAAGTTGGGTGGGAGGTCGGCCAGGTCAGACTCCGGGCTCTTGGGGAGCGGGATGGCTTCGACGTCGTAGAGATCAAACCACTTCGGAGGAACCAGGAGCGGCACGTGTGGGCGGTAAAAGCCCACCGACATGAAGAAGGGTTGGTCGTGGTTCTCCTTGAGTACCTTCGCCGCATCGTTGGCGAGCTGGTAGTCGCCCATGTCAGCATCGTTCTCGGGAAACTGGCCCCAGTCCCAGGCTTTACTCCAGCCTTCGGGGAGACTGACAGGGCCACCTTTTGGGCGGGCGGTCTTCGGGCGGCCGAGATCGAGGTCGATGTCCTCTTTGAGTCGATCACCGAATCCGTGGTGGAGGACTTTGCCGCCGGTGATGGTGGTGTAGCCGTTGTCTTTGAAGTAGCGATGCAGGGTGGGGGCCTCGTCCAGGGCCGGAAGCTGCTGGTAAGAGGGTCCGATCTCATAGCTGCCGTGTGTCGTGGCGGCGAGACCTGACATGACACTGACGCGTGACGATGAGCAGACGGGAATCGCGCAATGGGCGTTCGAGAAAATCCGTCCCTGTTCGGCAAGCGCATCGAGATGAGGCGTGCTCACCGAAGGGTAGCCGCCGAGATAACCCGTCCAGTCATTGAGATCATCAATGCTGATCATGAGCACGTTGGGCTTGGTATCTTCGGCGTAAAGCGGCAGCACTGCGGTCAGAAGAAGTGCTCCGATTGATAGGGTCAATGAATTCATAATTAAGTGAGGCCGTAGGAAATCGTCGGCGAATTCAGGGTTGATACTTATCGAACCACTCCTGCACCTTGATGCCCGGGTGAGGGTTTTTCGGAATGAACTTGGACAGCTCTTTCTTGACTGATGCATGCTCAGGATTGTCGGCTTCGTTAGTCCATTCGTTGGGGTCTTCTTGGTGATGATAGAGTTCCTCGGAACCGTCCTCGTAGCGAATGTAGCGCCAGTCTTTGGAGCGGATCGAGGTGTTGGCTTCGCCATAGAAGGCGACGGCGGGATCACGCTCAACCTTGGGATCGTAGAGCTGGGGCTTGATGGAATTTCCATCGAGGAAGTCCGGAACCTTCAGGCCGGCGAGATCGACGAGAGAAGGATAGACATCAATGAGGCTGACGGGCTCGAGGTTGACGGCTCCGGCCTCCACGCCGGGTGCACGGACGATGAAGGGCACCTTCAACGTCTGCTCCCAGATTGCGCCTTTGCACCAGTGTTTTTTTTCGCCGAGGTGCCAGCCATGGTCGCTTGTCAGCATGATGACGGTGTCGCGACCGCGTGGGTTGCTTTCCAGCGCATCGAGAAAGCGTCCGATCTGGGCGTCGACGAATGCCACGGAAGCGAGGTAGGCCTGAAGCGTCTCGTCCCAGAGCTCGCGTTTAACGATGTCCTCGTGGTCACTGAGACCGTTGTGCATGTTCTTGTGGGCATGGGAACGGGCCAGCTTGCGGGCGAATTCAGGCATATCATCCCAGTCATCGCCTTCGGCGGGTTCGGCCGGACGCTTGATGGAATCGATGGGAAACTTATCGAACCACGGGGCGGGTACCTGGAGCGGGCGGTGGGGACGGAAAAAGCCAACCGACATGAAGAGTGGCTTGTCCGTCTCGGTGTTCCACTCGTCGATGGCCCAGCTCGCGACCTTGTAATCGCTCATTTCTTCGTCCGAAGCATCGAGGGCATAACCGTCAGCCGGAGAACCGTAGGCGTTGAAGGTGTCTTTCCCTTTTGGTGGCTTCGGGTCGCCGGGTTTCTTGAAAAGGGCATCCCCGTGATTGCCTGGATTGCCATGAAACACCTTGCCGCCGCTGGCAACGCGGTAGCCGTTCTCCATGAAGAACTGCTGCATCGTGGGCGTTTCAATCTTGGTCTCTTCCTTGAACTTGGCGTTGAAATAGGTGCCGGTGTTCGAGGCATACTTGCCGTAGTTCAGGCTGGTTCGGGAGGGGCGGCACTGCGGGGAGTTGCAGTAGGCGTGAGGGAAAGCCATGCCGCTCTCAGCCAGGGCATCCATGTTCGGAGAAACCGCGTTGGGGTGACCGCTGAGGTAACCGAGGTAGTCGTTGAGATCGTCGACAATGATGAAGACGACGTCAGGATGCTCATTGGCTTTCTTGCTCGTTGAGGTTTCTGCTTTTCCTTTCGCCTTGGCTTTGGCGGGGGCTGAATCGCTTTTATCAGGAGACGCGGGCGGCTGCTTCTTCCTGCTTCTCGACGAGCGATCCACTTCTCCAACATCTTTCATTGCCGGTCCATTCTCGGCAACGAGGGCATCAGTGCGTTTGCGCATGCGCTTGAGATGGGGATGCTCTTCCTCAGCATCAGCAAGATTGACCAGTTGGTCTGGATCTTTCTGCAGGTCGTAAAGGAATTCCTGAGGCGCTTGGTCGGTCCCGTCGACGAAGTAGCGCGCGTAGCTCATGTGCCGGCCCCGAACGCCTTCCCAGCGGGGGATGCTTCCAGGAACCGCCAGGAATTCGCAGAGGAAGTCGGTGCGCCAGTCGCGCACTTTGTCGCCACGAATGAGCGGGGCGAGGCTGCGACCGGTGTGCGTGTCCGGGGTGGGGAGCCCGGCCAGTTCGATGAGGGTGGTGCCGACATCGCTGTTCAACGCCATTTCCGAGAGAACGCGCCCCTGTTTGGCTTTGGGCAGGCGAGGATCGTAAACCACGAGCGGCACGCGGAGGGACTGATCATAGTGGGTCCACTTGCCGGCGAAGCCGCGATCACCAAGGTAGTAACCGTTGTCCGCGGTGTAAACGATGATGGTGTTATCGGCGAGGCCCTGTTCTTCGAGCTGTTCGACGAGGCGGCCAACAACATGGTCGATGCCGCTGATCATGCGAAAGTAGGCCCGCATGTTGGTCTGATATTTTTCCGGCGTGTCCCAGCGCCAGAAGAAGCGCTGACGATTGATGGATTCCTTGAGGAAGTCGGGCTCCGCTTCGTAGATCGCCGGATCGTTGAGAGGAGGCAGGGGCATTTCCTGGTCCTCATACATCCCGTCGGTGACCTTGGGCCAGGGGAAGTGACCGATGCCGGGGCGCTTGTCACCGTCTTCGGCGTGGGTGGCGTTGAAGCTGATCTGGAGGCAGAAGGGCTGGTCCCTGGGTTGCTCCTTGATGAAGTCAATGCCCCAGTCGCCGAGAATCTGGGTCTCATGACGCGTGCTGCCGTCCTCCATTTCCTTGAAGAAGGGGCGGCGAAAAAGCTTCTCTCGCACATCCCACATCAGGGCGGCGGATTCATCGGCGATGTTGACGTGTTCCTTGCCGAGGTGGCCGGTGCGGTAGCCGGCATCCTTCAACACGGCGAAGAAGGAAGTTTCGCAGAGTTCCGGATCGAGCGCCCCCGGCTTGGCGCGGTAGAGGTGACGCCGCTCGTAGGTGCTGGTGAAGAGGCAGGCGCGGCCGACCCAGCAAGTGGAGGTGGAGACAAAGGAATTCTCAAAGCGGACCCCTTCCCCGGCGAGGCGGTCGATGTTCGGTGTCTTGACGATGGGGTGGCCCGCGCAACCGAGGGTGTGGTCGCGCTGGTCGTCTGCGTAGAGAAGCAGAATATTGGGGCGGGTGGCGTTCTTGTCAGGGGCAGCGGTCTCTTTCTTCGCGGCTGCCCCTTCACCCTTTCCCGTTGGAGTGGCCTTGACTTTCCCTTTCGCTTTCCGGTTGGGCGTCCGCTCTTTCGGCTCAACTTCCGTGACCTTGCCGACCTGTCGTTGGTCCGCGACATACCATTCATCGAGCAAGGCGCTGAGCGCTTCAACTTTCTCCGGCTGATCGCTGGCAAGATTGACCTCTTCGTTCGGATCTTTCTTCAGGTCGTAGAGTTGCGCCTCGCCACCCTGGGGTGGGTATTTCATTTTGCCCGGAGCCCCGTCGTAAGTCAGAAGCAGCTTGTCGTTGCCTTTGATGACCCAACGGTAGAGGAGGGAGGCCTGGGGATTCTCGATGTCCGCAATGTCATGCGCGAAAGACTCGCCGTAGAGGGTGTCACGATCGATGGCATCACCGCTCTCCAGTTCAGGGAGCAGGTTGAGACCCGGAAAGTTATGAGGTCCTTCAGCATCCGCAGCGGCAAGGATGGTGGGCACGATATCAATCGAGGAACAAAGCTCAGGACGGTCCGCAGCGGGAATAGTGCCCGGCCAGCGGAACATAATGGGGTTGCGGGTGCCGCCTTCGTTAGGGCTGCGCTTGGAACGGTCGGCGTAGCTGCCTGTCTCGGTCTGAATCCAGCCGTTGTCAGTCACATAGATAACGAGGGTGTCTTCGGCAACGCCGGCGTCATCGAGTTTCTCCATCAAGAGCCCGACGGTGTCGTCGAGGCGCTCGATGTTGGCGTAGTATTTGGCAACGCGTTCGTGAACGCCCTTGGCCTCATACTTGGCGGCCAGGTCCTCGGGCGGATCGTGCGGGGTGTGTGGCAGGAAAGGGGCATACCAGACGAAGAAGGGTTTTTCGTTGCCCACCGAGCGATCGATGAAGTCGAAGATGGGTTCCATGCCCTGGCGACCGATCTTGAGACCGTCGTCCCCGTGGCGGCCACCCTTGTCGGGATAACCACGAGTCATACCCTCGGTGAAACCACCGCGCTGGTAGGAGCCTTCCCACCATTTGCCACTCTGGTGGCTGACATAACCTTTCTCACCGAGCCATTTGGCGACGGTACCGATCCTGTCGACGTTGGAGATGAGTAACTCTCTGGCGCTTTTGCCGGCTTTATTAGCGTGAGTAGCATTCTCGGGTGTTCCCGCGGGGTCGTTGCCTGTGATCTTGTTCTGGTGAGAGTAGAGACCGGTCGCAAGCGTCATCAGAGCAGGACGACAGAGGGCAGTGGGGACGTATCCACGCTTAAAAAGCGCACTCTCGGAAGCGAGCTGATCGAGATGAGGCGTCTCGATGTGAGGGTGCCCCATGAAGCTGTAGTCGGTATAACTGTGATCGTCGGACAGGATCAGCACCACGTTGGGTGGCTTGGCTTCCGCCGCGTGAAGCATGACTCCGCCGAACAGGACGGCGACCAGGGATTTGACAAGCGATTTCATGGTGTCAGAAAAAAAGGATTTTGAATGTAGGCAATGCCGATCGTGGTTTCTACACCAAATCACAATCGCGAGGCAATTCTGCTGGTATCCTTGAGACACGATTGCGTGCCTTCATTCTATCTCTATATATCCGGATGGAAATCCTGGCATAATACACCCTCCACAATCATGAAACTGTTTTGGCTTTTACTCTTTCTCGTTGGAACCTCGTTGGTGCAATCGGAGGAACGCCCCAATTTCCTCTTCATTATCAGTGACGATCAAGCACCGGATGCCATCTGCGCCCTCGGTAATGATGAAATACACACCCCCAATCTCGACCGCCTGGTCGAGCAGGGGACTTCTTTTGTGAACTGCTTCAATCAGGGCTCTTGGTCCGGGGCCGTGTGCGTGGCGAGCCGCACTATGCTGATCACGGGGAAAACCGTCTACGAGGCACCGAAGGTGAAATCCGTCCTGCTACCCTGGGCCCATGCCAAGAAAGCCCTCGCCGTGGAAGAGGATATTTCGGTGCCTCTGTGGCCTCAGGTCTTCCGTGAGGCCGGCTATGACACCTTCCTGACAGGCAAGTGGCACAACACACCGGAGTCTGTGCTTCTCGGTTTCTCTCATGGAACTGCTGTCGGTGACGGGTTTTACGACACTTTCGACCAGAATGGCTCCAAAGCGCCCGGTTACAATCGTCCAACGTCGGAGAACAACCATTGGACGCCCTGGGACCCGCAGTTCACCGGTCACTGGACCCCGGAAGTCTGGGACATCACGGGAGAGGGAATCGAAGGCGATCGATATCAGGTCGAGCAGCACACCTCCGAACTTTATTCGGATGCGGCAGTTGAATTCCTGGAGACTGCTAAGGAATCAGAGGCGCCTTTCCTGATGTTTGTTTCTTATAACGCTCCCCATGATCCGAGACAGGCGCCGAGAGAGTTTATTGAACAATACCCTCCTGAATCACTCAGCCTGCCGGCGAACTACTTGCCGGAACATCCCTTCGACAATGGCGCCATCAAAATCCGCGATGAGAAACTCGGGCCGATGCCCCGCACCGAAGAGGTTGTAAAGGTGCACCAGTCCGAATACTACGCCATCATGACTCACATGGACCGAGAGATCGGTCGGGTCCTCGATGCACTAAAAGCCAGTGGGAAAGCGGAGAATACCTATGTGATTTTCACCTCGGATCATGGCCTGGCTGTTGGCAGCCACGGATTGCTCGGAAAACAGAATCCCTACGATCACAGCATCAAAATGCCCTTTATTATCTGCGGGCCCGATATTCCAGCCGACCGAAAGGTGGAGGAAATGATTTACATGCAGAGTGTCTACGCGACGACCTGTGAACTCGCCGGGATTGCTGTTCCGGAATCGGTTGAGTTTCCCAGTCTCCGGAGCCTCGCCATGGCGGAGGAAGGCGCGGAAGGGGAGTCTGTCATCTTCGGCACCTACCAGGAAGCCCAGCGTCTCGTCAGGACTCGTTCGCATAAGTTGATCTACTACCCACGCCTGGATCGATACCAGTTGTTTGATCTGGAGAAAGATCCCGATGAGATCACCGATGTGATTGAGAGTCCAGATTACGGAGAGATTCGCCAAAAACTGATGAAGACCCTGAGAGAAAGGCGAATAGACCTCGGGGACGGGCTCCTCAATTGAAGGCGCTTTTCTTTACTAATTGAATTAACGGGGCACAATGGAGCCTCTCATTTCAAAAACACCTATCATGGCATCCGAACCCATCATTGATCCCGCTTCCCTCGATCTTTCAAATGTCGCGTTTTCTAAGGAACAAGTCCTGGGGCTGAACCGTCAGCGTTATGAGTTTGAGCAGTTGGATAAGTTGATCTCACTTGATGTGGAGGAAGGTGTCGCCGTGGGCTTCAAACACCAGAGCCCGGAAGAATTCTGGACCCGCGGGCACATTCCCGGTCGCCCGCTTATGCCCGGCGTTCTCCAGATCGAAATGGCAGCGCAGGTCAGTTCCCTGATCTTTCACCTCAAGTTTGATCCTGAGGGGGAGAAATTCTTTGGCTTTGCCGGTGTCAACAACGTGAAGTTCCGCGGTGGTGTGGTTCCCGGAGACGAACTTGTCATGGTGGTAAAGGCGACTCGACTGCGCTCACGTATGGCCAGCTTTGAGGCTCAGGGATTTGTCGGGGATAAATTCGTTTTCGAGGGCGAAATCACGGGAGTCGTGCTGTAACAGGATGCTAATTCCAAGTTAGCCCGTCGTTATGAATTGCTCCGCTGATCAAGTTCTTCAGGAAGCGGAACTGCGACACGAATTGGCAGACGCTTACCGAGTGTTTGCCATGTTAGGGTGGACGCACCTGATTCACACTCACATCACGGTAAAGGCGCCTGGGGAGAATGAATTCCTCATCAATCCCCTGGGGTTGCTATGGGAAGAAATCACTCCCGAGTCATTAGTGAAGGTGAACGCGGATGGCAAGATTCTCAATCAGGGCTCGACTGATTACGGGATAAATCCCGCCGGGTTCAAGATTCACTCAGCGATTCACACTTCAGACCGCGCCGACAAGTGGGTCATGCACATTCATGTGCCGGAAGTGGTGGCAGTGGCCAGTCTCAAGCAGGGGTTGATTCGAGGCATGTCGACTTACTCGATGGATCTCGGGCCGATTTCCTATCATGCCTACGAACACGCTACTAACGAGCAGGTCGATGTCTGCGAGCGTATGGTCAATGACTTCGGGCCGACGAATAAGGTGCTCCTGTTGAGGAATCATGGATCGATCACGGTTGGTGAAACGGTTCACGAAGCCTTTTTTCTTACCTATCAACTGGTAGAAGCCTGCCGGGTTCAGTTGCATGTCTTGTCCGCGTCGAAGTCCGACTCAGACTACACCATGGCTCCACAACCGACTGTCGAGAATACTTACCGGATTGTTCAGGATAACTACACGGGAAAGAGTTTTGGCAAACTGGAGTGGGAGGCAGCTCGCCGACAGATGAAAAATGGCGGATAGCGTTTTTAAGTAGTGGTCAATTGGTAACGGCAGTTGATACCTTCTCAATATGCCCAAACGGCTGGATTTTTGCGTGGTTCCAGTTCTCCTTTTTGGAGTGCTTCCAGCGCCTGTTGTGGCGGCACCGGACTTTGAGAATGAGGTCGCACCTATCCTGGAGCAGAACTGCCTTTCCTGTCATAACAGCGACGACAGGAAGGGGAATCTAGTTTTATCAAGCAAGGCTGAGGCTTTTTCCTTCGAGTCCGGCATCGTCCCGGGAAATCCCAGTTCCAGTCTCTTGATCAATGTGGTTTCCGGGCCGGATCCCGAGATGCCCCAAAAGGCTGATTCACTGAGCGAAGAGCAGGTCGCGGTTCTCAGGGATTGGATTGCTGCCGGAGCGGAGTGGCCTGAAGGGAGAGTCCTAACTGACAATCCTAAGCGTGATCTCAACTGGTGGTCTCTGCTTCCTATTCCCGAAGCCAACTCGACTGGGTTGAGTGTAAGACTTAACCCTGTTGATGCTTTCATCGAGGCAGAGTTGAGGGAGAAAGGATTGCGACCTGTTTCCGAGGCTGATGCTGAGACTTTGATTCGGAGGGTCACCTATGATCTGACAGGTTTACCTCCGACCCCGGAGGAGGTGGCGCGATTTCTCGATAGCAAGGACTGGAGCGTTACTGTCGATCGACTGCTCGGTTCGCCGGCTTTCGGAGAGAAGTTTGCCCAGCACTGGCTTGATGTGGCCCGCTATGCGGAAACTCACGGGTATGATAAAGACAAGCCTCGCAATCAGGCCTGGCCCTATCGGGACTATGTGATTGCTAGCTTTAACGAGGACAAGTCATTCACACGTTTCGTTCAGGAGCAGGTGGCGGGGGACGTGTTGTTTCCTGGCGATCCTGACGGAGTGAGGGCCCTGGGATTCCTCGCAGCGGGCCCGTGGGATTTCATTGGGCATTGGGAAGTTGGTGAAGGAAAACTGGATGGACGAATCGCCAAGCATCTCGACCGCGACGAGATGGTGGCTGCGGTTTTTAATGCGTTCCAAAGTACAACGGTTCAGTGTGCCCAGTGCCATCACCACAAGTTTGATCCTGTTCGGATGGAGGATTATTATCGGCTTCACGCGGTGTTTGCCGCAGTAGACCGGGCTAATCGCGTTTATGAAGGGCTGCCACCGGCTCAGCAACGAAGAAAGAACGAGGTCACCTCTCAAATCAACAATCTCAAGAGAGAACAGGCCAGCCTTACCAGCGATATCAATCGGCGAGTGGCGGCCAAGGCGTCCGGGATTGATCGACGTCTCGCTGAGTTGCGTGAGAGGTATGGGACGGGAACGGAATTGATGCTCCAGTATGGCTATCACAGTCAGATTTCAGAACGCCCCGACACGGAGAAGTGGGTCCAGATCGACATCGGCAAAGCTCGGGCTGCGACGGAGGTTCGGTTGATGCCGGCTTTTGACAACTACAACAATATTGGAGCTGGTTTTGGGTTTCCGGTCCGCTATCGGGTGGAGGCTTCTAACGATGCGAACTTTGAGAATGGGGCGCGTCTCTTGTTCGATGGATCGCAGGAGGATCAGATCAACCCGAGAAAGCAAACCGTCAGGATTGGCGGCGATGGTCGGGCATTTCGCTATCTTCGAATCACAGCGACAAAGCTGGTGGAGCGTAAGCAGGACTATATCTTTGCGATTGGGGAGGTTGAGATACTCAACGAAGGAGCTTCCGAGAACTATGCCCTTGGCGCTGTCGTGGACGCAAAAGATTCGATTGAGTCAGGAACGCGGTGGGCGCGCGCCAATCTCGTCGATGGAATCTACTTTCGCGAGGTGGATAATCCTAAGGCTGCCGGGGAAATCGCTGATCTTGAGGAGCAGCGCCGCGCCATCGAGCAATCATTTCGCACTCCCAAGACGAAAAAACGCCTTGCTGAAATCAGCAAACTATTAACACCGCTGGAGGCGGAGCAGAAAAAGTTCCCCTCAGGTCAGTTGGTCTATGCAGCAGCCACCCACTTCCCCCGCGGTGGTCGGTTTATGGCTACCGAAGGAAAGCCCCGCCCCATCCATTTGCTTCATCGAGGGGATGTCGGTTCCAATGGAGATCGGATGTTTCCGGGGGTGCCGCCACTCTGGAATGGGGTGGAACCCGCCTTTTTCGAGGGGGATGATAGCTGGGATGAAGGTCAAGCACGGGCTGAGCTCGCAAGATACCTGACTCGTCAGGATAACCCCTTATTGTGGCGCTCGATTGCCAACCGGATCTGGCAATGGGTATTTGGCGCGCCTCTGGTTGGGACTCCCAACGATTTTGGACGCGGTGGTATGGAGCCCTCGCATCCGGAGTTGCTGGATTTTCTCGCAGCTTCTTTGCGGGATGATCCAAACCAGTCGATCAAAAGCTTGGTGCGGTTGCTGGTATCCAGCGAGGCTTATCGTCGCTCCAGTAAGCATCAGGAGGACAATGCTGCGATCGACGACAACAATGTTTACCTCTGGCGGGCAAATCGAAGAAGGCTAACCGCTGAGGAAGTTCGCGACTCTATTCTTGCCTCGAGTGGAGCGTTGGATCGAAGAATGGGAGGGCCAAGCTTTCAGGATTTTATCATCGAGAAGCCGCAGCACTCACCGCACTATCAATATCACCTTCATGACCCAAATGATCACAATTCTCATCGTCGGTCGATATACCGGTTTGTGGTTCGGTCTCAGCCTCAGCCCATGTTGACAACCTTGGATTGCGCTGACCCCAGCATGAGTGTTCCCCAACGTGATGAATCAACCACCGCTCTCCAAGCTCTGACTCAATGGAATCATCGATTTATCGAAGCCATGTCACTGCGGATGGGTGAGCGTTTGCAAAAAGAAATGACCGGGTCAGCGAGCGAGAAGATTGATGGTGCCTGTCGTTTGGTGATAGGACGTGATCCCAGCGAAAAAGAACGTGCCATCCTCCTGGAGCATCTCGAAGAACACGGGGAAGCCAGTTTATCCCGATTGCTGTTTAACATGAATGCCTTTGTCTATGTCGATTAATCTCCCAGCAAATCGTCGCCAGTTTCTTGGGGCGCTAGGGAGTTCGTTCGGTGGTCTCGCGATGACCGACTTGCTGGCACGTGATGGGATGTTGTCCAGTTCGCTTCATCATGCGCCGAAAGCGAAACGAGTTGTCCAATTGTTCATGGCGGGGGCTGCCAGTCACGTTGATACCTTTGACTACAAACCCTTATTGAAAAAAAAGGATGGTGACCCGTGGGACCCTGGAGAAACCGTGGAACTTTTCCAGAGTAAGCCAGGGGCCTGCTTTGCAAGCCCCTGGGAATTCCGGCCCTACGGGCAACGAGGCAAGGTGATGAGTGACATCGTCGCGCCGCTGGGAGATGTGGTCGACGATATTGCGTTTGTTCACAATGTCGAGGGTAAGACGGGGGTTCACAGCCAGGGCACTCTGTTGCAGACCACCGGTTTCAATTTCCCTGGATTCCCGAGCGCCGGTTCCTGGGTAAGTTACGCGCTGGGCAGCGAGAATGAAAACCTGCCGGGTTTTGTTGTTCTGCCGGACCACCGTGGGCTCGCTTCGAACGGTGCGAAGAACTGGGCAAACGCGTTTCTTCCTGCGGATCATCAAGGCACCGTGATTCGTCCGGGGAACGCGGAGCCGATCGCGGATTTATTCCCTCCGAAGAGCGGATTTATCAATGCTTCCAATGACCAGGCGGGACTCGATGCGCTGGGGCGACTGAATGCGATTCACGCTATGGCCAGGCCAGGCGATGACCGACTCGCGGCCCGGGTCCGCAGCTACGAACTAGCCGCCGCAATGCAGCTTAGTGCGACGGATGCGCTGGATGTTTCGAGGGAGCCCGAATATATCAAGAACATGTATGGACTTGCTCCCGAAGGTCCGGGTGTGAATGACGCGGGTATTATTAACGAAAAGGCTGAGAGTGAATTTTTTGGGCGGAAGTGCCTCGTGGCCCGGCGACTCCTCGAGCGAGGAGTTCGTTTTGTTCAAGTCTGGAGCGGTAATGACAATGGATTTCCTCGGCGCAACTGGGATAGTCATGGTGACGTGAAACGAGACCATGCCCCACTCGCGCTGGGCATGTCGCGAGGTGCGGCGGCTCTGATCAAGGATCTCAAGCAGCGCGGACTGCTGGAGGACACGATCATCCTGTGGACGACGGAGTTTGGTCGCATGCCGTGCTCACAGGGCAGCACCGGTCGTGATCACAATCCCTTCGTCTTCACCAATTGGTTGTGTGGCGGTGGGATCAAAGGTGGAACTTATGGCGAGTCGGATGAGTGGGGCTTCAAACCGCTCGACCGGGCGCACCCGACTCACGTCTACGATATTCATGCGACACTTATGCATCAGTTAGGTATTGATCACGAACGACTCACGGTGCGTAACAACGGCATCGATCGGCGCCTCACCGATGTGCATGGCCGCGTCATCGAAGAGATGTTGGCTTGATCACTCAACCAGCTCGGCCATAGCGGTGGCGAGTTCCTTGAGGCTTTTGGGCCATTCGTGGAAGTTGATGCTTTTCGCTCCGGGGATCTCTGGCGTGGTGATGCCTTGGACAAGGGAGCTGTCTGGTTGAGCGTAGAAAAATGAGACAGTTTCCTGTCCGTAGGTGCCCGGTAGGCTCCGGGCGTAAACCTCCAGTTCGGCCGCGTAGTGGGCGGAGTCTTCGCTGAGATTGTATTCTGAGGGAACCCAAAGCACTCCTGCGACGCCCATGGGGGTAAGCGGACTGACGCACCAGTTGTAGGTGTAAGTCGGAATGGTGTCGGAGGCAACGGTCTCGCTCTTTCCTGCCTCTGGAAAGGCGGGCGCCTGGAGGGGGAGGCGCGATAAGTCAGCGCCTGGGCCGCCAGATTCTATGATGCTGTCAACGAAGGCTTTCACTTCGCTGACGTGACCCTCGACCGCGGCACGAGCGACTTTGCTGTTCGGATACTGCAGGAACAGTTCATTGAGTCGGTCCCGGAAGGCTGGGTTGCGTTCGTTCCTCACCCCGTGAAACGAGGTCCATGACAGCGGTGAGGAAAGCTGTCGGCTTCTTCCTCCGCGCCCGGATGACATGGTGATAAAGCCTTGTGGAATTCCATCGCGGCTGAGCGCCTTGGCGAACTCGTAGGCGAACATCGTCACGCCTTCTTCTTCGATGGAGAAGTCCGCCGTGGCCCAGGCGGTGCGGTATTTGCCGCCTCCGGTTTCGAAACGGCGTTTCCTCGGGGTGGCGAAGGTGCTGGCCGCAGTCCGTCTGCGGAATTCGCGGACGAGCGGCATGGCGACCGGGATCTCAGCCTGCTCGTCCCGACGGTTGTAAGCCCACTCGGAGGTGAGGAGTGTGCTGCCGGTCAGATACCAGACGTCGCCAATGAGGATGTCACTCACGGTTCGGCTGAAGCCGTGGGTCGATTCGACCCTCATGGTCACCGGATCGGACGATGCCTGCCTCGGTGGAAAGGTCACCGACCATTGCTGCAGGTCATTGGCCCGGGCGGACAACTTTTCGCCGTCGAGGGTCACGGTTACGGTTTCGCCCTCATTGGCATGCCCCCAGACCGAGATGGGATGATTGCGTTGGAGGATGGCTCCGTCGCGGTAATACTCGGCTACTTGGAGGAGGGGGTAATTTGGGTCAGTGTACTCGGCATACTTCGCCTTGAGTGCGGCGGCCTTCTCGAGGTCGTCTTCTTCAAAGATTAACTCCCCGTTAATTGCGGCGAAGGGAGTCGCGGGAAGGCCGGCCTCGTTGTAGAGGTTGGAATTCTCCGGCACGGCGCTGTAGGCATACTGCACGCCGATCGGATTTGGGGCTGCTTTGGCCCTGACATGCACCGAATCTCCGACGATCGTCGCTTCAGCGGGATGCCATTTTCTATCTTCATCGCAGAGGCGGAAGTGATTTAGTTTTTCGTCCGGGGTGGGTTGAGCGGGTTCCACGAATTTTTCCGGTTTTTTGTAGTCGGCCGCCATACCCTTGTTGCCGACCATGAGACCACCGAAGAGGCTTTCCTTTTCGAACGAGACGATCACCGTGTCACCTTCGACTTCGTAGCCAGAGTAGATTGGGCCGGTGTAGGCGATGTCCTTACTGTACTGTTTCGCCAGCGCCCAGCGCGCCATCCTCATGCCGGGGTGGAGTTTGTTAAAGTAGTGGATGCCCTGTGGGCGAGCCGAGTTGAGATCGGACTGCACCACCATCCCGATATTTTTGCGATTGTTCACGAAGAAGCGGTGTTGAACCTGTCGGATGTCGGCGAAGCCCACCGATTCAGGATCCGGTGAGCCATAACATTGCATCTGGGTGAAATAGAAGGGCATCTCAGGCATGTCCCACGCCTCACGCCAGCCGCTGACGAGAGCTTCCATTCGAGCGGAATAGATCCTGCCGTCATTGCTGTTGCTGGTTCCCTGGCACCAGATTGCCCCTCGAATGGCGTAGGGAACGACCGGGTTGATCTTTCCGTTGAAGAACTGGGAAGGTCCCCGCCACATCCCGGCGATACCAGGAAGGGAAGGGCGGGAGGGAATTTTTCCACCCTCTTCGGCGAGTCGGCCAGCTTTGTTCTGCCAGGCAGTCAGGTCATGGTAATACTGCGCGTAGGCTTTGCGACCCTGTTCGGTGAGCGGATCAGCATCGTGCATGAGATCGGTATCGCTCTTGAGATTGGGATGCGCCTCGATCGCCTCTCGCGGGGTGAAGGCCTCGATCCTCGTATTGCTGTGGGCACTGAGCAGGATGCCGATGGGGATATTCAGTTCTTGGTAAAGGGAGTGAGCAAATGACAGGGACAGAGCGGAAAAGCCGCCCGCGTCCTGGGAGGTTTTCCAACCCTGATCAGAGGTGGCTCGTTTCTGGGGGTAAAGCGCGGAGACGGTGTTGATGTTGATTTCCCGAATCGGGATCTCGCCCCTAGAATCGGAGAGTCCCTTCGCGAGGTCACGACACATGCTCTGGCCAGCGGTCCAGACCATGTTGGACTGGCCGGAGGAGAACCAGACTTCACCAACGAGGATGCCCGAGAGGGTGATGGTCTCTCCCTCTCCAGATTCGACGATCAAGTCGCGCGCGTCTCGTGATGCCTCGAGAGAATCCAGCTTCACCATCCAAGCTCCGGAAGAATCCGCTTCGACCGCCTTTTTCTGTTCGGCAAAGGAAACCGTGATTCGAGTTCCCGGCTTGGCCCACCCCCAGACAGGGACATCAGATTCGCGCTGAAGAATGGCGTTGTCCGTAAATGGCGCTGCTAACTCCAGCAACGGGGCGTCCTCCGATCTTGCGTTCCCGATGCCAATCGCCAGGAGAATCGCAAAGGGAAAAAAGGAGCAAGCTCGATTCATTCGACCAGCAACTTGACCATTGCCTTACCCATGGCCTCGCCGACGTTCATGTAGGTTTCCGGATTTCCACTGTAGTGGCCACTGGAACTACCGCCCTTTGAAAGGGGATTCGTGTAGACGAAGGCCACCTTGCCCTTGAGTTCGGGATCATCACTATTGGCAACAGCTTCCATGGCCTCGAGGATCTTTCCGTCACCTCCCTGAGAACCCTTCTTGGTCTGCCCGAGAGAAGCGGTGACAAACTTGGCGTTGGGAGCATTGAAATCCTTGCGCAGCGCCTTGATCAGTTGGATCAGATTCTTTTCGTAGGCTTCGAAGTGCGCGGCGTTGCGCATGTCTTTGTCTCCCTGCCACCAGAAGAATCCAGCGACCTCGTATTCCGTGGCCCCCGGGTAATACTTGTCGAGATTCTCGAGCACCGCCTTGGCGGCGGACACGTCGCCATCGTACTGGCAACCCGCATACCATCCTTTCGACATGTCACCCCCGGTGTCGCCCTGCGGTTCGTCCGGAGTCCCGCGATAACCCGGCTGCATTTTTCCGCCATGCTCCCAGGCCTCCGTGCCGGGAGGCAGAAGATCCCAGCCAAGGCTGCGGTTACCGATGCAGCTCTTGAGGATCATGACGGGAGCGTCAGTGACGTGTCCGACATAGTGTCCAATTCCGATCTCCGGGCCAATGTTACCCTGGATCGTCATCCAGTCGTTGATGTGATCCTTGGCAGGACTGTTACCCGAGCACATCACCCTGACATTGCGCACATCCTTGCGTACGGTCCATTCCCCGGCCTCGTCGACGAGGTAGGGATACGTGCCTGCTTTGGCGGCTTCCTGCAATGGGCCGGGCTTTCCAAAGCCGAGCATGTTCGACTGCCCCATCAGGATGTAAACCTTGACGGGTTGGCTCATGTCCGCCTCTTCCCCGTCGGGATCAGGCAATTCTTCGGGAAGGCCCTTGAGCGCGACTCCTCCGCTGGATCCGCTGCTGTTTTCTTTCAAGAAGGCGATGTCCTCTTCGGAGAGCATGGCCTGAGCAAAGGTTATAGATCTGCCGCCGGCCATCGATACGGTGACCTGCCCGCTGGTGACGTCGTAGTTCGTCAATTCGCCTTCGAACGTCTTTGAGCCGTCGGCGCTGGTCCAGGTCCTTGCAGCGGCGTTCTGCGTGAATACCAGACAGAGACCGACTGTGATCAGGCGGAGTTGTTTGAGAGAGGAAATGCGTTTCCAGGCTGGCATATCGAGGTTCCTCTAGTTGACCGGCGTGAGGGTGAAGCCCTTGATGGCGAGACCGTATTGAGGCGGGTTGTTGCGCCAGAACCGCAAAGTGTTGTCGCCTTCCTTGAGCGTGACTGTGACAGGTTCCGAAGTTTGCCAACTTCCTTCGGTAAAGGGCATTTCCTTGGTGAGTTCGGACTCGGATTCATTGGCAGAAATGCAGAGGCGTTGGCCGTAATTGGAGGTCACCACCAGAGCGGTCAGCTCGTAGTTGCCTGCTCTTGGAACGGAAACTTGATATTCCAAGTGGGACTTGGAACCGGCAGATGGCCCGGTGGGATCGACCCGGGGACTCCGGGAGTAGTAGCCGCGGTCGTACTTGTCGGAGATCCTTTCGTTCACGTTACCGTAGATGTCGTAGAGACCCCAGGGGTTGGGTTTCAGTTGTCCAACCGGGTGTGACTTGCCGCCGGCGTTGTTCTTGTACCAGGCATATTCGCCAATCACGGATGGGTCGTCGCCGAAGAACCACTTGGTGTTGCTTCCAGCGCGACTGGCATATTCCCACTC
The DNA here is from genome assembly GCA_049594415.1 of Verrucomicrobiales bacterium. Classification (GTDB taxonomy): domain Bacteria; phylum Verrucomicrobiota; class Verrucomicrobiia; order Verrucomicrobiales; family DEV007; genus Arctic95D-9. The sequence goes on along the minus strand of JBMYJM010000016.1, from coordinate 23,336 downwards.
GGCCTCGGTGGGGAGGCGCACATCGAAGCCGGTTTTCTCAGCGGCCTTCCCGCAAAAAGACCGGGCGTCCGATTCGCCCACGTTGTCTACCGGGAGATCACTTCCCTTGGTGGATTTGCTAGGATTGGAACCCATGATGACCTCGTACTGCGCCTGGGTCACTTCATATTTGCCGAGATAGAATCCCTTGGTGAGCTCAACTTCGTGTTTCGGCACTTCGACGCATTCGAAGCGACCATCGGTTTCGCTTTCACCGCCCATGATGAAGCTGCCAGGCTTGATGTAGACCATCTCCATAGTGACGCCGTCTCCGAGGTCGAGGGTTACCTCGCTCGGAGTTTGATCCCCGGGAGGGGTCAAGGCCGCACGCAGCCCCCAGTTTTCGTATCGGCCGTAGCCGCCGCTCAACATCCGCCTGCCGGAGGCGAGAGCGTCCGGGTCACCTTTCCAGGTGCCGCCACGCATGATGGTCTGGCCTTCAGGAAAGAAGCGGGGAAGAAAGATCTGAAGACCACCGTTAAAGCTCTTCATGGCAAGCACTTCGCGGGTGTTGCCGGAGGGCTTGCTGTAAGCGGCCGCGGGCATCAGGATGCTGCCATCTGGATTCTGGATAATCTTTTTGTCGTCTTCGGTAACAGGCGACGCCATGACCTTTTCGGCGACAGTCGGTTCATTGGCTTCCCCAAGGTCTTCGCCAAGCGCGGCCAGTGTCACCGCGTTTGATTCTTCAATGATAGTGCGCTGTATATCGAGCGAAATGCCATTCCAGAATCCAGGCTCTTCTTTTTCATTTTCTCCGTAGCTGCGCTTTTCGCCAAGGACATCACCAGCCCACTGGGCGCGCTTGACTTTAAGATAGGCTTCTGGATTGCCCCGGGCCTGCGTCGTCGCAAGGAAGTCGACATCTTTGACGTAGGGAGTCTTGGTCCAGCCGGCACCCCAGCCTCCGCCGAGGTTTACGACCCAACCCTTAGGGGTCCAGTGCGCCAGCGCAGCGTGCCCACGACTGGGGCGGGCGGTGGTAGGGACACCGAACGACCTCAGGATAAACCGCCCGAAGAAAGCCCGTCTGCCGCACACGCCGCCGTTCATCAGCATGTTTTGATATTTCTGGAGTTCGGGGCGGTCGTGCTTCACATCCTGGGATCCATATTTCACATCGGAAGTGACAATGTTCACATAACGCCAGCCGAAGTTGGAGTTGTAGATGTGATCGGGGCGGTAGTTGCGAAGCATCTCGCGACCCCAGGCAAGCGTCGCATCCGGCTCGTCTCCATTCACCACCATGCGGAGATCCCAGGTCGTCAACTGGCTGAAGGCCGAGTCCAGTTCTCCATCAAGATAGGCTTTTTCGTAATGGAGATAACGCTTCACCGGATCGATCGTTGCCGGCGCTCCGACGGAGGCTTCGGGATTGACCTGAACCAACGGGACGGCGTGCTCCAGGCTGATGGCGAGCGCCAATCGCTGGAAGATACCCGCAGAGGCATTTTCACTCGTTTCCTGAATCTTGCGGTAGATCTGAATCGCATTGCCGTATTCGGCCGGCCCGAAACCGTTGCGCCCGAGAGATTTCGCTTTGGCTCCGTCTGCCACCAGCATCTCCTGCATCAGGATAGAGTCGGCCAGGAGTCCCTCCACCAGCTGCCATTGCTCCCGGCCTTGCTGGGCAAACCGCGCCAAGCCCGCTGGGGTTGCTTCCTTCAGAACGACGTATTTGGCAAGAGCCGCATCGAGTGAATCGCTGCTGAGAAACTGATTGAGCGTTTCGCCCTTGGCTTGCTCAGGCTTTGGGATTTGCTGCGCCAGTTGAGAACCGAGTGACTCGAGTTGCCCCGACCAGTGGGCCTCGAGTTTCTCTCCGGCTTCGGTCAGGTTGAGGGAAGTTGCTTCGTCGTTGCCAGGGGCCCCGGTCGCGAAAAGGCAGAGGACCAGGGCGGTGGAACAAAAGTGACGTTGGGATGACTTCATTGCGAAAGATTGCCTTAATGAGAAAACTGATGCAATCACTGGATCTGTTGGATGATTTTTTAGGTAACCGCCCCGCTTGCGCCTCAGGGCCTCATCAGCTCGACCATCGCCTTACCCATTGCCTCGCCAACGTTCATGTAAGTTTCCGCATTGCCGTTGTAATGAGCGCCTGAGCTTCCGCCCTTTGAGAGGGGGTGGGTGTAAACCGCGGCTACGTTGCCTTTGAATTCGGGATACTTTCCGGAGTTTCCGTCGACAGCAAGCATGGCATCAAGAATCTTGCCACCGCCATCGGTGGCTCCTTTCTTGGTCTGACCAAGAGAGGCGCAGACAAAGTTGGCATTGGGGGCATCGAACTCCTTGCGCAGTTGCTTGATGAGATAGGCTAGGTTGTGCTCATAGCGGCTGGAGAGTGCTGCGCTGCGGCTGTCTCGATCGCCCTGCCACCAGAAGAAGCCGGCGACTTCGTAGCCTTTCGCCCCGGGGAAGTAGGTTTCGAGATCCCCAAGTACGGCCTTGGCCCGTGCGATGTCGCCGTCGTATTGCATGCCAGCATACCACTTGATTGGATTGGGCTCGGTGCCTTTCTCCCACTTCTCCGGGGAACCTTTGTAGCCGGGGTGCACCCAGGTTTTGCCCTTGGCATCGGTGAACTCAAAGCCTTCGCTGCCGGGCGGTAAGAGGTCCCAGCCGAGGGCGCGGTTACCGATGCAGCTCTTGAGAATGAGAACGGGCGCATCAGTGGCCTCGCCGACGTAGTGCCCAATGCCAATCTCGGGCCCGATGTTGCTCTTCTTGATGGTCAGCCATTCATTGTTGAAGAGCTTCGATCCCCCGGTGCCACTCCCCATGACCCTCACGTTGCGAACATCTTTCCGTTCCGTCCAGTTGCCTTCGTCATCGATGAGATAAGGATAAAGCCCCTTCTCCTTAACGGCATTCACCAGAGAGCCTTCGGAGCCTTTCTTGCCACCCTCAATCCTTCCAAACCCGAGCATATTGGACTGGCCCATAAGAAGGTAAACCTGGACCGGCTTCGTCATGTCGGCCGGCTGCCCGTCAGGATCGGGGAGGGGAGCGTCGGCTGTGAAGGCGACTGGAGCCAATGTCAGAAGGGAGCACAGCAGGAACCAGGTGATTGGTTTTTTCATAGGATGACTTGAATCGGTTGGTTTGGTGAGGGTGAAGTCTGAGGGCTAGCATGACCACCTTCCGCCCGGAAAACGAGCTTAATTACGTTTTTTTAAAAGCGGGAACAGGTGTGATATTCAGCGTCAAATTTTCTCAGACAGGCCTGATCAGGGTGCTTTCCGGGTTTGAAACAGATCTGCCCGGGAAGACAATACGAGATGATGAGACAATTCCTGTTGGCTTGTGCGGTGCTACTTGCGGTAAAGGCTGCTGCGGCCGAAAAGCCGAATATTATTTTCATGCTCGCTGACGACATGGGGTATGGCGATCTCGCCTGCTACGGCAATCCTGTCATTCAGTCACCTCACCTGGATCAGCTGGCTGCTGACGGCATGCGCCTGCTCGATTGTTACGCCGCCAGCCCGAACTGTTCGCCGGCTCGAACCGGAATCATGACGGGGCGCAGTCCCTACCGGGTCGGTATGTATGACTTTGCCCGTTTCAGACCGATGCATATTCCAGCGGATGAACTGACGCTCCCTGAGGTGATTGGAAGCGCGGGATACCAGACCATGTTTGCAGGAAAGTGGCACTGCAGTGGTGACTCCAACCTGATCAGCGGAAGTCAGCCCAACCCCGGTGACCATGGATTTGATCATTGGCTGGCTCACCCCAAGAACTTTGGCCAGAACCCAAAAGGCTTTTTTCGAAATGGCGAAGCGTTGGAACAACTGGAGGGCTGGATGTCAGAGATCGTGGTTGATGAAGCGATAGAATTTATCGGTAATCGAGATCCGGAAAAGCCCTTCATGAGCGTGCTTTGGTTCAGTGAACCGCACACTCCGGTTGAGGCGGCCCGAGAATTTATTGAGCCCTACGAAACCGAGGAAGTGGCCGAGTTGGCCAAGACGATCAAGAGGGGCGGTCCCCAGGTAAAATGGGGTTCCAAGGAAGGGCAGGGGCCAACCTACTATGGGTGTGTTAGCATGCTGGACCATCACGTCGGTCGGCTCATGGAGTTTCTTGACGAGCAGGGTTTGAGGGACAATACGATTGTGATTTTCACATCGGATAACGGGCCGGAGCATCGTCCCGGGAGCAGCTTTGGTTCGCCGGGAGATCTCCGCGGTGCCAAGGGCCACATGCATGAGGGCGGCTACAAGGTGCCCGGCATCATTCGATGGCCCGGGAAGATCGAAGCGGGATCGACGAGTCGCGAACCGGTGAATGGCACCGACTTTCTGCCTAGTCTCGCTGCAGCAGCAGGAGCGGATTATCAGCCCGACAAATTGGTCGACGGGGTCAATGTGTTCCCTGCTTTAGTTGACGGGGAGCAGTTGGAGCGTCCCGTTCCCATGATGTGGTGGCTCTATCATGCACGCGGGGCTAAAGAGGTGACCATGAGAGTCGGTGACTACAAGGTTCTCGCCAACATGTTGCCGCAAAAGGAGATCACAGTGAATGATGCGGCCCCACCTCAGGGCATGCCCATCATGAAATTTATTAAGGAAGCCGAGTTGGGCAACTTCACGATGTATAATCTGAAGGACGATCCCAATGAAACGAAAGACCTTTCGAAATCTCAGCCGGAGAAACTGGAAGAGCTCAAGAAGCAGATGATTCAGCTGCACGAAGAAATTCGTAGCGAGGGTCCGTTCTACGAACTGGGGCGACAAAAGAAAAAGTGAGGGGATCAAATTTCTGAATTGAAGTAAATCTTCACGTATTCCATTCGTTTATCCTCATCGTAGCCCCGTTCCATGAAACGATCCGCCTCGTGAACGAAGCCAGATGAGAACTGCATCGTGACACCGACATCGAGCTTCATTTTGCTCTTGAGTCGGTTGCCGGCTTTCTCGGCCTCTTTCTTGGAAACGGAGAATTTCTCTTTGAGTGATTGGCCGTGTTCTTCTTCGAAGTTCTCTTTGTATTCCTTGAACTTCTGAACTCGGTCAGGCTCACCAAGCGCTGTCATCTCAAACTCATCTAGGTCAAACTCATCGGTGTCATTGAGGTAACTGATCGCTTTGCTGGCGACCGCCATGCGGTCTTCCTGGAGAGCGCCATCTTCCATGCCTTCTTCGGCGAATTGAATGCAGAGTTCGGCATAGCGCTTGGTCAGGTAGTCGTCGTTGGTGACCGGCTTGGCACCGACAAAGTCGCGGATCCAGAACTGAGTGCTGCCACCCCCCTTGTCGAAGAGGTAAATCGAATAGCCGTCGGCCTTGCCGTGGTTGATGATGAGACAGCCCTTGTCGATTTTCTCGGGGTAGATGCCTTGTTCCGTAGTCAGAACGAGATCGCCGTCGCGCTCCGAAATCTGGAGAAATGGCACCTTGCTCTCGGACTTCACAATGCTGATGGCCTGAGTTGCTTCTCCGGAAACGACGATGTCATCGATCAGGGCCACGCAAAGGTCGCCCGACTTGATGTTAGGATGATTCGACTTGGCGTGGAGATGACGGGCAATGTTGGCACCGGCTTCCAGGAGTTGATTGTTGTCCCCGAAAATGGCGGAGGCGTATTCGAAGAGTTCATTCTTCTCCAGGTCGGTGTGATGGGTCAGCGAGTGAAGCTCAAGCGACTTGAAGCATTTTAAGAAGCAGTGGGTCAGTAGTTCTGCTTCGTCTTCCTTGAAGCGACAGAGGGCTTGAGAAGTGCGCAGCGGTTCATTGCGCATAGGATTACCCACCTTCGCCAGCGACATGGCGGAGAGTTTGGCTTTTCGAAAATGCAGTGAAAGCGACATACCGCGAAGCTAGCAGCTAAATCAATTCGCCACGATATTTACGAGGCGTCCCGGAACGACAATGACTTTGCGGACGGTGTTGCCTTCGATGAAGGACTGCACCTTTTCGCTTTCGAGAGCGAGTGTCTCGACCTCGTCTTTGTCGGCTTCGGCGGGCACGTTGATCTTGTCGCGAACTTTGCCGTTCACCTGGAGAACGATTTCGATTTCGTCTTCGTGCAGGTAATCCTCATTCACCTCGGGCCATTCGCGGTTGGCGAGTTCGTCGCTACTGACAGAGTCGAATGCCCTGGCCAGCCTGGCGTTGAGTTCCTCGGTGAGGTGAGGGGCAAAAGGGTTGAGGACTTGAAGAAGGGTGACGACAGAAGAGACCGGCACTTTGTCGAGCTTGGTGAGCTCGTTGGTGCAGACCATCATCTGGGAGATGGCGGTGTTGAAGGCCATCCCTTCGATGTCTTCGCCAACCTTCTTGATGGTGGCGTGAACCGCCTTGTTGGCCTTCTTGTCAGGCTCGTCTTCGGTGATCTTGTCGCTGATGATCCACTCGCCTTCCTGGTTGGTGTCCATGACGAGACGCCAGACTCGGGCGAGGAATCGGAAGACACCCTCAACGCCTTTCATTGACCAGGGCTTCACCTGCTCAAGTGGTCCCATGAACATTTCGTAGAGGCGGAGTGAGTCGGCGCCATACTGTTCGACGACGTCGTCGGGGTTGACTACGTTGCCGCGGGACTTGGACATCTTCTGCCCATCCTCGCCCAGGATCAGCCCCTGGTTCACCAGTTTGTGGAAGGGCTCCGGGGTGGAGAGATAACCGAGGTCAAAGAGCACCTTGTGCCAGAAGCGGGCGTAGAGCAGGTGCAATACGGCGTGCTCGGTGCCGCCGACGTAGAGGTCGACTCCGCCGGGATTGCCGTTCTTGCCCATCCAGTAGGCTTCGGCGTCTTCGCTGATGAAGCGGTCGGTGTTACCTGCATCACAGTATCGCAGATAGTACCAGCAGCTGCCGGCCCACTGAGGCATCGTGTTCGTTTCGCGGAGACTTCCGTCTTCGAGTTCGACCCATTCGGCTGCCTTGGAAAGCGTTGGCTCCGGATTACCGGTGGGCTTGTAATCTTCGAGTTCGGGCGCGAGCAAGGGCAGCTCATCCTCATCGATGGCGTAGTGATTGCCGTCCTTCCAGGCAATGGGGAAAGGCTCGCCCCAGTAACGCTGGCGGGAGAAAAGCCAGTCGCGAAGCTTGTAGTTGATGGTCTTCTTGCCAAGGCCCATTTCTTCGAGCCAGTCGCAGATCTTCTGCTTAGCTTCCGGTGTGGGTAAGCCGTTGAGGAAGCTGGAGTTAATCGCAGTGCCCTCCCCGGTAAAGCACTTATCCTTGTTGCCTTCGGGTGCCTCAACGACCTGGATGATTTCGAGGCCGAAGTTTTCGGCGAACTCGTTATCGCGATCGTCATGGGCGGGCACGGCCATGATAGCGCCGGTGCCATAGCTCATCATGACGTAGTCCGCGATCCAGACGGGGATCTTCTCCTCGTTGACGGGGTTAATAGCGTATCCACCGGTGAAAACACCAGTCTTCTCCTTGGCGAGTTCGGTACGCTCGAGGTCAGACTTGGCGGCGCAGGTCTGTTTGTATTCCTCAACCTGCTCTTTCTGGCCGGGAGTGGTGATCTTGTCGACGAGCGGATGCTCGGGTGCGAGCACCATGTAGGTGGCACCAAAGAGCGTGTCGGGACGCGTGGTGAATACGGTCACCTTTTCCCCTTCGATGGTGAAGTCGACTTCAGCGCCGTCGGAGCGACCGATCCAGTTTTTCTGAAGTAACTTGATGCCTTCGGGCCAGTCGAGGTCATCGAGTTCGTCGATGAGACGCTGGGCGTAAGCCGTGATGCGGAGCATCCACTGGCGGAGCGGGCGGCGCTCCACGGTGTGGCCCTTGGAGCGCCACTCTTCCACTTCCTCGTTGGCGAGCACGGTGCCGAGGTCGGGCGACCAGTTCACCGGCGTTTCCGCGACAAAGGCAAGGCGGCGCGCGTCGATGTCCTCGCGGCTGAAGCCTTTCTCTTGGAGCTCGGAAACGGGGTGAGCCTTCTGGGTTTCCTCGTTGTAGTAGGAGTTGTAGAGCTTGAGGAAAATCCACTGGGTCCAGCGCACGTAGTCGGGTGCGGTGGTGTTGACTTCGCGGTCCCAGTCGTAGGCGAAACCGAGGCGCTTGAGCTGGCCGCGGAAATTGTCGACATTGTTCTGGGTGTTGATGCGAGGGTGCTCGCCTGTCTTGATGGCGTGCTGTTCGGCCGGAAGACCAAAGGCGTCCCAGCCCATGGGGTGGAGGACGTTGAATCCATTCATCCGCTTATGGCGGGTGATGATGTCGGTGGCGGTGTAGCCCTCGGGGTGGCCGACGTGGAGACCGGAACCGCTCGGGTAAGGGAACATGTCGAGCACGTAGTACTTCGGCTTGTCGGGATCAAAGCCTTCGTCGCCCGGGTTGGGCACGGAGAAGGTCTTGTTATCCTCCCAGTGTTTTTGCCACTGAGGTTCAAACTCGTCGAAGGGGAACTGCTTACGTCGCTGCGCCATGATCTAAGAAATTAGGGTGGCGTGGACTGTAATTCGGATGCGCCGCGGTGCAAGCAGGGGCTGAGGGCGGATTCAACAGGGTTAAGTGAGGGACCTGACCTGTTGGGTGGCAAAACTCGATGCCGCTCTCAGGAAGCTTTCAGACTTTCTGCCTGTTTCGACACCTCTGCCATGAGCTTTCGGAAACCACTGCGACTGTATCCGGCTTGGGTTGCGGCCTCTCTGATGGATCGCACTTCCTGGGGAGTTAACACGGCATCAGCCAGGGCGAGTCGAATCAGATTCTTCAGGTGAAGCTCTGCCTTATCCAAAGGAGGAGGGGTATCCTGAGCTTCCTGGAGGAGGGTCGCTCGCTCCTCGGCTTCGAATCCGTTCTTCTTCGCAAAGGCATCCAGCGTCTTGATTTCCTTTGTCCCTATCGGATTTTCACTCGATGCGAGAAGACCTGCCATCTCTCGGTATTCGAGTTTTTTCAAATCATTGGTCTCCAGTGCCTGTCCCTGTTCTGCTTCCAGCGACTGTCTGATGGCCTGCCCCGTTTTCTGTTGCTTCTTGGCCAGGTAAACGAGGAGCCAGATTCCGGCGATGAGCCCCAGGAGGATCGGAATCAGAAACTGCGGATTCTCAGCCGCGAATCCGATCACGATGGTGCCGACAGCAAGCGGCAGCCCGAGAATGAGCGCGGCAAGAGTATCTCCGGTCTCGGCGATTCGGCCGATCACGGGGATGGGATAGAGGAACCTGAGGAAGGTGGTGAAGAAGTCGAGCAATCCAAGCACGACGAATAAGGTTCCGAGCCCGCGAACGATCCATTTCAAGCGTTTGACATCGCGACGAATGGTGATCAGGGCGACGTCTCTCTCTCCTGCGACGAGATGGTGGAGTATTCCGGAATCTTGAATGAGGCGATTGATCATTCCGTGTCGCTCTTCCCTGGTGTCAGCGACTCCCTTGCCTCCGGAAAACCTCCCGAACCAGGTGGCGGTGGGTGGAACGGGGATCGCTTGAAAACCGATTATTTCGTTCCCGAGGCCATCGGGGCGGCCCTTTCTCAGGAACAGGTAGCGGCCTGCTACACCGAGGCCAGCTCCTTCCGCAGTCTTAGGCAAGGGACCGGGCAGAATGGTTTCGCGAGAATCGACAAACTCCAGTTTCTTCGAATTCACGGTGAGATCACCCACTTGGTAGTTGGGAGGAAGGAGGCGACCGGATTTCAGTTTCTGCTCAACGCCCTTGTTTCTCGAATTGTTCTCAACGCTGCTCATCCATTCCATGCTCCAAGTGACGAATCCGTCGTCGTCTTGTTCTCGATCCCAGCAGTAGATCCAAGCGCTTCGATAGACGATGAGATATCCGGTGAAGGTTTCGATGTATTGGCCGGATAGCTCGAGAGATTGGTCCATGTCTCCCGTGTAAGACAGAACCCGTTCCTCTGACGAGTGAGGCAAAGAGGGGGCGTGAACCGCGTTGCTGGCCGCTTTGAAGTAGTCGAATCGAGTTTCGTTTTTCCAGAGGGCGGAAACGGCGACGACGGTTAGAATTGGACCGCGGATGTAGTCGGCAGCTTTGGTTTTTGTTCGGGATGCCATGAGAGAGTGCCATGCCCCCGAGGTTGTTTCGGGAGAGCGGGGCGAATGAGGATGGCCAACATCCAAGCTAGCGGCAAAGATATTCGATTGACCATTACAAAAGTCTGCCGATTTTAGAACCCTGTCTGAATCAAGGTGAGGCAGCGCTTGCCCTCGCCCAGTCGGGAAGCGTGTCAGGATCGATCTGAAAGACGGCAGGACCGAGGAGGAGAAAGATCGCGGTGACGACGATGATGCTGATCAGGTTGATGATGAAACCGGCTTTGGCCATGTCAGCAATGCGGATGCGGCCACTGGCAAAGACGATAGCGTTGGGTGGCGTAGCTACGGGCATCATGAACGCACAGGAAGCGGCGAGGGCCGCCGGCACCATGAGCACGAGCGGGTGAATTTTCGCCGCCGAGGCGATCGACGCGAGGATGGGGAGGATCATTTCGGTGGTGGCGGTGTTGGAGGTCAGCTCGGTGAGAAAGGTGATGCCACCAGTGACGGCTCCGACCAGCAGCCATTCGGGTGCTCCTTCCATTCCGGCGAAATGCTGCCCGATCCATTCGGAAAGTCCCGAGTTCTTGAATCCCGAAGCCAGGGCAAACCCTCCACCGAAGAGCAGGATGATGTGCCAGGGGAGCTTGGCGAAGGCGCCGGTGTCGAGCAGGGTGCGATGGGAGTTCTCTTCGTCACCCTCCTCCCGGCGGCGACTCGGGATGCAGAAGAGGACGATTGCCATCCCGATGGCGATGGTGCCGTCGTCGATGTATTTGCCAAAAGGTAACGCATCCGACCAACCGGGGATAACGACAGAGCCAACCTCCAGTTTTTTGCGGAAAATCCAGAGCAGGGCGGTCGCGGCAAAAATGACGGCGACCATTTTTTCCTCGCAGCTCATAGGGCCGAGTTGATCGCGTTCTTTGCGAATTGTTTCTGGATCGAGCGTGAGTTCATCGCCGCTCCGGAAGAGGAGCCGGGTCAGGATCAGCCACGTTGTGGCCAGCATGATGAGCATCAAGGGAACGCCGAAAAGCATCCATTGGCCAAAGGCGATCTCAGATCCGGCGGCTTCGGCACCGGGGAAACTGAGGGCAAAAATCCTGACCAGGGCGAGGTTGGGCGGCGTGCCAACGAGAGTGGCGAGCCCGCCGATGCTGGCGCTGTAGGCGACGCCCAGAAGGAGAGCGAGACTGAGATTTCGGGTCTTGCCGGCGCCAAAAGCGTCTTCGGCCTGCTTAATAACGGCAAGGCTAATGGCCAGCATCATGATGGAGGTCGCCGTATTCGAGATCCACATGGAGAGAAACGCCGTGGCGATCATAAAGCCCAGAACGAGTTGCGATGGTCGTGAGCCAACAAAAGTGATGATTGTGAGGGCGATACGCCGGTGAAGATTCCAGCGCTCCATGGCAAGGGCGATGAGAAAGCCGCCGATGAATAGGAAAATGATATGGTTCACATACACCGGGGCCGTCTCCTTGCCGGTCATGATGCCAAGGGTGGGGTAGAGGAGCAGCGGAAGGAGGGCGGTGGCGGCGAGCGGAATGGCATCAGTGATCCACCAGATGGCCATGAGCAGGGCGACGGCCGCCATCCGCGATACCTCAGGATGCTCAGGATCGAGGTCTCCGAAGATTAGGGTTAGCGCAAAAGCGATAATTCCGGCCCAGAATCCGACAATTCGCGCAGGGTGGGAGCGGTGAGATTTGCGAAGTGATTCGCCCATGACCGGGATGATGTCCGATCGTGAAGAGGGTGGCAAGCCGTTGAAAGTGCTGAATTTCCGCTAATTTGGGCTTTTTGGGCCAAATTGTCACGGTCAGGAACGCCTTTGCGAAGAAGATGAGAATTGACCCGGAGGCGATCCTGAATAAAGTCCCCCTCCCTGAAAACTGTCTTCAGCGCACGGAAATTACTGAGAGATTCCGAAATTACCAACACGGGAGGCTTTTTAGGGCGGCTTGGCACGGAAGCTGAGCGTAATCCCGAGCTAGAATCTGATTGGAGGAAGGGCCTCCTGCACAGTCGGGTCGATAACGAGTTTATTAGTCATGAGTAAGTACCTGAAGAGTCCTGAAGTCGAAAATACACTGCACCAGCCGGGGTTGGAGCGAGATGCCTGTGGAGTTGGTGTCGTTGCCCACATCAAGGGGGAAGCCAGCCACCGCGTCCTGCGACTTGGACTCGATTCGGTGAACAACGTAACCCACCGCGGTGCGGTGAACGCAGACGGCAAGACTGGTGATGGCGCCGGTGTGACCACCAACCTGCCTTACAGGATTCTTCTGCCCGAAGCTGAAAAGCTCGGTACGGCCCCGAGCAATCCTTCCGATCTCGCTGTCGGAGTGTTTTTCCTTCCGGCCCAGCGCACGGATGACCAGACCAAGTGTCGCGTCATCGCCGAAGGTGTGCTCCGCAACCGTGGTGTTGGCATTATTGGCTGGCGTGACGTGCCGACCGACCCGTCCGCCCTTGGCCAGCAGGCCATCGACACCATGCCGGTGATCCAGCAATTACTCCTGCAGCGCCCGGACGGTATGGATGACGACACTTTTGAGCGCCAGCTCTATTTAAGCCGCCGCGAGATCGAGGACAAGGCGAGCGACGAGAAGGTTCACGAATTCTACATCCCGTCCCTGAGCCATCGCCTATTGAGCTACAAAGGCTTCCTCGTTGCGACTGCGCTTGAGGAATTCTACAAAGACCTTCGCAACGAGGACTACGAAACTCACGTTTGTCTTTACCACCAGCGCTTCTCCACCAACACATTTCCGACCTGGGCGCTGGCACAGCCGTTCCGGATGCTTTGTCATAACGGCGAGATCAACACGGTGCGCGGAAACCGCAACTGGTTGAATTCTCGTATCGGCCAGTTCGAGAGTGATGTCTGGGGCGATGAGCTTCAGCACCTGAACCACGTGATCGACCCGGACGGATCTGACTCCGCCAGCCTCGATGCGGCCCTCGAGTTGCTCGTGCTTTCAGGTCGCTCCGTGCCCCACGCCATGGCGATGCTTGTGCCGCCTGCGTGGAAGATTGACCCCTTCACCACAAAGGAAGTCGAAGATTTCTACCGCTACCACAGCTGCTTCAGCGAGCCGTGGGACGGACCTGCTGCCCTTGCCTTCACCGATGGTCACACCGTGGCAGCCTCGCTTGACCGGAACGGCCTTCGTCCCGCCCGTTACAAGATCACCACCGACGGCATTTTCTCCCTCGGTTCCGAGGTCGGTACTTGCTACCTGCCTGACGACAAGATCCTGAAGAAAGGCCGGCTCGCCCCGGGTGAGATGATCGTGGTCGATACGAAGAAGGGTGAAGTCATTTTCAATGACGATATCAAGGCGCAACTCGCGAGCCAGCAGCCCTATGGTGAATGGCTTCGGGAAAACCAAACCCCTTTCTCCGACATTGCTGATCTGGATCCTGTTGTGACCGAAGATCCGGCGCATGACCCGCTGACCCGTTCGCAATTACAGATGGCCAATGGTCTCAGCAAAGAGGAACTCGACATGGTGATGTCTCCCATGGCGATCTCCGGGATGGAGGCGACCTACTCTATGGGTGATGACGCGGCCCTCTCTGTTCTCTCGTACAAGCCGAAGATCCTCTTCACCTACTTCAAGCAACTCTTTGCTCAGGTCACGAACCCTCCGATCGACCCGATCCGTGAATACCTTGTGATGTCTCTCGAGGCCGACCTCGGGCCCGAGCGCAACCTGCTCGCTGAGGATCCTCTCAACGCCAAGGTCATTCACCTCGAGACGCCTTTTCTTTACACTCATCAAGTCGAAGCCCTGACTTCCGGTGAGCATCTCAAGACTGAGACTCTCGACATCACCTGGCCGCTTTCCGAAGGCGCTGAAGGCCTCAAGCCGGCCGTTGATGCGCTCTGCGAAAAGGCGGAAGCGGCAATCGATGCTGGGGTTGAAACGATCATCCTAACGGACCGCGGTATCAATCATGAGCGGGTTGGTATCCCATCGCTCGTTGCCGTCGGCGCGGTGCACAGTCACCTCGGTGCTGCCAAGAAGCGGATGAAGACGTCGATCATCATCGATACGGCGGAAGCGCGTGACACGCACCACATGGCCTGTCTCTTTGGTTTCGGTGCGACCGCAATCTGTCCATGGCTTTCCCACGAAACGATCCGCGAACTGGTCGACACTAACGTGAAGAACAAGTTTGAGGGTGTCTCTGTTGAGAAGGCCCTCACCAACTATCACAAAGCACTCGAGAAGGGGGTTCTCAAGATTCTTTCGAAGATGGGCATTTCCGTTCTAAATTCCTACCAAGGTGCCCAGATTTTCGAGGCTGTCGGTATCGCTGACAGCGTGATCGACGGTTGCTTCCCGGGAACGCCTTCCCAGATCGCCGGTGTAGGTTTCTACGAGATCGCTGCTGAGAGCATTGCCCGTCACACCGCGGGCTATAAAGAGGCGGTTCCGAACGACAATGGTATCCTAGATCTAGGTGACCCCGGATTCTTCCGAGCCCGTCGAGACGGTGAAAAGCACGCTGTGAACGGACCGGTGATCAAGAATTTCCACTCCTTTGTGAAGAGCGGCGACCAGGAAGACTATGACAAGTACGTCGAAGAACTGAAGCATAACCAGCCCGGCGCGCTTCATGATCTTTTCGAGCTGGTGCCGAGTGAGGGTGGTCCGATCCCAATTGACGAAGTCGAGCCGATCGAAGATGTGCGCCGTCGTTTTACCACCGCTGCGATGTCCATGGGGGCGATCAGCCCCGAGGCTCACGAAGTGCTCGCTATTGCCATGAACCGTATCGGCGCGAAGTCCGACTCCGGCGAGGGCGGTGAGGATCCTAAACGTTTCAAGCCCTACCCGAACGGTGATTGGGCCAACTCCAAGATCAAGCAGGTCGCTTCCGGTCGTTTCGGCGTCAGTGCTGAATACCTGATGTCCGCTGAAGAGATCGAGATCAAGATGGCTCAGGGGGCTAAGCCCGGTGAGGGCGGTCAACTGCCGGGCCACAAGGTGAACGGCATCATTGCAAAGTTGCGAAACACTCAGCCCGGGGTGACTCTGATTTCACCTCCACCGCACCACGATATTTATTCCATTGAGGACTTGGCTCAGCTGATCCATGACCTCAAAGAGATCAATCCGGCTGCCAAGGTTACGGTGAAGCTTGTGGCTGAAACCGGTGTCGGCACGATTGCTGCCGGTGTCGCGAAAGCGAATGCAGATGTTATTCTCGTATCAGGACATGACGGTGGAACCGGAGCCTCCCCGCTGAGCTCAATCAAATATGCCGGTCTTCCCTGGGAAATTGGCGTAGCCGAGACACAACAAGTCCTCATGCTTAACGGTTTGCGAGACCGCGTTACCCTGAGAACTGACGGAGGTCTTCGATCCGGCCTCGACATTATTCATGCGGCGATTCTCGGTGCTGAGGAATTCAACTTTGGCACGATTGCCCTGATCGCGATGGGTTGCGTCTACGTTCGAAGATGCCACTTAAACAACTGTCCGGTTGGGGTAGCAACGCAGGATCCTAAGTATCGAGCGAAGTTTAAGGGAGAGGTTGAGCACGTTGTTAATTTTTTCAATGCTGTTTCCGAAGAGGTTAGGCAACACATGGCCAAGCTCGGGGTGCGTAAACTGGATGACCTCATCGGGCAGACCAAATACCTGAAGCAGCGCGAAGTGCCGGAACATCCGAAGGCCAATCTCGTTGACCTCAGCCGCATCCTTGCTGATGTCGGCAGCCAGGTTTCCGAGGACCTTCCCCGCATTTGTCTCCGCGACCGCAACGACGGCATCCACGAGCCGCCGCTCGACGACCAGATTCTCGCCGACCTTGGCGACAAGATCGAGAAGAAGGAAAGTGCCTCTCTCAGTTATGATGTGAGGAACACTCACCGCAACATCGGGACCAAACTCTCCGGTGCGGTGGCCAAACTTCATGGTGATCACGGGGTCGAGGAAGGCACCTTCGACATTCAGCTTTCCGGAAGTGCGGGTCAGTCGTTTGCGACATTCCTTTGCGGAGGTATCAAGCTGACCCTGACTGGTGAAGCCAATGACTACGTCGGCAAAGGTATGGCCGGTGGTGAGATCATCATTAAGCCGAATGCTGAACGCAGCTTCGATCCTTCGGAGAACTCCATCCTCGGTAATACCGTGATGTATGGTGCTTCCGGTGGTCACCTCTTCGCGAACGGTCGCGGTGGTGAGCGTTTCTGTGTTCGAAATTCCGGCGGCACGGCGGTGGTTGAAGGTATTGGAGACCACGGTTGCGAGTACATGACCAACGGAACCGTGGTGGTGCTCGGCGAAACTGGAAAGAATTTTGGTGCCGGTATGAGCGGCGGAGCGGCTTACATCCTCGACGAGGAAGAGCGCTTCGAGAAGCTCTTCAACCCGGAGATGGTCGAGATCGTTCGCCTCAGCGAAGACGATGCCCATGCGATGGAGCTCAAGGCTCTGGTCCAGGCACATGTCGAAGCAACCG
Source organism: Verrucomicrobiales bacterium (assembly GCA_049594415.1). Classification (GTDB taxonomy): domain Bacteria; phylum Verrucomicrobiota; class Verrucomicrobiia; order Verrucomicrobiales; family DEV007; genus Arctic95D-9. The sequence goes on along the minus strand of JBMYJM010000016.1, from coordinate 6,848 downwards.
GTAGTGAGAAGGGACAGTCACTTCTCGATGACTGGTCCGGCGCACTGGCCAAGTTCTGGCGCGTTCAGCCGAAGAGCGACGTTGCTGATGCCCCTGCAGCCAAGCCGCAGGCGGCAGCATCCAAGTAATTAGACAAACTTTAACCGGCCCTGAGGGGAAACCTTCGGGGCCGTCTTGTGCAGGAATCGAAGGGTTGAGGAAGTTGATCCGGGTCGCGAAATGTGATTGTCTCGGGGCGTGACTGACTCCTCCTGTAGTTGGATGGCGCTGGCGGCGTCCGTTCTTTTGGCTTCCCAGTTCGGGGAAGTTGCCGCCCAGCGTGTCTCGCGAACCGGGCAGCCCGAGCCTGCGAGGCGAGGCGAGAAGCCGAATCTTGATGTCCCTGACATCACCTCTCCTGATAACGATATGGCCAGGGGAGTGGTCCAAGGGCCCGCGCAGGAGTTGAAGCCCAGGTTTCAGCCGGGTTGCACTTATCGCTTTGTGAATGAGCTTGAAGTGAAGCTTCAGTTTCCGGTGCGTGGCCCGCGCGAGGCCAAGATTGAGCAGCAATCACGGTTTGATGCCGGTATTCGTAAGGATGGTAAACCGGGGATGTCGCTGAAGGGACGAACCGAGCGTCTCAAGGTTGAGATGATAGCGATGGGCGAATCAGTCAGCTACGATTCCCTCGACGCGGAAGATCGACAGACGCCGTTGGGGCAGCACCTGAATCAGTCCCTGACCCAGTGGGTGGAATTGAAATTGAATAAGGAGGACCGCATTGTCTCCGAGGAAGTGGGAGGACGCCAGGCGACGGCCTCACCCCTGGAAGGGTTTCCGCAGTTTGGGACCAGTGACCTCGGGCAGACGGTTGCGGTGGTTCTTCAGGGTATGCCTGACAAGGCGGTCAGGCCCGGAGAAAGCTGGACGGTTAAAGGCGTTAGGCGCCTGACAGAAACCGGAGAGGTCACCCTGGATATCCGTTGTTGGTTCCGAGGTGAGGTTACCCACGAACACAATCGTTTCATGCAGATAGATTTGATCGGTGAAGCTTCCGGTGACGTGGCGCTGCCGACCCGGGGACCCGATGGGGGGAAGCCGGTTCTGATGGCTTTCCAGGTTCCGACTTTGACCGGGAAGATCCTGTATGACCCGCTGGAACAGATGGTGCGTCTGAGTGAGCAGAACGTCAGTATGACGGTGGAGATCCCCGGCGGCCCGGGAGCAGCGCCCCTTGTCGTTCCATTGCAGCAGAAGTCGAAGATCCAGTTGCTGCATGTCGTCCCGACTCCGTGACCGGCGTCAGCCGGCGTGCTTGAGGTAGAAGTGGATCATTTCCTCGTAGAGGTCATCACCTCCTTCAGCGAGCACGTTGTAATGATACCCGGAGTGCACTTCCCGCCATACCTTGTCGGGTGAATTGGAGGCCTTGAAGAGCCGTTTCGAATGATCGATTGGAATGACTTCATCGAGTGTGCCGTGGGCGATGAAGAGGGGAGTGGTGGTTCCCGTCGTTTCGCGCAGCGGCGAAATCGAATAAGGATCAAAATCAGCCCGGGCGCCGCCGATTCTCATCGCGAGGTGAATGAGCCACTCCGGGATCGCTGGATGGAGTTTTCGACGTCCCGACGAAATGACGATCTCAGGCAGTTCGGCAAAGGGTGCCACGGCCACGGCTGCCTTAATGCGAGGTTCGTTGTTGAGCGATTGCAGAATGACTGATCCGCCGAGAGAGTTTCCAAAAACGCCGACCGGGCCCAGTGAGTCCCCTTGCGCCTGCAGGTGGTCTTCGTAAAAGTTGATCAGCGTGGTGAGGTCGCCAACTTCCTCAATTCCGAAGGTGCAGAAGTCTCCCTCGCTCTTTCCATGAGCGCGCGCGTCATAAACGATGCAGCGGTAATCGGCAGCGACGAATCGCTGGGCGACCGAAAGCATGTCTTCCTTACGGCCGCCGCGTCCATGCAGAAGAATAATTGTGCCACGTGGATTGGGGTGATCTGCAATGCCACTGGCGGCGAGGCGCCTTTCCATCCTCCGTGTTTTCTCGGCAAGACCGGACTCCGGGGAGCGGGTTGCTAGGATGGATTCGAGTAGAAAGTCATCATCGGTTCTCACTCGATTATGTTGTAACGTTAGTCCATGGTCAGCTGGATTTGAGAGCAGTTGCAGGTGCCGTGGTTCCAGTCCGCGTCGGATGGGTGTAATGAACCAGGTTGATCCGAGGTAGACTAATAGGATGGCAGCGACTGCGATGACCCCGAATGTGAGCATCACGGCAGTCATCAAGTATCGAAGGAAGCGGTGGCGTGGAAAAGGTGACATGCCGCCCAATACGGGATCGGGCCGTTCTGTCTTTCAATTGACCGCGATCAGCGTTCCATCAGTTCGTAGGCGGTTACGCTGAGTGCGTAGATCGCTGCAGTTTCACTTCGGAGGATGATCGGTCCGAGGGAGATGGGAGAGAATCCTGAGGACAGGGCCTGGGATATTTCAGCCGGAGTGAAATCACCCTCGGGACCAATTAGAAGCGTGGCTGAGCTGGGACGATCTCCCTTTTCTTCATCCCATTCAGCCAGCGTGTCCTTGAGGGTGCGGGCATCTTCGCTGATTGCAGCGATGAGTCGAAATTCGTCTCCGGCGTCGCGGGTAAATTTTTCCACGGAGCAGGGCACGCCGACTTCGGGCACCCAGTTCTGGCCGCACTGTTTGCAGGCTTCGATGACAACGCGCTGCCATTTTTGCTGCTTTTTGGCGAGATCATTTCCACTGAGTTGGACGACGGTTCGTTCGGAGATCAGCGGGACAATGCGAGCGGCTCCGAGCTCGGTCGCTTTCTGGATGATGAGATCCATGTTCTTCCCCTTAGGGATTGCCTGACCGAGAGTAAGCGATGCGGGCGGCTTCGGTGTCTGGTTGACGATCAGTGTCTTTAATTCAACGGCTCCTTTGTTGGTGACGGTGATCTGGGCTTCGGATTCTGTGCCCTTACCGTTGAAAACGACAACACGATCACCTTTGCGACATCGCATCACGTCGAGGCAGTGATGGGATTCTTCCTCGCCGAGAACGAGGTTTTCGAGATTCCACTGGTCGGCGGGAATGTAGAAACGATGCGTTGCCATGAAGAAAAATGAGATGAGTCTTTAGGTAGCGGAGAGATTCACTTAACGGTCCGATCCGCCCTTGTCCACTTGTGATTATCCCCCGCGAACTATGCCGCTTCCCATACCCTCATCCGATCTCCCACCGGTGCAACGCCTGCGCGAAATTATGCATCTGCTTCGTTCGCCCGGCGGTTGCCCGTGGGATGCGGAGCAGACCCACGAAAGTCTTGTAAAACATCTGATCGAAGAGGCCTATGAAGTGGCGGACGCAGTGAAAGGTGGGGATCGCGATGAGATCGTTGACGAGCTGGGAGACCTCTTGCTCCAGCCTGTATTTCACGCCGAGATTGCTTCAGAGACGGGGCAGTTTGATCTCGACGACATCGCGTCAGCCATCTGTGAGAAATTGATTCGCCGTCATCCGCATGTTTTCGGCGAAGCACAGGCTGATTCACCTGACGCGGTCTTGAGCCAGTGGGATCAGATTAAGGCCGGGGAGAAGGGCGAGGATCCTGAAAACGAAAGGAAGCCATATCTGAAGAAAGCGAATGATGGGCTGCCGGCGTTGATGTCGGCGCAGAAAATTCAAAAGAAAGTGGCCAAGGTCGGTTTTGACTGGGGCGAAGTAGGGCCCGTTCTCGAAAAGGTTCGTGAAGAATTAGAAGAGGTCGAGGAGGCGATTCAGTCGGGCCAGAGAAAGGAAGTGGCTGAGGAGATTGGAGATTTGCTGTTTGCTGTGGTTAATCTGGCACGTCAGGCCGGGGAAGAGGCAGAGCTGCTCCTGCACGGCGCCAACCGGAAATTTGTGATCCGTTTTAATGCGATGGAAGCGTGTTTACTGAGTGAAGGACAGGAATTGCCGTCGGCAACGCTTAAGCAGATGGACAATGCCTGGAACACTGTGAAACTTGGCCGTTTCGGATTGACGAAAGATTTTGAGTGAACCTCTCTCCAAATATGGGATATTTGTAGGTGACAAGGCCGCTTAGCAGGCGAAAGCTACCTTCCCCAAAGCATTAACGGATGACGTTTGGATTTCCGAAAAACCTCCTTCTCTCGATCGCAGGCGCTGCATTGCTACTGAACAGTTGCGCCGCCACGTCGGGCCCGGTGAAGATCACCAAAGTGAATCCGTATCACCTCGAGTCTACTCTCATCGTTGATACGGATGACCAAATGGTCGAGTTCGAGCATCGCCGGCATTTACACGGGGCGGTTACGTCGGAGGAATATCGTGCCAGGATGGGACAATATTATTCTGTCTTCTGGAAGAGCACGACGAAACAGTCTGTTACGGTCAGGCTTGACTACCGGCAGGGAGGCACCGGGTCGCAGGTTCTTTCGAAGGAACTTTTTATTGCCAAGCCGAAGCGAAGCAATGTTACCAAATTCGAAGTTACCGGCGATGAATACCGGGACGGAGGTAAGGTAACTCAGTGGAAAGCCTCGGTGATTGAGAACGGTTCGGTCGTCGCCGAATACAAGTCTTATCTCTGGAGGGAGTAGACTGGATTGGGAAGTTATTGGAAGTGGCAGTGAGGCTGGAAAGAACGTGAGTGAGGGAGCTTCCATATTAGTCGGTTGTCTGGGAAACGTGGCCTGGGTCAAGGTCAACGGTAAGGCAACCCATGATAATGCTGGAAGTCTCAAGCAATTCCTTCAGGGGCGGCTCGAGAAAGGCTGCCGTCAGTTTGTGATCGATCTCGAGGACTGTAATGGCATTGATTCGACCTTCATTGGCATCCTCTACAGGACGGCAGCAGGTCTGGCAGAGATTGGTGAGGAGGGTCAATTGCAGGTAATTAATCCGGGTGAGCGAAACCACCGATCCATCTCCAAGCTCGGGCTGGACCACCTCATTAAGATTGATGGCAGCGGAGAAGGTTGGCAGCGTGAGCGTGAACTTGTGAAACAGAACCTTGGGAACCCAATTAACGAAGAGCCGCTGGAGAAATGCGATCATACCCAGATGATTCTGGATGCTCACGAGGCGCTGATTGCAGCGAACGAAGAAAATCGTAATCGTTTCTGCGATGTTGTTGAGTTTCTGCGACAAGACCTCGAAGCTCAGACAGCGGACAATTAACCCTCCCGCGGTTACCTTTCATGGAGCACTTCGTGTACCTGGCCGTCATCTCAGTTTTCGCTGCAGTAGCGATCTTTTTATGGTTCCGAGAGCACGGTAAAGCGGTGCGGCTCTCAGAGGAGAAAAGTGAGATCGAGGGCGAGGAACGTCGTATGTTCGGTTTCCTCCACGGACTCGGGGAAAAGTTGCAGGATGACAATTCACCCTCGAACATGCACCGCTATGTGGTTGATGGTGTGGTTGAAGTGATTAATGCGGACGCCGGAATTCTTTACCTTTTGGACGGCGAAACGAATCAGTTAGTGCCCGTGTGTCAAACTTTAGAGCTTGCTCCGGTCATTCCCATTCCCCCTGAGATTGCAGCAATCCGCGAGCGAGAGGATGCCGAGAGTCAATACCGCAGTTTTCTCCGGCTTTCCGCCCTCAAACCCGGCGAGCATCTTGTGGGGCGCAGCCTTGAGTCGGACACTTGCCTCTACGTGGAGAACCTCATCGAGGAAGAAGAATACGCGGAACAGGGGAATGGTTACCAGGATGGTGTCAGTTTTCTGGCGGCGGCTCTCGTCTATGGTCACAAGAGGGTAGGGGTGCTCGCGATGACCCGTGGGGGATCGCAAGGATTCAGTTCCAACGATCGCGAAGTCTTTGCGAGTATCGCAGAACAGAGTTCTTTTGCGTTGGGCAGTGCTATCATTCATGCAGAAGCTGCCGAAAAGCGTCGCATGGAGCGTGAGCTCACTCAGGCCAGTGAGATCCAGAGGGTGCTTCTTCCCCGTTCTGCCCCGGCACTGAACGACTATGAGTTGGCGGCCGAGTATCACGCCGCTCGGATAGTCAGTGGTGACTACTACGACTACATTCCGGTCGATGAGGATCGGTATGGAATAGCGATCGGGGATGTGTGTGGCAAGGGAATTGCCGCTTCCCTCATCATGGCGATGTGCCGATCAAATCTGCGGAGCCGGGCGCACGAGAATCTCTCTCCTGCTTCCGTTCTGCACTCGGTGAATCAGTCCATTTTCCCGGACATCAAGGAGGATATGTTTGTCAGCTTGCTCTACCTCATTCTCGAAAAAGGTTCCAACGAGGTCACAGTGGCTCGCGCCGGGCATGAGCCACCGATTCTTTATCGCCGTGCCAGTAAATCGATTGAGCTGATTGAGCCACCCGGGATGGCGGCTGGGATTGACGGTGGTCCCGTGTTCAAGAGGAGTGTCAAGGATCATCGATTTACGATGAACCCGGGTGACATTCTACTGCTCTACACTGACGGGCTCAATGAGGCGATTGATCGTGACGGGGACGAGTTCGGGATGGATCGATTGAATCGTGCCGTGGAGAAATACTCTTCAGAATCCTCTGAAACCCTGATCCGGTCGATCGTTGAAGAGGTGAAGCAATTTTCTGTGGGGATATCTCAAACTGACGACATCACCTTGATTGCGATCGAGAAACGGTGAATAGTCCCGCCCGCTCCGGTAAATCAGAGCCAGAGCCCCGAAAATTCGGCTAATTGAGGAATTTTAGTATCATGAGTAGTGTTGAGGAAGAGTTGGATCGTGAAGCATCTGAGCCTGAAAAGGTCGAGGAAACGGTGTCCAAGGAGACATCGGAGTCCGCCGAGTCCGCCGAGTCCGCCGAGTCCGCCGAGTCCGCCGAGTCCGCCGAGTCCGCCG
>JBMYJM010000015.1:0-69954 GCA_049594415.1 Verrucomicrobiales bacterium | reverse complement strand
GAAACCCGGCTGGCGCACTACTGGTCGCGTTCCCGGCAAAAGCTTTGGAAAAAGGGTGAGACGTCCGGAATGACTCAGCAGGTTCAGCGCATGCTCATCGATGACGATCAGGACTGTGTCATCATCGAGGTCACCCTGACCACTCCCGATGCCGGTGGCGAGGAGGCGTCCTGCCACGTCGGTTATCGCAGTTGTTTCTACCGCGAAGTATCTGGCAGTGGAAGCGAGCAGCCCGAACTGCGGTTTATTGAGTCTGAGAAGGCTTTCGATCCGGACGCCGTCTACGGTGACACTCCGAACCCGACTCAGTTGTAATGGCGCAAGTGGGCGACTTTTTTGTCAGTTATGAGGAATGGCGTGAAGCCATGAACAGTCGATGCAAAATCGCGCTGACGAAGGAGTATTGCAGCGAGCGAATTCAAGCATTGGAGGATATCGAGGATCCGGCAACAGCGATGTTTATTGATCTTTTCGGATCTTCCTATCGCGACAAAGTTGTTGGCTGGCTTGAGCGCGCTTCAGCAGAGAGTTGATCACTCGCATCATCGAAAATGCCTAAGCCACTCCTCTTTATTACCGGGTTTCTCGGGGCCGGAAAAACGACTTTGCTTCGTTCTCTTCTCGAAGAATTGAAGAAGCTGGATCGCCGAGCCGATGTAATCTTGAACGATTACGAAAACGCGGAAATAGATGCTTCGACTTTGCATGGTCAGGCAGCTTCTATTTTTCCAATCGCCGCCAGTTGTGCCTGCTGTGACAGTCTTGAGGACCTCGTAAAACTCTGTCTCGCTGCGCAAAACAGTGAGGGTGACGTTTTGCTTATCGAGTTGAACGGGACGGCCGACCCTCTGCCTCTCCTTGAGACGTTCACTTTGCTCGAGAATAAGATGGCATTTCTTCCAAGGTGGCAAGCCGGGATTGTCGACGGCCGTCACTGGGGGAAGCGTGAGCAGTTTACCTCCCTGGAACAGCGCCAGGTAGAGACTGCGACGCACTGGCAGCTGACTCATTCGGATGATCTCGGGGAGGTCGAAAGGGAAGAGCTTGCCGGGTCAGTGGGGGAGCTCAATCCTTACGCAAACAGAATATGCGCTAAGCAGCTGGCTGAAGAACTTGTGCAGGCTTGTGAATCCAGTGACCAATCCTCAGTCGAATTGGATCCGAGCGAAATTCGTCAGAAGCGGAAGGCGCGTGGCGGGCATGTTCTGTCCCATCGATTTACCGGTCACCAGATTCCGATGCCGGGTCGATATCGAAGTGAGCAAATTATTCGCCTTCTCGAGGCACTTCCTGACGAAGTGGTGCGTGCCAAGGCACTGGTTGAACTCGAAGGGGCTCCGGACTCCAGGTGGCTTTTTAATCGAACGGGGCGGCATCCGGTCGAGGATCCGGAACAGGTAGAGGGGCTTACAAGGACGCCTGCTTCTCTGCTTTGCATTGGTCCAAATCTTTCACCCGAAAAGCTTCGGGATGAGTTCGAGCGTCAAATCAGCAGGTGAGTGAATTCTGCTTGATGAAAGCCGCTTGATCGCTTTTTCCCACGCAGGAATGCGGATTCTTTCCGCGGGCGGATTAAGAAATCGGGATGACTGGATTGACTTCGCTTCGCTTTGGCCGCTTCGCTCGACTGTCCCAGTCGCCTGCTTCGCTTTGCTCGGCTGTCTGTCTCCGCTCGCTACGGCTCAAACAGTGGGGGCGGCCATCCGCATCTCATCCAGTGAGTTTCTCCCTGTTCATTCGCGATGCGAATGAAGGAATCGGGATGACTGGATTCGAACCAGCGACCTCCTGGTCCCAAACCAGGCGCACTACCAAGCTGTGCTACATCCCGTGTCTTCTCGGAAGATCGGACGCTACTTTCGACGGAAAGTGATGACTTTCAAGGGCGAATTACATAGGAAAAGGGGATCATCGGGCGGCACGATAGAGCGCATTTCTATGAGCATTCCTGTTTGTAATTGCTGTAAAATGGGTAGTTTGATCACCCCTCAAACTTAATTTAGCAAAATGGCTGAAACGGACGAAAAACAGAGGAAGACGCTCGAAGAGCGCAATCAGATGTCGGACCTGGAACGTCTCCGGCATTCGACGGCTCACGTCTTGGCGACAGCTATCTCCAAATTGTGGCCCGACGCCCAGTTTGCTTATGGTCCTCCGACGGAGCAGGGGTTCTACTACGACGTCGACATGGGCCACCGCATCACCCCGGATGACTTCGAAAAAATCGAGGCGGAAATGAAAAAGGTGGTGAAGGAAAACCAGCCTTTCGAAAAGATCGTGGTTTCACGCGACGAAGCTCTCACCATGGCAAAGAGCGGGCGCCTCGCGGCTCTCGCCGACCGGGATGTGGAGAGCGTATTTAAGATTGATCTTCTCGAAGAAATTCCTGAAGACGAAGAAATCTCGATCTACAAGAACGGCGATTTCTGGGATCTCTGCGCAGGGCCTCACGTGCCGCGCACGGGCAACTGCAAGGCTTTCAAGGTGATGAGCGTTGCCAGCGCCTTTTATAAGGGCGATGCCAACAATCCCCAGTTGCAGCGCGTCTATGGCACGGCGTTCAAGAACAAGACCGAGCTCAACGAGCACCTCGAGCGCCTCGAGGAAGCCAAGCTTCGCGACCACCGCAAGATCGGAAAAGACCTCGATCTGTTCCACATCGATGAAGCGGTGGGGCAGGGCTTGGTTCTCTGGAAGCCCAAGGGTTCAGTGGTTCGCCAGGAATTGCAGGACTTTATCAGCGAACACCTGGATCGACAGGGATACAGCCAGGTTTTCACGCCTCACATTGGTAAACTCGATCTTTATCGGACTTCGGGCCACTTTCCCTATTATGCGGACTCGCAATTCCCTCCTCTCGCCGAGCGAGAGGCTTTCAAGGCCCTCGCTGATGAAGGGTGCTCCTGTGGTGAGCTGATGAACAAGCTCGAGTCGGGCGAGACGGCCGGTTTCATGCTGAAGCCGATGAACTGCCCGCATCATATTAAAATCTTCCAGAGCAACCACCACAGCTACCGGGATCTGCCGGTGCGACTGGCGGAGTTTGGCACGGTCTATCGCTGGGAACAGTCCGGCGAATTGGGTGGAATGACCCGCGTGCGTGGCTTTACCCAGGACGATGCCCACATTTTCTGCACCGAGGATCAGGTGAAAGACGAGATCATGGGATGCCTTGAGCTCGTGAAGATCGTTCTCGGGACGTTGGGAATGGAGGACTATCGCGTACGCGTCGGATTGCGTGACCCCGATTCCACCAAGTATGTGGGTGAGCCCGAAAAGTGGGACAAAGCAGAGCAGGCCCTTCGCGAGGCGGCTTCGTCTCTCGGCACTGATTTTGCCGAAGAACCCGGGGAAGCAGCTTTTTACGGACCGAAGATCGACTTTGTGGTTAAGGATGTGATCGGGCGCGAATGGCAACTCGGTACTGTCCAGGTGGACTACAACCTGCCGGAGCGATTTGGCCTGGAATACGTGGGGGCTGACAATGCTACCCACCGCCCTGTGATGATTCACCGGGCGCCGTTTGGTTCCATGGAGCGTTTCGTGGGAGTTTTGATTGAGCATTTCGCAGGGAAATTCCCAACGTGGCTCTCTCCTGAGCAGGTTCGTATCCTCCCAATTTCGGAGAAGTTTGTTGACTCGGCCAATGAGGTCTACGAGGCACTTCGTGCCGAGGGCGTCCGTGTCAAAGTGGATGATACGAACGAAAAAGTCGGAGCTAAAATTCGACTTGCTCAGCTCGAACGGATTCCTTATATGTTAATCATCGGAGCGAAAGAACAGGAATCGAATCAAGTGTCCGTCCGTCACCGTGATCGTGGTGATGTCGGAGCTGTCGGCGTGGACGAATTTAAAAACCAGGTCGTCGCCGAGATTCGCTCCCGTAGTCTATGATCGGTTGGCGTGACCAGTTCTTTTCCGCGCTTGGCGATCTGGATATCTCCGCTGGAGATGAAACGTTTACCCCTTCCCGGGGTATTAACTTTGAACCTACCCTTTTTGATTCTCCTTCACGGAGAGTCTGTCCTTCCGATGGGAGGGCTATTTGTCGACAAACTAACACCCTTTATTGGAGGTAATTCGCTATCGCTAAGAGACCCATGAAACGAAGGCCGCGTCAGCCGAGGACGCGGGTGAACGACCGGATTAGAGCTCCCGAAATCCGTGTCATCTACGGTGAGCACAATGTCGTGCTGCCAACTCACAAAGCCTTGAAAAAGGCAAAAGAACTCGGTCTCGATCTTGTGGAAATTGCTCCTCACGCGAAGCCCCCGGTGTGTCGCATTGTTGACTACGGAAAGTACAAGTACGAGCAGTCCAAGCAGAAGAAGACGGAAAAGCCGAAGAAGCGCGAAAAGGAGGTGAAGTTCCGGGTGAATATCGGGGATCACGATTACTCTATTAAAATGACCCATGCTGAGGACTTCCTCGCTCATGGGTTCAAAGTTCGGGTTCAACTTCAGTTTCGTGGCCGCCAGATGGCTCACAAAGATCTTGGTTTCAAACTGATGGATCGTGTCAAAGAGGATCTGGAGAGCATGGCTCACGTGGACCTTGAGCCAAAGCTCAACAACCGCAACATTCTCATGATGCTCTCGCCCCTTCCTAAAGAGAAGCAGGTGCGTAAATTCCGTCCCGACGATGAAGAAGTCGATCTCGAGGAGGTGGAAGCCGCACACGCAGCTCACGAAGAAGATGATGCTGACGATGAGCACGCTGATGATGAGGTCAGCGATGAAGCCTCCGAAGCGGAGGAGGAAGAGAAAGATTCCTGATCCTGGTATCGCCCGGTTCCGACCGGGCGATGTCCTGAACTCCTGAATTCCGGTGAGCCAGGCCGACAAGCTGCTCCTTTTCGATATCGACGGCACTCTGGTGGATACAGAAGGGGCTGGCCTGGGATCGTTAGAGGAGGGTTTTTTCAAGGCGTTTCCGCATTGTTGCGGGAAGGATTTTCCACCTCTTGATCTTGGGGGGGCGACCGATGGCAGCGTCGTCGCATTCCTTTTTGAGCATTTTGAAATCGATGATCACGACGGTCACCGTGAGCTCTTTTTTGACCACTACATTATAGCTCTCGACGGGTGCATGAATAATCTCCGGAATCGGGGAAAGGGAAGACTTTTGCCCGGTGTTCCTGAATTGCTTGGCGAGTTGGAACGGCGCGGTGATTGCCTCATGGGACTGTTGACCGGGAATATTGAAGCCGGAGCCCGACTTAAACTGAGGCATTTCGAAATCGATCATCACTTTTGTTTTGGAGCCTACGGGAATGATCATTCCCAGAGAAATGAACTGGGCCCGATTGCAATTGATCGGGCCGAAGGTATGAGTGGCCAACGCTTCGATCCGCAGCGTACGGTGATTATCGGAGACACGCTCAAAGACATTGCCTGTGCCCGCGCTTTCGGGGCTCATGTGATTGCGGTGGCAACCGGGGGTGTCAGCTATGAACAGCTGGAATCCGGAGAGCCAGATGTTCTGCTCGCTGATCTCGCCAAAACCGACGAGGTGGCATCTGCGATTGATTCCCTGTTCTCGTCCTAATCCCCGGGGATGCACTTTACACGACGATCGATTTCTGTTGAGGTTTTGGCCTTCAACCCTTCATACTCTTCAAATATTTTTATGAAGAATACGATCTTCTCTCTGCTCGGTTTTATTATTCTTATCGGTATCTTGAACTTGCTTACCAACTTTGGATTATTAGGTTCGAGCGGCGGAGGAGCGATGTCTCGTGGTGCCGCGGATTTTGAATACCAGACGCTCAGTTCTCAGCAGATGGATTCCATTGGATTTCGGGCAATTGCGGAAGAGGAGGGAATCGAAATCTCGGAGAACGGTGAGATCAATTTTCCCAAGGAAATGGTCGATAAGATCGCAAAATCCAACATGCTTCCACGCACCATCATCGAAGTGGAAAAAGATGGTGGTTGGGAATTTGTCGCTGTTACCTCCGACAACTTTTACATCTTCCGCCGGGCGAAGTAACCCCAACAAAATTCGGAGACGCAAAGGAGAAAATGGCCCAATTGCCTGCCATGGTGAAGTGGTTGATCTGGTTCGCCCTGATGTCGGCGGTAGTGACTTATTTTGTCATTCTCCAAGTGGTCGATTCCGGTGAAGCGAATTCCGGTGAACTGAAAAACCCTCTCTATGTGGCGGGCTTACTTTCAGCGATGGCCAGTCTCGGGGCAAAGCATTTTGTCAGATCGCGTTCTGCAAAGGAGGGCACGGTGGTGCCATTCGCTGATCAGGCTTTTATCGTCGCCATGGCCATGGCGGAATCTTCCGCGATCTTTGGACTGGTATTGGGATTTCAAGGAGCCCCAATGTCCGATTACCTGCCTCTTTTCGCTGTGTCGCTGGTGACCTTCCTGATGGTCAATCCGAGGACGTTTTTCCCGGAGTTTGATCAACGACCCAGAGCATAGCCGGCCCACACGGCGAGAAGACCGAGGACAACGTTAGCTCCGACATTTCCGAACGCCATCGCGGCGTGACCACTTTTTAACAGTTCCAGGGTGTTCCAGCCAAAAGTGGAGAAGGTAGTGAAGCTTCCGAGGAATCCGGTGAAGACCCCCAATTGCATGGTGTTGGTGAACCAGGTGCGGCCTTCGAACATCGAAAAGAACCAACCGAAGAGGAAGCATCCTGCCACATTCACCACGAAGATGCCCCAGGGAAACAGATGGCCACCTCCCCAACGCGAATCGATTAAGACGTGAAGGCCCCAGCGGGAAACTGCCCCAAGGGCACCTCCCAGTATGAGAGCCGTGAGCGTCTTCAGCATGCCTCCCGATTTCAGTAGTTCAGAGAATGAAGCGACTTTGGAATGAACTGACCGTTCTTCCGAATCAACTTTCCGTCGAAGTAGATCTCACCACCGCCATAGTCGGGGCGCTGGATATTCACGAGATCCCAGTGCACTGAGCTGCGGTTGCCGTTATCTGCTACTTCGTAGGCTTGACCGGGTGTGAAGTGAAAACTCCCGGCAATTTTCTCGTCGAAAAGAATGTCGCGCATGGGCTCTTTGATCTTAGGATTGAAGCCGATCGCGAACTCACCGATGTAGCGGGCGCCGGGGTCAGTGTTAAAAATCTTGTTAATAGCTTTGGTATTGTTGGCTGTGGCCTTGACGATTTTGCCGTCGTTGAACTCAAGTTTCACGTTGTCAAAAGCGATGCCCTGGTAAATGGAGGGGGCGTTGTAACTAATGACACCCTGGACCGAATTCTTCACCGGAGCGGTGAAACATTCTCCGTCGGGAATGTTGTGGGTGCCTCCGCAGGCGATGCCGGGAAGGCCGGCAATGCTGAACCGCAAATCCGTTCCAGGCCCTTTGATGTGGACGTCATTGGCCTCCGTCATGAGCTTGGCTAGGGCATTCATGCCACGCTTCAGCTTAGAGTATTCAAGCAGACAGACATCAAAGTAGAAGTCTTCGAAAGATTCAGTCGACATACCGGCGCTCTGGGCCATGGAAGGATTGGGCCATCGGAGGACACACCAGCGGGTCTTGTTGACTCGCTCGTTGAGGACCGGGCGCATTTTTCCGGAGAGCAGCTGCATCTTCCTGGCAGGAACGTCGGAAAGTTCGTTGACGTTGTGGCTGCCCCGGATCGCAATATAGCAATCCATCGCTTTCATTTGGTGCATCGCGGTTTTGGCGATGGAAGCATATTGATCTTCGGTGGCACCACGGGCCATCTCCCGGCTGATCTTGGCGTTATGAATGTTGATGAAAGGAGTCGCTCGAACGGCTCGAACTTCGCGGATCAATGCGATGCCAACCTCCTCCGGCACATCAAACAGCTCAATGAGGACATTCTCGCCGCGCTTGGTTGCGGTAGAGTAGCGAACTAACTGACGGGCCAATTGGTCAATGCGCGGATCATGCATGGCGGTAGTGTCCGTGGAAAAAGGCGTGCTGAAAAGCGGAAAGTGCGGCGCAGAGGGGGGGAACCGGGTCATAATTTTTTTACGACGGACTGAAGATTTTGCGATAGCTTTTCAAAATGCCTCAAGGATACGTCTCATCCATCGAAGAAGTCGCTGCCCTGCGGGAAGATCTTGGCCGCGAGGGGCGAAAGCTCGTTCTTACGAACGGGGCTTTCGACGTGCTGCATGTTGGGCATGTGCGCTACTTGCGTGAGGCAGCTGCCCTCGGCGACTGTCTTGTTGTAGCCATCAACGGGGACGATTCGGTGCGCGAATTAAAAGGGGAGGGGCGGCCGGTAAACGGTGTCGAAGATCGTGCCGAAATGCTTTGTGCGCTCGAGTTTGTCGACCGGGTTGTGGTTTTCGAAGACCGGCGTGCGACCGGTGTGATCGAGGCAATTCAACCTCACATTTACACGAAGGGTGGGGATTACACCGCTGACTCGCTCATCGATGAAGAAAAGGCGTTGCTTGATCGCCTCGGAATCGAAATCCAAATCCTCTCACTGGTTCCCGGTAAGTCGACCAGCGAGACACTGAAGCAGATGTCAGTGGGTAAAGATGCAGTCAAGAAGGTGGCCGTCCTTGGTTCCGGGAAAGGATCGAATGCAGAGGCGATGATGCGGGCTGCTGAAGAGGGAAGACTCGGTGGCGAGGTGGCCTTGATTCTCACTGATGTTCCCGACGCAGGCATCCTAGATCATGCCGAAGCTTTTGGAGTGCCGGGCATCGTGATTGATCCCGGTACCACAAAAGGGGGACGTTTAACGGATGCTGCAATCAAAGAGATACTGGATCGGCTCGAGGCTGCTTCGATCGACATCGTCGTCCTGGCCGGGTTTATGCGCATCGTTCGCGAACCGTTGCTGAGTGCTTTCGAAGGTCGGATTCTCAACGTGCATCCTTCCCTCTTGCCGAAGTATCCCGGACTTAGGGCCATCGAGAGGGCGATAGAAGCGGGGGACTCTGTCTCTGGATGCACGATTCACCTCATCGATAGCGGGATGGATACCGGGGCGATACTGCGGCAGGAAGAGGTTCCCGTTGAAAGCGGGGACACTCCGGAGGTGCTTCAGGCGAGGATCAATGGTGCGGAGCATCGGGCTTATCCGGAAGTCGTCGCTGAATTGCTGGCTGCCCTCTAGCACTGGTCTGTTCCCGTTCAGAACCGCTTGATGAAAATCCTTCTTCTCAACCAGACTTTCCATCCCGATGTCGTTGCTACGGCATTGTATCTCTCTGATCTGGCTCAGGGGCTGCGGGAGAAGGGGCACGAAGTTTCCGTCATCGCAGGGAGCCGGGCCTACGATAACTTAGAAAAACGATTTCCGGCTCGAGAGAACTGGAACGGTATCGAAATCTATCGAATACCATCAACCGGATTTGGAAAGGGCGCCAAGTGGCGTCGGGCGATCGACTTTGCCAGCTTCATGGTGATGTGCGCTTTCAAACTGCTGACGATTCCTCGGTTCGACGCTGTGGTTGCCCTGACCTCTCCTCCGTTAATTTCGGTTTTCGGGGCAACAGCGGCAAAGCTTCGTGGAGCGAAATTCTATTACTGGGTCATGGATTTGAATCCGGACGAAGCGATTGCGGCGGGCTGGCTTCGAGCAAAGTCCTTTCCGGCTAGGGTTTTGGAAGCCTTGTCGCGGTTCAGCTTCAGTAACTCCGAAAAGATCTTCGCGCTCGATCGATTTATGCGTGATCGCATCCGGGCAAAAGAGATCCCGGAGGATAGAATCGAAGTGATTCCCCCTTGGTCACTCGATGATGAAGTCTCCTTTGATCCCGAGGGGAGAGACCTTTTCAGAAAGCAGCACGGTCTCACTGATAAGTATGTCATCATGTATTCCGGGAATCACAGCCCCTGCCACCCGCTCGACTCAATCGTTGATGCGGCTGTGAAGTTGAAAGAAGACACACGGTTTGTTTTTTTATTTGTTGGTGGCGGCAGTGAACACAAAAAGATTGCTCGACGTATCGAGGACGAAGGGCTTCGAAATGTGCGTTGCCTGCCCTATCAGCCGATGGAGAAGTTGGCAGGGTCCCTTTCAGCAGCGGATCTCCACGTTGTGGTGATGGGGGAACCGTTTGTCGGGATGATCCATCCCTGCAAGATCTACAACATTCTCAGTATCTCAGCTCCGTTTCTATTCATCGGGCCCGAGGCCAGTCACGTGGGGGACTTGATTGCTAAGTACCCCGACGCGTTTCTTTGTCGTCGATCCGCGCAGGGGGAGGTGGATATCATTGCCGATCACATTGTGACAATGGCGGATGAGGGCGGGCGTGGAGTTTCCGAGAAATATGCGGAGGCCTCATCTCACTCTTCCAAAGAGAAGCTAATGAGTCGGTTTATCGAACTCATTGAAATAGGTCACCAGCAAGGCTGATGACTCCAGTCTGGTAAAGATCAGATCACTCAGATCTCGACCTTGAAAGACTCGTCGGTGGCAACCGATCTGACAAACGCAGTCATCAGGTCGATGACGTAGTTCACATCGTCAAAATCCGCCATCTCGACGATGGAGTGCATGTAACGGAGCGGTAGAGAGACCAAAGCACTGGGGATGCCACCTCGCTGGTGATAAATCGAGTCCGTGTCTGTTCCGGTGAAACGAGACGAGGCTTCATGTTGGAGCGGGATATCGTTCGTTTTCGCGAGTTCGATAATTCGATCGACGATCAGTGGGTGATTGGCAGTCCCGTGAGTCACCGACGGTCCACCCCCGAGGGTGACTTTACCATGCTGGGCATGTTTGATGTCAGGACTGTCTGTTGCATGCGTCACATCGAGAACGAGGCAAATGTCAGGCTTGAGCGCGTAGGAAGCCATTGTCGCTCCGTAGCCTCCGATCTCTTCCTGGACGGCATTGAGTGCGATACAGGTAGCCGTCGGTTTTTCTGAGGAAAGGCGACGGGCTACTTCGGAAATGATAAAGCCGCCAATGCGGTTATCGAGAGCACGGCCAACAATGCCGTTCTTGCCGAAAGGAACCGCGCTGTCTGCGTAGACTCCGGGATGTCCCACCCGGATACCCATCTCTTCGACTTCGTTGGCGTCTTTCGCCCCGATATCGACATAAAGTTCGTGGACTTCGGGCGCCTTTTCCCCGTCTTTGCGATCGCGGATATGGATAGCGGTGTTTCCAATGATGCCGAGGACTTCCCCTTTGTCACCATACAAACGCAGACGGCGGCCGCGTGCCGTGGCCCAGTCTGATCCACCGATGCGATCGACACGCAGGTAGCCGTCATCGCTGATGTATTTGACCATGAAGCCAATTTCATCGGCGTGGGCTTCTATCATCACCGTCGGTGCACCTTCGGCCCCGTTGATAGTGGCCCAGGCATTGCCGTAGGAATCGCTGTCGACAGAGTCCGCAAACTCGCGGCATCGATTGGCCCAGACCCGCTGACCTTTAACCTCAAAGCCGGTCGGGCTCGGGGTGTTCAGCAATTCGTAGAGGAACTCTTCAGTGCCCTTATCCATGACAATTCTTGATCTTGCTCTTAATCCTGATCTTACTCTTCGACCGGAGGAGTCGATCCTTCAGCGTCAGCGCCCTCGGTTTCTTCTCCTTCGTCGTCCTCATTTACGACTCGAGCGATATCCTGGATCGTTTCGCCATCCTTCGTCTTCATCAGGATGACGCCCTGAGCGTTACGTCCGGTGAGACGAGCGCTTTCAGCTTTGATCCTGACAGACTGACCGGTATCGGTCATCAGCATGATGTCATCTTCGGCAGCCACGCGAAGTGCCTTAACGACACGACCGGTTTTTTCAGTGACTTTCATGGTGATGACACCCTTACCGCCGCGACCCTTGGTGGGGTAGTCTTCGAAAGGTGTCCGCTTTCCGAGACCTTTTTCGCTGACCACGAGAAGTTGCTCGGAGTTGTCCACCACGGCGAGAGCGACGAGGTAATCGCCTTCTCCGGGGCGAATGCCGGCAACACCTGCAGACGGGCGACCCATCGGACGGATGTTTTCTTCGCTGGTGCGAACGGCGTAGCCCTTGCTGGTGACGAGTGAAATTTCGTCGTTACCGTCAGTAAGCTTCACATCGATGAGAGAGTTGCCTTCCTCAATCTTGATCGCAATGATGCCGTCCTTGCGGTAATTTCGGAAGTCGGAGAGCTTGGTCTTTTTAACCTTGCCGGAGCGGGTGGCGAAGAGGACGAAGCGATCTTCGACGAAGGTCGCATCCTTGTCTTCGTTGCCGACCGCTTCGATTCGGAGAACGGAAGCGATCTTCTCTTCCGGCTGCAGATTCAACAGGTTCTTGATGGAACGGCCTTTGGCAATGCGGCTGCCCTCCGGAATCTGGAAGACGCGCTCGACGTAAACACGACCGGTGTCAGTGAAGAACATCAGGTAGTCATGCGCGGTCGCGGCGAAGAGGTGTTCGACAAAGTCGTCTTCATCGTCTTTGTCGGCCGCTTCGCGGGTTTCCATGCCCTTGAGTCCTTTGCCGCCGCGAGCCTGGGTGCGGTATTCGCTGGCGAGCGTCCGCTTGATGTAGCCACGGTGGGAAATGGTGATGAGGTTGGACTCATTCGCAATGAGGTCGACCACATTAATCTCACCGTCGTCGATGCCGAAATCCGTCTTACGAGGGGTCGCATACTTCTCTTTCACTTCGAGCAGCTCATCCTTGATGATTTGGAGGACTCTTTCTTCTCGCGCGAGGATGTCGAGCAGGTCCTTGATGCGCTCGAGCAATTCGTCGTACTCGTTCTTCACTTTCTCTCGCTCGAGGCCAACAAGTTGGTAAAGGCGGAGCTCAAGAATGTGATCGACCTGCTTGTCGGTGAAGGTGTAGCGTCCCGGCTTCAGTTGCAGGCTGGGCTGGTCACGCAGGAGAATGCCAAGAGCTTCAGCTTCTTCCGGTTTGAAGTCGTAAGCCTTGATCTTGTCGCGGGCTTCATCCCGGGTCTTGGAATCCCGAATCATCTTTATGAAGTCATCGAGATTGCCGAGGGCAAGCAGGTAGGCTTCGAGCTTCTCGGCCTGTTCTTCCGCTTTACCAAGAAGGTAGCGGGTGCGTCGCAGGATGACCTCGCGTCGATGCTCGATGTAGCAAACGATGGCGTCTTTAATGTTGAGCAGACGCGGGCGGCGGTTGTCGATCGCCAGCATGTTGGCGGAGAAAGACGACTGCAGCGCGGTGTGCTTGTAAAGGTTGTTTAGAACGACCTGGGAACGTGAATCGCGCTTGAGGTCGACCACGACGCGGGTGTTTTCGTCAGATTCGTCGCGAACGGCGCTGATCTCGGGAAGGATCTTGGCGTTGGCCAGTTCGGCGATGCGCTCGACGAGTTTGGCGCGGTTTACCGCGTAGGGGATCTCCGTGATGATAATCTGCTCACGGCCCTTCTTGTCTTCTTCGATGGTGGCGCGGCCGCGAACCTTGATGCTGCCGCGCCCGGTCGTGGCGTAGTCGTAAACGCCACGGTTTCCAAGGATCGTACAACCAGTGGGGAAGTCGGGGCCCTTGATGTATTCGAGCAGTTCCTGGACGGTGATCTGCGGGTTGTCGACCGTAGCGCAGATACCGTCAACGACCTCGCCGAGGTTGTGTGGCGGGATGTTCGTCGCCATACCCACGGCGATACCAGTACCGCCGTTGATGAGGAGATTAGGGAAGGCAGCTGGGAAAACGACGGGCTCCTGGCGGGTTTCGTCGTAGTTGTTGACGAAGTCGACCGTCTCCTTCTCCATATCGGCCATGAGCACATGACCAAGGTGGGTAAGGCGGGCCTCGGTGTATCGCATTGCTGCCGGCGGGTCACCTTCAACGGATCCGAAGTTACCCTGGCCGTCGACGAGGATGTCCCGCATCGTCCACGGCTGAGCCATGTTCACCAAGGTCGGGTAAATGGTGGCTTCACCGTGGGGGTGGTAGTTACCGGAAGTATCACCACAGATCTTGGCGCATTTACGATAGTTTCGGCCCGGAGCAAGACCGAGGTCATTCATTGCGAGCAGGATGCGTCGCTGCGAAGGCTTAAGGCCGTCACGAGCATCGGGCAGGGCCCGCGAGATAATGACCGACATCGAATAGTCGAGGAACGAATTCGACATTTCATCGGCCACGCTGATGGGCTCGATGTCGCTGTGAGATGGGGGCGGAGTTTCAGGTTCGTCTGCCATAACGAGGTGGCCGCTTCGCGGTCAGTGGAAAAGTGTGAAAGTAAAAGGTGGGAAAGTAGTCTTGCCGGGCCAGTGCCCGACCTGTGGTATCAAATGTCCAGATTTCGTACGCTTAAGGCATTGTCCTCAATGAACTGCCGGCGGGGTTCGACGACATCACCCATGAGAATGGTGAAGATCCGGTCGGCTTCGACCTGGTTGTCTTCGTCGAGTTTGACGCGGAGCAGCTTGCGATACTGGGGATCCATCGTGGTGGTGAACAACTCTTTCGCGTTCATTTCACCGAGACCCTTGAATCGCTGGATCTGCATGCCGCGGCGTCCGATTTCAACCACGGTTTCCAGGATCTGAGGCACGCTGAAGACGGGGTGCGTCCGCGCATTGTCACCTTCGCCTTCGGCAATTTCGAAGAGCGGGTGATCATCGTCGGAGAGCTTCTCCATGCTGACACCTTTCTCCTCGAGGCCGGCGATGAGCTTGGCGATGGAACGCGCCTCGTGAATCTCGATGAGACGGGCCCGGCGGGTGGGGCCTTCGGCCTTGGCGGTGGTTTGCTCGTCTTCGGACTCTTCTTCGTCAGCGTCTTCACGCTCGAAGAGGTCGAGGTCAGGATTCTCGTTGCCAAAATCACGGAGAGCCGCTTCGTCGAGGAAGTATTTCACAAAGACTTCATTGCCCTCACGAACCTGGACGAGGTATTCGGGAAGTTCGCTGTGTTCACCATGACTGAGGTATTCCTCGAAGTCGCCTGCGTTGCGAGTGATGATGTCGCTGTAACGGTTGAGCTTCTCCAGCTTCTGCAGGATGTCCTTGAGGTCAGCGGAATCGATTTCCTTATCGACCTCGCCATCTTTGAGGCTGCGCAGGATGACATCGTCGGCGCCGAGTTGGATCAAGATCTGGCTCAACTCGCCATCGTCCTGGACGTATTGCTCCTTCTTACGGCGGGTGATCTTGTAAAGCGGTGGCTGAGCGATGTAAACGTAGCCGCGCTTCACCAGTTCGAGCATCTGACGGCAGAAGAAGGTGAGCAGTAGCGTTCGAATGTGAGAACCGTCCACGTCCGCATCTGTCATGATGATGATTTTGTGGTAGCGGACCTTCTCGATGTTGAAGGCACCTTCCTGGTCACCATCACCAATACCCGCACCAATGGCGGTGATCATGGTCTGGATCTCCTTGTTTTGAAGCACCTTGTCGAGGCGGGCTTTTTCCACGTTGATCAGTTTACCCCGGATCGGGAGAATCGCCTGGGTGCGTCGATCACGACCCTGCTTGGCAGAGCCACCCGCGGAATCACCCTCAACAATGTAGAGTTCAGATTCCGAAGGATCGCGGGAAGAGCAGTCCGCCAGCTTGCCGGGAAGACCACCGCCGGACATGGCGGACTTACGAACTGTTTCGCGAGCCTTACGTGCCGCTTCGCGGGCGCGGGCTGCATTAGCAATCTTCTCGACCATCTTCTTGGCGAGAACGGGGTTTTCTTCGAAGAATTCGGAGATGCCCTCGTAGACGATGGAACTGATCACACCTTCGACCTCGTTGTTGACTAGCTTCTCCTTGGTCTGCGAGCTGAAGCGGGGATTAGGGTGCTTCACCGAGATGATGGCGATGATACCTTCGCGACAGTCGTCACCAGTGATCGCGGGATCCTTGTCCTTGAGCAGCTTGTTCGCCTTGGCGTAGGTGTTGACCGCGCGGGTCAGGGCGGATCGGAAACCGGAGAGGTGGGTGCCGCCATCACCGTTGGGAATGGAGTTGGCGTAGCAAAGAATGTTTTCGTGATAATCCGTCGTGTACTGCATCACGATGTCGGCGTAGCATTCGTCTTCGACGGTCTTACCGGCGTCATCGATTTCAACCATACGCTTACCGGTGAGTTCGATGGGTTCTTCGTGGACGCGCTCCTTGTTCTCGGAAAGCTGATCGACGAATTCGACGATACCGCGCTCGTAGAAGAATTCTTTTTTCTTGGTCGGCTCGTTCCGCTCATCGACCAGGTTGATGCGAATGCCGGGATTGAGGAAAGCGAGTTCGCGGAGGCGGGTGGTAAGGTAGTCGAAATTGAAATCGATACCTGCGGTGAAAATGGTGGTGTCGGGGAAGAAAGAAATCTTTGTGCCGGTCTGCGACTTATCCTTCAGCTCGCCAACCACCTCGAGCGGCTTGGTCGTGGCGCCGCGTTCGAAAGCAATGTGGTGAATCTTTCCATCTCGATAAACGTCGGCGGTGAACCAGTCGGATAGCGCGTTCACACACTTGGCGCCGACCCCGTGGAGACCGCCGGAAAACTTGTAGGCCCCCTGGCCGAATTTACCACCGGCGTGCAGGTTGGTCAGAACGAGCTCAACGGCAGGGATACCGAATTTCGGGTGCATGTCTACCGGTATACCTCGACCGTCGTCCTCCACAGAGATGGAACCATCCGCGTGGATCGTGATCGTGACGACGTCACAGAAGCCGGCGAGGTGTTCGTCGATCGAGTTATCGAGCACCTCGAAAACGGTGTGGTGAAGACCTCGTTCAGTGGCGGGATCGCCGATATACATTCCCGGACGCTTTCGGACCGCCTCGAGGCCCTCCAGCTTGTCAATTTGTCCGGCATCATATTCTCCGGATGGCTTCGGGGGCTCGTTGGCTTCAGCAGCGTCTGACATAGAAAAAGTCTGAGGGGTGAATGGATCGGAAAACAGCCTTCAGAACGACCTCAAAAATCCCTCCGAAATCAGCGATTTTCCGAAGACCATAGATATGACAGAACCCCCGAAATATCAAGGCTTTGAAGCTCATTTGAGCCGTGAAAACTCATTTTTTGTGACCTTTTTGAAAGGATGTTAAAAAAGGTCCGAAAATTAGAAAAAAATACCCGATTTTGGGTCCAAAATAGGGTCAAAAAGGATGGTTTTTGTGCGGATTGGATCGAGCGACTTGAGTGCCTTCGAAAAGCAAACCGTGCCAGGTGCCGCACCTGACACTGATAAGCGGGGAAAAGGGGTGTTTTTCGGCCTTTAATGGGCCTTCAAGTAGGCGATCAGGTCGGCGACGTCCTGGGCGGTCAAGCCGAGTTGTGCTGCGCTCAGCATAAGAGATCGTTTCATCTTGGAGCGACCTTTGATCCGGTCTTTTGGAATCATCTGGGTGATGCCGCCCATGCTGACCATGATGGTCGGGTCGCCATCCTGGATGACGAGACCGTTGAGCACCTTGCCGTCCTTCAGCTTGATTTCCATACCGTCAAATCCATGAGCGATGTCGGCGCTCGGCTCGATGATAGAGCGGGCGATGACCTCCGTAGTCTGGGTCTTACCCCAACCGTCAAGGGCTGGTCCGAACTGCACGCCAACTCCACCGGCTTCGTGACACATGACACAACGGGAAACGGTGATTTTCCCGCGCTCGGCATTTCCTTTGAGGACCAGGGCGTCCTCGATTTTAAGGGTTTCCATGGCCGGGTCAGGCTCGGGTGTGGCCACTTCCTGAATGACAACTTTGTCAGGATCGTAGATGCCGCGTTCTTTCAGCTCGGTGCGAAGATCAAAATCCCTCCAGTGATTATTGGCGCGATTCATCGCCCACCAGGTGGCGTCAGCCTTGAGGGGGGTATCAAGCTGAGCGAGCGTCTGCATCGCCTGCGAGGCGGCCCGGGTCGGAATGAAGGCGATCGAATCCATGGCCATGCGGCGCTGATTCATGGGGAGACCTTCGAGCTTGGCGCGAGCAAGGAAATCATCAATGGAGCTGGCAGGGTGCAGGCGCCAGGCGATGCCGGAGAAGGCTTCGGTCCAGGTGCGGAAGTCCTCGCTGCCGATGGTGCCTTTGACGGCGCGGAAAATTTCCTCCTCCTTACCTGTGGCTCCGGTTCCGAAAGCTTCGAGGTAGCTTCGGTCCTGGCCGTCGTATCCGGAAGCGATTGCGACTAGGATCTCCTTTGAAGTCTCGATGGTTTCGTTGCGCATGGAGAGCGCGACTTCACGTCGGACGGCAGGATCCTCATCCGTAGCGAGACGCAGGGCACTGGCGGAGAAATCAAGGCCAGCACGACGCATGGCGCGGTAGGCTGCGATCTTTCGCTGAGTGGTCGGCTGGTCAGCCGGGTAGCCGGCCATGCGCGGGCCACTGATACCCATCTGGTAGAGAAGGTAAATGGCGCGTGACTGGATGTAAGGGTTTGGGTCGTCGAGGAGAGCCGCGACGGCATCCATGGCAGGGCGTCCCTTGGCCTTAAGACCTTCGAATCCGATGGCACGCACGTTGGGTGCAGGGGATTTGAGGGCGGTGATGAGTCCCTCGATGGTTTCTGGATCGATCTCCGGAACGACAGATTTGAATCCTTTTGGGGCGATGCGGTAGATCGCGCCGGAACAGGTTTCGTCGAGATCCTGATGGCCACCGACGCGGGGGTCATACCAGTCAGTCACGTAGATCGCTCCGTCCGGGCCGATGGCGACGTCAGACGGTCGGAAGAGGGTCTGTGCTTCTTTATTGACCGATTTGCTTCCACCAATGAAGTCGGACCCGGCAAACTGACCGGAGGTATTGCTCGTCATGAAGTCCGAGCGCTCCAGCTTGAAGCCAGCTCCTTCCAGTTCGGGCTGGTAGCTGAAAATTACGTTTCGGCCGGCTTCGCAGGCGAGGAAGGTGCCAATCCACTTGTCTCCGAGGGCACCGTTTTCGTAATAAACAACGCCGGTAGGAGAACCTCCGCCATAGACGTCACCGGCGGGTGTCATGCCTGGGTCGTCCTGGCGCCACTCGGCCACCTGGGTGGTTTGACCCGGGCGCTTGTCGGCTTTCCAGGTGCGTTGACCGTCATTGGAAGAAAACCCGAAGTTGGCGTATTCCATGACCCAGCTGACGCGGCAGGCGGGCGGGTCATCGTTGTCGTTCTGGAAAACATCACCGAAAGAGGTGACGGCTTGCTCGTAAGAGTTGCGATAATTGTGGCCGATGATCTCAGCGTCGGTGCCGTCAGGATTCATGCGGACGGTGGCGCCGCCGACATAAACGTGACCATCATGACTGGGTTTTCCGGCGAGCTCGGCAGCATTGTGCGGAAATTCAAACGGCCCGATTACCTTGGGGCGATAGGAACCGAAAACGGTGAAGGTCTGGTCGGATTTGTCGGTAAACTTGGCACCGCAGTTTCCGAAGTTGAAATACCACTTACCGTCGGGACCTACCGTGGTGGAGTGGAGGGAATGGTCGTGATTCTGTCCCTGGAAACCGGTCAGGAGAATCTCGCGCTTGTCCACGTCGGGGTTGAATTTCAGGTCGCGATCCACATCGGTGTAAACAAGGAGGTGGGGCGGTTGGGCCACGACAATCTTGTTGTCGATCACGGACACGCCAAGGGGTGCGATGAGTAGTTCCTCCTGGACGAAGGTGTGACTGGAATCGGCTTTTCCATCTCCGTCAGTATCTTCAATCACAACAATTCGGTCACCCTCGGGCTGACGATCGAAGTGTTTGCGATAGCGAACGCCCTCTGCCACCCAGGCACGGCCATCCTTGTCGATGTCCATGTTGGTGGGGTTGTAAAGTTTGGGAGAAGTGGCCCAGAGAGTGACTTCCAGCCCGTCCGGGACGACAAAAAGATCAGTTGGGACGGTTTCTGCATCGGCGTCGGGAAAGACCGGAGTATCCTGACCGGTCAAGAGAATGGGGGCCATTGTTATGGCGACAACGGCAGAGAATGAGTGGCGGATGGATTTCATAATTCTAGGAATTGGAGGGGCCGTAAGGTGAGGCGTTTGTGAATTCGATCAAGGTAGCGGGTTGGCAGGATTGCGTCTGTTACAGATGTAACTCTCATCGAATCCCATTGAGTGCTTGCCATTCTCTTTCAGGACGGGAACCTTTGGGGTGAATGCCCGCTTCTTCCAAGCCTTTACTGATCTTTGATTTCGACGGAACCTTGGCGAACACGCTGGAGACCGGAATCGAGATATTCAACGAGCTCGCCGAGAGTTATAACCTCAAGACGGTGACAGCGGACGAGGCCCGCGAATTGAGAAAACTGAACACGCGAGCTTTGCTGGATCAGTTGGGGATTTCGCGTTTGATGGCGGTGAAACTGGCGGCTCACATCCGCAAGGTGCTTCACGAACGCATGGAGGATGTGGAGTTGTTTGCCGGGATTCGCGAAGCAGTTCTGGAACTTCACGAAGACGGTTTCCGGATGGGAATCCTGAGTTCGAACTCCGCCGACAATGTGAGGACGTTTCTCAGCCGGTGCGACTTGCTCAGTTGTTTCTCATTCATTGAGGCCGGGGTCAGTCTGTTTGGCAAACCGCAACGCATCCTCAATTTGATGAAAAAGGAAAAGGCGGATCCAAGCCGGGTCATCTACGTTGGTGATGAGACCAGAGACATGGAAGCTGCCCGCAAGAGTAAGGTCAGCGGGCTGGCAGTTTGCTGGGGAGCCAACGAGCGCGAGGCGATGGAAACCGAGGGGCCGGCTTACTGTATCGATGAGCCTGCTGAACTGATTCGCGTGGCGCGTGAGTTTGCAGCGTCCTGACAAGACTGCAAAGAATCAGTCCCAAACCCAGTGTTTGAGGCGGAGTTGCTCGGCCAGATTGCCGGCTTCGATCGCGCGCGGGCCTTCCTTTAGTGACAGCGTGTCTGCAATCTTGATGGCAGCTGCCCAGTCTTTGTTTTCTTTCAGGATATTGATTGCGGAAAAGCCTGCTCTGAAAATCCACTCGTTTTCCTCGAGGGAGACTTCGCTTCCGAGGATGTCGCCACCGGATTCTTGTGAGATCATAGAGCGATAAATCTCCAGCGCAATGTTAGGTTGTCCAAGGGCTTCAAGGCATTTGGCCCGGCGAACCGCACCGTTGTAGCGCGCAGCGACCGGAAGTGCTTCAATGTTTGAGAGGCGGGCAAACGTTTCGGCTGCTTTCTCTAATGGCACACGATTGTCCTCAGTATTGAGGGACTCGAGGTAGTAGGAATAACCAAGGTCGGCAAGGACAGCATACCGAAGCGCCGAGTTTTCCGGCAGCGATTCCATCAATGCTTCCATTTCAAGTCGGGCCTCTTCGTATTGGTCTTGCGAGAGCAGAAGCAGGGCGAGTTCATGTCGGGCTTGGTCGGCAAACCGGCTTTCGCTCGTGGCGATCTCCTGCCAGCAGACCAGGGCCTCGTCATTGTCGGAGCCTGCCTTGGCTGCAAAAAAAATGGCTGCGTCTGCATAGATAGACTTAGGAAAACGCTGGACGATCAAGTCGAATTTTTCCCGAGCCGCTTCAAGGTCATGGTCCTTGAGAAATTGCGTGCCCAACAACATGGCGATCTCGGGGAGGTAGGTCGAGTGAGGCCAGTTGGTGAGAAAATCTTCCGCCTGCTGTGTCAGGTCGCTGAAATTGTCATCGATGCGTTCGACCCAGATTGAAGTGTAATCGAGGCGTTCATTCTGTGTCAGTGTTAGTGGCTGTGTCTTGAGTTCCTCAAAGATGTCACGGGCAGCTTGAGGGCGCGCCGGAACCTGATTGAGGTGGATCTCCGAAAGCGCCAGGCGCGCGTCAACGGTTGCAGGGTGTTGTGGGTAGTCACGAATAAAGTTTTGAAGATTGACGAAAGCATTGGGAGCCCCCCGTGACGCCTCGTAGAGCCCGCCCAGGTAACTGAGGTCGGCGATAAGAGGGGAGCGGGGGTTGTGATCTTTGAGTTCGTTGACTGCCTCATCAAAGGCTTCGAGGTCGTCGGCCTGTAGTGAAGAAATTGCCGCGTTGTAGGCGGCGTGGCTGCGGGAAGCCCCGATTTGTGACTCGGCTTGCTGGAGGAAGAGTTGAGCGGCTTTCTTGAATTGCTCCTGTCGGTAGGCAACAGAAGCCGCCGCAAAATGAGAGCGTGACGGGTCGAGTAAGAGTTCGCCATCCTCCGGTCGGGATACGCTGATCTTGCCAGGCTCATGAAGCGCCAGTCGCAGCCGAGCTTCCTCCTGGAACGGGTTGCCGGAATTGTTGGCAGTCTTTTCGAGGAATGTCGCCAGATCGATTCCCTCAGGGAACAGGATGTTTTCGAAGAATGTGGCGGCTTCGGCCGCTGGGTGGTTCTTGTTTTCCGTCCATGTGCTGATCCGTGATTGAATCAGTTCGTTGTCGGATTCAATCATTGCCTCCTCGAGAAGCAGGAAGCCAATCGCAGCTTGCTTGCCGGTTTTGGTCCGGTCAATGAATTCGCAGACTATTGCGACAGCTTCGTCGGCGCGGTTGGCCTGGATCAACGCTGCAACCGCGATGCGTGTGGCTGTGAGATCATCGTCAAAGGAAAGCGGGTCGGGAGGGGTTGCGGCGTCCAGGGTTTTTAGCGCCTGATCGGGGCGATTTGCGAGAACAGCGATCCGGGCGATGTCGACACTTTCCTCATAGTTCTCTGGAGTGAATATGGCCTGTGCTGTGCTGATGGCGTCATCGGCGGATCTGCTGAGGGCGAGGCTGCGGAGGTATCGGCGGATGAGTTTGCGATCCTTAGTCTCAAAATTTCCGATCAGCGCGCTGAAGGTATCGGCGGCTTCGGTGTAACGTTCCTCCTCGTAGAAAGCAATGCCGGCCCATTTCAGGGTATTTGCTGAAGGTGAAATCATGGGGTGCTGCTCGAGCCACTCAGCAGCACGGGCGGTTTCGTCGTTGCGGACCAGTGATTCAAGGAGACGGGAGGCGACAAAGTCGCGCTCGAGATCTCCGCCGGCACCTTCGCGGAGAAGGTTCCAGGTTTCGAGGAACTGGGTAGTGGCAGTCTCGTAGCGGCCGTCATTCAAAGACTGGCACCCTGCCCGGTAGGATTCGAGGTCGGCGAGACTACCGGCAGCTTTGGCAGGGGAATGACTGAGCCAAACCGCTGTGCCAATGATGGCAAGGAACGCAGCCGGGAACCTCAATATCATGCCTTTGAGTATTGCTTGACGAAGTCGATGATCTTGCTGTCGTCATCTCCGGCTGCCCAGACGGCGCGGAGAAAATCAGAAGGCGCGATATCGTGGGTGCGGAAAAAATGGCGGTCACCACCGCAGCCGAACATGATGTCAGGATCGAGCTCGCCGCGAAGCTTTCCTCTCGCTTTCATGAGAATGCGGGGAAGCCAGACGAAACCCTCGAGTTCTTCGCCCTTGCCCGGCAGTTCTTCCGGCTTGATTTCGTGTTCACTGAGTTGCCCGTCCATGACGTGCTCGAGGTAGTCGCGGCGTACGCTGGCGATCATGACTGCGGTGGTCATAGTTGGCTCACCTCCGTCACCGAGATCTTCGACGAAGTCGAACAATTCGCGAGGCTTACAGCCGATGGACTTCAGGAATGCGAGGTCGGTATTGGAGTAGTAGCTGTTGAAGTCTTCGTTGCCGCTTTTGTATTGCTCGAGGCAGCGATTGAAGAGTTCCGTGAAGGCGGAGTCCCATTGATAAGCGCTCATGTTGGTGCAGGGGATTAACAGGAATTAACTCGGGTTATTTGCTGAGTTCAAGCATCCGCATAATCGGTTTCTTGGCAGCTTCGCGAAACTCTTCGTCGAGGGTGACGGAAGGGCTCAGGTCGCGAAGGCAGTTATAGAGTTTTTCAAGCGTGTTCATTTTCATGAAGCGGCACTCGGCGCAGGCGCATCGATCAGTGGGGCCGGCGATGAGGTTTTTCCCGGGAACCTCTTTCTGGATGCGGTGAAGCATCCCGGCTTCGGTTACGACGATGATATTCTGAGCGTCGGTGTTGCGGCAGAAGTCGATCATCTTCTCGGTAGAGCAAACTTCGTCGGCGAGAAGGCGCACGGCAGTAGTGCACTCGGGATGGGCGACGACAGCGGCGTCGGGATATTCGTCCTTAATCGACTGGATGCTCTCACGAGTGAACTCAACATGGATGTAGCAACTGCCGTCCCAGAAGTCCATTTCACGTCCGGTCTGTTGTGAGACCCACGCTCCGAGGTTCTGATCCGGCGCGAAAAGAATGGGACGGTCTTTCGGGGCGGCTTCGACGATCTTGACTGCGTTGCCGCTGGTGCAGATCACATCGGACAGTGCCTTCACCGCCGCCGAGGAATTGATATAGGTGACGACGTAGTAATTCTTTTCCTTGTTTTCCTCGAGAAAGGCGGCCAGTTCGTCGGCCGGGCAGGATTCTTCCAGCGAGCAACCGGCATCGGCATCAGGAAGGACTACGGTTTTTTCCGGGTTCACAATCTTGGCCGTTTCAGCCATAAAATGAACACCGCAGAAAGCGATGACGTCGGCATCGGTCTCCTGGGCCCGGAAGGCAAGCCCAAGCGAGTCGCCCACATAGTCGGCAAGATCCTGGATTTCCGGGATTTGGTAATTGTGGGCGAGGATGACAGCGTTGCGTTCTTTCTTCAGGTGCAGAATATCTTCGCGAATGTCAGTTGAGGTGGCGGTAGCGCTCATAGTAGGGGAAATTGGTTCGGATATGGCAGGG
The DNA here is from genome assembly GCA_049594415.1 of Verrucomicrobiales bacterium. GTDB lineage: Bacteria > Verrucomicrobiota > Verrucomicrobiia > Verrucomicrobiales > DEV007 > Arctic95D-9. The sequence goes on along the minus strand of JBMYJM010000015.1, from coordinate 45,436 downwards.
GCGGGTCAGCTGATGACAGATGAGTTCGTGCCCATCTTGACGGGTAGCTCAGTGGTGGTGTCAGGGTCAATATCTGTTTCGCCGTTAACGGCGCCTCCTTCTTTGATGGTGATGTCGATCGCTTTCACATCTCCTTCTACGACGCCAGTTTTTGAAATTTTCACGCTTCCCGAGCAGGTCAGGTTACCTTTGAGGGTTCCGTTGATGTCGGCACGCTGAACTTTGACTCCGTCCGGGAACTCCACTTCGCAGTGTTTATCAATAAGAAGTCGGCGGCAGAACACCTCGCCTCGAACCACGCCGGACTTTCGGAAGGTGGCGTCGCCGGAACAGTCGACGTAGGCATCAATGCTGCCGTTGGCGACAAGATGGTGACAGGCGATTTCACAATCCGTGAGGCTTCCGCGCTTGGCGACGATGATATCGCCCCGGGTTTGCAAGGTGTGGCTCTTGTGGGTTTTTACCTCGTAATTGGCCAGGCTGATGTAGACGCAGCAACGCTCGCACTGAGTCGACCTGGCAAAGCGGGAAACCTGCTGAATATGGAAACAGCGGAAGCAGCGAACTTCGAAAGTGCTGCCACTTTCAGAGGCTTTCTTGCGCTGCTCCGGCGGCTCGCAGTTGGGCGGCATTTTCTGCTTTTTGTCTGATGGGCCGATCATAGCCTCCATCGATCCTTCGGCGAGTTTTTCGGAGCTTTCGGATTCGTTTCCAAGGAATTTGCCGTCTTCCGCAGTTTGTTCGTCGAAGTCTTCTTTATCGACGAGGCCGAAGAATGCACCCGCAGAAATTCCTACAGCTTCCTCTTCGCCTTCGACCGGTTCCGGCAGAGATTGGGATTTGCCTCTGTTTATTGGCGGATTGGCGACCCAGAATTCTTCAGCAATCTCGGAGGTGTTGTCTCCTCCGGGATCAACTTTGGTCCAGTCGAAGGGAAGCTCGATCTCGGGCTTCCCCCTCCCGTAGCTCTTGATTTCGGCGATGCCTGAAACCTTGATGCCCGGATTGGCGACAGCGACGCCGCGGATGATGCGAAAGTGATCTCCACAGGACTGGCAGAAAGAGGAGACTGCCATGAGCGGTTCCTCCTGGACGTGTCCGCAGTAGGGGCATGTCAGGTTAACTTTTTTGATCTTGTGGAACTTTCGAAACACGAGTGGGAGTTTTGCGGTGATAGCAAAAGCGCGCCCTGTGAGTCCGGCGCGCCTTGATCTCGGGGCCGGTGATCCGGTCCCCTTTGATGTAATTTAGTTGTGACTGTCAGGAAGAATGCTCTTCTTCGTGTGAGTCGTAAGAGTCATTGAAATCGTCGGTTGAGCCTTCATTACGGCCGTCGGTGATGAGATCGCGGGAGAAGCGGAGCCTACCTTTGATTGCCATATCGCTGGAAAGGATTTTCTTGTCTCCAGTCATCGATTAAGAACTGTTTTTGGTGTCGCTGCTGTTTTCGTTTGAAGCTTCACCATGGTCGTAAAATTCGTTCTCTTTGTCTTGCTTAATGATCCGCTTGGGCACGGTATGGGTGGTTTGAAAATAAAAGGAAGTGGACGTGGCAGGTTCGTTCTGAATTGACGCGGAATTATACGGCAGTCAGCCCGAAATTAAAAGGTCTTCCGCCGGATAAGTCCAGATTTCGCTGAGAGTCGGATGATAGTGTGGAATTTTGATAAATTCTGAGGCCGTTGCGCGAAAATGGAGGGCGACGACGAGTTCGTGAATCAATTCTGTCGCGTGGGGGCCAATGACTGATGCGCCGAGGATTTCCTCGGTTTCGGCATCGCCGATCATTTTTACGAAACCGTGAGTTTCGCCCATGACCATGGATTTGCCGTGGTCGTCGAAAGGGTAGGTGGCGACATTAATGTTTCGACCGCTTTCGCGGGCTTCGTTTTCGCTCATGCCCACCATGGCGACTTCAGGATCGGTGAAGATTCCATAGAGTTTGAGGCGGTAGTCGATTTCCTTTTCGGCTTCGTCGATAAATCCGAGCATGGCAGCAGCGTTATGAGCTGCGATTTCACCTTGCTCGATCGCGATATGGACGACCTCGTGAGGACCGCAAATATCTCCCGCAGCGAAAATGTGTCGGGCGCCGGCACGTTGATCCGGGCTGCAGATGACTCGACCGCTCCTTTCTTCGATAGCGAGCCCGGCAGCGTCACCATTGAGGCCGGCGGAGTTGGGCTTTCGTCCAAGTGCCTGAAGAATCTGTTGGGCGGAGGCGGATTTTTCTTCGCCGTCCTGGTCGAAGTAAACCGTCTTGAGACCGCTCGAAGAATCGGTTTCGACCCGCTTGAGTGCAGTCCCCGTGAAAACTGTCATGTTGTCTCTCTCGCAGATCGCGCTCTCGAGTGCCTTCGCGATGTCGAGGTCCGATCCACGGATGAGTTGTGGGCTGCGCTGAATCACGGTGACCTCTTTGCCAAGGCCTTCAAGGTAGCAGGCCATCTCCAGGGCGATCGCCCCCCCTCCGAGAACAATCATGGAATCCGGGATTTCCTCAGCTTCAAGAATGTCGTCGCTGGTCCAGTAGCCGACTTCCTCGAGTCCCTTGATGGGAAGACGATTGATCACCGATCCTGTGGCGACTGTCGCGGCGCGAAACTCTATTTCGAAAGGTTCGCTGCCGTCAATCGGGGTGACCTCGAGTGAGTTGGAACCGCAGAAAGCAGCAGTGCCGCGAATGAGGTCAAAGCGCCCGTCTTCGAGCTGCTCCTGACGGTAGTCGGCGAACTCCCTGATGAGCTTGCGCTTTCGCGCGACGATTTCTGAGGGGTGGACTTCGGTCTCACCTGAGCGAAGTCCAAACTCATCCGCCCGACGCATGGAGCGATAAAGATTTGAGGAAGCGATGAGTGATTTTGAGGGCATGCAGCCGCGCAGGATGCAAAGACCGCCGAGGGTTTCGGCTCCATCAATCACAGCGGTCTTCATGCCGTGTTCGTGAGCGGTTCGGGCGGCGGCGTAGCCTCCGCTGCCGCCTCCAAGGACGATGAAATCGTAGGAATTGCTCATATATGCGGTGTTCTAATTCTGGACTTGGCCGGCTTGCCGGATTTATGTCGCTGGTGCCGGCGAAGGGCACTGCGGTCTATGACAAATCCGTTTTTACAATACTTCCCAACAGGGTGCGAGAAAGGATACTTTAAACGCGCCCAGTAGAATTATGTCATTGAGATTGGAAATGCTTCAGGTCGCCCGCTTGGCCCCGTCGATTCTCGGGGAGGAAGCTTCCGGGTTGATTCGCGATTTCGTGATGAGCCAGGCACATGCCGACGGCGGTTTCTGCGACCGGGACGGTGATGCGGATCTTTATTACACGAGTTTCGCGATTGATGCTTTGACCGCCCTCCAGGTGCCGCTGCCGGAGGAGAGCCTGACCAACTTCCTTCGGAGAAAGCTTGGCGAGATTGAGGAACTCGACTTTGTCCATCTCTGCTGCCTGGCGCGCTGTGCTTCGGCTTTATCCGATCGTCAGGCCGTTGGTGACTTGAGCCCGGTATTCGAAGCTATTGAGAAATATCGAACCGAAGACGGCGGTTATAATCAGGCTGAAGGAATGGAAACCGGTTCCGCCTACGCCTGTTTCCTTGCCTACGGTGCCTATGCCGATCACGGGAAATCGGTTCCCAATGAGCCGGGAGTCGCGGCTTGTCTCGAATCTCTCAAAGTGGATGGCGGAGCGTGGGCTAATGACGTCACCCTGCCGGTTCCGAACATTCCTTCAACTGCGGCGGCAATTACCATTTGTCGCAACCTGAAGATCGCGATCCCACTGGAAACGCCGAAGTGGATCCTGGAGTCTTTTCATTCTGGAGGTGGATTTCTTCCATTTCCCATGGCGCCGATGCCCGACCTGCTTTCGACCGCAGTGGCATTGCATGCGCTGGATGGATTGCAGGTCTCGTTCGAAGAGAAGAAAGAGTCCATGCTCGACTTCGTCGACAGCCTGTGGACGGCGGCCGGCGGTTTCCACGGGAGCTGGGAAGACGACGATCTCGACATTGAATACACCTATTACGGGTTGCTTGCTCTTGGTCACCTGGCGCTGTGATGAGTGAGGTGAGTGAGAGCTTAAGAAATGCGAGGGCGGCATTGCTGTCTGAGCGAAACCCGGCCGCGCACTGGACCGGGGAGCTGTCGACTTCCGCTCTTTCGACCGCAACGGCGTTGGTGGCCCTTGGGAGTGTCGATCCTGAGAGGTATTCTGAGGAAGTTGTGAAGGCGGCGAAGTGGCTCTTGGACAACCAGAATGAGGACGGAGGTTGGGGCGATACTGTGAAAAGCTTTTCTAATATTTCCACCACATTGCTCTGCTGGTCGGCCTTAACGAAGTTCGGTGGAAGCGATTCCGGAGGTGCTATTGCCGGCTCGGCAAACTGGATCCAGAATTACGTGGGCTCCCTCGACCCCTCACTGATCGCGGAAACAGTGAAGGCCCGCTACGGGAAGGACCGGACCTTTTCTGTTCCTATCCTGATGCTCTGCGCCATCTGCGGAACACTTGGACCGAAAGGGTGGCGGCATGTTCTTCAGTTGCCGTTTCAACTGGCGGTTTTTCCCCGCAGGTGGTTTGGAATGATGCGCTTACCGGTGGTCAGTTATGCGCTGCCCGCTCTGATCGCTATTGGCTATGCGCGCTTCCGTCAGGGCCGGAGGGGGCATCGGCGCCAGTCACGGGTCTGGCCCAAGGTGTCAAAGTTGCTGATTTCGATCCAGCCGGCGTCAGGAGGATTTCTCGAGGCGGCGCCGCTGACCAGTTTTGTCACGATGGCTCTCGTTGCGGCGGGAGAGAAAGATCATCCTGTCGCGAAGAAGGCGGTTGAGTTTCTGCTCAAGACGGTTCGAGCCGACGGCAGCTGGCCGATCGATACGAATCTCGCGACCTGGGCGACGACGCTCTCGATCAAGTCTCTTTTAGGAAAGCCGGATCCGACCCAAAAGGTTTGGGCCCCTGACTTAACCTTGTTGGATCGGAGGGGAGAATTGCTGGAGTGGTTGCTCGGGCAGCAGTATCGCGAAGTCCATCCGTTTACTGACACGCCTCCAGGTGGTTGGGCGTGGACAGATCTCACCGGTGGGGTGCCGGATGCCGATGACACCCCGGGGGCATTGCTGGCTCTTCATTTGATTCGTGACAAGAAGAGTTCGGAGTCTATTCGTGAAGCGGCAGGAAAAGGAATTGTGTGGTTGGCAGGATTGCAGAATCGTGACGGTGGGATCCCGACTTTCTGTAAAGGATGGGGAGCGTTGCCTTTTGACCGCTCGTCACCGGACCTGACAGCGCACACCCTGCGGGCGATGCACATCTGGCATCCGGAAATGCGCCCTGATATTCAGGAGGTGATCCGCGAGGTTCGGGAAAATGGTCTCCGCTACCTCTTTCGCGAACAACGATCGGATGGTTCTTGGGTTCCGCTTTGGTTTGGCAATCAGCACCGTCTTAAAGACGAGGAGAATCCGACCTATGGTACGGCGATGGTTTTGCGGGCGTTGGATGAGCTGGGAGAGTTTCCTCAAGCTGACCGGGGCGCGCGATGGCTTATGGGTCACCAGAATGAAGATGGCGGCTGGGGTTCACTGAAGAACGAAACGCCTTCGACCATCGAAGAGACGGCGTTGGCAGTGAGTGCCCTGGCCTGGCGGACGGAAGCCGTCGAAGCAGTCGCCCGGGGTCGAAACTGGCTGATCGCAGCGACTCACTCAGGAACAGAATTCGAGGCCTCTCCGATCGGGTTTTACTTTGCCCGACTTTGGTATTTTGAGAGAACCTACCCGATCGTGTGGACCGTGGAAGCGCTCACACGATCGGAAGTGGTGTCCGCGAAAGCCTGATCAGGAATTCGGAATCGGTGGGGGCGGAATTCGGTCGGAAGAGCCTTCTGACTCCGGCACTTCCACTGGCGGCTTGGGTTCTTCGGTCGTGCTTTCCATGGCCGGTGGCTCAGGAATGCCGGTATCGTTGTAACGACGTTCTGTGGCGGGCGGAACCGGGGCCGGCATGTTATTGGCTCCTGGATTGTAGGGCGGAATGGTGCCGCCGCTGCTACCGTTGTTCGCAGGGAAGGTCGGAGATGGGATGCTGTTTCCGGCAATGCCTGTGCCCGGGGCCGCGGGGACCGGAGGCGGCAGTGGTGCGCCGGGTGAAGTCGGGGCTGCGGGAGGAGCCATGATGCCGGTGCTGTTTGAAAGCCCGGGTTCCGGGACCGGGTTCTGAGTGGTGGGAGGGAACCGGGTCGTGGAAGTGTTGGATGTCGTAGACGCTGGACGGGTTGGTGCGAAGGAGTCCACGATCTGGGGGCGACCGGTGTTGTTGTAGTAAATCCAGATGGTTCGGAGGACTTCACCGTTGCGGGCAGAGAGATAAATCTTGCCAACCAGTTGGCGTCTGGGGTCGAGCAGCTCGAGTCGCCAGACGGGTTCGGTAGAATATTCGCGAACCCGAAGGAAGTAGTCACAGCTGTCGAAAGCCATCCGGGCTTTGCGGGCTTCGCCTTCAGCAATGGTGAAGGCGGCGACGCTGTCGACCGCAATCTGGGTGGTGCTGAAGTAACCAACTGGAACATTAACCGGGTAACGGGTGTCGTCGGCTCCGGCGTCACCAACGCGACCGCCGCCGGCCCAGAACTTGTGTAGCAGGCCGGGGGAACGATCATTGTAAGCTAGGATTTCCCAGCTGTTCGGCTGAGGAATTCCCGACCGTCCTCGAATCTCTGCAAGCCATTGAACGGCGCCTGGTCCGAACTGTGCTCCAACGGCATCAATTGCCTGGCGGGCGGACATAGCTCCCTGCTGCGCTCCCAGATTCGACGGGATACCGAACACGGTGGCCAGTGCAGCCATTGCGAGCAGGGCGGGGAGAAGGTGTTGTCGGGTCATTGGATTGAAGGTGTTTTCAGCAAATTACAGTTTGACTCCAATTCACTACACAAACAATACGATTCCTTGGCGGCGAGTCTTAGCGCAAGTCGGAAATTTTCTGCGCCATGTGGCCAAAAAAACGCCTACATGGGGCGTCAGCTTGCGATCGAGCGGGCTTCCCGGGCGTTGGACTCGATCTTTTTCCAGTTTCTCTCCGCGATGAGATCGCGCGGTGCGATCCAGCTTCCGCCGACTGCACCGATGAGATCATTCCCCAGGTAAGTCTCGAGATTGCCGAGGTTGACGCCTCCGAGTGGGATGAACTTGAGGCCGAGGTGGTTGTAGGGAGCCGAGATATTGATGAGATGGGCGAGACCGCCGGAGGATTCGGCGGGGAAGAACTTAAGAAGGCGGCAGCCTTCTTGAACCGATGCGTCAATTTCAGTAGGGGTCATGATGCCGGGGCCGAAGGGCAGCCCGGCAGCAGAGGCATAGCGAATCACAGTGGGATTCACTCCCGGAGAAACTGCGAACGCAGCACCGGCTTTGACCACTTCATCGACCTGGTCGGTGTTTAGAACGGTGCCGATACCGAGCATCATTTCAGGGACGGCTTCGCGAATGCGGCAGGCCGCCTCGATCGCGACTGGCGTTCGCAGTGTCAGTTCCATTGCCTGGATGCCGCCGGCGAGGAGGGATTCAGCCAATGGAACGGCGGATTCAAGATCATCGATAACGAGGACGGCGAGGAGGCGGGTGTCGATGAGGTCCTTACCGGGACCGGAATCAGGAATAAGTGCACTCATGTTGTCTGGGTTAGCTACGCGATCAGGTGGTGAGTTGGGCTTTTCAATAGCGGAGGGATTTTCTATCAGAAAGCTTGGTTCTATTCCCATGAGAAAACTGATTACGCAACTGGTAGTGACGGCTCTCGCCACTGGTCTGATGAGTTCGGCAATGGCCGAAACCGGAAAAGCCAAGGCAGCGCCGAAGAAAAAGAAGGTCAATCCTGCCATGATCCCGGTGCAAGATATCGAGGGGTTGCCTCGAGTGCTGCTGATTGGTGATTCAATATCGATCGGATACACAGTGGCGGTTCAGGATTCGCTGAAGGGTAAAGCCAACGTTCATCGCCCGCTGACGAATTGCGGACCGACAACCAGGGGGCTCGAAGGTATCGATGAGTGGCTCAAGACCGGTGGCGCAGGCAAGAAGTGGGATGTGATTCACTTCAACTGGGGGCTCCACGATCTCAAATACATGGGGTCCAACGGGGAGAACCTCGCTGAACCGGGCTCAGAAGGGGCTCATCAACAGGTTTCGATGGAAGACTATGTGGCCAATCTCTCGAAACTCCATGAGGTGCTCAAGGGAACGGGCGCCAAGCTGATTTGGAGAACGACGACACCGGTTCCTGAAGGGGCCCAGGGTCGTGTCGTGGGGGATTCCGCAAAATACAACGAGCTTGCCGCGCAGGTCTTCGAGGGAACGGATGTGGCAACTCATGACCTCTACAGCTTCGCCCTGGATTGGGCGGACGAGATCCAACTCCCGGCCAACGTACACTATTCTCCCGAGGGATCGAAGAAGCTGGCCGAAGATGTGGTTCGCGTCATCGAAGAGGCTCTCAAGTGAGGGGCTTGCGAACAGGGAGCAGCCGGGCAAGTTGCGTTATGACCCAGGATTCCCCAGACCCACTCGACTTGATCCGGAAGTCGGTTTCCGAGGCTGAAATTTTTGAAAAATTCGATAAATTTGTAAAGTCAGCTCAGGCCGTCGACTTCGATCGACTGTTCGAAGAGGTCGACCAGACTGACTATTCCCTCGGCGATTGGGTCGAAGCGATCGTTGGATTTGACGCCTGGCTGGAGGCAGAAAAGGTGAAATCGCGCCCTTTCTCAGAAATGGTCGGCTACATCCACTGCTGCACCATTGCGGCGCCCCAAACTATCCGCTCACCAAACTTAAGAGTCGTTGTTATTCAATCACTTAAGGAATTTGGTTTTGATGCTGTGTCTGATCCTCAATTATGAGAATATCCAGAATTTGCGAAATCACGACAGAAATCGGTAGGCATTTATGAGGTCTTGTGGTAGACTCCGCCCCATGTCAACCACACGTAGAACACGATTCTCACGCCGGGTGCCAGATCATGTTACCGACGAATTGGTAACAGTACTGTCCGATAAGCAGACCTTTGGATTCAATGACCTTTTTGAGGTTGTTTATGAAAATTTAAAAGCTCGTAATGCTGTCAGCGGTGGCGAAGAAATGCTTCGTCTCCGGGCTTACGAGAAGCTTCAGAACCTCGTAACGCGCGGTCTTGTCGAGAAAAACGGCAAGGAATATCGCGGTTTGGACAACATTCACGAAGCTTCCAGCGCTCACGCTGCAGCGAATAGCTGATTTACAGCAAAGCGTCGTTTGCGTTTCTAAACGTTCCAAAACACTTCAACAAAAGGCCGGCTCCGAGAGGAGTCGGTCTTTTTTCTTCCTGGACGGATCTCCCTGAGAAATCGTCTGGACGGGGGAGTTAATTTCACTACATTCCCCTGACCGGGTTCCCGGAGACGTAAAATTTTAACGCCATGTTACCTGACTTCATTCCTGTCGTCGTCCAGATCGTGATCGCTACTGGTTTCGCGGTGGCCACACTCATTGCCAGTGCCCTGCTAGGAAAACGCGCGCTTCGCAATAGGGTGAAGGATTCAGCCTACGAGTGCGGCATGAATCCCGTGGGTGATGGTCAGGCCCGTTTCAGCGTGAAGTTTTATCTCGTGGCAATGCTTTTCGTCCTTTTCGATATCGAGGTCGTTTTCCTTTATCCTTGGGCGGTCGTCTTCCGCGAGCAGATCGAAGCCGGCGTGCTGGTGTTTTTCTGGTCCATGCTCAGCTTTGTGCTGATTCTCTTTGTTGCCTATCTCTACGCGCTGAAGAAAGGCGCTCTTGAGTGGCGTAACTGACGGCGAACTGACGGCGTAACTGACGGCGAACTGACGGCGAACTGACGGCGAACTGACGGCGAACTGACGGCGAACTAAGGGCGACAGACTCTCCTCCTGCTCCCTTCTCCGACATGGTCCACTTTATTTCCCTATACAAGATTAAGAAGGGCAAAACAGATGAGGATCTCGAAGAAATGATCCGCATCAGTCGGTCCTGTTTCTGCCGACTTAACGAGGTGCACAATTTCCGCTCTGGTCGATCCATCGATCCCGAAAGCCCCTACGCTTTTTTCATTTCGGCTGATTTCGAAAGCCGCGATAAGCTTGCCATGTTTCAAGACGATCCCAACTATGCCCGGTTTGAGGAAGAAGTGGTGAAGCCTCACACCAACACGGGGCCGGAATACATTTTTGAGACGGAGCCCGGCAGGGATCCCAGGTATTCCTAGTTGAGTCTGTCTCACTTAATGACAGACTGATGCGAGCCTGCCTTCGACGGTGGGCCTGAATTCGGGTATGCTTTCAAATCGATGACTCGCTTCGGCCTCTATCTGGTTTCCGCCTGCCTCGGATTTTCCGGGTTGGCTCATCCCGGCGAAGTGCAGATCACCGTGGATGCTTCCGAAGCACCCGAGTTGTCTCAGTGGGTGGAGGACGGCGCTGCCCTGATGAAGGAATGGTACCCGCGTCTCGGTCATCTACTCGCTTCGCCGGAATTTGAACCTCCGGCAAAACTGATTCTGCGAATCCGGAGGTCTGATAAGGGTGTGGGGGCGACCTCGGGAGCGAAGATTGTCATTTCTTCAAGCTGGATTGAGAAACATCCCGACGATGTGGGTTTGTTGATTCATGAACTGGTCCACGTCATTCAAAATTATCCCGGTGGCGCAGGCCCGGTATGGGTGACTGAGGGCATTGCGGACTACCTGCGCTGGGCGATTTTCGAAGGCAAGCCGGCGGAGAAGTTTCCGAAACCACAGGACCCGGATGGTTTCAAAAGAGGTTACCAACCGGCCGCGGGATTTTTCCTTTGGCTCGAAACCAGCCGAGCTCCCGGTATCGTGAGAAGGCTCAACACGGCAATGCGGAAAGGGGAATACTCTCCTGAGATATTCGTCGATGCGACTGGCCAGACCGTTGAAAAACTCTGGGCGGATTATTCGAATAGTTCTCTCAAGTGAGCGAGACTGAAACCGTTGAGGGTCGGTAGCACTTTTGCGGCACCCTCAAACTTATGGTGAGATGTGATCCGGTTCGGAATGACCACGCATGGAACGCCCGCTGCCAGAGAAGCTTTGAGTCCGTTCAAGGAATCTTCGAGGACGACAGCCCGAGCCGGCTCGACGGAAACAAATTCAGCGGCGGCAAGGAAGAGATCGGGAGACGGTTTCGGGTTCTCGACATCATCGACGCAGCGAGTGCCGACAAAGTGGTGCATCAGACCGAGTCGGTTAAGGTGTCCTTCGACCCACTCGCGCGGCGAGCTGGAGGCAACGATGCAGGGAACGTCCGCGGCGTTGGCTTCTTGGAGCAGGGGAACGACACCTGGAAACGGCGCAAGCTGGCGAGTGCGATCGAGAGCGTCGCGTTCCCGTTTTTCATCAAGTTCGCTCCACTCGATCGTGCTGCCGACCAGGAATTCGAGGTGCTGCTTAGGGTCAAATCGGCCGAAGTTGGATCCCACGCACTGCGCGTAGGTTTCAAGATCAAGATCGTGACCATGTGCCAGAAAGTTTTCCCGCCAGGCTTCGTAGATCGGGACTTCGGTGTCCAGGATGAGTCCGTCAAAGTCAAAAATGAGCGCTTCAGGCATGCGGTATCTTCACTTCCCTTTCTTCTTTTTCAAAACAGAAGCTTGTTCGGCGGCAAGATCGAGAAGGCGCTGAGCAATCCGCTTGGGGTTCCCCGTATGGAGGGCACCGATGGAAAGGGGGGGGAAGTCTGAGGGGAGTTTGACCCGGCGGATTCCTTCCTCGACAGGCGCGCCGGGAATATCCACGGCAACACCGAATCCGAAGCCCTTGGCGACATATCGCTGGATCAGGTTCAGCTCAGTTATTTCCATGGACGGTTCCCATCTCAGGTTTTTCGAGGTCAGACCGCGTTGAATCAATTGGGCGACGGGCTCGATCTTGGGCAGGGATATCAGGGGGTGAAGGATCTCGCCCCCGGATGCCATGGAAGAGATATCGCGGAAGGTTTTGACGGGCGAGTCTTCGGGGACGGTGATCGCCAGTGGAATGTCGATTAGTTTCACCGATTTGATGCCCGGGGAAAACTTGCGGTTGAGAATGGCAATGGCGATATCGGCTTCCTGCTTTCTCAAGGCGGTTTCGATTTCCCCGTGAGTTAACTCCCGCAGAGTCAGGCGCAGCGTTGGGATTTCGGATCGCAGCTTCTGAAGGAGTTCGGGAAAGTGATGAGTCAGGGCCGCGGCGGAGGCGGCAAGGCGCAGATGCTGATTCTCTTCTCCCCGGAGTTGATCGGTGATGTGTTCGAGGCGGGAGAAGAAGGGATAGATGAAATCGTAGAGCTCTTCACCTGCCGGAGTCAGGGCGAAAGGGCGACGATGGAACAGCCTCACTTCGAGGTATTTCTCGAGCTGGAGAATCTGCCCGCTGACAGCGGGCTGCTGGATGCCGTAGGGCATTCTGCGCACGGCTTCAGTGATGCCTTCAAATTTGGCGACGTAGTAAAAGAGCTCGAGATGATGAACGTTCATGCCGAGTGGGGAAACAGTTCGGGAATCGGGGCGGAATTTCAGTGAAGCGGAGAGCTCTCTTCACGTAAATCTTAAAATGGCGGTTCCGTCATTTTAGCACAGTTTCTGTCGGCAGGAACGCCGGTTGACGTGGGACTGCAATCGCGATTCATTGGAGGATCTATGGCAGAACGCGATCTTTCCTCCAAGCTCTTCGCTGCTGCCCGTGAAGTTATTCCGGGCGGTGTGAATTCTCCTGTGCGCGCCTTTCGCAGTGTCGATGGCGATCCTTTTTTCATTCAGCGTGCCCGCGGCTGCCGGATCTGGGATGTCGACGGCAACGAAATGATTGATTACATCGGCACCTGGGGGCCGGCGATCCTGGGGCATGCGCCCAGCGTGGTGATTGACGCTGTCAGCCATGCTGCCAAGGAAGGCGTCAGCTTCGGTATTCCGAATCGTCACGAGGTGGAAATCGCCCGCATGATCCGTGACTTTGTTCCTTCCGTGGAGAAAGTTCGGATGGTTAACAGCGGAACCGAGGCGACCATGACTGCAATCCGCCTCGCTCGTGGCTACACGGGGCGCGACAAGATCATCAAGTTTGAAGGTTGCTACCATGGGCATGTTGATTCGCTGTTGGTAGCGGCAGGCAGCGGAGCTCTTACCCTCGGTAAGCCCGACAGCGCAGGTGTGCCCGACGACTTTGCCAGCCTTACTATAACGCTCCCTTACAATCGTCCGGAGGCGGTCGAAGAAGCTTTTGCGAAAGAGGGCGAGAATATTGCCGCAATCATTCTCGAGCCGTATCCCGCCAATGCCGGACTGGTCTTTCCTAACGAGGGTTACCTGGAGTTTCTCCGTGAGATCACCGAAAAGTACGGGGCGCTTCTGATCTTTGACGAGGTCATGACCGGCTTCCGAGTTGCCAAGGGTGGTGTTCAGGAGTTGGTGGGAATTACTCCTGATCTAACCGCGATGGGCAAGGTGATTGGCGGAGGCCTTCCGGTAGGTGCTTTCGGCGGCAAGGCAGAGATTATGGATTACCTCGCTCCTGACGGTCCGGTTTACCAGGCCGGAACTCTGTCAGGGAATCCTCTCGCAATGGCAGCTGGCATTGCCCAGCTTAAGGAACTCGAGCGCCTCAATGGTTGGCAGCGCCTTGATGAAATCGGCCAGCAATTTGAAGATGCTGTTCGCGCCGCGCTCAACGAGATCGGGCGCGATCTGACTTTCCACCGCGTCGGTTCGATGTTCTGCCTCTTCTTTATGGAAGGAAAAGTCGAGAACGTGGATGATGTGAAACATTCTGACTTCGAAGCCTTCAGAAAATTCTTCTGGTCTACCTTGAACAAAGGGGTCTATTTTGCTCCGTCACAATATGAGGCCGGGTTTATTTCGCTGGCCCACGCCACCGAGGATATTGATAAAACAGCCGAAGTGACACGAGATGCCTTGAAAGAGATATATGTCTAAGGGGTGGAGATTGTTGCCAGCTCGGTGACAAAATTGCCAACTGCCAGTGAATCAATCAAAGCTACGGTGAGTTCAAATAATCCCAAACGGACACCAACGTGGACACCGACGAAGTGGGGCGAGATAAATCATGAGTGACGGAGATAAGCCGCTGCAGTTTTCTGCCAAAGACCTGATGCCTGAGTGGGCGCAGGAGAGTTCTTCGTCGCCGAAAGAACGTCGCCAACCTCCAAGTGAGGATCGGGGTGATCGAGGTGGAAAAGGCCGTGGAGGTCGCCAGCGGGGTAGGCCAGGTGGCCATGGAGGCGGGCGTGATCGTCGGGGTGGTGGCTCCAGAGGTCGCGACGATAGCCGCGGAGGCGGTGGCCCGCGTGGTGGCCGGGATGACCGTCGCGGAGGCCCGCGCGGCAGAGGTGATCGCCGGGGGGGTGCAGGCCATGGCAATCGTCCACCGGAAGAGAAACCGCTTGAAGGGGTCAATGCTTCACTCGAACCGACTGCGGCGGCTGTGGCCGGGTTGGCTCAGCTGATCCGGGAAACGTTGCGTGCTTATCCTCTCGCAGATCTGGCCAAGATGATATTAAAAGGTCGGGAACGTTACCAGGTTCGTTTCCGCAGTGAAGAAGGTGGTCCCGCTTTGTATTTTTGTAAGGTTGATGGATCGCTATGGGTTTCCCGCGACGAGGCGGTGAATCACTTGCTCAACAGTAAGGCGATCGAATCTTTCTACGATGTCGAGATTGTCGAAGTGGAAGCTCCCGCCGGTAACTTCAGCGTGGTTGCTGTCTGCGGCATGAGCGGAAAAATTCTCGGTCCCCCGAATCACCACGAATACCAGGCCAGTGTAACCCGCCTTCATGCCGAGCGGTTTTCCCACATGGCTATCGAGCGTTTCAAATCCCGCATCACGATGGAGAGCGGTGAAGAAGCGATCGAGAAGTGGAAGGAACAGGTAAGCCGGGTAAAGCAATTCCGCGTTAAATCGGAGGGAACTGATGAGGCAGAAGAGGAAGCCGTCGTCGAAGAGGAAGCGGTAGAGGGTGTGGTTGACCCGGTCGAAGAACCTTCTGTTGAAGCGCCCGCTGAAGAGTCAGTTTCAGAGTCAGCCGATGGAATTCCTGCTGCGGAAGAGACGGTGGAAGAAGTTGCCGCAGAACTTCAAGACGAGGGATCGGGAGAAGGCGAAGCGGAGCAGTCCGAGGTGGAGGTCGCCGCAGAGGAGGCTTCCGGCGATTTGCAGAGCGAAGAAACTGCTGAGCCTGAGGCTGATACGGAACCAGCACCTGAGTCCGATTCGGTTCCGGAAGTTGAGGTGCTTGTGCTAAAGACAGCGCAGGAGCTGGCCGCTCATTTCCGCCAGAATTTTGCCGAGTCCGCCATCGCCGAGACGCGAAATGCGGTTGTGTCAGGAAATGTCTCCGGGAAAAACCTTTCGAGGGGATTGCTGCTGCACTTGAAGCAGGAAAGCGAAAAGCTCCGTCGTGGTTTTCCTCTGCCGATGATCCAGGCGCTGTGCAAAGAGTTTGAAAAGCAGGGCCTTAAATTCTTTAAGCGAGGCAAGAAAGCTTTGCACGTATCCGTCGTTCGACCCAGGGGCATTGATGAGTCCGCTTCACTCACCGAGCAGGTTCAGTCAATTGTGGATTACCTGGTTGCCAATCCTCGATCCAAGGTTGTCGACTTGCTTGATGCCCTCGCCGAAGATTTTTCAAAGCCCGAAAAGAAGGACGGAGCGACCACCGAAGAACTTGAGTTAACCGATAAGGCTAAAACTATCCTCACAGACCTGCGGTGGCTTGCGGCCGAGGGCTACGTCATAGAATTTCCCGACACTTGCTTGGTAATCGGTAAACAACCGCGTTCCCAGGAATCCGCTCCGACCGGGAAGAAGGTCACGGAGGAGAAGAAAGCAGAGGCTACGGAGAAGGCGGAAGAAAAATCTTCTGAACCCGAAGGTGAAAAGGAGAAGTCCATACGGACTCCTGACGACGGGGAAGTGCCTCAAGCACAGGCCGAAGCCGAAGCATTGCCGGCTGAAGCGGAAGTGAAAGATTCTCAGGAGGAAGAAGAGAAACCGGAAGCCTGAGGTCGCCTCAGGAGATAATATGGTGTGACGCCAGCATGCGGTGTACTGCGGCGCGAAGTTCGCTGGGTGCATATGGCTTCGGCAAGACTCCCTTGAATCCGAAGCTGGCGGGGCTCGACATAGCCGGTGCGTCTGAGTATCCGCTCGAGACGATCGCAAGCACCTCCGGGTCCATTTCTACCAGTTGGCGCATGGTTTCGACGCCACCAACGCCGTTTTCGATGGTGAGGTCGCAAATGAGTAGGTGAAACTTTTCGCCTTTTTCCATCGAGTCACGGTAGATCGCGATGGTTTCGCGGCCGTCCTTGGTTTCGACCACTTCATGCCCGGCCCGTCGCAAGGTTGCTGCCATGAGGCGGCGGATGGGGGCATCGTCTTCAAGGATGAGGATTCGGGTGCCGACAAGAATCGGTTCGCTTGCTGCGGGAGTGGCCGGAGTCTTGGCGAGATCTGGAATATTGAAATTCGGGTAGTTCGTTTCAACCGGTTTTTCTTCGGCGGCATCCACATGCTGACCCAGCGGTGCGCAGAAAGTGGCGATGGTTCCTTTGCCTTCCTTCGATTGCAGCTGGACAAATCCGCCGTGAGCTTTGGCGATCGATTCACAGACCGTGAGGCCGATCCCGCTGGCGTTGTCTTCTTTGCGCGTGGTGAAATAGGGTTCAAACACCCGGCCGAGAGCGCTTTCACTCATACCGTGGCCGGTATCGATCACTTCAATGAGCAAGTGATCCTCGTCAGCGGGGGTGTGAGAACCGCGGATGCGAATGATCTGCTCGGGCTTGATGCGATCGCATCGCACCACGAGGACACCGCCGTTGGGCATAGCAATAGCTGAATTGGAGACGAGGTTTTCAATGAGGCGACCGATTTGAGCAGGGTCGACATTGGCGACGATATCGGAAGTGGTTGCCTGATATTGATAGCGAATATCAGGGTGCTGAACTCGTTCTTCAGTCAAGATTCGCCGGATGAGCTCTGAGATACGGGTGTGTTTGCGAATCGGACGGCCGCCGCGTGCAAAAGTCATCAGTTGTTGAACCAGGCCGGTAGCTCCAGTGGCGGCCGACTGGGCTTCTGCGAGGGTCTGCTGGAGTTCTGCGTCCTCCTGATGTCGCTCGCGGGCCAGGCTGATGTTGCCGGTAATGGCTGTCAGATGATTGTTGAAGTCGTGGGCAAATCCTCGCGCAAGCAGGCCGAGACCTTCGAGACGTTGCTGGCGAACGGATTCGGCGGCTTCGAGTTTCGACGAAGTGATGTCGGAGAAAAGGGCAAGGATGCCACCGGAGGTCTTGTAGTTTCGGATTTCGAACCAGCGGCCACGGGTTGAATCATGGAAATCAAAGCGATGGCGTCGGCCGTCAGCATGCGGCCGGTTGAGCTGTCTTTCGTAGTTCTCGCGTTCCTGCCTGGAAAAGAGGTTCCAGAAGGGTTGGTCTACGAAGGGCTTGTCGTCGTTGAACACGGCTCGAGCTTCAGCGTTAGCATAGCTGACAGTGCCGTCATCGTCGATCTTGATGAGAGGATCACCAAAGTCGTCGATCAGCGAAGCGCCTGCAGCATTGAACACGCTTTCAGCCGACTTGGAAAGTGAAGGCGGAGTGGGTTCCGCAGGGGCTTCGGGTTCAGGCGCTGACCCTAACGGTGTTTCTTTTGGCTTGGGATTTCCCCGATTTTTGATCAGGCTCCGGAACGCCGGATCGCGTGAGAGTTCGGCAATCTTCTGAACGGCGGCGGAACGTGCCGGCGGAGACGGGGCAGCCTTTTCTTCCTCCGTTGTTTCCTCTTCGGGAGTGGCGGGAGTGGCGGGAGTGGCGGGAGTGGCGGGAGTAGAACCTTCAGCCTGCGGTTGTTCTGGCAGGATTTCGATAACGGTAACCATACCGAGGGCCTCGCCATCGGTGGCCTTGATAGGTTCAGACCGCTCCGCAATGGCGTGGCGGCCGCCGGTGCGGCTGGATAAAACCGGGTTTCCTGAAGAAGACCGGTCAATGAGCAGGACGCTGGCAAGCTCGGCGCCCTTGGATTCTTCGCAGCTCCAGCCAGTGATGTTCTCCGCGGCAGCATTGAGATAGACCACTTTGCCATCGAGGTCGGTAGCCACGACGCCCTCGGAAAGATTGGCTGAAGCAGTCTCGAGCCCGTCAAGACGTTCGCGAAGTCTTTCGACGGCAACGTTGCGCTCAACGACGGATTCAAGGCAGGCGGCCATTTCAGAATCGCTGAAGGGTTTACGAATGAACCCGGCCGGCTTCGCTTCGTGAGCCTGCTCGTAGAGCGATGATTCGGAGTATCCGGTGATGAATATGACGGGGATATCGTGCTGCTCGCGAAGTTTCCGCGCCAGATCGATGCCGGATGAATTGTTGCCGAGGTCAATATTGAGAAGAGCAATCTGTGGATGCACGCTGTTCACGAGGGCTGGAACTTCCTCCGCGGTGTGCGCAATACCGGCTACGATAAAACCCCGACGTTTCAGGGTTTCTTCGAGATCTCGTGCGGTGATCCGATCGTCTTCAACGATCAGAACACGCAATCGATTGGCGGGCAGGTCGTCCATTCAGAATTGGCAGAGAGGAGAAGGGGCACTACAAAACGCTAGCTTAGAATTACCGTGATTTACAGATTAAATGCCCATATTCACAACCTTTCGCCGCTGAGGCGGCAGAAAAGGTATTTAGAATCGTTTTGCCGGGATCTTCAGTTCCCATGCAAGGGCTGATTCTGAGGGGAGAGGAGCCAGTTCACCGCCTATTTGAGTGGTGAGAATTTCGAGTATCTCGATTTCGCTGTCCTCGTCGGTGAAAATAAATTGGCGGTTTTCACCGGGCTTCACACGGAGGCAAAGGTTGTCGCCACTATCCCGGTGGAGGCTGATCGACAAATGGGGGCCGAGGCCGAATTGACGATGCCCGAGGATAAGGCGCATGATCTCACCCATCATCAGAGCGAGGGAACTCGAACTCGTATTCTCGATGCGCAGGGTTTCATCACCAGTGATCTCAATCTCGCGACTGCCGGGGCCGTGGCCGGTCAGTGAGCAGATTTCGTTGGCGATGGCACGAAGCATCGGAATCACCTGGACGCCGGTGTCGGAGCTGCCGTACATGGTCTGGGCGACGGAACGAAGGCGAATCTGCCACTTGAGAAAGGCGTCGCGAGCCTCAGTTCCCTGGGGCTCAAGGCTGAATACGCTGGTTACTAGCTGGAGCTGGTTGCGAAAGCCATGCTGAATTTTATCCGGGCTCAGGCGTGTGGCTTCGTCAGAAGAGGGGGCATCCTGAATCATGCCGACGACGCAGGGAGGGGAGCCCTTTTCGGAGACGGGAACGAACTCAGTGATCACTTTGATTTCGCGTCCCGATTTCCGAAGAAGCGGAAAGGGACAGGTCCACGCCTCCTTGCTGGCAAGGAGGCTGGCGATGTGTTCTTCCAAGCCCTGGTCGAGGTGGTAAAGCTCTGATATCGGACGTCCTAACAGATCGGCTGGAGCTATTTCGACGAGTTTGGCAAAAGCGGGATTAGCTTCGCGAATGCGCCCGTCTGAGTCTGTGACGATGATGGCCTGCGAGCTTCGGTTAAACACTGGCAAGGACCATTCGGTAAATCGCGCGGCTTCCTCCCTGGTCTTGTTTCGGACCACTGCGAGCATTTGCCCGTCGCCGCAGGAGCACAGGGTGAGGTTGAAATCGAAGGGAACAGAACCGCATCCTTCGACATCAGTGTGAACGGTTTTGCCTTTGGCTGTCACCTCGAGTTGGGACTGTTCGACGACTTCGGAAAGAACGGGCCAGACTTCTTTCAGTGATTGGCCGTGCCAGGAATCGTCGGGCTGGAGCTCTTTCCAGGGAGTCGGAGGCGGGGCGAAATCGGCGACAGTGAGGTCGTCATTGATGAGCAGGACAAGATCGGGAACCGCGTTAAGAAGCGCTTTAGCTTTCGCTGCAACGGTGCGCAGTTTGTTAATCAGTTGCTCCCGAGACTCAGGGGTTTCGCCCACTTCAAAGAGGTAGATCCCCATGGATGGGTTCTTTCTGGAATCCCCCACCGGGCAATAGGTGATCTGGGCCCGCTTTTCCCTGGTCCGGGCACGAAGCCGGATTTCCCGACTGACGATATCAGGGGCAGTGGCTTCCTCTTTGTTGAGCCACTCCTGCTCGGCTTGAGCGAGAGCAGTCGCGTCTTCCGGATAGAGTAAGCTCGCCAGTGTCGAGAGCCGGATTTCCTTGAGCGTGAGTTCAGCGAAACGGAGAAAGGCCGGGTTGGCGTCAATGATCCGACCGGTGCGGTCGACGAGCACGGCACCGTTCCCGGCATGGTTAAACATGACTCGGAACTTGAGTTTGTTGTGGTGCTGGGTTTCCTCGGCTCGGCGCAGGTCAGTAACGTCCTGCAGGGTCACGGTGAGGACACCATCCGTCTGGAGTGATGAGCGAAATTCGATTTCCCTCAGTTTTTGATCCGCTCCTCTCAGAGTGAAAGTCCGCGTCAGCTGATTGCGCCAGATGTGGTCACGCCAGGAATTGATGACCCGGTCACGATGATCCTCGTCAGGACAGGCCGAGGCGAGCCATGCTTCGATGCTCCCCGTCTCTCTTATGCTGCATCCCAGAAGTTTGCTGCAGACAGCGTTTTCGTGCCGGAGATCCTGCCCCGGTCCCAGCACGATGAGACCGTAGGGCAACTGGTCGAGAATGGATGCCCAGTCCAAGGCTGGCTTTCCGGGCGGCCCCGGGTTTGCTTCAGTATGAAACGGCGGCGCGAGATGGTGGGCGTCGTTGGCGTCTTTCGAACCGAGAGGTCCGGGCATGTTGAACACGTTGGAGGCGCGATTGGACGAATCACGGCTTCCAGAGCCGGGCACGTTGCCAGTTGGTTTTTGTTCAGCCAAAAAGGTGCGGGAAACTGAATTAAACAGGATTTATTTAAGAAAACTTAAACAACTCCTGCAAGCGATTTGTGCCCGCGGTAGCGCCTTTTCGCGCAATTCGACGGGGTTTTCGTCTGATTTGGCCGTGTTAGTCCCCGGAATCCGGCTTCTGATCGCGGGGAGCGGCCCTTTTTTGCTGATGGGCCATGATCACATAAACAGCCCCCCCAAGAGCGAGGGTCGCTATCCCCCAGGCAAATTCGGCAGTCTTGTCCTTAAGCTGAAACCAGAGGACGTAGATATTGACCAAGGCAAAAACTGCCGGTGTCACCGGATACCCCCAGGCCCGGTAGGGGCGTTTGATACCCGGCCGTTTGGTGCGGAAGTGGAAGACTCCGATGACCACCATGAGAGAAGAGATGGTGAGCAGGGCCTGCACATAATTGATGAGCTGTTCGAAAGTGGCTGACAGAATCAGAACGATGACGATGAGACTCTGGATGAGAATGGCAACGGCAGGAACTCCGTTCAGATTGGTTCGTTCGAGAAAACGAAGGCTTGAGTAGTCCCGGCCGATGGCGGCACTGACCCTCGGGCCGGCCCAGACCATGGACGAAATTGAGGAGATCAATCCGAAGCTGATGAGGACGCCCATGATCATGCCGCCCCTTGGCCCGAGGATGGCTTGTGCGGCGATGAGCCCGACTTCGGATTCACCTTTCATGTCATCAATTGGAGTTGAGTGAAGGAAGGCCGCGTTGATGAAGATATAGAGAATGGTTACCAGGCTGGTGCCGATGAGCAGGGCCAGAGGAACATTGCGCTGCGGCTGCTTAACGTCGTCCATCATGTAGGTGGCAGCGTTCCAACCGGTGTAGGCATAGAGCACGTAAACGAGTGAGATGGCAAACGCCCCGGAGGTAATCAATTCCACATCACCGTCCGCGGGAAGGAATGACACATCCTGCGCTTGTCCCACCGCAAAACCAAGAGCACCAAGGACAAGAATGAGCGCGACCTTGGAGTAAGTGAAGAGTTGCTGAAAGCCGGAGATGAAAGTCAGGCTGCCGAGATGAATCGCTGTCACGAGGATGACAGTCGGCAGGGAGAACACGAGGGGATTTGCATTAAAAATGGAACCCAGGTAGGTGCCCATCAGGGTCGCATTCAAAGCGATGGGGGCGGCGAATCCCACGCAGACCGAAAGCCACCCGGCGAGGAAGCCGATAAAAGGGTTCCACGTTTTGGTAAGGAGGTGATATTCACCGCCGGATTTCGGGAAAATGGACGCAATCTCTGCGTAACAGACAGCGCCACAAAAGGAGATGATGCCGCCGATGAGCCAGAGGAGAATAATTGGGAACCCTGACGGAATGCCGGCAACCTGGAAACCAAGGCTGCCGAAGACCCCGGTTCCCACCATGCTCGCAACGACGATCGCAATTGCCGTGAGGAGGCCGACCTTGGCTCGCGGTGAGTCGGTTTCGTTGTCCATGGAAGGAAATTTCAGGAGTCTTGGAGAATCGCTACCCTCGGTGCTTCGAATAGTGCCGGAGGCACGACGGAGCACACTCTTGCATGACCGTTTTCATTTCGATCGGTTCTTCTAAGATTGCTGTCGAGGCACATCGTGGTAATCAAGTGCCCATTCGCGCATGAAGCGGACTTGTTCAGGGTCGATGCGATACAGGATAAACTCCGGATTTTCGGGGGAGCCGAGGTATTGCTTAAGCAACGGGTTGGAAGACCAGATCGCTTCGATAGTTTCTCTGTTAGTCTCGGCGACAGCAGTGCCTGTGATGCGTAGCTGGTCGTGATCGGGTTCGAGATAGGTGAGCTCGACTTTTGGATTTGCGAGGATCTCTGCGGTCTTGTGGTAGGAAGCGAGGTTGGCGACAAAGACAGTGAAGTCATCATCGACCCGAACCGGAGAAACGGGGCGGACGCGTGGTTGATTTGTTTCGTCAACCGTGCCTAGCATCGGGAATTTTGCCTTCCGAATGACGTTGTGAGCAAGCTCGTGAAGTTGGGCGGGGTCAACGGGTTCCGGACGGGGTTTCATGAAAAAGCTCGCGCACTGGTGGGCGGATTGTAGTAAACACGATTCCACGCGGATATGAAGCGGCTCTTCACTATTTTTCTGATCCTGGCAATGCTTGTGCTCGTCCCGTTTTTAATCTGGGGCGATTCATTCGAGGAGGCTATGTCGTTGGAGAACACGGTCGAATGGCTGCGTTCGGCCGGGGCGTGGGCTTGGGTTGCCGGGATCGGGCTGCTAATGATTGATTTGTTTCTGCCGATCCTGGGAACAGTGGTGATGTCGGCGCTCGGATTGGTTTACGGATGGTTTTTCGGCGGGATTCTCTCGGCGATGGGATCCATCGGCGCCGGATTGCTCGCTTATGGCCTCGCGCGCAAGTTGGGACGAAAGGCAGCAAACTGGCTGACCGGTGAGAAGGGCCTTGAGGAAGGAGAGCGCTTGTTTCGCGGGGAGTTGGGAGGGTGGTTGGTAGCGCTCTCCCGATGGATGCCGGTATTGCCTGAAGTGGTCGCCTGCCTCGCCGGGATCGCAAACATGCCATTTGGACGGTTTATGGCCGCACTTTGCGCAGGCAGTGTCCCCATGGGCTTTGTTTTTGCATGGATCGGGCACACCGGACAGGAAAAGCCGATGATGGCGCTGGTATTGAGTTCTGGGCTGCCGCCCCTGATCTGGGGGGCTTTTCGCCTCTTCTACAACCGGAAACGGATGGCGAAACCGGAATCATGAGATCGCAATCGCAGGGATTCGGGCACGATCCTCCATAAAAAGAGGTGCATTTGCACCGGAATTCTGGTAAAACCGCCGTCCCGCCCGGGTTGGAGGATCATTCTCGATGGTTGGATGAGGCAGTGATTTTTGTGTTTTGGGGCCATGGGAAGACGGAATTTCCGCTTGGCTACATGCCGAAAACGTTGCATTGTCCACTCGGGTAATTCCGGCGACCTGCGCAACCCTGACAGTCACGATGAAATTCCTGATCGGCCTTTTCAAAAGACCGACCGCGATGGCTTTAGCCCTGGCGGTGGGAATCTTTGTTGGTGCGGCTCAACTCGCGCAAGCGCAGCAGGATCAAGCCTATTATCTCGACCCGTCTGATATTTGGTATCGCGCTTACCTGCTGATTCAGGCGGCTGATGAGTCCGAGAAACAGGGAAACTACCTCGATGCTTTGGCGAAGCTCAACGAGGCGAAGCCGCTCTTTGATCACCTCGCGCAGGCCTTCCCTGAATTTCAACCCGAGATGGTGCGGGGGCGTCGTGGACTCATCGCCGAGAAGCGTGATGAATTAAAGCAGCTCGAGCGATCCCGCACCACTGCGCCACCCACTGCGCCTGCGACGGTGGCTCCATCAACCGGCCAGTGGCCCCAAACGCCAAGTCCAGCAAGATCTCCCGGTAACCCCGGTATTCCTTCCGTTGAGATTGCTCCTCCGGCCTTGCCTCCCGGTAGTCGCGCCACCGAGCGCAGCTTCGACATCGAATCCAACAGCGGCGAGTTTGCCCTTCCTCAGTGGGATCAAGGATCAGGAAACCAGCAACTTCCTCGAGTCGGTCCCGCCACCAATGGAATGCCGCAGGTGCAAACGCCGGGCGTCCGTCCCTCAGCCGGCGAAGTGGCTTCTTCCATTTACGATCAGCTCGCTGAAAAAGACCGTCTCATCGACTGGCTTAACAACGAGAATTTGAAGCAGCGCCGCCTCATTGCTGAGCGCGAGAATGAGATCAGGACCATGAACGCCGAGCTGGCGCGTGCCCAGGCCAGCCGCTCGGAACTTCAGCGCCAGATCGACGCCGCCGAAAATGGCCCGGGTGGGGTTGAGGCCCAGCAGAAGATTGATCAACTCAAAGGCCTGCTGCGCGAAGCCACCAAGCAACTCGAAGCCTCCACCGACCGGAACGCCAAGCTCGTTACCGAGTTGACCCGTTCACAGGGTGAGATCAACAAACTCAAAGAGCGTGTCGCTTCTCTCGAGCGCGAGCGCGACAACCTCGCTGAAGTTGTCCAGGGACAGGGCAACAGCGGCACGGCGCTGAAGGAACTAATGGAGCGGAACCGCAAGCTCACCGAGCAACTCGACCGCGCCGAACAACTTGCTGCCAGTCTTTCTGAGCTGAACAAGGAAAAAGACAAAGACATCGCGATGCTCAAGTCCGAGATCTCCAAGATTCGACTCGAGCGTGACAAGTTGCTCGCGGACAACCAGCGCCACCAGCAGAGTATCGACGACCTGCAGCGCAAACTTGAAATGCTTTCCGACGGTCTCACTGCCGAGGAAAAAAATGCCCTCGCCAGCGCCTCACCAATGGAACGGCAGGAGAACGAACTGCTTCGGTCCATGGTCCTGAAGCAGCTTCGCCGCCAGGCCCAGATGAAGCAGGCGAAGGAACTGCTCATTCGCCAGCTTGACAAGGTCGGCGCTCGTTCCGACACCCTGCTTGGCCTGATCGACGACATGGCGCGCGGCTCCCAGTTGACCGACGAGGAGAAGGAACTCTTCAAGGCCCCGCAATTTCAGGAAATCGTCGAAGCAGCGGCTGACGAAGGTGAGTTCACCGTTACTTCTGAAGGCCCCGGGGGGGCGGTTGGGAGCATGTCAGGGACTTTTGTGGCCTCCGGTGCCGGAAACGGAACTGCCGACGTCGTGAAGAATCAGAAGATCGCAATCGAGCTTTCCCAGATCGAGAAGGCGGCCCGTCTTGATTTCTCCGAGGGGCGCCTCAGTGAAGCGGAGGCCGGTTTCATCAAATATCTTCACTACCGCCCCAAGAGCGTACCCTGCCTCTGCAATCTGGGCGTTCTCAAGATCTCGATGAAGAACTACTCCGAAGCGGAGTACTACCTTGAGAAAGCACTCGCGATTGATGAGTCCTCCGGTCTGGCGCACTACCTTCTGGGCCGCGCTTACTTTCTCCAGAAAAAGCTCGACGATGCTCTTGCCGCGCTCGAACAGGGCCTGACCCACGACCCGAAAAATGCCAAGGCTCACAACTGTGTTGGCGTGATCTCAACCCGCAAGGGGTGGGTGAGCCGTGCCGAGCGTGCCTTCACCAACGCCGTTTCGATCGACCCGGAATACGGCGACGCCCATTTCAACCTCGCCGTGCTGCACGCGACCAAGGAACAGCCTGATCCCAAGGCGGCTGAGGAGCATTACTTCAAGGCACTGCACCTCGGCGTGCCGCGTGACTCCGCCATCGAGGGCTTCCTCAAGGAGTTTGAGGCCAGCGGTGGCCGTCTCGGGATGCGCTGATCGAGCAGCGCCCGGCTGCTGGATCGTTAGCCTGAATCTCTTGCTGCTTGGAGCTACTGGGACCTGCTCGGAGCAGTAATCCCATGCTTGTCAAAAAATGCGACCATTTCGTCGACGTCAAAGTCAGGCAACATCAGTTCGCCGTAGGTCAATGTCGGAGCGCAGGATTGTCCGGAGATCTTCTGCATGTGTAGGAACTGAGCCGGGTCGGCGATCACATCGACTTCTTCGAAGGGAAAGCCTTCGCGCTTGAGATAGGCGACAGCATCGACGCACCACGGGCAGCCGGGCTTGATATAAACAACTAGATTGGTTTCTGAACTCATAAGGAGAGATTATTTATCAGTGCCAAGCTGGACCGGTTTGTGACCCTTGTCTTCGAGAAGTTGAACCACACTGCCTTCACCCACGAGGTGGGCAGCGCCGACAATGAACATGACGTTTTTGTCGCCGGCGAGCTTTTCTTCAATCACCGGGATCCAGTTTTGATTGCGTTCAATGAGGAGGACTTCAAGAACCGCAGGTGTCTTTGCCATTTCGTCATGGACGAGTTTTTGAAGGCCCTGCGCATCACCTGATTTCCAGGCTTTGATGATTGAGTCGAGGGTTTCCTCGGTTTCGTCACTGGCTTCGATGGTTTCCTTGATCAGGTCATTGAGAGTTTCAACGTCGAGTTCATTAAAGCGCGACATTTGGTAAGCGGTCGTTTCGAGCCCGCTGCCGGGTTTGCCGTCTTTCTCCGCTTTCTGATGGAACTGCGTCTCTATGCCGAGATCGGGGCGGGCGCCCTGCCGCAGGGCCTCCATCGAGCCGAGCGTGAGGTAAACCATTCCCGGGGTGAACTGGTTGAACATGCCGGCCGGCAGGTTGTTGGTCTTCAGATAGCCATCGAGGGCGGTGAGAGTTTCCTGGCTGAGATGATCGCCGAGCGATTCTCCTGCTGGGAGAGTGCCCAGTTGGCGCATCTTCATGGCTGCACCCGGGGCGTTCATCTCCTTCATGTCGATTTCGAAGACCAGTTCTTCGGAGTCCTTGTAGACGGTGTCGTAGGCTTTGGGGTAGGGCATATCCTTTTCCCGAAGGAGGTGAACGGAGCCGGCGAGGTAAACGGTTGAGTCGTCGTCAGAAAGCTTCCAGATCGCGGCTTTGCCAGCATGAACTGCCGGAGCGACGGCGAGGTTGGCGGCGAGGAGAGAAAGAATGAGGTTGGATTTCATAAGGACTCTAACCGGCGGAGAGACGGGAGATTCTAAGGTGACACGTGTCAGCCGGCGTGATTTGATTCAACAGGATGCAGAGAGTCTCTGCCAGTTACAAATGAAGCACTTTTTTGGAATCCTTTTTGTCGTCACCACATCCAGCGGGTTTGCGTTGAAAGCTGACGAATGGAAAAAACATATCGTCACTGAGAGTGGGCGAACCAGTACTGCGGTGGCCGCAGATTTTGATGGGGACGGTGACGTGGATGTGATTTCCGGTTATCCCGGGACGGTAAGTCTCTTTCTGGCTCCTGATTGGGAAGAGGTGGTATTGCATCGTTTTGCCAAGCCGAAAGGAAACCTGATTCACAGCGAAGTGCTCGATGTGGATGGTGACGGAGACATGGACTGGGCCGGTTCGCAGGCTCCGGGGATGCCTTTCTGGCTGGAGAATCCCGGGGACGGTTCTGGTGCGTGGGCGGCCCGAATCATTGATCATGACATTCGAGGGATTCACTGTCTTCTGAAAGCGGACGTCGACAACGACGGAAAGCTGGATCTCATCATCAATAACTTCTTCCCCGATGGTGTGCTGGCGGATTCTGTGGCCTGGTTCAAGGTGCCGAAGAATCCCGTCATGGCCGAGCAGTGGGAGCGCTACGTGTTCGCCGACCGGACGGCAAGGGGAGGCAGTCACTACTTCGGCTTCGGCGACCTCGACGGGGACGGCTGGGGAGAGATCGCGATTGGCGCCAAAGGAGCGCCTTTTGAAGACGGAAACTGGTTTGCCTATTGGAAGAATCCGGGGAAGGCCGGCGTCAAAGAAGCCTGGGAGAAAATTTTGATCGCGCGGAATCAACTCGCAGCCACTAACATTCTTCCAGGTGACCTTAACGGTGACGGGGTAATGGACTTCCTTGCCTCGCGTGGGCACAGCCAGGGAGTGATCTGGTTTGAGGGGCCTGACTGGACGCTGCACACCATCGATCAAACTATCAAGAGTCCCCACAGCCTCACCCTCGCGGATCTAGATGGCGACGGTGATCTCGACGGGGCCAGTTGTGGCTTCGAAAGTCGGGAGGTTGCCTGGTACGAGAACGACGGTAAAGGGGGATTCACCAAGCACCTGCTCGATGATGCCCAGGAGTCTTACGATCTCCGCTCCGTTGATATGGACGGCGACGGCGATCTTGATTTGCTCAATGCCGGGCGGGCGACCGGAAATGTGGCTTGGTATGAGAACCCCTTGAAGGATTGAGAGTCCGATAGGCGATTGGCTGATGCGGGCGGCGATCTGGGTGGCCATGGGGTTGTGGGCTGCCGCGATGGTTTCGCCAAGGCACAGCCCTGTCACAAAGTAGCACTCGAAAACAGCCTTGGTGTTCTATCAAAGGCCCATTGTTCTGGGCTTCAGATCA
This sequence comes from Verrucomicrobiales bacterium, assembly GCA_049594415.1. GTDB lineage: Bacteria > Verrucomicrobiota > Verrucomicrobiia > Verrucomicrobiales > DEV007 > Arctic95D-9. The sequence goes on along the minus strand of JBMYJM010000015.1, from coordinate 16,586 downwards.
CTAAATCAGCCGCGGTGAATTGCCTTAGAGCTCGAGGAAGTTCTTGAGAATCGTTTTTCCTGAGGCAGTGAGAATCGACTCGGGGTGGAATTGCACACCGTGGATGGGATATTCCTTGTGTTGCAGCCCCATGATAATCCCGTCCTCGGTTTCAGCCGTGATCTCGAGACAATCGGGCAGGGTATCGCGCTTTACGATGAGCGAGTGATATCGAGTCGCTTCGAAAGGGGATTCGAGTCCAGCGAAGACACTTTTGCCCTCGTGATGAATAAGCGAGGTCTTGCCGTGCATGAGTTTGTCGGCTCGGACGACATCACCGCCAAAGACCTGCCCGATACTCTGGTGACCGAGGCAAACCCCGAAGAGAGGAATGTCTTTTCCAAATTCCCGAATCACATCGCAGCTGATTCCGGCTTCAGTCGGGGTGCAGGGACCGGGGGAAACACAGATCCGAGAAGGCGCTTTTTCGCGGATTTCATCGAGCGTGATCTGGTCGTTTCGATGCACCTCCATCTCCGCGCCCAGTTCCCCGAAGTACTGGACGAGGTTGTAGGTGAACGAGTCGTAGTTGTCGATCACGAGCAGCATCGCCGCGAATGTATCGGTGAGCCTCCTTGTGGTCAACCGGAACCCCTGCTCAATAGCGGGATTGATTCGAGGGTGGGAATGGGCAAGACTGAAGAGGGTTAAGCGACTGAATTAACTCTGTTAGATTCCCGTTTCCCCCCTCGTATCCTTCTCAGTGAAATTCTTGCAATGGTCATGGCAGTGGTGGGTTGCCCTCGTGGTGGCCTGGGCCGTACTCTGCAATACTGCTTCGGCTGAGTCTATTGACCCCTCGAAACTCAAGGCAATCGACGGAGTGATCGCGACGGCGATCGAAGGGGGAGAGATCCCGGGAGCGGTGCTCTGGCTGGAATCCAAGGGTGAAGTGGTTCAGAAAGCCTACGGCAATCGGATGGTCTGGCCGGGAGAGGAACCGATGACGATGGGGACGGTTTTCGACGTGGCGAGCCTCACCAAAGTCCTCGCCACAACCCCGGCAATACTGCTGCTGGCGGAGGAGGGTTTGCTCGATCTCGATGCGCCGGTGTCGAAATATATTCCCGAATTTCTTGAGGGCGGAGTTCGTGAAAAGGCGAAGGATGAAGAGGTGACCGCAGCCCATCGCGAAGGGATCACGGTTCGCCACCTGCTGACTCACCAGAGCGGCTTACCGCCATCGATCTACCTGAGCGAAAGGGATTTCTGGGGGCACGAGGAGGGCGTCCATCGGGCCGCGACGATCGGCTTGCTCGAAACGCCTGAGACCCGTTTTCGCTACAGTGATGTGAATTTTGTCCTGCTGGGCGAAATCGTAAAGCGTGTCTCAGGGCAGCGGCTTGATTCGTTTGCGGATGACTACCTTTTCGGCCCGCTGAAAATGCGCGACACCGGATTCGTCCCGCTCGGGCCGGTGGCGAAGCGGGTGGCCCCGACCACCAAGATCGACGGATACGGATTAATACGCGCCGAAGTGCACGATCCTACGGCCAGGCGCATGCAGGGTGTGGCGGGACATGCCGGACTTTTCTCCACCGCCGAAGATGTGGCGAAGATGGTGCGCATGCTGATCAACGGCGGCCAGTCAGGCGAGAGCCAGATTCTCGAGCCGGAAACCATTGCCGAGGCCACGCGAAACCAGTTGCCGGCGGAGCTCGGGATCGAGCGCGCTCTCGGCTGGGATATCAGCTCACCTTACGCCTATCAAAGAGGTGAAAAATTTCCCCGTGAAGGCTTTGGCCATACCGGTTGGACGGGAACATCGATCTGGGTGGATCCGGCGTCGGAGACATTCGTTATTCTTCTGACGAACCGCAACCATCCTGCCGAAGGTACCAGCGTGAAGCCTCTTCGAATCGAGGTCGGAACACTTGCCGCCGAGGCTGTGGGTTACACCAAATTGGTGCCACTCGCTGAAGAAGGAGGGGCTGTTCCGCAGCCGGCGATGGTCGCTTCCGGTGGAGATGCTGTTGTCCTGAACGGGATCGATGTTCTTGAGCGCGACGGGTTTTCTGAACTGGCCGGAATGAAGATCGGGTTGATCACCAACCAGACAGGGATCAATCGCCAGAGACGCTCAACGATTGACCTTCTCGCATCGGCACCGGGAGTGGACCTGGTCTCTCTCTTCTCTCCCGAGCATGGAATTCGCGGGGTTCTCGAAGAGGACTCCGTGGATGACGATACGGATGCGGCGACTGGTTTGCCGATTTACAGTCTCTACAAGTTGGAGAACCGCAAGCCGACTCCTGAGCAGTTGAAAGGGCTCGATGCGGTGATTTTTGATATCCAGGATATTGGCTGCCGGTTTTACACTTACATTTCGACGATGGGTCTGGCGATGGAGGCTGCCGGAGATGCCGGGGTAAAGTTCATGGTGCTCGACCGGGTCAATCCAATCGGAGCGAAAATCGTCGACGGCCCGGTTCGTTCCGGCGAAGGCAATGACTTTGTCGCGTTTCATGATATCCCGGTGCAACACGGGATGACCGTGGGTGAGTTAGCGCGGATGTTCCAGAAGGAGCGCAAAATCGATGTCCAGCTCCAGGTGATCCCCATCGAAGGCTGGAATCCCGGCAAGTGCCTCGACGAATCGGGGCTTCCCTGGATCAATCCTTCCCCGAATATTCGCAGCGTGACCGAAGCAATGCTTTACCCGGGGGTGGGCCTGATCGAGTTCACTAATGTTTCGGTTGGCCGCGGAACAGCAACGCCTTTTGAGCACATCGGTGCCCCGTGGATTCACGAGGGACGACTCGTGGCCCGGCTGCGGGAGGAGAATGTGCCGGGAATCCTGTTCCTGCCGACTCGATTCACTCCGAACACCAGCGTTTACGACGGCGAAGACTGCGGCGGGGTGAAGTTTCTCATCACGGATCGTAATGCGGTGCGACCGCTCGAGCTGGGCCTCGCCCTGATGCGCTGCCTCCACGATTTGCACCCGGATACCTTTAACCTGGCCGAAAAAGGCAATGTCCTCCTGAGGCATGAGAAAACGCTCCAAGCCGCGCTGGAGCTGGAATCCAAGGCTACGATTCGCAAGAGCTGGGACCCTGAACTCGATCGTTTCTTGAAACGTCGCAAAGCTTTCTTACTGTATCCCCGGGATTGAACCTCCCTTGGAACGGTATGGGAAGACGGTCAATGAGCGGAAACGACAGGGGCAATGACGACATGTCACGGTTTTCCGTGGACAACTACGAGCGCCCTCTACTCGACACTCCGAACGGTGCGAAGAAGGTCCTGATGCATTCCTGCTGCGCTCCTTGCGCAGCGGAAGTCATGGACGCGCTCGCTGCTTCGAACATCGAAACGACAATCTTTTTCTACAACCCCAACATTCACCCGCGCGACGAATACGAAATCCGCAAGCAGGAGAACATTCGCTATGCCGAGAAGCTCGGGATGGAGTTTGTCGACTGGGATTACAATGCGAAGGACTGGTTCGAGCGGACCAAGGGCATGGAAAACGAGCCCGAGCGGGGAATCCGCTGCACGGAGTGTTTCGATATGCGATTCGAAGTGACCGCTGACTACGCGGCCGAGCATGGGTTTGATCTCATTTCCAGCACGCTTGGGATTTCCCGTTGGAAAAACATGGCCCAGATCAACGGCTGTGGTGAGCGGGCTGCTGCGCGTCACAACGGGATGACTTACTGGACCTTCAACTGGCGAAAGCAGGGAGGGGCCCAGCGCATGATCGAGATTTCCAAGAACGAGGAGTTTTATCAGCAGGAATACTGCGGATGCGTCTACAGCCTTCGCGACACCAATGAGTGGCGCGAAAATAACGGCCGCGAAAAGATCAAGCGTAAGGTCAAGTTCTACGGCCGCGACGCGATCGTTGGCGAAGACGAGGGGTCTGTCTGAATTCGCCCGGGAAAGAGCGGGTTCTCTGATGGGTGAATGCCCGTGATTTTCGGGGCTGGTTCGCGAGGCAGAATCCGGTTCGAGATTCTATCCTCTCATCTTCGGTGAGATTTAAGGAACGCAGAGAAAGGGCTCAATACCCTGGAAGACAAGACGGGCCGTTAACTGATTTCGAGTATCGAGTGGGGCGCTTTGTCAGTTGAGTGTCGTTTGGTATCCCAAGCTTATGACTTGCGGGTGCGGAGAGTCTTGAGTTCGCCTGTTGGCAAAACAAGTGGAAGGTGATTTGGCGCGATCTACTGATTTTACCGGTTGGGCCTGGCTGGAAAGGTTATTGAAGACAATTGCTATGTTTGACGGGGTTGATCCAAATGAAGCCCTAACAAAACTACATTAAATAATTTCAAATGGCAATTAAACAGCCTTAATAAAGTGCAAAAAAAATTATTTAAACAATTTAAGTTGTGGTTGAGTTAGTGCTGATTGTAGATAGTTTCGGGAATGGGCAATAGAGCACTAACATTCAGCTTAACGATAGTCCTTTATGGAACTAATTGGCTGAGTCCTGTTGCGGTCCAGGACGCTTGTGCGCAGTCTGACGGAGGGGCTCCAGAAGAAAAGTGGACCCAGGAAATCTGGAAGGGAATTCCAGGCAGGAATCTGTTTGATTTGAAAGGGGAAGAGGATTTCTACCGGGCGGCAAATCTCACACGGAAAGTGGGGGCTGATATTCCCCGATGGAAGAATCAATACGGGTCGAGAGTTCGAGGTATGTTAGTGGTCCCGGCCTCTGGCCTCTACACGTTCTGGCTTTCAGGGAGTGAGGAAAGCGAATGCTATCTTTCGGTGGATGGAAGCAAATGGAATCGGGTTCTCATTGCGAGTGTCCCGTCGGCGGTGCCGCATCAAGGTTATGACATGTTCCCCCACCAACAGAGCGAGCCGGTAGCTTTGGTGGCGGGTCAGGAAGTGTTTGTAGAGCTGCTGCACAAGGATCATCGAAGTCGGGATCACCTGACTTTGGCGTGGAGCTATGGGGAGGGGGTGGTTGATTGGGCGCAGGCCCCCGGAGCGTTGGCGAGCCAATCAAAAACCTGGAAGGGGAGAGCTTCGAGAGCGATTGACGGCAACACCGATCCGAGTTGGGCGGCTGGTTCTGTCTCGCGGACGTCGAACAAAAGCGGAAGCTGGTGGCAGGTTGATCTGGGAGTGGAAAGAACTCTGGATTGGCTGACTTTGTGGAATTCAGCAAACTTCCCTAATCGGCTCAGTAATTTTCGTCTTGTCGTGGAAGATGATTCAGGTGCGGAGGTGTATTCGCATTCCTTTTTTGAGGACGAAGGTTATGTGCGGGGGCGCCTTCATCACGAGTTGGGTGGGGTGCAGGGCCGGGTGGTGAGGGTTGAGTCACTTGGTCCGGGCCGGAAGGGAGATCAGGTGATTTCTCTGGCTGAGGTCCAGGTTTGGGGGCGTGACGACGCGGCAACCGTTTTTCAGGGGCGGGAGGTGATCCCGGATGCGCATCTGCTTGCCTACCCCGGCGACCCATCAGATGTGGACGCTGATGAATTGTTGGACACATGGGAAGCGGAACATGGCTTCGACGTGACGAAGGCGCAGGCTGGCGAATTCAACGGGCTGGGAGACCCGGATTTTGATGGGTGGAATAACGTCGAGGAGAGTGCTATGGGCACCGACCCTGACGTGCCGGAATCTTATTCGGGGAATCTCAGTTTCGAGCAGTGGAAGGGGATGCCTTATTATTCCACTGAGGAGTTGGTCCAGGATTCTAGATTTTATGGGGAAGCGGATCTGCGTCGTCGGGTCGAAGGGAGTTCGACGGGTGAGCTTCCGGGCATTTACCACGCGACTCGTCTGCGCGGCTACCTCGTCGCTCCGGCGACGGGAGACTACCGCTTCTGGCTCAGTTCCAAGAATTCAGCCAACTTCTACCTCTCAAGTGTTTCCGGAAGCAAATACCACAAGCGCTTAATTGCTCAGCTGTCTCCGACCATCGGCACCGTTTCGGGAGTCAATTACTACGTGGCTGCGAAGTGGGATCAGTACAGCTCCCAGATGAGCGAGCCGATTCAGCTTGAGGAAGGAGATATCTATTACCTGGAGGTCATTCACCAGAAAGGTCATGCTGGCGGTGGGCATGTCAGCCTTGCCTGGGCCGTTCCCGGACAAGAGCGGGAGGCAATCCCGGCGGAGAGCCTTTCGACCTACTATCGTTTGGCTGAAGATGCGGATGACGATTGCCTGCCTGATGCCTGGGAGGCCACTTATGGGCTGGATGTGAACGATAATGGACGTCTTGACCTGGAACGACAAGGGGAACGGGGCGACTGCGATGCTGACGGGTTGACGAACTTGGAAGAGTACATTGCTGGAACGGATCCGACCTCGTCCGATTCAGATGGCGATAGTCTGTCTGATGCTGATGAGCTGACCTTTTACGGTACTGACCCGACTGTTTCTAATGACTTATCCACCGAGGTAGTCAGTGAACTCGACCTGCTGTCCTACGCCAATTCGAGCGAAGAGTGGAGCTGGCTCGATGGCGGACTGTTGGCAGAAGGATTTCGGGGGACCTTTGACTGGCAGTTCAGTGTTCCCTCCGATGGATGGTGGATGCTGGAAATCGCCGGACGTCTCAGAGGGAAGCTCCGAGGGGATGAGGTGTTGCCCATACACGTTTCGATCGACGGCAAATCGCAGGCCACGGCTTCAATGCGGTTTCTTTACGGCGAAACCAGCAGCCTCAAAATTGCCACACCGTACCTGACGGCGGGTAACCACCAATTGAGCGTCCTGCTCGACAACTACATCGGTCGCCGCACCCTGCAGATCACGGCGGTTCGCGTGATTCGACCCGGGGGACTCGACAGCGATGGCGATGGCTTCAGTGATTGGATGGAAGATCGAGTCCGCTCTGCCAATGAGATCTATCCTTTCCCGGGTTTCAGTTTCACCTCGCCGGCGTTCATTGAGGGGCGCAGTCGTTATTCGGGTGATGTCAACGCCTCGGCGTCATCGGGCAGCCTGTCGATTGAGGCAGGTCTCAGCGGGCAACACTGGTTTGCCAATGTTCCTCTTCAAGCGACCGGGGTGACGCCATTCTCGGTTAGCTTCGAAGCCAGTCAGTTGCAGGACTCGGGCCAACTGGAGTGGAGGGCCTGGAACGCCAGCGAAGACGCTCCCTTGATGCTGCGGCGGGGTGACACGCTCAAATTCGGTGCCTGGAACAGCGGAGGGACTCAGCAGGCGGCGACCGTGGATATTGGTGGCTCGTCCTATGTGCTGGATGCCGGCGCCACTGGGCGGCACCTGTTTGCGGCAACGGGCAGCTACAACGTGACGGCCACTTTGGCGGATGGAACCGCTCGCGGCACGACTCTGACGGTTTACGCGGCTGACTTTGGTGAGACGCAGCCCTTCTTCGCTGACAAGCCAGTCTGGCGCGAGTACCCGAACGTGCCGACCGACCTCTGGGTGGATTCTTCGCCTCATCTCTGGATAACAGCCCGGGAAGTGAGTGGCAGCGGGCAGAAGCTTTACCTGATCGCCCATGAGCCGGGGCCGCTGCCGGTCGCGGCGAGACTGGCCGAGTCCGGTTCCATTGTCGAAATGGGTGAGATCGATACGATTGGATTTTCCGACACCCTTCGCAACGACGCGGCCGTCTTTGTCGGAAGCACTGCGGATGGCTACCGAGTTCTGCGGACGCCGATCGTGGTGACCAATCTGCCTCCCGGTGGTTCCATGGTGGTCACCATTTTCAAGGCCGGAGTGACCTTTCTGGATGGCACAAGGACCCTGACTCTCCTGGAAGGGGATTTCGAAGACGGGGTCGTCTACATCGACTTCCGCTACCCGGAGAACATGCGCGGTGGCTATTGCCACTACGTCGATATCTACGACGCGGACGGCAATCACCTGGGCCGCCATTAATCGCCGCCATCAATCGTTAATCGTTAATCGTTAATCGTTAATCGTTAATCGTTAATCGTTAATCGTTAATCGCACTGAGCCAACTTTTGAGCTGACATGAAGACTTCTTTCAGTTCCCATCGATTTCGACGCGGCGCTATGTCGCGTTCGATCTCACTCGGGATTGGCCTGTTGGCCATCTGCCTGACAGTGGCCGCGGGGGTGTGGTGGCGCTCTCACGAGCCATCTGAATTCAAGAAGTCGACAGATACGGCGATCACATTGAGTCCTACCGACGAAGCCGTCGAGGCTAGTGACGAGTTTCAACTGAAGCTCAAACGTGAGCGGGCCCTGGCGCTGATTCTGGATGACGAAGTGGAATGGTTCGAGCGTGTCGAAGCCGTCCGCGAGCTGCCCGAATATGGCGTCGACGAAACCGTCCTCGCCTCGCTCTACGCCTACCTGCGGCGAGAGGCTGATCAGCGCGAAGAGCATTGGTACGTGGTCGCAAACGAGGTCATGGAGTTGCTGAGGAAGCAGAACCTGGATCCGGAATCCTACAGCGACGAAATGCTTCGGCTCATTGGTAAAAGTTCCGTGCCGCCAGTGACGAGAGACTATGCGATTCAGCACGTGACCCAGTGGATTGCCCATCCGGACGCCGATTTGCCAGTCGAACAGGAAGTTGGCTTCCGCGATCGGGTTTTTCGAGAATTATTGGTCGAGCTCGAGGCAGGCCGAAATCGGGAGCTGGACCTGATGGGTACCGGGCTCACCGCTCTGGCCGAAGCCCTGTCGCATGGCGAATTCGAGCAGCCCGTGGAGTTGGAGCAGGAGCTGGCTGACCTGGTCTTGAAAGTGGCGAGTGGTGAGCATGCCACCACGTCGGTGAATCGGCTCAGTGCGATCCAGGTGGCGGCAGAGATGGGTCTCCCGGAAACCGCTGAGATTTGTCGTGGGATTCTCGCGATCAGTGTGAAGGACGCAAAGAGTCCTTCCCCTGCCGGAGGCATCAACTGGAGCGCGCCGACAGACGTGCAATTGAGTGCGGTAGCAGCGCTCGGCTTAAGCGGAACCGGAGCCGACATCTCCCTGCTCGAAACGGTATCGACCTACAACGAGGCGCTGATTTACGCCGCTCGGGCCGCGGCCAGGCGCATCGAGAACCGTGAGCCTAAATCCTGACCCATTCCTAATCGAGCCCATTTTCCTCACCTATTCCTGGCATCATCATGACAAAACGATCTGACCCTTATTCTCCGAATTGGCTTGGCCAGCCCTGGGCTGGCTTTGCCGCGTGGTTAACACTGGCAGTGATGTTGATCGCTTGCCTGGCCCCTCTTCAGGCATCGAATCCACCGACGGCAGAAAACGATAAGCATGAGGACAGCGCTAAAAATGCGATCGATGACAGTTTGCAAGAGGCCGGTCAGAAAGGCGGCGACTGTTCCGGTGATGACACCAAGTCAGACGACGCTTCCAAAAACACCAATCCAGACAGTAGTGATGACGATTGTCCAAAAGGTGGAAATTGCCCGACCCCTCTTGGGTCGATTCAGCACTGGGTCAGCTTGGCTTTGATGCCCAATGAACCTGGTTTTGGAGACGGTTCGCTCAAGCTCTTTATCGAAGAAGCCAACGCCAATCTCGCGTCAGGGAATTTTCTCAACCTTTACGGCCCCGTGTGGATGCGGATCGCCAGCCAGACGCGCGTCGGTGATAGCACCGAATACAGCATCATTCAGGCTGGCGGTAGTTCGATCGTTTTCGTCATTGATGATGAACCGGCCAACCCCGGTGACTTTATTGTCGGTCATCCAGTTGGTGGGGGTGCCTCCAGTCAGGCGCGAGTCACCTATGTGGATGCCAGCGGCAATCCTGCTACGAAACAGGATGCCGCTTATCTCCGCCAATATCGTGCCGGTGGCGGATACGTGGAATTCCCGGTGAACGGGGAATTTGTCCTGCGCATGGTCACGGACTCAGGACGAGTCTACGAATTCGACAATCAGTTGCCGATCGATGTCCTGGTGACCAGTAAATCGGATGGCGCTCTGGAAAGTGAACTTCAACCCGATCCCAACAAGAAAAACATTCGTCAGGTCAAAAGCCCGGCAGGCCTCTTAGATGTGGTGGTGTTGGGCGAGCGTTCCTATGAGGTGCGAAAATACGCGCCCTCACAAATCACCGGGCAGGATGGCGACGGGCTCTACGAGACCGATGGTGATCCGGTCAAGTCGCTTCGGGTGGAAGCACCGGCCGGTACGAACAATGAACTTTCCGTGACTTTGACCGAAGGAAGCTTTGTCGAAGACTTCGATTACTCAGTTTCGGTGCCCCAGCCAGGAGCAGAACTCTGGCAACAAACCGTGGTGCAAGGGGCGTTTGAGCACCAGCGTCTGTTGAAGCGCTCGCCACGCGACGGGCAGCCGGGCTATCGCGATTTCTCACGCAACTACCAGCTCCTTCAGGCGCCCAGCCTGGGAGGCCAAACCGATTACACGATTGCCGGTGTGAGTTATGGCTACCTGCCAGTCAGCACCTCACAGCAGTTCGCCAGCGGTCTTTCCATCGCCCGAGCAAGAAGTTATGCCAACGTGCCGTGGGATCCCAATGCCTTCGGTCGCCGCACTCAGCAGACCACTCGAGATGGTGACACGATCAACTACACTTTTGACAACGAGCAGCGCATGCTGACTCGCAGCCGAGTCTTTGCTGACCCAGCTGACGGGCTCACCAAGCTCGAAACCTACGACTACCTCCCCCAGGAAAATCAAGACGTGCCTAAGTTGGTCGATTTTCGTCCCCGCGTCACGACCACGACGGTGGGAAGCGAAGTCGTGTCTCGCAGTTTTGCCGCCTACTTTGTTGATGGAAATGGTGAATACGTCGAGCGCGTGGAAGAGGTGATCGACCTCAACAATGGCTACGGAGATCCCACTAACCGAGTCACCGAGAAGCGCTTTTACGGATCAGGCGATCACAAGGGGCGCCTCAAGCAGGAAATACTCTCGGATGGCACCCTTTGCCAATACGAATACACCGACAACGCCAACTACGGGCTGACTATCACCAAGTACGAGCGTCTCCCTCTCAGCGGCACGCCCAAAGAAGGCAAGTCCATGCGGGTGGTGACTCAAAAGGATTCCCGGGGTTGGCCAGTGAGCATTCGTCGCGCCGTCTATATCGGCAGCAGCTGGAATGATTTCGAAACGATCCATGAAGAACGCAACCTGCATGGTAAGTTGACCGAGCGAAGTCGGACGGATTTGTTGGGCGGTCAGGATCGCATCCTTCTCGAACAGGAATGGGATGGACGCTACCGCACCCGCATGGTGGACGAAAATGGCATCGCCACTTCCTACACCTACAATCAAGCGGGCCTCATCACGAGTCGTACCCGTGAGGCTGTCGCAGCTCAGGGCAACTTCCCGGCTCAGCCTGCCATTGTCACGGCTTACACCGGGAGCTTTCAATTGAGTTCAGCCCGGAAACCGGTCTGGGCAACACGGACTGCCACGACGACATCTGGTGGACTCACTCTGACGGAAACAGAGATCTATGATGAGGAGGGGCGGGTGGTATCTCGCACCGACGAAAATGGTTACACCACCACGACCAGTTACAGTGACAATAATCTCATCACCACTGTCACCCAGCCAAACGGGGCCACCGTGGTGACGACACGGGCGCCGGATGGCAAGCTGCTCTCACGCACCGGAACAGGCGTGGTGGCTGAGTATTATGATTACAGCCCGGTGGCTGGTGGTATCCAGACGACTTCCTACACGGGTATCGATCAAGGTCCTCGTTATCTCATCAGCACGACTGATGCGCTAGGCCGACTCAAGCAAGAGCAGCGCCCTGCCTTCGGCGGAGCCACGCATCTGACCCAGTACACCTACTCTTCAGGGGCATACTGCGGCCCGTCTGCGGTAGAGGCGAGCGGTGAGCCAGCCATGATTTACGAATACGATTCGCTGTGTGATCAGGTTCGGAGCGGGAGGAGTGCCGATGACGCTTCATTGCAAGACGCCTCGGCGACGGACGTGATTGTTGACTCGGACGCGCTCCACACTCTCGACCAAGGCATTCTGTGGGTGAAACGACAGAATGTGATTTATCCAGAAGCCGGCAACGGGCTGGGCAAGACGGTTTCAGAAGCCTGGCAGGCGGTAGCTGGATTCTCGGGCAACGAATACGCCGTAAGCAAGAGCATCGATATCGTTGGCAACCAAACGACGGAGACGGTCCTGCTGGATCGAGCGGCGGTAACGACGACGCGTTCGCTGCAGGTGCCTGGTATCGCCTCGGCTCAAACCACCCTCTACTTCGGCAACCGCTTGCAGAGTCGGGCGGAACCCGGAGAAACCGGGACGACGACCTGGGGCTATGATGCCCTGGGCCGCGTTATTTCGATCAGCGATCCCCGCCATCTTCAAGCGTCCACCCGAACCTACACAGGTGGCACCAACCAGCTGGAATCCGAAACGGACGCGGCCGGGAACACAACGACCTACGCTTACGGTGCGAATGGGGCACTCGGAGCGGGCCAGGTGATCCTGACGACACGGGCGAACAGCTCCACTATTCGCCAGGGGTATGATTCGCTCGGCCGGGAAATCCAGCGATGGGGCACGGCCACCTATCCGCTGGCGATGGGGTACGACGCCTATGGCCAGCAAACGAGCCTGACCACTTATCGTGACCTGAGCGGGATCAATGTGGGAAGCCCCGCATGGCCGCTGGCGAGCGCTGGTGGAGACACCACAACCTGGGTCTTTGAGGCTGCCACTGGGCTGCTGATCCAGAAGCAGGATGCCGATGGCAAAGGCGCTTCCTACACCTACACCATTGATGGACTCATCGACACCCGCACCTGGGCCCGAGGCGTTGTCACGACCTATGGCTACGATGGCTTCAATCGATTGACGACCACGGCCTACAGCAACGATCCGACCAATACGGCATCGACGCTGATTCAATATGATCGCTTGGGGCGTCAAACCAGGGTGAGCCGCACGGGAGTGGCGAGTGCGACCTTTGCTTACGATCCTGTGACCTTAGTTCCGGACTCGGAAACTATTGATTATGGCAGCGGAAGCTTGCAACGAACCTTGGACCGCTCCTATGATAGTTTACTCCGATCGTCCGGGTTGTCCCTGCTGAATGGAGCGACTCAGGAGCACGCCATGACTTACAGCTATGATACAGAAGGACGACTGGACTCCGTGAACTCGGGTTCGGGGGCGTTTGGCTACCAATACATGGGGGCCAATCGCCGCTTGTTGTCTCAGGTATCCGCGCCGACACATGATGTGGACCTGGCCTATGAAACCAATCGCGATCATCTGGATGTTCGCACCAATGAGCTCATCACGTTTAACACCGTGATTTCGGCCTTTGGTTACACGGTTGATTCGATTGGGCGACGTTCCAGTGTCGCTCAGGGTGGTTCGGCAGTGACAGTCCCGGGTCAAACCATTACGTGGGGATACAATGATCGCGATGAAGTGATCAGCGCGGATCACAGTGCCGATAACGCTCAAGATCGTGCCTATGATTTTGACGGCATTGGGAATCGCCTGACAGCGACCGAAAATGGCGTTACGACGACCTACGGATCCAATGGGCTCAACCAATACACCACCGTCGGAACGGTCAATCCGGTGCACGATCTCGACGGCAATGCCACCGCAGCTCCGTTGCCGGCCGATACCAGTGCCAATGCGACACTGACCTGGGATGGGGAGAATCGCCTCGTGCAGATCACACGCACCGATGGGGTGGTGGTGGACTACGCTTATGACGGGCGAGGACGTCGCGTCCGCAAGACGGTAGCGAATGGGGAGGATAGATGGTTTGTCTATGACGGTTGGAACCTCGTTGCCGAATACAATGTCTCCACGGGTTCGGCGAGTGCTTCATTGAGCCCTGACACCGTTTACACCTGGGGCCAGGATGTGAGTGGCACGATGCAGGGAGCTGGAGGCGTGGGAGGATTGCTGGCGGTGCGTTCAGGAACGTCTGACTATTACCCCTTATACGATGGCAACGGCAACGTGACGGAATATCTCGACAGTGCGGGCGTCGTGGTGGCGCACTACGAGTATGATGCGTTTGGTAAGGTGGCGGCGATCAGTGGGACGCAGGCGGGAGACTTTGCGTTTCAGTTCAGCACGAAGTATGCGGATGGGGAGAGTGGATTGAGCTACTACGGCTTCAGATATTATGACTCACTGACTGGGCGGTGGTTGAGCCGGGATCCGATTGCGGAGCGGGGTGGATGGAACCTGTATGGGTTCGTCGGGAATCAACCTACGGGAGTGATTGACCTGTTGGGTCTTTCTAGTTTTTCGCCTGAAGAAGTATGTAACTGTCTGGATATAACTGTTAACGAGAGAAAGGTGAATAGTTTTACTGGAAATGTAAAAACCAGGGCTATACCTGGAAATAAGATTAATCGCAGTGGACGAATCGGTGATTGGTCGCCTAGCGTTGATTTTGAATGGAAAGATTCGGAAGAGTGCAAAAAGTGTGATGAAGACAACGAGAGTAAACACAGGACACGTGTGATTGTAAGAAAATTCAACACTTCTAATGGTGATGAAACCCCACTATCGTCCAACTCGACTCAAATGGACCCAGACTTCCCTGTTCTCGGAAAAGCGGGCACTTCTAATGCAATGCGACGGCTCATTGATGGGACGGATGGGTCTCATTCACCGCATAGGACCAGCATACCTAATTATGGTGGGATCTCTAAAGTTAAGATAAAGGTTCTGATAGATTCGGATCACTTATGCTGGGAGAAAGAATTTTCAATTCGGTAAGTTGAAATTATTACAAGCAGATTCTATGAGAATATTTAGCTACAGTTACCATGACGTTTTTGGTGCTTTCATCCTTCTGTTGATGATTTTCATGTTTATTTATCTTTCCAAGAAGAATGTTTGGAAGAGTATCTACAGTTTCATCCTTGCCTTCGTCGTTTTTGGATGGGCGGTATTGTCGTTCATGATAAATGTGTCGAATTTAGTAACTGCCAGCTTACTTGGTAGAGACGGCGAAATTTTGATTGCCTATTGGGTGTGCAATCGGATGGCGTTAATAGTCTATACGGTGGTCTTTTTGTTTTTCGCAGGAGCGGGCGGATACTCTGGGTTAAGGGATATCCAAGGAGGTTCCAAGCGATCTCCGGGGCGATCTCCGGGGTCAGGGCGATCTCCGGGGTGATGCTGCAGGGAGCCGGAGGCGTGGGAGGATTGCTGGCGGTGCGATTTGGCGATCAGGACTATTACCCCTTATACGATGGCAACGGCAATGTGACGGAGTATCTCGACAACGCGGGCGTCGTGGTGGCGCACTACGAGTATGATGCGTTTGGTAAGGTGGCGGCAATCAGCGGCAGTCAGGCGGGAGACTTTGCGTTTCAGTTCAGCACGAAGTATGCGGATGCTGAGAGTGGATTGAGCTACTACGGCTTCCGGTATTATGATGCGGTGTCAGGACGGTGGTTGAATAGGGACCCGATTGCGGAAAGGGGTGGTTGGAACTTGTATGGGTTCGTTAAAAATAATGGGGTGGGAAGGATCGATTTATTTGGATTGAGTTGTATGCCCGATAGTGCCGTCTTGGCCGGCTGTTCTGAAGATTGGGCACTCGAGGATGTAGAGTATGATGGAGCAAGTGCTGATTTTTCAGCTGTTATTACTGAAATTACAGTAACTTGGTCGAAGAGGGTCCGTATTGGATGTAAATGCGATGAGGGTAAAGTGTGCGGTGAAACGGAGTGCGCGAAGCGAGTTTACACCACAACAATTGGGACCGGGGGAGGAGTTATAACTCGCAGTACTACTGGAAATATGTCCAAACCATCGGCGAAGAGTGTGATTGACGCTGTTTCAAAGGTCGGAGCTAGAAAATTATCAAAATCTCTTGGAGGGACCTTGCCGAGCAGGGAACTTCTAGGATATGTTAAAGCGACAAAGCCGACATCAAACAGTGCTGGTAGTTGGGCGGGAAATGCTCCGAGTGATTGTGAAGAATTTTAACGATTGATGGCCCGAAAAAGTTCACGGAAATTGCTGCTAATTGGCAATTGTGCATTGCTTCTGTCTTTCGGCGTTCTGTGCTTCTTTTTTGGAGTTGCTTGTGAACGCAAACGGAATGCTATTATTAGTATCGTTGAATCTGGCCTGATTTTAGACTTTTTGCAGGAGCGGAATTATGAAAAACTTGAAAAATTCCAAAGATTTGAACTTTTGGGTGCCATTGAATGGCTTGAGGCAAACCCACAAGTGCCAAATATTTTTGTCCGGGAGTTGACTAAATACGAACTCAGGGTTGTTAGAGAGCAGATTGAAACGGCGCTCGGCTCCAATTTTTCTAGTCAAAATTCGATTACGAGGGAACAAGTTATAGAACTTTTGAATTCCTATGCAAAGCAGTGAAAAAAGCACCCCGGGGTCCGAGGTCAGGTCATTTTAGGGGTCAATCGACAACGGGCTGTTGCCCAAATTGTATGAGGGCTGGAACCTCGTTGCCGAATACAATGCCTCCACGGGTTCGGCGAGTGCTTCATTGAGCCCTGACACCGTTTACACCTGGGGCCAGGATGTGAGTGGCACGCTGCAGGGAGCCGGAGGCGTCGGCGGGTTGCTGGCAGTGCGTTCAGGGGGACAGAATTATTTTCCGCTCTACGATGGCAACGGCAATGTGACGGAGTATCTCGACAGTGC
>JBMYJM010000014.1:0-86888 GCA_049594415.1 Verrucomicrobiales bacterium | reverse complement strand
GGAGTGAGTCCCTTACGTTCGAGTTTCGCCAGAACGAAGTGATCCACCCAGTTGACGGGCCAGTCATTGTTTTTGACTTCGGGCACTGGATGCTTAGTCGGTGGAACGTAGGCCCACGGCTCTTCATAGGTGGCGCCTTCTTCAATCCATCGTTTGAGCACGGCAATTTCAGCGGGCTTGAGATGCTTGTGGGAATTCTCTGGCGGCATGAGGTCGTCTCCATCGTCAGTGACGATGCGACTGTAGAATTCGCTTTCACTCGGTTTGCCGGGTACGATCGCGGCGTAGCCTCCCAGGTCGGCGAGGGCGCCTTCGCGCGTGTCGAGTCGAAGATCGGCTTTGCGCTCATGGGCATCAGGGCCATGGCAAAAGAAGCACTTGTCCGAAAGAATGGGGCGGACATGCTGGTTGAAGTCCAGTGTTTCATCTTCGCTGGTGGCCAGTAATGGCAGGCCGAGAAGGATGGGAACCCAAAATTTCATGGCGAGTTTCATACGATGGGCTGCTTTTTGGTGAAGTGTATGTGGAATCGACTCGGATTGATGTGAGATGGTGATGCGGAATTCGGCGAAAGCCCAAGGTTCCCAAACAAGAAAAAATTGAGTATTAGAGCAGCATGGATCCTTCGTATGTGAATGGTTTGATCGGGGGGGTGCTGATCGGGGCCGGCACTTTGCTCACCATGGTAGCTACCGGAAAAGTGCCCGGCATCTCGGGCGTGTTCGGGCGCCTGTTGCGTCCTTACTCGAATGAAACGGGTTGGCGATTTGTTTTTCTCGCTGGATCGATTGCCGGTGCTGCCGTCCTGTTTCGAGTCTACGAACCGGCATCGGTGTTCCGGGTTCCGGACGGTAGAAATCTGGCGGTGTACGCGATTGCCGGACTGATCGTTGGGTTTGGAACCCGGCTCGGAGGTGGTTGCACCAGCGGTCATGGTATTTGTGGCATCAGTATGGGTGCCCGCGATTCGATGATTGCCACGGTTGTGTTCATGGTCGCCGGCATGGCGACAGTTTATATGTTTCGAACTTTGATAACCGGCTGATGAAAAGGAATTTGCTCACATTTCTAGGAGGAGCTTTGTTCGGCGCAGGGTTGGCGATTTCGGGGATGACAGATCCTCTCAAGGTGACGGCTTTTCTCGACATCTTCGGATTCTGGGATCCGACGCTGGTCTTTGTCATGGGCGGAGCCTTGATGGTGACTGCTCCATGTTACCGGCTGTTGCGGACGCCTTGTTCGCTTCCGCGGGACAGTGGTGACCCCGTCTCGAAACCCCTGATCATCGGGGCGATCCTCTTTGGGATTGGATGGGGGCTGGGCGGTTTCTGTCCGGGCCCAGCGATTGCTAACCTGGGCGCGCTACGTATTGAGGCATTGGTATTTGTTCCGTCAATGGCGGTGGGAATGATCCTTGTGCAGCGACTTTATGACTTGGACGCCTAAGTTACGGCTTCTCGTCTTTGTCTAACTGGGCGCGCAACCTGGCAACTTCCTCTTCAATCTTGGAAAGGATTTCAATTGTTTTTTTGTTAGGATCATCCGGATCAGGTAGAACAGAGAGTTCCTGCATGGTCGAGACGATGATCCCGATGAAGAGGTTGAGGATGGTAAAGGTTGCCAGGATGATAAAGGGAACGAAGAAAGCCCACGCGTAGGGATGGGACTCCATGACCGGGCGAACGATGCCCATGGACCAGCTCTCCAGGGTCATGATCTGGAAAAGTGAATAGAGGCTTTTCCCAATGCTGCCGAACCAGTCCGGATGGGTTTCTCCAAAGAAGCCCACCGCCATTACGGCAGCAGCGTAAAAGAAAATCGCCATCACAGCAACGACACTGCCCAAACCGGGGATCGCATGGATGAAAGCGGCCACGACCCGCTTCAAGCTGGGAACGACGGTGAGAACCCGCAGGACTCGCAAGACACGAAGGGTCCGCAGAACGGAAAGTGCTCCGGCGTTAGGAACAAGGGCTACAGCGACCACCACGAAATCAAAAACATTCCATCCGCTGCGGAAGAAAGAGAAACGATAGGCGATGATCTTGATCAATAACTCGACAATGAAGATGCCAAGGCAGATGTGATCCAGATTGATGAGGAAAGGATCCCAACTCTCGACCAGGGTCGGGTCGATGTTGAGACCGAGAGCGACCGCATTGACGAGAATGGTCACCAGAATGACACGCTGGACATTCTTGGATTCGACGAAGGTTGCCAGCCTGAGCCGCCAAGGTGCGACGGTGTCTTGGTCGCCTAGCAGATGGAGGTCGTTTTGGGACATCGTGCAGGTCTCAACAGGTCTAGCGGATCGAACTAACCCTATGCCATCGGAAGGGGTTACTTCTTCAGCCCGGTTTCGAGCACAAACCACTGAACGGGAAGGTCTTTGAGCGGCTCGCGCATTTTATCGAGCTCGGCGGCGGAACCGTGGACTTCGAGGCGAAGCAGGTCGGAAATGCCGAGAGCGGCTTCGAGCATGGAACCCACGTTGTTCAGGTGAGCGAGCGCGCCATCAGCACCGACGTAGGCTTCGCGGCAAAACACGGTGTCTTCGCAAATTGTGAAATCGTAGAAGAGAACGGCTTCTTCGTTGGCGGTTTGATCAACGAAAGCCTGGAGGCTGCCGATGAATTCGTCCCACTTGCCTTCGTGTGGCTTGAAGTAGGGGTGGATACTGACGGTAGTTTCGGGATTCATGCGACGCCAATCTGGGCGGCGGCGGATCGCCAATCAAGACATTAATTCCGTAGCTGGATTCTTCTCGATCTTGATGGCGCAGGACTTGTAACTGGGCGGTCGCAAACAGGGGTCTAAGCCTGCCAGATTGAATAGGTCGGCCTGCGCAAAAGCGATGCAGCGGCTAGGGGGATGTTTTGGTTTTCATGGTTTGATCGCAATCTGTAGGATTTGCGAATCTCTGAAGGTTAGGTTCAGGCTGAAACTTTGTAGTCTTCAGCAGTGGCCTCTTCATAGAGGTCTTCGCGAAAGATGTCCGAAAGAAGGGGGCCGGCCTTGGTATTCACTCCTTCAAGGAGGCCGGCATTTCTCATGTGAGAGAGAAGCCAATTGCCCTTGTCGTTGGTGGGGCGATTGACTTCCGGGTGCGAAAAGATAAGTAAGCGCTTGTTGGAGCCGTCTCCGTCGGCTTGGGACTCACTGGCGGAGAGGCTGGATTCGATCAGCTTGGAATTGAGTCCGAGGTAATGAGGTTGTGACAGGATTTCGACGGCGGCCGCGCGACCTGCGTGAGTTTCGAGGCGTCGTGCCGCTTCAGCTGTTGCCCGAATCAGCTTAATATGTTGGTCATGCTTTGCGTCTTCAAAAGATCCTGCTACTAGGAGCGCTTTTTCCGGGTGCATCAGTGAGAGATCGGAATGCTGCGCCAGGATGACTCCATCTCCTTTTTCAGTGGCAAGGGTGTTGAAGGGTTCACCAACGCAGAAGCCGTCAATGTCACCGGCGGCCAGACAGGATGGCATGAGTGAAGGCGGGAGTACTACGATCTGGATATCGCGGCCCGGGATGATCCCGGCAGGACGCATCCATTGCAGAAGATGGAAGTGGTGGGTGCTGAATTGGTGAGGCACGCCGAATGTGAGCGGGCGTTCGCGACGTGAATTGCGAGTTTCTACTGCGAGGGTGTCAGAATCCGTCACCCCAGATTCGTAGAGTTCGCGGGAAACACTGATAGCATCAGCGTTGGAATTGAGTAAATATCCGGTGAGGCAAGGTTGGGGGAGAACACCAAGTCCCCAGTTTAAAGCGAAGGCAAGTCCGACGGGGGCGTGAGCGGCATCGAGTTCACTGTAGGCCATCTTGTCGCGGATGGTGGCCCAACCGGGCTCACGCATCAGTGCGATTTCGAGGCCATACTCGCGATAGAGTCCAGTTTCGTGGGCGAGAATGATTGGCGCGCAATCGATCAGGGGCACGAATCCGATTCTGAGGGTTTTGTCTGATCTGTTTCCTTTGTAGTTCACGCCATACCTCGGGGAGCCCGATCCGTGCCATTCTTTTGGGATTGGCCTAAAAGTTGCTTTCAATGATTTCATTAAAACAATCGAAATCGCTCATAGTAAAAAGGGGTCGTTGTGGAATGGAATTATTGGATAGCAGACAACTTCGTGCCTTCCAGGAGCTTGCCCGCCAGGGGAGTTTCACGGCGGCTGCCCGGAACTTGAACTTGACCCAGTCGGCGGTCAGTCACTCAATCAAGGCACTGGAGAGAACTTTGGAGACAGCATTGTTCGAGCGCCTCGGAAAAACCGTTCGCTTGACCCGCGCCGGTGAAACTTTGTTACCCCACGCGGATCGTATCTTATCACGGATGGTCCGGGCACAGGATGAATTGCAAGTGCTTGACCGGCCGGGACATGGGCGATTGAGAATCGGCGCGACGGTGACGATCAGCCAGTTCGTATTGCCTTCAGTGCTCCGCGAACTTCGCGAAAGTTATCCTGAATTCGACATCTCGGTGACCACGGATGACTCGCGTGGACTGATGGGATTGCTTGAGACCGGCGACATCGACGTAGCGGTTGCCATGGAAACTTCATTTTCTGAAAAACTTCGCCGAGAGCGCCTCTTTGAGGACCAGATCCAGATGGCATTATCACCTTTGCACCCACTGGCCGGAAAAAAGGATATCTCAATGGATGATGTGACCCGCGAGAGTTTTATCTTTTACAACCAGGCCAGGGAAACTTTCCGACTCCTCGAGCAGCAGTCCCTTCAGCGCGGGATGCGGCTCAAGACAGCACTCCAGGTGGGAAGTATGGCGGCCATCAAGGAGATGGCAAAAATCGGCATGGGTATTGGTCTACTTGCGCCCTGGGTGGCTGAGCAGGAAATCGCGAGTGGCTCACTGGTCTTTCGACCACTGCCATGGGATAATTTGACCCGTGAGTGGGCAGTTCACAGCGACCCGCGTCATGAATCGCAGACGATCGAAGACGTCTTTACCGGCATTTGCCGCAACGTGGTCGACACGCTCTTGATGCGGACTGAGCGGCTGTTGCCGGTAGCAGATTGATCGGCTGTTACCGCGACAAAAGCGTGGCGTGGACCTGATTAGAAAAGGTTGGATAAAGCCACCTGAGGCGTCCCGGAAGAGTTCCAGTTTAATGGTGGTGACAGGGTGGATTAATGCTTCAGGCTTCTCCTCTTAATCTCCGCTGGAATCAAGTGGATTCAATTAGGATAGAAATAGGCTAGTCGTTTGCGTGCTGTCCGTGGAGGTGCTCCATCTGTCGCGCTGCCTTGAGAGCTTCAACAGTGTCGACAGCAGCCCCGGGGTCACCTTCGGATTCCATCCAGGCATCGAGAGCAGCGCTGAGAGAGGCTTTCACTTCCCCGTAACCGCCGTCTTTGGCGAGGTTCTCCATTTCATAGGGATCCTCGGCGGTGTGATAGAGCTGTTCCCTGGGGCGAAGCATGTAGCGCTTGATGTTCTGGTAGCTGTTCGGCTTTTTCATCGGGTCGTCGCCCATCCAGGTGGCCCAGTAGGGATTGTTCAGTTTGCCTCCGCCCATGAGGTGTTTCTCGATGTAGAGTTCATTGGGGAGCAGGTTTCGGATGTAGCGGAAACGACCATCGGTGACGGAACGAATCGGATATCGCGGACCTTCGGGAAGATTGTTGTGCAGGCCGTAAGCGAAATCGCGATGCTCGTTTGTATTTCCGTGGAGGACCTCGGCAAAGCTGGAGCCGTCGATATGGGATTCGATTTCGCCGCCAGCCAGGGCAATTAAGGTGGGAGCGACATCGGCGTACTGAACGAGAGCGTCAGTTCGCTTTCCAGTGGGGACGTTTCCGGGCCACTCTGCGATCAGAGCAGTATGGAGGCCGGTGTTCCAGTTGGTCCACTTGGAGCCGGGAAACTGCGAGCCTTGCTCTGAGGTGAAGAGTATCAGGGTATTGTCTTTTTTGCCGGTGGCCTCCAGAGCTTCGAGGATCTCACCCACCTGATCATCCATGTAGGTGATTTCAGCGAGGTAATTGGAAAAGTGATCCCGGGTGACCGGGGTGTCGGCGAGGTTCGGGGGAAGTTTTAAGCTTTTCGGCGGGTATTGCGAGGCATCGCCCATGACCCACGGGACATGAGGCTCGACTAAGGCAACGACGAGACAGAAAGGATCGTCGTTGCTCATGTATTCCTTAATTGGTCCGTTGTCGTGAGCCTCGGTGGGGTTGCGCACACAACTGGGATCATATCCTTCGACCTTGTCGAAAGGGAAAGCGCCAGCCGGCTTGACATGGACCTTTCCGGCCAGCCCGACCTTGTAGCCGAGCGGGCGCAGGTAATGAGGTAGGCTTCGGGTTTCAGGACGGCTGGAAGAATGGTTCCAGGCGCTTCCATTGCTGAGTGGATACTGGCCGGTGTAGAGCTCGGCCCGGCAGGGCTGACACATCGCCTCGGCAAGGTAGGCCTGATTAAATGTCAGGCCACGGCTGGCCATGGCATCAAGGTGCGGCGTCTTGGCGTTTTCACCTCCGTATAGCGGAAGGTCATTGTAGGTGCAGTCATCGCCTATGATGATGAGAAAGTTTGGTTTCTCGGCAGCGAGACCAAATTGGACAATGAAGAGAAGGGCCAGGGTAGCGAGGGTTTTCTTCATGAAAGCAGAGAGCAGGTTAGTTGAACACAGGTGGCCTGTATTGTCCAAACTGATCCGTTTTTGTATCGATTCGCCGGAGCGGACTAAAGCGAACAGAAAGCCGTCTTCGCGGTGATGCCGGGAAGGAGCGTGGGCAGGATCTCGTCGAGATGTTCAAGAGAGCCGGTCGTTTCGATGAAGATTTCAGTTTCGCCGGTGGCGGGGAGTTCACTGGGGAGGAGGTTTTTTACCCGCTTGGCGACAGCGACACCTGTATCGATTAGCGAGACCTCAGCAGGAAGTTGGGACTCAATCACCGGGCTTAGAAAGGGATAGTGGGTGCAGCCGAGGACGAGCACATCGGCGTCGGCGTCGAGTAGTGGCGTGATGGATTCGCTAATGGCTTCCTCAGCTTCCGAACCGTTGAGAATACCGGCTTCAACCAACTCGACGAAACGCGGACAGGGCCGGGTGATGACCTTGACTCCGTGGGCGTGATTGTTGACGAGTTGATGAAATTTTTCTCCGGCGATGGAGGCTTCAGTGGCGAGGACGCCCACGACTCCGGTCTTCGTGGTTTCTGCCGCAGGCTTCACCCCGGGCTCCATACCGACGATAGGCAGGAGGTAGGCGTTGCGAAGGGGGCCGACGGAATGAATCGTGGCCGAGTTGCAGGCGATCACAATGAGAGTGGCGCCCCCTTCGATGAGGTGATCGGTGATTTCGAAGACACGTTTATTGATCACCTCAGGCGTCTTGTTCCCGTAGGGGCACCAGGCAGAGTCGCCCACGTAGTGGATTGGCACTCCGGGGAGAAGCCGGCAAACCTCCCGTAGCACAGAAAGTCCTCCGACCCCGGAATCGACAATCCCGATTTTTATCGGCGGTCTTGTTGGGGCATCAGTCACTTGGTTTAGCCGGCCTTGTTTTTGGCTCCCTTGTTTCCTTTGCCCTTGCCCTTGCCGGACGCGGGTTTGGGCATACCGGGCCACTTGTAGGGGACGGGGTTGGCAGCAGGCTGGGTGAGGTCGGCTCCGGAGGGGAGGGCGACGTGAACCATCTCCTTCTTCTCGTCGAGATTCTCGTTGAGTTGAGCTTCGGTGATGGCGTCGGACTCAACTCCATTCTCGGGCACTTCAACGCCGGCCACCCAGGTGATGGCATTGAGAACCACCTTGCGGAAATCATCGATGGCCCAGTTGCGATGCCAGTGGCCACCGGTGAAGCCGATGCCACGTCCGCCATCGGGGCGTTCAACTGCCCACATCATGGTCTGCTTGGTGCCGAGCAGTTGTTCTGCATTCTTGTTCCAGTGGACGTAACGATTGATGTTTTGCCGTGTGGGAATACCGGTCAGGATATCAGCCGCAGTTTTCGGTGAAGCGAAGCGCATATTGTAATACCATTCGTCGTTAGCACTGAATCCAGGGACGCCGCGACTGATGGGGTGGTCAGCATCGAGTTCCACTTCAGCTGTCCAGTGAGGGTTGGCGGAGAATTTTGCTTCGTAGTGTCCTCCAATCCATTTCTTGAAATACTCTCCCCGCTCGCCGGCGGGGACTTCGACGCCGTAATGCATGCACATGAGCCCGACGCCGCTGTCGATGAGTTCGTCCATCTTTGCTTCGTGTTCCTTGACGGGGTGCCGATCGTTGCCGTCGGAGTAAATGATGACGGCCTTGGCATCGTCGAAGATAGATTCGTCTTCGGGCCAGCCGTGGTGGTTGACAGCGATTTCGACGGGCAGTCCGCTTTGCTCTTCGAGTGCCCGGGCCAGAAGAATCACTCCGGCGCGAAACTCATGCTGACCGGAAGGGTGGCTCGGTGTGCCGGAGATGAAAACGATCTTGGAGGGTTCAACGGTCTCTACAGCCTCCGTCGTCGACTCGCTGCAGGAAGGTGAGAAAACAGCGAAGGCGGCGAGAGCCAGGGCTGCGCCGGCAGCGGTAAGAGCAGGGTTCTGCCTGGACTGGAAAAGGCGTTTGAGGGTTTTCATACGGCTTACTATGAAGTGGAGTTTTGAGATGGGCGAGTTTTTCTATGGTTGAAGCTGACAGCCTTAACCGAGGGTTTGGATCTGTCAAAATCGTCACGGAGACGGCATCGAGGCGACTGGCGTATCCCGTTGCGGCGTGGAATGGGGTGAGTTAAAACATATTACTCAAATTGGACCTGCCGACTTTCAATTCTCATCTCTATTTGATCGATGCGATCGGACCTTTTTTTCCGGGGTACGACAGATTTCGTATTAACTGGTCAAAGCTTCCCTGGATGCGCTTTCAGAAGATGGGGGAGGCCGAGGTGCGGGAAACTTTCAGGCAGATCCAGGTCGATATGCGCCGCTTCTGCCGATCGGTCGCAGCGATCGGGTATAACGGTGTGACCCTGGATGATGTGCCTCACTTGGCGGACCACGAATTCTACGAGGAGTCTATCAGAGAAAGAATTGCGATCTATCGTGAGGAGTTTCGAAGGCTGTTTGCCATCATTCGCGAGGAGGGGATGCACATCTATCTGACGATGGACATTCTGACCTTTACTCCTGCGCTCGAGGAAAAGCTCGGGACGAGTGAGAAGAAGCAGCGGGACTTTTTGAAGTCGCTGCTGGATCAGTTTTTTATCGATTTCCCCAAAGTGGCAGGAGTGGTATTCCGCATCGGTGAAAGTGACGGACTCGATATTAAAGAGGAGTTCCGGAGCCAGTTGGTGTTGAAAAGTTCTGCCATGGTGAATCGGTGCCTCAAGGCAGTGCTCCCGATCTTTGAGCATCACGGCCGTCGTTGCATCTTTCGGACCTGGACGGTGGGAGCGCATGAAGTCGGGGACTTGATCTGGCATCACGCCACTCTCGAGAAAACCGTCGCCGGCATCACGAGCCCGGCCTTGGTCTTGTCGATGAAATACGGCGAATCGGATTTCTTTCGATACCTGTCTTTGAACCGGAATTTTTTCGTCACTGATCTGCCGAAGATTGTCGAACTGCAGACGCGGCGGGAATACGAAGGTTGCGGTGAATACCCGAGCTTTATCGGGCGCGACTATGAGCAGCTGGCAATTGAATTGCGCGAAGTCACCAATGTGGTTGGTATCTCCGTTTGGTGTCAGACTGGTGGTTGGACGCCGTTCCGTCGCTTGGCTTTTCTCGAAGAGGAGGGGATCTGGACGGAAATCAATACCTTCGTCGCCCTGCGCTTGTTCAAACATGGTGAACTGGTGGAGGAAGCCATTTCGAGAATTCCCAATGTCCAGAATCACGCCCAGCTTGCAGAGTTGCTCCGTCTCTCCGAGGAAGTGGTAATCGATCTGCTCTATTTCCCCGAATTCGCAAGAAGGCGCCTCTACTTTCGACGCGTCAGGATTCCGCCGTTGCTGGGTGTCTACTGGCATCACATCTTCGTCGCGCATTCACTCAAGAAAATGCTGAAGCACTTCGTCGGCGACGGAGAGACCTGTATTCGCTCCGGTCACGCGGCGATGGTGAAGATCAAGCGGATGCGCGGGCTGGCGCTCGAATGCCATCTCCCGGAAGAGGATATCGAATACATGGAATACACCTTCGGAATCATTGCCTTGGCGAGGGAGTATTTTTTCCGTCCTTTTGATGAAGGCATTAAGAAGCGGCTCGAGAAGGCGAAGAAGAAATACAAGAAGCGCTATCCCAAGGGGACCCGTTTTCGATACACCGTGAAGCTCGATTTTACGCCCTTTAAACTGAACCGACGATGGATGAGTCTCTTCTTCAACTATCTCGTCCGGCATCAGCCGAGCTACCGTCTGGTCGATAAGGTCGTCGGACTGCGGTTGCTTTCTTATGCTTATTTTGCGGTGAAGCGATCCCGACCGAAAATGGTTCCCAGGATTGCGCGGAAGAGTGCCATGGGACTTGACGCTATCTTTAAATAAGTCAGCACGTCGGACTCGGAAAACAAAAGGGCCCTCCAGTTTCCCGGAGAGCCCTTCAGCTAAACCTGTGTTGGGGAAATTCGAATCAGTAGTCCAATGCCACCGAAGCAATGTCTTCGGGGATGAGATAATCCTGCGCCATGGTAAGGACGTCGGACATGGACTCCTGCCACTGGGCGACCTGCACTTCCGCGAAACGAGGGAGTTTCGATGGGTTGTTAAGAGCTTCAGCAAAATCGACATCGGTGTTATCGATGGCTAATTTCAAATCTTCTGAAAATTTAGGGAGATTGACTTGGGAGGCACCCAGGTAGCGAACGGCTTTCTCAGCCGGGCTGCCCTTCCATTTGATCTCGGTTCGTTCTTCACCGGGAAGGTGAGCGATGATGTAGTTGGCCTGGTCGGCAAAAATCTCAGTAATGTCCGCGACCTCTTCGTTGCAACGTTCGCTCTGATTGTTCGGGATCACCAGGGTCATCTCGGCATCGAGTTCAGCGAGGAGTGCTTCAAGTTCTTCCTGTTCGCAGAATTCGCCCCAGTTTCGGGCGGCGCCGGTGTGGACATCGACGATGACAGCTTCGTGGCGATCGACTGCTGAAATGAGTTGGGAAACGTCGAATTGATCCTCGAGGTCCCAGAATTCGCCTTCAAAGGTTTCCGTCATGTCCATCTCATTCGAGGTGACAAGCAGGTGACGCAGGTCAAGTTCCTTAAGATGGTGAGAAATAGCGCGTGCCAGGGCAGATTTGCCGGAGCGCTCAAGGTCATTCACGATGACGATTAGTTTTTTCATGGCAGATCAAATTATTTAATATGAGTATAGATATTAGAAATTCAGTGGCAAGGGAAAATTTAAGAACTTTTAAATTTTCGGAAACCTTTCATAAAGGCCCGATCTTGTGGGGGGGATTTTGTGTGATGGAGGTTGAGTGGCCGGAAACCCATGTCACGACACGACCAACCAATCTTAGTAGACGGTTGTCAGGCAAAAAACGTTCAGAAAATTTTGCGGATTCTGCTCGGAATTCCCCGCAAGTTGTTAAATTCGAGGATCTTTTTGGATGGGCCGCGGTGCGCAGGGCCCTGATACTCAGGTGGAGTGGGCTAATGTATCGGTTTCGGCATGGGCTTTTCCTTTGACGGGGGGCTATTCCTCCCTACGGTAGCCGCGGTCTCTGGCGAAAGTTGGGACCAGCCGTCTGGGCAGAGATTGCCCGGGCGACTTAAACGAAACACGTTTGAATTACCAATATGGCAACCTACGGAATTAACGGATTTGGACGGATTGGCCGCAACGTTCTGCGCGCTATGTCCGAGGAACAGCTCAAGAAAGTCGTTGCGATCAACGACCTGACTGACAACAAGACGCTCGCACACCTGCTTAAGTATGACTCCACTGCTGGTCGCTTCGACGGCACCGTCGAATACGACGACGAGTCTATCACGGTTAACGGTCACCGCATTCTCGCTGCTGCTGAGCGCGATCCTGCGGCACTCGCCTGGGGCGATAAGGGCGTGGACGTAGTTCTCGAATCCACCGGTTTCTTCGTGGACCGCGCCGGAGCCGGCAAGCACATCGAAGCTGGCGCCAAGAAGGTAATCATCTCCGCTCCTGCTAAGGAACCTGATCTTACTTTCTGCATCGGCATCAATGACAACCTCTACAACCCTGCAGAGCACCATATTATTTCCAACGCTTCCTGCACCACCAACTGCCTCGCGCCGATGGTCAAAGTCCTCAACGACACTTTCGGTGTTGAGAAGGGATTCATGAGCACGATCCACTCTTACACGGGAGACCAGCGCGTGCTCGACGCTCCTCACAGCGACCTCCGCCGTGCTCGTACCGCTGCTGAGAACATCATTCCGAGCAGCACGGGTGCCGCCAAAGCGATCGGCCTCGTGATCCCCGAGCTAAACGGTAAGCTTCAGGGCGGCGCTTTCCGCGTTCCCACGCCTACTGGTTCTGTGACCGACTTCAGCGCGATTCTCAAGAAGGAAGCGACTGTTGAAGAGATCAACGCAGCTTACAAAGAAGCTGCTGAAGGTCCTCTTAAGGGAATTTTCTACTACAGCGAAGATCCGCTCGTCCTCAAGGACATCGTGGGCGATCCTCACTCCTGTATCCTCGACGCCGACACGACCATGGCTCAGGGTAATTTCGTCAAGGTTGTCGGCTGGTACGACAACGAGTGGGGTTACTCCAACCGTGCGGTCGACGCCATGGAACTCGTTGGCGGCAGCCTCTAAGGTTGTCTCCCACAACGAACCTTTTGAAAGAAGCGCCCCCGACTGCACAGTTGGCGGGCGCTTTTTTTCGGTAGGGCTCAGAACATGATTCGGGCCTTTGAAAAAGAAAAAGATTTAGAAAAGGAAAAAGACTTTCAGATGAAACTCTCTATCAGCGACATCGATCCTGCCGGTAAGCGCGTCCTTATGCGCGTGGATTTCAACGTGCCTCTCGATGACGAAGGCAACATCACTGACGACACCCGCATCAGGGCGGCGATCCCGTCCATCGAACATCTCACCAATGCTGGTGGTCGTGTCATTCTCATGTCTCACCTCGGTCGTCCCAAGGGTGAAAAGAATCCGGCGTTCTCTCTCAAGCCCGCTGCCGATCGTCTCGGCGAACTGATCTCTGCGAACGTGAAGTTCGTTGATGATTGCGTTGGCGCCGACGCCGAGGCTGCTGTTGCTGATCTCCAAGACGGTGAAGTCCTTCTTCTCGAAAACGTGCGTTTCTACGCCGGTGAAACCGATAACGACACCGGATTCTCCGAGCAGCTCGCTGCTCACGGCGACATCTACGTGAACGACGCTTTCGGCACGGCTCACCGCGCCCACGCTTCCACTGCCGGGGTGACTGAGTTTATCGACACCTGCGTGATGGGATTTCTCATTGAGAAAGAGCTCGAGTTCCTCGTGACCAAGCTTGAAGAACCCCAGCGCCCCTTCGTCGTGATCATGGGCGGAGCCAAGGTTTCTGATAAGATCAAGATTCTCGAGCGCCTCATGGACAAGGCGGACGCTTTCATCATCGGCGGTGCTATGGGAACGACGTTCCGACTGGCCCAGGGATATGAAGTCGGTAAGAGCTTCGTGGAGAATACTCCGGAAGCCCGCCAGATGGCTCTCGACATCATCGAGACTGCCAAGGCGAATAACACCGAGTTCCTGCTTCCTGCTGACACTCGCCACACCGAAGATTTCGGCGATGACGTGCCGACCGAAGTGACCGCTCCCTGGGAAGAGGGTGGTGTCATCCCCGCTGACCGTGAAGGTATCGACATTGGTGACAAGGCGATCGAAGAATTCTCTGCTGCCATTGCCAAAGCCGGCACCGTGATCTGGAACGGACCCATGGGTGTGTTCGAGAAGCGCGGATTCGACATTGGTACGAAAGCCGTTGGCGCCGCCATTGCCGCTAACGAAAACGCCATTACCATAGTCGGGGGAGGTGACTCCGTAACTGCCGCTAATCAGTTCGGCTTCGGAGAAAAGATGGACCACATGTCCACTGGAGGTGGTGCGTCTCTCGAACTCCTCGAAGGTAAAGAACTGCCTGGAATCGCAGCCCTCGACGACAAGTAATACGAAAGGTTTTCAGTAGTTCAGGGGTTCAGTAATTGGGTCCCGATGATTCGATCTGAAACCCTAAATTCCTTAACACCTGAATACCTAAAATATGAGCCGTAAAAACATCATTGCCGCAAATTGGAAGATGAACATGACGCCCACCGAGGCGGCTGCGTTTCTCGATCCTTTCCTGAGCACCTTCAGCGAAGCCACTGCTGTCGATATCGTGATTGCTCCTTCTTTCATCGCGATGCCAAAAGCTTCCGAGCTGATCACGCCGAACCCAGCTGTTGCTCTCTCCGCCCAGAACATGTCCCACGAAGCTTCTGGTGCCTTCACTGGTGAGACCAGTGCTGCCATGCTTCAGGATATCAATACCGAGTATGTCATCCTCGGCCACAGCGAGCGCCGCTCTCTTTACGGGGAAGACGACGCCATCATCAATAAAAAGGTGCACGCCACCCTGACGGCTGACCTGAAGCCGATTCTCTGCATCGGTGAGTCTCTTGAAGAGCGTGAGAGCGGTCAGCTTGAAAGTGTTCTCACCACCCAACTCGAAGGCAGCCTCGCTAGCGTAACGACTGAGCAGATGGCAGACGTGGTGATTGCCTATGAGCCGGTCTGGGCGATTGGAACTGGTGTCACCGCAACACCTGAGCAGGCGCAGGACACCCAGGCATTTGTCCGCAGCGTTCTCGCCAACATCTTCGGTGAGGAAGTTGCCGCAGCCACCCGAATTCAGTACGGTGGTTCCGTGAAGCCCGGCAACGCTGCTGACCTGATCGGCCGTGAAGACATCGACGGATTCCTCGTTGGTGGGGCCAGCCTCGATCCCCAGAGTTTCGCTGAAATCGTCAGTGCAGGCATTGGAGGGTGATAAACTTCTTCATGAGTCGCCGTTGGCGGCTCGAATAATCTTGAAAGCCCGAAGCTTCGTCTGAGGCTTCGGGCTTTTTGGTAGGTGGCAGCTTCGCGTAAGAAATGGTCTTGTCATTGGATGAGGCTTTCCTGACGCTCCCGTGTAATGATGAGAGTCACACTTTGTTTTATTGGTCTGTCCCTTGTAATAGGCAGTATGTCTGCTTTCGCTGACGAAAAAGTTATTTCCACGATCATGAAGGATGGCTTCAAGGGCGACGACAGTCCTCTTGCCAAGGTACTGGATGGAGAGGCTTCAGAGAAGGAAGTCAAGGATCTCGCCAAGATGATGCATCAGTTGGACGGGATCGAAGCGCCCAAGGGAGACCAGGAGGCTTATGCAGAAAAGATCGCCGAACTCCTTGCTGCCATGGATGCTGTTGCCGGCGGGGACACGGGCCCCAAGGCCCTCGACCGCCTTGATGATGCTTCCAGTTGCAAGGCCTGCCACGATCCGCACAAGCCAAAGAAGAACTGATCGACACAACACTGCCGCTTCGGGATGATTGAACTATGATCTCGTTTGAAATACTCGAAGCGGATGCGGTTGTTATTGTGAAGCCTTCCGGCCCTTTGTCGGAGGGCGATTTTCGGGGACTGGCTGGAGGAGTCGACCAGTATCTCGAATCCCACGACGGGCTGTCGGGATTAATGATCCAGGTCCAGGAGTTTCCCGGCTGGGAAAATTTCAGTGGGTTGGTGCACCACATCAAGTTTGTGCGTAATCACCACGAGATAATCCAGCGGGTCGCGCTGGTGACGGACAGTCATATTGCGACGGCTGCGATCTCGTTCGCGAACCACTTTGTTTCCGCGGAGGTGCGGCACTTTCCGTTCGAAGAATCTGAGAACGCTCTCAGTTGGGTGAAACAGAGATGAACTGGTTTGCGGTCAGCCTTTCAGTCATCCTGTGTCACGGATTCCTCGTGGCTCAGGATCGTCCAAACATCCTCATGATTGCCGTGGATGACCTGCGGCCAATGCTCAGCTGTTATGGAGATGAGCGGGTGCAGACTCCAAACTTCGATCGTCTTGCTGTTAGCGGAATGCTCTTCGAGCGTGCTTACTGCAATTACTCCAAGTGCGGTCCTTCGAGAATGTCTCTGATGACCGGATTGAGACCCGGCACGGTCGGGGTTTATTCCAACAACGAGAGGGACATCACGAAGTTTCGCAAATCTCGACCTGATGCGGTGCCAATGTCCCGTTGGTTCCGCGAAGCGGGCTACGAGGTGAGGGGATTTGGTAAGATTGATCACGACGGTTGGGCGGTGCCGGAGGATTGGAGTGCACCCCTGTTTGCCGGACGCGAGGGCGAGATGTTGGAAGTGGTTAACGACGATGTCACGGCGACATTGATTGCGGATCGGGCGAACTGTCCCGTCGCGCAGGCCCCCGATGTGGCGGATGAGTTTCTCTTTGCCGGGAGAATGGTCAACGAAGTAAACCGCCACTTGGGAGAGTTACACGAGAAACCTTTCTTCTATGCCGTGGGTTTTCGCCGTCCGCATCTTCCCTTCGTGGCACCGAAGCGCTACTACGATCTCTATGCGCCGGATGAATCGTGGCTCGCGATGAATCCGAAGCCGCCGAAAAATTTGCCTCATCTTGCCTGGTTTAACTCCGATGGCTATGGTGGCATGATGAAGAAAGTGGGCGATCCGATGCCGGATCCGCTGACGCGGGCTGATGCGATCGCGCTGAATGGCTTTGAGATGCGAAGTTACGTAGGCGCTCCGGTTCACGGGGAAATTCCTGCAGCAAATCAAATCAAATTGCTGCATGCCTACGCTGCCTGCATTTCCTATGTGGATGCTCAGATCGGTAAGTTGTTGGATCAACTTGATGAGTCAGGCCTGCGGGAAAACACGATCGTCCTTCTCTGGTCGGACCATGGCTGGCATCTCGGCGAAAAGAGCGCCTGGGGTAAGATGACGAACTACGAAATCGCCAACCGCATTCCCTTCATGATTTCTGCGCCGGGCATGGAGCCGGGTCGAACAAAGTCGTTTGCGGCATTGCTGGATGTTTATCCCACGCTTTGCGATCTTGCTGGCATTGAGCCTCCAACTCACCTTGAAGGAGTCAGCTTGGTGCCTGTGCTGAAGGATGCGGCGGCTTCGGTGAAGGATGTGATATTCCACGAATACTCTCGCTATAAAAACGACTTCATGGGGCATGCCGTGAGGACGGATCGGTATCGCTATGTGCGTTGGACAAACAGAAAGGGCGAGTTGTTGGCCGAGGAGCTTTATGACCTCGAGAGCGATCCGATGGAAATGTCGAACCTGAGCAAGGAACAACCCGACAAAGCCAGTGAGTTGGCTACGCTGCTTCGTTAAAGACCGAGCCTGTCCTGCAATCTCTCGCGCCACTTTCGGGTCTCGTCGTTGCTGACGTTTGGATTCTCCGCGATGGTCTTTTCGTAGAAGGTGTCGAGTTGGTCGTAGAGTTGCTGCTTTAGTTCGTCCGTGAGTAGTTCCGGCTGCGCGAACTGTTTTGGCTTTGGGCTCACATTCTGCGCAATACAGCGGTAGAGGAAGAGACGGTCGTAGCTGCTCCGCAAAGGGAGGCGTCCGATTTCCTGGAACGCTTCGCGCAGAACATCCGGGGTGGTGTCGAACCGGCTCAGAAGGTGAGCGATCTCAACACCGTAAATCCAGTCGGGGCTCCGGTAACGGTGACAGGTGTCATAGAGACTGTTTATCTCCCAGGCAATGATGCCCAGTGTCTGGCGAACAAAGCTCAGAAGGTAGGCGTCCATTGCTTTCTTGCCGATAGCCTTGCCACCTTTCCAGAGCACTTCGGATCCGGCGATCCATCCTGCTGCGAGCAGGGGATTGGAAGCGAGGAAGAGTTTGCTGCCCTGCCAGAGGTAGCGAACCGGCTTGAGGAACGGTTGGAGTTCTTCGTATTTCTTGTAGACCTTGCTGGCCTTTTGAATGTTGTCCGAGACCTTGCGCAGGTTCATCTGTTTCACCTCGAGAATAGGCAGTTCTTCGAGCAGTAGGATGATCTGGATCGAGGCCCGATTCACGGATCGCAGCAGGCTTTCGAGATTCATCTCGAGCAGGGGGCGATCGGACTCCGGTTGGTGAAGGCGGGCGATGGATTCGGTGAAGTCGATCAGGTCGAGCAGTGGTTGGCGGCCATCGAACTTGCCGTCCTTCCAGTAATCGCCGGAGGAATAACACTGCAACATGCGATCAGCTTCTTCGTCGATGAGTTCTGCAACGCGACGGTCCATCTGCTGATGGGCTTCGGTCTGCCAGTCGATCGCCTGGAGGTGTTCGTAGTCGGGAAACTCCATCCACTCGCCGTAGGCCATGAGAACCTGCTCGAGTTCGTGGCGCTTTTTTTCGAGGCGGGATGCTTCTTTGCGAATAGCCTGTTGCGCGATCTCGGTGAGATCCTCTTCTTCGTTCTCTCCCGATTCCTCGTGTTTGTTCCACGTCAGGGTCACGATGAAGCCGGAGGTGGCGAGCGAGGCGAGTAACCACTTGAGCCAACCGGGCTCTGGAGCGGCGATGACGATTCCGGCGGCAAGCAGGGCGAAGAGGAGAACGGCAAGATTGCGACCGCCGAGAGACAGTCGCGACTGTTGCCGAAGTTGCTCAGAGACTTTCATCCGTTCTGCCAATATGGCAGAGGCCACCCTAACTGTCGCCTACAGCCTCGTAGATTTTTGCGAGGCGAAGGAGGAGCGACTCGAGCTCGGTGTAATATTCCGCCTCTTCCATATCATCACGCTTGCGGCGCAACTGCTTAACATCGCGTTCGAGCGCATCACGTTCCCGACGCTGCTCAACGCTGAGGCGTCGCTCGAAATCGTTTTTCACAAGAGTCTTCTGTCCGGCCAGTTCACCATCGGGTTCCGCCTTGTCCGATACGAAACGGGTGGCGGTGGTTCCTTCATACCATTCGGCGCGTGAACCCTTGCCATCTCCGTTGTCATCGAGCAGTGCATGCTCTGTAGCGATGCGACCCTCGTTTTGGTAGAAGAGTGCCACTTTGTTGGAGGCATGGATGAAAGCCTCCAGCAATGACACTTGATCATCATTATCCAGGTCGGCCTCTGGAGCGCCGGCGATGGCGTCCGGGAAGTAGTTACCGAACCGTGCGAAATCAATTTCGCCTTCGTTCTGCGTTGCGGTAATGACGACGCGCTTGGGACCGGAAAGCTCAGAAATGAATGAGCCGCTCGCAGCGGTAGTGTTGATCACGGCGGTTTCGCCCTCACGATTGACAAGCCAGGAAGCGAATTCGTTGTCGGAGAAGTCAGGCCCGCGGGCATTGAATTTAGCAGTGCGTCCATCAAAGGAGCCGTGGCCGATCAGGACGATCCAGAGCTCGGGAGCCTCGGACCCTTCAATGGCCTGGCGCAGTTGCTCAGCGTCGGTGGCCTTCTCTCCCTCTGGCACCGGGTCTTCTCCGATCACGGTGATGGGTGCTCTCCCGAGGGAGGCAGCCTTCTTCCACTTCTCGGCGACGTCGATGAAGAGCGTTTTGTATTCGTCAGTACCGGGAGTGCTGACGATCACGATGATTTCAATTTCATGGTTCTCAGCTTCTAAAGGCGGAGTCGCAAAGCCGAAGAGAATCAGTAGTCCTGTGAGAAGTCGGGCCATGGATCAAAGTTAGAGAATACCCTGTCGGCGGCGAAGAACCCATTCTCCGAGAAAGCAGGCGAGGGCGATGAGGAAGAGCCAGGGCGTGTGCCAGAGCGGTCGCTGACGAACTTCGGAGATAGGGAGGTCCAAGGTTTTCAGAAGAGCCGGAAGTTCAGCAAGTTCGTCGAGCCTAAGCATTTCGCCGCCTGTCTCGGCAGCGATGCGCTCGAGGGTGGACTGGTTTGGTCCGAGTTTGGCAAATTCATCGGCTTCGGGATTGATGGTCCGTGCGATTTCGTCAGTGCCGATCACTTCGCCTTCACCGTCAAGAACAGAGGCTTGAACGCGATAGCTGGACCGATTTTCGGAAGCATATTCGGCAGTGAAGAGTCCAGGGTCAGTGAGGGAGGGTTCCGCGGAAAGTGTGGAGGTTTCCCCGTCCTGGTGTGACACGGTCAGGATCACATTGGCGTCATCCTGTGGGTCGAAGGTTTTGGTCTGGACGCGGACGGAAAGGTTGGTGAGAGGCAGGGGGCCTGAGTTCACTTCTTCTTTTTCCAACTCGACGCGGGACGGGACTTCGTTAATGGCCCAGCGAACCAGTTGGCGCCAGGAGCGGGCGAGGTTTTCCTGCTGTTCCGGATCTTTCATGCCCCAGCGCCAGAAGTCCGCGATGGTCACGGCTGCGGATTTCCCTTCACCGTAGCGCTGAGTGATAATGGCCGGTAAGGTGCGTCGCTCGCTGTCTATCACGGTGGACAGGATGCTGGCACCCGGTTTGATCGCGGAGATCTGGTTCACGGCAAAGAAGGGCGTCATGTAGGCGAGGCGGTTGGTCTCCTCGTCTTTGCTGGAGCGCAGTCGCATCCAGGGTTCGAGCCAACCTTCGCGGGTGAGGTTGAAAGCAGCTTCGAGCGACGGAGGAGCGTTTCGAATTTTATCGAGGTAAACAGGAAGGACGCGACCAATCGGGGTGTTCTCCCACAGCCCGGGTTGGAAAGATTCCTGGCCGCCAAGCATCAGCAGGGTTCCGCCCCGTCGGGAAACATATTGGTCGATGAGCTCCTGCTGTTCCTGGGTGAAAAAGGAAGCTTCGAGGTCGTCAATAATGATGGCCTTATAGGTGTCAAAGAGATCTTCGGCGGATTTAGGAAAGCCGTCACGAAGTTCGCTTGCATCGCTGACATTGAGGCGAACGAGAACAGGTTCGTCATATTTCCTGGTCTCTTCGGGGATCTCGCTGCGGAAACCGCGGAAGAGTGGGTTGCTGCTCTCACCGGTGCGGCCGCGCCACTCGAACTTGGGCTCGCGCTTGGCGATACGAATGAGGCCAACCAACTCGATCTCGGAGTCCATCGCAAGAGAGCGCCGGAGAAACTTGTATTCCCAGTTAGGGCGGCCGCTGACATAGAGAATTCTATAGGGGCCGGAGCCGCGATTGACTGAGATCTGTTTCTCGTTGTTTCGGTCAGTCAGTTCTTCCTCAGGTTTTTCGGCGGACTGTCGAATGCCGACCTTGAGAAAAGAGATTCCCGGGGGCATCGCGGATAGTTGGAGGCGAACCGGCAGGGCGCGTGAAACGGGGCCACCGGAAACGGGCTCGGGAAAGACGACTTCTTTCACGGCGAGTTCTTTGCCGGTTTCGTTAACGGCAAAGACTTCGACCGGATCGGCGAAGTGACCACGAGCGGCCGCTTCGATATTCAAGGTGACTTGGGCGTCCTCAAACTGGGTCGTCTCGGCCGTGACATGATTGACGGACAGGTCGCGGGCCTCAGGTGAGGGGTCACCAAGGATGACGGGGTAAACCGGGACGCCGGCGTTTTCCGCAACTTCCGACCACTTGGCGAGAGTGGTATCAAGTTCCTCAGCGTCAGTCGCATTACCATCGGTGAAAGCCACGATCGCTGCGAGCGGCCGCTTGTCGAAGCGCTGACGGATTCGCCCAAGCGCAGTGGCGAGGTCAGAGCGATTTTCGGCGAAACTGAGTTCGCTGAATTCATCCACCCGCCTAAGACTGCCGTCAAAGAGGAAGGGTTGGAGACGGAAGGTGTCATCGATCCGGGCGAGCCACTCAGGATAAAGATTAGTTTCTGAATTCACCAAAGCTGAGGTGAGCTGCTCAGCAGGTGACGGCTCGTTCGCGTCGAGAGCCACGGTGAGTCCGGACGAGTTGTCGGCGACAATGGCAACTTCGTTGGCATTTTTCTTGGGGAGTTCGTCGAGGATGACGGGTTCCATCAGGACGAGCGCGAGGAGAATGAGTCCAACGAGCTTGAGCGTGGCAGCAAAAAACTTTTGAGGTCCCCGCAGCGGTGATTTCCTGTAGGTGAATGTCAGGATAAAGATGGAGGCGGCCGCGAAGACGAGAGCAACCCACATCCAGCTTTCGTTAGCAAAAGCGAGGGTGGCAAGGGGGTGGTTGGCGACTGGGTAGGGGAAAGGCATTCCGTACTGGATCGGGGAAGGACGAACGGATTATTCACCCGCCCCAAGCTCTTCGTAGTAACGGCGGACGAGATCGCGGAACTCACTGGGGACAGGATCACGATCAATCGGGGCGATGGGGTTCTCTTTGTTCAACTTCGCAATTTCTTCGCTGAGGCGTTGGCGAAGTTCGACAAGAGGATTGGTAATGCGCTGATTGATGCTGCCAGCCTGGGGGGCATCGTTGTTGCGCTGAAAATCGATCCGCATGGCACGAGCCTCATCGAGGACCTTGGCCAGTCCGTTGCGAATATCTTCCTGGTCGATCATTTCTTCAATATTGCTGAGACGGTCAGCCCAGTTTCCGTAGTCGTCTCCGGTGATCGGCCCCTGTTGAGGGGCTTCTTCGGGGCGGTCAAAGAAGAGTGGCTGTCCCCCGAGTTGACCCCCGGTCGGGATGCTGTTGCCACGATCATCTCCACCGAAATTGCTGCCGCCTTCGCGTTGACCGGAACTGTTGCCGGCCATGCTTTGCTGGCCTTGTTGAGATTGTCCGGGTTGCTGCCCCGGTTGTTGGCCCTGGCCTTGCTGACCCTGACCCTGTTGTCCTTCGCCGGGTTGCTGGCCCTCTCCCTGCTGACCTTGACCTTGCCCCTGCTGGCCCTGAGCGAGGTTTTGCGGGTTGTTGCCCTGACCTTGTGGCTGCCCTTCACCCGGTTGCTGCCCTTGTTGGCCCTCGCCCGATTCCTGTGATTGGCCTCGGCCTTGTTGGCCTGCCTCGGCCATTTGAGTGGAGGGCTGATTGCCTTCCTGACCTTCCTGCCCCGTCTGCTGGCCTTCGCCGTCCTGTTCCGATGGATCCTGTGAGTTGCCGGCCTGGGCGTTTTCAGAGTTTTCATTTTCCTGCGATTCCTGACCGGATCCGGGTTGGCCTTCCTGCTCGGAATTGGGATCACCCTGGCGAGAGCCTGATTCGTTCTGAGCGAGCTGACCGGAGCCCTGTTCTTCGCCGGCTTCGTTATTTTGACCATTTTGACCGAGGCGGTTAGCTTCCTCGCGGGACTCTTCGATAAGGCGATCAAGTTCGGAGCGGGCAAGTCGAAGGGCGTCGGCCTCGTTGCCGAGAATCTTTTCGGAAGCGGCTTCGATGCTTTCCTTGAGTTCCTCGATGCCGCGGGCTGCTGCCTGCTCGGGAGCGCGGGCCTGATCGGCGCGATTGTAATAGGTGTAGTCGCGGGCCTCCTTCAGGGCATCCTCGACTCCGTTCATCTTGGCATTGCGGAAGGCTTCATAGAGATCGTCGGAGAGCAGGGATTCGGAAGTTTCGGACTGCTCGCTGAGATTGCGAATTTCTTCGAGAACGCCTTCGAAGTTTTCAAGTTGGTTACTGAGGTTCTGTGCGACTTCTCCGCGCTGCTGTTGAGCTTCGGTAGAGAACGGATCGCTTGGATTCATCTCGCTTAACTCTTCGAGCTGGTTGCTGAGCTCCTCTTGGTTCTCGGCGAGAGCGCGGGTCTTCTCGCGGAGATCCCGCATTTCTTCAGAGAACTGGCGGGAGGTCCTTTCGCGGAATTCCTCTTCCATCTGCTTCAGCTCTTCGCGCGCGCGGGTGGCTGAATTGGCTGCGGCTGCCAGATTGCCCTCTTCGAGATTTTCGGCAGTTTCCTGAACATTCTCGCGGGTGTTTTCAAGCTGCTCACGCTCCTCCGCCATATTGGGGCGATTCTGCTCGGACTCCATCCGCTCGCCGAGATCGTCAAGCTCGCGAAGCAGTTCCTGTTGTTCTTCTTGGAGGCGCTTGAGTTGGCGCTCGATTTCCTCCCGCTCTTCTTTGGTCGCATCCTGCAGGTGTTCTTCGAGTTCCTTGATCTTTTCGGCAATAGCTTCCTGGCGACGGGCCAGTTCCTTGAGTCGGGCCAATACGGCAAGGTCTTCCTGCTGCTCAGCAGTTTGGCGTTGCTCCTGAGCAACGGTGTTTTCTTCGTATTTTAGATCTTTCTGCTTCAGCTCGAGGTTCATGTTGCGGCGCTGGTTCTCCTGCGACTGCCCCTGCCCCTGGGATTGGGACATGGCGATTTCGGTCTCGCGGGAGCTTGCCTCGATTAGTTTGGCGTAGACCTTCAGTGCCGCCTGATGGGCTGGACCGATCAGTTCTCCGTCTTCCTTGGCGACGACGAGGGCGAACTTTTCGGCCGCCTCTTCGATGAGTTTCTTGGCTTCCTGGAAAATCTGTTTCAGCTCGGGATCCTCTGCTTTCTCGATCACAGGATCGATCATGTTAAGAACGACGAGTTGGGACTCGTAGACAACCTCGGCATCGCTGGCATAGCGCTCAAACGTGCGGCCCAGGTCATGATCTCGTCGCAGTTTCCAGGAGGCATTGATGACGTCCTTCTGAATTTTAAGCAATGCTTGAGATTCCCCGCCCTCGCCCTCGCCCTCGCCTTGACCGGACTGGGGCTGGCCTTCGCGGAGGATTTCTTCGAAGTAGCGTACCTCAGCAAAAAAGAGATCACTGGTCGTGCGCCGGACGTTTCCTTCCGTATCGATGTCCTCAGCCCAGAAGTGGTAGGAAATCAGGTCGCGAGGTTTGGCTTCGAGGTCCTCGATGCTGACGAGGGTGAGGATCGGATGTTTCTTGCCGCCGGCGAGTCGTTCCTTTGAGAGTGTGATGGAATCCTCCCGGTCGTTCATCTGGTAGGTGATGCCTGATTTTTCCACACTAACATCATCCCATACTTCAGCTTCGAAGGGGAGTTCCTGGACCGCGGTGACGTCGAAGTCGCGCCCGGGGAAAGTAAGTTTGAGCTTCGGCGGGGTGTTTTCCTTCACATTGACCGTGATCCAAGGAGGGCGCTGATTGGCGCGATCGCCGTCGTCGATGAGGTGGACCCGGTAGCGCTGTGTTTTTTCGGGGACGTGTGAAGCGACGAGAATTGACGGGTCATCCTTGGAGGGCTCCAGCGGAATGCTGACTTCGTCTTCGCCGTAGAGTTCGCCCATGAGGACGGGTTTGTTGAGGGTCAGCTTCCAGTCGACGCGTGAGCCTTCCATCACGGTGATCTTGCGGGTATCGGTGACTTCGCGGGCTTCTTCCTCAAGATAGGCGGGGGCATTGATCGTGGCGTCAGCCTGAACTAGACGGGGGTATTCGAAGACGGCGATCTTAAAATCGTCTGATTGAGCGTTTTCGAAAGTGATGTGGTAATCGCCGTCAGAGACTACCTTGGGGATGAGGGCGGAGAAGACGTTTTCATCGAGACCCACATTCATGGGGAACTTTGATTCCTTGTCGGCCGTCTTGTAGACCACCATGGCTGAGGCGGGGGCCCGCCCGGAAAAGGTGGCTTCAATGACGAGGCGTGAGTTTTTTTCGATTTCCACATCACCCGGTGTAACCGCGACCTCGATGGCAGGCAGGTTGGTCTCGGGGTCGATTTGGACGATTACCTCTTCGCCGGTAGCTGGGCGGCTGTAAGGATTGGCGTTGAGTAGAAACCAGACGCTGACGCAAAACGCGATGACAGCAGCGAATTGCCCCCAGGCCGCAGCGAGGAGTCGTTTTTCTGAAACTTGGCGCACCCAGTGGTTCTTGACCGCGTGCTCGCTGATTTCGGACATGAGCCGCTTCTGAAGGAAGCCCAGTTCCCCGGAAACGGCGGGTTTCTGGTCCATGGCCGCGAGTAGAGCGGCCTGCAGATCCGGGTGTTTCTCTTCCACCTGGCGGGCAATGCCTCGAAGATCGAGAGGGCGGGTCGCGTTGGAAAGGCCAATCGCGGCGCCGACGGCCAGAACAATAAACCAGGCGAAAACGGTCATCCACGACCACCAGTCAGCGTAGTAGGCAGCCGCCAGCAGGGCGAGAATCCCAGCCAGGCCCGTGAGCAAGGTGCAGGTGATGACCTTGCGTTTTCGCAATTGCACCTCCGCTTCGAGAACGGGTTTGAGGCAGCTGGCGAGGAGTTTCTCGATCATGGCTGGTCGGGTTTCAGGTGGCGGCAAGTTGGGGAGCCGTGGCAGTGTGGGAGCGACGGCCTGCGAGAATGGATTCAATCACGAAGATGAAAAGGGCAGCGAAGACGATCCACTTCCAAAGTTTCTGTTTCTCTTCCTTGGCTTCTGATTCAAGTCTCGCGAGTTGTTCTTCTGTTAGGGTCGAAATAGAATTGGAACCGGTCTCGTCAACGAGAGGGATGCCCAGTCCCGGGAATACGACTGTCGGATCAAAGGGGGTGGTGTTGCCTTCACGGGGATTCATGTTGATAGCGATGAGGTGGGGTTCGCCATCTCTCTCAGTTTCTTCAAACCCCGGTTCAGAAGTGGTGGTTTCGCCGACGAGGTATGTTGGCGCCGAGCGGATGCTGAATCCGGTGTGTTCGAAGATAGAAAATAACAATGGCACGAACTTGGAAGAGAGAGCGAGTTGGCTTTCGCCTGGCTCCCAACCGGAGAGAAAAGCAAATACAGTGCCGTCGCCGATGCATTTTTCGATAATGGCCGGGCTCTCGCCATCGAATGTGGCAAGAATTCGAGTGCTCTCACCGGGGGCTTCGGAAAGTGAGAGGACGCGATGCTTCCAGAACCGGACTTTGGTGAAGTCGCGGATGCGGGCCCGGGCGAAAGGCTCGAGAACTGGGTGTTCAAAATCGATGTCGCCAAGGAGAGAGAAGTCTTTCCCTTCGGCTTCGCTGAGTTGCCAGGTTTCGTCGCCCACGAGCGAAGCGAGGGCATCACTTTCAGC
Source organism: Verrucomicrobiales bacterium (assembly GCA_049594415.1). Lineage (GTDB taxonomy): Bacteria > Verrucomicrobiota > Verrucomicrobiia > Verrucomicrobiales > DEV007 > Arctic95D-9. The sequence continues at coordinate 60,111 of JBMYJM010000014.1, read as the reverse complement.
ATCGGCGGAGGGAAGGGCGATAACGAGACCGCCGGATTCGGCAAATTGATTCAACCTCTGGCCGACCTCGGCGCTCCATTGATCGAGGATAACGACAGCTTCGATGTCTTTTAGGTCCTGTTCTGCGAAGTCCGGCTGGGTGGTGACAATGGGCTCGAGGTTGGGCGTGGGCTGCAGGGCGCGCTTGAGATAAAAAAGCGCGCTACCGGCGGATTCCTCCAGTTTGGTATCACCGGTAACGAGAATTCGAAGGGGACGGGCCTGGACCGGAGAGACAAAAACGTCGTTATCAAAATTGTGCTGGTCCCCGGTCACGGTGAGAACGCCGCGGACGGCAGAAGCGGGTCGGGGAGCCGTCCGAATGATGCGACTGGTGCCGGGAGCGACGGTCGTTTCAATCGCTGTGTCCGGAGCATCCTGCCAGGACACGGTGGCGGTGGAGAAATCGGAGTCGTTGGCGTTTTGAACGCGAACGCGATAGACTTCTTCGTCGTTGATGCTGGAGCGTGGAGGTGTCGAAGCTAGCGCGAGAGAAAGGTTGCCGGATTCTTCAGGGGTGAGCGCGACGCAGCGAACCTGGACCTCGCTGGGCCAGGCCTCGTTCTGGAGTGTGGATTGATCGGCTCCTGATTGGAAGTCGCTGATGACAACGACTTCCATGGAGGTGGCTGGATCATCGATATCGGCGGCGAGCAGGAGATCTGCCGCCCGCGTCATAGCGGCGCCCAGATCGGTGGTTTGCCACGAGGGTTGAGACTGTTTTTCAGAAGTAAACGAATCGAGAGCTGCGGAGCGGGCACCGGGGGAAAGGGGGCGCCAGGCAGAGAGGGAAGCGATCTCTTCGAACCCGTTGTCGAAGAATGCCACAGTCACCTCGGCAGTGGCATTGGAATCTTCGATCTGGTCTTTCGCCGCACTGAGAGCTTGATCCCAGAGATCTTCCCGTTTCATAGAAGCGCTTCGGTCGATCAGGATGACTTTTCGCTCCAGCGAATCGGCCGTGATGGCCTCGGGCGGTGTGTTGAGAAAAGGGCGCCCGAAAGCAAAAGCAAGCAGCAGCAGGGCAAGGCAGCGAAGTGCCAGAAGGAGCCAGCGTTCGAGGCGGGTGCGGCGAGTCAGTTTCTCCGGAGTTTGCTCCAGGAACATGTGGGAACTGAACGGAATATGCTCCTTCGGTGGGCGTCGACGAAGGTGAAGCATGATCGGCACCGCGAGGGCGGCGGCACCGAGCAGGTAGAGCGGGAAGAGGAAACTCAAAGCAGGGAGAATCCTGCCATGGTTTCAGAAGCGAGGCGAGGACGTTTTCGCGGCCAGACGGAGCCGGGGAGGTCTAAAAATGACGAAAAGTGGAAACAGAGAAATGCGATCACTCCCGGGGTGCTGAATCGTCGACCACCTCAGCTTCGACGTTGATAACCTGCGGGCCACCGCTGGAGCCTGGCTGGCCTTGCTGGGTGAAAGCCTGGGCGGCGTTCACGTTCTGGGAGACAACTTCGACCCGTCCCTTCAGACGGTCTTTAATGATCGCTTTGACGATTTTGCGGAAAGGGGGAATCAGCAGACTGAAGCCGATCGCATCAGTGAGGAAGCCCGGGGTAAGAAGGACGGCGCCGGCGATGAGAATCATGAGGCCATCCATGACTTCCTCGTGGGGCAGTTTGCCCTGGGCCAGAGCCTGCTGGTAGTTGTTGAGCGCCTTAAGACCCTGCGACTTGGTCAGGTAGGCGCCGATGAAGGCGGTGAGAATAATAATACCGAGAGTGGCAGGGAGACCGATTTTTTCGCCCAGAGTAATAAAGATCGCCAGTTCCGCGACGGGAACGAGGATAAAGAGGAGCAGGAGTTTGGCGAACATGGTGATCGGATGGTATTAGAGGCCGGCTCGTATAGCGGTGTCCAGTTTCAGATACTACGCGAAGCCTAACCCTTCAACTGGAACCGGGGTATTAAGAAATTGCGGCTAGATTGTAATCGTGCCTCGCTCGGCGCAAAACAGGATCAGGCGGTTTCTTCCGGGATATCGCGGCAATGCTTGAGGCGGTAACCGCCGTCGACCGGGAGAACGGTTCCGGTGACGTAGTCTGCGTCGGTGGATGCGAGGTAGGCTGCGGCTTTGCCAATTTCCTCAGGCAATCCGAGGCGTCCCCACGGCAGCTTCCGGCCTTCGGCGGCCATGGTTTCATCGTTGTAATGCTGGCGTTCGCCTGGAGTATCAATCCAGCCGGGTTCGATGGCGTTGACGTTGATGTGGTTTCCCGCCAGCTCGATGGCCATGGTTTCGGTCATGGAATTGAGTCCGGCCTTGGCGGCACTGTAGGCGACGCAGCGGGCGTTGGGGATGCGGGCGAGCACACTGGAGATGAAGATAATTTTTCCAGGATTGTCCTTCTCCACGAAGTGACGGGCGACGAGTTGCCCCATGTGAAATGCTCCAAGCAGGGCCGATTGGAGAATAACTTCAAAATCCTCGGGCGGGTAGTCGAGGAAGCTGTTACGGCGATTGAATGCCGGCACGTGGACGAGGATATCGACCTCACCGAAACGGGTTACAGCTTCTGTAAGTGTTTTTTCGCAGCCTTGGCGCGAAAAAGCGTCAGCTTCGATGCCGATGCATTCGACGCCGAGAGCTTCCACGGTTTTGACGCCCTCGCTGAGTTCACCGCTTCCGGGGCGATCAACGAGGACGATGGAGGCACCCTCGTTTGCCAGTTCGGTAGCGCACCCCAGCCCGATTCCGCGGCCGCCGCCAGTGACGATGGCGGTTTTTCCTGAAAGTTTCATTGGGGTGAACTGTAGCGAATCGGAGTCCTGACAGGAAGGCCTCAATTGCGCGGGGATAATGTGTTACATCAGCCTCAGATCTTGACCTTTGGCCTTATCCTGCGGAGGGTGCTGCTGTGAAACAGGAATCTCTCGACAAGCTCAACGACGCCATTCGTGATGTGTATGATTTCCCGAAGCCCGGAATTGTTTTTAAAGACATCACCCCGTTGCTCGCCGACGGCAAACTCTTGCGTCTGACAACCGAGCTCTTTGCGGAAACGCTCAAAGGTGCCGGGGTGGATAAGGTGATCGGAATTGACGCGCGAGGTTTTATCTTCGGTGCGGCTCTAGCTGACCGGATTGGTGCCGGATTTATTCCAGTGAGGAAGAAAGGCAAGCTTCCGTGGGAAACCACCGGAGTGGCCTACTCGCTGGAATACGGAGAGGCTCATGTGGAAATCCACAAGGATGCGATTCATTCCGGTGAGAGAGTTATTCTCGTCGATGACCTGCTTGCGACCGGAGGCACTGCCGGGGCAGCGATTAAGCTGGTTCAGGAACTCGGCGGCGAGATTGTTTGCGTTAGTTTCCTGATCGAACTGGAATTTCTCGAAGGGCGCAAGAATCTTGACTCCGATGTGCGGATCGAGGCGTTACTCAAGTATTGAAACGACGGGACAGAAGCTCCGTCATCTGCTGCATGAGTTACGAAAGCGATATTCTGCGCAATTGGTACTTGCTCTTTCACTACGGTTCGCCCGAGGAAATCCTGGAAAGCGTCGGGTTTGAAACGGCCGGGTTGCCGAGTGGTTGCCTTGAATTTCCCGTTGCGACGGTGGAGTTGGCGGGCCTTGAAGGTCCGATTGGACGAGCTCTCGACATTGGCTGCGCGGTTGGGCGTTCTTCCCTCGAAATGACCAAGGTCGCCGACGAAGTGATCGGGATCGATTTTTCCCAGTCGTTTATTGATGTCGCCGACGAAGTGAGCAGGGGAGAGGTGGTGTCTTATCATCGCTACCGGGAAATGCATCTGTCCGACTTACTTCAAGTGCGACTGCCGGACGGGGTTCAGCCGGAACGCGCTTCTTTCGAGCAGGGAGATGCGATGAACCTCCGCGATGACCTCGGGCAGTTTGACCTGGTGCACGCAGCCAACCTCTTGTGTCGACTAACGGAACCACAAAGATTTCTCGATCGGCTGCCTTCGCTGGTCAGTGATGGCGGAACCTTGGTGATGGCGACTCCGGCGACCTGGATGGAGGATTACACTCCGGCAGAGAGTCGACCACAGGGGTTAACCCTCGATTACCTGAAGGGGCATTTGTCGGGAACGTTTGAACTGAAGGAGGTGGTGGAAGTGCCTTTCCTGATTCGCGAGCATCAGCGCAAGCTGCAACTGAGCACGTCGCAGGCCAGCATCTGGACCAAGTGACACTGGAGATAAGGCGCAATCAGGGCGTCGACAGTAGAGGGACTTCCGATAGGATAAATCCCTGAATCATGAAAACTCCTATCTCATATCTCTCTGTCTTGGCTGCCGGTCTTTCTCTCCTGGTAGCTTCCACTGCAAACGCCGGTGAATGGGTTGAACTCTTCGACGGCAAATCTCTTAAGGGTTGGAAGAAGTCAACGCTTGGTTCAGCTAAATACTCGGTCGTCGATGGTGCCATCAAGGGCGAAACTGTTGAAGGCAGTCCCAACACCTTTCTGCTCAGTGAGAAAAAGTACGGCAATTTCGAACTCGAATTCGAAGTGAAGGTTCACGATAAACTGAATTCCGGTTGCCAGATTCGCTCTCGCGAGAAGACCGAAGAGGATCTCAAGAACACCGGAAAGGGTGGCAAGCCGGCCAAGGACCTGAATCGTTTCCATGGCCCGCAGGTTGAGCTTGAGGCCTCTCCAGGCCAGTCAGCTTATATTTATGGCGAGGCCACCGGACGCGGCTGGATCTCCCCGGAACCGGGTGACGGAGCTGCTCACGAATTCATGAAAAACGGTGAGTGGAACAAGATTCGTATCGTTGCCGACGGCGTCAGAATTCAGACTTTTGTGAACGGAAACGCGGTGGCGGATCTCTCAGATGAAGCGATTTACAAGACTCATCCGAAGGGCCACATCGGCCTTCAGGTTCACGGCATCAAAAAAGGCACGGGCCCTTACGACGTCTCCTGGAAAAACATCCGCATTAAGAAACTGAAGTAACCCAATTAGTTGCGGGTGAAAATAAAGGCGGAATTTTCCTTGCCGCCCTCTGCGGTTTTTCCTAAAAACGCCAAAGTGAGAGCGGCGTTTTGATATCGTCTTTGGAATTCCGCTCGATCTTATAAGGAGGAGGGCCCCGGTACCGTGAAAGCGGTACCGGGGTATTTTTTTGAATTCAAGGAGGGTGGAATTCATCGATTTATTGCCACGATTTTGGTTTTCGTGACGGTTTTTAGCCGGTTTTCTTTTTCGGGCCGGGCCTTGCCTATGGGCCTGAATCAGCGACATTGACGGCCACCCCGTATTCAGCGCCTCTGCCTGTCGGGGAAACAGCATGAGTGATATTGCAACCAACCGGAAAGCCCGTCGGGATTACCATATTTCTGAGAAGTACGAGGCCGGTATCGAACTTAAAGGTACCGAGGTGAAGTCCATTCGTGCCGGAAAGATCAATATCGGAGAGTCTTTCGCCCGGATCGATAAAGGTCAGGCCTGGCTCTACCAGTGCGATATTCGTCCCTACGAGCAGGCCAGCCACGAGTTTCACGTGCCCCTGCGAAATCGGCGTTTGCTCCTTCATAAGAAGGAAATTCGTCGCATGGCGATGCTGACCGATCAGAAAGGGGCCACCCTGGTGCCACTTCGCCTCTACTGGAAGAACGGTCGCGTCAAAGTCGAGATCGGGATCGGCAAGGGTAAGGACCAGCGCGACAAACGCCAGGATCTCAAGCAGGCGGCACACAATCGAGAGGTGGAACGGGAACTGGCGCGCCTTCACAAGTGATGTGGGATATTTCGCAGAAATCGAACAGAATGCCCGGGAACGGAAGACGGTTGACTGTCCTCCTTAATCCCGTTCATTTCGGGAGAATTAAGGTAAAAGCCTGATGGGATCGAATTTTGGCCAACTTTTCAGAATAAGCACCTGGGGGGAATCCCACGGTGGTGGCGTCGGCGTGGTGGTGGACGGTTGTCCTCCGCAAATTCCGCTGACGGAAGCAGACATTCAGGTCGATCTGGACCGGCGTCGTCCCGGACAGAGCGAAGTGACGACGCCCCGCAATGAAGCCGACCAGGCGGAAATACTTTCCGGAACCTTTGAGGGGCAGACGCTCGGCACACCTATCGGCATCCTGGTGAGGAACAAGGATCACCGTCCCGAGGCCTACTCCGAGATGAGCGAGAAATTTCGCCCTTCTCACGCCGACTACACCTACCAAGCCAAGTACGGCATTCGCAACTGGCAGGGTGGGGGGCGTTCCAGCGCTCGCGAAACTATCGGTCGCGTCGCCGCCGCAGCAATTGCGAAGAAGGTAATCAATCAGTGTTTTGCTCCGGACCTGGAGATTCTCCCATTCGTGGAATCAATCGGGACCCTGAAAGCTGAAGTCGACACCTCCGCAGTCACGCGGGAAGTGATCGAGTCAAATATTGTGCGTAGCGGCGATCCGGATTCGGTCGAGCCGATGATTGATCTCATCAAGAAAGTCCGCGCTGACGGCAACTCCATCGGCGGCACGGTCGGCTGTGTGATCCGCAATGTTCCAGTCGGTCTGGGGATGCCGGTCTTTGATCGTCTCGAAGCTGATCTCGCCAAAGGCATGCTGAGCCTTCCGGCAACTAAGGGCTTTGAAGTGGGGTCGGGATTTGCGGGAACCAAGATGACCGGTCGCGAACACAACGATGCCTTCCGTATGGTTGACGGCAAGGTGCGCACGGCCAGCAACCGTTCCGGCGGCGTTCAGGGTGGCATTTCCAACGGGGAAGACATTGTCTTTCGCGTGGCTTTTAAGCCGACAGCAACCATCATGACCGAGCAGGACACGGTTTCGACCGGTTATCAAGAGACCGAGCTCAAGGGGCGTGGTCGGCACGATGCCTGTGTTCTGCCGAGAGCCGTTCCCATGGTGGAATCGATGGCGGCTCTCGTTCTCGTGGACCACATGCTGCGGCAGCGGGCGCTGTGTGGCGACTCTGCGGCTGGGGAATGAGCGCCTACCTGCCTATTCTTCTCGTTTCAGTCTTTGCGGTGATTTCATTCATCATCGCGATGAACCGGGGAGCCATCCCGATCCTGGCATCGGGAATCGGATTGCTGGCGGCGTTAGTTTTGAGCGTTTTTTTTCTGAATATCCTGATTGCCCTGAAGGGCAATTTCGAGGCCTTCCCGATGAGTTGGCCAAGGGTCCTGGCCCTGATAGCGGTGGGCCTGGTTATTGCAATGGTTTTTGTCCGCCTTGTTGCGAAGAGCCTGCTTCTTCGACTTGTTGGAGACAATGGCTCCAGGTTGAATTGGTTTGAAGGGTTCACCGGTGGTTGCCTCTCCCTTTTTTCCGTGGCGGTCGGGACGGTGTTCCTGTTCAGCGGGTTTCGAATCGCCGGCACCGTCGCAGAACTGAATTACACAGCATCGCTGGCTCGCGAAGGTGTCGTCGAGATGGGCGGCAAAATTCCGGCGTATCCCCGTTCTGTTGCCTGGCGCGACCAGATTGAAGAGATTCCGGGAGTGGCTGATGTGCTCGACCTGGTCGATCCGTTCGGCAACCGGGTCTATCGAAATTCCGCAGCTATGGTGATGGTAGCTTCAGCTCCGAGCCTCAGAGCCTACTTCATCCGTGACCAGAATATCGTCGAGCTCGCGCATGCGGGTAAGTTCTGGGATGTCTCGCAGGATCCCTCAGTCGCTGACACCCAGAATGCGCAAGATCGACTGGGCCTGGTTTTCCATCGACTCGTTCGACAGGCAGCCTCGAGGGACGGTGTCGCTGAGCCTCTGAGAAAGTTGCAATTGCGCGGATATCTGGAAGGATTTGTCGATTCTTTGATCCCAGCTCCAGCCTTCGGCGAAGACACTAACTCGTAACTCATGGGAAACCCAAACTACACAGTGACGATCGGACTTGAAGTTCACGTGCAACTCAAGACGGAGAGCAAGATGTTCTGTTCCTGTCCTGTGAAGTTCGGAGAGCCGCCCAATACCCTGACCTGTCCAACCTGTCTTGGTTTGCCCGGGGCCCTGCCTGTTCTGAACGGGGGAGCGATTGAGCGCACTATTCTGACAGGGCAATTGCTCGGCTGCACCACGCCCGAAGTCGTGAAGTGGGACCGGAAGAACTATTTTTATCCGGACATGCCGAAGAACTACCAGATTTCCCAGTTCGACCTGCCGCTTTGTCTCGGTGGTGGCGTGCCACTCTATGAGTTGGCTTACCCGAAGGATCATCAGAAGCAGATCGAGAATCCGGGCAAAGTGGTCGAGTTGACCCGCATTCACCTGGAGGAAGATGTGGCCAAGTCGACCCACCACGCAACTTACACCACGATCGATTTCAACCGTGCCGGAACGCCGCTGATGGAGATCGTCTCCGAACCTGATATCGATTCCGCTGAGGAAGCGGTAGCCTACCTCAACTCACTTCGACAGATTCTTGTTTACAGCGGGGTTTCCGACGCTGACATGGAGAAGGGCCAGATGCGTTGCGATGTGAACATCTCCGTTCGTCCCAACGATCAGGACGAGCTTGGCACCAAGATTGAGCTAAAGAACCTCAACTCGGTCTCCGCGGTGCGCCGTTCATTGCACTACGAGATTGATCGCCAGATCGAAGAACTCGAAGCCGGCAACACGATCGTCCAGGCCACCTGGCGCTGGAATGATGAAGTCGGCCAGACTGAGATCATGCGCACCAAGGAGGATGCGCACGACTACCGCTACTTTCCTGATCCCGACCTGTTGCCGGTGCAGACCACTGAGATCCTCGCCCGGGTGCAGCAGGATCTTCCCGAGTTGCCTCACCAGAAAGTGGAGCGCTTTGAGAGCGACTACAATATCACTCACTACGATGCCTCCGTACTCGCTTCTGAGCAGGTGCTGGCTGACTTTTACGAAGAGGCGGCCAGAGGGGCATCCTCTCCCAAGAAGGTCGCTAACTGGGTGATCAACAACCTGCTCGCCGAATTGAACGAGCGCGAGATCACGATTGAACAGTGCCCGGTCGCGGCCGCAAAGATCGGAGCTCTCGTCGGCCTGATCGAAGCCGGTCAGATTTCCAACAGCCAGGCCAAGGAAGTTTTTGCTGACCTCTTTGAGAGTCCTGATAAAGATCCGGCTGCCATCGCCAGGGAGAAAGGATTCGAACCTGCCGATTCCGGTGAGGTCGAAGGTTTCATCGCTGAAGCCATTGCCGCCAATCCCGGCCCTGCCGGCGAAGTGGCCGAGGGCAATGACAAAGCCGCTAACTTCCTTACCGGTCAGGTCATGAAGCTGTCACGCGGCAAGGCTAATCCGAAGCAGGTGACTGAGATGATCCTCGCGAAGCTGCGGGGTTGATTAGAGAAGTGACGAGTCATCCCGCCCCTTCAGCTTGATCAGCTTCTTTTTGATGACCTCCAGCTCGATCGTGAGCTGGTAGGAAGCTTTCATCACGTCGCCCGCGATTTCTTCGTCGCCGAGGTGCCGTGCAGTCGGGGTGACTTTCATCATCTCGAGGGAAATGATTTTGCAGGCGTCTTCGATTTTCTGGATGGCTTCGTCCTGAGTCATGTTGGGTGGAGAAGGTGTTAGATGGAATATTTCTCGACGATGTCTGAAGGGATTGTCTGAGGGCGTCCGGTTTCGATTGAAACCATGGCGTAGTCGAACCAGCCCCTGGCGGCGAGTTTTTCATCCGACTGCTTGTGAATTTCGAACCAGACCTTCACGCCACGGGAACGGAGTTCCTCAATCCGGGTTCGGACGACAGCGACATCGCCAAGGTGGAGAGGGCGCTTGTGCTCGATGTAGGCCGACCTGACAAACCAGCTGAAGCCGCGCTCGAGGAAAGCTTCCATCGACATATCGTAGCACCTTTCCATCTGCTCATAGCGGGCGGCGAGCACGTAGTCGTAGTAGCGTGAGTTGTGGACATGCTGGTTCATGTCGATGTCGTCGGGTCGCACCGGAATCAGGCTTTCGAACTGGCTGTATTCTGACATGGCTTCGGATGAGAGAGGATTATCCGGCTTCCGTGGAAACAACAAAAGAATCGAATCGTAATCAACTCGATGTGTAGGTTTTTTCGAACGCGAAGGTTTCCAAGTTGGCTTTATCAGATACCACAGGTAAGGCGGAAATTCAGATGCCGAGGCGGGAAGACGGTTGCCTGAATCACTACGAAGCCAGTATCGTGGTGGTTGACGAGTCCATCGACAGTGTCGTGGACCGAATCCAAATAATTCCCCTCGATCAGTTCTGTGAAGACGAGGGCATCGAGAAGGTCAGGTGAATTACCTGCTGCTTTCCGCCAGTGAGAACGGGAAAGAGGTTTAGTAGAAGAGGCGCTTGATGCGGTAGTCACGGCCGCGCTCGTAATCTACCTCCTTGGTCTTCTCGACCTTCTTTGGCGGAGCTAGCGGGTAATTACGAGCGTCGGTGATCATAGAGAATTCGACCTGGCCGGATTCACCTTTAAAATCCAACAGGGCCGGATCCGGGGCGATGGGTGCCGGCTCGGAATTAATTTTGGCGCCATCTAGCATCCATTCGGGCAAGCCGCCCATTTCGATGGCTTTGTTGGCGCAGGCAGTCAAGTTCAGGCCGGCAATGGCCAGAGAGCTTAGGAAAAGCAGTCGGATCATGGTTCCTGGAGTCGAGGTGGTTAAAATTCAGGATACCGCGAAAATTAGGCCAAGTTGACAGGATTTCTATCCAAAAAATGTGTCCTCGTGGGAGTAGGGTGGCGCGCAGCAGCACAAAAAACGCAGTTCTGAATCTTCATTGGCTGTGATCTGGTGCCATTTCCCGCTGGGAATGAGGATGGCATCGCCCACGTCGACTTTCTGTTCTTCACCCTCGATTTCCATGTTTCCGCTGCCTTCGAGAATGAAATAAAGCTCTTCGCTCGCTTTGTGATAGTGGCGCTCGGTTGCGCCTCCGGGCGGGAGGGTGGCTTCCGCCAGGCTCTGTTTTTCGACCGAAGCGTTGGATAGGTCGAGAATGCTTCGGATAGTGGAGCCGTCGGCGGTGGTGAAGGGCTCCTGCTCGGCGATCTGTCTGACGGTCATAGTGAGTTGGGTTTTGTCTTCTCAAGTCTTTGATTTCAGCGCCAGTCTAGGGCAGGTTTGGACCACGGCAACCTGGTTGCGTCTCCTGAAAATGGCCGTTGTCGGCAAGTTCCAATATGAGCGATAAAGACGAGTTTTTTGATATTCCGGAAGACGAGGCGCCTCAGCCCCGAAATCGAGCGAAGAAACGACGGGGATTTCTAACACATTTCTTCATCATGATGTTGCTCGGATGTGGCGTCGTGATCCTTTGTCTCGTTCTCGTGGATGTCACCAATTCAGGCGGGAAGATTAAAAAGCGCGCTATTGAGGTGCTGGGTGGTGAGACGGAACCACCAGTTCCGCCCGAGCCCCGGGTCATCGAAAAAGTTGTCGAGAAGGTGGTCGAAGTACCGGTCGAAAAGATCGTTGAAAAGGTGGTTGAAGTGGAGGTGAAACCGCCCATGCCTTCCAGCTATGTCTCGTGGAAAAAAGTCGATACGGCTGAATTGTGGAGCGAGATTCCGGTAACCACCGAGATGGTGACCGAGCTGGGCGACACCGCCGTCAAAGAACGTGGGCGCAACGAGAGTTACCAGATCGAGATAAAAGTGAAGCTCACCGTGCCGAAGCCGAATGAATCGGCTGAAGAACTGACGGTCATCAACGAAAACCTGCCGAAGATGCTGAATGACTTCGACAGGCTGGTGGAAGGAGCTGAAGTGTCACCGTTCTATCATTACCTCTATGAACTCAAGACTGATCGGGTGCAGCAGAAAGTAACCCGGATCGACCAGTTGCTTTCGCGTCACAATTTCTACGACTTGGAAACAGTGTTGCAGATGAAGCACCCTGACACCGGTAACAAGGTACTCTTCGTACAGGGCGAAATGGATGTGGTAACCGACGGTTCTGATGGCGATCGCTGGCCTGAACTGGATGACTACATTTCCATGTCGCAGTACTACCAGCCGTTCACGAGTTATGGTTGGCCCAAGACCACTTCGACACCGAATCCACTCCTGAAGCGCTGGGAGACTAAACTTAAAGAATACGAGGACGAATTTGCGATCCCAGGGCTCAGCATCGAGCGAAACCGTTATCTTCGTGAGCAGATTGCCTACTACAAAGCCGGCATTGTCGACTTGAAGGGGCGAAGCTTTCTCATTGCCGAGGCGGACCCGTTTATTGTTTTACCGCTGTCGTTCATCGGACGTCGCGATGAAAATAAATTCGGCCCGGCGATTGGTGACTATGCAGTGATCATTCACGGGGATAAACTTTACCCCGCTATCGCCGGTGACGCCGGTCCGAGCTGGAAGTTTGGCGAAGCCTCGTTGCGAGTGGCTAAGCAGCTCAACGAGAACGCATCTCCCTACAATCGTCCTGTCAGTGACCTGGAAATTACTTACCTGATTTTCCCAGGGTCTGCCGATCCGAAGAAGTCACAACCGAATCTCGAGGCCTGGTATGCGAAGTGCAGCGAGCTGCTCGACGGGATTGGCGGAATTGGTGAGGGGTTTGAACTGCACCAGTGGGAAGATCTCATTCCCAGGAAGAAGGCAGAGGCGGCCACGCCTTCGGAGAATTCAGAGAGCAAAACCCTTCCCGGGGAGGGAGAGGCAACTAATGCCAACGGCGCGGCGGGGGCGGAATCCCAGTGAGCCTTGAGGGACATCCGGAATTACCCCTTGTGCAGCGGACCTTTGCGGCTGAGTCGTTGCGCGCAGTCTGCGCTGGCGTGCTGGAAACTGCGCTGGCCACCTTTGCCGTCTTCATAGCGGTGACGGTCTTTGAGTCGGGACCGGTCACCAAGTCTATCCTTCTGGCTTCCCCGGCGATCGGATTGCTTGGCAGCCTCGTTGCGGTGCCGCTGGTAGCGAGAACGCGAATGAGTGCCAGCCACGCTTCAGCTTTGTTCAGTTTGATTAGTGCCGCTGGATTCTCGGTCGCTGCGATCGGGTATGGCGACGAACGATATTTCGTCATTGGAATGACTCTGGGGATCGGGGTCATCACCATGGGGATGCCACTGCAGACTCATTACCTGCGAAGAAACTATCCGGGAAGGCGTCGTGGTCGATTGTTCTCTGTATCCATTTTTATTCGCGCAGCGACCACCATGATCGCGAGTTGGGGATTCGGTGAATATCTCGACCGAAATCTGGCAAACTATCCTGTCCTTCTGTGGTCATTTGTCGGAGCGGCCATGTTGGCAGCGGTGTGCCAATGGCTAATCCCTTCAGATCCGCTCCGGTCAGAGGATCAGGACGGGCATGGTTTTTTCGCGGCGCTGCGGATGGCTTGGAATGACCGGGTGTTTTTCTGGCTGCTGGTCTCGTCTATGATTCTCGGGATCGGCGTGCTGTCCGCCATGGCGCTGCGTGTCGACTACCTCGTCAATCCGGAGCACGGTCTCCAGTTCGATGTGAAAACGGTCAGCCTTATCACTGGTGTGGTACCTTCGGTGGTCAGGCTGATTTCGACGTTTTTCTGGGGTTGGTTATTTGATCGGGTGAATTTCCTGAAGCTGCGTATCGCGGTGAACATGGTCTTCCTGGTGGGTATTCTTCTCTATTATGTTGGGCCGGAAATAATCCTGATCCTGATTGGGAGTGCGTTCTTTGGATTGGGTCGCGGTGGCGGCGAGATTTTCTTCAACCTCTTCGTGACCAAATTGGCGAAGCCGGAATATGTGGCCGACTATATGTCCGTGCATACTTTTCTGGCTGGAGTGAGAACGCTGTTGACCCCGTTCTTCGGATTCTTCCTGGTGCAGTCGGCCAGCATTCCGGTGCTGGCCGCGGTTAGCGCCATGCTGGTGATCGTGGCTCTGGTGATTGTCAAAAATCTGAGCCTTGAGGGGCGAGAAGATTCGGGAGGGGGGAGAACTGCCTCGCAGTTCTGAAAAACATTGGACCTTTGCCCGAAGTTTCCTGTAAAGTCCCGACATGCCGAATCTCAACAAAGTGCAATTGATGGGGAATATCACCCGGGATCCCGAGGTGCGTTACACGCCGAAAGGTACCGCCGTGACCGATATTGGTCTGGCCATCAATCGCAACTATTCTACCGACGACGGGGAACGCCGCGAGGAGACAACTTTTGTCGACATCACCTTCTGGGGACGCCAGGCGGAGGTGATTGGCGAATACATGAAGAAGGGACGCCCTCTCTACGTTGAAGGCCGCCTCCAGCTCGACCAGTGGGAAGACAAGAGCACTGGCCAGCAGCGTTCGCGTCTCAAGGTGATTGGTGACAATTTTCAATTCCTCGGTAGTCGCGATGATGGTGGTCAGCGCGGTGGTGGAAATGGCGGCCAGGGCTACGGCGGTCAGCAGGGTGGTGGAGACTACCAGCAGCAGGCTCCGCCTCAGCAACAGGCCCCGGCCCAGCAAAACTACGATCCTATTCCGCCGTCTGACGACGACGATGATATTCCGTTTTAGTGGGTTGGCTCATCGCCCTCACCGTTCAAATCGAGGATGACAGGGTAGTGGTCCGAAAGTGTGTCAAGAATAGGGTCTCTGGGGAAACTGATAGTCGCAGTTTCCCACGTTGCATCGAGGTGAGTCAGAATATAGTCAATCCGTTGCAGCTTTTGAGTATGATCGGAGAAGGGTTCATTCGGGGCCAGTATTCTGGTCGGGAAAGTTCCTAAAGGCATCGCAGCGGGATCCGAGAGTCCAATGCCCAGAAGTTTGCTCAGAACAGATGTGTCCGGGGCTCCCGATTTGTCAAAGATGCGAAAGCCCTTGTTCTCTTTTTCTTTAGTCTCCCACTTCTTCAGCAGGGGAGATTGCCTGAGAAGTTGGCTCAAATCAGCCGGGGCGTGCGCGTTGAAATCGCCTAAGACAACGACTGTTTTGTCAGCTTCAATGAGTGGCTTCACGCGATCTGCCACTGCCGCGGCTTCAATTTGACGTTTGAGGTAGTTCTGCGGGTCAAAGTGAACGACGAAGAAGTGAATGCCGGCCGATTGTGCGTAGAGAGTGCCGCGGAGATTGCGAGGATCATCAGGCTCAAACTGAACCATGTTTTCGATCGGTCTTTTTGAAGTCAGCCCTTGAGGATAACCACCCTTACGATTGTAAATGACCGCATAGGGGTGGCCCCATGTATTGGCGGCTGATTTCAGCTTTTCAAGCGAAACTCCCTTCAGTTCCTGTAAGGCCAATACATCAACATTTTGCTCTGCTATCCATTGTGCGGTGTCTGTCAGGTTTTGCTTTTTGTTGAATCCTACCCAGACATTGTAGGTCATGACTCGAAGTGGTTCGGCGGACACCGGTGCGCAGGCAAAGGCAAAGAGAAAACAGATAGTCACTACGCGGCTCATCATCGAAGTTTAGGCGCGCTTTGAAATCGGTCAATGAATCCGGTCTCGATAGAGATGGCGTTTTCCGAATCAGTCAAGCCGATTGCCTTCCACTTTCAGCGATTTCATCCAGTGCTCGAGGAAGAAACGTTTTTCCTCTGGAAGGAGGGAGGAATCCGCCGGTCCCACGAGCGGGCGCAGTGAAGTGGAAAGTTGCAGGGTGACCACGATAAAGATAGCCGCCCAGACCGTGATGTAGCCGCGGTTGGTGACTCCGGATCCCTTCGCGCTTTTGAAGACGAGAGCGATCCCGAAGCAGATCGAAATCATCCAGAAGGCGAGGGCAAGAAATCCCATGAACCCGGTTGACTCGGTGGACTGGCTGAACACCCAGGCGACAGGACAAAGGCCAGTGAGGATCAGACCAATGAGGGCGAGGCCGGCCAGGAGCATAGCGGCTGCTTTGCGAAGGGTCATTTCCATGCCGTTGAGACAACTGAATACGTAGAGACTTGGCAGGGTGATAACGCCGGCGAAGAGCCCTCCGATAGAGATCTTGAGCGGGACGGCCCAGAGTTGGGTGCCTCCGGAGAAGAGGCCTAGAATGAAACCGAAGAGGGCCAGTGATCCTACCGCTATGAGCGCAAGATGGATGACGATGTTTTTCGCGTCGCCTTCCTGCATTTCGTAGAAAAGGCGGCCCGGGGTTTTTAAAAGTGCATCGACGACGTTGCCGAAGCTGGTTTTTTTTCCAAGAGGCTCCTGTGACATTTTGTCGGGTGTGGGAGCTTTGTCGGAAGCAGGTAGCGCCGGCGGGGTCACAGGCTTGTCAGTGGATTCGTTTTCGTCACTCATGGTTTGATTGGTTTAGGATTGGTTAGAATGAATGGGTGAGAGCCCACCAGACGGACTCATAGAAATTCCCGCGGAATGGGTCGGGGCGGAGAAACTCGATCTTGAGGTCGGGCTGGCCGAAGATGGGACGGAGCAGGTAGCTGATCTGGGCTCCGACGAAAAGGTTGCCGAAGATCAGCGCTGCGAAGCAGCATCGGGCGGCAGCTACCGTTTCGGTGAAGCGGGTCAGGAGTTGGAAAAGACGGCCGGTGGATACGAGGCCGGCCAGGGCAATGATAGAGGTGTGGGTCAGGAGCAGGCGGCGGTGGATGACCTCGGTGTTTAACGATTCTGGTGAAGGCAGGTCCAGTGCCATGGCCATGGTAACCGGAGAAAGCGATCCGACAATGAGGGCGAAGACAGTGAATGCCGTGAGGATGGCGAAGGCAGTCTGGGTAAAGGACAGCCGGCTGCCGAGAAGAACCGCCAGCATTCCGTTGATCATACCGTTCACCGTCAGGGTGATCAGGATGATAAGCGGCAGCTTGATGGCGGTGTAGGTCGCCAACTTTGGTCCCTGCCAGATGCCGATGCTGGCTCCATAGAGTCCGACGCCTAAAAAGATCGTCGCGAGACACAGCGGTATGGCCTTGCGATCGAGTTCACTGACCCAGCGGAGCGAGGTTTTTTCACCGCGAACAAGCAGGTCATTCCAAGCCCGGGAAATATGGGAAAACAGCAGAGCCATTCTGAAAGCGTCGGTTAACGCTCATAAGAATGGCTCTTGAATGTGAAACAGTTGCGAACACTCCGTGAAAACGGTGTGAAATCGCACCTGCGAGAGGACTCAGCGAATGAGCCGAATTACAGATCCACGGTGGAGGCACTCTGGATGCCTTCGATACCGAGGATGCCTTCGAGAGCCGCCTGGTCGATCTTGGAATCGACGTTAAGGATACTCAGGGCCTGACCGCCAACCTTGTTCCGGCTGAGGGACATGTTGGCGATATTGATTCCTTTGGCACCGAGCACCTGGCCGATGGCTCCCACCACGCCGGGAGCGTCGGTGTTTTCGAAGATGAGAAGTGAACCTTCAGGAGTCACATCGATGTTGTGCTCATTGACTCGGACAATGCGAGCCTGGACGCCGAAGAAGGTGCCGGAGACAGCGACCTGTTCTTTATCATTTCCAACCACCACGGTGATGAGGTCAGTGAATTCGCAGTCTTCAGCGGGGCGGGATTCAACAACGCGAATACCCCGGTCCTCCGCCAGGGAAGGAGCGTTTAGATAATTGGCAGAACCTTCGGTGGTGCCGGCCTCAAGATAACCTTTCAGCGAAGAACGGGTGATGAGAGTGGTGTCGATATCGCTGACCTTGCCGTTGTATTCAATGCGGAAGAAGTCGGGCTGGTTCGGTGCGAGCTGGTTGCCGAGCTTACCCATTGTTTCAGCGAGGCTGAGATAGGGCCCGATTTCCTTGAGAGTGTCCTCGTCGAGGTTCGGCATGTTGATTGCATTAACAACGGATCCGTGGAGCAGGCGGTCGCGAATAGACTCGGCCACCTGAATACCGACGTTCTCCTGGGCCTCTTCCGTGGAAGCGCCGAGGTGCGGGGTGAATACCATTTCCTCGCGGCCGAGCAGCTCGTAATCAGCTGAAGGCGGCTCGTCTTCGAAGACGTCAAGAGCAGCTCCGGCGACCTTGCCGTCCTTGATCGCATCGAGCAGGGCAGCTTCATCAATGAGACCACCGCGGGCACAGTTGATGATGCGCACGCCAGGTTTCATCTTGCTGATCCGTTCAGCGTTGATGAGGTGCGTTGTCTCCGGTGTTTTCGGCATGTGGAGAGTAATGAAATCAGCACGTTCCACGGCTTCGTCGACGGTTTCGCAAAGTTCGACACGCATGTTTTTGGCCTTGCTGGCGGAAAGATACGGATCGTAGGCGACGACGCGCATGCCGAAGCCCATGGCGCGCCGGGCGAATTCTCCGCCGATTCGGCCCATGCCACAGATGGCGAGAGTTTTGTTGTATAGCTCGACGCCTTTATGGGCTTTGCGGCCCTCTTTGAAGCGTCCTTCGACGACGGACTGGTGGCCCTGAGGGATGTGGCGGGCCAAAGCCATCATGAGAGTGAAAGCGTGTTCGGCGGTGGAAATAGTGTTTCCGGCCGGAGTGTTCATGACCACGACGCCATGCTTGGTTGCGGTGGGAATGTCAATGTTGTCGACGCCCACGCCGGCACGACCGATGGCACGTAGGGTGCCGGATCCTGCCTCGATGACAGCGGCGGTGGCTTTGGCACCGGAACGAACGATCAATCCCTCGTAATTGGGGATCATTTCGACCAATACTTTTTCCTGCTCAGCCTTGTCAGCGATGGCTCCGATGTCCGGGCGAACATCGACTTGAATGCCTTCGGCTTCCTGGAGCAGTTCGATCCCACGCTCTGCGATAGGATCAGCGACGAGAACTCTGCGTGTACTCATGGTTTCTGTGTTTTAAAGAGGCGGGAAGTTAGGTGTACAGGCCGCTGACGCAAGGGGGAACTGCGGTAGAACCGGCTTTTCGCTTGTCCAATCAGGAAGAGTCTGTTTTCTAGGGGCTCATGCAGCACATTTTTGCCTCGCTCACTAACCTGTTCCCCTTTTGGACCGTGCTCTTCAGCGGTTGGGCGCTTATTCAGCCTGAATTGTTTACGTGGTTTTCGGGCCCCTGGATCGTCTGGGGGCTGGGAATGATCATGCTGGGAATGGGGCTGACGCTGACTTTCGATGACTTCAAAGCGGTTCTGAAGCTCCCGCGAGCCGGGTTAATCGGCGTGATCTGTCAGTTTATAATTATGCCGCTGCTGGGATGGAGCATCGCAAAACTGCTCAAGCTCGAGGAAATTGATCCCATGCTGGCAGTGGGTCTGATCCTGGTGTCGTGCTGCCCCGGTGGCACGGCGTCCAATGTGGTCGCTTTCCTGGCTCGCGCTAATGTTGCCCTTTCCGTCCTGATGACGATCGTTTCGACCTTCGCGGCGATCCTGATGACACCGTTTCTCACCAAGTACCTCGCCGGGGCACTGGTGGAAGTGGATGCCGGGGCCATGTGCTGGAACATGGTCAAGATCGTTCTGGTGCCGATCACCATCGGCCTCCTCGCGAATCAGTATTTCCCCCGGCTCAGCCTCAAGCTGCGCCCCGCCTCACCGTTGATTTCGGTCATCGCCATTGTCTTGATCGTAGCGAGTATCATCGGGGCTCAGCGTGATGTGATTTTCGAAGCGGGTTGGCGTTTGCTTCTCGCTCCAGCTTTGCTCCATATTGGTGGGTTCGGGCTCGGTTATTTAATCGCGAAGCTCGTTGGGCTGCAGGAAGAAAACTGCCGCACCATCTCCATCGAAGTGGGAATGCAGAATTCCGGACTGGGTGCGGCTCTCGCGAACAAGCATTTTCCAGGCACGGTTGCTCCGGTGCCCTGTGCGGTGAGTGCCCTGTATCACTGCATCCTGGGCAGTTTGGCCGCCGGGCTCTGGCGCCTGAAAACACCGCCCGGAAACAAAGAAGGCGGACCGGACAGTGCCGAGCCGCCTTCTGAGAAAAGCGTGAGCGCTAAAACTGATTAGTCTTCGGTCACGCCACCGCCGGAGTTGCCGAGGTCGGCATACTCGGGTGGCAGAGCTGCCTTGAAGCGGGATTTGTCGATCGCCTTCATGTAGGCCTCAAGGGCGGAGACCTGGCCGGCGAGCATCTTCTCCCAGATAGCATCGTCCATAAACTGCATGCCGTGTTCTTTACCACCGGTGATAATGTCGTAGAGCTTCTGGGTGGAACCTTCACGAATCACGGAGCTGACCGCAGGAGTGGAGACAAGGATTTCGTTTACCGCGACACGACCGGGTTGGTCGTCGCGCTTAAGAAGCAGTTGAGCCACTACGCCACGTAGCGATCCAGCCAACATGGTGCGGACCTGGGACTGCTGATCAGAAGGGAATACGTCGACGAGACGGTCAACGGTCTTCCGCGCGTTGTTGGTGTGCAAAGTGCCGAAAACGAGTAGACCGGTTTCAGCAGCGGTCAGGGCGAGGGAGATCGTTTCAAGGTCTCGCATTTCGCCCACGAGCACGATGTCGGCGTCCTCACGAAGGGAGGCTCGCAGACCATCAGCGAAGGACGGGCAGTGAATCGGCACCTCACGCTGGGAGATTGTGGACTTCTTGTTGTTGTGAACAAATTCGATCGGCTCCTCCACCGTGATGATGTGGCGGGCGTAGGTTCGGTTGATGTAGTCAATTAACGCCGCCAGGGTCGTGGATTTTCCGGACCCGGTCGGACCGGTCACGAGAACGAGACCGCTGCGCATGTCTCCGAAGCGCTCAATGGTTTCGGGAACGTTGAGGTCCTGGATTGTCTTGATCTCTGTCGGAATCAGACGAAAGACAGCGCCTAGTCCATTGTTCTGCTTGAAGTAGTTGCAGCGGAATCGGGACTTCGCGTCCATTTCGTAGGCGAAGTCGAGGTCGCCGGTTTCGAGGAAGCGCTCGTAGGCGGCATCGTCGCAGATTTCCTTCAGCATATGATTGAGCGTTTCGTGCTCAAGAACACCTTCGGAGATTGGAGTGATGGCACCGTGAGTTCGCATCTTGGGCGGCTGGCCTTCACTGAGGTGAAGGTCCGAGGCGCCGGAGGCGACGAGGTGTTGAAAGTATTGGTCTATGACTGCCATTTCTAAAAGAGGGAAAAAGTTTCTGTCAGGATTGAATTACAGTCCGAGGTTGGCTTTCAGGGTGGTCGGGTCGATCGCCCGACCAATGGCTTCATCGCCAGAGATCTCACCTGAGTGGTATAGCTCGGCGAGAGCGTCGTCCATCATGATCATGCCAACGGTTTTACCAGTCTGCATCACGCCGGGAAGCATGAATGTTTTACCATCACGGATAAGTGCTGAAACAGCCGGCGTGTTCACAAGGAGTTCGAGTGCCAGTGAGCGGCCACTTCCATCCTTTTTCGGGACGAGTTGTTGCGAAATGACCCCACGAAGGGATTCGCCAACCATGATTCGAATTTGTTCCCGCTGGTCGGTGGGAAATACGTCGAGGATACGGTCGAGGGTTCGAGAAGCACTGCCGGTGTGCAGCGTGGCCAGAACCAGGTGACCGGTTTCAGCTGCGGTGATCGCGAGAGAAATCGTCTCGAGATCGCGCATCTCACCCACCATGATGACATCAGGATCCTCACGCAGGGCAGCGCGAAGAGCGTGGGAGAAGCTCTCTGTATGAGTGTGAACCTCGCGCTGGTTCACATGACAACTGGCGGACTCAATCACATATTCGATGGGATCTTCCAAGGTGATGATGTGATCGGTTCGCTGCTTGTTGATTTCATCAATCAGGGCTGCCAGGGTGGTCGACTTACCTGAGCCTACGGCTCCAGTCACAAGGACGAGGCCGTTGTGATATTCCAGGAGAGGTTTAATCGCTTCAGGCAACCCAAGCTCATCCATGGTCCGGAGGTGGGTGCTGATGACACGAAATACCATTTCCCAGCCGAGTCGGGTTTTGACGACGGAGGCACGGAAGCGGCCGAACTCCGCGACGTAGGCGAAGTCAACATCGCCCATTTCTTCAAGCCGCCGCAGTTCAGGCTCGGGCAGGTAGGCGCGAGCCAGTTTCTCGGTGTTCTCAGGGGTCAGTGTTTCCGCATTCTCCCAAATGGGCTGAAGCAGGCCGAAGCGTCGCCACTTGGGCTGCGTGTTCGGGGCCAAATGAACGTCGGAAACATCATACTGCTGAGCCAGCTTCAGATATTCGTCGACGTGATCTAAGACGGCGATGGTATCAGACATAACAAAGTACTCTTTGAAGGAAGAGGTGAGGTATTCGTATCGAGTCGGTAACTGAAAGTCGTTTCATCGACGTGACGCCGGAGGAGGCCTCAGTCACCGAGAGTAGGGAGTATTCTTATCAGTGACGTGGCAAGCAAGCCAAAAAGCGAGATTTGAAGCGGGTTTCCAGACTGATTGCGGACCCAAAATCTCTTGCAGACGAGAGGTGAATCTGAGAATTCTGGAGTGTGAAGCATCTCAGCGAAATCATCGTTTTTGTAGCCGTCTTTGTCGCAGTAGGAATTGCGATGCATTTTGCGCTCTATCAGCAGCCGGGCATCTTTGCCTGGACCCTGAAGAAAGCAGGTGAGACCGGGAAACCCGCCCTCGTGCGAACGACATTGGAGCTGCATCCAGTGAAGGCGGAAGTCGAGACGCCCGAAGCCGAAGTGACTGTGGCCGAGCCCGCAGGAAAGAATGAGAAGGGGGCTTCGAAAGAGTCGGAGCCGGAAGTCTACGAAAAGGAAGTGGACCCCGAGGACTTTGAAGGTGGTTCGAATGTGATCAGCCTCTTTAACGGCAAGGATCTCGGAGACTGGGAATCTACCCGCTACGGTGGGGAGGGGGAAGTGCTCGTGGATGAGGAAGGCAACTTGGAATTTGATTTCGGAGCCGTCATGACCGGTGTCAACTGGAGTGGCGAGCCACCCGCAACGAGCAATTACGAGATCTCCCTCGATGCGATGAAGCTGGATGGCTACGATTTCTTTATCGCTCTGACCTTTCCGGTGAAAGACAGCCACGCCACCTTTGTTGTGGGCGGCTGGGGCGGGGGCGTGGTTGGAATCTCGAGCGTCGATGATCTTAATGCGTCCGAAAACGAGACGATGAACATCGAAGGCTTCCTTAAGGATCAGTGGTATCACATCCGCGTGAGAGTCACTGATGACCACCTTTCGGCCTGGATAGATGACCAGCAAATGGTCGACCTCCCGCTCGAAGGAAAAAAGATCAGTCTGCTGCCCGGCGATATCGAACTTTCCGTTCCTATCGGTATTGCCAGCTTCCAGACCCGCGCCCAGTATAAGAATATCCAGTGGCGCAACCTGACCGATAACTAAATCCAATTTTGCTCCACAAAATTAGGTGAGTCCGAACAGGCTGATCTAATTTTGGAAATTATAAAATTGTCAAAAATTAAAATTATGGGGCGCTTAATTATCAACTTTTTGAACGAAACGCTTGACCCCTCGTTTAGATACTGTCTGGATATTTAAAAATTGTGACAGGTTTTAAATCTTAGTCGCATTTTTTTGTTTACCGCTCAACATTGTCTCACCCTACTAACATGAACTTACGCGACCAACTCAAAGAGATCCTCCCTGACATCCTTCCCAGAAATCCAGCCCAGGCAATTAAAGGGACCGAACTCATTGAGATGGTTAAGCACCGTCTCAAGCAGGATTACTCTGACGCGACGCTTCGTTATCACTTTTCTATCATGTCCTGTGATCCATCTTCGCCGATCGCTAAGGTGGAGCAGGGGCAGGGATACTATCTGCGCACTTCAACGATCCACACGGTTAATAGCGCCCGGAACCTTTTTCACCAGGGCGAGGGCGACGGATCCGCTATGGCGGCCGGCGATGTGGATGTTGCCCTTTCCCGCGCTGCTAAGTTCCGTGCCGTCGTTCAGCGTTATCTTGAGTCCGTGCAGCAGTTTCCGTTTTCCTTTGAGCAATCCTTCACCATCGACGCTGAAGGCAACCGCTGGCGTGTACCTGATCTCGCCGTGGTGGACTGGCTCGTCGGCCAAGACGTTGAAGATGCGGTGGTGCTCGATAAGGCCAAACTCGAGGTGACTCGCCGTCTTGGTGAGTCCCCGCTTAAGATTTCCGCGGTCAAGCTCCGCCTTGAGCTGAATCATGGAAGCCTCTTTGAAGATCTCTTTCAGTGCCTCGCCACTTCGGAGTGGTCGAATGCCGGTGAACTGCTTATCGCTGCTCCTATCGAGGATCCCCGGCTGATCGAGGAAGTTCGTCGTTTTGCGAGTCGCTACGGTATCGGCGTGATCAGTTTTGGTCTCGATGCAGATGTGCTCGACGACATGCCGGAGCCGGCTGCGATCGAAAACCTTTCTCTCCGTGAGTTTGACTCCATCCAGGGTCTTCTCCACATCCGCCGTTACGCGACTCCCAAGACGGGCCAGTCTTACGATTGGCAGCATGTGACAGTGTCTGCGACGGAGAACCCGGATTTTGCCCGCTTTGAGAACTGGATTTCCCGATGCCTTCTTGAGGAGCGCGCCGTGACCTCCACTGAGTTTGACGAACTCGATCGCAGCTCTGCGGCTGCGGTGGCTCAGGAATATGTGGCCTGATTTTTAGGATTCCCTCTCCTTGGTAAAAAGAGAGTCTGCGAAGGCGTCCCGGAAACGGGACGCCTTTTTTACATCTTTCTGACACTCCTTTTACAGGGCTATGACAACAAATCCCGAGAGAGTGTGATGTTCGTTCATGGACTTGAAACAATGCATATCCTCCATGGTTCTCGGAGCCATGTTCTTCGCCGGTGTGAATACTGCATCGGCCCGCAGCAGTTATGGCACCTCATTCACAGAGGGGCCGATTCTGTTCACCACGGCGCTGGATAAGCCGATCGTGGCAAAAGGTAAAGGCGACCGCAAGGTGGTCGTTAAAATCGAAGTCGAAGGCAGCAAGATGATCCGGCCTGACCGGGTGCCGCTCAATCTTGCCATCGTCCTCGACCGCAGTGGTTCAATGAGCGGTGGCAAGTTGGAGCAGGCCAAGCAGGCAGCCATGATGCTGGTTGATCAGTTGGATCGTGACGATGTGCTTTCCCTCGTCGTTTATGAAACCGAGGTTCAGGTTGTCCTCCCGGCTGGGCCGCTTGGTGATCGCCGCAAAGAGATCAAGCGGATGATCCAGCGCATCGAAACCGGTGGAAGTACCGCTCTTTATGGCGGAGTCCAGGCTGGAGGGCGACAGCTCGATGAGTTTCTTTCGAAGCAGCGCATCAACCGGGTCATGCTTCTCTCCGACGGAATCGCCAATGTGGGGCCCTCCTCCAACCGTGAGATTTCCCAGTTGGGATCCCGGCTCTCGAAGTCCGGTGTCTCCGTGACGACGATCGGTCTGGGTGATGACTACAATGAAACGCTGATGACAGCCCTCGCAGAAGCGAGTGACGCGAACTATTACTACGTCGCTGATGTCGAGGAACTGCCCGGGGTATTCAAAGATGAACTGGGAGAGTTGCAATCGATCGTGGCTCGCGAGGTTGTGATTGAAATTCGCTGCCCTGAGGGTGTCCGCCCGCTGCGATTCCTCGGTCGGCCCGGGGAACTGAAGTCACGCACGGAATCTATCACATTCAGTACACTCTCGAGTGAGCAAACCCGCGAACTTTACCTGGAGTGCGTGCTCGAGGAATCAGTTCTTGGTAAGTTAAATGAAATTGCTGATGTGGAAGTTCGCTATGCAGATCCGGATTCCAGCGAGGGAATCGTTCTTGGAGTGGCTCCGATTGTGGTTGGTTACACCGAAGATGAAAAGCTGGCTGAGGCAGCCAAGGACCTCGCGGTTTCAGCTGAGGCGGCCATTTACATCAATGCCGAAGAAACCGAGCGCTCCCTCGCCTATGCTGATAAAGGAGACATCGTCGCCTGCCGTGAGAACCTCGAATCCCAGAAGGCGGCACTGACCGATGCCTTTGCTTATGCCCCGGCGGCGCAGAAGGAAATGCTCCAGGAAGAGATCGCAGCGGTCGAAGAAGCCCAGCGCGATCTTGAGAATGATGCCCTGTCCAAGGATCAGCGGAAAAAACTTTCTGCCGGTTCGTGGATGACGAGAAACTCGAAACGTTGATAGCCTTGCCAAACCTATGACGTAGCGATCGGACGGCACCCGAACAGGGTGCCGTCTTTTCAGCTGCGATATGCCGGAAGTCGGGCGATATTCCGACTGCCCCCCGAAATGAAGCGAATTGCTCTGGTCTTTATTATTGCCATCATGATTCCGTCAGTTCTCCTGGCGGTCCTGGCAGTCCGTACGCTTCGGGTGCAGGAAATGGCATCGAGCAGCCAGCGTGTTGTTCTTCATCAATCGACCTGCGACGGGATGGTCGCGAACATCAGCCTCTTTATGGATGATCTCAGGATCTTCTTCGGGAAGGAGGTGGATCGGCTTGTTGAGCAAAGGGGGGCGGACCTTGTAAACACCTTTGATGAGGTGATCACCCGCGAGTGGGCGCAGGCTTCAGTCGGTTCCGTGGTCGATGATGCCGGGTTGATCTGCAGTCCTCTCTCAACATCTGATAACAGCTTCGCCGAGCCCTTTCTCGCGAATCATGCGGATTTTCTCTCCAATCGACGGGTCGTCGAAGTCTACCGGGCGCCGAAACTCCTGGCCGACCAGGTCAAGGTTCAGAAGGAAGCAATTATGAGCCGGAAGACCGGTATTCTGGGATCACTGAAGCCACGTTTAAGGGAGCCAATCAAAGAAGTGCCTGAGGGTTCAGTGGCTGCCTCACTCGAGATGGCGGAGGTGGCGATCGACGCGGAATCTTCCGCGATGGAAGAGGCATCCGCCGCGGACGAGCCGTTTGCTGCTGCGGATGCCATTCAAAAAGAAGCTCCGAAGGAGAAGGAGGCACTGTTGAGTGCTGCACCAAACGCGCTGACACAGCAAGATGAGGTTGCGATTCGGAAGAAGGTCGCTGCGTCAAATTCGAAGCTCGATGCCTATCGTTTTGATCCTTTACAAACCCAGCGTCAGGCTGCCGCTCCGGTGGCGGTTGATGCGGTAGAGAGCCAAGTATCCGCTCAGGGATTTGAGCAACAGGTCAGGAACGTGGAGCCGGCCCGCCAGTGGATGGCGCCGTCACCGACTGCAAACCAGCAGGCGGAAATGGCGCAGATTGAAGACCTTGGCTACAATTATTCCCGCCTCAACCGGGCGGCAGTAACTCAGAATGATCTCACCGAAGGGGAGGAGGAGGGGGCTGTCAGCCGGATTATCGACGGAAGCCTGCACGTCTTGCTGTGGAAGCGGCACACGGCACTGCCGGGCTACACTTTCTGGGTGGAGTTGAACCCGGATGAGATTAAGGCCGAGCTTGCTGGACTGTTCAAGGTCTATGGGGAAAGCGAAACTAATCCTGAGATCTCACTCGCCCTGCTCGATTCCAATGGCGATCCGGTGACTCAGACCGTCCCCGATTTTGAGGCTGACTGGACCACACCTTTTGTCGCGGCGGAGGTGGGGCAGATCCTGCCGAGGTGGGAGGTGGCTGCCTACATTATTGATCCCGAAGCGTTGAATGCTGCGGCTCGAACAGTGCTGATCACCTTGTCCTTGATCATCATCGTTCTGGTGGCTGCGGTAGCAGTGGGCAGCCTGCTCATCATGCGTTCCGTGAACTACGAGATGCAGATCGCATCGCGAAAGACGGATTTTGTCAGTAACGTCAGTCACGAACTGAAAACACCACTGACTTCGATCCGGATGTTTTCGGAGCTGCTGGAGAACAGTGAAAGCTTTGATGCGGAACAAACCCGGAAGTATTCCAGCGTGATCAGCAAGGAGTCCGCTCGACTGACGCGACTGATTAATCGCCTGCTGGATTTCTCCCGCCTCGACCGGGGAGAGATGAAGCTGAATTTTGAAAATGTTGATCTCGGTGATCTTGTCAGGGAGACAGTGGATAACTATCGACACCAGATCGAGGCGGAGGGGCTTGAAGTCGAGGTCGATATCCTTACCGACGTTCCTGTAATCGTGGATGCAGATCGTGATGCGTTCTCCCAGGTGTTACTGAACCTGCTGACCAATGCTGAGAAGTATGCCGCTTCCGGTAGAGAGGTGAATGTCAGGCTGGAGCGACCGCACGAAGGGAAAGTGGCGTTATTGATCCAAGACCGAGGTCCTGGAATCTCCAAGCTTCACCAACGCCGTATCTTTGAAAAGTTTTACCGTGCCGATGAATCGATTTCGTCCGGTATCGAGGGTTCCGGCATCGGCCTGGCGCTCTGTCACCAGATCGTAGAAAAGCACGAAGGCCAGATTCGTTATTCCCGCCGCGACGGTGGCGGCAGCTGCTTCGTAATAGAACTTCCCGTTTCCTCTGAGTCATGAAAAACAGCGAGATCACTATTTTTGTCGTCGAAGACGATGCCAGTATTCGATTCGGACTGGAGGAGGTCTTGAGAAGCGAAGGTTTCAAGGTGGCTTCCTGTGACGATGGTGGAGAGGCCATCCAGGGAATCAGTGAGACCTTGCCGGATTTGATCGTGCTCGATGTGATGCTGCCGAACCGCAGTGGCTACGAAATTGCGACTGAGCTGCGCAAAGGAGGATGTCGTGTTCCGATTCTAATGCTGACGGCCAAGGGGGAGGAAATGGACAAGGTAGTGGGATTGAATGCAGGGGCGGATGACTACGTAACGAAGCCGTTCGGTTTGAATGAATTGCTTGCCCGGATTCGTGCGCTGCTTCGCCGAACCTGCGACTGGGCCGAAGAAACCGACAGTCAGGCGGTCGCGGCGCCGGCGACGGAGTTGGAAATCGGTAACGCCAGCGTGGACTGCCGGAACTACGAAATCACCGTGGATGGTGAAGCGACTTCACTGACGCCCAAGGAGCTGGAGTTGATTCGATTCCTGGTTGAGCATCGGGGGGTGGTGTTGAGCCGTGATGAGATTCTGGAGAAGGTCTGGGGAGTGAAGTATTTCGGCACGACCCGTACCCTCGATCAATGTGTCGCCCAGATTCGTAAGAAAATCGGGGATCATGGACGGACGCCGGAACATCTCCTCACCGTGCACGGCGTGGGATACAAACTGGCATAGTCAAATTCCGTCGAATCCGGGCAGCAGGTCCTGTCGAACCGGCCCGGTGTGCTCTCCGGGATTTGAGAGAGGATTCTCGCACCGGTAGATTTCCACTCCCCCGTTGGTCGGGGTAAGTAGATCCCGGGGATCTTCAGAGGTGAGAAATTCTTCAAAGTTCTTCGGGCTCAACAGCGCCGGCATCCGGTCGTGAATAGGCGAAATGGATTCGGAAGCTGATGTGGTGAGCATGGAGTAAGCCGGTTCGTCGTCCCCGGGCTCCCAGATCCCTGCGGCCCAGAGTCGGGATTCGGGATCGTCGGCTTCGAAGGCAAAAGTCTGTTTCTTTCCGGTCGACCCGGTCCATTCGTAGAAGGTTTGGACGGGAATGAGGCAGCGGCGGCGGGCCTGCCAGGATTCCGACCACATGCCGTCGAGCTTATCAGAACGGGCGTTGTTTACTGCAGGATTGAAAGAGCGCTGGTAACCCCAGCGCATCACCTTGGCGCCGGGGCCCGAATCTCCCAGAGTCACGACCATGCCAGGATCTGTTTTGCGGATGCCGTGAGTTTTCCGGAACTCACCGATCGCTTTGGAGACAGCGGCTTCCCACTCATCATTCTTGCGGTGATGGCTGGTGCCGATGTCGTAGAGATTACACATGGGAATGAAGTTTGCCCCGAACTCTACGGCAACAGCTGCGCTCTGCCGAGCGCCGGGATAAAAAAACAGGGTTAGGTGAAGCACCTAACCCTGTTGAAAAGTGTCACGATTTGATTCGCGGACCTGAATTACATCAGGTTGAGAGCGCGGGCGCGCTTGATCTCACGAGTGATCTTGCGGTGGATCTTCGCGGAAACACCAGTGGTGCGACGCGGGTAGATCTTACCGGACTCAGTCGTGAATTTCTTGAGATAGTCAGGATTGAGGTAATTGAGCTTCTCGGTAGGGATGTCGAGGCGGCGACGCGGCATCTTGCGATTCGCGCGGCGCAGGTTCATTGCTCTTTCTTCGGTTTTCGGGCCCATGGATCTGAGGAAATAACGTGTTTCTTAGAGAAAGATTAGCGCTTCTCGCGGTGAAGTGTCCGACGCTTTAGAAAGGGATTGAATTTGATTTTCTCCAGTCGGCCCGGAGTACGGAGGCTCTTCTTGTTACGTGTGGACACGTAGATTGAAGGTCTGGCGCCTTCTTCTTTGGCCTCGGTGCATTCAAGGATGATGACTTCTCTGGGCATGGTTCTAACTTTCGGTATTCCGCGAGGGCGGGCATTGTAGCGCAGTTCGCTGGCTTCTCAACCGATAATTTTTATTCGTCTTCGTCGGCCGCTTTGGCGACATCCTTGTCGTCCAGGCCGAAAAGAGAACCGACCGGGGAGCGATACATGCCTGAGGCGCTTTCGCTGTCCAGTTTCTCCT
This sequence comes from Verrucomicrobiales bacterium, assembly GCA_049594415.1. Classification (GTDB taxonomy): domain Bacteria; phylum Verrucomicrobiota; class Verrucomicrobiia; order Verrucomicrobiales; family DEV007; genus Arctic95D-9. The sequence continues at coordinate 29,893 of JBMYJM010000014.1, read as the reverse complement.
GATATTCCACAGTGCAGCGGGCGAATGGCATGGCCTCGAGGCGAGCCTGTGGAATCCCGTCGCCGGAGCCTTGGCAGACGCCATATTCACCGGAATTGATTCGGACGAGAGCTTCTTCGATCTCGTGAAGGGCGTCCTGCTCTTGGGAGAGGATATTAAGGGCGAAATCCCGATCGTAGGCATCACTGCCGGCGTCGGCCTGGTGCATTCCGAAGGCAGAAGCGTCATTGTTCTCATCGCCGCGGCCGAGGGAATCGCGGGCTACTCCGTTCATCTGGTCCACCAGAGTGTCGCGGAGGTCGAGCAATTTCTGTTTTTGCTTTTTGAGGAACGCTGCAGAAAGCTTGGCCGGCTTTTTCTTGGCGCCGTGGGCCGGGGCCGCAGGAGGAGCCGGGGGTGCGAGGCGTTGAGCGAGGTTTGATATGACGGGGCGCTTCTTCACTGCGACGCGCTTTTTCACTGGAGCCTTTTTGGCAGGGGCTTTTTTCACTGCGGCTTTCTTTGCGGGAGCCTTTTTCTTCACCGCTTTTTTAGCTGGTGCCTTCTTCTTAGGGGCTGCTTTCTTTTTAGCCGGAGCTCTTTTTACTGGAGCCTTCTTTTTAACCGTCTTCTTAGCAGGAGCTTTCTTCTTCGGGGCTGTTTTTTTGGCGGGAGCCTTTTTCTTCACGGCCTTTTTGGCAGCTTTTTTAGCAGGAGCTTTCTTCTTCGGGGCAGCTTTTTTGGCGGGAGCCTTTTTCTTCGCGGCCTTTTTGGCAGCTTTTTTAGCAGGAGCTTTCTTCTTCGGGGTCGCTTTTTTGGCGGGAGCCTTTTTCTTCACAGCCTTCTTAGCTGGCGCCTTTTTCTTTGGCGCAGCTTTCTTCTTGGTAGCTTTTTTGGCGGGAGCCTTCTTTTTAGGAGCTTTCTTTGCCATGACCGTGGCTGGTGTAAGGTGGGTGTTTTTCCGAAACATGGAATCGGCCCAGCCGGATGCTGGATCGATTGGAGGGCGGAATTTGTAAGGCACAAGCCCTTTCCTCGCAAGGAGAAATGCCTATTTTAGTGATAATCACTCGAATGGCCAAAGCATTGGAATGAGGTAGCTGGCCATAGCCCAGAGTGCAATCGCGAGAGGGAGACCGATGCGACTGAAGTCCGCGAATTTGTAGCCCCCGGCGCCGTACACGTAGGTATTGGTCTGGTAACCTATGGGGGTGACAAAGCTTGCTGATGAGGCAAACATCACCGCTACCACAAAGGGGCGGGCGTCAACGCCGAGTTCAGCCGCAATCCCAATGGCAATAGGAGTCAGAAGTGCAGCAACGGCGTTGTTGCTGATGAGTTCGGTCAGAATAGCGGACAGAAGGTAGAGGGCGGCAAGCACGGCGTAAGGGCCGAGGTCGCTGAAGGTGGCGGCAGCCCATTCTGCCATGATTCGAGCCAGTCCGGTCCGCTCAAGGCCCATACCGAGTCCGAGCATGCCAAAAATCATGAAAATGACCTTCCATTCCACGGCCTCGTAGGCTTCGTCGGGGTCAATGCAACGGGTGGTCAGGGTCAAAAGAGCGGCAAAAAGCGCGAAGATCGGAATGTAGGCAGGCAAGATGGCACCTCCGATCATGAAGGTGAGCAGGGCTCCTATGGCGATGGGAGCCTTGGTGTAGCGTAGTGGTCGTTCCTTCGGCTTACTCAGGTTAACGAAGTCCTTCTCATTGAACAGTTCCGACATGCGGTCCATGGGGCCCTCCACGAGGAGGGTGTCACCGAAGGCAAGTTTGACGTCCTCGAACCGATCCCGAAGATTCACTCCGCGCCGGTGAACGGCAAGAATGACCACGCCGAAACGCTGGCGGAAATTCAATTCCCTGAGACTGTGCCCTGCGAGGCGGGAATCCGGGCCGACGATGCCTTCCATTAGAACGGCAGATTCCGTGCGAACGTGGTCGAGGCCAAGCTCTCCTTCGGGAAGAAGGTCCAGTCCGGTGGTTTCGGCCAGTTCGGCGACGCCGGAGGCTCTCGTCTTCATCGTGATCTGGTCACCGGATTCCAGCGTCAGCTCGTTGAGTGGAACAGTGAGGGGGCGTCCCTCGCGGACGACCTCAATGACCCGTAGGTTTCGGCGTTTGGCCAGTGGCGTTTCCGGGAAAAGCTTTCCAATGAGAGGGGAATTCTTGTTCACGTAGACCTGGGTCAGGAACTCGTGGGAGGCTTCACCGTCGAACAGTGTGGACAGGGTGATGCGGTCCGGGATGAGTCGCCAGCCGCCAAGGATGACGTAAAGGACGGTAGCGACGACAAAGAGAATCCCGAGCTTGCTGACCTCAAACATGCCAAAGGGTGTCATCCCGGCGTCGGCGGCGATTCCGGAAGCGATCAAGTTGGTCGAAGTTCCAATGATGGTGCAGGTGCCGCCGACGATCGCGGCATAGGAAAGGGGGATGAGAAAGCGGGACGCCTTGTGATCATATTTGCGGCAGTGGGCCAGCACAATGGGCAGGAAGACGACGACTACCGGCGTGTTGTTAACGAAGGCGGAAAGAAAAGCCACCAGCAATAAGAGGACCAGCATGACCCGGATCGGGCTGCTTCCGGCCAGCCGCTCGAACTGTCCGGCGAGAAGTTCAATCAGCCCGGTGCGTTCCAGGACCGCGCTCATCACGAACATCGAAGCGACTGTGATCGGCGCGGAGCTTCCGAAAACGTCGAGTGCCTCCGGCGGAGACAACACACCGATCAGCACCAGGAGGACAAATGCCCCCATTGCGGCAAGGTCGGGAGAGATCCATTCTTTGACAAGCACGATGAAAACCGCGATGACGATCGCGACCGTGACGATTTGCTGCCAAAGGTGAATATCCATTCAAGTTATGCGTTGAAATGTGGGGTTTGAAAGTCCAGCATCGCTGCTTCTGATAACTCCGAAAAGGAAATCTGCAATCTTCCGGGTCATTCTATGGAAACTCTTTTTATCGCCCTTGGCTCCCTCGTGCTCTATTTGATCGCTTATAATACCTACGGGAAGTGGTTGGGTCGCAGAATTTTCAAACTGGATCCGGAGGCCCCGGTGCCGAGTGTCGCTCTGAACGATGACCGGGATTATGTGCCGACGAAGAAATCGATCATTTTCGGCCACCATTTCACCTCGATTGCCGGCACGGGTCCTATTGTGGGTCCTGCCTTGGCTGTGATCTGGGGATGGGTTCCGGCACTGTTGTGGGTATTGTTCGGCTCAATTTTTATCGGGGCAGTTCATGACTTCGGTTCCCTGGTCGTCAGCATGAGGAACCGCGGGCAGACGGTGGGAGACATCGCCGGGCGAGTTCTAGCACCGCGGGCACGCGTTTTGTTTCTTTCGATTCTTTTCCTGGCCCTGACCATTGTCCTGGCCATTTTCGGGTTGGTGATTGCGGCGGTCTTCAAGCAGTATCCGGCTTCGATTTTCCCCTGCCTGTTCCAGATTCCGCTGGCCGTGTTGATCGGGGTTTACCTGCACCGCAAAGGGGTCAACCTCCTGATCCCGTCTCTCATCGCGCTCGCACTGATGTATCTGACTGTCTACTTCGGTGATGTCGGATTCCTCGGCTTGATCAATGCCAATCTGGCATCTTGGCCGACGATGCACTGGGTCACTTTTCTCCTGATTTACAGCTACGTCGCGTCGGTTTTGCCGGTTTGGACGCTGCTGCAGCCGCGTGACTTCATCAACAGCCTGCAGTTGCTCAGCGTGCTGGCGCTGGTGGTGATTGGTCTTGTAGTTGCCGGAATTTTAGGGGGATCCCCTGCCGGAGACGGGGCTGAAGCGGTTCGCCAGCCTCTCGAAATTGTGGCTCCGGCTTTTCGACCGACGCCTGAAGGAGCGCCCTGGATTTTTCCGTTTCTCTTTGTCACGATCGCCTGTGGGGCCATCTCCGGTTTTCACTGCCTCGTCTCCAGCGGGACATCTTCCAAGCAGATCGAGTGTGAAACCGATGCAAGATTCGTGGGTTATGGCTCAATGCTGACCGAGGGCTTCCTCGCCGTTCTGGTCATCCTAGCCTGTGTCGCGGGGATTGGTTTGGGTGTCACCGGAGATGCCGGCGTTTTCGTTGGAGCGGATGCTTACAATGCCCGCTACGGAAGTTGGGATTCGGCCAAGGGGCTCGCTGCCAAAGTGGGGGCCTTTGTTGAGGGAAGTGCCAATTTCCTGAAGGCGATCGGCATCAGTCCGGCATTTGCCGTGGCTCTGATGGGTGTTTTCGTCGCGAGCTTTGCCGCAACGACTCTCGATACAGCTTGTCGTCTCCAGCGCTATGTGACGCAGGAACTTGCTGCCACGATTAAGTTCAAACCTTTGACCAATAAGCACACAGCGACCATTTTCGCTGTGTCGCTGGCGGGGATCATTGCGGCACTACCGGTGTCAACGGCTGAGCCATGGACTTGGGCGACAGCGGGTAAAGGGGGTCTGATTCTCTGGCCACTCTTCGGGGCAACCAATCAATTGCTCGGCGGTCTCGCTTTCATGGTGATCGCGTTCTGGATGTGGCGACGGGGGCTACCGGTCTGGTTTGTGGTCGTCCCGATGATTTTTATGCTGATCCTCCCGGGTGTGGCGATGAGCTTGAATCTCTTTGGTGAGAAGGGCTACTTCTCGCAGAGTCTCGAGAGCGGTAACTGGACGCTTTCTTTCTTCGGGGTTGCAACAATGGCGCTCGAGATCTGGATGATCACTGAAGCTTTGATCGCCTGGCCAAAAGCAAAGGGCGTCCTGGAAAATCAACTCGCTCCACTACCCTCGGACAATTACGCCAGCGACGGGGGGCGCTCCTGCTGATCGTTTATCGGTCGTTTGTTTCGAGTTCGGGAAGAACCTTGGCGACCTTCTCTTTAAGTTCTTTGCCGGGCTTGAATTTCACCACGGCCCGCGCAGGGATTGGGACTGCCGCCTCTGGCTTGTTCGGATTGCGGCCGATTTTGGGCTTTGTCTTAGCGACTTGGAAAGCTCCGAAGTTTCGAAGCACGACGTCTTCATTGGATGCGAGGCTGGTAGTTACCTCATCGATGAAAGTTTGCACAACGTTGAAGACTTCCTGTTGGGTCAGTCCTGTTTTGTTACTGATGCGAATTACTAGGTCGCGTTTTGTGATTGTAGCCATGGCTGGAAAAAAGGGGGGATGTTGTGTTTAATCTCTTATGGCACAAATACTTGGCAATGAAATCTTTTGTTAAAGGAGTTGGGATAGCCACATCCTAACTGATTTAGTTTTTAGGGACAAAGAAAGAATGAACGATGTTGAGCCGATAAATTCGCAGAACAACCTAAGCCGGATTCGTGCCGATCGTGTCAGATATGTTTGGTGTAATTGGTTTATGTTTGAAAATATCGGCGATGAGATCAAAAAATGGACGCGTTGAGCTTTTCTGAATGAACGACTCGGGAAAATTTGAAAAAGTTTTTCCTGACGGAACGGTCTTAGACCGGTTCCAGGCGGCGTTGGCGGACTGGTTTGACGCCGAGGGGCAGGATTATCCTTGGCGGCGGACACGGGATCCTTATGCGATTCTGGTTTCCGAGTTAATGCTGCAGCAAACCCAGATTGCGACGGTACTGGGCCGTGGCTACTACACTCGTTGGATGAAGCAGTTTCCGGATTGGGAGACCTTGGCGGGAGCGAACGAGGAGGAGATTCTTAAAGCCTGGGAAGGTCTTGGATATTACAACCGGGCACGGAACCTGCAAAAAGCGGCGATTCAGGTGAGGGATGAGTATGCCGGTGAGTGCCCCCGCGAAGCGAAAAGTCTCGAAGAACTGCCTGGAGTGGGGCGCTACACGGCCGGGGCCGTCGCGAGTTTTGCTCACGGAGTTCGCGCTTCGATTGTTGACGGAAATGTCGCGCGAGTGTTGTCGCGGATTTTTGACTTTCGGGATCCTGTGGACACAACGGCGGGCCAGAGGGCCTTATGGGGATGGGCGGAGCAAATGACCCCGGAAGCACGGGTTAGAAGTTACAATTCGGCAATCATGGAGCTCGGGCAGCGAATCTGCACCAAGGGGGCTCCGGCTTGTGAAAGGTGTCCGGTCAGTGACTGGTGTCGAGGTCGGCGGGAAGGAGAATTGGAGAGCCTACCGATGAAAAAGGTCAAGAGGACGATCACCCGGCGGGACGAACTGGTGGCCCTGTTGGTCGAAGAGGGGCGGATTTTTCTGGAACGCGAAACCGGGAGCCGACGGAAGGGGCTTTGGCACCTGCCTCGTTTGATGGAGGGGGATTGCGACGATTTCGAGGAATTGTTCCGATTCGACTATTCGATCACCCGCTATTGCGTCACCCTGAGGGTTTTCCTTATTTCGGGGCCTGCAAGCAAGCAAATGATGGGATCGAGAGAGGGCGAATGGTTCGATCTTTCCGCCGATAGCGATTTGCCGGCGTTGGGATCACCCTATCGGAAGGCGATTCTAAAATATCAGAATATTCATGAAGACCTGATTTTGAGGTAGTGACTTCCGGGCTAAATTGGCTAAATTCGTCTAAGTTACTGCTTGTTTTGCGGTAAATTTTTTTTAAAAGTGTTCGACTTGGAAGATTTTGGAGTTGTTTTTGCGAGTTCCGCTCGGTAGTTTGCACCGCGTCGGGTCTGCGAACTACTCCCGAAACACGAAGAATTTATAGTCATGTGGAAGGTATTGCTTGTTATATCAGCCGTTGTTCTTGCTGGGGCTGGTTATCTCAGTTGGGAAAACCACAACGAGAAAAAGGCGAAGGATGCGGAACTGGCATCAACGCAACAAACTCTGGAGGCTCGCCTGGCGTCCCTCGAGGCTACCAACGCTCAGATTGCGCAGCTTGAGATGTCTATCCAGATGCTCAACGACGAAACCGAAGCGCTTGAGACCGAGAAAATCGATCTCGACGCCAAGGTGGTTGAGGCCGAGTCCAACCTCCGCGCCCAGGAAGCCAAGTTGGCGGCTGACTCCGATCGTCTTGAAAAGGCCAAGGCCATGGTCGGCAGTATTGCTCAGATTGAATCTCTCCAGCGCGAGATGGAACAGCTTCGAGCTCAGATCGAAGAAACTGAGATAGAAGTCACTCAACTCGAAGGTGCTGTCGCTGCTGCCCAGGTAGAGCGTGATCGCCTCGAGAAAGTAGCAGCCGAAATGGTGGCACTTCGCACTGATCAGGAAGCCGGAATCATTCGCGGTCCTTTCGAGTCAACCATCCGAGAGGCCTACAATCAGTGGGGCTTCGTTGTCGTCAATGGTGGGTATGATGCGGGCGTGGTGAACCGCGCTCAGCTGAATGTTTATCGTCGTGGCCAGCCGATCTGTAAACTTCTCGTCACCTCCGTCGAAGCCGGGAAGTCGGCAGCTGACATTATTCCGGGCTCGCTGGCTCCCGGCCAGAGTGTTCGTGTGGGTGACTATGTGACCAAGGCTGTCACGGTCCGCACCCCTGCAGTTGTCCCCGCCGCTGCTGCTCCTGGCGGCGGTGCTGCACCTGCTGCACCTGCTGCACCCGCGGCGGCTGATCCTTTTGGTGGTGGCGCGATGGACGGCGGTGGCTCCAGTGGCGCGGCCCCTGATCCTTTTGGTGGTGGCGCCCCTGATCCTTTTGGTGGTGGCGCGATGGACAGTGGTGGTTCCAGTGGTGCCGCGCCTGATCCTTTCGGTGGCGGTGCCATGGAGGGCGGCGGTGAAACTGCACCTGACCCTTTTCAATAATCTAACTCAGTGCCTCTCAAGATCCCTAACGGAATTTGATATGAAAAAGTTTATCATGATCATCGCAGGAGTCGCCATGCTGGGCGCTGTTGTGGTGGGTGTAATCAACAAGAACGATCTCGCTGCAGTTGTTGCCGAACTGGAGGACACCAAGTTGAAGGTCAAGGATGCGACCGAAAAGTTGGGGGCCGCCGAGGACAAGCGCGACGAGAATATTGAAAAAGAATCCCAGGCAAAGGACGGTCGTAATCAGGCCGCCGCTGCTGTTGAAGGCGTGAAGCAAAACCTTAAGATCGTCGAGCGTTCTCTCGATGACGTTACTTCCGAGTTGAAGAAGGTTGAGATCGAGCAGAAGGAAATCGACCTCGCGATCAAGAAGGTCTTCCCTGATAATCAGTTCAAAACTCCCGAAGAGCTTGAGATGACTCTTACCATGTTGAAAGATGCCTTGACCGAAGAGCAGAACACAAAGGCCGAACTTAACGCTCAGTTGACTTCTGCTTCCCAAGCCAAACAGGTCCAGGTAGCCAAGGTTAAGGAGGAGGAAAAATTCCAGTTCGAGCGTGCCCAGAAGCTTTCTCTCAACAGCCTGATTGCCACGGTGATCGCGGTGAATGGAGATTGGGGCTTCGTGATGGTGAATGCCGGGCGTGCTCACGGAGTGACTGCTGATGCCTCCCTTCTGGTGAAGCGTGGCGAGCAGCGCGTGGCTCGCCTTCGAATTGTGAATATCGAAGAGACCATGGTTGTGGCTGACGTGATAGACGGCGCTGCTGTCAGCTCGCTGAAAATTCAGCCGGGCGACAAAGTGATCTTTGAAAACACTCACTAGTCCAGATCTAAACATTCCTCCGGTTTTAACCATGAGACTCCTTTGTCTTCTCCCCTTGGCGGCGCTGTTTGCCATCTCACTCGTTTCCTGCGAGACCATCAAAGACAATCATCCGACGCCGCAACGGGAAGAACTCAGCAGCATGCCACATAACATGCCTGCAAGCTGGGAAGGAACCCAGGGCATCCCGGGAATGCAGCAATACTGAGAACTTTCCGCCTGACTTGCTTGATGGTGAGTCAGGCTTTTTAATCCTTACTTCTGATCAAGTTACCATGTCTGCTGAACCCTCGACTCTCCCGGAAATGGGATTCGCCACCGATTTTGACGCAGAAGAGCGTGCTCAACTCGGGTATTTCGGCGAATTTCTTTCCCTTTCGGACGGAGATGTTCTGATTCAGGAAGGGCAGACCCAGGACTCCCTCTTTCTGGTAATCATGGGGACTTTCCATGTGCAGACCGAAGCGACGGGCCGCACGGTTCTTCTGGGTACGCTGAAAGCCGGCAGCACAGTAGGAGAGGTTAATATCTTCGATCCCGGCAATGCCAGTGCGAGTGTGGTTTGCCGTTCCATCGCTGAGGTCTGGAGAATCGATCGCGCGCGTCTTGAGCAATACCTCGAAGCTCATCCGCGCACCGCAGCCAAGTTGCTTGTCAATGTTTCAACCCAGTTGAGCAAGCGACTCAGAAGGACGAACGAAAAAGTCGCCATGGCTCGCGAAGCCATGCTTGACTCGTTCTAATCTCCGGATTTCGGCCCGGCCTGCTGTCGTTTAGACTTCGGGATGCCAGTCGTTTCCTTTTTTCTCCCCCGAAAGCCTTATGCCTGAATTCCTGACGATAGCTTCATTGACAGTGAATGGCCCGGTTGAGGCTTTGGTGCTTTTTTTCGCGTTAGTAATCGGACATGCTTTTGCAGATTTTCCCCTCCAGGGAGATTTCCTTTCACACGGGAAAAATCGTAATGTAAAACCGCCCAAACTGGCGGACGGAAAGGAAAGCCCAAGGTATCTCTGGGTTTACCTGATGACCGCACACTGCATGATTCATGCAGGGTTCGTCTGGGTAATCACGGGATGTGTCGCCCTTGCTTTGGCTGAGTTGGTTCTTCACTGGGTTATCGATGCTGCAAAGTGTGAAGGTAAGACGTCATTTGCGACGGATCAGTGGCTGCATGTCTCGACCAAGGCAGTCTTTGTCCTGATCGTTTGGTTGGCGTAGAGGAAGTTCTCCTCTGCGCAGCGGCACAATACCGGCCTTGAAAACACGCGCTGACTGTCGGACACTCTTGCGATGACTTTGGTCCGGAAGGCTTATTTTTTCGCAACCCTCTCTATTGTTCTTGCGGGCGGAGTTGCCTCGTCCTTTGCGCAGAATGCCGATGAAGACTCCGGTTTTAAAGAAATTGAGTTGTTCACCGAGGTGCTCGAAACGATTCGCCAGGGCTACGTAGACGCCGACAAGGTCACTTACGAAAAACTTATTAACAGTGCTCTGGAGGGGATGCTGGCCGATTTGGATCCACATTGCCAGTTCATGCAACCGAAGGTATTTGAGCAACTGCAACGTCACACTGACAGCACTTACGAAGGGATCGGCGTAACCATTTCCACCAAGAATGATGTCCTGACAATCGTGACGGCACGCGAGGATGGACCGGCCGGACGGGCCGGAGTTTTGCCTGGTGATCACATTTTGAAGATTAACAACCGGCTCACGGAAGATCTCGGAATTTCGCAGGCCGTCAATATGCTCCGCGGAAAGCCCGGAGAATCCATTAATCTGACTGTCCGGCGCCCCGCTACTCAGAAGCTCCTCGAGTTTGAGTTAAAGCGTGAAGTGATCAAGCAGTCCTCGGTCAAAGATGTCCGGATTCTTGACGAAAAGCTGACCAGTCCCTACCGGATGGGTTATGCGAGGATCCTCCAGTTCAGCGAACCGACGGCAGAGGAATTGGCCGATGCGCTCGATGAGTTGGAGCAGAAGGGGATGGATGCTTTTGTTCTCGATATGCGCAACAATCCCGGTGGTTTGTTAGGTAGTGCCATTGATGTTTGCGGTGAGTTTGTCAAAGCCGGCACGGTGGTTTTGACGACCGAAGGCAAGCCCGGCTCTGGAGAGATTAAAGTCTATCGTACCACAGTTGATAGTAAGCGTCGTGATCGTCAATATCCTCTGGCGATTCTTGTGAATCATTCCTCCGCCAGCGGTGCCGAGGTGGTTTCAGGTGCCTTGCAGGACTTGAAGCGCTGTATCGTGGTAGGTGAAACCACTTTTGGAAAGGGATCGGTTCAGTCGATTCTACCGATAGGGAATGGAAAGGCGATCCGAATGACCACTGCGAAGTATTACACTCCCAGTCACAGAACAATTCACGAGAATGGTGTAGTTCCTAACATTGTAGCTACGTTGACTCCGGCCCAAGAGGAAGGGCTGGCCCGTTGGTTCAGTCGTGACACGATGAGCCCGGAAAATCGTAAGCAGGCTGAAAAGTTCCGTGACCCACAGTTGATCCGGGCGGTTGATGCCATGAAAGGTGCTTTGGTTTATTCCCGGATCCAGGGAGGGAATGCGAGAGAGGAAGCTAAAGACCGGGGTGAAAACAAAGCACCTTCCAAGGCAGCACAGCCCAAAACTGCTGATGGCCAGTCCGAGGAAAAAGGGAGTGCTTCCAAGGATAAAGAATAGGGTTCCTGACGACCATGTCCCGAGGCCTTGTTCTTGCTATTGAGACTTCCTGCGACGAAACGGCTGTCGCTGTCGCGGATTCCCATGGTGATATTGTCGTTTCCAAAGTGGCTTCCCAGGTCGAGTTGCACTCTCCATACGGAGGAGTTGTCCCTGAGTTGGCGTCTCGCAATCACAGCCTCGACCTTCGACCATTGGTTGAAAAGACTCTCGAGTCCGGCAAGCTGAAACTGAGTGATGTTGATGCAGTGGCAGCTACCTCCGGGCCGGGGTTGGCGAGTTCGCTGCTGGTGGGAGATACAACAGCGAAGGCCATTGCCCTGGGACTGGGGCGGCCGTTTTACTCGATCAATCATATGGAGGGACACTTGTTGTCTCCATTCATAGGCGAGGGGACTGCTCCCCCGGCCCATGTCGCCCTCGTCGTGAGTGGTGGGCACACGATGTTGGTTTCCGTTCGTGGAGTGGCGGACTACCATATTCTTGGTTCGACCAAGGACGACGCAGCGGGGGAGGCCTTCGACAAGGTTGGCAAGATGCTTGGGCTACCTTACCCGGGTGGCCCTGAGATTTCCCGTCGGGCCGAAAAAGGTGATTCCGATGCCTACGAGTTTCCACGCAGCATGCTCGACAGTGGGGATTACGAATTCAGTTTCAGCGGCTTGAAGACCTCGGCGCTTTATCTCCTGCAGAAGCTGGGTGAACCCATAGCAGAGAAGGTCTTGAACGATGTCTGTGCGTCGTTTCAGGAAGCTATTGTGGACGTTCTTGTGGCTAAGTTAGCCCGTGCTGTGCAGGAAGTAGGTGCGACCGTCGCGGCAATCAGTGGTGGGGTGAGCTGTAACCAGCGTCTGTGTGATCGTGCCAAGGAGGAAGCAGAGCGGCATGGAATTGAGCTGCGCCTGCCGGAGCCGTCCCATTCGACTGATAACGCGGCCATGATTGCTTACGCCGCGGCCTGTCGCCGCGTCGCAGGGATTCCCGCCAGCGGTTTAAATTCAGATATCGATCCAAATTTAAAGCTCGCCTGAACCTAAAGAATTCGATTTCTACGCGGAGGCTCTGGTTCAGCCTGGCGAAGACGGAAGCTGTGAGGTCGCGATTCCGGGGCAGTGGGGGTTGCCCTGGGCTTCCTGATCACGTTATCTCCAAGACACGTCTGCGCAGATTTCGATAAGGTCTTCCATGGCTCCCATACTTTAGGAGCCCTTTTTCGTGCCGGGCCACGGGAAAAGCACGGCCGGAAAAGAAAGATGCCGCTCAACCCAAAGGCTGAGCGGCATCGAAACACGAAACACAAACAGACAGTTACCGAGAAAGTAACCACCACAAGAATGCCTTATTATTAAGATATGTCAACAATATCGAGATAAAAAAGTCACTTTTTCATCTTAACAGATGGCATGGAAGATTCGCTCATTTCGAGGGATGGTGTAAATTTCCCCGTTTCATCATGAAAAAGCTCCTCAATTTCAGGTTTCAAGCCCTTTTGAGACTGGGATTTTGTGCGGCAATTGCCTTTCTTATGGCCTGTGCCAGCAAACCTGCTGAGCAGTCTGCCGGTATGGCGGTGAAATACGGCACTGTGTCTAATCTTGAGAACGTCAAAGTTCGCGTGAGCCTCAGTCACCGGACGGTCTACGTCTACGAGAACGAAGAACCACGTTTTGTGGCTGCCGTCGCGATCGGTACAGCCTCAAACCCAACCCCGATTGGCCACTTCAAGGCTTTTAACAAGTTGCCGCGCAAGCGCTCGAACACCTATGGATTCTGGGTGAAGGGGAGTGAAATTGTCCCCGGTAAGCGCAAAAGTATGCCTTACGGGTATCGCTACGTAGGTTACCCCATGCCCTGGTGGGTCGAGTTCAAGCCGGGTTACGGCTTCCACGCTGGAGCCGTCTGGCCGCAGCCAAGAACCAAGGGTTGCCTCCGTCTTCATAGGACAATCGCTTCTGACTTCTTCCACCTCGTGAAGCCGGGAACACCGATTCAAATTGCCAACAGCCTTCCAGAGGACTCGACGCTCGGAAAAAACGTGCCCCGCCCAACTGACTACGGGTTACCGGATTCGCCACGTTCTGTGCTAATTACTGACGCCCCATTTGATTCGATGAGCGTTTTGTTCTAGGAAGTAGGCTCACTCCAGTCCCAACATGCAAAGCCCTACCAAGAAGAAATCACGCGTCAACGTCCGCACCCCGGAGGTGATGGAACGCGTCCAGGCTGAAGTCGCCAATCACTACCAGAGCTCTATTGTGGAGAAAGTTCGAAACCGGGGCGGCGTGCTTACGGTAGGTGATACCACGGTGCGTTTGGCGAAACAGTTCGGATTTTGCTATGGTGTCGAGCGAGCGATCGATTTGGCCTATGCGTCGCGCCGTGTATTCCCGGAGAGTCGAATTTTCCTCATTGGTGAGATCATTCATAACCCGGAGGTGAATCGCCAGCTCGAGGAAATGGAAATCATTTCGCTTCCGTGGCGGGAAATGGATGAGCAATATGATTCGCTGAAGGAAGACGATGTTGTTATCGTCCCAGCTTTTGGTGCTCCTGTTTCTTTTATGGACAAAGTCGAGTCCCAGGGTTGTCGGATTGTCGATACAACTTGCGGCGATGTCATGAAAGTTTGGCGACGTGTCAGGAATTTTGCGAAGGACGGTATCACCTCGATTATCCATGGAAAGGCCGACCACGAAGAGACGAGGGCTACGGCATCCCGGGCCGAAGGGGATGACGGGAACGGTCACTATTTGATTGTATTAACGCTCGAAGACGTCGAGAAGGTGTGTCGCTATATCGTCAATGGTGTTGGTAAGGAGGAGTTTTTCTCATCATTTGAGGGCTCCTATTCAAAGGGTTTTGATCCTGACAAACACCTTAATCGAGTAGGTGTGGCCAACCAGACAACCATGCTTAAGTCGGAAACGGAGGAAATCCAGAACAGGGTTCGCAAGGCGGTTGCCGAACGTGATGGCTCCGAGGAGAATTTTTCAGTCTTCGACACGATTTGTGGTGCGACGCAGGAACGACAGGACGCCCTCTTCGAGATGCTGAAGAGCAAGATGGATCTACTTCTTGTGGTAGGTGGGTATAACAGCTCCAACACCACTCACCTCGTAGAGATTGGTGAACAGGAACTGCCAACGTTTTTTATTCGAAGCGCTGAATGCATTCTTTCTCTGGAGGAGGTCGTGCATTTTGACCTGGAAGAGCGGGCTGAGGTGACCAGCTACACTGAAATCTTCAAGAGGGAATCATCTGCGATCATTGGAATCACGGCGGGTGCATCCTGCCCTAATAATCTGATTGAAGAGACCATTTTGAAGGTTTTTGAGCTTCGCGGCGTATCGGTCGACCAGATTGAAGCCGCGTGATCTCAGCGGCGTTTGAAGATCGATTGGCTGTTGGCGTAAAGATTACCGAGGATGCTCGACAGGCTTTGACGGAAGAACTTGTCAAGATGCTGGTCCAGAGTGGCGGACGCGGACGCGGATTCACCGCGCTTCCAAAGTTCACTAAGCCGTTTTTCGTTGGCAGATAATTCTGCATCGACAATGGACTCCCAGTGCGCCGGGTTGTTGCTGGGGTCCTGCCAAGCGCCCCGCCCGCGACCGTAGTGAGCGACGGCGAGGTAAAGCATGATGATGAATTTAACCTGGGTGATGAAGTGTGCCTCGGTCCATCGCACCCGGTTCTGTCCCGAGCGGGTCAAGTTGTAGCCGCGAGTCAGGGCAAAGGTGGTTGCTCCGCCCAGGAGCATTCCAATCACAGCCCCGCCGCCGAAAGTCATGCCTCCTGAAATCAGGTCGGCTGAGAGCCCGCCGACCAGACCTGAGACAGCTCCGCCGATCGTGGCGACGAGAGGCTCTTCGATATCCCGCTTCACGGCAAATTCATCGCGCGAGGATTCAGCAAGGGTAGAGGCGGTTTCACCGTCGAGGCCGTGCAAGGCGATAAGCTCATTGACGGTGGTTGCCGTGGTTTCGGCGAGACGGCCGTACATGGCCTGTTGAATCTTATCGAGATCCTTGTTTCTCTCAGAACGAAGAATTAACTCTCTCAGCTTTTCGGTGAGATCCTTTTGCGGGAGCGGTTCTGAGTCAGTCAGTGCCTCCTTGGCCCAATGACTCATCTCGGATACGGCGCGGTCGAATATGGCCAGGTTTCGTTCAATCCAAGCAGTCGTAAGTTTTCGGGCAGTCACTTGCGTGTCTCCGCTGACGACAGATCCTGCTTGTTCGAGAATGTGATGTTCCTGGGTCCAGCAGCGGGTGAAGGCGTCAAGAATACTGACGTGCTTTACGATTTCGTGGTTTTTGAAATGCTCGCGCCAGGCGGCTTCGTTCGCCCGGTCGCGTTCCGGATCAGGTTGGCCGGTTTGGTTGAGATAGACGAGGACAGGTTTGCCAATCCATTCAATGATTTCCACCTCAAGGTCCACGAAGGCCACGCATTCGGGCGGCTGTGATGCATCAACAAGGTAGAGGACGACGTCGGCCTCGGATTGGACATTGCGGATAGCCTCCTGGCTGCACCAGAGCGATTTGTCGCGGGTGCGATCCCAGACCTGGTGAAGAATCCAACCAACTGGATTCTTGCTGGAACGAAGGCGCTTGGCGAGCTTAGCTAGGTTGGAGCCAAATCCCGGTGTATCCCAGATCTTGGCAGAAATGCCGTCTGCTTCAATGAGGGTATGAGCTTCCGGAATCACTGTCACGTGGGCACTGTCGGCCACTTCGCCCACGTCGCGGCGAAGGAGGGTGCGTGCCAGCGCGGTTTTCCCGACGTTGGTGTGTGAGATCAAGCTGAGAACAATTTCCCGGTCGGAGGAAGGCATGGGCGAGTCAGGATTCACTGGAGGATGATGGCATGCTATCGCCTCCCGTCAGCAGAAATTGCACTTTTGTTCCGGAAAAGAGTTTCTCCCAGGCGGCAAGTCTGTCATCGCGACGTTTTCCGGCGTCGGGAAAGTCTGCCGCTGTATGGTCGAATCCCGTCGTGTCGAGGATGACGTAATCAACTGGGTTGGGTGCTTGACCTGACAGGGTTTGGTGCAAAGTCAGGTGAGTTTCTTTCTCCGGAGTGGCGGCAAAGTTGAAGAGAATGGCGAGTCTCGATCCAGCGTCGAATGAGGGATTAACGGGATCTTCTTCGTTGCCGAAATCGATGGTTGGCAACCAGTCGATTTCGACCGGGCACTGCAAGGTGGATTCGATCCGGTTTACGATCACCTGTTTCACTTCCTCACTCGGATTGAGAGAGTAAGGGATGACCTGCAATTTCCGGGCGTCGCCGGTGGAAATAGCGAGGAGATGGTCAAAGTAGTGCGGGCAGGTCTCTCGATAGGGTAGATTCCGGAGCAGATGTGAACTGCGGATTCTCCAGAGAACACTGAGCAGGGTGCGGGGGAGGATGACGAACAGGCCGATCGTGATGGCATACCAGTGGATCCATCGCGCCGCATTCTCCCCGCCGACTTCGTCTCCACCGGACAGCCAGTGCATCGCATTGAGTTCTTCGATGGATGGTAATTGATCTCCGGAGATGGCGACAGCCGGGCCGAGGACAAACTGTAGGAACGGGCGCAACTGACTGGCATCTGTGATGAAGGTGCTTTCCCAAACGGCTCGGTACTCGTTGGCGAGACCCTTAATATACATCCCGCCGATGGCTGCGGCGGCGAGAGTCAATGCGACAAAGTGGAGGAGTGATTTGATGCGTGCACCAAGCACGTCGAACTGAAGTTCATACCAGCGTCTTTTATACAGCTTACGGGCAGCTTCGAGCGGTGAAGGATTTCCGGAGTCAGCCAGGGTGCGTTTTTCAGGGTCGGAAATGAAGCGCACGCAGGCGCTCGTCCAGTATCCGCTGAATAGAGTGTCTCGATGGCGGAAAAAAAGCACGACTTCACGAAGGTAGATGATGATGTTCCATGCCAGGATTCCAAGCAGTGGAAACGAGAGGATGTTAATGCGCTTGTCAGGGCCCAGTTCGTTGGTAAGGAAACCGACGCCAGCCGCGACAACGAAAAGAGCGCCCGACAGCAATCCAAGGCGATGTTTGTCCCCGGAAGCGAGCAGCCAGTCGGACATGTCAGGGAACCGTGCGAGCAGTCGTGGGATGATTGCCTCCGATCGCTTCGCGAGAAAAGAGTGTTGATCGGCGGAGGAACTATTCTTTGGCAGGGGGGCTCCGGCGACTGCCGCGGCGTCTGTCCGATCTAAATTGTGAACGGCGACACCCTTTTCGTCGGTTTGCTCGACCGCTTGAACGATAATGATCTTTCTGACCTCCTCGGGTTTCATCCAGTTTCGAAGAGATCAAATGGGAGTGGGTTTATCTGCGAGTGCACTCATCCGCGTAGGATCCTGTTCGTAAAAGTGAGCCAGGCCGATGGCGAGGGCGTCAGCTGCGTCATGAGGCGGCGTTTCTGTCAGGCCGAGAAGGGCGCGGATCATGAAGGCGACCTGCTGCTTGTCGGCGGCGCCTTTCCCGACGACTGCCTGTTTGACTCGCTTTGGGGCATATTCGTAAACCTCTAGGCCAAACTCGGCCGCAGAGAGAATGGCGGCTCCGCGGGCGGCCCCCATGGTGATGGCTGTCTTAAAGCTTTGCACGTAGATCACGCCCTCGACGGCGCATACTTCCGGGTTGTGATCCTGAATGACATCGCGGAGTTGTTCGCGAATCGCGACGAGGCATCCTGACTGCCGCACTTTGCGCCCGTTTTCGATGACGCCGTAGGTCACCACCTTGTAGGCGGGTTTTCTGCCGGCCTCAAGGTGCCGTTCGATGACGGCATAGCCCGTGTTCCTCAGGGCGGGGTCAATGGATAAAACTCGCACGGGCTAACGTAACACCGGAATGAGAATACGACATCCGCCAGTTTTGATTCTCCGGGCGTTGAGAATCAATTGTCGTAGATGCGAACATTGGCGTCACGCCGAAGCTTGAGCAGCCAGGACTCCATGTTTTTCTGGCGCTTTTCGATACTAAGCCGCTTGTCTACTTCCTCCTCGAGCTTCTCATAGGAAGGGGCGGACTGGCCGACACGCTTTTCGACTCTGAGGATGCGCCAGAACGGGCCATCATCGAGAGGGGCACTGATTTGGCCGGGAGGGATTGCATAAGCTGCCTCGGTGAGTCCCTCGTTGAGGGTGCCTCGGCCGATAATTCCAACATAGCCACCCTTGGCGGCAAAGCTGTCCGCGGAATGGGCTTTGGCCAGGGCATCGAAGTCAACTCCGGAGTTCAGTTTGCCGACGATCTCCTTGAGCAGAGCTTCCTGAGCATCCAAGGTGGAATCCGGGGTTTGCTTAGGTATAGACATGATTCGCAGCTGAACTTTTCCTTCGGAAGCGAACTCACTTTTGATTTCGTCGTATTTTTCCTTTTTCTCCCACGGAGTATTTGGCACGGCGTTGCTACCGGAGTGCTGGGATCGCAGCGCTTGAATTGCGATCTGGTCACTCTGTATCTCCCGGAACTGAGCGATGGTCATGCCGGAGTCGGTAAGCTCCTTCACGAATTTATCGCGGTCTCCATCAAAGCGATCCTGCACAAAACGGGTGACCGACTCGTCCACATACTGCTCCTTGATGACTCCACCGAGACGCTCGAATTCCGTGAGGATGAGCTTTCGGTCAATGAGGTCATCGAGAGCGCGTTTTTCCATTTCGCGGATTTCGCGTTCCGCCTGCGCCCTGCTGACCATCCCTTTGTTCCCCATGAGCCAGACTCGGACCTGGGTTTGCACGGCCGCATCGACCATTGACTGGGTAATGGGCTCGCCGTTGACGACGGCGCGAATACTGTTCAATACGATAGGTTTCGCTTCACCGAAGGTGGCGAATCCAAGGGCGGTCACGGCCACTGCCAGGCAGGGCAACTTTTTCAGAAAGCTCATGGGTTTATCAGGGTTGGCAAGCGGCATGCTGTGCGAAGCAGCTTATAAGTCTAGGACCCAATCCAAAGCAGACTCAAGCCATTCTTCTTCGTTGTCTCCGATTAAACGCGGGAATTTACCGTTTATTTGAATGTATTTCCCGTTTTTCATAAGTTTTAGCTTCCTATCTCTGACCTCGAGGGAGCTGCAGCCTTTGAGGGCGGCCCGGACCTTTAATTCCGTGCTTATGAGCAGGAATTCGACAGGAGGCGGAATTCGACCAAACCGGTCGCCCCAGTTTTCCCTGAGAAGCTCGAGGTCCTCGACTCGCGCTGCCTCGGCCAGTTCGCGGTAGGCAGTGATACGAAGGCGCGCTTCAGGCATGTAGTCAGCGGGAATGAAAGCAGGCAGGGTGCCTTTGGGACCCACTTGATATTGGCCTTCATTGGTGCTGAGGAACTCGATGTTCATCGAAAGCTCAACTCGACCTGCTGAGGGTTCTCCCTTGAGCTTAGCGACGGACTGCTTAAGCAGCTGGCAATAGAGATCGAATCCGATGGCCGCGATATGTCCACTCTGCTGAGTGCCGAGGAGATTGCCGGCTCCGCGAATTTCGAGATCACGCATAGCGATTTTGAAACCTGCCCCGAGCGATGAGTATTGCTTGATCGCGTTGATCCGTTTCCGCGCGTCTCCAACTGTGAGCATGTCGGGGGGGAGCATGAGATAGGCGTAAGCCCTGCGATCAGCACGTCCGACGCGACCCCGGATCTGGTAAAGATCAGCGAGCCCGAACCGGTCTGCGCGGTCGATGATGATGGTATTAGCGTTGGGAATGTCGACCCCGCTTTCGATGATGGTAGTACAGACCAGAACATCGAATTCGTGGCGGATGAACCGGTTCATGACATCCTCAAGTTCTTCGTCTTCCATCTGCCCGTGACCAACTTCGACCCTGGCTCCCGGAACGAGGTTTTCGATTCGGCGCTTCATCCCACGAATCGTTTTGACGCGGTTATGCAGAAAAAAGACCTGTCCCTGGCGATTGAGTTCTTTCTCAACAGCGGAGCGGATGATGCGCTCATCGTAGGGACAGACCGTGGTGGCGACGGGTCGCCGGTTCGGAGGAGGAGTATCAATGACGGACATTTCCCGAACACCCATCATGGAGAGGTAGAGGGTTCGGGGGATCGGAGTCGCGGATAAAGTGAGGACGTCGACGAAACGCCACATCTCTTTGAAGCGTTCCTTATGAGTGACGCCGAAGCGCTGTTCCTCATCCACAACCACGAGTCCGAGATCTTTAAACTGAACGTCTTTAGAAATGAGACGGTGAGTGCCTACGACAATGTCGACCCCTCCGGTTGACAGGTTGGCGAGGGTCTGTCGCTGTTGGGCTGCGGTGCGGTAACGGCTGAGCGTTTCAATGCGGACAGGGAAATTCGACATGCGCTCCCGGAAGTTCTGAAAATGTTGTTCTGCCAGGACAGTGGTGGGAACCAGAATTGCCACCTGCTTCCCTGACATGACCGCCTTGAAAGCGGCCCGAATGGCAACCTCGGTTTTTCCGAATCCGACGTCGCCACAAATGAGACGGTCCATCGGCTTGGGCCGCTCCATATCCGACTTGGCCTCTTCGATGGCACGAAGCTGGTCCGGGGTCTCCTTGTAGATGAAGGCGTTCTCGAATTCCCATTGCCACTTGTTGTCGGGAGGGTGGGAGAATCCGGAATGAGCTTCACGCTCGGCCTGAATGGATAACAGGCGGGCGGCGTAGTCCATGATCGAGTTTTCCGCATCACGACGGAGTCGGGACCAGCGTTTGTCACCCAGTTTGGAAAGCTTGGGTGCTTTTTTGCCCGTGCCGATGTAGCGCGAGACGAGGTGAGCCTGATCGAGCGGGACGTAGAGCCGGGCCTGCTCGTCGTATTCGATCTCAAGAACTTCTTCGCTGCCATCAGGCGTTTCCTTATTCTTGATGCCGCGGAATTTGCCGATCCCGTAATCGATATGAACAACAAGATCGCCGTAATTGAATTCCCGCAAACTACTGACTTGCTGACTGACCTGCCGCTCGCGGGCGAGGCGGTAGCGGCGCCGGCCCCGCTGATTCTGGTAGCGTCCGAAGATTTCCGCATCGCTGAGGACGGCAAGCCTGGCATCCGGGATGGTGAACCCGCGACTGAGAGTGCCTATGACGGGCTTTAAAAATCCGTCGTCCCAGGCATTTTCAAAAATCAGTTCGGTGAAGCGTTCTTTCTCTCCGTCTGAGAAAAAGACCATCAGCACCATCCATTTTTCTTTTCTCCAGGTTTGGATCTGAGAGTTGAACTCGTCGCGCCGGGCTTCCTGGAGAATGAAATCGCCAGCGCCAAACTCTCCCAGCGGATTTTCGAAACAAGCGCCGTCGAAGTTCTCGGCGACTTCAGCTGCTTCGAGTGTTCCACTGGTAATCCGGATGTGAGCCAGTTCGGAATCACACTCGGCGGCAATGAGCAGATCTCCCGAGTCAATGTAATCCGCGATGCGCCCCGAGTGTTCGAGGTTGGCTTCACTCAGCAGGATTTCGCAGGAGTCCACTTTGCGGATGGATGTCTGCTCATCGACGTCAAATTCACGAACCGACTCGACTTCTTCGTCGAACAATTCGATTCGGACGGGGTGGAGAGCCTGCCATGAAAAGATGTCAATAATACCACCTCGCAGGCTGAACTGTCCCCTTTGAAAGACCTGGGCTTCCTGTTCATAACCGGCTTCTTCGAGGGATTCTGCCAAGGAGCGAATATCGAGCTGTCCGCCGACCTCGATGACTTCGGCTTGCTTCGTGAGAGAGCCCGGCGGCGGAGCCATTTCGTCGAGGGCGTCATTTGTCAGGACAACGACCGGTGCCGAACCGGACTTGAGGGCTTCGTGTATTTCCTTGAGAACAGCGAGTCGCTCGGCGGCGGATTCCGGATCGGGCAGGCTTTCCTCGAATCCGGCCCATTCATATTCCGGCAGGAAAAGGCTTTCAACGCCCCATATGGCGAGTTCTGCCTGAACGATCTCCTGGGCTTTCACGTGTGGACAGACCACCCAGACCGCAGAATCGACATGGCCTACCTGCCTCCACTGGGCAATAGAGGCAGCAATGAGCAGTGGCTGACCGGCTTCGGCGACGTGTTCGAAGGTGGCTGGGTTTTCGGGCGTGGCGATACCGACCGATTGCAGGGCGGATGCCAGCTGCCGGCTGTTCAACAGGCGCGGAATTGCCGTGTCGAGGGCCTCAATGTCGGTGAGGTTCTTCAAGAGGGGGGAGGCTACAGGTGTTTTACGCCTCGCGCACGGTTGAAACGCAGATTTAGGAAGAGTCGCCGCAGAATTCTTGGATACCCCGATTTCCTTATAAAAAATATGATAAAATTGTAGATTTGTAATTTCATTCTTGCAAAAAAAAGGGGGGAAGATTAGCCTTTGAGGCGCATGGCCAAGGAAAAGACCGCTTTAGCCGATCGTGCTAAAAGAGCACGTCGTATCGTTCGCAACCCCGCACTCTACAAGGTGTGCATGGGATGTGATTCGATTGTCGCTGCCAAGGTCAACATCTGTCCGAACTGCCACGCCTATCGCTTCGAAGTGGACTCCGAATTCGTTGTCGCACAAGCCAGAGCGCTCTCCACTCGAGAGCAGAATTCCGTCGTCGCGGAAGATCTGTTGTGATTCCTCCTTCATTCCCGTGAAATGCGGTGAAATAAGGGGATGAGAGTCAAAGAAAGTCCTTGCAAAGCGCCGCTGGCCCGGCAAGTTACGCGCCTCGCGAAATCCGGCAGGAATTCCTGCTGAATGCGAACCCGGGTAGGTACCGAAGCGGTCAAACGGGGCAGACTGTAAATCTGCTGGCTATGCCTTCGAAGGTTCGAATCCTTCCCTGCCCACCACTTCTCCCCAGCACGGCTTGTCCGTGCTGGGGAGAAGTGGTTTCAGGGGGGAGGGTTCGAACGCAGTTTGATTCGAAAGGAGCAGCGCGACTGAAGAAAGCTGGAGCGAAGCGAAAGCAATCCTTCCCTGCCTTTTCATTTCATGAAATGGATATCGTCGGCTAGTTTAATCCAAAATGATCGGGCTCCGTTTGGAATCTTCTTTAAGGGTTTCGTGGTTTTCGATGAGGTAGTCGATAGCTCTGACAAAGGCGGGAACGTGCTCAAGGCTGAGTAAGGTGTTGTCGAGGTCCGCGGTTTTGAGGCGGCGAATCATGCGGCTTCGGAAATCCGGGTTGTCGATCATTCGAACGCTCAGGTCGATGTATTCCTGTGGAGTGCGGGTAATCAATTCACCTAAGTCCATTTTATTGAGTAGGTAGGCTGTGGAATTGTTGTAGAAGCGGTTGCCAGCCATCGTGATGATTGGCTGGCGAAGCGAAAGCAGATCAACGGCGGTATTGTAGCCACCGAAAGGATAGGCATCGAGGGCGAAGTGTGCCATTTCAAGCTGCTTCATGTAGTTGGGGAAATCGAAGTTCGGGAAGACCTGAACTCGTTCCGCGCCGAGGATATCGGTAATGGCGCGTTGGAGGGGGAGGTATCCGTTGTTAAGGCAGGCGCCGCCGGGGAAGAATCTGAAAATGACGGGGCTCTCGGCGCGTTCCTGGATTTCCCTGAGGCGCAGGAGTTGCTCGCGGTTGATCTTCTGGGCGCTCCAGGTGCAGTTGATTAAGATGGGGCTTTCGGGAAGAGTGGGGTAGGTGAGTTGGTAGTCGAGTGGGACGGGGGCCTGAGCGCAACCGGGGATGAGGACAAGGCGCTCGGAGTAATGCTCGAGGGCGCGCTCGGGGTCTTCGGTCTCCTGCCCGCCGATCCAGTAGTCGACCTGAGCTCCGAAGGTGCTGACTGGGTGGCCGTAGTTGCTGACCTGGATGGGAGCAATACGCATATTGGAGAGGAGGACGCTCTCCAAGCTCATGCCGATGTCGGGGAAGTAGGCCATTTCGAAGTCGTTTTCCTGAATGGCGGAGAGGTCATTGCCATTGGTGGCGGCATTGATGGTGGCGGCATTGAAATACCGGACTTCGGAGAAGATACTGTCGTCGGTTTCTCTATCTTTATTGCCGAATTTGATCAGGACGAGGTCGTATTTTTTGGAAAGGGCTTCGAGGAATGGGAACTGGGAGCGGTACACGCTTTGGCGGGTGAACCACATGCTGGTGAGGACTGCGATGCGGCCTTTCTTTGGCTTGTTCTTGATTTCGGTTTGGCAGAGGGAGGTCTGCTGGACGAGGCGGTTGATGCGCTGCTTGACTAGGTAGTCTTTTTCGTGGTCGATGTAGGTAGCGCCGAAATAGATGTGGTGGGAGAGTCCGTTGATGCCGGTCAGGCGGTCGTCTTCGTAGTTGATATGGGTGCGGAGGTTCTGGAGGGTTTTGGGGTCGGCACAGCCGATTGGGTAGCTTTCGCCATAGCTGTAGTACCAGAGGGTGGCGAGGGCCGGGTTGGCGTCGAAGAGAATTTTCCGGTTGAGGGGGATGCTATTGTGAATGGAGTAGAGGACGAGGAGTTTAGCGAAGTTGCGCTGCTGGCTCAAAAGGATATGGATGAAGGGGTCGGTATTGCGGAACTCGCTCATGGCGATGATGTTACCGATGGTTCCGTTGAGGGGGATCATTTGCGCGGCATAGCTATCGGCGAGCTTGAAATCCTCCATCGTCATGAAGTAGAGGAAGTGCATGACAAAGCGGTTCAGCGCTTGTTTCTCAGCTGGTGGAAGGACGTAGTAGGTGACTTTCTGGAGGTGGAGAATGACCTGCATGAATTGCTCCGACATGGAGTCGAAGTCGGACTTCCGGTAGGCAGCGTGGAGTTGCTCGACAGAGAAATCAAGTAGTGGGTTGGGGGTAGCCTGTGCAGGTTGATTTGCTACGGTGTTCGGCTGAGAGGGTGTAGGCTGGGGCATAACTTTATGTTCGAGCTAAATGAGTAAATAGTTACGTATATTTCGATATATGCGGAAGTAGCAAGTGCCATCTGATGACTATGGTTCGGCGTGTCGCTACCGCGCAGCAAAATCCCAACGCTCTTGGACATCGACAAATCCCAATCAAGCAAGTTTCTTCTCTGTCTTTCAACTTTAGTGACTGGTAGTGGCTGATAGGAATTGGCCTTTTAGCGTCGACCGAGGAGTTAGCTATCCAGTGATCGATCTCTCTGCATAGACAGCGCTCATGACAGTTCGCTCCCTCTCCCGAGTCGATTTGGAGTCTCAAAACTCAACGGCATACCCCATCCGTTCGATCACCGGCTGGAGGATTGGCAAGACTGGCTCAAGCTGCTTTCGGTAGTTCCGATAGCGTTCGACCGACCGACTGTAGAGCTTTTCTGTCACCTGGGCATAGCTGGCCGTACGCACCCCGCTGGTGTGTTCGTGGAAGGCGAGGCAGCGGTCGTTCCAGTCGAGGCCAGCAAAGGCGAGCAACTCGCGGGTGCGGCCCTCTTGGTCGCGGACGATCGCCTCATATTTCACCGGCAGATAGTTCAGGTCCAGTTGCTCGCGATAGTGGTCGATCAGGTCTGCTACCAGCACGAAGTGTTCGGCGATGGTCTCGAGGCTGCAGGCCATGCCATAGCCGTGGTTCATTTGGGTGAAGAAGCTCGAAAGCACCGAGTCGAGCGGATGTCGTTGCAGGTGAATAATCGGTGACTCGGGGAAGAGCAGGCTGATCAGTCCAAGGTGCGGGCCGTTGAAGGGTGTTTTGTCTGTGAAGAACCGGGGGCCACTCTGTGGAATGCCGTGGGACTGGGCCTCCTGTAAGTAAAGGTCGCGGAGCATGCTCGATGCCCAGCGGTGGTCGCCCATCCAGCTCTCGATCAGGCACTCGGGATAATTCAATGGACCAGCTAGCAGGTTTTGCGAGGCAGCACAGACCCGGTCGATTGCGAACAGTTCACCCCCGGCGGCCACCTCGGGGTGGCTTGCAAAAATCTGCTCGGTCAGCGTGGTGCCTGACCGCGGAAAGCCGATGATGAACAGTGGCTGCGACTCGCCTGCCCGGACGGTGGCCCGGGGCATCAGGGGCATTCGTTGGCGGATGAAAAAGCTCCGGAAGCGGTCGAAGAACTTGCGGGCTTTCTCCCGCTGATAGTGGCCGCCCAATTGCTGAAATCGCTGCTTGGCGGCGGTGCAGGTTGCAAAAGCTTCGTCATAGCGGCCTAGCCGGTCGAGCAGGTTGGCCCGCCGCAGTCCAAAGGCGAGGCCTTGATGGGTCTGGGCCTCGGCCTGAGCCCGGGCGGCATCGAGGGTGTCTAGAGCCACGGCATACTGTTTTCGGCGGGAGAGTATGTCAGCCCGAACCATCGCAATTTCAAGGATGCCGGGTGTGATTCGTTCGGCTTGATCAAGCAGCTCATCCGCCCGGTCATATTGTTTGTCAAGCTCGGCGGCGTTGGCTTGGGCTATCAGGTATTTCACATTGCCCGGCTCCTGCTGGCTTGCTGCGTTGAAATATTCGGCGGCCTCTTCATAGCGGCCTTGGCTCGACAGGTTCAGCGCCAGGCTGGTCAGCAGCATACCGGAGGCGGGGCCAAAGGCCATGGCCTGCCGCAGGTGGTGTTCGCCGGCAGGGTTGCGCTGAGTCTGGCTAAAGACCAGGCCCAGCAGCCGGTGGGCATCGGGGCTTTCCGGCATCAGCCTCACGGCATTGCGGGCAAGCGGCTCAGCGCCGGCAAAGTCGCCCCGCTTTCGTAACAGTTCGCCCAGTGCATAGGTCAGCTGGCCATTATTGGGGTCGGCGGCCAGCCGCTGGCGGACTTCCGCTTCGCTGATGTGTTGTTGGGGTGGTTGGACGGGCATGGTTGTGCTTGCGGGTTTGCCCGGGTCATTACGGAGAGTTATTTTTTACAAATGAAGGTGTTTACAAGTACTTTCTGACTGGTGGACTGACAATCAATAGAAATCAAACTGAGCTATAGCGGTTTTATTTTTTAAAATCACCGCGCATGCTGGTGTTTAGCGGGTTGTTGAGTTCACCCGAATGTGACGCAAATGGCTGATTTTCGGTATTTTTTGTTTGGTTTTTATTTTTTACGTTTTTTTAATGTTCGATTAATACTAAATTAAAATTTGAGCAAAATATTGCCAGAATGAGTGCTGTTGCCGAAAAACGTGTCGATGAGGCTGTTGTCAACCCGTATGAGGAGCTGGTATATCCGTCTCTCAGCTTTAACGTGACGCATATCGGAAGACTGGCAGCGATTGGTCGACTCTTTGGCGTCGATACAGTTTATCCGACAAATGCCCGGGTGTTGGAGTGGTAGTCTGTTTGGGCAGATTCAAGAAAAAATAATGGAGGAAATCTGCGTCTGCTAAAGGAGCCTTTTTTATACCTCAATTGGGCTAGAAGATAAGAACTTGTGACAATGGTATACACGGGTGGGCAACTTCACCTCTTTAAACGATGTTTCTCAGATTCGTTGACCTTCCAATCGATGGCGCAATATTCACCAACTCAACCGGCAAACGACGTTTCGGGAAGTTCCGAATTCGACAATGCCTATGATGCGGTAATTTACCCATCCCTGAGCTTTTCGGCGACACACATCGGGCGTCTGGCGGCGATAGGAAGGCTTTTTGGGATGGAGTCAGCCCATCCCGCGAAGGCTCGGGTTCTGGAGCTGGGTTGCGGCACCGGGATCAATCTTCTGGCGATGGCACAGTTATTTCCAGAAGCTAAATTTATCGGGGTTGATTTATCGAAAGCGCAGATTGAAATCGCCGAGCAGGCAGCCAAAAAGTCCGGCCTCGGTAATTCACAATTTTTACATGGTGATTTAGCCGAGTTAGGCGAGGAAATTGGAACCTTTGATTACATCATTGCCCACGGCGTATATTCATGGATTCCCGATGTGAAAAAGGAGGCGTTGTTACGGGTCTGTAAGCAACGCCTTTCGCCAAACGGGATAGTCTATGTGAGTTACAACTGTTTACCCGGTTGGAAAATGCGGGGAGCTTTGCGCGACATGATGCTCATGCATACCGGTAGCTTCGTGGAAGAAACCGACAAGGTAGGTCAAGCAAAGGAACTGCTGAAATTCTTATCCTCTGCGAGCAATCCCGAAAGCCCCTACGGCAAATTCCTTTCGCAGGAATTGGAGCTCTTGTTGAAGTCCGACGATGCCTACATCGCGCATGAATTCCTCGAAGCTGACAATGACGCTTTTTACTTTTCGGAATTTCATCGGCAAACGGGGGCGGCCGGACTCTTCTATTTGGGAGATGCGGAACCAGCGACCATGATGATGGCCGACATTCCGAAGGAGGCACAGGCCACCTTCGCTCAATTGAAGGATAACCTGGCGGCGACTGAGCAGTACCTGGATTTTCTTCGTAATCGGACTTTTCGGTGCTCCTTGCTCTGTCATCCTGGGCTCCCGATTGACCGTGATGTGAAGCCCTCCCGCGTCACGGGGTTCACGGTGGTTCCTAACATTAAAATCAAACAGAGCTATGGCGATGGACCGGTAGCTCTATTTAGGGGAGACGGTGATTCTGAGATCAGTGTCAGCGATCCGGTAGTGGCAACAATCTTTGAGGCGGTTGCGCTCCACGACAGCATCTCGGTGGATGTTTTATCGGATTCGCTCATTGAGCGGTTGAAGGCTCTAAAACCGGATGCCAACGAGGCGCAGCTTCGCGAAATTATTGGTCACACACTGCTCCGTGGTTTGTTCTCGAATTTGATGAATTTTTACCTCGCTCAGCACGATTTACCGATGGCACCCGTAGGTAGGCCGTTAGCTCTGCCCTTAGCTCGTTGGCAAAGTTCCCAGGGGGCACGGATTTCCAATCTACATTTAGGGATGCGACAAATGGATGCCGTTACCGCTCGATTTATCCAGTGCTTTGACGGCACTCGGACGGAAGCGGAACTCAAAAAGTGGCTCACACGAGCAGAAAAAGCTGGCGATATTAGTTTCAAAGAGAATAAAATACCGATCCAAGATGCCGCCAAAATTGAGGCACTGGTGGATCAACTCTACACTGCCACCCACGAACGATTTCTTCGGCAAGGGCTCCTTCTGCCCGGTTCCTGAATGCCACCTATGCCTCTAGCTTTTCGTGATGAAGAAAAGATCCAAAAATCCGATCTCAAAAACGTTCAATTCGCTCTTACTGTGTAAGACTCTTTTTCTGAATTCGAAAAGTGTCGTGCTTGATGCGGGAGTCGACGGTGATTTGACGGGGACGATCGTATCCATTGCTTTTGACGACGCTACGGAGGATACCGTTGACTTAGCCATTGATACCACTGGCTTTTCAATGACTGGATCGAGCAAGGCTTTCGGTAAAGGCATCATTTCGAAGCTTGTGGTGACGGACACCGGAACAGCGAATCCGTCATACATAACCCTAAGTGATATCTCTCAGCAGCTAACTGAAGGGCTCTCTATCGATTCCAATATTTCTCGGGCTGAAATAACGGGCTCCATCGAAACAGGCGGAGGTGAGGTCTCTATCGATGCGTCGAGTATTACACTCTCTTCCAATATTTCGAGTGGTTTCGGCAGTCAGTCATATGGTGGAGCGATTACTCTCGGTGATTCGGTGCAGCTTTCTTCGAGCTCGGCGAACTTTGGCAGCACGATTGATGGCGCTCATAACCTGAGTGCCAACATTTCCAATGACGCGACCTTCAATGGCACCATCGGCGGAAGCATCCCTTTAGACAGCATAACTCTCAGTAGTGATTACATCAGTGTTAATGCCAATGTAACAACCACCGGCTCACAGACATACAGCGGCGCGGTGGACCTGGCCGGTGACAGCACCCTGAGTGGTACGACCGCGA
>JBMYJM010000013.1:0-97149 GCA_049594415.1 Verrucomicrobiales bacterium | reverse complement strand
AAGAAGGTAGCAGAATAGTTTAGGAGTTTAGGAGTTTAGGAGTTTAGGAGTTTAGCAAGAACGAGCGGAACGCTCGTTCTTGCCCTTGTCTGCGAAGCAGCTGGTTGTAACTAATCTGCTGAACACCTAAATCGCTAAAAAAGCTCTGGCCTATCAGGCCTTCACCTTCTTCTTGTCCTCTTTCTTCTCTTCGACCACGTGGCCGGCGTTGAAGAGGAACTTGAGATCATCCATCTCGAGATTGCGGGTGAAGCCTTCTTCACCGAGCACGCTGGTCATCATCGCGCTCTTTTGCTGCTGGAGCACTCGGATCTTCTCCTCAACGGAGTCGCGCACAAGAAGGCGGTAGGCATTCACCTTGCTTTCCTGGCCGATACGGTGGCAACGGTCAATGGCCTGGTTCTCAACCGCCGGGTTCCACCATGGGTCATAGAGGACCACGTAGCTGGCGGAAGTCAGGTTGAGACCGCTACCACCCGCCTTGAGTGAGAGCAGGAAGGTCTTGGGATCCTCGCTCTCCTGGAAATCGCTGATGACCTCGTGACGGTTCTTGGTCTGACCAGTGAGGTAGCTGAAGGGGCGATCGCGTTCCTCGAGTTCATCACGAATGATGTCGAGCATGCTGACGAACTGCGAGAAGACGAGCACTTTGTGTCCTTCTTCGTGAAGTTGGTCGAGGAGGTAGAAGAGGCCATTCAGCTTCGAGCTGGGCTCGCTGCGATACTTGGAGTCAAGCAGGCCCGGGTGACAGCAGATCTGGCGCAGGCGCATGAGGCCCTGCAGGATGACGAAGCTGTTTTTACGGAGACTCTCGTCGTTTTCGACACCAAGCAGCACCTTCTGGATGCGTTCGAGCTCTTCCTGGTAGAGTTGCTTCTGGACGTCTTCCATTTCGCTGAAGACGTCTTCCTCGATTTTGGGCGGTAGGTCGAGGGCGACCTCTCCCTTGGTGCGTCGCAGGAGGAACGGGCGCAGTCGGGCTGTCAGGCGTGTCTGCGATTGGTTGTCCTTGCGACGGTCGAAGTGCTCGCGGAAATACTTGCGGTCGCCGAGGATTCCCGGCATAGCAAAAGACATCAGGCTCCACACGTCGAGTAGTCGGTTCTCGATCGGAGTACCGGTGAGGACCAGACGATTCTGTCCCTCCAGCGCGCGAGCGGACTTGGCTGCCTTGGAGTCGGGGTTCTTGATCTGCTGACCCTCATCGAGAATGATGCCAAGCCACTTCATCGACTGCAGTTCTTCGGCGCAGGTCCGGAGCTGGCTGTAGTTGATGACAAGCAGGTCAATATCTTTGCCAAGGCGGGAAACGTCGAGCTCCGTTCGGTTGCGCAGCACCTGGACCCGGATAGCCGGAGCGGCTTTTACCACTTCATCACCCCAGATATCGAGCACTGATTTCGGGCAAACCACGAGTGAGGGCGGCGGGTTGTCGCCAAACTGGTCGCGCATCCAGAGCAGCCAGGTGAGCGACTGGATCGTTTTACCGAGACCCATGTCATCGGCCAGAATGCCACCGAACTGATTCGTGGCGAGATAGGAGAGAAAGTGGAAACCTTCGATCTGGTAGGGGCGAAGATTGACGTTGAGACCGGGAGGAACCTCGGGGCGCACCTGCAGCTTCAGGTTGTTGGCGCGGTTGGAGATTTTCTCCCACGCTGCAGCGTCGAAGACCTCTTTTGCCAGCGGCTCGGCCAGCTGGAGGGCGTGCATACGGTGCACCTCGCCGGTGAGGTCGAAGGGATCGAGTCCGATGCGGGAAACGGCCTGCTGTTGTTCCTCGCTGAGGTTCATCTTGAGGCGCAACCATCCGCCGCGTTCCATGCGGACGAATTCGCCTCGAGCCTGAACGAGGGTGCGGATTTCCTCCTGCGAGAGGTCCATGCCTTCGACTTTGACGACGACCTTGAGGTCGAACCAGTCGATGTTTTCGTCGACCACTTCGAAAGAAACCTGGGCTTCAACCGGCTCGGCTTCGAGCGTGGCGAGATCCTTGTCCGCCTTGATATTGATCGCTTCGGGAAGGGTCTCAAGCCACTCGGCGTATTTGTCCGGGAAATTCTTTGTCACCCTTGAGCGATAGCAACCGAGGTTGCCGTCGTAGGTGGGCTGCATCGGAGCAATGAGAGAGCCAACGCGACGCTGCAAGGTGCGGTCGTAGCGATAGAGAGTATCTCCGGCCACTTCAGGACGCTGGACTATGTCCCAGCCTTCGCGGCCAAGAACTTCTTCCCGGGTGCCTGTGCTGTTTCCCGCGAGGATCTTCATCAGCATGTGCTCACTGCTGGCACCGGTGGCCTGGGAGGAGATGCTGAGTTCAAAGGTGATGTTAAGTTCCTCTTCCTCGATACGTTTTTCGAGGGAGTCGGGCACTTGGGCTCCGAGGCGGAACAGGAAGGCGACACCGGATTCGCTTTCAACCACCGTGTTCGGAATGATGACGCGAGGGTCGATCAGGGTTTCGGATTTTACCCAGTGTTCAGGGCCAGTAAAGACCCATTCATCACTCATATAGAGTGCTTCGTCACCGGGCAGCAGACGGACGGTGTGAGAGACATCGCGGTTGTCCCCGGTTACAAGTTGGAGCTCATAGTCCTGGGTGCCCATGGAGTCTTCCCGACAAACCCAGTGGAGCGGCTTGTCGCTGATTTGGTAGGGATGCTCGTCGAGATTAACGATGAGGCCCTTCAACTCAGGCTGGTGGAAAAGTCGATTGAGCAAACGGCAGTTCTCGATGTTGTCGAGAGTTAGGCCGCCGTCCGTGCCTTCATCGGGATCGACGGCGAGATTAAATTTACTCCAGAGTATTTCGGAGCCGGCATCCATACGCAAGCCGCCGTTAGTGTAGCGCTCTTGAAGAGACTCGTAGTCCTCTTCGTTGGTGATGCGGGAGAATTCCTCTTCTCCGTCTCGCTTCGCCATGAGACGGGCTTCACGGGTGCTGATCCGCAGGCGAAACTCGATGCCTTCAACGCCGTCTTCAATGGGGCGCTTTTCGAACACTTCGACCTGGTAGCGCCACTCGCTTTCTTCGCGGCGGCGCTCCCATTCCTCCATGCGCTGACGGGTCCATTCGCGGTCGGTGACAACTTCGAGGAATTCAGGATACTCAAAGTTCCCTTTCTCAAACGCGTGAGCGATGTAATTCCAGAATTCGAGAATGTCGTTCGGTGGAGTCGGCCAGAGGGTGAGGGGATCGAAGGTATCGATCGGCCAGCGCGGATTGAGACGTACCAGGTCAGAGTCAAAAATCTCGCGTTCGAGCTCGAAACGACGGTAGCGTCGCTCCAGCTTGCCGAGGAATTCGTCCTCTTCACCGGTCAGGCCACGGCCCAGTTTCGTTTCAATGACCTCGGTCAGAGACTGTTCGCCCACTTCGTTGGGCGCCTCAGGCAGGTCGCCTTTTCGGGCCACCTTTTCAAGCATGGTGGCGTAGAGCGCGGCGCGGCCTGAATCGCTCTTTTCATCAGCTTCACCGACCCACTCATTCCCTTGAAGTTGCAGTCGGGTGCGGCAAGACCAGTCTGCGTCTTCAATTTTTCCCTGGATAATGAGATGGTTTCCAAAAATTTGAACTACGGCACCTTCGTCGTGAAGCTTCTGGCCTTCTTTTTTTTCATCTTCGGAAAAGGCGTTGAGGAAGTCGAGCGTCGCGCGATCTACGTTCATATGCGGGCAGGAGGAGAGAGTCTGGCTTGAGGAGGAAGGCTATTGCCCGTGAGGGCGGAAAACGATGGCGGGGTAGGATCCGTCAAAATTTTCGAATTGAGGGCGCGGAATATGGGCCCATTTTTCGCTGCTGTCGCCAAAAAAGCCTCCAAAGGGGATAATTCCTGAGGAGGCTTGTGACGAAAGAACGATAGACCGTTGACGTTTTCGCCCCGTTCCGGGTCGTCCGGAGGACCGGATGGATTAGAGGCGGCGGTAATGCTGGAGCATCACCTGGTTATTCAGCTTCAGGCGGGCTTCAACATTGTCGATGGCGGCAGGTTCAGCTTCGAACTGGAACTGCACGTAGTAGCCGTGACTCTGCTTGGCGTGATTGCTGTGAGCAAACTCTCTGCGGCCGAGGCGATCGATTTGCTCAAGAGTGGCGCCACTGGACTCAAGTTCCTTGGTGATACTACCCACCATTTCCTCGACGCCTTCTTCCTGTCCCTGCATTTTCAGGACATAGACTCCTTCGTACTTACGTTTCATGAACTGTATCTGATTGATAATCCGACGTTTATCTTTCGTTATCTTCGGTTTTTTCGGTCCGCCGGTTGAACTGGTTCATGGCCGCGTCCAGTCCGTCGGAAAGCGCACAATTTACCCCATCTGCAGCAATGGCTAGGACTTTTTGCATTTCTCTCCATTCTTCTTGGTCAAAACGGCCTAAAACGTGGCCAACCATGGCTTCCCGACCCCCTGCTGCGCCGATTCCGATCTTCAAACGAGGGAATTCTTTGGTTCCGAGGTATTCAATGATGGATTTAATCCCGTTGTGACCCCCGGCGGAGCCGTTCGCGCGGAAACGGAGCCGACCAATGGGCAGGTCAACGTCGTCGTAGACCACCAGGATCTGATCGGGCTCGAGCTTGTGAAAGCGGGCGAGGCGGGCCACGGCGTTGCCGCTCAGGTTCATGTAGGTGATTGGCTTGACAAGAACGAGAGCGGAAGTGACCGAGGCGATCTTGGCGCGAAATTTCCGGTCACGCTTCCATTTCAGGTCCCGCTCTTTTGCCATTTCATCAACGAGCTCGAATCCGATGTTGTGGCGGGTCTTGTCATACTCCGGTCCTGGATTCCCGAGTCCGACCACCAGTCGGATGTGACCACCGTCATGATCGACGGGGTCAGGTAGTTGAGAAAAGATGCGATCGAGCAGGCTCACAGGGCAGACTATGGCCTATCAAACTAGCCGGGCAAGCAGGAGTGGGACGATTGTTATGACAGCTAAATGATTGGCGGGACATGAGAATCAGGTTTAACTTTCCGATCCCTCCAGATTTGATGAGCGAACTGCAACAGGTCAAAACCCAATTCCAGGTAATTGCGACGCCGGACAATCCATTTGTGTTCCGGAACGGCGAATCGTTGGATCATGTCACGATCGCCTACGAGACCTACGGAACACTTAACGAGGAGAAGTCGAACGCGATTCTGCTCTTTCATGCTTTTTCCGGAAGCCAGCACGCTGCGGGCTACAACCCGGCAGTCGAAGGAAATGATTTCTGGACTCAGGAATGCACCGACGGCTGGTGGGAGCTTTTCATCGGCCCGGGCAAAGCCCTCGACACTGATAAGTATTTCATTATTTGTGCGAATTACGTCGGGGGATGTTATGGCTCTACCGGACCTTCGACGATCAATCCGGAGACCGGCAAGCCCTACGGATCCGCCTTTCCTCATGTGACGGTGAATGACATCGTTCGCAGCCAGACGCTTTTGCTTGATGCGCTGGGGATTGATCAGTTGCTCGCCGTTGTAGGGCCTTCCACCGGCGGTCTCTGTTGCGTCAGTTTTGCGACCACTCATCCAGAAAGGGTCCGCGTTGTCATCCCGATTGCGACCGGCGTGCGCACTACCGTTTTGAATCGCATCATTCTTCTCGAGCAAATCCTCGCGATTGAAAATGATCCGAAGTTCCAGGCCGGCGAATACTACAAAACCGGGGCACCGGAGACCGGGCTCGGACTGGCGAGGATGATCAGCCACAAGACCTTTGTGCATCTCAATGCGATTCAGCGACGCGCCAGCAAGGACGTCGTTCAGCCGGAGGACCGCTTTTCCTGGTATCGTGCTCACGATCACGTGGAAAGCTATATGCTTCATCAGGGGAAAAAGTTCACCGATCGCTTTGATGCGAACACCTACCTGCGCATCTGTGAGATGTGGAGCCAGTATGATCCTGTCATCGACGGGAACGCCGTCGATACGGGCGATCTTTTTGCCCGCTCCCGTGAAGCAGGTCACCAGTATCTTGTTTTCAGTATCGACGAGGATTACTGCTTCTATCCCGAAGAGCAGGCCGCTCTCGTGCGTCTACTGAAGGAGTCCGATGTTTCGCACATCTACCTGACGGTGCACTCCGATAAGGGGCATGACTCCTTTCTGCTGGAGCCTGACCTCTACACCCCTCATATCCAGGCGGTGCTGGAGAACGGGAGCTGAAAACCGGATTGTTTGGTCCGGTAACAGCGCAAAAAATTCGTCATGTTTCGAGTCACCGGTTGCTATTGCCAAATCGCTATTTTAGGCTCCGAGCATGGTTCGACATAACGTCTACTTCTGGCTCGATGAGTCTCTCAGTGATGACGACAAGGTTGCCTTTGAGGGTGGCCTGGAGGCACTCTTTGAGATCGATGTTGTTTCTACCGGCAGCTTCGGCCGTGCGGCAGAAACCCCGGAACGTCCGGTCACTCACAACAGCTTCGACTACGCGCTGGTGCTTGAGTTTGAAAGCGTTGACCGGCATAACGCCTACCAAGTACACCCTGAGCACGATGTTTTTGTTGAAAAGTTCGGTCCTTGGTTCAAAGAGGTTCGTGTTTTCGACACTCAGTTTTAACCATCTGCCTGCCTTCCCCGTTTACCCTCCGTTTCCATGCACCTCGAAATTCTCAACTCATCGAAAGAGAACCTCGATTACGAGTTTCACGGTGATCCTACCGATTCCTCACTGCTTGTGATCATTGGTCACGGAGTGACCGGTGACAAGGACCGTCCCTGGGCGGTTGCCCTCGCTGAAGCGCTCGCTGAAGCCGGTTTCAATGCCTTGCGTTTTTCGTTCGCCGGTAATGGAAAATCAGACGGTAAGTTCGAAGCCTGCACCATCTCCAAAGAGGTCAAAGACCTCAAGGCCATTGTCGACTCGGCCGAGGAAGAAGGTTACCACCGCATCTGCTACGCCGGCCACAGCATGGGCGGCGCTGTCGGTGTTCTTGCTGCAGCCAAGGACGAGCGCATCGAGTTGCTCGTCTCTCTCGCCGGCATGGTCCACACGAAGAAGTTCTGCGAAACCGAGTTCGGCGAGGTCACTCCCGGCAAAGGCAATATGTGGGACGAAGAGGGCTGCCCGCTTTCCAAGGCTTATGTCGACGACATGAACAAGATCAACACGGTGCTGAACAAGACCGAGAAGATTGAGGTGCCCTGGTTGCTCGTTCACGGCGACAAAGACGACGTCGTTCCTGTGGAAGAAGGACAGGAAATGTATGGGGCTGCCTACGAACCGAAAGAACTGGTCATCCTCGAGGGCGTGGATCATGTCTTCAGTGGTGACGGCGCGAGCAAGATGACCGAAGCGGTTATCTCGTGGCTGAAGACTCACCATAGCTGATGTCAGCGGGCTCGAGTCCAACACTGGAAATCCTCGGTTTGGGGATGTCTATGATGGACTCGGTCCAGGTGGTCGACGCTTTTCCCGAGGGAACAGGCGTCACCGAAGTTCTTGATTCCGCCATGATGGGTGGCGGACCAGTCCCGACGGCACTTTGTGCCGCGTCCCGTCTCGGGGCGAGGGCAGGTATCATCGACCGGGTTGGATCGGACTGGGCCGGTGACTTAATTCGCCATGACTATCGGGTGCACGGAGTCAATACGGACTACCTCCAGTTGGAGTCGGGTCGCAGGAGTAGTTTCGGTAATGTGCTAGTGCGCCGCAGTGACGGGGAGCGTCACATTGTTTTCCGGGCGGGAAATTTCACCCCGTTGTCGACGGAAGAGTTGCCTCGCGAAATTCTCGAGCAGTGCTCTATCCTTCATCTCAATGGCCGTCACTGGCCCACTTGCATTGAAGCGGCGCGCTTGGTTCGAGAGAGCGGAGGTCGCGTTTCCTTTGATGGTGGTGCCCATCGATACGACGACAAGTTTCTCGAGCTTTTGCCCATGGTCGATATCCTGGTCGTTGCGGCTGACTTTGCCGCAAAACTGTCCTTATCCGATGAGCGGCACAAGCAGCTCGAGGGGCTATTGCAATGGGGGGCATCAGTTGCCGGAATTACTAACGGTTCCGACGGAAGCTGGTTTATGACCGGGGAAGGAAAATATTTTCATCAGCCTGCCTTTCCTGTCGATCCGGTGGTTGATACCACCGGTTGTGGCGACGTGTTTCACGGCGCCTTTCTCTTTGCGGCTAATCGCGGTGATTGCTGGGAAGGCTGCGCCGCTCTTGCCAGTGCCGCGGCAGCCTGCAACGCGGGCGCGCTGGGCGGGCGCGGACATTTGCCTACCATCTCGGAAGCCGAGCGTTATTTTGGCTGATCCGGCTTCTTT
Source organism: Verrucomicrobiales bacterium (assembly GCA_049594415.1). Taxonomy (GTDB): domain Bacteria; phylum Verrucomicrobiota; class Verrucomicrobiia; order Verrucomicrobiales; family DEV007; genus Arctic95D-9. The sequence continues at coordinate 88,890 of JBMYJM010000013.1, read as the reverse complement.
GGAGCCTCAGGAAACGCCACAGATTTCACCTCCGACCCGGCTCAGCTAACTCATTCTAAAACCCGATGCCGAGTCGTTTTTTCTCTGAAATCAGGGAAAAGCCGTCGGAGAGGAAACGCCGCTCGAGATCGGGCAGGTGAGCCGCGCCCCAAGGGATGTAGATCTCTTCGAAATCGTGATAGGCGTTTTCGAAAACCTGCATGAGGTGGTCGTTACGCTTGCCGATAAGACCGTCGAGAAGGAATTCTTCGAGCTCTTCAGAAGAAACCTGGACGGATGATGATGCGATGAAGCTCTTTAGCAGATCTCCGGATTCCATCGTCTCAAGCAGGGTGACGAGCAGTTCGAGATGGGGCTGGTGAAGCTCCGAGATATCGATATCTGCGTTGATAAAGGTGACACCTAGATCCGCCCAGGTTTGCCCGGAGGACTCTTCACCTTGGCCCTCGAAGCTCTTCTGCTCCTCGAGCCCCAGTTGTTTGGCGAAGCCGGCATAGGTGTTGCCTGACTTGAAGCCGTCCGGGAGAATGTTACTTTCATCGGTGACCCCTTCGGTCAAAATGAGGCGTCCGCCTTCAATGGGTTGCTTGAAGGTGTTCTTGAGATCGGTGTAAAAACCCGCCTCACCAATATGGGCCAGCCCGATGAGGTGGACGCGGTGCTCGTCCTTCTCAAGAATTTTTTCGGTAAAGGTGATTCCCCGTGGTGTGATCTGGACGAAGCCGCTGGAGATCTCGTCGATCGTGGCGGCGAGCCCGAAGAGCGTCGTGCCAAATGAGACGATGCCGAGAGCTGCCCACGAAACAAAGGCAATCGCAGTGTGTTGCCAGCGTAACCAGGGACGCTGGTAAAAGTGAGGAGCCCCCACAAACAGCCAGACGAAATATCCGGCGGCAATCGCTAAGAGGGCGGCATTAAAAAAATGACAGGCGGCTTCAAGGCCGATCGCCAGTGAAAGTGGCCATCCCATCGATCCGCGAAGCATCAGGATGATGGATGCGCTGATGAAGATGCGTTTCGGGAAGCAGGCAAGGACAAGTCCGCCAAGGAACCAGGTGGAAAGAAAGAGCCAGAGAATGGGCATGGCCCACGAGGATTGCAGGAGTAGGTGCGAGCTGAGGCTGGCGTCAGCAATGAGGTTCCAGAGGGCGAGCAGAATAAACACAACGGCGGCCGCCAAGTTAAAGGCGTAGCCACCTTTGCGGGGTGTTCCGGAGGAGGACATGGACGGCATTATAGCGGAATTCAGCCCCGAAAAAAAAGACTTACTCGGTGAATCAATCTTCAGCGAACTGGAGACGATAGAGGCGCTGGTATTCCTCGCAGCGTTCGAGAAGAACCTCGTGAGGAGCCACGTCGAGAACGCCGCCATCTTTCATGACAACGATTTCATCGGAGTCGAGCACGGTGGAGAGACGGTGGGCAATGGCAACCACGGTCTTCCCCCGGGAGAGCCCTTCGATGGCTTCCTGGATCGCTTTCTCTGATTCGGAGTCGAGCGCGGAAGTCGCCTCGTCAAGGAAGAGGATGGGGGCGTCACGCAGAATGGCACGCGCGATGGAGAGGCGTTGTTGCTGGCCACCGGAGAGGTTGCAGCCTTTGTCGCCGATGACGGAGTCATAGCCGTTGACCTGGTCGAGGATGAACTCCTCGGCATGAGCGAGCTGGGCGGCCTTGTGGACCTCCTTGTTAGTCGCATCAAGCTGGCCGTAGCGAATGTTATTCTCGATGGTGTCGTGAAAGAGGAAAGTGTCCTGGCTGACTAGGCCAATCTGGTCGCGCAAAGAGGACTGGGTGTATTCCTTGATGTTATGCCCGTCGACTTTCACAGCACCCGAGTCCGTGTCGTAGAAACGCATGATCAGTGACAGGATGGTCGACTTGCCCGAGCCGCTCTGGCCGACGAGAGCGTAGCGCTTGCCGGCTTCAAACTTGAGCGAGACATTCTCGAGGGCAGCGCGTTCTTCGATGTAGGAGAAAGTGACATCGTCAAATTCGATCGTGCCCTGACATTCTTTCAGCACCTTCGCGTCAGGCGCGTCTTTGACATCGGGCTCCGCGTCGATGTAGGAGAAGACTTTGAGGGCAGCGACGAAGCACTTCTGCACCTGGACCTGGATCCGACTGAGAGCTTTGGCGTGCGGGTAAAGGCTGATGAGGCCGAGGTTCACGGCCATGAAATCCTGGAGTTTGACGTCGGTGATCGAGGCGTAAACGAGTCCGACGCAGATACCGAGGGAGGCGACAATTTCCACAGAGGGGCTGGAAATCTCCATCGCCTTTCTCCAGCGAATGATGAACTTGGTGATCTGCTTGTTGCCGATGTTGAAACCTTCGCGCTGGTATTCCTCCCGTCCGTGAGCTTTGACGAGTCGAATGCCGCTGAAGCTTTCGTGGAGGGTGACCATGAGTCCCTCAGATTCCTGCTCTTCGCGCCCGCCCGCTTTTCGCACTTTGCGGCTGACCATGACCACCGGGAGAACGCAGATCGGGAAAACGACTAGTGCCCCGAAGGTGTAGAGAGGATCGATTAAGGCAATCGTCACGACGATGGCGAGGATGCCGGTCGGGTGCTTGATCAGTCCGCTGAGCAGTTGGCTGCTGGCGTCGGCGGTGGTGCGGGTCTGGTTGGCGACGGTCTGGATCAATTCACCCTGCTTGACCCGGTTGAAGAAAGACAGCGACTGGCGAATCAGGCCGGTGAAAGACTCATCGCGCAGGTTGTAGAGCACCTTCATGTTGATCCACAGCATGCAGTAAGCATGGAGGTAGTGGAAGATGCCCCGGAGAAGCAAAAGGACCGGGATGCTGAGACAGACCGCTGCGACAAAGGTCCAGGGACTGTTGGACGCCGGAGGTTGAATCGAGAAGTCCGAGAAAAAAGGCATGTCCTCGAACGGGTAGTAGGCCTCGGCAATCCCGTCGGGGGAGTTGACCACGTCGAGCACCATGCGGATGACGAGGACGAGAAATCCGTTCACCGCACCGGCGAGGATGCCAAAGAAGATACCCCAGGCGAGGCGGCTCTTGTAGGGCTTGATGTAGCCCAGGAGACGGCGGAAAACGGCTTTGCGCTGTTTCGCCAGCTCGTCTGGAGAGGCCGTGGCGACGTCGATCGCCCGAATGGGGGCCTGCGTTTCCGGGTTTTTGGGCATGTTCAGAATTTCGGCAGCAGCCTGCCGGAGGGGATTGGTAACGGAGAATCCCCGTTTTCGCAAGAATTCGTGAAGGGTGGAATCTGTCGTTGGGGGACAAATCCGCCTTTCATCCTTGGTGAGACGGGTTAGGCTTTTTTCTCACCTCACCACGATTTTCTTTCAATGCCGGAACCTGTTGAGCAGCCTGAAAACGGCTGGTATTGCGTGCGAACGAAACCCAAGAGCGAGCACCTGGCGGCCCGGCATTTGCAGGGGTTTGCCAATCTCGACGAGGTGTTCTGCCCGCGAATTCGCTTCGAGAAATCGACGGCGCGGGGCAAGGTCTGGTTCGTGGAAGCGCTTTTTCCCGGTTACATTTTTGCGAAGTTTGGTCTGGCCGGCGAACTGCGGGCCGTCAACGCGACGACCAGCGTCACGGGGGTGCTTCGATTTGCCGATTATTACCCGCAGATTTCGGACGTCTATATCGATGAGCTGAAGCAGGAATTTCCGGAGGAGGAGAACGAAATCCGGGTGATCGAACCGACCATCGCCGAGGGGGATGAAGTAGTTCTGACAGAGGGCCCGATGGTCGGGCTGAAAACGATCGTGACCCAGCTCGTTTCCGGCCGGGACCGCGTCAAAGTCCTGCTGGACTGGCTTGGCGAGGAGCGCGAGGCGGAAGTGTCTTTGAGAGCGGTGACGCGTCCGGGCGAGATTCGACGGGAAATCCGGGGTTCGTGACCGGTTTTCTCCGTCGAGGCATGATGCCTCGATGGTTGCATTCGTTTATCAGAAGTCTTAGCTTGGCGCCGACTATGGGAGAAACAATCGCACCGGAAGCTCTGTTGGAGCGCTTTTCGCAGCAGCGTATTCTAGTGGTGGGCGACGTCATGCTGGACTGGTTCATCTGGGGGGGCGTGTCGCGTATTTCACCCGAAGCACCGGTCCCTGTGGTTGAGGTGCAGCGCGAATCTCGTTACCCCGGAGGAGCTGCCAACGTGGCCCGCAACATGACTCCTTTTAAAACCTCGCTGGAGTTGGCCGGTTTGTTCGGTCGGGATCCGAACGGCAACCTTCTTACTGAAACGCTGGCCGAGTGTGGCATTGGGGTCGGATGTTGTCTCCAGAGCGAGGACTACCCGACTATCACCAAGACTCGAGTGGTGGCTCGTCACCAGCAGGTCGTGCGCATCGATCGCGAGAAGCGTCGCACCGCAAGTCCGGAACAGGTCGCAGAACTGCTCAGCAAGGTTGAGCTCATTCTGCCGAAACTCGACGGCATCATTATCGAAGATTACGGCAAGGGCCTCATCACCCAGGAACTGGTTAGTGGCCTGCTCTCTCTCGCGGTAAAACACGACGTGATCGTGACGGTCGACCCTAAGCCCGGCAATCCGATTGAGTGGAGGGGCGTGACGACAGTGAAGCCGAACCGCTCCGAAGCGTTTGCCTGTGCTGGTGTCGAAGACGAGTATCGCGACGAGGGCGTCGATCCGTTGCAGGATCAGCCTCTGCTGTCGGTAGGAAAGACCCTCCTGGCCAAGTGGGCCTGCCAGCAGGTTTTGCTGACCCTCGGTGAGCAGGGGATGCTTGTATTCTCCGGCGATGCTGAACCCGTTCACATCGCTGCCCGGGCCCGGGAAGTCTATGATGTCTCCGGTGCCGGTGATACGGCGATCGCGATTTACACCCTAGGCCTCTGCGCTGGTCTCAGTTCGGGAGATGCGGCTCATGTTTCAAACCTGGCCAGCAGCATCGTGGTTGGAAAGTTGGGGACGACTCCGATCGAGAAGGAGGAGTTGCTGGCCGCCGTGACCTACGAATTCCCCGACGGCATTCCCGTCGTCTCATAATCCCCGAGTGATTTGATTTATGTCATCCAGTGAACTGATCCACCAGACCATTGCTGAGCACACCGTGACGGTGGCCAAGTTTGAAGAAGCCTGCTCCGAAGTGATTGATCAAATGGGTGTCAGGGTCGTTGAATGTCTCAAGCAGGGCGGCAAAGTCTGTTTCTTTGGCAACGGTGGCAGTGCTGCGGATGCGCAACACTTTGCGGCTGAGTTTGTGGTGCGTTTTGTCAGTAACCGAAAGGGACTACCATCGATTGCGTTCACCACTGACACCTCCATTATCACGGCCTGCGCCAATGATTTTGGTTATGAAGCCATCTATGCCCGGCAGATCGAAGCTCTCTGCGATGATAAGGATATCGTGGTCGGGATCTCCACTTCTGGAAATAGCGGCAACGTCATTCGTGGACTCGGGTTCGCCAAGGATCATGGGATTACCACGTTTGCCTTCACCGGCGAAGGTGGTGGCAAGTGCACCGAGGTCGCGGACCTGACCCTTGCGGTTCCTTCCAGCATCACGGCACGCGTCCAGGAATGTCATCTCATTGCCGGACACCTTATCTGTGACATTGCTGAAAAAGCATTCGTCGACCAGCCGTCGCAATCGGTCTGACAGGCTTCCAGAGGCGGGCGTTTTTCCGGCCTCCCGCGTCCGGTTTACTTTTTCCTCGCGTTGAGTGCTTTTTCCACCGGGGCGAGAATGCGTTCCAGCCCGGCGAGCGATTTCTCTGTCTCGCGAATGATCTTGAGCTGGGGCTCGTATTTGTCGCGGTGCTGCTGACAGACGTTTCGCAGCGGATTGAAGAGGGCGACAAAGTCTTCGTAGAACTTGGAGGTGCCGTCAGCAAAAGCGTCCCGCTGTTTTTGAGCCACGGTTTCGCGGTGCTTTTCGAGCACCCCGATGTAGTAACTACGAATCTTGCGGACTGAGGAAGCGCCGACTACAGCACCTAGGGCGAGGCAGCCGCCGGCCGCGCCAAAGGCGATCGCGTTCCATGGATTGATCTGGAGCATGGAAAGAATCACGCCACAAAGGATAGAAAGAATGGACACAAAAATAAATCCCCAGATGATCTTACTGCGCTGCGCAAAGAGCCGCGCTAGTTCATCCTTGAGATGGAGTTCGCGCAGCGCTTGCTGAGTCGCAGAGGCGACGTTTTTACCGATACGGGAGTGAGCTTCTTTCCAGCTGGGATCGCCGTCTTCGCCCACACTGAGCTCCAGCTTAAAGGCCTGGCGCATCTCGTCGGAGACACGCTCCCAGAGATGCTGCACGTCTTCCTGCACAGCGTTGGCTCCGGCCCCGACGCTGCGGTGCACCGCCTTCATGGTCGTGGCAAAGATGAGCCCCTCGATTTCCTCAGCGGCCTGCTTTTTGGGAATCAAGGCGGAGAGGTAGCGGAATTCGGCATCGAGCAGCGGCTCAGCTTGAAGGCCGGCGGCCATGAAACTCTGGTCGAACGCTTCAAACAGCGGCTCACATTTTTTAAGGGTGCGCTTCTGCTGTAGCTGGCTGGCCGGTTCCAGCTCGCTGAGCAGCTCGTTGTCGGCTCGAATGATTTCCGCCGCAGCACCGAGGCGTTCCTTTACCTCGCCCAGCACGTAGCAAGCGGCCCGCCAGGCATGGACGAGTTTAACGAGTCGCGGCTCAGAGGAATCGACCACACCGGAGATGTAGCGCTCGAGCCCTACGATCTGGCTGGCAGCGGAAAGTTCGTCGTTGCCGGACTCAGAAGTCTTGGCGAGGTAGGCCTGCTTGGCCGAGACGGCGAAGGTGGGGAAGTGCTGTCCGAAGCGATGGTGAGCCGTCTTCTGCAAGTGCTCGAGAATAGCAGCGACCTCTTCCTCGGTGCGCAGGTCGCACTGTTGGAGAATAAAAACGATCTTTTTCTTCCACTGGTGGTGAATGCGGTCGAGAAAGTCCCAGGTGGAAGCGCCCCAGGGATTGGTGACCGAAAAGACGAACAGGGCCAGGTCAGCCATGGGCAGGAACTGCTCTGTGATATGCTGGTGCTCGGATTCGATCGAGTTCGTTCCCGGTGTATCGACAATGTTGAAGTCGCGGAGGAAAGCGTTAGGGCGAAAGATTTCGACAATGTCTTTGGAAAAATCGAACTCGTGAGCCTCCTCGCCGTATTTGAAGAAGGCAATGCGTTCTGTTGTCGGCACCACGTCGGATTTGCAGAAGTCCTCACCAAAGAGCGCGTTAAGCAGGCTGGACTTGCCGGCATTAACCTCGCCGACGACCACGAAGAGGAATGGATCCTCCAGGTTCGCCATGAGATTGTCGAGTAAGGCAAGACGGGCCGGATTGATGCCACTGTCCTTGCCCATGACCTTGAGCGATTCAATAGCCTTGGCCAGCTCCTCCCGAGTCTGGAAGTAGTTTTTTCCAAGTGGATCTGTGGAGGCCTCGGACAATACGGTAGGGGCGGGTGCAGTAAGGGTTTTTGCAAGGAGAGCCTAGGGCAGGGTCCTTCATTCAATAACGATACTAACACCAAGTGAAGCGAATTATTTCACTTTGCCAAACTATTTTCCTGCTGAAATGAAGGATCTGGCCTGCTGAAACGCTTTCGTGCTCAAGCGTGAACCTCCAAGCCTTCGGTGTTCCACCTACTCCGGCCTTGGCATTTGGAACCGGTCTTCGGTTCGGCAATAACCTGACGGCACTTCCATGCGGCCGATGGGGGCGAACTGGTCGGGATTGACGAGCAGGGTGTCCGGGTCGAGGACGCCGTCGCGGGTGTGGATGCGATCGATCAATCCGATGACCATGCGGTTGCAGCCGATCTCGAGGGTGGACCACTCGCGGCATTCTAGAGCGACCGGGGCCTCGCTGATGCGCGAGGGCTTCACCCTCGAGCTTGGCGTCGTGTGCAGGCCGGCCATTTCGATCTCGCTGACGCCGAAGTCGAGCTCGGCGGCGGTCTGGTTCATGGCTTCGGCGCAGGCTTCGTCGACCAGGTTGACAACGAATTCGCCGGTTCGGCGAATATTGCGGGCCGTGTCCTTGGGAATTCCCGGTTCCTTGTCGCCCGGCGCGAAGGCGAGGACAGGGGGACGGGAACCAAAGACGTTGAAGAATGAAAACGGTGCTGCGTTGACCTTCCCGCCTTCATCCTCGGTGGTGACCCAGGCAATGGGACGCGGAGTGACGAGGCCGGCGAGCAGCATGTAGGCGTATCTCGAATGCTCGCCGGTTAGATCAAATTCCATGCCCGGAGAACGGTGGGCGAGTGGAAAGTTTCGAAATCAGGACAGCCTACTTGTGGCTGCCCTTCGCCAGGACCGGAGGAGTGATGAGGGTCGGTTCCTTGCGGTAGGTGCGACGAAATTTCTCGCCCCAGGCACCGTTCTCGTAAACCTTTCGGTAGGTGACGGTCACGGCTGCGTAGGTCCTACGGTTACCACGGTCGTCCTGCTCGGTGATGGTGACGTCCTTTTCAGACCAAACGATGTGACCGAGGCAGTCGGGAGCAGGATTGCAGATATTATTCTTGAAAGAGAAATTCGGGAAGCGCCAGCAGAACGTTTTGTTCTTTCGGTCGTAGCGACACTTCAGGTCAGGGGGGATGTCGGAGTATTGTTCCGCCATGGAGACAGTCGGTCCGACAACGATTCCGGAAAAAGCTACGGCGATAATGAGGAAAAGACGGTTCATGGTCAGGGTCAGCTGAATATTTGCGTGTCCAAAGAGGAAAGGCGGGTCATTTTTGGAAGAAAACAGATGCTTTTCAAGCAGAATTTCGGCCACAGTTCCGGATTCGTGCCGGAAACCACTGTAAACCTTTCAAAAAAGCGTTTTCCTCCGTTGCGGACTGGTGCCTCAGATGCAAGAAGTCTAAAATTTTGATCCCAAAAAAATGCCACGCGACACTTCGATTAAGAAAATCCTCCTGATTGGTTCCGGACCCATTGTCATCGGACAGGGTTGTGAGTTTGATTACTCCGGCGTTCAGGCCTGCAAGGCCCTTCAGGAAGAAGGATACACCGTGGTTCTGGTGAACTCCAACCCGGCTACGATCATGACCGACCCGGAGTTCGCGGCGAAGACCTACGTCGAGCCCATCACACCGGAAGTGGTTCAGCGCATTATCGAGAAGGAAAAGCCGGATGCGCTCCTGCCGACCCTGGGTGGTCAGACCGCTCTCAATACGGCGATGGATCTGTTCCGATCCGGTTACCTCGAAAAATCAGGGGTTCGCATGATCGGAGCGAATGCCGAAGCGATTGATAAGGGGGAAGACCGCCTCCTTTTTAAGCAGGCCATGGAGAAGATCGGCCTTGATATGCCTCGTTCCGGCATCGCTCATACCATGGACGAAGGTTTCGCCATCGCCGAGGAAATCGGCAGCTATCCCTTGATTATCCGCCCTGCCTTTACCCTCGGTGGTACTGGCGGCGGCATTGCTTACAACAAGGAAGAATTTGAAACGATCGTCCGCCGCGGACTGGACCTCTCTCCTGTGACTGAGGTGCTCATCGATGAGTCGCTCCTCGGCTGGAAGGAATACGAAATGGAGGTCATGCGAGACAAGGCCGACAACTGCGTGGTGATTTGTTCGATTGAGAACTTCGATCCCATGGGCGTTCACACGGGTGACTCCATCACCGTGGCTCCGGCCCAGACCTTGACCGACCGAGAATACCAGGTCATGCGGGACGCGTCCTTCGCTGTCATCCGCGAGATTGGCGTCGAGACCGGTGGTTCCAATATCCAGTTTTCCGTGAATCCCGCCGACGGACGCATGATCGTCATCGAGATGAACCCGCGTGTGTCGCGTTCCTCGGCACTCGCTTCCAAGGCGACTGGTTTCCCCATCGCCAAGATCGCGGCCAAGCTCGCCGTAGGATACACCCTCGACGAGATTCCAAACGACATCACTCGCGAGACCCCGGCCAGCTTCGAGCCGAGCATCGACTACTGCGTGGTGAAGTGCCCGCGATTCACCTTCGAGAAATTCCGTGACGCCGATGCAACCCTCACCACTCAGATGAAGAGTGTGGGCGAGGCCATGTCTATCGGACGTACTTTTAAAGAGTCTTTCCAGAAGGCTCTGCGCTCCCTCGAGACCGGTCGCTTCGGTCTTGGTATGGACGGTAAAGACGGCACTCCCGACATCGACTACATCCGCGAGCGCCTCGCCACTCCGAACGCTGAGCGTGTTTTCTTCCTGCGCCTTGCTTTCGAAGCCGGACTGACCCTGGAGAAGATCCATGAACTCAGCGGGATCGACCCGTGGTTCCTCAAGAACATTGAGGACATTCTTGAGTCTGAGAAAGAACTTGGCACCGATCTCGACCAGATGGATTTCCGCCGCGCCAAGCGCCTCGGTTATTCCGATCACCAGCTTGCTGTGTTGACCAACAGCTCGCCTGACGACGTTCGTGCGAAGCGCAAGGAAGCCGGTATCACCCCGACTTACCGACTTGTCGACACTTGCGCGGCTGAGTTCGAAGCTTACACACCATACTACTACTCCACCTATGGCATCGAGAATGAGGCCCGCGGTGGTGATAAAAAGAAAGTCATGATTCTCGGCGGCGGTCCCAACCGGATCGGGCAGGGGATCGAGTTCGACTACTGCTGTGTGCACGCGTCCTTCGCCCTGAAGGAACTCGGGTTTGAAACCATCATGGTCAATTCCAACCCCGAGACCGTGTCGACCGATTACGACACCAGCGACAAGCTCTACTTCGAGCCGCTCACGCTCGAGGACGTGCTCAATATCTACGAGCAGGAAGAGTGCTGGGGCGTCATCGTCCAGTTCGGTGGCCAGACGCCGCTCAACCTCGCCGCTGACCTCAAGCGTCACGGCTGTAACATTATCGGAACCTCGCCCGAGAGCATCGAACTGGCCGAGGACCGGAAGTTCTTCTCCGCTCTGCTCGACAAGCTCGGCCTCCAGCAGGCTCCGGCCGGCACGGCCGTTTCGCCTGACGAAGCCGTCGAGATCGCCGGACGCATCGGTTACCCCGTGCTGGTCCGTCCGTCCTTCGTGCTCGGTGGCCGCGCCATGATGATCGTCTACAATGACGAGGAACTGAAGACCTACATGCAGAACGCCGTCGACGTCAGCCCCGAGCGCCCGGTTCTCGTCGACCGTTTCCTCGAGGACGCCATCGAGGTCGACGTCGATTGTATCTCCGACGGTGAGACCACGGTGGTGGGTGCCATCATGGAGCACATCGAGGAAGCCGGCATTCACTCCGGTGACAGTGCCTGCGTCATCCCGACCTTCTCGCTCAGCGACAACATGCGTCAGCAGATTTCCGACGCGGCCAAGAACCTCGCCGTGGAACTCAAAGTGCGCGGCCTCATGAACATCCAGTTCGCGGTGAAAGACGAAGAGCTCTACGTCATCGAGGTGAACCCTCGCGCTTCCCGAACTGTGCCGTTTGTTTCCAAGGCGATCGGCACACCGCTCGCCAAGCTGGCCGCCAAGGTCATGGCCGGTGAGAAGCTCGTCGACCTCGGTTTCACCGAGCCGATCACTCCGGAGCACTACTCCGTGAAGGAAGCGGTCTTCCCGTTCTCCAAGTTCCCCGGCATCGACATCAGCCTGGGGCCGGAAATGAAGTCCACCGGAGAAGTCATGGGCATCGACGCCGACCTCGGCATGGCTTACGCCAAGTCGCAGATGGCCGCCTCTTCCCAGTTGCCGCTGGAGGGTAAGATTTTCTTCAGCGTGAAAGATCGCGACAAGGAAGCTTCCATCCCGCTGGCCAAGGAATTTGCTGACCTCGGCTTCGAGATCTACTCCACTTCCGGCACGGCCCGCACCTTTGAGGAAGCCGGCATCAAGGTGAACACGCTCCACAAGCTGGCCGAAGGTCGTCCCAACGTACTCGACATGATCAAGAACGGTGAAATCGCAATGGTTATCAATACCCCGAGCGGACGCGTCCCGCGTCGCGACGAGGTGCGGATCCGCAGTGGTGCGCTCGCCAACCGTGTCCCGATCATCACCACGATGCGCGGCGCCGAGGCCGCGATTCGCTCGATCAAGTCGCTCAAGGCCGCCGAACTCAGCGTGGTCGCGTTGCAGGAATACCACGCGTAGCGTGGTAGGGAATTAGCAGTCTAGGACTTTAGGGTTTTAGGTATTTAGGATTTTAGGATTTTAGGATTTTAGGGAGGGAGCCGCTTGCGGCTCCCTTTCCGTTACTGGCGGTCGAACTGCCCAAACAGCCTGAACCCCTAGATTCCTAAACACCTTTCTTACTACTGTTCAAAAAATCACATTTCCGGCTTTTCATTCCTTAAAACCCGCGTAAACTGATTTACTGTTCAAACTTTCAGTTATCATGTTTTACGACAACAGCGAAGAGGTATTCCCGAATTGGTGGGACGCATTGGATGGAAAGAGTGAATCGGGCCCGGCGGGCGACACCTGTCTGGCTGACCATGGGGGAGGTCGACAGGTCAACCGCGATGGGGTTGTGCTCCAGGCGGGTTCTTCTGAAGCGGTCGATCCAGTTGATCAGGGAGATCAGGGAGATCAGGAAGAAGGTCCCGCGGAACTGGATAACGGTCCTCTCTCTCCTGACGGTTATCGCTATTCCGTTCCTCGACTCAACGAACCACATGTCTGCGAGGCGAGCGAGGCGAGCGAGGCGAGTGAGTCGGCGGCGTCCAAAATGCCGGGATTGTCCTCCGGATACGACCGCGATGTGATCCGAAATGTCTGGGAATTTTCTGAAGTGGTTCCGGGCAACGATCCCGATCTCTGGCGAAAGGATGAGTTCGGGAACTGGATTTACCGCCTCGATTATGGCCGCCGCACCTCCGAGTTCGGATGGGAGATCTTTGATCCCGGCGTGGGGCGCCATTGCCAGGGCGTCTACGCGATGCGTCCGATGCAGTGGCAGAGTTTTGTCAGTCAGTATGAAGCGATGGGGTAGGGGAAACCATTCCCTGACTCTCTTTCAACTCGATCAAGCCGGAGAACAAATTGTCCCGGCTTCAGCTCAAAAGTCGAATACCAAGCCCACATCAACTAACCTTGTTTTTTCTTTTGCTCCGGCAAAGGATGTTTCAGTGTGGGGATGAACGGGACAACGCGGAGCTGCAGACCAAAGTGTCCAGTTGTACCCCAAAAGTGGACATGTCCAGTTGTACCGTAAAAAGGAACTGTCCGTGAATAATACTGTTCTGCGAGGAAATCTGGCAGATACAGGTGATTTGAGACAATGACCACCAGAGGACTTATACACAATTTCACAACTCTCCTGCTGATCGCGATAGCGCTGCCCGCAGCAGCACAGGTCAATTGCGCCTGGCTGACCCATAAGCGAAGTGACAGCAGTCACATTGTCGTGAATTGGGAAACGAAGGAGCCGAGCAGGTCCGTGCTCGAATACGGTCGCACCGCGGCCCTTGGGGAGCGGGTGGAAGTCGGCGAGGCGGTCGTGCTTCACCATGTGGAGGTCCCGTTCCCAAAATCGGGGGATTTTCACTACCGGATCTCCTCCGACGGCCATCCGCCCTTCTCTGGGCGGGTGAAGTCTTACAGCGGAGACGTTCTTCGCGTTGCGCTTGCTTCGAACTGGCAAGCACGGCCGGCACTAGAGTGTATGCTCGCCGAAGACGCCCATCTGCTGGTGACCTGCGGAGATCACGTGAGCACGATCATCGATGCCGAAAACCCCGGCAACAAAGCTAACACCAAGCCCTTTTCGGATCTGGTCGTTGCGTATCAGGACATATTCCGATCCATGCCGGTGATGCCCGCGCTGGGCAATCATGACCGCCAGTTCCGGCCTCGTGGAAAACGATTTCCGCCTGAAGCAACCTACGATGTTGACGCGACCGCCTTTCTTGATTTTTTCCCGCTCCCCGGGGACGGATGGAAGTGGGCCTTCGAAATTCCTGAATTCGACGTGCAGTTCGTGGCCCTCGACTTCAACCACACCTCCGACTTCGGCACGACTTGGCAAAGCTGCCATGGGTTTGACGCGAAGTCCGAGCAATGGAATTGGTACAAGGAGCTCATGGAGCCGTCGGACCGCCGCTTCGTGGTCACCGTCTATAACGAGATGAACCGCACCATGCGCGGCCACGGCGGTGGAATCTGGGGATCCTTGTTTGAGAAAGGCACGATGGCGATCACGGGCTTCGGTCACTTCGCCGAGCGAGCGGAGGTCCAAGGCTTTCCCTACTTCAACACGGCGCTTGGCACAGGAACAAGATATGCTGATCCAAAGGCTCGGTTCTTCGCGGTCACCCCGTCCTATATGCTCCTGACTTTTCGCAAAGGAGCGCCCAGCGTGACAGTCGAAATCAAGGACCTCGAAGGTGTGGTCCTCGACAAAACCTCGTGGCCCGTGGGCTCCGATAACAATCTGCAACCATGACGCGAAAGAAGCAGAACAAGGCGTGGCTGCCAACAGGCTGCCCGCTGCGAATCGAATGCGACATGACATTTCAACCATCAACCACGCAATCAAAGCGCGCCCTTAGGCAGCCTGTGGCAGCACTTCGGACGTTCGGCCAAAGAAGAATCCAAATGAAAATCCTCATTGCATCGCTCATCGTTATCCTTTCCCCAGTGGCGAGAGCAGAGTTAACGGAGAAAGAGATCGAATCGAACGTTGAAGGGATTGCGGTCAAACACATCTACCGTGACGGAATCAAGATCTTGGAGGTGGCATCACCCGCAAAGAATGCTCCAGAGGTTTACGTCAATTCGACTTACAAGATCATCGCCGATGATCTGCCACTCTACCAATACCAGACCTCGAAATCGGGAGGCTCATTTCAGCGTTTGAATTTCGTGAACATGAAATATGCCATCAAACTTCACGCTTCCAGAAGCGGCACGATACAAGAGATCACCGTCTACACCGTAGATTTCAGGAAGACTGTTGAGGCGTTTCATCTCAAAGACGGCCAACTGATTCCAGTCTCTGATAAGGAACTGGCTGACCGTCGACGTGCAAGAAACGAGGGCTAACAAGGCGGCGCACTCAACCCAGATCCCGTTTCGAGTCGATTGACTTCCCAAATTCGATTTATTACTTTGGCAGTGTGAGGCCGCCCTCCGGATCGGGTTGAGTGGCCTCGGACGTTGGCCTTTGGAAAGTATTGCTCAGCAATAGGAGGAGGATCCGCTCCATCATTTCGCTAACTGGCCTGTTCGGGATATCTCCCGCGTCACACCCGGTATTCATACGATCTTTGATGGATCGGACAGATTTCTCTATGGGGGAATTGCTGGCGCCGGGCTCAACGCCTCTGCTATCGAGAAAAAGCGTAGTGCAGGAAAGCAGTGCGGATTATTTGACCGACTGGCATCTCACGCCACCGGAAATCGCAGCGGAGACAGATTCAACATCTACATAGGTGATCTTTTGTTCTGCCAAATGCCGAACTTGGATCGCCTCGCCCAAGAAGGCCTGCGATTTGATCGGGCTTATTGCCAGTATCCGGTTTGCGGGGCGTCGCGGGTAGGCGCGGCTTCACATGCCTCTGACCTTTGTGTGGGGTGATTTCCTCCGCGAAAGTTTTTTGCGTTAGGTTTTTCCGTGGCCGGCCGTGCTATAGTGAAAACATGGCTGAGAACGATCCCACTCCTGACTCCGAGGACGCTCGTTACGAAACCTTTGTGCAGCGTTTTGCGCACCACGAGCCGGACTTGAGACGGTTTATCCGGTCTCTCCTGCCGACGTGGACGGATGCGGATGAGGTCCTGCAGCAGACCGCGATCGTGATCTGGCGGAAGTTCGATCAATACGATCCGGAGACCAATTTCATGAAGTGGGCCTGCGTCATTGCCCGCTTTGAGGCGCTGGCCTACCGACGCAAGATGGCGCGCGACCGCCATGTCTTTCGCGAGGATGTCCTCGAGCTGATGGCAGACGAAGGGGTCTCGGAACTGGATGGGAGGCAGGCCGAACACGATGCCTTGCAGGCCTGCCTGCTGGAGCTGCCCGAGAAGCAGCGTCAGTTTGTGACTCTGGCCTACACGCCGGGAGTGAAAGTGAAGGATCTCGCCGCGGAGGCTGGATCGACCGCGGCCGCGTTTTACATGCGACTGAAGCGAATTCGACGTCAGCTGATGCAGTGTGTGGAATCGAAAACCCAGCAACCCGGGCACGCCTGATGAAACCTGCCAAATACAAAGACCTGACCACGGATGAGCAGGAGTGGATCGACGCCTATGTTGACGGCACGATCAGTCCAGAAGATTTTGAGTCACTTCAGGATCGCATGATCGAGAGCGCCGAGCTTCGCACGGTGATGCGTCGTTACCTTTCTCTCGACAATAGCCTTCAGAATGAAGCCTCCGGGATCGATGCCGGTGACGATGCTTCCCCGTGGGTGAAACTCGAGGAAGTGGAAGAGGAAAAGGCTTCGAAAAGGATCATCGGTTTCCCGTCTTTCGGACCGATGGCAGCTGCGGCGGCAGTCGCGTTTTTGCTGGGATCCGCATGGATGTATTGGCAGGCGAAACCTACAATGTCGGTTGGCAAAAATGAAGGGGCTGATATGGCGAGGACCAACCCCAACGAGCCCTCGGCCGAGGGGTTTGCGGTAGTGGGGCGTCTTTTCGATGCCAGTTGGTTGGGTGGCCAGACGCAGCGTCGTGAAGGCGATATGCTGAGTTCCGAGATATTCGAACTGGCTTCAGGCACGGCCGAGATTCAGTTCTTTTCCGGTGCGATGATGACGGTGGAAGGGCCTGCCGAAATTTCGCTGCGTTCCGCCTGGGAGGCTGAGTGTCGAGAAGGTGCGGTGCGGATGAAGGTGCCGCCGGCAGCGCGCGGTTTCATCCTGCAGGCGCCCTCGACCGAGATTGTGGACCTGGGCACCGAGTTTGGTCTCGAGGTCCGGGACGGTGAAGGCCACGTCGAGGTGTTCGACGGCGAAATCGAATTTCATCACCAGGAGGAAGGCAAAAGACTCGTGACGAGCGGCGGTGCGTGGGAGTTGCCGTCAGATGGTGGCGCGGAAGCGGTAGCCGCAGGCATGGTGGACTATCCGGATGCGGATCGCATGGGGAGCCAGACCGATCGCCAGCGCCAGACCGATTTCGAACTCTGGGAGTCTCATCGCGACGCCCTGGCGGAAGATGATCGTCTTATCGCTTACTACACCTTTGATCGCTCCAACGGGGAGAAGTTGATCCCCAACCTGGCCAAGCCGCGCGACGGTGAATTCGACGGCGCGGTGGTTATGGCAGAGAAAGTGGATGGTCGCTGGCCCGGGATGAAAGAGGCGCTGGAATTTCGTCGTCCGGGATCGCGAGTGCGCGTCAACATTCCCGGAGAGTTCCCGGCATTCACCTTCATGACCTGGGTCAGGATCGATGCGCTCGATCGCTGGTACAGTGCCCTGTTCCTCGGGGACGGCTACGAGAACGGTGAGCCTCACTGGCAAATCCGCGACGATGGGCAGCTCATGCTCTCGGTCATGGTGGACGACACTTACGTTTATCCAAAAAACCCGAATAAGAACGCGGCGGGACTCGCCAAGATTTATTTCTCGGAGTCGATCTGGGATCAGTCCATGAGTGGTGAGTGGATGCATATCGCCTCCACCTTTGACCCGGCGAACCGTTCGGTGGCGCACTTTGTGAACGGTGAGGAAATCGCCCGCGAGGCCATCGAGGATAAGTTCTTCGTCGATAAGCTGCATATCGGAAGCGGTGAGATCGGCAACTGGGGATTGCCTCACCGTGAGGATCCGACTTTTGCGATCCGCAACCTCAACGGACGTATGGATGAGTTCGCGATTTTCAAAGTGGCCCTTTCGGCCGAGGAGATTGCGAGCCTCTTTGAGCGCAGTCGCGCGGGTAAGCGCTAATCCCCTGGATTCTCCATGCTCTCCCGTTCTTTTGCGAGTCGAGCAACCGCTTCCTCATGAGAGCAAGGATCGTCTGGAGTGAGCAGTGAGACTAGGACCCCAAGGAGGGCGGCAACGACCAGCGAAGGAATCACGGGATTACCCCAGGTGTCGTTCCAGTTGTTGTCGGGACTGAGAACGGCATTGAGCTGAAAAGCAGCAGCGGTGGCCGATGCGCCGATCAACGAGGCGATGGCTCCGGGGGCATTGTAGCGGTCCCAGGTTCGACCGAGGATTCCGGCAACGCACATGCCGGTGATGAAAAAGGAAATCATGCTGGCGATGTAGGAAATGATCTGGTCGGAAATCAGCGCCATTCCGAGGGCGAGCAGGGTGGTGGCGGTGAGTGAGACGCGGGAGTAGTGGACGACTTTTTCAGGCGTGGGCATTCGCTTAAAGACCAGTTGGTAAAGATCACGGATGACGGTGGTGACGCCGGACACGGCATCGGAACTGGCGCTCGACATGGTGGCGGAAAGACCGGCAATGAGTACGATGATACCGATAGCCACTGGCAGCAGCTGGGTCGCCATCCAGGGGAAAGCCTGGTCGGGATCGGATAACTCCGGGTTCGTGCGGAAAGCAGTCAGGCCAATGATGGCGGGGAGCAATGAAAAGGCGAGGTAGAGCAGGCCCGAGATCGTGAAGGCTTTTCGAACCGCCGTGGTCGATTCGCCCGAATAGATTCGCTGGCGAAATGAAGGTGTGCCGAGCACACCTACGGCGATGACGACGGCGAGAGAGAATAGACTGAGAACGGGAACAGAGGAGGTGGTGGGGCTGAGGGATTGCTGTGCCTCTGACAGTCCTTCCCAGCCTCCGGCAAGTTGGAACGAAAACCAGGCTGTGAGGGTGAAGCCCGCGAAGAGCACAATTGCCTGGAGCGTGTCGGTCCAGATGACGGCCCGATAGCCGCCGATCACGGCATAGATGCTGAAGCCGCAAGCAATGAGCGACTTGGCGAGGAGAGGATCGATCCCGGTGACGTAGACGAGGTATTTGCCTCCACCGAGGATGTGGGCGCCAAGCCATCCGACACTGGAGAGGTAGGTGAACACCGCCACGAGGTTGGCCACGGAACGATTGGCGCCAACGTAGGAAGAGATCTCCTCGGCCATGGTGATGAAACGGTGCTTTCTCACTGGGGCGAAAAGCCAGGCGGCAATCAGGATTCCGACAGCCCCGCCAATGCCGTAGAGGGCACCCGCCCAGCCGTGGGTGTAGGCCTTGCCCACAGCACCCATGGACGAACCCGTCCCGACCATGGTTGCGATCGTTGTTCCGAGGGTTAGAAAGAGGGGGACGGCACGGCCTCCGAGAAGGAACTCTTCGCCGGTTTGGCGCCGGCGGGAGAGCCACCAGCCGAACCCGATGACGCCAACGACGTAGAGCAGGAAGCAGGTGAGGAACAGTTCGGAATTCATGCAATCAAACTGTGAGAATGGACCTTTCGGCATGAGCTGAGAAGGCCGTGATCTTACGCAAATGGGGCGGTGGTAGGTTGTGGTGCCATTACGTCACGGGATCCGCTCGATTTTTCTCCAAAAAATGCGTTAACATTTCCTGGTAGAGACAGTGACTGTGTGATGAAGCAAAACTCCATCGTTTTTCTCCTTTCCGGACTGGTTGCCCTTTTGAGCCTGCCGGCAGGCAGTGGAGCCGTTGATTTTGAGAAGGATATCTGGCCGATTCTTGAGGCGGAGTGTCTCGATTGTCACGGCCCCGACAAGCAGAAGTCGGAGGTTCGGGTCGATCAGCGCGCGTCCCTGCTCAAGGGCGGTGACATCGGAATTCCCTCCATCGTTCCGGGGGATCCGGTCGCCAGCTTCCTCGTCGAATTGATTAACGGAAGTGATCCGGATTTGATCATGCCGCCGAAGGGTTCGCCCCTTTCCGAAGAAGAGGTCAAGTTGTTCGAAGACTGGATCGCCGCCGGTGCGGAGTGGCCCGGCCAGATGGACGAGGTCATCGAAGAGAAAGTCGAACACTGGTCCTACCTTCCCGTGGAGCGTCCTGAAGTTCCTGAGAGCGATGTCAGAAACCCGGTGGATGCGTTTCTTAACGCCAAGCTCGAAGAACAGGGCATCGAAGTGAACGGGCCGGCCGATGCCGCTTCGCTCATCAAGCGAGCTTCCGTGATTCTCACCGGCATGGTGCCGACGCCGGAGAAAGTGAAAGAGTTTGAGGCAGCCTTTGCCGAAGACAGTGACAAGGCCTACGCCGCGCTGGTCGATGAGTTGATGGCGTCACCTCACTTCGGGGAACGCTGGGCGCAGCACTGGCTCGACGTGATTCGCTGGGCTGAAACGAACGGTTCTGAAGCAAACCTTTATCGCAAGAATGCCTGGATCTATCGCGACTATGTGGTGCGCGCATTCAACGAAGACATTCCCTATGACCAGTTTATCAGGGAGCAGTTGGCAGGTGACCAGCTCGGAGTGGGCGAGGCCACTGGATTTCTTGTCGCCGGACCTCACGTTCCTGCGGCAACGGTTGGTCGCGAGCCGTCCGCGATTCGACAGGCCCGGGCCGACCGCATGGACGAAATCATGTCGACTGTGGGTGCCTCGATCATGGGCGTGACGATCAGTTGTGCGCGCTGTCACAACCACAAGTTTGATCCAATCTCGATCACCGATTATTACGCCATGAGCGCTGTGTTCCAGGGCGTGGAGTTTGGCGGACGCTACCCGGAGTTTGCCGAAGACCACCCGCGCCGCCAGCGCGCCTCAGAGATCTATCCGAAGATGTTCGCTCAGCGCGCCATCCTTCGCGAGGGGGGTGCCTGGGAGGAAGACTGGGGCGGCTTTAAAGAGCTTCAGTTTGGCAACCAGAAGACCAAGGCGCTCCGCATCGACTTTGACTGGGCCAGTGTGGGTGTCGACGAACTGCAGGTTTTCGGTCCTGATGAATACAACCAGAATCTCGCCCTGGCCCGTTCCGGAACCGAGTTGAAAGAGGACCAATCTCTTGCCGATAATCGCCACCCGCTCAAGAACGCCAATGACGGTAAGTTCGGCACGATGGCCTGGCGGGCTAAAGCTCCTAAGGACAGTGGTAAGAAGCCCTGGGTTGAGATACACTTTTCCGAAGAGCAAACCGTGAATCGCTTCCGGTTCAGCAGTAACCGCGAGTATTATTTCGAGACTGACTATCTCTTGCAGGGCAAGGGTGGAAATCTTCCCTCCTTCCGCGTCAGCGTGATACAGGACGACGGAAGTTGGAAGCAGATTGCTGCCAGCAAGGCAGCCACTGATCGAATTGCGAAGAATCCCAAGCTCAAGAAAGCATCGGATGAGCTGCACCGGCTTATTGATGAACTCACCGACGAGGGGCCACGTCACAGCTTTGTCGGCCAGTTTACCAAGATGCCCGACAAGACTCACGTGATGCATCGCGGCAGCCCGGAGAACCTTCGTGATGAAGTGGTTCCGGCCGGTTTCTCCCTGATGGACGGAGACCTTGGACTCGATTCCGAAACTCCTGACCCGAAGCGTCGCCTCGCCTTTGCGAAGTGGTTGACGGATCCGAATCACCCGCTCACAGCACGTGTCATGGTGAACCGGATCTGGCACCACCTCTTTGGCTCCGGCATCGTCGCGACCGGCAGTGACTTTGGACTGGCTGGTGCCATGCCCACTCATCCAGAGTTGCTCGACTGGCTGGCGGCTGAGTTTGTGGACCCGGCCCGGATGGAAGTCGCTCCTTGGTCTTCCAAGGGCATGATTCGCCTGCTGGTGATGTCTGATGCTTTCAAGCGGTCCAGTCTGCCCGATCAAGAAAAACTCCAGGCAGATGGGAGTTCGTTGTTTTTGTGGCGCTATCCACCCCAACGGGTTGAGGCTGAGGTAATACGCGACGGAATTCTCCAGGCGTCCGGAAAGCTCAACCCTGAACTGGGTGGGCGCAGCTTCCGCATCCACAACGTGAAGAAGACCTACGCCCAGTGGGAGGTGGTCGATAATCACGGCGAAGACACCTGGCGTCGCATGCTCTACCAGGAGCGGATGCGACGCGTCGACGACAAGATTTTCACCGCCTTTGACTTCCCTGACTGCGGACAGGTGCGAGACAAGCGCCCCGTTTCAACGACGCCGCTCCAGGCCCTGAACCTGATGAACAGCGACTTCGTGGTGGAGCAGTCCGAGTTTATCGCTGAGCGCGCTATCAAGGAGAGCGGTGGAGACCCCGAGGCTGCCGTGAAACGTGCCTTTGAGTTGCTCCTGCTTCGTCAGCCTGATGCTGATGAGTTGGCGGCCTGCACCAACATCGCCGGAAGCAACGGTCTCAACATTGTCTGCCGTAGCCTGATTAACTCTAACGAATATGCCTTCCTGCCTTGAGGCTCAAACCCGAGAGGAATCGCCAGGCAGCTAGCAGCACAACATTTCCCCAAAATGAATCCCGAACACATGACCCCTTTTGGCCGGCGCCTGCTTGATCGTCGGAATTTTATGAAGAACACCGGTTTTTCGCTTGGAGGTCTGGGCCTTGCCCAGTTGCTCGCCGGGGAAGGTCGGGCATCTTCCCAGAATCCGGCCGAGTTCACGGGGAAAGCGCCGATTCGTCCTGACATTGATCCTGATAATCCTTACCTGCCTCGCCAGGGCCACTTTGACGGTGCGGCTAAGCAGGTGCTGGTGATCTCCTGCCCCGGTGCGGTCAGTCACGTCGATACCTTTGATTACAAGCCGGCGTTGGCCAAGCTGCACGGACAGAAGCCTCCCGGGATGCCGGCGGTGACCTTCGAAGGCCCGAGCGGGAATATCGCAAAGCCGTTCTGGGACTTCAAACCCCGCGGTCAGAGCGGCAAGATGACCTCGGACCTGCTCCCCGAGATGGGCGAACTGGCGGATGACTTCTGCTTTGTGCATTCGCTGCATACCCAGACCAGTGCTCACCCGCAGGGCGAGAACTTCATCAACACCGGTTTTACGATGGAGGGCTTCCCGTCCTTCGGTGCGTGGGCGACTTATGCCCTGGGTTCGGAGTGCCAGGATCTTCCCGCCTTTGTCGCGATCAATGACCCGCGCGGTCTGGCCCGTTCCGGAAAGAACAACTTCGGCAGTGGATTCCTTCCCGCAGCCTTTCAAGGCACTGACTTTAATGCGAAGAATCCTCCGGCCAACCTCGGCCGGCCGATGGACTATTCGGCGTCAGATGATAAGCAGACCGTGGACCTGCTCCAGCGTCTCAATGCCAAGCACCTCGAGAAGTATCCTGGCGATGCCAACCTCGCGGCCCGCGTTGCCAGCTACGAACTTGCCGGACAGATGCAGATGTCTGTTCCTAAAATGATGGATCTCGCCAACGAGCCGGAATCTATCCACAAGGAATATGGCACTGAATCCGGTTCGGAACTGAAGCGTGAGTATGCCAAGAACTGTATCCTCGCCCGCCGTCTCATTGAGAAGGGGGTTCGCGTGGTTCAGCTTTTTAACGGAAGCGACCCGTCCGGTGGAAATGGTATCACCAACTGGGACTCGCACTCCAACATTGCCGACACCCATGCGATGCAGGCCGAGATCATGGACCAGCCAACAGCGGCCCTGATCAGCGACTTGAAGCGTCGTGGACTGCTCGAAAACACCCTGATTGTCTGGTGCACCGAGTTCGGACGCATGCCTTTCCTCCAGGGGAACGGCACCGGTCGCGACCACAACCCAGAGGCGTTCACCTGCTTCTTCGCCGGAGCCGGTGTTAAGAAGGGCTACAGCTACGGCCAGAGTGATGAATTCGGTTTCAAGGCCGCGGTCGATCCCACTTCGCTCTACGATTTCAACGCCACGATCCTCCACCTGATGGGCCTGGATCACGAGCGGTTGAGTTTCTACCACAACGGATTGGAGAGACGACTGACTAACGTGCACGGACACGTGATCAAAGATATCCTGGTGTAACGCCGGGTTTTCCCACCAGCGGGTCCTGAGGTCGAATTGCTTGTTTAAGGAGGTGATTGTGGGCGTGTTTCGGCCTGCCGAATTTCCCCAGAGACCTCCGATAGCTGCGCCGGGTGTTAGCGCGGGCGCGAGGATAAGTGTGGTTGGCGCAGGCTCTGAGGGTGAAGCAGGCGACAGTCAAAGTCAGGTGAACCTTATTGAGTTCTGCGCAAGACGGCCTGGACCGGGTAGTGGTCCGAAGGGTGTTGTCCCTTGTCGTTGGTGTAGTTGATCGAGGCGCTCAAGGTGGTGAAGGTCCTGGAGTGGAGCACCCAGTCGATCCGGTTGCCTTCGCGATGGCCAACCCACTTCGTGAAAGTGGCTTCCATCTCAGTGCGCTCCGGATGGATGACACGATAGGTGTCGATCAGCGGTTCGTCTCCCTCCGTGATCTGTCCTGCACCTTTGACGAGAGCGTTATAGGGATCGGAATCTTCGCCCGAGTTGAAGTCGCCGGTCATGATGACTGCTTCGCCGGGTTTGCTGCTGACATGCCGGCGCCACATCAGCCTGGCCGACTCGTGGCGTGCTTCGCTGCCCTTGTGATCAAAGTGAGCATTGGCAAAAACAAAAGGTTCGCTGTGGGGGTCCAGTTTGTCTTTCAGGCGGACCCAGGAAACCATGCGGGGAAGGGAGGAGTCCCAGCTTTGGCTTCCGGCAACCTCGGGTGTCTCGCTGAGCCAGTAGTGTCCGGAATCAACCAGTTCGAAGCGCTCATTTTTGTACATTACCGGTACGAATTCACCGGTTTGACCTCCGTCCTGGCGGCCGACTCCGTGAAAGGTGTAGCCGGGAAGTTGGTCCCGGAGAAACTGGCCCTGGAAGTCGAGGCATTCCTGGAGACCAAGGAGATCAGGATCGAAGACGCGGATGGTTTCGGCGACGAAGTTTTTCCGGTTGTTCCAGTGATTGTCTCCGTCCTTTGCTGCGCCGTAGCGAATATTGAAGCTCATCACCTTGAGCGGCGTGGCCCGGTCAGGCTCTTCTGCACAGATTGGGAAAACGAGAGCCGTTAGAGCAAAGCAAAGCAGTCGGGGGAGTTTGGTGAACATGTGGGTGATCCTGATCAGACAGGGTTCGCCCGTCCAAGGTTTTTCTGGCCTTGATCAGGTGGATCAACGACGTCCCTTTCGTTGGCCATGGGTTCGCTTTCGGTTCGGCGCGCGCCGTCCGGCGTTTCCGGTAGCCTTCTTTTTCGTGTTTGACCGAAACGGTTTCTTCTTGGCGGGGTGTTTCCGCTTGGGCTTTTCCTGCTTCTTTGGAGGAGAGGCTTTTCCAGAGCGGGGAGGGCGACGCCTTTTTGAGGCACCTTTGCCGAGAGGGGAGGTGAGCCTGAAGTCGACTTCTTTCTTGTAGGTGTCGACCTTATCGACCTCCACTTCGAGCTTATCGCCGAGCTTGATGGTGTTCTTGCTGCGTCTCCCGATCGCTTGGACGCGGGCGGAATCAAAGTCGTAGAAATCGTCTTCCATGCGGCTGAGCGGTACGAGTCCGCGCATGCCGAGATCGGGCACGTCGACAAAGAGGCCGAAGTTGCGAATATCGGTCACGAGTGCGGTATAGGCATGTCGCTTGCGGGACTTCATCTGCGCCTTGAGATAGGCGTGCATTTTCACATCCTTGCTGTCGCGTTCGGCGTCGGCGGAGTTGCGCTCGGTAGTGGAGATATGTTCCGCCACTTTGGTGAGCCAGTTCGACGGGATCCTATCTTTCTCAAACAGGGTGCGGTGCACAATGAGATCGGCGTAGCGGCGGATGGGCGAGGTGAAGTGAGCGTAGTTCCGCTTGGCGAGTCCGTAGTGTCCGAGTGGTTCGATGGCGTAGCGGGCCCGCATCAGGGATTTGAGGAACCCGATCTTGAGCGCGGCCCCGATGGGGAGTTTCGCAAGTCGGCGAAGCAGCTTCTGAACTTCGGTAGTTTTGTCGAGGTTTCCGCAGGGGATGTTGTGTCCGAGTACTTCCTCGCGGTATTCCGCGAGGCGGGCGGGATCAGGACTTTCATGCACACGGTGGATGGTGTGCTTCTTTATCTTGATGAGGCGGGTCGCGACCGCCTCGTTGGCGAGCAGCATGAACTCCTCGATGAGCTGATGTGACTCATCGTATTCAACCTTTTCGATGCGAAGAACACGTCCGTGATCATCCAGTCGAATCTTGGTTTCCGGAAAATCGAGCTCGAGGGAGCCGGCCTGAAAACGGCGCTTTCGAATCTTGAGAGCGAGTCGTGCGGCATCGCAGAGCATGTCTTCGATGTGATCTTCGGGGCGGCGTTCGAGAACGGCCATGGCCTCTTCGTAACTGTAGCGGCGCTTGGAGTGAATCACCGCGCTGTAGCAGCGGGTGCGCATGACGCGGCCATCGTTGTCGATGAGGAACTCAACGCACTTGCTGAGACGGTCCACGTGAGGTTTGAGCGAACAGAGTTCGTTACTGAGCGCTTCGGGTAGCATCGGGACGACGCGGTCAACGAGGTAAGTGGAGTTGCCGCGCTTGCGGGCTTCTTCGTCGAGCGCGGAGCCGGGTTTCACGTAGTGGGAAACATCGGCGATGTGAATCCACAACTTCCACAGCGTGTCATCAACCCTCTGAAGGCAGAAGGCGTCGTCGAAGTCGCGGGCGTCTGCCGGGTCGATGGTAATGACATCATGTTGACGACAGTCGGTGCGTCTCTTGCGGTCCTCCGCGGTGACCTTGGTGCCGTAGCGCCGCACTTCCTGGAGCACCTTTCGGGGGAATTTGAGAGGGAGATCATACTGGCGAATGACTCCTAACATGTCCACGCCCTCCGCTGTGGGGGGGCCGAGTACTTCGGTGATGATGCCTTCCGGATTCTTGTGCCGGTTTTCCCACTGCTTCAGTTCGACGACGACCTTGTCGCCGACCCGGGCAGGGCGGCCTGTGTCTTTGGCGGGCGGCACATAGATGTCCTGTGGCATGCGCTGGTCATCCGGAATGACGTAGAGGAACTGGCGCCCCTTCTTCAGCGTTCCAACGATTTGTTTGCGATGGCGTTCGAGAACTCGAACGACTTTCCCGGTGGGAGGGGAGTCGTTCTTGTGTCGTCGGCCCTTCGGTTTTACATCGAGGCGCACGAGAACGTGGTCGTCGTTCATGGCCGTCCCGGTGGCAGCACTCGGAATAGCAATCTCGATGGAGCCCGGTTTGTCGGGCATGAGAAATCCGCGGCCCTGCCGGGTGATCTGGATGCGTCCGGGTATAAGATCGGCCTCCTTTGGAAGGATATAACGGTCACCCTTGATGCGGGCAACCTGACCGGAGCGCTCCAAGGCTCGCAGAGTTCGATTGAGCTTTTGTTGTTCGTGAGGCTGAAGCTTGAGTCGCTTGTGCAATTCGAAAGCATCAGCGGGCAGATAGTTCTTCCGCCCGAGTAATTTCAGGATCTGATTTTCCATGGGTAAACGCCGCTACACCGCTGGCGTTAGGGACTTCCACTATATCGGTCGATGGTATGAATGATCAGAACCATCGGTCGCTGTATAGAGGCTCGGGAAATGACTTAGTAAGCGAGCCGGCAGCGTGGCTGCCCTTCAAAGTTGATTGACCCATACGCCTGATTTCAAAGTTCGTCAAATGGATGCGACCTAGGAAAAGACGAAGTAAAATGCTCAACCTGTCTCCTTGAAACTCTTGTACATCTTGATGACTTCGTTGCGAGCTGCGGCAGGAGCCCCCTCCCGCATTAGTCCGATAAGAAGGTAGAAGTGGTTTTTTCCTTTGACGGTCATCAATGAAAAGTTGGCTTTGAACATGGTGCCGTCCGGTGTTTCAACGGTGGCCGAACTGTCAAAAAATGCCGCGCGAAGTCCATTGATTTCACCCATCTTGGGAGCCGTTGGATTGAAGTCGGGGTAGGAATCACCAAGAAGCTCGATTTTGAGTGATGTGTAGTCGCCAAGCGTATTGATCTCCACGTCGGAAGAAATCTCTTTCAAGATAGTGAGTGCGGCCATGCCATCGGCTGATTCGGAAACGTGGACGAGTGGAGGAGCCACGGATGCTGCATTGTTTTTCCATCCGTTGGTCAACTGGATCGCAGCAGTTTTGTCGATGATGGTGTAGGCCTGTGAATAGACGGATGAAGTCAGCCCAATGACCAGGATGATGAGTAAGAGGGGATTAATCATGGTGGCGAGAAGTTGGACCAGCCTGGAGGTGGCTCGCTTGATGATAAATGCTATTCTTTTAAGAGCGGGACAGGGTTTTCGATCTGTCCGATTGGGCGAATGCCCGGACCGGGAGCATCGCGATCTCCGAGGTCCCGGCGGATAAGTTCTGCGAGTGCGGTGAGTCGGGCAACGATGTCGGGGTTTTCCTCGGCAACGTTCTGCGTTGATCCAATGTCTTCGTAAACGTTGAAGAGAAGGGGAGGGGTATGGGTCGTCCCGTTTTTGAAATGAGGATGGCGAACGAAGCTCCCCAGGGGCAGGAAGAGTTTCCAGGGGCCGGACCGGACTGCCTGGAGCTGGTCTGAGTAATAGTAGTAAAAGGCTTCGTAGGGTGACTTGTCGTCACCTTCGATGAGCAGGCGAATATCGTGGCCGTCTCTCTTGCGGTTGGAAAGATTTCCTCCAATCCAACCCATGAAAGTGGGGAAAAGATCCATGGTCGTAGCGAGTTCGTGGCATTCCGTTCCAGCGGGAATGTTACCGGGCCACCACATGATCGTGGGCACCCGGAAAGCGCCTTCGGCGGTGGTATAGCCGCGTCCGTGAAGCGGGCGATTCGAGCCGCGGGAGAGATCTTCCAGGTCGGGCTTGATAGGTGCTCCGTTATCTGAAGTCCAGATAATGAAGGTTCTTTCCGCGATACCCAGTTCCCTGACTAGATCGAGAATTTCACCTGTCGACCAGTCAATCTCTTCGATAGAATCGCCCCAGGGGCCGTTCCTGCTCTTTCCCTTAAATTCCGGGCTGGCAAAAGGTGCTGCGGTGCTGCCGGGCATGGTTTGCGGGAAGTAGAGGAAGAAGGGTTCCTCCCGGTTTTCTTTAATCCAGTCGAGCGCCTTCTCCGTCGTTCGCCGGGTCAGCAGGTCGCGATCGGTCGGCGCTTCGATGACGGTCTTGTTCTCGACGAGGGGGAGTGGCGGCCAGTGGGAACCATCGCGATCCCAGGTGCGCTCTGTCATGTCGTCCGAATAGGGAATGCCATAAAAGTAGTCGAAGCCCTGATCCGTCGGGAGAAAGCCATCTTGATCTCCGAGGTGCCACTTTCCAATGCAGGCGGTGGTGTAGCCGTTGCCCTTGAGTGCTTCCGCGATGGTTTCTTCGTCAGGGTGAAGTCCGTATGGGGAAATGGGGCGGAGCACGTGATGGTCACGAGGGTTGAGATTCATTTGCACTCGCTGTGAATAGCAGCCTGTCAGGAGGCTGGCACGCGACGGGGTGCAGACGCCGGCGGTGACGCAGAAGTGGGTAAACTTTTTTCCCTCCTTCGCCATGCGGTTGAGATTGGGGGTGCGATGCAGGGTGGAACCGAACGGTTCGATATCACCGTAGCCAAGATTGTCGCAGAAAATGACAATGAAGTTAGGCGGGTGTTGATCCGCCGATGTGGAAGGGGCGACGGCCAGCAAGCTGGCACAAGCCATGAGCGAAAGGAATGGTGATAGGCGATTCATGTGAACTAATCACTAGTTTCTCAAGACTAATTACTGGCTCTATGAGCCTTCAGCACGGCGATCAGGTCCGCCATATCCTCCGGAGTGAGAGCGGCCTCGAGGCCCGCTGGCATGAGGGAGGTTTCGGTGGAAGCCATCTTCTCGATGTCGGAGCGGGGGTAGGTCTGGGTGACGCCTCCGGGGACTTTCAAGGTGACACTTTGAGCGTCTTCGGAATCGATGAGGCCTGTGGCGATGGTGCCGTCCTTGAGTTCGATGGAGTAGGCAATCCACCGCTCCTCGACGGCGCGATTCGGATCGAGGATGTCGGTGAGTAAGGCGACTCCCGGCTTGGCCCGAACGTCGGCAAGATCAGGCCCGACTGCGGTGCCTTTCCCTCCGATACGGTGACAGGTGAGGCAGGTGCCTTTCTCTAACGCATTGGCCCCATTCTTGTGGTTCGGAGTGTGAGAGGACAGGGCCGGCAGGTAGTCTTCGATCACCGCATTTCGGCTGGAGGCCGTTTTGCCGAAAAGTTCACCGGCGAGTGATTTGATTTCGGGAACCTGGGAGCGGCCATAGACCCATTTCTTCATAGGAGGCATGATGGAAGGCGAAATGTGGCCGGCTTTCATCTGTCCCATCAAGAGGACGGCGCTTTCGTTGTTTCCGGTGAGCAGGTTGATTGCTTCACGGCGCGTTGGAGGAGGCAGAGTCTTCCATTGGTTGAAAAAGAACTGAGCGGTTTCTTTGCGGTTTTTCGAGAAGCGGCCGAGCGAGCGGACCGCGGCAGTTTGCACGTCGGAAGGTTGTGCTGGGGTGATGAGTGAAGATGTTCGTTGCAGGACAGAGGCGAAGTCGTTCTGGCTCGCAATCTCAATTGCCGCGACTCGCGTGACGGCGGACTGGGATTCATCTTGAGCCAGTTCGTTGGCTAGGTCCACGATCCGCGAGAGAGAATTCGTCGAATGCGTGAGCTGCTCCGGAGGAGATGCAATGAATGCGGCGAGGTTCTTTGTCTTGAAGTTTGAACGGGGCAGCCCGGTTGCAAGACCCTTGGCAATGGCTAATTGGTGGTCCTGATCGGTGACCGATTCCATTGCTTGCAGGATCGCATCGAGTTGAGAAGTGCTGCTGCTGGCAGCGACCGCGGCGGAAAATTCCCGATACATGTTCAGCCTCTCATCACTCTGGGCGGGCTCGCCGTTTGGCGGGACAGGGCTGGTCAGCATCCTCGAAAGAATGCTGCCAACGTCGATCTGGTATCCTCCAAGAATCGCTTTTCTGTTCCAAGGGTTCGCTCCGCCTTTGGTGGCGTGAAGAAGTTGGTGAATGTGGTCGAGTGCCTTTTCGTTTCTCCTTTGGAATTGAGACAAATAGATCAGCGCGAGGAAACTGGCTCGATCATTTCGACTGCGCGCCAGTTCAAGGATTTCCTGCTCCGCCTGACCGGGTGAGGCAGCGAGGAGAGCATTTTCAGCAACACCGGTTTCGGGATCTCTCAGGGCGGTCTTGAAGTGCCGCTCGTTGAGTGCCTCAAGTCCAAGGAGAGCGCCGAAGGCGTGAACTCTCGTTTCAGGGAGCGGGCTTCGGTCGAGTAATGACTCGAGGAGAGGAGCGACCGATTTGTCACCTGATTCCACGATGAGGCGCTGGGCGTGAATGCGTTGCCACGCATTGGGGCTCTTGAGTTCTTCAACCAGCGCTTCGGAGCTCTGCGGCAATGGTTTCGCTGGAGGCGGTGATGAATCCTTCGGGATCAATCGATAGATCCGACCATGATCAAATCCCGCCCGCATGTAATGGGACTTCGAAAACGCTTCGGGGAAGAAGCGGGAGTGATCAATGAACCGGCGGTAGATGTCGCAGAGATAGAGGCAACCGTCGGGGCCGTTGCGCAGGTTGACCGGTCGGCTCCATTCGTCGCTCGAAACGATAAAGTCAGTTTTGTCCCCGATTCGCTCCGCCCGGAAGCTGGGCCCGTTTTCGATCAGGCGGGACCGGGTGACGAGCTGGGCGGTGGGTTCGCAGACAAAGAGATTCCCCTTCAGATAGGGGATGGCATTCCCCCGGTAAACGGCGAGTCCGCAGGCGGCAGTGTGAGTGCCGGCGTGGGCTACGGAAGTGGTGTGGCTCAGCTCTAACGGATACACCTTCGAATTCTCGCCGGAAGGGGCGATGTCTTCGTAGCCCTGCTTGAACGGCATCACTGCCATCATGATCGGGTTTCGATTCGAACTGAAAAACCGTCGACCAAAATCGTCCTGAGTCGCTCCGAACTGGCCATAGCCGCTAACGGCTTCGATCGCGTGGTTCTGTGGATGGATACGAATATTGGACTTGGAGATGTTGAGGGTGGCATCAGGGGAGCCGTCCCGGTAGATCTGCTTGAGATCGAGGCCGTTGTTGAGGTAGATCCAGTTGTCGAGACCGCGGCGAGGAGATGACACCTGGAGCTGGTTGTGCTTGGGATCGTTGCTGTGATAGAGCGGTTCGATATGGTCGGCGCGATCATCACCGTCGGTGTCTGCCAGGTAAAGGATGGCCGTTCTTGTGGTAGCAATGAATCCTTCGCGATGGGGAGTCAGCCCCTGGACGTGATCGAGATGGTCTGCCCAGGTGATGGCTTCGTCCATGACGCCATCGCCATTCGTGTCAGTGAGCAGGCGAATTCGAGACAGGTAACCACCGTGTTCGGTGGGAAGCGGGTAGTCGCGCATCTCGGCGACGAAGAGACGACCTTGGGAATCCCAGGAGACATCCACCGGGTCGCAGGTGAGAGGCTCCGCGGCCACGAGCTGCAACTGGTAGTCACCGTCGATCTGCCAGGCGGCGAGTGATTCCTCAGGTGAAAGCGGGTACTCGCGAGGCAGAATACTCTCGCCGGTGGTGGAGTATCCTGTGTCGGTTGAAGCCGTGTCAGGCTGCCAGGTTTCGCTGAAGGTGCCGGGCTGAAAGATGTCCCATCGCCGGACGAATAGCTCAACAAAAGTGGGGCTGAGTGAGACCGCGGGGCGAAGCGGGTTCGCGAAGGTGGCTTCGTTCACGGTCTCACCGTTCAGCTTCACGGTGAGTTGATGGTCTCGCGCAATGATCTCGAGGCGGTTCCAGTGGCCGAAGGGGGATTCGATCGAATTGCTATGGGTGTGGGCGCCGCGTTGATCCGGGACGGTATCGTCGTAGGCTTTGCTCTTGGGAGTGACGGCCCCGAACTTTTGCGGAAGGAGCAAGTCGCCGGACATGGATTCGCGGAGAAAGACGAGGCCCACTCCGGCGCTGGCATTGGCACGGCGTGCGGTGTTCTCCGAATCCGATGAGGTGCGTTCGCCCCACTTGAACTCAAGGACAACGTGACGATTCTCCTTATTGCAGGGATAGGTGAGAAGGCCGGCGACTTTTTCGGAAATCCGGAGAACACCATCATGGAGTTCGAATGGTGGCAAGCCTTCCAACTCGGGACGTTTTTCCGTGTCGTATTCCCAAACCAAAGAGTCGGTGTCCTTGAGTATGTCGATGTGGAACTGCGCTTGCGCTGACAGGGGCAGAAGGAAGAAGGCAATGCTGAGAAGCCGACTCATGAAAAGAAGGTAGAGGAGTTTATGCCGAACTGAGGAGTCCCTATCTGCGGAAAGTAGCGAATCTCGTGAGAGATTCGCCGTGTCGACTGGACGAATTTCGCTACGGCTTTCGTTTGTGGAGTTGATGGAGAAGTTGGAGCAACTCCTCACGAAGGACTCCTTCGGCAGATTCTTCGAGAAAACTGGATCGGGCCGGCCATGTTTCGTAACCGCCGTATTCGAACTGCTCTTCCGGAGGAAGGTAGCCCGCATAGCCGTTGGCGAGTTCGATGGTGAAAGTTTTGCCGGGAAATGGTGAGTCTTCTTTGATGGCAAGTCCGGTGGCGGCGAAAGTTTCGCAAGGGGACTGCGCGATGGCCAGGTTGCCAATTCGGAATGCCTGGACGGGGATAGACACGGTGTCCGGATACTCGGCGAGAAGCAGGGCCTCGCGAGCATAGACCTGGGGACGGGTGAGGCGAATCCGGGTGTTGTCCGGTGCTTTTGTTTGGCGGGCCCAGGCCAGCCGTTCTTCGTCAGGTTTCCTGATTCCGAATTCCAGTTCGCTTGCCACGGCGTCGAGCGTGATTTCGTTTTTCCAGTTGAACTTGCTCGCCAGTTTCAAGGTGCTCTCGGCGAGCGACGTTCCGATGAAATTCATGCGGGCGAAGGGAGGATCCTTTGGCCGTGGCTTGGTGAAGTCGTGGGCGTTGACGTCGCCGCTGGTGCCGTTGCTCATCATTGCGACCGGCGATGAGGTGATTGGGTTATCCGTCCAGTGCCCCTCGATCAGTTCGGCATAGACACCAAAGTAGTCGGAGCTGACCGTGCCGGTGGGAATGCCGCCGACGTAGTGGAGGCCGTAGTTGCCCAGCAGGGCGATGGGTTGCTTGTTCTCAGAATTTCTGACCGCGAGAACATAAACCTCGGGATCAACCGGACCTGATGGGCGATTGAGAATGTTCGGGTCGCGCCCCGGATTCATCTTTACGGTCTCGGCCTTGTCACCGAACGGGCTTTGAGCGCCGCTCTTCACAAACCAGCGCCGATTGTGCACAAAGCGCGGCTCTTCAAAGCTTCCGTGTGCGACTTCGGCCGGTGCGAGCTTTTGATGCGCCCGCCGTACGCCGTCTGCGATCCGGACCGCAAGCCAGTCGAGATAGTCACGGTGCTTCTGGTTGTCGATGAGATCGACCTTGGCGCGCGGAGTGGAGTGGGTGTGAGTCGCGGCGATGCAGACATGAGAAGGAGGGATGCCCAGCTCCTTCTCGATCTGCTGCTTTGCGGCATCGTGAATTTCCCGGCTGATCGAGGTGCTGTCGACAATGGCAAAGGCAAGCGTGGTGGTGCCGTCATCGAGAACGAGACAGCGAACCCACAGTTCATCATGGATCGCCCTGGCCGGCCCGATCTGCATGATGGTGCCGTCGAGAGGAACTCCCATCTCCGGCGTGATGTTAGACATCGCGGCACCGGCGCGGAGTGAAGTGTCCTCGGCCTGGAGAATTCCAATCAGACAAAGAAAGACAAAGCAGAGCGTTCGGGCCATGACGCCCTCAGGCTAGGAAATGGTGCCATCGACTGGATAGTCCCGATGTGCGGCCGCTCACTCTCCGGCGGCGCGCTTCAAATGCATGAAATAGTCGATGAAGTGACCGTCATCGAAACCCGATTGAGTCCGGTTCAATTCGTTTCCAGTTTGTTCAGCAGGCACTCGATGGATCGGGCGTCGGAAGTGGCGAACGTGAGTGTGGTGGAATCTTTCGTCGATTTCTTGACCTCAATTTCCGGATGCGGGTGGGCGAGATTCCAGCGACCTCGGAGGGTGATTGTGAGAGGCATGGACACGGGTTCGAACAGCTTTTGCGAGTTGGGGTCGCGGGAGTCTTTCTTGTAATCGAACTGTTTGCCGGCTTCCCAGCCGAGGTCGGGGTTGCAGACGCTGAGACGGAGACTGTCAGCGCCTCTTTTCTCGGTCATGGCAAAGCAGGGGACGCTGATTTCCCTGATGAGGCCTTTTTCAATCTCGACGCCGGCGTTGGGTAGTACATAGCCGGTGAGGCCGAGCGGGTAGTGCTGAACGATGATGCCCCGTGAGTTGCGCTGGACGACGTTGTAGATGTTGTGAGCTTCGCTCGCGAACTTAGAGGTTTTGTCAGGGCCGGCCGAAGGAAGGATGACGTATTCACAGTGATCTCCGTCGGGAGACTTGCCGTGTTGGAAACGGGCCGAAGCAAAGTTCCCGGTGGTCGGTGTGGTGCCGGACTGGTCGAGATGGGTTTGCTCCTCCCGTTGCACGATGAGGCCTTCGGCGCGTGGAAGGTAGTAGCCATGATTGGCGGAGTCCACCAGGGTGACTGGCTGGGGTTCTTCAAAGAGTTTCGTTTTCTCCAGTCCCTTGACCGGCTTTCCGTTAATCCAGGTCGGAGTGTCGGCTTCGGCCAGGGGAGTTTGGAACAAGGTCGTCTCGACAGGATAGACTCCATCACCGTTCTTGATGTTGTGCGTGAAGGCCACGATCTGATCGCCGAAGAAAAAGAAAGCTTTCATGGCTCTGAGCGGTCCTTTGCGCCGATCGGGACCGACCTCGTGATACTGCGCGGCGAAGAGTCCATGTTTCCGGTCGAGGCTGAGGCCACCGACGAAGCTGGACTCAGCGAAGGGGCGCTGGATGGGAGTGCGATCCGACTGGCGATCCATTTCCAGGAAATCCTTGCCGGGTATCTGTCGGGTCGTGGCACCTGGGATTCGACACCAGTTCCAGCCGTCTCGGGTTCGACCGGTGCCGAAGGGATTGGTTTCATTGTCGAGGGTATGGATGCTGAGGTAGCAGGCGCTATCGTGGAAACCGAGAACGTTCTGGAGTCGGTCATCCATGCGGGCGTCAACGAGGGAGCGTTCGAAGGCCCACCAGTATTTGCTGTATCCTTTGACGGAGGCCATCCAGTGATCGCGTCGGTGCACGCTGATGGGGCCATAGTTGAACGCCCAGTTGCCGGATGGATCCGGTTCGGCGCCGCCCTGGCGGGCAGAGTGCAGGATTCGGTAAAAGCTGGAGACAGCTCCGGCCCCCGGTGGGACTTCGTTCCGTTGAGCAGAGAAGACCCGATCGGCGGCGGGGGAGTTCATGAAGGATTCGTCGGCGAGGCGTGCGAGAATCCGTTCCACGTCAGAGCGTCCGGGGTGTTCGAGATCGGCAAGGTAGGCGTAGCCGAGCAGCACCTGGGGGATGACCGGTGAAGGAGTGAGCCTTCCGGCCAGGGATTTGTGGCCTTCATATTTCTGGGAAACGAGGCGAAGGACTTCCATGCTGTGAGTCATGTTTCCGATCGTGACGGGCTGCACTTCGGCCCCGGTTCCATCTAGCAGCCAGGCGAGAAACGCAGACTGGGCGACTCCGAACGGGGCGTAGCCTGACAGATACACAGCGCGATGGTGAAATCCGAGGCCGTCCGGTTTGATCGTGTCCGAGGCATCGGACTCTTTCGCCATGGAACGATCCACTTGCCGGCCAATCAAGTTGAGGTGCTCGAGGTCTCCGGCGGCCAGAGCGTAGGGAAGGGAAAAGTTGGCGACGAGGCGGATGCCGTCGGCGTTCTGCTTGAGATCATAGAGGCTGCCGAACTTCTCGTCGTGACTCATGATGTCCCGGCAGGTTTCGAGAGTTCGTTCGAGCTTTCCCGATTCCTCGAGAGTGTCTCTCATCAGGAACGTGGCGAGGGCAAACCCGGAGGTACGCAGGTGAAAGTCAACGACGATACCCTGGCGCGCGGGTGTCGGTTCGTCGGCGACCTCCTTCGTTTTCCACGGCATGAGAAGGCCTTTGCGGAAACCGCGCTGATGAAGGCGATCAAATGAAAGCAGGATCAGGCGATGCAGTTCCTTATCCCGGTAATAAGGATTGGGACGTTTGTCAGGTCCCTTGAGATGATAGGCAGTTGAAAGGTGAGGGAGCGCCTGGGTGACGAGGAACTGGAGTTCGCTGAGGTCGTCATTGGCGGTGCGGGTATCGTAGAAGGGAGCGTCATTCGAGAAATCGAAATCTGATTCGAAGCGATTGAGGATGCCGCGAACACTTCGCTGGAGGCGCCCGTAGCGCCCGTTGATGTGGGGGTTGTTGTAATCCGTTTGTTCCGTGTCGAGGACCCAGTTGAGGTAGCGGCTGCGGACGATCTCCAGGTCCTGCTCTGTGGTTTGCGAGTAAGCCAGTGAGGAGACGCTCGCGAGGATGAAGAGGAGAAGGGGTTTCATAGTGAGGAGGAAAGGTCGGACCATAGCCGTTCCGTAAGGCGCCCTTTTGTGGTGAAGAGGCGCCTCTGTAGGGCTAGACTCAGTTCAGAGAAGACGAGTGGAGGTGTGTGGTCGCTAGTCGCCCTTGTAGGGATGCCACTCAGGAGTGCCGAACCAGTCGTGCATTTCTTTCTCGAAGGGAGCGACGATTTCGTCGGGTTCAGGAAACACTCCCTGGTCCTGGGTTTCGACCATCCAGGTGTCCAATGCGGCTCTCATGCGAATGAGAGCTTCGACATGCTCTGGCTCCTTGGAATCGGCGAGGTTGTTGATCTCGTGGGGATCGTTGACCGTGTCAAAGAGTTGCTCCGGGGCGACCGTGTCAGACATCAGATCCGCAGGAGGGCCGGAAAGTTCCCCGTTCTTCATCATCTCGCGCATGAGTGGTTTGATAGGGAAACACTTTTCCTTGTAGCGGTTCAGTGAGGTGAAGTGACGATCGGGGTAGTAGTTTCGCAGGTAGTGGTAGCGCTGGCCCCTCACACTGCGAATGCGGTTAACGGTCTCGTCGACCCGGTCACGACCTGAGAAAGCATACTTCCTCTCCGGTCCGAGGCGGTCACCGAGGAAGATGCGGCCATGCATCCCAAGCGGGCGCTCGATCCCGGCAAAGCCAAGCGTGGTCGGAGTGAGGTCAATCAGGCTGATCACCTCGTCTTTGACTGCGCCGGGAGAGTAGTTGGCTGGCGCCGGGAAATTTTTGGGCCAATGGATGATCATGGGAACGTGCAGGCCGCTGTCATAACACCAGTGAATGCCGCGGGGCTCGATGCGACCGTTGTCGCCGAAGAAAATGATGACCGTGTCATCGGCGACACCGTCCTTCTCGAGCTGCGCGAGGATTTTGCCGATAGTCTTATCCATTCCGGAGATGGAGTTGAGATAGCGCGCCCACTCTTCGCGAACGAGCGGGTGGTCGGGGTAGTAGGGCGGGGGAGTCACGTTGTCGGCCGTGGCAATTTTTTCGTGATGCTTTTCGCCCTTCCATTCGACGCGCGGCTGTTTCCACGTCTGGCGGTCGTAGATGTCGTATTCGGCTTCGAGCATGTTGACCTGGGCGAAGAAGGGCTGGTTGCCTTTGAGATCTTCCCACTTATCGGTGTCGTAGAGCTTGCCTTCGTTGACGAAGTTGAGATCGAGTTTGGCTGAGCCGACTTCCTCCCCGTTCATGGTTGCGATGTTGGCGGTGAAATAACCAACATCCATGAGGCGATGCGTGAGCGGACGAACGCCTTCCGGAAGTCGGTAATCATCCTCGCGATGGGAGCGCATGTTGTGGGTGTCGCTCGAAGTTTGATACATGCCGACGAAGAAAGCGCTTCGGCTGGGAGCGCAGACGGGGGAGGTAGAAAAAACGTGGGTGTAGCGCTCACCCTTGGCGGCGAGACCGTCGAGGTTTGGTGTTTTGACATTCTCAGCGCCATAGCAGCCGAGATCGAGTTTCATGTTTTCGCCGACCAACCAGAGAATGTTGGGGCGTTTGGTTTCTGCTCGGAGGTTGCAGGCCAAGGAGACGAGCGCGGTTAGAGCGAAGATCGCGAGAAGTCGGGGAGACAATGTTTTCATCGAGTCTATCGAAACCTGCCCGGGCGTAAGCCTCAAGCCGAACCGGTCTTTCTGATTGCATAATGATGCATAATAGAGACCTTGTCCCGATGAGTATGTCCGAGGTGGCCGTTCTTGCCGGGGTATCGCAATCCACGGTATCGCGCGTGGTGAACGGTCGATCTTTTGTTAACGAGGAGACGAGGCAGCGCGTGTTCAGGGCGATGAAAAGGGTCGGTTACGAAGCGCCCCCGCCGGACCGACGAACGGGTCGAAATCCTAAGTTGGAGTTGCGGGCCAATTCGGGACTGCTGGCCGTATTGGTCGACCCGGTCGGGATGCGAATGCATTCTGAGTTCATGGTGAAGTTATACAGCTTGGCTCAGGCTGAGGCGAACCGTGAAGGGTATTCCACGATTCTGCATTTCCACCATGCGGAGGAAGGATTGCCGACGGTGCTGGACAAGGTGGACGGCTTCCTCATCGTCGGGCTTTCTGCAACAGATCCGTTTCTGAAGGGAATACTCAGCCGACCGGTCGTTTGCCTGACGTCGTTCTGGCAACAGGGAGCGACATCGATTCTGGCAGGTAACGATGAAGTCGGTAGTCTGGCCGCTCGATACCTCCTCGAGCGCGGGCATCGACGCTTGGCAGTTTTCCTGGCCGAGGCTGGAAATCCCTCTTTCAGTGCCCGCGGGAAGGCGTTTCAGAAAGCGGTGAGGTCGGCCGGGGCTGAAGTCACCAACTATGGGGCGGCGGTCCCGCGAAAAACGGAGGCGAGGATTTCGACAGTGGATGACCTCGAGTCACGAATGGAGCGTCTCGTCGACCGGTTTGTGGCAGAGCGGCCAATCGCCTCAGGGGTATTCTGCCCTTCAGATGCGATGACGGCGATGGCCCACCGGCTCCTTTTGCGGAGAAAGATTGCCGTAGGAAGCGAGGTGGAATTTGTTTCCTGCGATAACGAAATCAGTTACCTGGCAGGACTGTGTCCGAGGCCGGCCACCATCGATCTGGGGATTCACGAACGGGCTCATCTCGCGGTGCAGCATCTGACGTCGGCGATCCGCGATAATCGGGCTCCCGGAGAAATTCGGCTCACCGTGGAGCCGAAGCTGATTCACGGTGACTGAGTCGAGGAAACGCGGTTCTGCGAATCTTCCGCAGGCCAGTTGATGGGTTGTCACAAAAAACTGAGGCTCGTCTGCGTAGGGCACGGGGACTCGACTGCGTGACGGTCCCGAAATTGAAAAGCGGCCAGTCACAGTGGATCATGATGGCGTCTTGGAAGCCGGGACGACTTGGAATGACGAAGAAATTTTGCGCCCTGCTGGCATTAATCTCGGGGGCTGTTGCCCTGGGCGCTTCCGGGGTAGTCGCGTCGGCGGACTACGAGACGGAGATTCTTCCGATTCTTGAGAAACATTGTTTCTCCTGCCACGGGCCGGAGAAGCAGAAGAATGACATTCGCTTCGACACGCTGAGCACGGACATGATTAATGATCGTCCAGCGGCGGAGACCTGGCATGACACCCTTGATGTGCTCAACTTCGACGAGATGCCGCCGGAGGATGAGCCGCGACTATCTGACGATGAACGGCGAACTTTGATTGCCTGGCTAAACCATGAGATCGAGGCCGTGGTTAAGGCGATGAAGAGCACAGGTGGACGCCCGGTGGTGCGCCGTCTCAATCGTCTCGAATACCAGAACACGATGACCGACTTGCTCGGCATCGAAACAAACTACACCACTTCACTCCCTTCTGAAGGCCTCTCGGAGGACGGATTCAAGAATAACGGCGCGACGCTGCAAATGTCGGCGATGCAGTTGGAGTATTACCTTCACGAAGCCCGGCAGGCATTGGGCAAGGCAATTGTGACTGAAGGAAAGCCGCCGGTGTTTCGTCATGTGCTGGAAAAGACGAACGCCAATGTGGGCTCGGCCGCTCAGGGCAGAGACTACTCGAACCTGCTGGGACGAAAGCAGCTCTTTCTCGGGAAGATTCTCGAGGAGTATCCGGAGGAAGGGGATTTCCTCGTTCGGATTCGAGCCAAGGCGAACCTCGTCAAGGGCCAGGGTTATCCGCGTATGGAACTGGGCGTTGGCTACACCGTAGGTTCCAATTCCCCGATCAAGGTGGCTTCGGAAGTCGACGTGACTTCGCAGGAGTTCCAGTCCTACGAATTCCGCGGTCGCATCGAAGATTTTCCGTTGCCTGACCGGGTGCAGGGAAAGTTTCCTGGGCTGCTGTTGCGAGTGACGAATCTCTATGATGACGGCGTCACCGAGCCGAAGCAGGAGACCATTGTGATCAAGCCGGCAGAAGGGAAGAAGAAGGCCAAGACCAAAAAGAGTTGGGTGATCGATGAGCATCTTCCCACCGTCGAAATCGAGTCCGTTGAATTCGTGGGGCCGGTCTACGAAAGCTGGCCGCCGAAACATCACACCGCCATTCTGTTTCCGTCAAAGTTGAAGCAGAGTGATGAGCGGGCCTACGCGGGGAAGGTGTTGCAGCAGTTCATGCAGCGCGCTTTCCGCCGCCCAGTTGAGCCCCGAGAAGTCAGACCCTACCTCGCGCTTTTCGATCAAGTCCGGCCAACGGTCGATAGTTTTGAAACGGCGATTCGCGATCCGCTCGCGATGGTGTTGATCTCACCGAATTTCCTTTATCTTATCGAACCTTCCGGAGAAGAGAAGCGACCGCTGAATGACTGGGAGATCGCCTCGCGTCTTTCTTACTTTCTCTGGGGAACAATGCCTGACAATCGTCTCTTCACCGCCGCGGAGCAGGGACGACTACAGAAGAAGCGTTATCTCAAGCAGGTGGTCGCCGCAATGCTGAAAGATGATCGCTCGTGGAACTTCGTGGATCAGTTCGTCGATCAATGGCTCGATGTTGGAGCCGTGGATCGCGTCGCCGTAAATCCTGAGTTCTATCCGGATTGGAACGACGACCTGAAGCCCTCGATTCGTGACGAGACTAAACACTTCTTTGCTGAAGTGCTGAATCACCGCATGAGCGCTCTCAATTTTCTCGACTCTGATTTTGCGATGTTGAACCGCCCTTTGGCCCGTCACTACGGAATCGAGGACAACCCGCCCGGGATGGAGTTTGAGCGTGTCGCCCTGCCGGAGGCTTCGGACAGGGGAGGGTTGATGACCCAGGCTAGTATCTTGCTGGGACACTCGACGGGCGAAGATTCGCACCCCGTCCTCAGGGCAGTGTGGCTGCGCGAGCGTCTCCTCGATGATTCGCCGGCGAATCCTCCACCAAATGTGCCGGGGCTTGATTCGGAGAATCCTGACTTTGCCAGGCTGCCCGTTCGTGAGCAGCTCCAGATTCATCGTGAGCAGGCCGCCTGTAATGACTGTCATCGCAGCATCGACCCCTGGGGCATCGCGATGGAGGGATTCGGAGCGGATGGATTGGCCCGGGAAACCATCCTCAGAAAAGAACCCGGTAAGCGTGGCAAGACCTTCAAGCAGCCGGTCGTGACTGAAACAACGCTTCCGGGCGGTGCTCCGGTAGACGGAATGGAGGATCTCAAGGCCTACCTGCTCGAGGGCCGGAAGGAACAATTCGGGCGCGCCCTCGTCACGAAGTTGCTCACTTACGCCCTGGGACGCTCGCTCGAGTTGACCGACGAGGAGACTATTGATGAGCTCACGGCAGACCTGGTGGCGCATGATTACCAACTGCACCACCTTGTGTCGGAGGTGGTGACAAGTGACGCTTTTTTGACCAAATAGGCTCCGAATTGAGTTAATTTTGCCCTTTTTTCGGGGTTAGCGGGCCAATAATTCCTCGGGAAATCCGAGGATTGCTGTAACAGATACGCAAATTGGCGGTCTACACTTGAGTTAGGAGGAGGTAATCTGATAAAATTCCCCTCTCGGTTTGCAGGTTTTTGCTCCGGCAGGGCCTCGTTAAAAAAGCGTTATGAAAAACCCACCACTCTTTCTACCGGTTGCTGCTGTCCTGGCGATCGGACTAATGATCCCCATGGTTTCCGAGGCGCGCGTCTGGACGAGCACCGACGGAAAGAAACTCGAAGCCATTTTTGAGAGCCTTGAGGGCGACATGATCCAGATGAAGCTGCGAAACGGCCAGAGCGTCAAGTTTCCGGTCTCCCGCCTGATTGCTGACGACCTCGAAGCTGCCAAGCGTTTTGCCCTCGTTGGAGACGATGCCATGACAATGGCTTCCGCGAAGAAGATCGACCTGTTGCTCGCTCGTAACCTCGCAAAGAGCACCGACATTCGCTCCTTCAATGAGCGGCTTCCGGATGATTTATTCGTTCGCCGCATTTATCTCGATATCCTCGGTCGCATCCCAACCCGCGAGGAATTCCAGGAGTTCGCCGACAGTGCCCGCGAAGACAAGCGCGCCATCCTCATCGATGAGCTTCTTGCCAGCCCCGGGCGTGCGAGCCACCTCTTCAACTACTTCGCCGACATGTATCGGATCAAGGATACTGGTGTGGCTCGAGAGTTGGACTACTCCCCTTACAGTCAATGGTGGCGTGATTCGCTCGCAGCGAATGTCGGTTACGACGAGATGGTGCACCAGATGATTACGGCCAAGGGTAACCTAGGTCACAACCCGGCAATTGGGTTCCTTCAGCGTGACGAGGGCATGGAGTTCGATGCCTTCTCCAATTTTGGACAAGTCATGATGGGTATCGATATAAGCTGTGCCCAGTGCCACGATCACCCGTTCACCGACTGGACGATGGAAGATTTTTACCAGATGGCAGCCTTCTTCGGTCAAACACAACGTTCCATGGGGAGCTACAAGGGAGCCGAGGGCAAAAACGTTCGCGTGGGTCTCCCCGGAGCCCCCGAGGGATGGCTCAACAAGTTTCAAAACTACGCCGTCAAGCAGGGTGGTATTAATCTCGAGGACCGCAACGAACGCCGCCAGTTCGGTTGGTATAAGACAGCGCTCGGACTAAATGTGGTCGATAATAAAAGGATTGATATTGCCATTCC
The DNA here is from genome assembly GCA_049594415.1 of Verrucomicrobiales bacterium. Classification (GTDB taxonomy): domain Bacteria; phylum Verrucomicrobiota; class Verrucomicrobiia; order Verrucomicrobiales; family DEV007; genus Arctic95D-9. The sequence goes on along the minus strand of JBMYJM010000013.1, from coordinate 45,106 downwards.
GGGCCAAATCGACGAGTTGGGCGGTCAGGTTGTTTCCCCACTGACTCTCTATGGTGAAAACGCCAAAACCGGTGGCAAGAGTCGGCGTGAAGCCCTTTCCGAGTGGATGACTGACCCCGCCAATGAGCGGTTTGCTGTTAATATCGCTAATCGCATGTGGGAGCGAGCTTTCGGACGTGCCCTCGTTGAGCCGGTAATTGATTTTCCGATGGACTGGCGCAAGCATACCGGCCAGCCAGAAGTACTTGAATTTCTGGGTCAGGAAATGGTCCGCACCGGATTCGACCTGCGCGAGTTCATGCGCATCCTCTACAACACCCAGGCTTATCAGGGTATTTCAACCTACGATCGTGATGTGGACGAGGGTCAGTTCTACCTCTTCCAGGGGCCAGTGCTTCGCCGGATGCGTGCGGAGCAGGCTTGGGACTCTCTTCTGACACTCGCTTATGGGTCCAAGATCGACGAGGTCAAAGGGGGCGACGGATCCTTCATGAGAGAAGTGCTTCGCGTTGACTTTAAGAAGGATTCCATGGAAGAAGTGTTCGCCAAATACGAGGCCTACAAGAAGACCCGCAACAAGGCTCAGAAGGTGCTCGTTGAGACGGCCAGCCTCAAGGCCAAGGATCCCGAGATTCCGGTGGTCGATGGTATCAAGATGGTTCGGTCTTCCAACATGGTCCAGCCAGCTTCTGCGGCCTCTATGCTCAGTACTTTTGGTCAGTCCGACCGCATGGTGACTGACAACAGTAATTTCGACGGCACGGTGCCCCAGGTGCTCGCTCTGATGAACGGTACGGTAACGACCCGGCTGACAGGCAGCAGTTCACAGGTCGTTGAAGATCTCAGCAAGTTTGATGGACCCGACGATATGGTCCGCGGCGTGTTCTTCACGATGCTCTCTCGCTACCCAACTGAGAACGAGCTCAAGAAGGGCGTCGACATCATGGAGACCTACGGCGAGGACGGTATTCGCGATCTCGCCTGGGCCCTGCTCAACACCCCTGAGTTTCTTTTCATCCAGTAAAACGGCTACATCCCCAACCCAATTCTCTAACCTTTAACGAATTTAAGTTATGGACTTCAAAGCACTCGCAGGAAACACCGATACGAGTCGTCGCCAGTTTATGGAAGGCACGGCCAAGACCGCTCTTGGCGTAAGCATGGCAACTACCTACGGCGCCGTTCTCGGATCAAAGAATGTGCAAGCTCAGGAAGCCGGTGCGGCCGGTGGTAAAGCCAAGAGCCTGATCTACATCTACAATTCCGGTGGCATGACCCACCTCGACACCTTCGATCCCAAGAAAAACAACAAGAAGGTGATGGGAGACACGGAAACCATTTCCACTAATGTTCCCGGTATCCACTACGGCAGTCACCTGAAAAAGCTCGCGGAGCACGCCGACAAGATTGCCGTGATCAATAGCATGAGCAGCACTAACGGAGCTCACGCGCAGGCCCGCTATCAGATGATGACGGGTTACAACCAGCGCGCCACCATCGTTCACCCGCATATTGGCCCGTGGTGTGAGAAATACTTCGGCAAGCGCGGCGATCTCCTGCCTGACAGTGTCATCGTCAACCGCGGTACTTCCAACTCCGGTTACCTCGAGCCGGCTCTCAGCCCGTTACCCGTGGCCAACCCGACAGCTGGAATTGCCAACTCCCAGATCATGACCTCCGAAGATCGCTTTAAGCAGCGCATGGAGATGTCCCTCGATATGGGTAAGAGCTTCGTTGAAAAGTATCAGCATTATTCCAGCCCGAGAGGTTACATCGAGTTCTACGACCAGGCTTCCCGCCTGCTCAGCAGCGACGAGCTCGAGGTGTTTGACCTCTCCGGTGAGAAGGACCGTCAGAAATACGGCATGAACAACCTCGGTCAGGGCTGTCTTCTTGCCCGCCGTCTCGTTGAAAAGGGTGTTCGTGTAATCGAGGTCCACAACGGTGGCTGGGACATGCACAACGGTATCCAGGACAGCCTCTCTTCACGACTGCCCCCGTTTGATCAGGCGGTTGCCGCGCTGATCAGCGACCTCGACCAGCGCGGTCTGCTTGAGTCCACCATGATTGTTGTCGGCACCGACTTCGGCCGGACCAGCCGCATCAACGACCGTGCCGGACGTGACCACCAGCCCGCTGTGTTCTCTACCATGTTTGCCGGTGGCGGAATCGCAGGTGGCCAGAAGTATGGTAAGTCGGACGCGGACGGTCGCCGTGTCGGCGATAAGAAAGTCAGCGTCGAAGACTTCCACGCGACTATCGGTTATGGCCTTGGGATTGATCTCGGCTACGAGATCTACTCACCGTCCGGACGTCCGTTCGTCTTTGGTAACCACGGCAAGCCGGTCACCGGTCTCTTCGGCTAACCTGGCTGATACTGCAGTATTCCGCGAAGGTCCGCTCTTTGCAGCGGGCCTTTTGCGTTTTAGCTGGAGTGAAGAAAGGCGCGGTGGTTTTGGCTCACGCCGAGTCACTCGGCGGCTTCAGTGACCGTGAGAAAAGTGTCCCCAGGACGTAGGCCGCGGCGTCGAACATACGACTTGAGGGCTTGCAAAGCTTGTGGCGTCGGCTTATACGGGAGGAGGTGGTGGCCAACGAAACGGCTGATTTTGTGGGGATCAGGGGAACGGATCAATCTTACGCGGATAACGTCACTTCTTCTCTACGCGAAACCGTAGTGGCTGGAAGGGGCTCGGATTCATAAAGTGAGATATTGCTAAAAAGCAGTCTGTTGCTTCCCTATGCGAAAATGACAAAAAGCTCCCAGATTCCCACCGGGCGATGGATCGCCGTGGTGCTTTCCCTGACTTTCTCTCTTGGCGTTTCGGCCGAGAAGAAACTCGATTTCAACCGCGATGTGAGACCGATCCTCGCGGACAAATGTTTCCACTGTCACGGTCCTGACAAAGAAACGAGAGAGGGCGGTCTGCGCCTCGATGTGGAGGCGGATGCGAAGAAAGAGTTCGACGGCTACTTCGCGCTCGTTCCCGGCAATGCGGAGGACAGCGAAGTCTACTACCGCATCATGACAGATGATGACAACGATCTCATGCCGCCGGCCAAGTCGAAGCGGGAGATGACGAAAGAAGAGAAAGAGATCATTCGCCGCTGGATCGAGGAAGGCGCGGAATACCAGGATCACTGGTCTCTCGTCGCGCCGAAGCAGGTCGCCGACGTGGAGGTGTCGGATGAATCTTGGATCTCCAACGATATCGACAAGTTTATCCTGAACCGTCTTGATGAGCACGGGCTCAAGCCTTCGGGAGAAGCCGATCGCCGCACCCTGATCCGACGTCTCACCTTTGACCTGACCGGTCTGCCGCCCACGCCTCAAGAGGTGGAGGCCTACGTGAATGACAAGTCGGGCAACGCCTACGAAAAGGTGGTCGATCGACTGATGAAATCTCCCCGTTTCGGCGAGCACTGGGCCCGTTCCTGGCTGGACCTGGCCCGCTACGCGGACTCGAACGGTTTCCAGGCGGATCAGTTGCGGGACAGCTGGGCCTACCGCGACTGGGTTATCAATGCGCTGAATAGCGGCATGCCTTTTGACCAATTCACCATTGAGCAGTTGGCCGGTGATCTGTTGCCGAATGCGACGCTGGATCAGAAAATTGCGACCGGTTTTCACCGCACCGTGACCTGCAACGTTGAGGCAGGTGTTCACCCTGAAGAGAACCGAACCAACCAGGTGGTAGACCGGGTCAATACCACTGGTACGGTCTGGCTGGGAACGACGATGGGTTGCGTGCAGTGCCACGACCACAAGTATGATCCCTTCACGATGAAGGATTACTACGGTCTTTTTGCCTTCTTCAACAACACGCCGCTCGAGGTCGACAATGGAGGCAAGGGTGTGTCCTTCGACTTTGTGGGTCCGAAAATGGATCTTCCGATTCCGGCAGAGCAGGCCGCCAAGCGGGAGGAAATCTCAGACCAGATCAAGCAGCTGAATTCCCAGCGTAAGCAGATGATGACCGGCGCTAACGGTCGTGAGCAGTGGGAGAAAGACCTGAGAGCATCACTCAAGAATCGCCCGGAGTGGACCGTGCTTCCGGCGGACAAATTCCGCACCAACGGAGGCGAAGACTTCCGGGCGCTCGAAGACGAATCCATTCTCGTGACCGGGAACGTTCCCGGCACGGTAGTTTACACGATCGATACCAAGCCGAAGCTGAAGCAGGTCACTGCGGTTCGAGTCGAGGCCCTCACGCACGACGAACTGCCCGGCACGGGACCGGGTCGCGGAGACGATGAGCGTCCCAATTTCATTCTCAGCGAACTGAACGTGACGGTTCATGAGAAGGGCCAGAAGAAAGGCAGGAAAGTCGCCCTGAGCTCAGTGACGGCTGACTACTCGCAGCCCGGCTGGGAAGTCGAGAAGTCCATCGACGGCGATCGCAAGACGGGTTGGGCCATCGGCCGGGAGTTCGGTGAGCCACACTGGGCCGTCTACCGTCTTGAGAAGCCGCTCCAGGTGAAAGAAGGCGCCATTCTTCGTTTCTCACTCGATCAGAACTACGGACGCGGTCGCACGATCGGACGGGTGCGTCTCTCCGCAATGGATGGAGATCCTTCGGTTGATGAATTGAGCGAAGACCTGCTGACGATCCTTGAGAAGAATCCTGACAAGCTGTCTAAAAACGACACCAAAGCCCTCGATGACTTGTTCATGGAGTCCAATCCTGCCTTGAAGAAGCTCGACGCCGAAATGAACAAGGCGAAGCGTAACCTCAACGCCCTCAAGATCCCGTCCACGCTGGTCATGATCGAGATGGAGGAGCCCCGCGAGACCCACATCATGAATCGCGGCGTTTATCTTGACAAAGGCGAGAAGGTCGTAGCCGCGACACCGGAGGTGCTGCCGCCGATGGATGAGAGTCTTCCCAAGAACCGCCTTGGCCTGGCCAAGTGGCTGGTCAATGGAGAGAACCCGCTCGTTGCCCGGGTCACCGTGAACCGCTGGTGGGCCGAGCTTTTCGGAGCCGGCATTGTCGCCACTCTTGAGGATTTCGGAACGATGGCTCAGCCGCCGACCCACCCGAAGTTACTCGACTGGCTCGCCGTGGAGTTCGTTGAGTCCGGTTGGGATATGAAGCATGTCCTCAAGGCCATGGTGATGTCATCGACTTACCGCCAGTCTTCCAAGGTCACTCCGGAGCTTTATGAAGTGGATCCGAAAAACTCCTGGTTGGCTCGTGGTCCGCGCTTCCGCATGACCGCGGAAATGGTGCGCGACAACGCGCTCGCGGTGAGCGGCATGCTGTCCACCAAGGCCGAGGGCGAACCGGTCATGCCGCATCAGCCGACCGGGATCTGGCGTCAGGTGGGACGCAACGAACCGAAGTGGATCGACGAGACCGACGAGGATCGTTACCGGCGCGGAGTCTACGTGATCTGGCGCCGGGCGGCACCTTACCCTAGTTTCGTGAATTTCGATGCGCCAGACCGGGGCTCCTGTGTGGTGAGTCGTCCGCGCACCAACACGCCACTGCAAGCACTCACCTTGATGAACGATCCCGTCTACGTGGAACTTTCCCTTGCTCTGGCGAATCGCTTGTTGTCTGAGAAGCCGGAGGCTTCCGAGGAAGAGCGTATCCAGCACGCGTTCGAACTGGTGCTGTCGCGACCAGCGGAAAAGGCAGAGCTGAACTACTTGAAGGGCGTGATCAAAGAACGGACCGACTCGCTCTCACCCGAAGAGGTCGAGAGCCTGATCGACAGTGAAGGGATCTATTATCAGCCCAGCGAATCTCTAGATAAAACGGAACTCGCCGCATGGTTCTACGTTGCCAGCATTCTACTCAACCTCGACGAAACCATCACGAAAGGATAAGCGCATGAATCCCTGGTTAAATCACATGCAGAACATGACTCGCCGCCAGCTCTTCCAGCAGGCGGGGATGGGGATGGGTGGAGCTGCGCTCGGTTCGCTCCTGGCCGAGGATCTCGGAGCCGCGGTTGAGAATGGAGGACTGCATTTCGCGCCGAAAGCGAAGCGGGTCATTTACATTCACCTCGTCGGGGCGCCGTCCCATCTCGATCTCTTTGATCACAAGCCGATGCTGCAGAAACATCACGGGGAGCTTTGCCCCGATGAGTTCTTTGTCGGCAAGCAGCTCGCCTTCATTCGCGAGCAGCCGACCTTGCTTGGAACCCCGCAGAAAGAGGGTTGGGGATTCAAGCGGTGCGGTCAGTCGGGGATCCCGATTTCCAACCTGATGCCGAATCTGCAGGAAGTGGCCGATGACCTCTGTTTCATTCGCACCCTCGAGACGGATCAGTTCAACCACGCCCCGGCTCAATTGAAGTCCTTGACCGGCTTCAGTCAGTTCGGTCGACCCAGCATCGGCTCATGGGTCAATTACGGTCTCGGCAGTGAGAACAAGGACCTCCCAGGCTTTGTTGTCCTGATCACCGGACAGGTGCTCGGCGCCGGCAACAGCGCTTGGGGGAGCGGCTTTCTGCCAACGATCAACCAGGGCATTGAATTTCGCAGTCAGGGTGATCCGGTGTTGTTCCTCTCCAATCCAAAAGGCGTCAGCCCTTCAGATCGCCGCAAGGTGGTCGATTCGGTGAAACACCTCAACGGCCTGCGCCTTGCCGATGTCGGCGATCCGGAGATCCAGACCCGGATCAGTCAGTATGAGATGGCCTACCGCATGCAGACCGCGGTGCCGGAGCTGATGGATATCACGAGCGAGTCCAAGGATGTGCACGAGATGTATGGCACGGAACCAGGCAAGACCAGTTTCGCCAACAACTGTCTCCTGGCCCGGCGCCTCGCTGAGCGCGGGGTGAGATTCGTACAGCTCTTCGACCAGGGCTGGGATCACCACAACAGCATCGTGAGCCGACTGCCGACCAAGGCGAAGCAGGTGGATCAGCCCATCGCGGCCTTGATCAAGGATTTGAAGCAGCGCGACCTGCTCGACGAGACCCTTGTGGTCTGGTCAGCGGAATTCGGGCGGACCCCGATGGCCCAGGGCAGCAATGGTGCCGGCGACAACGTCAAGATTGGCCGCGACCACCACAAAGAGGCTTTCACCGTCTGGATGGCGGGTGGCGGTAGCAAGGGTGGTTTCGAATATGGTCAGACCGACGAGCTGGGCTATGCCGCAGCCGAGAACCCGGTTCACATGCACGACTTCAACGCCACCATCCTGCACCTGCTCGGCATTGATCACGAGCGGCTCAATTTCCGTTACCAGGGACTCGATGTGCGCCTGACGGATGTGCACGGGCACGTGGTGAAGGATTTGATTGCTTAGGGGCGCTTTGCTAGTTCCCACCCGCCCACAAAAAAACGCCGCCGGGAGGTCCCGAGCGGCGTTTTTCAAAAGGATCTGGTGATCAGATTAGCTTTCCTTGCCGATCTTGGCAGGGCGCTTAAGGAGATCGAGGATCTCGCGGGAAGTCAGGCGTGCGACTTCTTCTTCGTTCATGCCGAGAGCCACAAGACGGCGGCGCTGCTCGAGGCGGCGGCGATTCTTCTTGGCACCGCTCTTACGAGGACGGGTCTGGCACTGGTTGTTGGTTTTTCTAATGTGATTGCCCATGATTCTGGATGCGTTTTGGGACAAAATCGCCCGTTTAAATTTTTGGGGTGGCACAAATAGTCGCGAACACCCCTAAGGTCAACCGGTAATCGGGGCTGTTTACTGGCGGCTGATGAGATCGGAAAAGGCCAGAACATGCGGAGTCTATGGGAAGTCGCGGACTTTTGGGGCTTCCCGCCTGCGGGTAGATCGGGGGGATGCCAGCGACATCGAACAGAGAAGCCGCCTTAGCTGCCGGATTTTCGTAAGAAGAGCCGTGGGTTACCAGCCTCGAGAAAGACTTGAAGAGCTGTGTCGGCGAGGGAAGGCGTTTCTGCTCAATGCATTTGCAGTTCCCTTTAGGTTTTAGTGGAGTTCAGTGTAAGGGAACTGCCTGACGCATCTAGGCTTGATTCTCGATCTGAGTCGAAAATCCTTTTCTGAGATTTTCATTCAATCAATCATTCTACCACGGAACCCATGAATCATTTTAAAAACGTGAGCGTCATCGGATTCGACGCTGATGATACGCTCTGGGTCAATGAGACCTACTTTCGTGAAGTGGAAGACAAGTTCGCGAAGATTCTCGAGGACTACGAAGTCAACGATCGAGCAGTTCAGGAGCTGTTCAAGGTCGAGATTCGGAATCTGGGCCGGTATGGCTACGGGGTTAAGGGCTTCGTTCTCTCGATGATCGAATGTGCCCTCGATCTGTCGAATCACACGCTGCCTCAAACATCGATTTCCGAGATCATCAACCTGGGCAAGGAGATGATTGAGTATCCGATTGAGTTGCTTCCCGACGTGGTCGATGTGATCTCGAGGCTGAAGGACGAGTATCGACTCATCGTGGTGACGAAGGGGGATCTCCTTGATCAGGAACGGAAGCTGCAGCGCTCGGAAATTGCCCACTATTTTCATCACGTGGAGATTGTCCACGAGAAGGAGGAAGCGAACTACTCGAGACTGTTGCGGCAGCAGGACATTGACCCGAAAGAGTTTCTCATGGTGGGAAATTCGCTCAAGTCCGACGTTTTGCCTGTGGTGGGGATTGGCGCGCAAGCCGTCCACATTCCCTTTCACACAACCTGGCAACATGAAGAGGCAGAACCTCAGTCTCAAGAGAATGCCGACTACCTGACTCTTTCGAGTATCGCTGATTTGCCGGGTTATCTTTTGCCCGATTGAGGACTGGCCCCGTAGGGTTGCCTGCTGGTCGATCCTCAGGTGCCCCCAAGCGGCATAATTCTGCAACGCGTGTTGGAGCAAGGTAAAGCGCGGAAAATTGAAGATTTTAGAAAGAGCGCCGGATGGCTTAAGTTGTCAGGGTTTCATGAAACCGTTTTGTGTCTTTGTCGCTGTTATCGCTCTCATGGTTGGGAGTGGAGCTCCGGTTGGCGCGGAAGAGGAGTCATTCTCTCTCCGGCTCATGGCCTACAATATCCATCATGGTGCCGGTGTGGATAAGAAGTTGGATCTCGGGCGCATCGGGGAGCTGATAGCGGGCGAATCACCTGACCTGGTGGCCCTGCAGGAGGTGGACAGTGTTTGCAAACGAAGCAAGAGCTTGGACCAGGCGGCCGAGCTCGGACAACTCACCGGGATGCATCATGCCTTTGGCAAGTTCATGGATTTCCAGGGCGGGGAGTACGGACTCGCCGTGTTGTCCCGGTTTCCGATCTTGGAGACGATTCGTCACCAGTTACCGGAAGGGGCGGAGCCTCGCTGTGCCCTCGAAGTGCAGGTCGGGGTGCCGGGCATGGAAACACCGGTTTCGTTTGTCAGCATCCACCACGACTGGACCGATCCGGAGTTTCGCCTGGCCCAGGTGAAGACCCTGCTGGAAGCGCTCAAGGATCGCCATCATCCGGTGATCCTGGCAGGGGATTTCAACGGGGAACGGACGGATGCGTCGATGCAACTGCTGGCTGATGAGGGCTGGACGATCGTGGAGAAAAATGCCGGAACCGGATCGAAGACTTTTCCTTCGCGCGAGCCGCGGGTTGAGATTGACTTCTTTGTGATAAGGGGCTTCTCCGAAGCGAAGATGGATCACACGGTGATGGAAGAGGAAGTCGCTTCCGATCACCGCCCGATCCGCGCGGTGATCGAGTTTGGAGGCAGTGCCCCGTAACAGCGCTGTATGCGCCGGACGAGAATTTCGTGACCGTCACCCAGACCATTGCGGTTAAGGAGTGAAATCCGCGTTGTGGCAGCAGAAATACCGTCTGGCAGGGTATCGCAACCCCCGGGAGTGCGGGTTTCCGCTGGTGTTTCGGGGTTGAAAATGCCTGTTCCTACTCGTAGTTGCCCCTTCCGAGTCGACAGTTTTCGGGCTGAAATTCGTAAAAAATACGGGGTTTTCGGCGTGAAACCGGTGAATCGAGATATCCCAACCCAATGACTTCAGGCGAATCAGAAACCACAGGAGCTGGTGAAACAGCGATTTCCAACCGCGAGCGTTTCCTCAAGGCTTGCCGGAGCGAGCCGCTCGACTACCCACCGATGTGGATGATGCGTCAGGCGGGTCGCTCCTTGCCGGAGTACATGGCGGTGAAGGAAAAGCACACGTTCGTCGAGATCGTGCAGACGCCGGAGCTGGCGACCGAGGTGACGCTCCAGCCGATTCGCCGGTTTGATCATGACGCGGCCATTCTTTTCAGCGACATTCTCGTGATTTGCGAGGCAATGGGGCAGTCTTACGGCTTCAGCGACAAGGGCGGTATCGAGATGGAATTCAAGGTGCAGTCCGAAGCTGACGTGAACCGTCTCGAGACCGGTGCGATTCGCGAGCGCCTCGACTACGTGGCCCAGGCGTTGCCCCTGATCCGCGACGGGCTCGGAGACAAAACCGCTTTAATCGGTTTCTCCGGTTCTCCGTGGACGCTGGCGAACTACATGATGGAGGGAGGCAGCTCCCGTGAATTTGTCGCGGCGAAGAACCTTCTCTACACCGATCCCAAGACGCTCAATTCCTTGCTCGAGAAACTGACTGCTGCCTGCATCGAGTATCTCCAGATGCAGATCGAATGCGGTGTCGATGCCGTCCAAGTATTTGACACTCAGGGCGGGGTGCTGGCTGACAATGTGTTCCACGAAGCTTCGGGTCGCTGGATGGGTGAGATCGTTTCCGCCCTGAAGGATCAGGTCCCGGTGATTATTTTCTCCAAGGGAGCGAGCGGAAACCGCGAAGCACTTGAGAAAACGGGAGCATCGGTTCTCAGCGCCGACTGGACCTGTGACCTCGCTGACTTCCGGCGTGCTTTGCCTGACCATATGGCGGTGCAGGGCAACCTTGATCCCACTCTCCTGACCGCGACCCCGGAAGCTGCCGCTGCTGAAACTCAGCGTATTCTAGAACGTATGCGCGGTCTGCCCGGTCATATCTTCAACCTCGGACACGGAGTGACTCCCCAAGCGAAGATCGACTGCATCGAGGCGGTGCGATCCACAGTAAAGAATTTCAGATGAGCCTGAAGACCATCGACGTTGATTTGATCGGGAAATTAAATGTTCCGGGGCCGCGATACACATCTTATCCGACGAAGACTGATTTCACCGAAGAAACGTCGAGGCATCTGATCATCGCGAACAAGCAGACGGCAGAAGGCGACCTGTCTCTCTATTTTTACCTGCCTGTCTGCGAAAGCCCATGTGATTGCTGCGGCTACACCACGGTTACAACAACAAAGCAGACAAAGAGCGCGTATTATCTCGGCTGCTTCGAGCGTGAGCTCGACCAGATCAAAAAAATCCTCCACCCGAACCGGAAAGTTACCTCGCTCTACCTTGGCGTCGACTATGCCGAAATGTCGGAGCGGTTGGGGCTCGATTTCAAGGATCGCTGTGCCGGGCGGAAAGACCATAATTTTAAAGCGATATGAGTCGCATTGCTGTTATCGGAGGCGGCATCACTGGCTTGACCGCAGCTTATCGCCTCTTCGAGCAGGGGCATGACGTGGTCCTCTACGAAGGGGCTGACCGAGTGGGCGGTGTGATCCAGACGATTCAACGGGACGGTTTTCTTGCCGAGTGCGGGCCTAACACGTTGCTGGAGACTTCTCCAAAAATCACCGGGCTGATCAAGAAACTCGATCTCGAGAAACGACGTTTCGATCCGAATCCGGATTCCGACGCTCGCTACATCCTGAAAAACGGTGAACCGACCGAGATGGCTTCTTCGCCTCTGGGATTCTTTACGGGCAAACTCTTTTCTTGGAAAGCCAAGCTGGCGTTGCTGCGTGAACCGTTCATCAAGCGCTCTCCCCCGGAAGTTGAGGAGAGTCTTGCCGAATTCGTAAAGCGCCGTCTTGGGCAGGAGTTTCTCGACTATGCGATCAATCCCTTCGTCGCCGGCATTTATGCAGGTGATCCCCACCAGCTTTCGGTGAAAGAAGGATTCCCCAAGCTCTGGGCGCTGGAGCAGAAATACGGTTCCATGATCAAGGGGCAGATCCAGGGGGCACGGGAACGCAAGAAGACCGGGGCGGTCTCCAAGGACCGGGCCCCGAAGTTGTCTTTTGATGACGGTCTCCAGGTGCTGACGGACCGGCTCGGCCAATTGCTCGGTGGCCGTATCAGGCTCAATGCCGCGGTGACCGGCCTCGAACGGGTGGGGGAGAAAGAGGTTTCAGTTCAGGTCGGTGACGAGGCTGAGGCCTATGACGCGGTCCTTCTCGCAATGCCGGCCTACCGCCTCGCGGAGCTGCCCTTTCCCGGCGGTGAAAAGTCACTTTCCGGGCTGAGTGAGGTCATCTATCCGCCCGTCGCCAGTGTCGTGCTTGGCTTCAAACGCACTGACGTGAAGCACTCACTCGCTGGCTTTGGTACGCTGAATCCGGAAGTGGAAGGGGCGCAGACACTCGGGACGATTTTCTCCTCATCGCTTTTTCCCGGGCGGGCTCCTGAGGATTGCGTGACCCTGACCAGCTACGTGGGCGGTATGCGCTCCCCTGAACTGGCTCGTAAAACGCCGGAGGAGATCATCGAGCTCACAGTGAAGGATTTGCGCTCCATCTACGGTGTGACAGGGGAGCCCGTGTTTGAAGAGGTTTTTGTTTACCCTTATGCGATTCCTCAATACGTGGTCGGCTACGGGCGTTTTCGCGAGATGATGACCGAGTGCGAAGAGCAACATCCCGGAATTTTCCTGGCTGGACATTGCCGCGACGGCATCTCATTGGGCGATTCAATCGTATCCGGACTCGATACTGCCGAAAGGATTGGAACCTTTCTTGATTAGATCTTTAGTGTCACTTTACCCAACCAATTGACGAATTTCCAAGATGAAGAAAAAGGGCGTATTGCTGCTGAACTTAGGCTCACCTGACTCGACCTCGGTCGCCGATGTGCGCAAGTATCTCCGCGAATTCCTCATGGATGGACGAGTGATAGACGCGCCGTTTCCAATACGATGGTTCTTGGTCCACGCCTTGATTCTCCCCAGCCGACCGAAGCAATCGGCAGAGGCTTACAGCGAAGTCTGGCTCCCCGAGGGGTCACCGCTTATCGTTACGAGCCAGCATCAGGCCGATGCGCTCCAGAAGCAGCTCGACGACATTCCTGTCGAGTTGGCGATGCGCTACCAGAACCCATCCATTGAGGATGCTGTTGACAGGCTGCTTGCCGAGGGAATAGAGGAGGTCGTAATACTGCCGCTCTTTCCGCACTATGCGATGTCGAGCTACGAGAGTGCTCTCGTGAAGGCTGAAACGGTAATCGCGGAGAAAGGTCCCTCAGTGGAGATCGAGATCGTCCCGCCATTTTACGACGACGTTGAATTTATCGACTCTATGGTGGCTTCCTCTTCGGATTACCTGCGCGAGGGCTACGACCATATTCTTTTCAGTTTCCATGGACTGCCCTTGCGGCATCTCCGGAAATCGGATCCGACAGGGGAACACTGTCTCTCCTGCGAGAACTGTTGCGAAGGTGACCACCCGGCCCATAAAACCTGCTACCGTGCCCAGTGCTACAAGACGGTCGAGGCGTATGTGGAGAGAGCCGGTGTTCCGAAAGAACAGTATTCTGTTTCGTTCCAGTCACGGCTTGGTCGTGATCCCTGGCTGGAGCCCAACACTGAATTTGTGATTAGGGATCTGGCCAAGCAGGGAGTTAAAAAACTGCTTGTGATGTGTCCTGCGTTTGTTGCTGATTGCCTCGAGACGATTGAGGAAATCGGAATGCGCGCGAAGGAAGACTTTGTTAAGGAGGGAGGCGATGAACTGATTCTTGTGCCTTGCGTGAATGAGCACCCGCGTTGGCTCGAGGGAATGGAGACGCTGACGCGTCGCCATCTCGAGAAGTCGGGCGCCTTTTACTGAGAGCCTGCGCCCCGATCAGTAAAGCCGGATGTAGGCGCTGCCTTTTGATTTGAAGGTCTTGTCGAAGGCCTCCTTGGCCTCGAGAGCAAAGATAGGCTCGATACCCCACTCGAACTTGGACGGGGTGACCCGCTGGTAGATGATCTTGCCGTCGGCATTCTTCAGCAGGAAGATGAAGCCGTAGTAGTCGTAGCCATAGCTGTAGTCACGGTCGTCGAAAGTGAAGGCCATCTTGTCGCCCTGCCACTCGTGGGTATCTCCGATTTCGAGGTCCACCCCGTATTCGTTCTTTTGCATGACGCAGTAGGTGTCAGGGTTCTCGCAGTTACGCCCCAGCACAATGAGATGGGCTTTCCCGTTTTCGAGAGAGTAGTGGATCTCTTCGTTTTCAATTGTGATTTCAAACTCAAAGGAGCCAATTCGCTCCTCGTAAGCCTTCGGGTTCTGGCGGTTGGATTTCTTGGAATTTATCGCGACATCAAGTTTCGGAATCTTGTTCTTAAGCGCTTCCTTGCGCCATTCCGCGAGGTATTCCCGGTCCGCCTGAGACAGGCTGGTGAGAGGGATTGTGAATTGCCGGTTGCCGCGCTTGATGATGGCGGTGTCTTTCGTCACGGAGACAACGTCGGCCTCCATGGTGCGCCCGTCGGTGGAGGTGAACGTTCGGGATTGAGCCGGTGTGATACAGAAGATCAGGCCGATGATGATAAGAAGAATTGAGAGGTGGTTCATCACAAAGAGAAGTTTGGGTGGTATAGCGATCTTTACAGGCGTCAGGGAAAACGGCGATTACAAATACTGTGTGAATATTGTAATGCTTTCAAATGAACGATTACGCATAATCCCGAGTGTCGGTATTAGCTGTGTTCCGAAGCCTCACCACTGCGGGCATTGAGCACAAAAAAGGGCGACTCGTGCGAGCCGCCCTTCTTTTTGGTTTGAGTGGTGAGTGTTTCCCTTACTTTCCTTACTGGCACGCTTCGCACTCTTCGCCGTTCATAAGGGCTTCGAGTGAACAGGCCTCCTTTTCGGCCTCGGTGTATTCTTTCTTCGGCTCGTCGTTGCTGCCAATACGGACCTCCTTCTTCATCTTGGTAGTGGCTTTCTCGATGTTGGAAGCCTGCAGGGTGCGGAGATAGTAGGTGGTCTTGAGACCTTTGCGCCACGCCGCGCGATACATGTGAGACAGGTTCTTCATGTCCGGGGTGGCGAGGAAAAGGTTAACTGACTGGGACTGGTCGATCCATTTCTGGCGGCGGGCCGCAGCGTCGACGAACCAGTTGTAGTCGATGGAGAATGCCGTGGAGTATTTCTCCTTGAGGTGCTGCGGGATTTCATCGATGTCGGTCAACTCGCCGTCGTAATACTTAAGGCGATCCACCATTTCATCGCCCCAGAGGTTGAGCTCCTTGAGGTCGCGAACCAGGTGCTGGTTCAAAACGATGAAGTCACCGGAGAGGTTGCCCTTCACGAAGAGGTTCTTGAAGGTTGGCTCGATGCACGGCGTGCTGCCCATGATGTTGGAGATGGTCGCGGTAGGTGCAATTGCAAGTACATTGGAGTTGCGCATGCCCTGCTTCTGGATCTTCTCGCGAAGTGCGTCCCAGTCCATCTTGCCGCCACGGGGAACGTCGATGGACTCACCGCGCTGCTCTTCGAGCATGTCGACCGTGTCGGGTGGCATGATGCCCCGGCTCCACTTAGAACCTTCGAAAGTGGAGTAGCTGCCGCGCTCGGCAGCAAGATCGCTGGAAGCTTCGTAAGCAAAGTAGGCGATAGCCTCCATGAACTCATCGTTGAACTCCACAGCTGCTTCGCTGGCGAAGGCCGTGTTGCGAAGGAAAAGCGCATTCTGCAGGCCCATAACGCCGAGACCGACGGGACGGTGACGCTGGTTGGCGTTAGCCGCTGCTTCCGTCGGGTAGAAGTTGATGTCAATGACGTTGTCCAGCGCCCGAACGGCGGTGGAAACAGTCTCTTTTAGCTTCACGAGATCAAGCTCGCCCTCGTCTGTGAGATGGGAGTCGAGCACCACGGAACCGAGGTTACAGACCGCAGTCTCATCCTCGGAAGTGTTAAGGGTGATTTCGGTGCATAGGTTGGAGCTGTGGATCACACCGGCGTGGTCCTGGGGGCTGCGCACATTGCACGGATCCTTGAACGTGATCCAGGGGTGACCGGTTTCGAAGATCATCTTGAGCATACGCTTCCAAAGATCGATGGCCGGGATTTCCTTGCCATACATCTTGCCGGCCTTGGCGTCGGCTTCATATTGCTCGTAGCGCTCTTCGAAAGCTTTGCCGTAGAGGTCGTGCAGGTCGGCGGTTTCGTTGGCGCGGAAAAGGGTCCAGTTACCTCGGGCTTCCATGCGCTTCATGAACAGATCCGGAATCCAGTTCGCGGTGTTCATGTCGTGTGCACGGCGACGTTCGTCACCAGTGTTCTTACGCAATTCGAGGAAGTCGTCGATATCGTTGTGCCATGACTCGAGGTAAGCACAACCGGAACCGCGGCGTTTACCACCCTGGTTCACCGCAACGAGCTGGTCGTTGTGCAGCTTGAGGAATGGAATGACGCCCTGGCTTTCACCGTTGGTGCCCTTGATGTAGCTTCCGGTTCCACGAACGGAGGTCCAGGAGCCACCGAGACCGCCGGCCCACTTGGAAAGGTAGGCGTTGTCAGCGATGCCGCGCTGCATGATGGACTCGATGCTGTCGTCGACCTTGTAGAGGTAGCAGGATGATAACTGGCTGTGCAGAGTGCCGGAGTTGAACAGCGTCGGAGTCGATGAGCAGAAGCGGCGACTGGAGTAGAGACGGTAGAGGTCAATGATGCGGGCTTCGGCGTCGTCCTTTTCGTCGATCATCAGGCCCATGGAAACTCGCATCCAGAAGAGTTGGGGAGTTTCAATGCGGCGGTGTTTCTCCCCTGTCTTGTCGATGATGAGGTAGCGGTCGTAAAGGGTCTGAATGCCGAGGTAGTCAAAGTCGAGGTCGGCAGTCGGATTGATTGCGTCAGCCAGGCGGTCGAGGTTGTATTCGAGCAGGCGCGGATGAACGCGCTCGATTTCGGTGCCGCGAACGAGATTCTTCTTGAAGGCCCGGCGGTGGAATTCACCGAGAGAACGAACCCCGTCACGAACGATGTCCCACTCAAGGACTTCCTCGTAGATGTAGGTGAGAAGGATGCGGCCGGCGAACTTAGCGAAGTCACCGTCCTTTTCGATGAGGCTCTTGGCATTGAGGATGACCGTTTTCTTGAGGTCCTCTTCGCTCATCTCGTTAAAGAAAGCGCGGCGGAGTTCCTGCTCGATCTCCTCGGCAGTGAGGCAGAGATCGAGGCCGGTCATAGCGAAGTCGATACGTTTGCGAAGGTCGAGTCCGTCCCAAAGATCGCTGGAACCGTCTTCACGATTCACGACGATCATGGATTCCTGACTGGATTCCAGTTCGAGAGTCTGTTCTTCTTCCTCCTGGTTGCGCTCAGCGGCACGGTGGGCACGATAAAGAATGTAGGCTTCGGCCACTTTGAAGTGGCCCTGGCGCATCAGTTCTTCCTGAACACGGTCCTGGAGCTCTTCGATGCGAATAAATTCCTGCCCGCTTCGGGCGAGGCGCTCGGTTAGAGCCTTGGAAACTTCCTTAGCCGGTGAAGAATCCATACCGAGTGAGAGGAAGGCACTCCGCACGGCGACTTCAACTTTGTTGGGTAACCAAGCCACCACTTCCCCGTTGCGGCGGATCACTTTGCAAATCGGCTTTTCAGTGCTGCTTTCAAGGGAAAACTCAGGGTCGGTTTTCTTGCGACGAATGAGAAGACTCTTGGCGACGTCGTGCGCGTTCTGGCGAACGAGAGCCTGTTCAATAATGGAGGTGAGTTCTTCACCCGAAAGAAGCACCGGGGCGTCGGAGTCTTCGCTGCTCACCTTGGTTTGAAGCATTTCAGAGACAGATGCCACGATGTTGGCGACAAGCTGCTGATTAGACTCATTGAAAATGTCGTCCTGCTTTCGGGAGAGGGCGAGGTCAGTCACTGCCTTCCCTACAGTTTCCGCAATCTGTTCAACGCTCAGTTCAGACTGCTCGTTCCCCGCTTGGACATGGATTCTTGAAGCAGGAAGCTCCGGAGCCTTGGCCATCTCGCCCCAGTTGAATCGGGGCTTCATATCTTCAGGTGTCTCGGCAGCGCGTTGAAGTTCGATATCTTGTTCGATAAAGTTGCGGGTAATCATTGTGCGGATGGGGATGTGCGGATGGGGATGTTGGAGCGGGTGCTGGGTTCGGGGAATGGAGGGGCGTGTGTCTGTTAGTGTCGGTCCGTGGACACAACAGGGTTAGGCGGTTCACCTAACCCTGCTGGTCGGAAGGGATTAGAGTTCGTCGTCGTCAACGGCAGAAAGAGCGGATGCTTTCTGATACTCAGTGACGCGCTGCTCAAAGAAGTTGGCTTCCTTCTTAATGTCCATGGTCTCGGCGAGCCAAGGAAACGGATTGGAAATGCCGGGGTTGATCGGATTGAGACCTACACCCTCAAGGCGGCGGTCAGCAATGAAATCAATATACTGGCAGAACTCCTCAGCGTTGAGACCAACCTGGCTGACAGGGAGGCAGTCATTGATGAATTCTTTCTCCAAGGCGATGGCATGCTTCATGGTCTCGACAAGATCGGTTTTGAACTCGTCGGTCCAGATTTCCATGTTCTCGCTAATGAGATCCATGAAGAGGTTGCGAAGTAGTTCGATGTGGTTGGACTCGTCACGCAGGGTGTAGCGGAACATCTGGCCGATTCCGGGGAATTTGTTCTGGCGGTAGAGGCTCAGAATCATTCCGAAGAGACCGTAGAACTGGGTGCCCTCCATGCACTGTCCGAAGAGAAAAACGTTCTTAGCGAAGAGTTTTTTATTCTCGGGATCGGTCAGATCCATGTCACGGCGAACCGCGTGAGAAATGCCGGAGACGAATTCGTTCTTCTTTTTGATCGTCGGGATCTGCTCAAACATGGCCTCGCACTCGTGCGGGTTGATGCCGAGGGATGAGATCATGTAGAGGAGGCTGTCTGCGTGTATGTTTTCTTCGTGAGCGTGGCGGCCGAGAACGAGTTTGAGCTCAGGCGCGGTGACTTTCTCGCGAATCACGTGGAGAACATTATCACCAACGATGCCTTCGGCGGCTGAGAAGTAGCCAATGCCCATGCGGATGATCCAACGCTCGGAGTCAGACAAATCACTTCCCTGCCACTGCTCGATGTCTTTCTGCATCTGGATGTCCTCAGGCTCCCAGTGGTTAGCCTTCATTTTGCCGTAAAGGTCGTAAGCCCAGGAATACTTGAGGGGGAGAAGATTGAAAGCTTCGGTCTGACGACCGTTGATTATTCTTTTCGCCGCAAATGCCTCTTCGGCTTTGGCTTGGTCGAGGACGAAGTGACGATCTCCAATTTTGAAGCTTTTTTCCATAATGTGTCGGTACGGGTATGAGATTTAAGAATGAGGTATGGTTAACGTTATTTGGAGAGAAAAATCTCTCTAAGGCAGGTAAAATGTCTAATTTCCAGAGTTTTGGTGACTAGTGTCAAAAACAAGCAGTTACTTTAAAACAAGACAATTTACATAGCGTTCGTGTTTACGTCGGATATACCATATCTGGGTGCAGAAAAACGAGAATGCACAATATGTAGTGGTCATTCAAGACTATTTTGACGATTTCGCCATTTTTTTTGCCGATTCTACGAGAAAAGCGAAATCCTTGCCAAACCACCTGAAAATCGTTTCAGAATTGTCAAAATTCCGTAATAGTTGACAATCAATGAGCCGCGATGATTCTCGGAAAAAAATCCGTGATTTTGGCACGAAAAAAGGGCGGATCTGGTAGGACCCGCCCCTTAAATCGATTTTATGGGAATGGATCAGGCGGCGAAGCGGTTGGCGACTGCGCTCCAGTCAACGATATTCCAGAAAGCATCGACATAATCGGGGCGACGGTTCTGGTAGTTGAGGTAGTAGGCATGCTCCCAGACATCAAGCCCAAGTAACGGCGTGCAACCGCAGCAACCAGCAGCTTCGCCCATGATGGGGTTGTCCTGGTTTGGAGTGCTGGTCACGGCAACAGAGCCATCTTCTTTCTTCACGAGCCAGGCCCAACCAGAACCGAAGCGGGTCAGGGCGGCTGCTTTAAAAGCTGCCTTAAATTCGTCCAGAGAACCGAAGGCCGAGTTGATCGCTGCTGCGAGGTCACCCGAGGGAGCGCCGCCGCCGTCGGGGCTTATGCTGGTCCAGAAAAGGGAGTGGTTGGCGTGACCTCCACCGTTGTTCCGAACCGCACCACGGATGTTTTCCGGGACAGAGCCGAGATCAGAGATAAGGCCTTCGATAGACTTGGCTTCAAGATCGACATTGCCTTCCAGCGCGTTGTTAAGATTGGCGATGTAGGTAGCGTGGTGCTTACCGTGGTGAATGCCCATGGTTGCTGCATCGATGTGGGGCTCAAGAGCGTCCTGGGCGTAGGGGAGTTCGGGTAGTTCGTGTGCCATAGTCTTAGTGTGTCTTGTGATTGGTTCTGATAGGGTATGGAAAAGAAGATTTCTATCCTGCCCCAATGAGAAACGGTTGAGGTGAAATGTCAAAAACCGTTACGCGCTGAAATGCGTTTTTTCTGCTGTTTTTCGGGGAAGATGGGCCGAAAGGGAATCGCGGAGGCTGGAAGGGTGGAAAGTAGATGCGCAACCTTGGGAGATTTGGATGCGACTTGTGGCCCAGGTGGAACTGGGCATTTCGGGCCTGAGGTGGCAAGAGTCCTCGTCTCTCGCCTCAGAATAGGCGTATTGGAGGAGGCACGACGACCAACGTCCCGCCGTTCTGGGCAAGGTCGACGCCTTCTGATTCCTCAATCGTGGTCACGGTATCGTTTTTGAGTTCGATGGTGACGCGCCCGGATTCGACCTCGATGTAGGTGGTGGTATTGAATGGAACCCCGAAGGAATCGTAGCTGACCCCGGTCCGGGGGATGCGTTCGTAGGCAATGAATTCCAGGGTGTCGGTTCTTCCCTCTCCAGTGACTTTGGAGACTCGCTTGTCTGGTGGGCCGATGGAGGCGACAACTTCATCCAGAGTCATGCCAAGGGCGACCTGATGATTCTCGATCAATTCCCTGACAAAGACGTAGCGGTCATGAAAAGCCTGGAGGTTGGCTTCGAAGTCTTCAGGTAGGCCTTCGATGGCTCCCTTACTGACCCATCCGGCAATCTGTCCCTGCTTGGCCTTGGCCCGAATGCGGTAGGCCTTTTCGCTGACGGCCAGGAGGACGGCATTCTGATTGGGGCTTATGTTGCCGAGCCAGCGCTCCGCGGAGAGCGTCGAGTAGGCGGGGGCAGTTGTGGAAACACGAACCAAGATTTCGTTCATGACCATGCCCTCGAGGTAGATGGCGCCTTCCTCCCTGATAAGTCGACTGGTGGTTCGGTCTTCCTTTTTTATGGTGATGATGCCGGGGCGTCGCAACTGGGCCTGCGCGGCAGGCAGAGCGAGGAATGAAGCGATGAGCAACAATGTAAAGGCTCGAATGTTCATGACAATTAGGGCGCAAAGATAGCTGGGCCGGGCGGCCCGATTACAGACTGACGAAGAGCGGGAGGCTCTTAGTCAATTATTTCTCACCTGGTTAAGGGCACTCAGGAAATCCAGAACTATTCCCGGATCTCCTTCTGGGTGCGGGCATCTGCTACCACGACCTGCTCACGGTAGTAGGTGGCGTCGCTCCGGAAGGTGAGGCGCGCATTGTGACGGCGCTCAAGCTCGACAAATAGCTCACCGTCGTGGGTGCGGAGTCGCTCCATTACGTCGGGATGAACAATAACGATGAGTTCCTTCTGGCTCTCGTTCTTGGCGAGGATGGCGTTGAGCTTGCGTTGCAGTTCGACGCTCATGGACTCGGCACTCTTAATCATGCCCCGACCCTGGCAGTAGTGGCAGGGCTCGTTAACGGTGATGTTGAGACTCTCATGGAGACGTTGACGCGTCATTTCCATGAGGCCAAGCTGGGAAATCTGGGTGACCTGGGTCTTGGCTTTGTCGTTACTGAGACGCTCGCGCATCTTTTTATAGACGAGCATCTGGTCGCGGCGGGCACGCATATCGATAAAGTCGATAACGACGAGACCGCCGATGTTGCGGAGACGCAGTTGGCGGGCAACGGCTTCGGCTGCTTCGAGGTTGGTCTGCAGAATCATCTTGTCCTGATTCTTGGCGCGACCCGTGTTTACGTCGATGGCGATGAGGGCTTCCGTCTCGTCGATGACGAGGTAGCCGCCGCTTGGCAGCCAGACTTGGCGGAAGAATGCATCATCGATCTGACGCTGGATCCCGAGTTTTTCAAAGATCGGAATCGGGGTCTGGAAGTGCTGGATGCGCTTCTTAGATCGACGGGAAATGATGCCGATTAGGTCCTTCATTCGCTCAGCAGCTTCGGCGTCGTCGCAGAGGACTTCGTCGATTTCATCGGTGAGAAAATCGCGGACGGTGCGCTCGATGAGATCTGGCTCACGGAAAACACAGGCAGGAGCTTTACTGTTGGTTGCTTCATCCTCGATTTCGTCCCACTGGTCAAGCAGGATGGCGAGGTCGCGGACGAAGTAGCGAACTTTCTGGCCGGCGGAGACGGTGCGGAGAATTACGCCCATCTTTTCCGGAATGGTCAGTTTCTCGCCCATAATCTTGCGCAGGCGGGCGCGTTCCTTGGGATCGTCAATCTTGCGGGAGATACCGAGTTGGTCATTGCGCGGCATCAGGACCATGTAGCGGCCCGGGAGCGAAATGTTGGTGGTGATACGGGGGCCTTTGGTGCCGATGGGACCCTTGGTCACCTGAACGAGGACTTCGGAACCAACGGGGTAGAGATTAGGGATATCCTTGGACTGGATACGGTTTTTCCTATTGCGTCCCTTGCCCTTTCCTCCTTTGCCTCCGCCACCGCTCTGTTTACCGCCACCTCCCTGGTTCTTGTTGCGATTCTTGCCTCCGCCACCGCCTCGCTGGATCTCTTCGAGGCCGGAGTCGAGTGCCTCTGGGATGGCATCCCAGAAGTGGAGAAAGGCATTCTTCTCGAGGCCGATATCAACGAACATGGCGTTGAGGCCGGGCTCGATGTTACGGACGATTCCCTTGAAAATGGAGCCAACAATATTTTCGTCGTTTGAGCGCTCTACGGTGTACTCCTCAAGGGAGCCGTTTTCCAACAGGGCGACACGGGTTTCGAGTTTCTCACAGTTGACGACAATTTTATTTCCTTCGGCTAATTTCGTGGGGCCAAAAAACTTACGAATCTTACTGAACATGATTTATTTACAAATTGGTTAAAAGGTTTCGGGCCGTCGCAAGTCGACGGCAGGGGTGAATCCGATGTCCCGGGGCAGAGAACTGGAGGTCGTTGGGTCACCTGACTAGTTGCGTTGCCGCAGCCATTGAAATGGGCGGAACTTGGGTTTGGGATTTGAATTCATATTGCCTACCTGGCCACGTCGGTCCGTATTCTGTCTGAACGAAGGCGGAGCCAGCAAGCCTCCAAATGGACGAAAGTTGCGCCGTTGTAAAGACTCCGGTATAAAAGCCGTTACGTCCACAGCTGATTCGGAATCGGCGTCTGCCTGAGCAAACGCTGTCAGGCCGGTGTTGTCAAATGTGACGCTCATGACCCGATCGGTCCGCCCGATAGCCTCGGGAAGGGCTGTGAGCTCGATTTTGTGGCCCCGATCCATGATGGTGGCGTTCTCGATGATGTATTTTGCGATGGGGGAGGCGGCGCCGCCTCCGGAATTGCCGTTTTCGACGAAGACGCAGACGGCAAACTCAGGATTTTCGTAGGGGGCGAAGGCAATGAACCAGGCGTTGGTCGGCTGGGCGGGGTTCGCTGTCTGAGCAGTGCCGGTCTTTCCGTTAATGACCGTGATGTTGGACCGGGAACGGCCTGCGGTTCCGCCGCCTTCATTGACGACACGCCACATACCGCGTTTCACGGTTTCCACCTGTTCAGCGGTGAGACCTTCGCGAGTGAGGTCGTATTTCAACTTCGGTGGTTCTTCCCAGACAACCACGCCGTTTTGTTCCACGACTTTTTTGATGATGCGGGGCTGGTAGACTTTGCCGCCATTGCACACCGTTGAAGTGACGGAGGCCATCTGCAGAGGTGTCGCTTCCGTCGCGCCCTGGCCGATCGAGGTGAGAGCCGTAAAGGCATCACTCCAGAGCAGGCCTTGCATGCGGAGCCATTCAGGGTTGGGGATGTTACCTGGTTTTTCTCCTGTGATCTTGATGCCGGTCGTTTTGCCCATTCCGAGGAGATTGGTCATGGTCTGGATGTTCCGGATGCCGGTGTGATTGGCGTATCGATAAAAGAAGCCGTTGCAGCTGACTTTGACGGCGGAACTGAGATCGATGTGGCCGTGATTCGAGTGCCAGCACTTCATGAACTTCTTGCCATACTGGGCACCGCCGCCGCAACTGAAACGATAGCGCCATGAGTCGCTGAGGCATCCAGCAAGGGCGATCGGGATCTTGCAGGTTGATCCCGGGGCGTAGGGATTGACGGCCCGGCTGAACATCGGGCTAGTCGGATCTTCGGTGTAGCGCTTCCAGTCGTCGATACTGACTTCGGGAATGAACACGTTCGGATTGAAAGAGGGCACGGATGCAATCGCAAGGATATCGCCGTTTTGTGGATTCATGACCACCGCCGCGCCACGTCCAATCTTGCGAAGACTTTCTTCGGTCACCATCTGGATGCGTGCATCGATCGTCAGGTAGACATCCGATCCCGGTTGCGCATCGGTGCGGCTCACTTCGCCAACGATGCGTCCTTTCTCATTTTTTTCGATGGTGACTTCGCCGGGTTTGCCCTGGAGGTAATGGTCCATCGTTTTTTCCACGCCCATCACGCCATAGTCATCCCCGACGTAGTAGTCAAATTCGCGGCGCTTCTCCTCCGGGACCTGGTCGATATCGGCCAGATTCATGTAGCCGAGAATATGGCAGGCGAGGGAATCGTAAAGATAGCGGCGTCTTCCGGTTCGAGTCACGGTCACACCGGGAATGCCGACGTTGTTCTCTGCAAAGCGAGCGAATTCACGGAAGCTGAGGTCGCGACGATAGGTGAAAGGAACGACGCCCTGGGTGCTTCGATAGTGCACTCGCATGGAATTAGCACTGTAGTCGGCGAGCAGGCCAAGATCCTGGAGCCCGGGAAAGACGGTTTCCTCAACGATTCGGACAATGTCAGTCTCTTTCTTGATTTCCTTCTGTCCGAAGCGGTCAAAGCGCTCCCATGCGTATGGCTCAGGCATCTTGTCGTAAGTGTCTTTGTAGACATCGACGATGGTCCGGAGATCAAACTGCAGCTCGTAGTTGGGAGTGCTGTCGACGAGGGTGAGACCGTTGCGGTCCCTGATTTCGCCCCGGATGCCCGGGATGCGGACGGTCTCGAATTTGCTGCCGGGAACGCGGGCGGAATAATAGTCGTGCGCCACCACCTGGATCTCGTAGAGACGGTAGACGAGCAGGCATATGCCCGCCATCACGAGAAAGGCGAGGAGGTAGAGCCGTATTCTAAACTGCGTCACCATCGTAGATGTAGCGCCGCTTCAGTCCTTCCGTTCGAATCCGATACCTCAGTAGTTTGGCGACGCGTCCCAACAGTAGCAGTAAAAAAGGGGAAACGAGAGCAGAAAACAGGGCCGTCATCAGTAGTTTCCACCAGAGCTCCGGGGCGAGCTCGAGGTCACCACGGTGGAAACTGAGTATGAGGTATTCAGAGAGCAGACCCAGTGCGGTGCACAGGCCAATCATCAAAATGGGAAGCTCCCAGCGTCCCCGCCGGAAGAGTGGTCGGATTCCTTGGATCAGCGCGCCCATGACACCAAGAATGAAAATGGAAAATCCGAATGGCAGTTCCGACTGGATAAATACCTCAGCTTCCGGTGGATACACCGGCACGTGGTAGCGAGCATCCCAGATAAAGCCGGTCAACAGGGCCAGCACCAGCATCGCCGGAAACGGGACGGCCACAGCAGCGGTGTAGAAGACCGCGTGAACGAAAAGAAGGCGGGAGGAATAGGCCCAGTCGAAAGTGGGGATGAACTCCTGAACGACGAAGGACGCGAGAATCAGGGCGAAGATCATACAGAAGAATCTCATGGCTCGCGTTCTTCAGCGGGTGGGTTGGGCGTTCCCTCCTCCTCCAACTCAGGGACTTCGGCCCCTTCCGCCCCTTCCGCGAGTGACAATTCTTCCGGGTCTTCAACGCTGCCGGCGACGGGCTTCACCACGAACACATCAGTGAGGGCGTCAAAGTTCACACTGGGCACGAGGGTCGCTTCGGCGTCGATGGGACCAATGTCGAACTTGATAATCTCACCGAGAAGCAAATCCGGAGGAAAGAGCCCGCCGTCTCCTGAGGTGATCACCTTGCGGCCGGTGCCCGCGTCGGATTCTTTTGGCAAGTAGCGGAGGCGAAGATTGGGCAGCGTGCGGAACGCTCCCCGTGCACCACTGAGGATACCCTGGATCTGGCTGCCTTCCAGTCGAGCTGAGACCTGACAAATCTCATCGGTCAGCAGCAGGATGAGGGCGGACTCTTCGCTAATCACCTCGGAGACCTTGCCGACGAGTCCTGCCTCGTCTCCCACCGGAACAATGACCGGGCTGTCAACGGCGACACCGTGGAAACTGCCCCTATTGATGATGATGGTGTTATACCAGGTCGACGGCTTACGCGTGACGACGCGGGCGGGAATGAGCGAACGTTCGGATCGCAGGGTGTAGCGGAGCGCCTTGCGGAGTTCGTTGTTCTCCCGCACCAGTTTGTCTGCCTGGATGACCTTCAGCTTCAGTTCATCACGCTCGCGCTGGAGGTTAGCGAGCTTCGTCCTTAATTCAGACGGACTTAGAGGCTCATTGCCAGCTTGTTCGAGCCCGTCTTCGACCGCTCCGGAAGCTTCGATGAACGGCTCGAAAGCGACCATGGCCCCGTTCTGGATTCGGGCAATCCGGGAGGGGGAGAAAAGAGTGATCCAGATAAGCAGGCCGACGAAAACGATCAGGAGGATGATGTTCAGTCGGCTCATGTCGGAGATTCGGGCGGGGCGCCCTCACGAAAACAGGGGAAATGTCAGGCCCGGGCGGGCTGGGTAACTTTTTTGAAGAAGTCGAGTTCGTCGAGGAGTTTACCAGTTCCTTCCGCCACGGCACTGAGCGGATCGTCTGCGACGTGAACAGGGAGTCCGGTCTCTTCTGAAACCAGTTTGTCGAGTCCCTTGAGGAGGGCACCCCCGCCGGTCAGCATGATGCCGCGGTCGACGAGGTCGGCAGAGAGTTCGGGCGGGCAGCGCTCTAGAGTGAGGCGGATCGACTCGATGATGATGTTGAGTGGGTCGGCGAGGGCTTCGCGGATCTCGGTCGTGGTGACCTTAATCGTCTTGGGAAGGCCGGCGACGAGGTCGCGGCCTTTGACCTCCACGGATGCTTCATTGTCCTGCGGGTAGGCGGAACCCATCCGGATTTTAATTTCTTCTGCGGTGCGTTCACCGATCAAGAGGTTGTAGGCGCGCCGCATGAACTGGGTGACGGCTTCGTCGAGTTCGTCGCCGGCAACCCTGACACTTCGGCTGTAGACAAGGCCGTAGAGAGAGATGATGGCAATCTCGGTGGTGCCTCCGCCGATGTCGACGATCATATTGGCGGCAGCCTCCTGGACGGGAAGTCCGACTCCGATGGCAGCGGCCATGGGTTCTTCAATGAGGTGGACTTCGCGGGCTCCGGCGGCGGTGGCCGATTCGTTGACGGCGCGCTTTTCCACCTCGGTGATTCCGGCGGGTACTGCGATGACGATACGGGGTCGGTTCCAGCGGCGACGGTTGTGAATTTTGCGAATGAAATGACGAAGCATCGCTTCGGTGACGACGTAGTCAGCAATGACTCCGTCACGAAGAGGGCGAACAGCGACAATGTTGCCGGGGGTGCGGCCGAGCATACGCTTAGCCTCATCTCCCACGGCGAGGACAAGGTCAGTGCCGGCCTTTACGGCAACCACCGAGGGCTCACGCAGGACGATTCCCTGCTCGCGAACATAAACGAGCGTATTGGCCGTGCCTAAATCGATTCCGATATCACTGGAAAAGGCTCCGATTAGTTTGCTGATCATTTGGGGAATCAGTGGAATCACAATTTTGGACCGGCCTGTGGGCCGGTTTTCGCGCCGCGGTGAGTGAATGCGGTTTCGAGAGGTGAAAAGGTAACACGGCGTCCTGTTTTTGCCACTCGCCGAATTCGATGGGAAATTGACGATCCGTGAAAGAAGAATAGTGGGTGCCGGGAGAAGAATTTCCTGACTTTCCGACAGATTGAGACATTATTTCGATTGTGAGTGTCTACGACATGGAGGAAGGGGTGTATTACCGCTGCCAACGCTGTGCCAATTGCTGCCAGTGGCCGGGTGAGGTGCCACTGACGGACCGTGAGGTTGAGATGATCGCCGCCTTTCTAAACATGAATGTTTACGATTTCGTTGCGGAACATACGGAGCTCCGGTTGAATCGCGGGGGATTGACTCTGAAAGAAAAAGCAGACGGTTCCTGCGAATTTCTCGACGGGATCGAATGCACCATCCAGGAAGTGAAGCCGGATCAATGCGCCGGTTTTCCCAACCAGTGGAATTTCCCCGGATGGCAGGAGAAGTGTGAAGCTGTTCCGGAGTTAATCGAAACAGAACCTGAATCTCGAGGCAGGTCCAGTACGTAAAAAGCGCGGCAGTTTCCTGCCGCGCTTTTAAATTAATAGTATCAGGGGTTTTTCCTATTCCGATCCTAGAGTGATCCCTTAAGAGCGGAGGAAGGCTTGAAGCCAACCGTCTTGGAAGCAGCGATCTGGATAGTTTCGCCAGTCTTCGGGTTACGGCCGGTGCGAGCGGAGCGAGTGCGGACTTCGAAGGTACCGAAGCCAAGCAGCTGGACGCTACCGTCTTTCTTAACGCCAGAGGCGATGTTTTCTAGCACAGCTTTTACTGCTGCCTCAGCGGCCTTCTTTGAAGTGTCTTCACCGAGGGTGGATTGTACTGCATCAATGAGTTCTCCCTTGTTCATCGTAATTTTAATAGTTTGGGTCAAACGAATGGTTAAACCGTTTTTCACGAGGGAATCAGCCTGAAACCTCCGCAGGTCAACGGTTTGAGCTTCTTATCAACCCTTTAGTAAGTAGTAAAAAATAGTTTAGCAAGTTTAATTTTTAGGGTGTCCGGCCCTTTTAGTCGGTATAATCCACCTTCATATGAGCTCTAAAACCGTCTGTAGTCACCTTCGAAATCAAACTAACATACACATAAATTCATTTGTCGCGCCAGGCGCAGTGGTAATCGGCGACGTCACGCTCGGAGAGCTTTCCAGCATCTGGTATGGCTGTGTTTTGCGGGCTGATATCGAGGCCATCGAAATCGGCAAGGGGAGCAACATCCAGGACGGCACCGTGATCCATCTTGCCAGCGACCGGGGCACGCGAGTGGGAGACTACGTAACAGTGGGGCACAAGGCCCTTTTGCATGCCTGCGAAGTCGAAGATGAGGTCCTGATTGGCATGGGCTCGATCGTGATGGATGGAGCGAGGATCGGGGCTCGCAGCATTGTCGCGGCAGGAGCCGTGGTGACGCGGGATATGGAAGTGCCTCCCGGCTCTCTTGTCGTCGGAACGCCGGGTAAAGTTGTTAAGTCGTTGGATATCAACGAACAGCAATCTATACGGGGATGGGCTGAGAAATATATCAAGGTCTCTGGTGAACATCGGGAGTTTCTCGACTTGCAGAATTGCGAACCCATTGCCGAGTAGCGTAGCTCGGTGGAAGAGTTAGTGAAGTCGCTGTTTGCCAAGCCCGGAAACGCTCGCCATAGTGCGGCATTAAGAAACGATGGAGAAGTCGGTTGTTGAAGTCGAAGTTAAGAACGTGCTGGCCACCAGTGCCGGGTCCGCCGTGTTCCTGGGGAACGACGAGAAAGTGTTTGTCATTTACGTGGATCACGCCGTGGGATCGGCGATTAATATGTTCCTTCACGGAACTCCCAAGCCGCGCCCGCAGACTCACGATTTGTTCGGCGATGTGCTCGTTTCGCTGGGCGCTCGTGTGAGTCGCGTCGTGATCAATGATTTCTCCGATACGGTCTATTTTGCGCGCCTTATAATTGAGGCAGAAAATGAGCTGGAAGAGCGAAAAATTGTCGAAATTGACGCTCGTCCGAGCGATTCCATCGCGCTAGCAGTCCAGGCTGAGGCACCGATTTTGGTCGTTTCACACGTCTGGGAAGCGGTTGAAGACATGTCGATTGTGCTGAAAAAAATGGAGGAAAACAACGAAGAGGGCGGTTTTCCGGACACCTGATTCGACTCATTTTCGCCCAGTTGTGGGCTTTTTGAGCACAAAAACGGGCCGTTTCCGGCCCGTTCCGTGGGTTTCAACGGCGTTAGACCCCGAAATTCGGGTCAGTCATCCAAGGTGTAGATGAAGAGTCCGGAACGCAGTTTCGGCTCAAACCAGGTGGACTTTGGAGGCATGATTTCCCCCGCATCGGCGATGTCGATGAGTTGCTGAACGGTGGTCGGATACATGGAGAAAGCGACGGCCCAGTCTCCGCTGTCAACGCGCCTTTCAAGTTCCTCTGTGCCCCGGATTCCGCCGATGAAATCAATGCGATCGTCGGTGCGGGGATCCCCAATGCCGAGCGTGGGGCTCAGGATGCGGTCCTGGAGAACGGCCACGTCGAGGCGATCGATGGGGCTCTCTGAGTCGACCGGAGACCATTTCAGTTCGTGCCACTGTCCCTCGAGATAGAGGCAGAGGGATTCGGTTGATTCCGGCACTTTCTTTCCATTGGAATCGAGATCAAATCCTTCGGTGAGTTTCTGGAGAAAGGTGTCAGCGGACAATCCATTGAGGTCCCTCACCACGCGGTTGTAGGAAAGGACCTTGAGCTGTGTTGCGGGAAAGAGGACGGCTAGGAACCAATTGTAGTTTTCGCTGCCGTTGTGATCCGGATTGGCTTCGCGTCGTTCGCGACCGACGCGGGCGGCGCTGGCGCTGCGGTGGTGTCCGTCCGCCACATAAGAAAGGGGAACTTTACTAAAGGCATCGAGGATGGGGCCGGCTTCGGATTCGGCGACACGCCAGACGGTGTGCTGCACATCGACGTCGTCGGTGAAATCCACGGTGGGCTGGTTGTTGGTGACCCAGTTATTGACGAAGGCGTCGATCGCTTCTTCGTCCTTGTAGGTCAGGAAGACCGGCCCGGTGTTTGCGCTGAGCACGTCGGTGAGCTTGGTGCGATCGTTTTCTTTGACCGGGCGTGTCTTCTCGTGCTTACGAATGATGTCGTTTTCGTAATCCTCGATATGGCAGGCCAGGGTAATCCCGATCTGGGAGTGGCCGTTCATGATCTGGCGGTAAAGGTAAACGCAGGGCTCCGGCTCGCGAACAAGAATGCCGTCAGACTGGAGTTTATGAAGGTTCTCCTTCGATTTGGCGTAGATCTCATCGCCATACTGATCGGTGCCGGGAGGGAATTCGATCTCGGCACGGACCACGCGCAGAAAGCTGTGTGGGTTATCTCCGGCCAGGGCGCGGGCCTCTTCGGTATTGACCACGTCATAGGGAACAGAGGCGATAGTCTCTGCCTTGCCGGGGCCGGGGACGAGTGAAGGAAAAGCTTTTACTCTCATGGTTGGTTCCCAATCCCTACACGGATGCGATGGGATCACAACCCACAAAATTGCATCGAGCCGGTCACATAAAAGCGACGGAACTGTCGGAGGCAAACAGCGCATGCCGATCCGCGAATATTATCCCGGCGAAAAACCCTATCGCATGATCTACGTCGAAGACCCGTTTGGTGTGGCCTATGAGATATACTCCCACAGCTATGGGCTGACTCATTCGGCGGGAGCGTATTAAAGTTTAAGCGAATCGCCGTTCCTGTTGCGCCACACAGGTGATCAGCAAGAAATAATTCCGGCGATCACATCGGCATTAACATCGGTCAGTGAATCCACGATCAGATCCATCCCGGCTTCAGAGAATGTCTCAGCGGGATGGGTCGTAGTAACGGCAATGGCTTTCATGCCGGCAGCCAATGCGGCTTCGATCCCGACGTGCGCGTCTTCAATGACGAGGCAGTTGGCGGGTTCGCGTTCGATCTTTTCGGCGGCCTTGAGAAAGACATCGGGGTTGGGCTTGCCGCGAGTGACGTCTTCGGCGCCGGTGTAGGAGGGACCGAAGTAGGCGTCGAGCCCCGTGCTCTTGAAGCAGACCTCAATGTTCTTTCGTGACGTGGAGGAGCCGAGGGAAATCGGAATGCCGGCCTGCTTGAGGCTTTCAACAAGATCGAGAACGCCGGGCAGGGGTTCGAGGCCGCCTGAGGCGAGAAGCTCCCGGTAAATTTCCTCCTTGCGGTCGCCGAGTCGGGCAATTTCGTCGGCGTCGTTAGTCCATGCAAAGACATCGGGGATGCACATTTCGTTTCGCATCCCGAAAGAGCGCTTGAAGAGTTTCTTCGTCATCGGTTTGCCGATTTCCTCCGCGAGTGCAAACCAGGCGCCTTCGTGCTGGTCGTGAGAATCAATCAAAACGCCGTCCAGATCGAAAACAACGCCGAGAGGGGAAGAGGAAGTGGTCATAGTGTGCGGGGTGCTGCGCAGTAACGGGTTCAAGGGCGAAAAGTCAAAGGCGGGGCGCGGGGAATGACAGGCTTTTTAGAGGGGTGAGGAGGCGGCTAACCCCCTTTGGGCTCTGCGCAGTAGCGATGTGAAATTTCATGAAGGAAAAAGTGTATATTTCCGATTGCGGATCAGTGGATCAGAATTATGATCGCGGCGTCGTCTGGGGAGACGACAAACCTAAGGCGGTCCGACTGACCTATTCTTCTGCAAGTTTCGGGGGTTTCTTGTGGAAGCATCAGTCGGGCCGCCTCTTTCTTTTCTCTGATCAGAGCTTTTTCACTCCTCTTTACCGCTTGGAATACGGCGCTTGATTGCCGGGCGGGTTGCGTTGAGGATCGGTCATGGATTTCCGCTTTTTAAGCCTCCTTGCGTTTGCTGCTCTTTTTCTCACGGCCTGTAGCGAGCCGCCTGCTTCCGAAGTTTCGGGGAATGCCGTGGCGCCGGAGGCTACCGAAGCATCTTCCGACGACGGCCCCAAGCAGGCCGCAGCCAAACCTGGGCCGGCGTCTAAGGCCGCTTCTGTCTCTAATCCCCGCATTTGGAGCGAGGTGACGCTGCACGAGGCGATCCGTTCAGCGAATCCCGGCTACAGCGGAAATGGTCAGTTCCAGATCGATCCCAGTGGCCAAGTCCAGGCGATCGCTCTTGATAACTGCGGTGTGACCGACCTTTCCCCATTTACCGGAATGCGGCTGCAGGCTCTCTACCTGCTCGGATGTGCGGTGCCGGATATCGATGTGCTGGCAGGGATGCCGCTCGTGGAACTTTACTTAGAGCAAACCGGTGTGACCGACCTGGGACCTCTTAAAGGGACGACCACGCTTCGCAAACTTTACCTCAGTGACACCGACGTGAGTGACTTGACTCCCTTGTACGGGCTTCCGATTGTCGAGATGAATCTGGTCAACACACAGGTGACGAAACTCGATTCTCTTCGGGGGATGCCCCTGCAGATGCTGTGGCTGACCGGTTCCCCGATTGAGGACGTGTCGGGATTGTCTGAGAGTCCGCTGGTGAGTGTGACTCTGCACAAGACCAACGTCACCGACCTGTCACCGTTTTCGAATACTGGCCTTCAGCGACTTCACATCGGGGAAACTCCGGTGGCCGATCTTTCTCCTCTCGCGGGGATGCGCCTGACCCGGCTCGTGTTTGATCCTGAGAAAATCACCAAGGGAATCGAGGCGGTGAAAGCCATGCCAACCATCACCCAGATCGGCCGCAAGTTTGAAGACGGGAACAATGACCTCGCACCGCCTGCGGTTTTCTGGCCGTCGCTGGCCGCTCCGGCGGCATCCGGGGAAGATAATGCCGCCGCTCCTCCAGCCGAAACGCCAGCCGCTGAAAGTGAAGCACCTGCGGCGGAGGCCGGAGGAGGCAATGGAAAAGCCAAGGGCGACGATTCATTACTTTGAAAGAACTGGCTGATCGAGCAGCGTAGATTCCTGCCACCATGTTTCGCTCTATTTTCACGGTCAGCGGGTTCACCTTAATGAGCCGAATGCTCGGGTTTGCCCGTGATGTGCTCATTGCCAAGTACCTCGGCGCCGGGGCTACCGCCGACGTGTGGGTGGCGGCGTTTCGATTACCGAATCTGTTTCGACGTATCTTCGGGGAGGGGGCGTTTAATGCCGCCTTCGTTCCGCTTTATAGCGGCCGTCTCGAAGAAAAGGGTGAGGAAGCCGCTGATGATCTCGCTCAGCGAACCATCTCGGTGATGTTCGTTCTGCTGATGATCACCTTCGCGTTGGCGTTCATTTTCATGGATCCGCTGATTCGTGTGATGAGTCCGGGGTTCGTCGAAGACGGGCGACTGGAACCGGCGGTGAACGCTTCCAGGATCACGATTGGTTATCTCGTCTTTATCTGCCTCGTCGCGGCATTGAGCGGAGTGCTCAACAGTCGGCGGGTCTTCGGGGCGCCTGCTTTTGCCTACGTCGTGCTCAATATCGTTTTTATCGTGGCCCTGGTCGGGGTAATTCCTCACACCGGGGAACCGTTGACCGTGCTTTGCTGGTCGGTGTTGGTAAGTGGATTGTTACAACTGTTGGTCGTGGTCGTTGCGAGCGTGAGGCGGGGGGTGAAACTTCGTTTACGCAAGCCGGTCATCGATGATGACATAAAGAAGTTGGGAGGCCTCATGGCTCCCGGACTGGTCAGTGCCGGGGTGCAGCAGTTGAACCTGATCGTGGGGCAGGCAGTCGCCTCGCTCCAGGTCGGTGGCGTAGCCCTGATCTTCTACGCTGACCGAATCAATCAGTTGCCGCTCGGTTTACTCGGAATTGCGCTGGGCACAGTCCTGCTTCCCGAGGTAACGCGAAAGCTGCGCGGGGGTGATGAGAAAGGAGCTCAGGCGACCCTGACTCAGGGCATGGAAGTGGCGCTCTTGTTTGTTCTCCCAGCCACGGCCGCCATGCTGGTGATTCCGGTGCCGATCATGCATGCGTTGTTCGTGGATGGGGAGTTCACATTTGAAGCAGCGAGAGAAGCCGGGCAGGTCCTTGCTGCTTTTGCCCTGGGAACACCCACCTACGTGCTCGCGAAGGTGTTGCAGCCGGCTTACTTCGCTCGTGAAGACACGAAAACACCGATGCGGTATACCATCGTTTCTGCGGTGGTGAACATGATCCTGGCATATCCGGCATTTCTCTGGCTCGGACCCACCGGTTGTGCTCTCGCAACTTCAGTAGCCGGCTGGGTTAACATTCTCCTGCTTTGGTTTGGTTTGAGGAAGGCTGGCTTTCTAAAAGTGACGGGTCAATTCGTCGGACGCGTGTCTCGAATTCTGCTGGCTTCGGCCTTCACGGGTTTCTTTGTCTGGTGCCTTTCGAAGTATTGTGAGCCATGGATTCTTTCTGACAGAACTATCTTTATTCGAGTAGGTGTTCTCGGAGGCCTCGTTTTGGCAGGCATCGTGACCTACTTTGCTGCTGTTATCGCGACTCGTGTCTATTCGCCTTCTGAATTGAAAAGGCGCCTGACAAAACGATCCGGTTCGTAACCAGCCCCGCTGAGGTGCCGTCTCTCTCAAGGAATGAATGTTCGAAATCGAATGCTACTGCGCGGATTAGTCGTTCTGGTCGCGTTGTGGGCCGTTGTCTTTACAGTGATTCGGGTAGCTGGTTCGATGAAGCCTTCCGCCGAAAAGGTGAATAGATATCTCGATGATTTCTCGCTTGCCGAGATTACGGATCCTGACGAGCGCTTCCAAAAAATCGGAGAAGCTGCCGAACTTCTCAATCAGCTCGAAGCTTCAGAACTGAACAAGCTGACCGATGACATGGAGCAGGACCCACGCCGCGAACTCTTCGAAGAGTTGACGACGGAAGAACAGCTCTACTTCTTCCAGAAACGGGTTGGCCGCGCCTTCGAGCAGATGATGCAGTCATTCAATGAGATGGAGCGCGAAGATCGTCAGCGCATCGTCGAGCGCACCCTTAGCCGGATGCAAAGCGACGACGGGCGACGGCCGGGAGGGCAGCGTCTGGAGGAACAGGATCCAGAAATGGCTGCGAAAATGGCCGAGGCTGGATTCAAAGCCTACTACTCCGAGGCCAGTGCTGAAACGAAGATTGATCTTGCCCCGTTGATGGAGGAAATGCAGCGAACCATGAGCCGCATGGGAGGGCGTCGCTGATGTTTGGGTTGGCGCATGGCGGGAACCGGGGGCTCACCATGGTGGAGATCCTTGTGGTGGTCGCGATTCTTGGTATCCTCGCTGCCATTATTATTCCAGTATCGGACCGGGTGAAAAAATCAGCGATGTCGACACAATGTCTCGGGCAGTTGCGCAACCTCGGAATCAGCCTGAACGAATATTTTATCGAGAACGGCGCCCAGTTCCCCGAAATGGTGGCGGCGCGCGAGAGCCGGGACCAGGATGATCCGGCCATGGATACGGTGCTGGCGGACTATGTCCGCGATGAGTTCGCCTTCAAATGTCCGGCTGATAAGCAGGGTATCTTTGAAGAGACCGGTTCGAGTTACTTCTGGAACAGTCTCATGAACGGGCAGCGGCTCAGTAACATGAACTTCCTCGGGTTGACCAGAGATGCCGCAGGTATTCCACTGATCTCCGATAAAGAAAATTTTCACGAGCACATTGGTGACGGAGTTAATATTCTCTATGCGGACGGGCACGTGCAGAAGGAACTTCAGTTCGCGGTCGGAACCGGTAATTAGCAAGTCTTGTTGAGTTAGAATTTTCAGGTGCCTCATGTTGTCTTTTTCCGGTATTTCAAAATCTTTCGAGCAGGGGAGGCCGGCTGCACTGGTGGATGTGTCCTTCGAGGTTGGGGAGGGGAAAATCTGCGGGCTGCTGGGGCACAACGGGGCCGGTAAGAGCACAGCCCTTGGTGTTTTGCTGGGAATGGTCCACCCTGACTCCGGGGAAGTGATTATCGGGGGATGCCCGGTTCTGACCGATCGTCAGAATGCGATTCGAAAGGTAGGAGCTATTTTCGAAGCCCCGGCGTTTTACGAATACTTGTCAGGCTGGCACAACTTGAAAATCCTGACCGCTTATTCCGGAGCGGTGGACCGCAAGATGATGGAGGAAACGGTCGAATGGGTTGGGCTGGGATCACGGATCAAAGATCGTGTCGGGACATACAGCCACGGCATGCGTCAGCGCCTCGCTCTGGCGCAGGCTTTGTTGCCGCGTCCTGAAGTGTTGATTCTCGACGAGCCGACCGACGGGCTGGACCCGGAAGGCATCGTGGAATTTCGCGAGCAGCTCCTGACCCTGCGAGAAGAGCTTGGACTGACCGTGCTGCTGAGTTCTCACCTGCTCGGTGAGGTCGAGCAGGTCTGTGACGAGGTCGTAATTCTCCAGCGCGGTATCAAGGTCTACGAGGGTAAAGTGAGGGGGATGGATCACGGTTGGAGTACTTTCGTGATCGAATCCGAGAAGTCCGAAACCCTGATGAAGGTGGTTCAGAAACTTGGCGGGAAGAAGATAGGAGACCTCTTTCAATTCCCGTCAGAACTTGCTGCGGCAGATCTCCTCGAAAAGCTGGTTAAAGACGGTATCCGGGTAACGAAGTTTTCGGAGGAGGAGGAGTCGCTCGAAGCGCTCTATCTTAAGTTCAGCCAGGTGGCGGGGAAAGGGGACGAGTCATGAAATTGTTCTTCAGCCAGTTGGGGTGGGAGTTGTTTCGCCTCTTCGCGAGAAAGCGGACCTACATCGGGTTCGGTGTGTTCCTCGCGGTGGAAATGTTGTTTTTTTACTTCTTTTCGGTCGGGCGCGGAGCGGACCGGATGGAAGCGTTTATCGAGCGTGTCGCCGGAGGGGTGAATGAGTATTTTTCCGCGCTGACACTTGCCTTCATCATTGTGGCTTTCACGATGTTGTTGCTGGGCCTTGTCTTTGTTGCCCTCGTGGCCGGGGACATCCTCGCCAAGGAAACGGAAGACGGAAACCTTCGTCTCATCCTGGTGCGTCCGATCTCCAGGTTTCGTCTGTTGGTCATCAAGTTTTTATCCTGTCAGATCTACACCACCGCTTTGTTTCTCTTTGTCGGTGTGACCGCTCTTCTAGTTGGGATTCTCAGCCGGGGTTGGGGAGGCGCGATGATGGTTTGGAGTCCCGATCTCCCGAGGGTGAGCCTGTTTAACTGGAACGAAGGTATGTTCCGTTATTTCGTCGGCATACTCGGTTACTCGATTGTCTATCTGCCGGTGACGGGTATCGCTTTCATGCTGGGATGTTTTCGTATCAAGCCGGCAGCAGCCACCATTGTCACGGTGGCAGTTTTAATTGGAGACCGGATTCTCTCCTCGATTCCACTGCCGGCGATTGATCCCTATCGCGAGTATTTTATCACGTCGCGAATGGATGCATGGCTGTTGCTCATGTACCAGGATGTTCCGTGGCCCCGTTTCTGGGAGCAGTCGGGGTGGTTGCTCGGGATCGGTTTAACCGGTTTCGTGATCGGCTGGCTCGTGTTTGAGCGTCGCGATGTGAAGTCGTAACTCAGACCTCTTCCCAGATCTGCATGGAGTGATTGATCAGGGTCACGTTGGCTCCGTCCTTGGCGTGGTGGCCTGAGAGCCTTGGATTCTGGGTGTCGATGAGCAACTGCCAATTGCAGACGGGTTCCTCGGGAAAAGAAAATTGCACCGCTTCCGACCTGGCGTTGAAGAAAAAGAGCAGTGACCTCTGCGAATCCGTTTTGTGGATCAGCATGGCGAGGGCGCCAGCCTTCTTCGTGTTCCAGTCGGCCTTTTTCTTGATGATTCCGTCAGGACGCATCCAGCAGATATCGGGGAGGCCGTTGTTGGGGCAGACCTTTCCGGTGAAAAAGGTATCCCGGCGTAGGGAGTTGTTCTCACGACGAAGAGCGGTGAGCCGTTGAACAAACCCGCGGAGGTCAGCCGCCTCTTCGGAGTCGTTCCAGTTAATCCAGCTCAGTTCGTTGTCCTGGCAGTAGGTGTTGTTGTTTCCATGTTGGCTGCGCAGGCGTTCGTCACCGAAGAGAAGAAAGGGGACACCCTGCGAACAAATCATAGTGGTGAGAAAATTTCGCACCTGCCGGAGTCGAAGCTCGATGATGTCGGGGTCGTCGGTGGGGCCTTCCGCGCCGTGATTGCAGGAGAGGTTGTGGGAGTCTCCGTCACGGTTGTTCTCGCCGTTGGCGAGGTTGTGCTTGTGGTTGTAGCTGACGAGATCATTCAGCGTGAAACCATCATGCGACGTGATCATGTTGATGCTCGAATCCGGTCCGCGATGATTGTGGGCAAAGATGCTCTCGCTCCCGGTGATGCGGGCGGCAAACTCTCCCAGCACATTGTCGCCCCGCCAGAAGCGCCGCACAGTGTCGCGAAATTTTCCGTTCAGTTCGCACCAGTTGGTGGGAAAATTCCCGATCTGGTAACCGCCCGGGCCGAGGTCCCAGGGCTCGGCGATGAGCTTGGTGCAGCAGAGCACAGGGTCCTGGTTGACGGCTTGGAAGAAAGCGGCTCGCCGCTTGAAGGAGTCAGGCGAGCGTCCCATTTCCACAGCGAGGTCGAAGCGGAATCCGTCCACGTGCATTTCCGTAACCCAGTAGCGCAGGCTGTCCATCACCGTCTGCAGGGTGCGGGGATGGGAAATATCCACCGAGTTACCGCAGCCGGTGTAGTCGCGGTAGTTCCCCGGTGAGCGGGGTTCGGTGTGATAGCTGTAGAGGTTGTTGTAGCCTCGGAAGAGGCAGGTGGGGCCGTCTGTTCCGGCTTCGCCGGTGTGGTTGTAAACCACGTCGATGATGACTTCGATGCCGGCGAGGTGCAGGGCTTTGACCATGTCCCGAAACTCAGTCACGGGGTCGCTCCCGGCGGCGTAGCGGGCCTCCGGAGCAAAGAATCCGATCGTGTTGTATCCCCAGTAATTGATGAGACCTCTTTCGAGCAGGAACGAGTCGTCGAGATGCTGGTGCACCGGTAACAGCTGCACCGCAGTGATCCCGGTTTCCTGGAAATAGCGAATGCTGGCAGGGTGGGCGAGTCCGGCATAGGTGCCGCGAAGTTCTTCCGGAACGGCGGGATTGAGTTTTGAAGCGCCCTTCACGTGCATCTCGGAGATGACAGTTTCCGCCATGGGAGTGCCGAGCGGGGCGTCACCTTCCCAGTCGTAATGGTCGATCCCGGGGACGACGGCGCGAGGAGCATGCATGCCGCTGTCGCTCGCGGAGAGTTCTCCATCGCGGGTCGTGCCTCTCATGGACGGCACGTACCGAGAGGGGCCGTCGAAGCATTTCGCGTAGGGATCAATCAGCAGTTTGTTGGCATTGAAGTAGTAACCCGCTTCAGGATCCCAGGTGCCATCGACACGGTAGCCATAGGTGCTGCCGGCAGGGATTCCGGTCACGGCGACGTGATTGACGTCACGGGTGGAAGCGGTCAGGGGAATGCGGTGGGTTTCCTGCCAGGGTTTCTCCAGGTCGGTGAACAGGCAGAGCGTGACCGTGGTGCCGTATTGGGAGGCGACGGCAAAATTAACGGTGTTGTCGTCCAGCGCCGCGGCCCCCAGCGGAAAGGCTGAGCCGGACGAAGTCTGGAATTCCGATGTTGTAGAAGCGCTCAAAGTGCTGTGATCGCGGGAGAAGAACTGGCAAGATATCCAGTATCAGGATTCACGCCAGTTCCAAGGCAATCGCCTCTAAATTTTCGGAGTTTTACCGAAAAATCCCCAAAAACGTTGAAGGTCTCTCACACCTGCCCGGGGGCGGTGCTTCGATTCTGGGT
Organism: Verrucomicrobiales bacterium; assembly: GCA_049594415.1. Classification (GTDB taxonomy): domain Bacteria; phylum Verrucomicrobiota; class Verrucomicrobiia; order Verrucomicrobiales; family DEV007; genus Arctic95D-9. The sequence goes on along the minus strand of JBMYJM010000013.1, from coordinate 4,292 downwards.
TGACGGTTGAATGGTCATAGCGGTTTGAACTCGAGGCGGGGCAGGTGTTAGGGCGATGGCTTGTTCTGCAAATCGCACTTCTGGCGGTCGAAGCCAACCCATGCTCGGTCCTACTCAACGGCCCACTTTACGTTCGATCGCAAAACATACACTTTGACGTGCGGCCGAAGGTCTCTCGTCAGGCCGGGCTTGTAGGAGAACATGATCTGCTCGGGAAAAGACTCCTTTACCACATATTGAAGGCGATCCTGCCCAGAACCCTTCCAAGCGAAAAGAAGAACAATCTGCTTCTCGAAATCAACCGTCTTGGAGATCGCGGCAAGTTCTTCACCATCGAAATACTTGGCTCCACTTTTTAAGGACTCCAGAACGACCGGTGTCGTTCTGGACGCATCCGTGAATACAGCTTCTTCAACACGTAGATCCTTCAGTTCTGTGATTGGCTCATGATTTGCAGGAGCCGCGAACAGCCCGCCCACTATTGTTAAAAGGGAAACGACGGCTATCAAAAGTGTTTTCATCATGGTTGGGACACTTCAGGTTGAGAATTCTTAGAATCTTTTGCAGAACGTCAGAGGTGTATCAGCGGTATCTGGGATAGCACTTTCGCCAACAGAGTAGACTCTCAAGCTATCAGAATAAGCAGAAAAAACACAGCCAATGGCTACCACTTGGTGTGTCACGATTTGATAGGCCTTCCTATAGCCCTAACGGCAAGCCAGGCAGGTGGAATTACGAGAGCCCAACATGGAATCAAAACATCACAACCATTCCATGGGATGGAGGAGAGATAGACTCTCGGGCTCAGATCTTCACGCCTAATGTCGATATTTTTCGAATCATACTCCCACACCAGGTCCGGCCGAGCCTTTACCTGGGTGTATCTGGGAATGACATATCCCCATCTGGCTTGAAATGTGAATACTCCTATCTCTGAGCTTAAGCGAAGATAAATCCGGTAGTAGTAAGAATGCACCCAAAATGTGACAACGATAGCAAGCGGAATGATGTAAGTTATCTTTGTCAGCTTTGTCATTCTTCGAGACCGAACGTCAAGGGTGACCCGCCGCCTACAGGCAACGCCACTCCGTAACAGGGTTAAGGGTTAAATTGAACACGGTCATGTCGACTCAGGGCGTGTAGGCGGTTGGTGTCAACCCGCTTGTTCGGCGGTCCGATTTTGGGGGAAGGAATACACTACCAGTAGGCAGAGCTTTGATAAGTCCGTCCGGTCTTGGTATCGTGATAGTAATTGTGCGCACCTCCGTTGCTCGCGCAGTAGGTATACTCGACCGTATCCTTTGTCACCATCCATCCAAGCGGACCGATTGCGTTTCCAATATTCTTGGGATTCGCCGGCGATCTCTCGCTGAAAGAATCGAGCGCCTCCCCAGGGCGAGCAAAGCGCTTGTCGAGGAAAGCGTTGAGGCCTTTCTCCGATATAGTGTAGATGGCGTAGTGATCGAGCAAGTCCCTCCGCAGCGTGATGTCGGTAGCGGTGGGCGGGATCAGATTCCGGCCTCTCTCTGGCCACCAAATACTACCTCTACTCGCATGGTGTGTCTCGACTCCATAGATCCGGAAGAGAATCCCGGCGAAAACTAGGGCGAGTGCGAGGATGACGACGCATACCTTGAGGACAATTCTGCGGAGCGGCGACTTAGGCTGTAGAGGGGCAAGTTCTTCCTGCCCCGTGACTGGAGATGCGTTAGCTTGTTTCATTACAGGATGGTTGCATCGGTTCGTGAAACCAGTCTGAACACACGATGAATTCTCTGTGAATTATTTACTAGCCGAAAAGTGTCATTCTATCCTTCCGGGTGGGCCAGTTAAACGCCGCCGGGACTTACCGACGCTAGCCAAAGGAACTGCAATCCAGCGGCAATGTTGACGACAATGCTCAACCCTGCGCAAAACAAAAGAGCTTGTCGGTGTGGCTTCTTGAGGCGCCAAATAGAGACAGCGGCAATGATAAGACAAGCAATGGCTCCGAGCCACACCAGCAGAACTCCCTTCAAGAATACCCATAACCATGGGACAGCGTCCGCCTGCCAAAGGGCAGCTAAAACCATGGTTGCAATCCAGGCTCCGACCAGCCCAATGAATCGTCGATGGGCCGGATCAATCCGAAACAAGACAATGGTCCACGCGAGCGCCGCAAGGCCTGCTGCAATTACGAACGGCAAAAATGGGTTCAATGCAGGGTCGCCTTTCGTTGTATTGATCTTCTGATGTGAACGTCGAAGGCCTGCCACCCGCTACTGGGGGCGCACCTCCGCTTTCTGATTAAGGGTTTTCAATACAATTCAGCTCCCGACAGATTCTAGCCAATCGGAACGTAATACGCCCCCTGACAAGATGCGCAAGTGCTTTAAGATATTCACTAGATCAGCCCCAGAAATCAGATGAACAGGGTAACCATCTGAGAGCACCTCTTTTTGAGCCTGTTTAGTGAAGTAGCTTGTTGTAACGAATATCCCATACTCTTTCCTGTTTAGTCGTGCAACCAACCTCGAAACCGACTTAGGGTCTACCGCCGTAGACCTAGAATAGCGTTTAACTTCGCCTCGAAATGCAATTTCATAACCTACAGGGCGAGGAAGCTTGAATGTGCCGTAAAAGTCGAACCCGCCATCCCCTGTCGCCTTGGTTCCGGCTACGTGGTGGGTTATATCAGTCATCTGTTTAAAGATGGCAACAATTACTCTTTCGAAGTCATAAGGGTCGAGGCTGACTAATTGTTTCAAGACTTTATCGTCATCGGAATCCACGGGGGGAAGTTGCTGTGAATCAGAGCGGATCTGCTTTATCCATATATCAATAGGTTGTTTGTTGCCTTTTTTATACGTTAACCATGATTCTGGACAGTTTGGATGTTTATCAAGTAAAGCTGGCGAGTCGCATGCCACACGATGATGAAGCCAATCAATGCAAACTTCTTCGCAATCGAGGACTGTTAGTTTTGCATGATAGTTACGCACCGGTTGCCCTTGATCATCAAACCATGAAAGGTCCAAATTATCCAACACACATAGCCCGTTGAATTGAACTACTCCTTTCTTTGGTTTCGAGAAATGCAGAATGGGTGGAACCAGATCATATTGACCACCCAAAATGTAATCGTAGATCTTTCGAAGAGTGACATTGCCTCTGAAATCATCTACCTTCTTTGCCTGACCTCCTTTGGCATCACCCCAATACAGGATTTCAGCGTTAGATAAATCAACAACATCGTCCCAGGGGTTCAGGTCACCGCCCGTGACATTGTGAGTGACCAGTATTAGGTAAGCAGGAAGATCACTCTCAGAAAGCGAAGTGATATACGCCAACGGTCGAATACCGGGTGAGTTAAGCATCCCGCTTCCTTCAACGTTAATCCATCGCAGGAACTGGTCTTCCACATGATTCCTGCTGGCCTTATCAATGTATGTATACCCAAGCCGGTATTTCATAAATCTCCTATCGGGTGCGAACGTTTGAGGCATGGCACCCTGATACGGGAGCGATGCTTCGTTTGCAGCGTAGGGATTCGGATTAGGTTAGTCAATCAACTCGCAACGGCATGAGTCTTGTCTATCGCTGGCTTGTTCTGCTGTGGTGTTTCCGAAGCGAGACCACGAAAACGGGCAATGCGAGTATGGAAACGACAAGTCCACCTGTAGTTGTCATCACAACCAATGAGATGTTCTCAGCAAGTTTCTTGGGATCGCTTCCGCCTTCGAGTCCCATAGTATCCATGGCACCAATCATTCCTGCGATGGTGTCAAAAAGTCCAAAAACAGAAGGCACTAGGATCAATGCAGCAGAGATCCAAAGCATGCGCTTCCAGAAGCGTGAACGAGTTTGCTTCTCGTTTTGCTGAGCGGAATTCATTTTGAGCAGAACAGTTTTTATTCGTAGCACCTGACAAAGTGATATCAGGTCATTAATGCTTCGGAAGTATCTGCTCCAGGCCCTGACATAGCAAGGGTTTCCACGGGCTGAATTCCTGTATCAAGGAGTCATCAGGACTCTAACGAGAACTGACCTGCCCTCGCTGATATCACTTCGCTATTCAGCTGATGTCGGCGCCAAACAGCGCTCCAAGGCATTCGCAAAACGTAGGATACTTCGGTTTTCTTTAACTGGAGCGCGTGTGCCATTGGTGCTTTTCAAACGCGAAACTGATCGAGTGATCGACGAACTTGAGGCATCATCAGATCGCTACGGACGGGTGGCCCAGGTGACAGGGTGACAGGGTGACAGGGTGACAGGGTGACAGGGTGACAGGGTGACAGGGTGACAGGGTGACA
>JBMYJM010000012.1:0-103012 GCA_049594415.1 Verrucomicrobiales bacterium | reverse complement strand
GGCCGCTTCCCGGGCATCACCGCCCGGTTCACGGCCGCCACTGCGACGATCCTCGATCTGTTCTGAAAGCGGGCTAACCTCGCCCGCTATTGCATCCAGGGTCGTATGCCCCGGATTTCCTCAATCTGATTCTCCTCAAACAACTCTGGAAGCCTTCAGCTTCCTGCCACATTCAACACCTCAGGCGGACGGGATATTTACCTCTCCCGAACCGACCGAGCCACGACCGTCCTCTCCTCCAAAGCTTTCATAACGCTGGGAAGCGAGAATCGCACGACGCCTCGAGAGAGCCGAACGAAGGGAATCCGTCCCTCCGCCTGCCACGCACGAATCGTGCGGACAGAAACGCTCAGCTGAGTCGCCAGCGCATCGGCCGTGATCAGTTGTGGTAGTTCTTTTGTCTCTTTCATTCTTGGGTGGAGTTTCTCGATCCCTTGACCGAAAACTCAAATTCGTTGTCGCCCTTGCCCAGAACCCGGATCCTCAATAGCTCTCCGTTCTCTTTCTCCTCGTCGAGGGGGTCCAGGATCTCCGGCTTGTATCCGCTCAGTCGGAGCGACATAAGAAATTCTCCCAGCATCCACATCAGCTCAAAGGGCAGGAGCGTCTTTCCTCCTCCCGGAACCACATAAGGGACAGTCAACACTGGCGTTTCTTCTTCTGATTCAGCCTTCCTCGAATGGCTGGGCTCCGCGCAAGCCAACATCTGCGTAGGCAAAGATTGCTCAATTCCGAGGACGTCGAGCAGACGGTCCAAGAGAACGGAAGAAGGCCTCTTGATTCCTCTTTCGACCCTCGACAGAAACCCGGGATCGCAATCCGCCATTTTTGCAAGCTCGCGCACTTTCAAGCCACGTTTGAGCCTTGTCTCCCTGATCAAGGCGGCCAAGAACCCTTGTCGGAGGTCCTTGTTCTCCCAGATCGAAGCAGGATCAACGGTTTGGCGTTTCGGAGAGGACATACGGAAAACAAAATTAGATGACCAATTTTGGTCATCTAACAGGAAAATGCAAATCGAAATGTGATCAACCAGAATAATGATCTCCACCCCGCCCTAGGTCTCGCCAGCTCAGAATGCACAACAACGCACAACAAAATGTTCCGTACAATCCGCATTGATCTGCATCAATCTGCAAAATGCCAATTTTCGTAAGTTGCTGTATCCGTGCGGATTAGTGCAAATCGATGCAGATCAATGAATTGCGAATCCGGCTTCGAGTCCCGTACGGGTCGCCAAAAAGCACCGCCGATTTCGGCGGTTTTTTTGTGCCACGACTACCTCCCGTTCTCTGGCCGATATCCTAATCCAGATCACACAATGCAATGCTGCTACGACTACTTCGGCAGGTGGTAGATGGTGAAGAACACAGGCCCATCGAGGACAAGTTCCCCTGCGGCCACCGAGAAGTCGAGCTTGAGCGTATGACAGGGCTGCAGATCCGGAACTCTCAGCACCAATCGCCGTCCCCCTTCTTCGAGCTCAAAACCACCCACTGACCAGATTTCTGTTCCCTGCTGATCCGGCTGAGATGGCTTTAAGTGGGGCGAGCCATACTGTTTGCCCCAGCGGTAGTTCCACGACTCAACCTGCCACTTGGAAAGGTCGACCTGCTCGTGATTGATCGGCTCACTGAAGGTCAGTTCGAGTCGCCCCTCGCGAGCCTTGGCATCGAGCAGGTAGAGCCCGTTTTTTCCGGTGTAGCGAAGCCGCTGAATACTGCCCTCCTTGGGACCACCCGCCTGCCAACCCGTCAGACCGGAGTAATAAATCTGACCGTCTTTCGGATTCCTCGCAGCACGCAAGGTGCCGGACTCCATCTGCATCGGAATTGAAAATACCGCCCCCTGGGTCACGCCATCGACTTCATCGATCATCGCATACATAGTCCGCGCGCGCCCAAACGAGGTGTGAAACAGCCTCCCGCCTAAAGGACCGAACTGTTCATCTTTTTCCACCCACAACTGGCTGCCGGAGGAACTGTCCAGTTCCTGGGGCATGTAGACGATCGGTTGGACAATCTTTTCCGGATCAAAGTCCCCCTCCCGCTGATCCCACTTGCCGGCTCCGTGAAAATCGCCGGGGCCGGAAATGGCAATCTTACTGGCCGGCACATAGGTCCCCTGATTGTCGCCGAAGGTGATCCGTCCGTCTGGGAGCCTTCCGATCCCGTTGGGAACTCGCATGCCAACCCCGTAGAGTTCGGATGACTGCCCGTCAGCCGCAACTTTGACTATGCCACCGGGAACTGACCAATCACTGAAACCTCCGGTCCTTGCGTAAAAATACGAACCGTCGTCACCGATCACGAGGTCACAACTGTAAGCGTGCCATCCGCGATCGGGCTCATCCTCATTGAAGAACGCCTCATAAAAATCGGCCTCACCATCCCCGTTGAAATCATGCAACTTCATGATCCTCCCCCGGGTAATCGCCACCAGCACCCCGTCGACCACTTTCATACCCATCGGCTCATACAGCCCAGAAGCGAATCGTTTCCAAGTCACCTGCTCGAGTCCCTCGTCGATACGACTCGCAATCCAGACATCTCCCGAAAGACTCGCCACGGCGAGTCGACCGTCGTCAAAAAAAGCGAGGGACGCCGTCCTCATCCAGGCATTGTAAGCGTTTGTCAGGGGAACCGGCACACTGTCGAGGGCGTAACCCTGAAATTGCGAAACGCCCAGTTTGCCCTCCATGGTGTGAGTGGTCTTCCAACGCTGCGGGCCACCCTTCACTCTCTCTCTAAGGTCAAGAACTCGATCGGCGGGTGCCTTGAAACCGCTCCCTCCACCCTCGCCCGTGGCGACTGCCACATTTAGGTGAAGAACTTGATCCGACTTCGGAATGGTCAATACCAGAGCATCCCCGCCCTCAGTGAGCCGCCACGTCGACCCATCGCCATCTTGCAACCAGGCCGCATACTGAGTTTCGCCGTCCTCAGCCGCGACCGATTTCCCAGAGATGGAGAACTTCATCCCATCTCCAGAAAGAACCGTCGCTTCAAGCTTTTGTTCCCCCGGTTGCACTGTCAGTCGACGATGCAGAACTGTCGCTCCTCTGATCGTCTCAGCAAGCGGGCTCTCGAGAACCCTTCGTCCCAGCACTTCGTATGACAGCGTAATCTCATCGCCAAAGGGGTAGTAGCCCCGATACCTGATCTGTTCCGAAGGATACAGTGTGGGCTTCCCGAGATCAGGAACCGGGTTCTCCGCCCGACCGTCCCACGACCACTGCCACTGGTCGGTGCCGGGAAGATTCTCAAACCTTTCTGTCGGAAGTCCCGGTGCACGAAGCTTGTGATGAAGCGTGTAGCTGAAATCGAGGAACCCTCCCTTCCACGCCCCGATCGAGCGCATCGACCCCAAATCGTAAGCCACGGTGGTCTCATCGCCGAGGTCGATGACAAGCGCGTTGGGACTGCTGATCCGCCTTCGGTCAGCACGGTTCACCGGTGTGCAGAGAGCTTTTCCGTAGTCTCGCAGGTAACCCGAGGCAGCAAGTCGCTCAACCCTCAGGATTTCCTCTTGAGACGCCTCAGGACTCACCGGCATGTTCGATGTGTAATCCGGATCGACCGCCACATAGAGTTCGGGAGCATTCTCCTTCACGAGCCGTTCACGAATGTAGTGAATCACCTTGTATCGCTCGGCTGGTTCCAACTGGGTCGCCGGCATCATGTTGCGAAAACCGTAGGTGACGGTTCGGAACATGCTGAGCGGATCTCCTCCGTTCTCCATGGGGAACTTCGAAAAGAACCGGGACAAGGGATTCACTGGAGGAGTGATTCCGTCCTTACTATGGCAGGCCACGCAGTGAAGCTCGTAGAGTTGCTTCCCCTCGTCGAGGTAGGCTTCGTCCCGGTCACTTTCAGAAAAGAAAGCGAGATCCCGGTGGTTAACGTTTTCGAAGTCGTTGAAAGCGACCAGAGATTCGCCGAACTCCTCACCGGCGAAAAGCTGCTGTATCTCATCAGCTGAAAGGGCACGCTCGTGGAGTTCAAAGTCATCGATCAAACCGTTAAATTCCGCAGGTTCCCGCTCTTCGTGCAAAAGCTTTGGCCCGATAAAGTATTCGTCGAAAGGCAGCGAATAACTCATCGACACTTTTGACCCGAACTCCTGTATGACCCCATCCAAGTAGAGGGTCGCACCGGTATCATGAGCACAAGTTATCACGGCATGGTGCCAACCTCCGGGCGACACTTTGCCTGCCTCCTGCACCCAGCGACGCTTGGCATCACCGCCCACTTTTTCCAACCGAAGCCGCCCGTTTTTCAGAGACAACTGATATCCCTCACCTCGTTGCCGGTTTGAAACAACACTGAACAAATCTCCCTGTTCAGTCGAATCGGCTTGAAACCAGAGAGACACCGTCCACCTCGGCAACTCACCCACGGGCATCCCCTGGAAGGTGCCACGGCTCATCGCGAGCCCTGAACCCAGTATCGTCACTCCGTCCTTGGCCGGTCTCGGACGACCCACTTCAAACTCGATCGGCTCCTCCACCGCCTGCAAATCAATCACCGCACAAGCGGTCACAAGGACCAAAAAGGTTCGAAAAACACGGAACAGCATGGTCGAAGAATGGATTATCCCCGATGAATTTCCAATGACCGATTCAGGGGTAATTTTAAATTGAACGGAAGCTACGAGTTCGATTCTCGTCAAAGCTCCGGAATCTGGAGCGCCTAAAGGGCCGTGAACAACTCCCGGGACGGCAGTGAATACGGAATCGCCAGACCGGCTTCATCCCAAGTATCAACGACCTCCACGGTCACCCCCCGGCTGACGTTCTCATACAGGATCGGAGCCACACTCTGGGGCAACCGAATGCAGCCCGCTGAAGCGGGGTATCCTGGAAGATCACCGGTATGCATTCCCACCGTGGTGTGATCGAGCCTCATCCAGTTTGGCATGTAAACATTATAGATCGTAGATACCTTCCCGGATTTAATCTTCTCAGTGATCTGGAAACTCCCCCTAGGGGTGTATTTACCCCGCTTTGCCGTCGATACTGCTGTGTCGACAGCAATAATATCGTTAACCACGAGAAACGCTCTCTGCCGGTCGATATCCACAATAACCCTGCGATCTGATTCCATTTCGGAGTCGAGAAGTGCATGATTGATGTAGGCATCCCCGTGAGCATCCTGATATCTGGAACGGTAAACCGGACGCGGTTTGGTTTGCAGCTTTTTCTTCTCAGCCATTCGCGCCTCATGCCTCGCTTTCAGTTTTTCGAAAAGCCCTGCCTCACTCGAAGGAATCGCAGCCAATGAGACAAGACAGATGAACAACCAAAGCAATACAAGGCGCCGATACCGTCGTCTGACCGCAAAGTCTACAGCATTGGCGTTCTTGTTCTTTTTCATGAGTGGCGTTTTTTCCGAGTCTTCCACCTGAAGCAAGTTGAATGCCATGAATCTACTCTCAAATGGCGAAATTGCCACATCGAAGCAAAAACGGATAGAGAGTCGCGAAACTCTCAAGATTGGGTGATCTCTGGAGCATGCAAAAGCCCGCAACAAAACGGCTACTGCATGAGATCTTAGCCTTTTCGATAATTTACCTCGCTATTGCTACGATCTTTATAGTCAGCGGAGGAAACCGCGAGTTCCTGCTCTGTCTCGCTGTTCTGTCAGTCATTATTGTTACGATCATCGGAGTCCACAGTCGAATCGAGCCTATTACCTGAACTCAATTTCGAGACTGTCGATGATTGGCTTTGACTTGTTCTCCGTGGAATCAGTCAGCTTCAATTCGACCTGGAAACCATAGCCTTCCGGAAGGTCTGAGAGATTCATCTCAGCAGGCGCAACCGCGACCTGCTTAGAGAAACCCTCAATGTAGTCGTAAGATTCCTTCAATTCAGCCCAATCGCTCCAGTGGTCAGCTTTCCCGTCGTTGGTGGTATCAACTCCCACCCTCGCTTCGACTGTCTCCACCCAGGGGCCGGGACTCACGTAGTCAGTCTGCTGCTGAGTCGCGAGATAAAACTGACCTTCCGCAAAAGCAATGTCGGGATCTGGATGTCCGTTTCCAATGTGATCACACCAAGTGAACTCTTCATCGATCGATGAGGTGGTGAACCAACCAACACTCATCTGGTGGCTACCGGCAGGATCGTAATCTCCGAACAGGTAATACCGGCCGCCAATACCTATCAGCGCCCAGTCCCCGTATGCTTCCTGCTCCGGCTCGTGCACCTCATATTCAGCCACGTTCGTCTCGTAGTTCTCAGGATCTTCCTTGGCCCAGTGGGGGTGATTATAGGTCTCAATTTTCCCGGTTGGATTAGTACGTTGATCAACTGCAGGCGCTTTGAACTCAAAGTTCCCCAATCCATCAGGGCTGACTGCGTGACCAGCCAGCGGCGAGTCCCATGATCTTTTGTTCGCAGAAATCGGACTCCAGTCCTCGATGATAACGTGCATGTGCCCATCAAGGTCCCGGATAAACCCTGCATCTGATCCGTGGGAGGGGTCGGCCACCGCCAAGCCCATGTTCTCGCCTGGCTCCCCGTCTGTCAGATCGCTATCGACATAAACATGTGGGTCTTGATCATTAGGGAAGTCATAATAGATGTAGGCTTTTCCATCGACCATCTCCGCGCTGGTAACCCATCTTGAAAAGCCTTCTGTCACCGGACCATGATGAACCCAGTTCTTCATGTCCCGGCTTTGCCAAGCGTGATAGCCGCCCTTCCCCGGCTTCAGGCCTCCCGGAGCATTGTATTGATTGGGAAAGCGAGTCGTCTGCAGGGGAATATCGAATCCCTCCAAAGTGGCCTCTTCCGGCTCGAACTCAGGCTGCGGCTTTGCTTTTTTACTCTTCTTGCGACGAGGCTGCCCACTGCCGTAGCGACCAAACATCCAGTAATTGTCGGGCCCCATCGTGAGCAGAACAGGAGCATCGTTCAGGTTGACCGGACCGAGGTTTTTGATCGGAATCCAGTTCTGCCATACCGGAGACTGGGACAACTTGAGAGATTTAGCGGAACGCTTTCCATCCGTGGAATGAAGCGTGGTCAATATCATCGCCTCCTCACCTTCAGGCAAAACGGCGCCATCTTCAATCACTGCTCCTATAGATGAGTCGAGTCCCTTGCTCCAGCCCTCTTCCCCTTCGAGTTTCCAGGTCTTATCCGCAGCCATCCCGGCAAATGCCGAAGAGAGAATAAACAGACCGGTCGTGAATCGAGAAATCGAGTGCATTGAGTTTCGTGAGATTGAGTTAGGGGAGAGGAATTCTTTCACCATGCGCGCGATAACAAAAGACCCGATTTGTGTCCATCAATACCAAAAACTTACCGATCCTCTGGCGCTGTAACCGGCCTGATGTTACGGAATCAATTGAATCTTACACTTGCCTCTTGTGACCAAACTGCGCTTAGGTTCTCTACATGCCCGCAAAAAACCTTGTGCCTTTCGTTCTGGTCGCCATTTGCTTCGCAGCTGTCTCTCCAGTTTCAGCCGAGGATACGCCCCTGTTGAACCGAATCTTCGGCAAAGCCTCGAGTTCGTCGAAGTCCCAATCAGCGCCCAAAGGCAAACGGGTTGAGATCAACCTGACCGACCAGAAGCTCCGCGCTTACGAGGGCAAACGACTGGTCATGCAGACTAAGATCAGTTCGGGCAAGAATCGCGGCACGCCGACCGGCAACTTTCGCGCCGGCCCCTACAAGAACGAGATGCACTATTCCAGTCTTTACGAAAACGCCCCTATGCCCTGGAGCACCCAGGTATCCGGTCACATCTTCATTCACGGCTACAGCATCGTGCCAAGCTATCCTGCCTCTCACGGGTGCATTCGCGTTCCCATCTCAGGCAGGAACCCGGCGAAGCGCCTCTACAAGTGGCTCGACGTTGGCACCCCGATTCGGATCGCTTACTGAACGGGCTCCAAACGCTTCAACGCCGAAGCTGATCACCAATCAAATGACCGATTGGTGCCAGGCTAGCGCTCACCATAGACGGGTGGTTTCCAGTCTTTGGGGAGTTTACCCTGGGGTCTCACCCCGTAGGCGTCCGGCTGAACCGGATGGTCTTCCGCTTTCTCAAGGGGCAGGTCATCCGGCAGCTGCTTGATTCGCATGTCCTTGTACTGAATTTCCATGGCAGGTCCCACGTGAACCTGAACGGCGAGCACGCCCTCCAGAGAACGACCGTTTTCATCAAAATCGAGCAGGTCAGCGGTTGGATGCCCATTGATCCAGTGCTGGTGATGATTGCCTTTAACGAGGACCCGGTATTCATGCCATTCCCCGGGCGCAAACTCCTTCACGGGAAACTTGCCAACCACCCACGGTTGCCCGGTCTCATCCACGATCACCTTCTCGCCTGTATGCGAAAGAATCCTTCTCCCCTTTTCCTCGTATAGCATGCCGTTGTAGTTCGGATTATTGGCAACGACATCGCACTGGTAACCGGTCACGACATCAAGACCTCGCTCCGGTGCCGGGTGGCCGCGGTATTGAAGGCCGCTGTTGCCTCCCTCGCTTACCTTAACCTTCACACGTAGATCAAAGTTCCTGATCGTTGACCCTTTCCAGGTGATAAAACGATTCATCTTCAATGAGCCATCGGTCACTCCGGTGAGAACTCCGTCCTTCATGGACCAGTATTGGGGATCTCCCGCCCACTGATTCAGCCGGTTTCCCGTCAGCAAATGTTGAAACCCGTTTTCATCCGGCTTCACCGTGACAGCGGCGGAGGCTACCGGATGCGGTGGAGACGAATAGGTGAACTGCCCCGGAGAGGCCAAGGGGCCACCTAGTTCTTCGACCCGCTTCTCAGTGCGTTCGCGCATCTCCTTTAGAACAGGGGCGTATTCCGGATCATCCGCGAGGTTGACCAACTCGTCCGGGTCCTTGCGAAGGTCATGAAGAAACTCGTGGTCGTAGTCGAAGTATCGCACATACTTGAAATCGCCGTTTCGAATGCAGTCATACGAAGGAATTCGTGATCGAACAGCGACATGCTCATGGAAAGATTCCGTGCGCCAGCCGGCAGGCTTCTCTCCATTGACCACCGGCTTGAGACTGTGTCCCTGGTATACCGCAGGAACCTCGACTCCTGCCCAGTCGAGGAAGGTCGAAGGGAGATCCAGGTTCAGTGCGATCGCATCGCTCACCTTTCCCTTCTCACTCTCGGGAACCCTCGGATCGCAGATAATCAAAGGAACCCGGATCGACTCTTCATAGTGAGACCACTTCCCGGCAAAACCGCGATTGCCCATGTGAAACCCGTTATCCGCGGAATAGACAATAATGGTATTATCGGCCAATCCCGCTTCCTCAAGCGCTTCCATGAATCGCCCGATCGCTCCATCGATACCGCTGACCATGCGGTAGTAGGCACGAATATTTGTCTGATACTTTTCGTCTGTGTTCCAACGCCAGAAGTAGCGCTCACGGTTGATGGTAGTCTGGAGAAAGTCGGGCTGGGATTCAAAAATTTCCGGCGTATCGAGGCGAGGCGGCGCAATCACTACGTCCTCATACATTCCGTCTACCGCACGCGGCCAGGGAAAATGCCCAATCCCCGGTCGCCGATCGCTGTCCTCGGCGTGACAGGCATTGAACCAGAGATTCAAGGCAAAGGGCTGCCCCTTGGGCTGGTTTTGAATGAACTCGATGCCACGGTCGACAATCAATTCAGTTTCGTGACGGAGAGTGCCGTCAGGCATCTTTTTGTAGAAAGGATTGCGGCCGATGGCTTCGAACTCATCAAAATGGTCCTCTTTCACAAAGCCCTTCGGCATCTTGGCGTGCCATTTGCCGTAGTACCCGGTCCGATAGCCGTTGGCACGCAGGATATCCGGATAGAGATTTTCGACCGCCTCGGGCGTCGCCTGCTCAGGATTGTCGGGAGTGCTGAAGCTGCGCCCTGTCAGCCCTGTCAGGATAGTCGTCCGGCTGATCCAGCAGATAGGATGACTCACGAAAGATTCAGCAAACCGTGTCCCCCTGGAAGCCAGGGAATCGATATTCGGAGTCTGGACCACCTCATTGCCATAGCAGCCAAGAGTGCTCGTGGTTTGATCGTCAGCAAAAAAGAAAACGATGTTGGGCGGAGTCTCGGCCCTGAGGCTTGAGGCCAAAAACACGAGACTGAGAAGGAAAAAGCAGATTCGTTTCAAAGAACTTTAGGGGGGTTAGGATCCACATCAAACAGGGTTTAGCCAGACAGAGCAATACCCGTGGTGTACCTACTTGCGCAACGGCGTGTCCCCGACTTCGGAGCCCCTCTGCGCTTGAAATGCATTTCATTCCGTCCGATGGATAGCTCGGATTTCAATGTTGAAACATTTCATACAGATTCAGTGGAAAGCCGAGTATTTTCTTTTTTGCACTGTCGAAACCATCGCGCGCTGTATCCCGCCCTCCTGGTGCTATCGGCTCGGAGAAGTCATCGGTGACCTTGCCTACCGATTCGCCGCCAAGCGCCGCGATGCCGTGGTCCGCAATCTTCAGGCCGCCTTTGGAAATGAGAAGTCCCGCGAAGAAATCGTGACACTCAGTCGAGAGGTGTTTCGCCGCAACATTGCCAATGTTGCGGCATCAATCAAAACGGCGACCATGCCGCGAGACAAGATCCGGAAACACTTCAACATCGAGGGGCTCGACGAGCTTCAGCCTCTAATCGATTCCGGCAAGGGAATCATCGCTGTGCTCGCACACATGGGGAACTGGGAAATCCTGGCGCAGGTGGGTCAATTTGCAAGCCCCGACAACCCCAGTGGAGCGCTCTACAGGCCGCTCAACAATCCTTATCTCGACGCCCTGATTAAAAAGCGGAGAGAGAGCCAGCAGAACGTGACGTTCTCCCGTCGCGATAAGCTGATCGCACCAACAAAGCATCTCAAGGAAGGCGGCATTCTCGGCATCTTAACCGATCAGCGCGTCGGCCGGTATGGTGTTCTGGTTCCGTTCTTTGGTCGGGTAACGCCCTACACTCCGTTGCCTGACCTTTTGAAACGCCGAACCGACGCCTCTCTGATTGGCATTGCCGTTATTACAGATGCCCCGGGGAGGTGGACCGTGCGCTATTTTCTGCCGGTCAGTCACGATGAAAAGACCAACAGCGCAGACATTGCCTACATGACCGAACAAGTCATGAGACAATCTCCAGCGGACTGCTTTTGGCTCCACGATCGCTGGAAGCTCTCCAGGAAACCTTTCGACCGGCACGGGAAACACGGCTTCCAATCACCCACGTTCTTCACCAAAGAGGTGAGACCACTGCACTTCGCCATCGCTGTCACTGACGAATCTCTATTCGATCGAACGACAGAAGTCGTCGATTACCTCCTCAAGCAACAAGAGGACCTGCACTGTCACATTATCTCGACAGCGCCTGGTTTCCCCGAGATTATTTCCAGCGTTTCACGTCGGATCACGATCCTTCAGGACGCATCCCCCTTGGAAGCGATGACCAAGGCGGGTAATCAAAGATCGCTATTCGTGGTTCTGACATGGGACTCACCGCTCGAAGGCTTGGAAAGTGAGGTTCCCCAAGTAGCACTTGCTTCTGATCATTCGTTTGAGAAAATTACCGCAGATCTCGGTGCTACTCCCGTTTCGCTGAACAGCGAAGAATAGCCCCTGCCTATCCCAGGGGAATATTAAGTGGATTACCCCGGCTGACGACCAGTCTCGAGATCTTCACCGAAAAACTCGACGAAGGAGGCGGCCTTTCGGCCACCGACGAAGAAAGCTGACTCGAAGCGATGATACGACTCGCTACCGACCGGGACTTCCACGGCGAGGAGTCTCCTGCCCATCCCTCTCTTTCCTGGAGAGTTCCTCTGTTTCCCTGCGTTCCCGGTCCTCACGAAACTCCTCCTCCAACGCTTCCCGTTTTTGCCGTGCTTCTTCCTTAGAAAGCTCACCGCTTCTTTCGGCATCTCGAATCCAGTTCAAGACCTCTTCGCGCTTAAACTTCATGTGCATTCCGAGCATCTCTCGCTCGAGAGCCTCCCTCTTTTCCCGCCCCTCTTCGCGAGAAAGATCCCCTTCTTCAAGCGCTTCCTCCAGTCGCTCTGATTCTCTTCTCCACTCTCTCTGGAGAGTCAGGTGATGAGCCTGGCGCTCCATCATCTCCAATTTCTCACGCCCTTCTTCGAGTGAAATCCTGCCTGACTCGATCGCCTCAAGAATTTCACGATGAGCCTGCTTCAATTTCCTCTCATGCTCGCCCAAGTCATCGTGATCACCGTGATAATCATGCCAGCGAGTATCATAGCCTCGATCATCCCACTCCTCTTCGGCATGTTCACTTTCAGCGAATAATTCGCGCAGATGCCCCAGCACGTCAGACGCATCCCTCGGCTCAATCTGGTGATCGCGGACTGCATCGAGAATCAGCTCTTCGATCACGCGGTAGCGCTCTTCGAGGTGCTCGTTACACGAGCCTTCATTGGTGAGAAATGCACCAATGCCCATCAAAGTTAATACAAAAATTCTCGGCTCCGTAGGAAGTCTCATTTCTCGTTGTGGTTTCGTGTGCGTTAAGCACAATGGGTTCCTGCTGACATTTCCAGCGAATAATGACCATTTTTCCCATTTTTGCCTCTACCAGTCACCGACTTAATGCATTCAGGACCTTGTTCTGACAACCATCGCTATCACTTGATCTTCTAATTCCTGAGATCTAATCTAGCCTGACTTTATATGGCGGGCGAATGTCTCATAATTGGATCTACTGGATTTCTCGGCTCACAACTGGCCGTTTCTTTATCCAATGCAGGGATCTCATTCGATTGCCTAGACCGAAGCCCATCGCAACATCCTAACATTACTTCAAGCCAGGCATTTCATTTACCCGATCTTGAGTCCTTGAGTAATCATTATTCAGCTGTTTTTCTAACAGCTGCCATGATTCCCGATGACAAGGACAGGTTTTCGCCGGAACTCGTAGAAGCAAATATCGACCTACCCAGAAGGGTTGCGTCGCAGTTTCCTAATTCGGTTCTCACATTTGCCTCAAGCGCATCCGTCTACGGAATCCCAGCGGAAAATCCGATCGTCGAATCATCGCCGCACAACAAGCTTTCGGCATACGGGTATTCGAAACTGGCAGGAGAGACCTCGCTAATGCATCACAGTAACTGTCGAATCCTCAGATTTTCATCTCTTTATGGAGAAGGAATGAGGCCTGACACTTTTCTTCCTAGTATTGTAGCAGACGCCAACCAACTTAACTCGATTAATCTACTGGGCAATGGCAGCCGCCAGCAGAACTACCTTCATGTTAAAGATGCCTCAAACATGATGCTATCAGCCGCACAGAACGACTGCACGGGAGTCTTCAATGCAGTGAGCGACCGATCCCATTCCAATCTTGAAGTTGCCCGTATCATTTGTGAGCTTCTACCTGAAACCAAAATTGAATTTTCGGGTAAGGATGATTCTCCTTCCTTTCTTTACGACAACTCGAAGTGGTCCAGCCACATTCCGTATCAACCCTCAATTAGCCTCGCCAGCGGATTAAGCGCCTACATCCAAAATGCCCACCAATCAGACTAGAAGCATCCTCGTTACAGGCGTCGGAGGGAATGTGGGTCAGGGAATACTGAGGAACATCCGAAGATTCTACGGAGAGAGCATTCGCATTTTCGGAACTGACTTTAATGAAATAACAGCAGGGCACTTCTTCTGCGATGAGTTTTCCCAACTCCCTATCTATTCTGATGGACGGTATCTAGAAGAACTGAAAGCCCTGTGCGTAAGAGAGCAGATTGACCTAATCATCCCTTCAACGGATGGCGAAGTCGTGGCGATAGGGAATCATTCAGAACAACTGCCTTCTTTTGTCGGTTCCCCCCCTTCAGCATCTTCAATGTGTCTCGACAAATTTGAAACCTTCGAGCGTTTCCGAGAAGCCGGGATTCCCTTTGCTAGTTCATGCCTCCCCTCAACCTACAACAACCAGTGGGACCACTTGGTTGCAAAACCCCGCGAAGGGCGAGGTTCAAGAAACATCCACTACCTCTCGGCATTTGCTGGAGAGTTCAATGATTCATTTGTTATCCAGGAACGGCTATTCGGAAAGGAAATTACAATCGCTTTTTACCGAACTCGATCTGGAAATCTCCTAGGTCCGCTGACGCTCGCTCGAGAACTTCAGTCCGGCATGACGTGGCAGTGCACTGTTTCACTTGAATGGTCCAGCCAAGTCAATGCCTTGATCGAGAGTGTTACTGATGCATTTGATATTCTCGGCCCATGCAACATTCAGGCGATAGCTACTAATGAATCCGACGTCATTCCCTTTGAATTGAATTGTCGTTATTCAGGAACCAATTCATTTCGCTCCCACTTTGGTTTCAGTGATGTAAAATATGGGATCGACGAATTTCTATTCAACACCGAACCGGAACCGGAAACGATCACGCAGGGCTCAGCGTTACGACTTGCTATGGATGTCGTCTACCCTGACACTCCGCTTGACCAGATCGGTTCGGGCAGCGAAGGCGCTCTCATTTTCTGATCCCCCCCGTTATGGATAAGCTGCTGAGTCTGGTTGTACCTGTCTTTAATGAAGAAGAATGCATTCTTGAATTCATTTCTCAGGTTACGAGCAAACTTAACGATTCACCGGTAGACTACGAAATCGTTTTTGCCGATGATGGAAGCACAGACAATACTGTCGAACTGATTCGTCGCGAAATCGGAAACGATTCGAGAATCCGGCTGGTTGAACTCTCTTACAATCACGGGAAACAGGCGGCCCTCACAGCCGCTGTCACATACTCAAATGGGGATTATTTGATCTACAT
This sequence comes from Verrucomicrobiales bacterium, assembly GCA_049594415.1. Taxonomy (GTDB): domain Bacteria; phylum Verrucomicrobiota; class Verrucomicrobiia; order Verrucomicrobiales; family DEV007; genus Arctic95D-9. The sequence continues at coordinate 88,231 of JBMYJM010000012.1, read as the reverse complement.
GGATCCCGATCTTCAGGATCCTCCCGAAGAAATTAGCAGATTCATCGCAAAGATTGAAGAGGGATACGATCTGGTATTCGGCGTTCGAGAATCGAAGGAGGCTGGATTCATTGACGTCCTTTTCTCAAAAGTTTTCTGGTTGATTCTTGATGTCTTCACTGGACTCAAGCTTCCGCGACCGCTCGCCGTGATGCGAATTTTCAATCGAGATTTCGCCAATCGTTTCCTCGACTACAAGGAATCCCATCGTTTTATCGAGGGGATTTTTATGCATATCGGGATGCGCCAAGCAACACTCGTAATTAAGCAAAAACCACGCTTCGCCGGCAAATCAAAGTATAACTTTGCAAGAAAACTCCGACTGGCAAAAGATGCTATTCTCGATTACTCCGAGCTCCCACTGAAAGTAGCAACACGATTCGGGATCATTCTAGTTTTCACCAGTCTATTGGCGGTGCTGACGCTGACTATCCTGAGACTGTTCTTCATCGACTTTCAGTTAGGCTGGCCGTCGCTGATTTGTACGCTGTGGTTCGGTTTCGGCATCAACCTGTTCTTTCTGGGCTTGATTGGAAGCTATGTTGGAAAGATCTACTCCGAGTCAAAGCGCCGCCCTCTCTTTTCAACCCTTCGACTTACAAACATCGATCAGTCATGAAGCGACTCGCTATAGCTGGAGGCGGTGATTTGGGGCGCCAAATTGCCCACCTGGCGCAACAATTGGGAGAATATGTCCCCGTCCTTTACGACGATACTTTGGAAAACACTAGCAGGGAAGAAGGCCTTTCAATTCGAGGTAGGATTTCCGACATCCAAAAGCACTTTGAGAACGGTGAGATCGATACCTTTATCATGGGAATCGGATACAAGCACATGACGGAGCGACACCGCCTCTTCCTTCAACTCTCGAACCACATCCCTCCAGCAACCCTGATTCATCCTTCAGCTACAATTGATCCCACCGCAGTTATAGGCCCAGGAACCGCAATTCTTGCAACGTGCACTATCGATCTTGAAGCTTCAATCGGGAGAAACTGCTATCTAAATCCTGGATGCCTGATTGCTCATCATTCGGCAGTTTCTGATAATGTTTTTATGGGTCCTAAAGTCACCCTCGCTGGATTCGTTGAGGTGAGTTCGCACTGCTTCCTTGGAATCTCAACTACAGTCATCGACCACACCAAGATCGGCGAAAACATTCAGACCGGTGCCGGAGCTGTTGTCACTCGAAACATTTCAGATCGCGGGCTCTATCTGGGATTACCAGCAAAAGCACAACGCTAAGCCCACTCACAATGAGACGCTTCCTATCGAACCTCTCCTGTACAGTAACATCGGGGATCGGTTTATCCCTCTTCCGGATTCTGTTTGCCGTCGTAGTTTTTGTCGAGGTGTGCCAGATCATTTACCTCCAAAACCTGATCTTCAAGAATCTCCCACCCGTCTCATTCTCCGAGACAAACCCACTCTTCTTTCATATTGCTTGGCTGGGAGTCCTGCTTTGCCTCGCCGTTGGATTCAAGGTCAGGGTTGCGGCTCTATGCAATTACTTGCTGACCCTCGCGTCACTGGGAACCTTCACTAGTTTTGAATACCATCTCGACTACGCGATCATCGGGTTGAGCTTTTTGATCATATTCATCCCTCGGAACGATCCACTTTCGTTAGACAGCCTCCTCTCACGACGAGCGGGAACACAGCCGTCACCCTCCGCATTTCCGTTGGGTTATAACCTGTTACTCGTCTTTTTTGGTGTTGGGATCGTCTACTTTGATTCAGTTTTCCACAAGATCGCATCTCCAATGTGGATGGCAGGTCTCGGAATGTGGCAACCTGCTTCGTTGCCATTTGCGGCTGGTCTAGACCTCACGCCGCTACTAAATCAGAAGTGGCTTATGATGACCCTGGGCTACCTGACGCTCGTTTTTGAGACTGTTTTTCTTTTCCTTTTGCCCTTCCGAAGAACCCATGCATCCCTCGTAATAATTGGACTTGGACTTCATTTAGGAATCGTCCTGGCATTCCCCATTCCTTGTTTTGGATTAGGGGTCGCCGCTCTCTATCTGTTGCTTGTCCCGGATCGCTGGTATCTACTTGCCCTGAGGAATACAAGCGCTGGAAAGAGTTTCGGTTCAAGGGAAGCAGCCAATCCATCTCCTGCCGAAGAGCGTTTCCCAACCGGTTTAGCCCTTGGATTTTCCTTCGTGACACTCACACTCATCCTGCAGTTCTTTTGTCTTTTTGAAAGCCCTACCGGCAAAAAGATTATAGCTGAGCGTTTTCCTGACAAAGCAGCTAAGATCCACAGCGTTTCCCAGGGAGTGATTCGTTATTCTACTCCCCTTCTCGGGATTCATCCGCATGGGGTCTTCATGGACTGGCACTTTAGCGGATACAACCACATCGTATCGGTGACTCACAGAACCCGCGACGGAATTGAAACTCGCCTTCCTCTAATCGATGAACGCGGAATGCCAACTGGATACAATTTCGGAAGGTTTTGGGTATACTACACATTCCGAGCGAACGCTCCGAATCTGAATTCACGGGCTCTTGCCCTGCAGCTTCGGGACATTACTGCGTTCTGGGCGCAGAAGAATTCCGTAGAGCTTCTTGATGACACTTTCGATATCATGGTCAAGAAAGTCGATTCTCCTAGCGGCTGGGAGAAAGGCTTCCTTCGAAATCAGACCGAGAAACCCTGGCAAAAGGCGGGTGAGCTGGTTTGGACCAACCGACAGTGGTCGGTTAATATGAAAGATATCGAGTCACTTTAGTATTCGAAACTTTTCACAGCTTCGATAACTTCCGATTGCTCTTCATCAGTCAGGTTATAATACAGCGGCAGCCTTACTAATCTGCGACTCATCTCAGACGCCACAGGGCACGAGTCCCCAGCATTTTGATGCTCCCGAATAAATTCAGACTCATGCAGGGGAAGGTAATGAAAAACCGCTCCAATCCCCTTCGACCTCAGTAGCCTGATAAATTCGTTCCTTGCGTCTTCGGACTGCATGACCAGATAAAAAATATGGTATGGCTGCTCGCATTTAGGAGGAATAAACGGAAGGCGCGCACCGCAGGCCACAGACCAATCCTCCAATTCGACAAGATATCGAATCCAGAGCTGCTTACGTCGCTTCGTAATTTCCTCCCGATGCTCCAGTTGCTTAAGCAATACAGCAGAAAGAATATCTGAAATCACATAACTCGATCCAAGGTCTTTCCAACTGTATTTGTTCACTTCACCGCGAAAAAAGCGACTGCGGTCTGTCCCCTTGTCACGGACAACTTCGGCACGCTCAACTAAATTTTCCTTATTGATTAATAGTGCCCCGCCCTCCCCACAGGAAAAATTCTTAGTCTCATGGAAACTCTGAGTCGCAAAACCTCCAAACGTTCCCAGAGGTTGCCCACGGAAACCAGCAAAGAGACCGTGAGCATTGTCTTCTACCACTTCGATGCCCGCGCGATCTGCCAAATCCATGATAGCACTCATATTGCAAGCTACCCCTCCGTAGTGGACGGGCACAACCAATCGGGTATTATCGTTCACTAGCTGTTCAAGCTTCGTTTCGTCGAGATTCAGGGTGTCTTCCCTGATGTCACAAAAGCGAATTGTAGCTCCCCGCAGAGCAAAGGAGTTCGCCGATGAAACAAAGGTATACGAGGGCACAATCACCTCATCGCCAGCTTGGAGATCAAGCAGCAGCCCCACCATTTCGAGGGCGTGAGTACAGGAAGTAGTCATCAGAACTCGTGGGCACCCCAGAATCTCCTCAAGCAAATCTTCACATTGCTTCCCGAAGGGCCCATTCCCAGCGCACTGCCCGCTTTTTATCGCCTGAGACACCAACTCGAGGTCACCCGGCAACTCAGCTTGTTTATTAAATGGTATTTGGACCTTTGCCATACTTCGGAAAACTGGATTCTAATAGCACGTGACTCCAGAAGAAACCTTCAACTCGACTACGATGCTGCGGCTTTCTCCCTTAGCTACCTCGAATGAAATGCTTGATCTTTCATCTTTGTAAGAGAGGTTCAGCATCCCTAAAACTATACGCGAGAGCCACCAGTTTCTCCACTGAATGACCTCCGATTCGAAACTCGCCAAAGCAATTCTCTGGGCTCTACTCTCCCTTTGCATCATGAGCATTGCAGCTCTTTGCACTGCCCCCATCAAGGATGGGGACCTCTGGTGGCAGATGGCTTATGGCAAATTTGCAGTCGATAATTCGACTTTGGTCGCTGACCATGCCGCCTTCACTTGGACAACTACGGACAGCAGCATCATTTATTGCTGCTGGCTGGCGCAGATATTTTTGTATTTTCTCCATTCAGTCGGGGGCACGACTCTTCTCTTCGTTTTTAAATACCTATCGGCTATTCTGTTTTTGTTAGCCCTGCTGGACGTGGCAAGGAGAGAGAAACTGCTGAACAATCCCCTCGTGTGGGCTGTCTGGTTAACAGGGATGGCGATGGCTAATCATTCCGGCGCCGCGCTCAAGCCGGAAATCTTTTCGTTCCTTGGTATAATTGCCGTGAACTATGTGTGGTTTCGGCTGCGGTTAGCTACCTCTGAGTCTTCGAAGCTGCCCTATTTCTTTCCGTTGATCATTCTGATATGGGCGAACAGCCATGGTGGAGTCATTTTTGGGGCGATTTTTGTTTGCTTGGTGTGGCTAGGGGAGGTCATGAACTCGCTTTTCAGCCGGGAACAAAGACTCCCCCTCGGGACCCGGCGCCACCTGTTCATTGCATCAATTCTCTCGGCCGCTGCTCTATTTGTAACTCCCTACGGCGCCGATTACCCAAAACAACTTGCCGACACCTTGCTTGGTTCAAGCATCGAGGAACTAAAAACGATCTCCGATTACCAAACGGCTTTTTCAAGCCAGGGAAAACTCCTCCACCTTCCCGAGTTTTTCTTTCTTGGAGTCTTATTTCTTATCGTCCTCTCGATCTCTGCATTCAGAAGGAAGTCTATCAACTGGGTTTTTGTCCTTACCAATCTACTCTTTGGCTTCCTCTACTGTTACATGCTCCGCACCACTTACTTCTGGGGCGTCACCTTTGCCTTTACAAGTGTTTACACGCTAAGCCTTGCCTCCGATCCTCTGCGTTCACCCAGTGGAAAGCTTAGACTAGGCTACTTGGTTGCCCCAGTGCTAGTTGGAGCATTTACCTCCATCACGATTCTCTATGAGAAGGTCAACCAACCGGTCCTCAATCGATGGTTTGGCTACGGCATGTCGATGACGAACCCGGTCGAGGAAGCACACTACATCAAAGAACATCTCTCGACTTTTAAACTGGGCAACGATTACGACTCCGGAGCCTACCTGCTTTGGACGCTATACCCCGATCAGAAGCATATGATCGATCCTCGATATTTTCCCTTCAAGGCGTGGTATTCGGAATACTACAACGCCCTCAAAGGCAGAAACACTCAGCAATTCGTCGACAAGATGAACTGTGACGTCTGGTGTATTGGGTTTCTCCATCGCGAAGCGGTCGACTGGTTTCAGAAAAGCCCGGACTGGAAACCCCTTTTCTACGGAGCCCGCGCGGTCGTTTTCGGGCGGAGGGATCTCTACTTTGAGGACACCGGTAGACTCGGCGGAGCAGAACTTGACGACATCCGTATTCTGGGTCGGGTCCTGCACGTGCTGACCTTTGCGATCAATATCAACGACTGGGAAACCGCGACCCGGATTTATCGAGGTGCGAAGAAAAACTTCCCTGACAACATTGCTGTCAATGATGCCCGCCGGGTCCTTGAGGGCATCTACGCCTATAACACCCGAGACTACGAGGAGGCTGCCAGCCTGCTAAGGAAACCCGATGAGGGAGAGTCCGCTTTCCGAAGCGATGGTATTTTACTCAACTCCTACCTGCACCTGACAGTTCGAAAATGGGGTGAAAACAAGGACGATGAAGCATTCGCCTACGCCCAGGCTGCCATCTTGACGGCAAAAAATGACCTGATCGCGCACTTCAACTATGGAGTCATAGGTGCCTACCTGACCTCGTCAGGTAAACAGGTCCAACTCGCCGAAGGAGTCCCGAGTTGGCAGGAATCACTTCAATTCTTTCTCAACAATTACCAGAAAGTGAACAATGTCCCCGGCCAGACGGCCGAGGTAGCCCGCAATATGTTGAGCAGCGCCATCAAGGGCCGCCCGCCTGTGATGGAGCTTGGCGAACCAGCCGAAGACAAGATTGAGTTTTACAGGGAACTTCTCTTAGACCTTCGCAGCGAACCCTGACAGTAACGCGCCATGTCAGACCAACCCAACGGCCATCTCCCCGATACTGAGAGCGAATTCATGCGCTACGGAATGCTTGGCGATGATCAGGCAACCTCTAAGGAAAAGCTGGAAAAATACACCGGCATTGTTGACTGGAGCTATCTCGAACCACACTACAGGAACGAAGCACTTGTCTTCGTTGACCCCTCTCTCTCAATCACTGAAGTAGGAGAAGCATTTGCCAACGACAATCCCGACAAAGTCACAAAATGGAGATCCTCAGGCGATATCCTGACCCCTTCGGCTCCCCACGCGTTCTACTGGGAGGAAAGCAAAGCAAAATTCCGCGCCCTCGTCGTCTCTCCCTTTGTCCTTATCCAGCCAGTTGAGGAACCTGAACTTGAGGAATAAACGGTCTCATTTCACCATGGGCTTTCCGGCATCGGACCAGGCAATGCTGCCACCGCTGAAGTGATACAACTCAGCGAAAGGCAACGCTTCAAATACCGGTTTAGCCTGCCCGCTCCGGCCTCCGCTTCGGCAATGAAAAGCCGTTGGAGCACTGGTATCGATTCTGGCAATGGCTTCAGCAAAACCTGCGTCCAGGAAATCAATATTGATGGCCCCTTCGATATGACCTTCTGCGAATTCAGCCGGCGTCCGAATATCGATCACCACCAGACCTGGCCTGGCCTGCAACATCTCAGCCAGTTCATCGGCTTTGATTTCCGTCGATTCAGAACCAGCGGTAGCTTCAGATTTGGCGTCTTCTGGACTGGTCTCACTATCCGTCTTTTCCCGGCATCCAACTAGGCCAAGAGCCAACACACAGACGAAAATCCAGTTTTTCATTAATACTCCGATTCGTAATTCAGCGATTGTAGGAAATCTGAATCCCCATTTCCGAGAATGATTCCTTCAAAACCTTGTCGATCTCTTCTCCCTTTCTCCCCTTGAGTAGGCCCGGCAAGGCCTTCTTCTGGACGTATCCTACCAGGTCAAGAGTGCCACCCGTCAAAGCATTCGAAATCACATCTGGCATCGAGAGCTCTTCCGGAGGCACCGGCGCTTCAGGCGGGGCACCTACTGCCGCTCGCATCGCTTCCGGCACTCCCTGCTTTGCCTGTGCGTTATACTTCCGAACCTGGGAGTTGTAGCCGTCCGCTTCTTTGCGAAACTGATCGAGCGCGGCATTGAAACGCTTGACCTCTTCATTGTAGGCGAGTCGCTTCACTTCAAATTTCTCCACCTCATCCTCGAGGTGCTTGGTCATTTCCATCGCGTCGTCAACCAACTGGAAGTAGGCCCCCAACGGGGCACCAGGTCGCTCCCTCTCATCAAGGTGGACAAAGAAATAAAGAAGCAGCATCGAATCCCGATATTCCTCGATCGTTCCTCCCCAGGTATTCAAAGCCATGCCAGCCGGGACCCCGCTCTCCTGTTCCGCCTGTCCTGAAATCAGGCGATTAAACCGCTCCACTCTCATGATCTCCGAAGGCCGACGCATTCCCCTGACTTGTCCCTCGTTGACTCCATACTGCACGGCAAGCCGTTCGAGAAGTCCTCGCTCGGAATTGAAAAACTCGAATCGACCATTTTGATAGGGTATTGCCGCCACATACTCCGACATGCCCTCTGCGAACCACGTGGGCAGCAAGGGCAACCAATCGTGCATCACTTGGTGAACGATTTCGTGAATGAGGGTAGTCGTGTCAGAACTCTTTCTTAGGGTCAGTCGACTGCCCAGCTTCCTCGCGCCGAGAGAAGAATAAGGGACGAGAAGCTCACGATCGACTGTGACATACAACCCGGCAATCCGTTGCCCGGGCAGCACCGGCATCTTCCCCCTGACAACTTCATCAAATACACGGTCCGAAAGAAACTTACCACGATAATGCGTCTGCCCCTGCGGGGGATTAAGTGAAATCGACTCAGGCAGGATTCCACGCAATGCATGATAGGTCCCCTCGTAGACCAAAGCGGCTTCTGCGATGAACCCTTTCGACACACTTTGCTCACTTTTAAACTCAAAGTTAGGAGTTTGATAGACCTCAGGCCCGCCAGCCACATTAATCTCCTTGGGCGCTCCGGTCTCCTCAGGAAACGGCATGTAAGAAAACGCTCTACCCTGCTCGGCCAAGCCCTCGACATAGGCAATATCGGCGTCACTCAAACGCTCGATCGGCACACTTGCTTCGCGTCCGCTCTTCAGCTTCAACACAACTTCCTCATCGCTTGCGCTGACGAATTCCGCTGAAATCGCGACTCCATCGTTGCTCGTCCAGAGCCTCAGATCACCGGCACAGAGCGTATCTCTCCCGCCGAACACAAGCAGGAGGGACAGAGCAGTGATAGCCGGCAGCACTTCCTTCATTGCCGAATATCCTGCCTCAAACGGTTCGGCAAGGTCGAGCCAATTCAGGACACTAAAACCCGCCGACAGTCTCGAAAGTGAATCCCTTGAGATATCGAGTTTCCGGAAGTGTCGCGATCACGGGATGATCTCGACGCTGAGTGTGGGAATCGATCACTCGCAGGGTTCGCTTGGCATCGACAGAGGCGTCGCAGATGACATCGAAAAACTCTTTCTCGCTGACATGATGGCTGCAGCAATAGGTCGAGAGAATACCGTCGCGATTGAGCAATTTCAGAGCTCTCAGGTGAATTTCCTTGTATCCTCGCATGGCGCCGCTGACCCCTTTGCGATTCTTCGTGAAAGAGGGCGGGTCCAGGATGACCAGATCAAATTTCTTTTCGGCCGTTTCGGCCTCCTTGAGGAAATCAAAAACGTTGGCTTCTACCGCTTTCACTGAGAGACCATTCTTCGCGGCATTTGCTTCAGTTGACGCCACCGCGCCGGCACTGATGTCTACCGCAACCACCGACTCCGCCCCACCCTTAGCTGCGTGCAGGGCGAAGCCTCCCTGGTTGCAGAAACAGTCAAGTACGGCTTTATCTTTCGAAAGTCGCCCCACCGCCGCGTAGTTGTCGAGCTGGTCAAGGAAGATCCCGGTCTTCTGACCTCCAAGCAGATCGATCGTCTGGCAAATGCCGTTGACTTCGATCTCGAAAGGCCCTGCCTTGTCACCGACAAGGACACCCGTAGCAATTTCCAGCCCCTCTGCCTTCCTCACGGCCGAGTCATTGCGCTCGACCACAACAATTTCACCAAACACGCTTTGCAAGGCCTCAACGATCAGATCTTTTCGCTGATCCATCGCCAAGGTCAGGGTCTGGAGGACAAAGTGCTGGCCGTAGCGGTCCACCACTACCCCGGGCATGCCGTCCGCTTCGCTCCAGACAAGCCGGTAAATTTGCTCGGCAAATCCCATCGTTTCACGTAACCCAAGCGCCCGCTCAATTCGGCGCCGGAAAAACGCGGCATCAAGCTCTTGCTTCCGTCGGGAAATGCGCCGCGCCACGATCTGCGAACTCGGATTGTAGATCGCCGTTCCGAGCGGGCGATCCTTGAAATCTTTCAGCGACACCACATCCCCGGCCTGCGGATTGCCGAAGGCTTTCTGCACCTCGCTGGCGTATACCCAGTCGTGGCCGTGAAAAATGCGGGATCTGGGCTTGATAACGAGACCGGGCATGGCGCGATCTTCGCCCAGATTGCCGCCTCCGTCAAAGACTCCCCCGCAGTGCCCTTTCGAGCGAAAATCTAACAGGAATGGTCGAACTTTTTGCCCAAATACCCGAAATAGCCATGGATTCGACCAAATTGCGTACCCTGACCCGCGGCTTCCCTTGAGGATATTACTTTGAGAATGCTAAATTTTGCCACCAAACGCTTTTGGCTTCCTGTCGTCATCTTGCTCTCGACCGGCGCTCACGCTATCGACCTGAAGGACCATCCCGGCAAAGCTATCTACCAGAAACTCTGCGTTGAATGCCATGCCGACGACGGGCAGGGGGTGGAGGACCTGGCCGACGATCCTTTAGTTGGCAGTCGTACGCTGGAGTCTCTCGCCGGACGGATCGAGCGGACCATGCCGGAGGACGAGGAGGATCTCTGCGTCGGCGAAGATGCCAAAATCGTCGCCGAGTATGTTTATCACGCCTTTTACTCTGAAGAAGCACGGGCTCGGAACACTCCCGCTCGAATCGACCTGACTCGTTTGACCGCGCCACAGTATCGCAACTCAGTGGCCGACCTCGTCCAGAGCTTCCGCGGAACGCTCCAGCATCCCGAATCCGGGGGGCTTGATGCCACCTACTTTGGCGGTTACAAGTTCAACGAACGCAAAGAGTTGAGGGATCAGAAGAAAACGGACCGCTACGAAAGGATTGATTCCATCGTGCGCGCTGACTTTGGCACTGACGTCCCCGAGCATCCTGAGGCGGCGGAATTTTCAGACGAGGAATTCTCTGTCCGCTGGCAAGGCTCTATCCTTCCCGAAGAAACTGGAGTCTATGAATTCGTCGTTCGTACTCGCAACGGCGCGACCCTCTGGGTCAACGAAAAGCGTAGCGACGAGCTCAGCGACAAAACCATTGATGGCTGGGTCGCTCCCAGCAATGAAGTGAGGGAAGAGACAGGAAAGATCTTTCTCATTGGGGGGCGCCCCTACCCGATCCGCCTCGAGTTCTTCACATACAAGGAAGAGAAATCCTCCGTCGAACTTCTCTGGAAGCCACCCCACGGGGTGCTCCACACGATTCCCGAATCTCACCTCTCACCAGTCTGGTCTCACGAATCGCTCGTCGTCGACACACCGTTCCCTGCCGATGACCGCAGCGTGGGCTACGAACGCGGCACCTCAGTCTCCAAAGCATGGTATGATGCCGTCACTGGCGGCGCCGTCCAGTCAGCTGATTATATCGCCTCCCACCTCAATGAATTGGTGAAGAGCAGGCCTGATGACCCTGAGCGCGAGAAAAAGGTTCACGCCTTTGCCGAGCAATTTGTGGCCCGGGCTTTTCGCCGCCCACTGAACGACGAAGAGAAGGCCCGCTTTGTTGACTCGCACTTTCAAAGTGCCGAAACCGTCGACATTGGCATGCGACGGCTGGTTCTTTTCACGCTCACCGCGCCCCGCTTCCTCTATCCCGATTGGCAGCAGAAGGAGACACCGGACCAGTGGGATATCGCAGCGAAGTTAGCGCTCGCGCTTTGGGATTCAGTCCCAGATCACCGCTTGTTGATGGCCGCTCAGAAGGGCCAAACCACCCACCCCAACACCGTCAAATCGATCACTAACTGGATGGTTTGGGACTGGCGGACCAAGGCCAAGATTCGTGGGTTCTTCCACCATTGGCTCGAATTGGAACGGAGTGTCGATCTGTCCAAGGATGAATCGGCTTATCCAGAGTTCAGTGATGCCGTCCTCGCTGATTTGAAGACTTCCCTTTTTCTGTCCACTGACGAAGCAGTCTGGGGAAAAGACTCGAGTTATCGCGACCTCATGTTGGCCAATTCGCTCTATTTGAATGAGCGACTCTCCAAACTCTATGGTGCGAAACCCATCAAAGGCGGATTCCAGAAGGTCAGCCTCGACCCACAGCGTCGAACCGGCGTCATTACTCATCCCTTGCTTCTCTCCTCGCTGGCCTATCACAACAACACCTCCCCAATCCACCGCGGAGTCTTCCTGACACGTAACATTGTCGGGATGACCTTAAAATCCCCGCCCATGGCCAATGAGTTCAAGGAAGGCAAGTTCGACCCGAATTTCACGATGCGCCAAAAAGTCACTGAAATGACCCGTGACAAAGCCTGCATGTCCTGCCACGATACGATTAACCCGCTGGGCTACAGCCTCGAGCACTACGACGCGATGGGGCGCTGGCGCATGAAGGACCAAAACAAGCCAGTCAATTCGGTATCGAACTTCAAGACAGAAGATGGCGAAACGATCAAGCTGACCGGTGCCAGAGATGTTGCCGAATTCGCAGCCGACACCCCTTCCGCTCATCGCACCTTTATCGAGCAAATGTTCCACCACATTGCCAAGCAACCCGTGCTTGCTTACGGTCCTGACACCATGGACACTCTTCACAGTGGCTTTGAAGAGAGTGGATTCAAAATACCCGAACTTCTCAAGAGCATTGCTCTGACCGCGAGCCTGCACTCCAGCGAGACTTCTAAAACGACAAAACAAGTCGCATCCACCCCCTGACTTTCCCACCTATGAACTCATCCTTTCTCTCCCGCCGAAGATTTATTCGTGACCTTGGAGTCTCTGCCGCGGCCCTGCCTTTCCTCACCGGTCTACCCGGCTTGAATGCCGCCAATGCCAGCGGCAAAAAGCGTCTCATTTTCATGTTTTCGCCGAACGGAACCATCCCGGCGAATTTCTGGCCCGACAATCCGGGCACAAATTACGATCTCAAGCGCATCCTCAAGCCACTGGCTCCGTTCCAGAATCAAATGATGCCTCTTCGCGGGATTAACAACAAGGTTGGCGGAGACGGTGATCGCCACATGCGGGGAATGAGTTGCCTGCTCACCGGAACCGAACTACTTCCGGGAAATATCCAGGGTGGCTCTGACACACCTGCGGGATGGGCGAGTGGGATTTCCATAGACCAGGAGCTAAGAAACTTTTACCAGAGCCGGGAGGAAACCTGCACCCGGTTCGGCTCACTCGAGTTCGGTGTGGCAGTGCCAAATCGGGCCGATCCCTGGACTCGCATGTCCTACCGAGGTGCCAACCAACCCGTGGCGCCGATCGATGATCCAGAGCAGATGCTGACTAAACTCTACGGCCGGCAAAAGGACAAGGAAAGCCTGACCAGCATCATCGACGTCGTGCGAGAAGACCTTGCACGTGTCTCGAAAAATCTCGGCGCCGAAGACAGGTCCCGCCTTGAAGAGCATCTCACTCTCGTTCGAGAAATGGAGGCCGAACTTCAAAACGACGACAGCGATGCGGAACTGAATCATCCCTTACCCGAGATCGATCCGGATATAGAACTGGTCAACGACAATACACCTCGGATCAGCCGAATGCAGATTGACCTGCTCGTTAATGCGATGGCCAACGACATGACTCGAATCGGAACGTTGCAATACATGCGATCGGTCGGACAGGCCCGAATGAACTGGCTTGGTATTGAGGAGGGGCACCACGGGCTCTCTCACGAACCGAATTCCAACAAGGAAGCGGAAGAAAAGCTGACCCAAATCAACGAATGGTTTGCTGGAGAACTGGCGTATCTGACGAAACGACTCTCCGAGACTCCAGAGCCTGGAGCCGATGGTAGTATGCTCGATCACACTCTCATTGTGTGGCTGAACGAACTCGGTATTGGCAACCGCCATACCCTGACGGATATCCCCTTCGTCCTTATTGGAGGTAGGGCCCATGGCATCAAGACCGGGCGTCATCTCAACTTCGAAGGAGCTGCCCACAACCGACTCTGGCTGACCTTGGCTCAGTCAATGGGACACCATCTCCAGACCTTCGGAACGGAGGCTCTCTGCGAAGGCGGTGCTCTGAATCTTTCCTAACGGTTCAGCCACCAGTAGCCAGCGTTCAGGTAGGTCGCATAACCCACCCAGATCGCGTAGGGGATCAGCAGCCTGCCGGCCAGCTTGTCGGCTCTGCGGATTCGGACAATCGCATATGGAAGCAGGACCAGGAGTCCTGCAATAATCATCAATGCGATCCCCATGCGGTGCCACCCAAAGAAAACCGGCGACCAGGCCAGGTTCAGAACGAGCTGGGTGAAGTAAAGTCCAAGGGCGCGACGCTTCTCATTCCCCGCGGGCACCCGGTGCCAGATCAGGGCCAACGAAATGCCCATCATCGAGTAGAGAGCTGTCCAGACTGGAGCAAAGACCGCGTTGGGCGGCACTCCGGGAGGTTTCTCCAAGGCCTGATACCATCCTTTGATATTGGGCGTTGTCACGATGGCTCCAAGCCCTCCAAGGAGGTTGATCACCAGCACACAGATCAACACTTTCAGCCAAAACTTCATCGCAGCACGATACGACTTACCCCGGAACGCGGTCGAGCTTTCCCTGAACTTTTCAGATGAAGGATCGTCAGGCTCCGATACAATTCCAACAGATGACTCTCACTGAGTTAGGATGGAATGACGCTTTTGAGCGCGAGTTTGCCCCCTTTACCAAAAAGGGGTGGAAACCCGCGCGTCTCATTCGCGATAACAAGATCACCTACGGCGCCCTGCTTGAGGGCGGCGAGGAATACGAGGTCATCATGAGCGGCAAGGTCTACCACGATGCCGAATGCGATGCCGAGCTGCCCGCGGTGGGTGACTGGGTCGCCCTGGAAATCGGAACCGGAGACCTCGATACCGTCATCCGCGCCCGGCTATCACGCCAGACCTGCTTTTCCCGCAAGACTCCCGGAAAGAGCACCGAGGAACAGGTCATGGCCGCCAATGTGGGCATTGTCTGCGTGGTCACGGATGCCGATACCGACTTCAACCTGCGCCGGATGGAGCGCTATTTCACCCTCATCGGCCGCAGCCGGGCCAAGGCCATTGTCATGGTCAACAAGTCCGACCTTTTCCCTGACGAGCAGAACGAGGAAGCTGCCGCCGCCATCCGCGAGATTGCCCCGGACGCCGAGGTTCTCATCACCAGTGCAGTCGACGGTCAGAACGTCAACGCGATCGAGCAGTATCTCGAGCCAGGAATTTCGATCACCTTCGTCGGCTCCAGTGGCGTCGGAAAATCTTCACTCATCAATGCCCTGCTCGGCGAAGAGTGGCAGGACGAAGGCGAAGTGAACGAAGTCACCGGTAAGGGTCGTCACACCACCACCGCACGCGAGCTCATCGTGCTGGAGCAAGGCGGCATTCTCATCGACAATCCCGGGATCCGGGAGGTCCAGATGTGGACTGACGAAAGCACCCTGCGTGAGCGATTCGCCGACATCGAAGAACTCGCCGCCCAATGCCAGTTTCACGACTGTAAACACCGCACCGACCAAGGCTGTGCCATCCGGGCCGCCGTCGAAAATGGAGAGCTGTCTCGGGAACGCTATGAAGCATTCCTTAAGCTCGATGAAGAGATCGCCCATCTCAAGAAGCGGCTCAAGAAACGCAAGATGACAATTGAAAGGCGCAACAAACGCGACCACAGGGTGAAGGCCCGCAACCTTGCCGACCGCATCGATCATGAGCGGGAACTCAAACCCAAAGCCGACGAGTTTTTCACTGATGAAGATTAGTTCCGCCCGATTTGCCACCAGTGCCGCCGACTACCGTGAATGCCCACGGGCTGAGTTACCCGAATTCGCATTCATTGGCCGCTCCAACGTTGGCAAGTCTTCCCTGCTGAACATGCTCTGCAATCAGAAGGCGCTCGCTCGCGTTTCCCAGAAACCGGGCCACACCCGGCTGATCAACTTTTTCGTGGTGAACGAAGACTGGTGCCTCGTTGACCTTCCCGGCTACGGCTACGCCAAGGCACCCAAGGCTGAGAGGAACCGGTTCAACGACTTCGTGGCCGATTACCTTGAGTATCGCGAAGGGCTCACCCACGTGTTCGTCCTCATCGACTCACGCCACGAACCCCAGAAAATCGACATCGACTTCGTGACCTGGCTGGTCGAATGCGAAGTCCCCTTCTCTCTCGTCTTCACCAAGTCAGACAAGAGCAAGCCCGGTCGAATCAAAGCCAACCGAGACCTGTTTCTGGAGGCGCTCGCCGAATACGTCGATGGCGAACCTCCCACCTTCATCACCTCTTCCAAGAACAGCGACGGACGCCTCGATCTACTGCGAGCTATTGGAGAGATGAGCCGGCACTCGTAGGCCGGATCACTTCATCCTCGCCTTAATCTCCGGTGCGAAAGTGTGCAGCCTGAGAGCAAAATCTTCTTCCAGCCAAGTCTCCCGGGCAATGGCTACCGGACATTGGCCGCATTCGCAGGGCACCTCCCGTTGCCAAATTTCGCTCGCCTTCTCATCATAGCGCTCCAGTTTCTGCAGATCCTTGACCGGGGCGGCTCCAAACATGCGAGTCAGGCGCATCTCCAGCCCCTGCCAATGAACCAGGCGCTCGCGCAAGCGGCCGGTCAGCAGCCAACCCGGTGACAAAAGCGCATTGAAATGCTCTCGAGCATCCGCCACCGATTCTTCGTAACCGGGTTCGTTATTTTCTAACAAACCGCTCACCGTTTCAGCGACTCTCAGAATCCTGGCCACAGTGGCACAGGTTTGCGAAACCCGTTCGAATAGCTTTTGCCCGGCCTCAGGCTTGGCCGACTTCCATGCTTCCACGGTGAGGATTTCTCCGAGCAGTTCACTGAGAACGCGTCGAATCAGGTCCTCACGATTTCGTCCCGGCTCGGGTCCAAGGTTGGAAAGCAACCAGCCCTCACCGGGCGTCAGAAACTCGAAGCCTTTTTGCGCAGGCGCCTTGGCTTTCCGCTCCGGCACGGCCTTTTTTGCTGGCGTTTGGTTGCTCTCACCAAAGGCGGCGGCGAGAGAACCGAACCCGTCCTTTTCCACCTTCTTGGGCTTCGCGGCGACCCTGGGTTGGGCGGGGGCTTCCTTCCCGGCGAAGAGAACCCCGTCGAGCCGCTTCATCAGGTCCGGATGTTCAAGGGCAAAGAGCTTCGCCAGTCCGAGGCGGTGCTGAGCCCCGGCGCACGCTTGAGCCGGCCACAACTTCATTGCCACGGCTCCTGACCCGTCATCAAACAGACGCGGATACCCGGCCGTGTGGCGGTCCAGCTCCACCTTGTCGGGCAAATCACCAAAGTTCCACTGGTGTATGCCCTTGCGCTGGAACTTGCCGCTCGAGACCTTTTTGAACCGGTCCTTCACCTTCGTTGCCAAGCTCCCCTGCAACTCGGCCAGATCGCGTCCCGCCCCGACCACTTTGCCGCGGTCGTCCACCACCGCGAAACGCATCTGCAGATGCACCGGTAAACGCTCCAAATCAAACGAATCGATCGAGATCTCAACCTCGTAGTGCTCCTGCAGGAAATCCACGATGGCCTCGAGCAAGCCACAGTGCGGCTCATAGCCTTCCCACGACGCCACGAAGTCCTCGACCACCTCGCGATTGGATGGCAGCAGGGTCCGGGTCTCCTTGCGGAGACAACGCAAGAGGGTGCTGACTTTCTCCGCGAGCCAACCAGCCACCAGCCATTCTCCGAACCAGGCCGGCAGGTGAGGCAGTTCCACCAGGGGGATCCCCAGGGTGATGCCGTCCGCTTCCTCGGAGGGATTGTGCCGGTAATGCAGATTTAACTCCGTTTCGCCATCGGGTGACATCACTGTGTCGGGGTAATCTTCCACCCGCAGCGGCTCCTGCTGCGGCAGCAGGCAATCCTCCAGTGAAAAATCGATCACGCCCGGGCTCTCCCCGGCGACCCACTGCTCAAAGTCCTTCTGGGTGCAGATTGACTCCGGCAAGCGCTCTTCGTAAAACGTCACAACTGCTTCCGGATGTACGAGACCGTGCAATCGACGCATCTTGTGCTCGAGCCTTTCCGCCGCAGCCAGGGTCTCACGGTTGTTTTCCAACACCGGGATTGGTGCCCGCGTATTCTGGTTCACCAGCGCTTCTAACAGGAACACCTCACGGGCCACCTTGCGGTCGATGCGTCCGTAGTGGATCGGCCGCTTGTCAACCACAGGAAGCCCAAAGGCAATGACACGTTCTTCGCCATAGACGGCGCCCTGGTCCTTGTTCCATTGTGGGTTGCTGTAGCGATAGCGGCACAGGTGAGGTGCTACCTTCTCGACCCAGCCGGGATCGATCACGGAGGCATTGCGGGCGTATAGCTTGGCTGTTTCCACCATTTCGAAGGACATCGTCCAGGCGGGCGACGACTTGAACACACCCGACCCGGGAAAAAGATAGAACTCGGAGTTCCGCGCTCCCTTGTAACCCGGCTTTTGACTATTCTTCATCCCGATTTGCGAGGGAATCGCCGTGAGCACAGCCCGGTGCAGCGGCTCGGAATAGGTGTCTTCGGGATCCGTGATTCCCTTGCCGGCCGGGGGCAGCCTCCACTTCATTTCGCGAAGACTGTCCCGCAGTTCCCGGTGCAGGTTCATCCATTCCTGGACGCGCCGGTAGTTGAGGAAGTTCTTCTGGCAGAAACGGCGCAACTCATTACCCGATTTCTTGCGGGACTCCTGAATCGCAAACCACCATCGCAGCCAGCCGGTGAAATCCGATCGCTTGTCCTTGAACTGGCCATGGGCACTGTCGGCGGCTTCCTGCTTTTCCTTGGGGCGCTCCTTGGGATCCTGCACCGTCAGGGCACTGGCGACGACGAGGGCTTCCTCGAGGCAATTTTCCTCCCGCGCCGCCACGAGAATCCGCCCGACCCGCGGATCGACCGGCAGCCGCGCCAGTGCCTGGCCTGTCTTGGTCAATTGAATCTGGTTGCCTCGCTTTTGAATCGCTCCGATTTCATCAAGCACCCGATAGGCTTGAGAAACCCGCTTCGGTTGAGGCGGATCGACAAAGGGAAACTCTAACGGATCGCCTAAGCCGAGATGCTCCATCTGCAGGACCACACCGGCGAGGTTGGAACGGAGGATCTCCGGATCGGTAAATTCGTCCCGTTCCTCAAAATCCTCCTCCGAATACAGCCTGATACACACGCCTTCACTGATCCGGCCGCAACGTCCCCGCCTCTGCCGGGCACTGGCCCGGGAAATCGGTTCAATCTGAAGACGTTGAATACCGGAACCGGGATCGTGACGACTGACCCGGGCAATCCCGGAATCCACCACGAAGCGAATCCCCGGAATCGTCAATGAAGTCTCCGCCACGTTCGTCGCCAGAATGACGCGGCGTTTCGTCTTCATCGGTTTGAAGACCGCTTGCTGCTCTTTTCCCGCCTGGCGAGCGAACAGCGGCAGCACGAGGGTGTCCACATACTTGCGGCCTTCGAGCAGGTCGGCCGCGTCCCGGATCTCCCGTTCCCCGGGCAGGAAAACGAGCGTGTCCCCGAAACGATCCCGGGTTCTGAGTTCCTCGACGGCACGTGCCACTTGTTCGGAAAGTCGCTCACGGTCATCGAGTGGTTCCTGGTATTCGTCCTCAACGGGAAACGTTCTTCCTTCAACTTCGATCACCGGGGCGTCACCAAAGAATTCGGAGAAAGAGCCCGCATCCAGCGTCGCAGAGGAAATCACCACCTTGAGATCTCTCCGCTTCTTCAGAATGCGCTGGAGGTAGCCGAGAATGAAATCAATATTCAGCGAACGCTCGTGCGCTTCATCGATGATAAGCGTGTCGTATTGCCTCAATTCCCGATCATGACGGGTCTCGGCGAGCAGCACCCCGTCTGTCATAAACTTAACGGCCGTCGTTTCACGATCCGTCCTGTCCTCAAACCGAATTTGGTAGCCGACCTCTTTTCCCAGAGGCACCTCCAGTTCCTCGGCCACACGGCGCGCCACCGAGGTTGCAGCAATCCGCCGCGGCTGCGTACAGCCAATACGCCGCCCCTTCTGCCCGCGCCCCATTTTGAGGGCAATCTTGGGTAACTGAGTGGTCTTTCCCGATCCCGTATCACCACACACGATCACAACCTGGTGCTTTGTCAGGGCATCGCGAATGTCATCGCGCCGGCGCGATACGGGCAGGGCGTCTGGAAATTGAATTTTCACAAGAAAAACAGCTTCTGCAGCCATGCCATCAGGAGAATTGAATTTCAAATTCGTTTACGATCTCGTCTGCCGGTCGTATAACTGTCGTTCAACCATGCTCAACGTCGAGAAGATCAAATACACTATCTGGGCTGCAGACTCTGATCGGGCCGCTTCCTTCTACCAAAAAGTCTTCGGGGCGGAGATCGTTCGCCAGAATCCGCACATTACGGAGCTGGAAATCGCCGGAGGATTAGTCGCCATCCACGGTGGTGGGGAAGGCAAGAAAACCTGGACCGGTATCACTCTTCAAGTCGCGGATGTGGTCGCAGGTGCGGGGGCCGTCCGTGCCGCCGGTGGTCAATGCCCTCGTGAACCGCAACCGGAAGACGGCGAACCTCCTCACCTCGCCATGTGCATCGACACGGAGGGCAACGAAATCATGCTCACGCGTGATCGCAGCCGTTGATTCCCGCCCGTCAGATTAGCTGCAACCACGGCGCTTTCCGAAGGTTTAACCGACATGCCGATCTTCGCCGCAGTCATTTTCCTGAGCGCTTTTCTCCTCTTTCAGGTGCAACCCGTGATCGCCCGCTACATTCTTCCGTGGTATGGCGGAAGCCCGGCGGTCTGGACTACCTGCTTGCTCTTTTTTCAGTGTGGTCTTCTCGGCGGCTATGCCTATGCCCACGGGCTCGTCACTTTTCTGCGCGAAAAGCGCAAACTCCAGGTTGGCATTCATCTGGGTCTTCTCGCACTTTCCCTGATCGTGCTTCCGATCACGCCCGGGGAAGCACTGCGCCCTGAGAGTGTCAGCGAAAACCCAATCGGTGGCATTCTGAAGCTGCTCGCCATGACTGTCGGCTTCCCCTACCTGCTCCTTTCGGCCTCCGGCCCACTCCTCCAGCACTGGTTTGCTGAAAGCTACCCCGGCAAATCGCCCTATCGTCTCTACGCAATTTCCAATGTTGGATCGATGATGGGGCTGCTCACCTACCCCTTTGTTTTCGAGCCGCTCATGGGAGTCACCCTTCAGACCTTGCTGTGGTCGGTCACTTTTGCGGTTTACGGCCTCGGTGCAGCAGTTTGCGCCATCACCTTTCTGAAAAGCAGCAAGTCGATTGTCACAACCCGGGAAAAGACGGAGTCCGACGAAGAACGTCCAGCGCGTCCGATTGACAAAGTTCTCTGGGTCGCCTTTGCCGCCTGTGGCTCGATGCTTCTATTATCACTGACCAACCAGATGTGTCAGGACGTGGCTGTGGTTCCTTTTCTCTGGGTCTTGCCGCTGGCCCTCTACCTCCTCACGTTCGTCATCACCTTTGACCACTCTCGCTGGTACAACCGATGGGCCGCCATTCCTCTCGCCGTGATCGCAGTCGCCGCGGTGGTTTACCTGATCAACCAGCAGTTTGCCTGGGAGGAGATGCACATCGGCTGGCAGATCACGATCTACGTCGGTGCGATTTTCTTTGGCTGCCTGGTCTGCCATGGCGAAGTGGTTCGGCTCAAACCTCCGGTACGTAATCTGACCGCATTCTACCTCGCCATTTCGCTGGGTGGTGCCCTCGGTGGTCTTTTTGTCAGTCTCGTTGCACCGCTGATCTTTGACGGTTACTGGGAACTTCACTTCTCACTCGCCTTTCTTGCCTTCCTTATTTCCGTGCAACTGATCTATCAGCTCAGGTCCCAGACCGAGTCGCGAGTCTTCATTGCCGGCAGCCTTGTCTGGGTGGGACTCGTCGCCTCAATGGTTTGGGGTTTGAACAGGAACATTCAGGAAACTGAAGCAGGCTCACGAGCCTCGGCCCGCGGATTCTATGGGGTGCTTCGTGTTTACGACGTCGACGAATATAGCGTCGACTATTTCCGGGCCCTTTACCATGGCCGCATTTCTCACGGCCGCCAGTACATGGACGAGGATCTCAGCAAACTCGCCCCAACTTACTACTCCGAAAGCAGTGGCGTCGGTGCGATCTTCAACTGCTATGAATCGAGGATCGAACCCAAGCCGATGCACGTTGGTGTGGTTGGTCTCGGTATCGGAACAGTTTCCGCCTACATGCGGGAGGATGACCGCATTCGGTTCTACGAAATCAATCCCCAGGTCGAGGACCTCGCTCGCGAACAATTCACCTACCTCTCAGATTGCCAAGGAGAGGAAAAAGTCATTCTCGGGGATGCCCGAATTTCGATGGAAAATGAATGGACCGAGGCCGGTTCCCAGGAGTTTGATGTCCTCATCGTCGACGCGTTCAGTGGAGACTCGATTCCAATTCACCTGCTCACGGTTGAAGCGCTTGAGCTCTACGAGAAGCACCTCAAGGAAAACGGAGTCATTGCGATTCACGTCAGCAACCTTCACCTCAATCTCAGCGACCTCGTCCACAACCTTGCCAATCATACCGGCTGGACGGCGACACGGGTTGAGTTCGATCCGGACTACGAGCAACACATGCTCTATTACTCCGACTGGGTTCTCCTGAGCAGGGACGACGAATTTCACGCCATGCTGGAGCTCAAGGGCTATCCTTCCTACTGGTATGAAGCTCTGCCTGAAGACCTGATCTGGACCGACGACTACAGCAACCTCTTCCAGGTGATCGACTGGGACGAATGATCAGTCTGCCTCGTAAGGCCACTGAGCCTTCGTCCAGAGGCCTCCGTCAACGTAAACCGTCTGGCCAGTGACAAACTCAGCGGCATCGCTGGCGAGGTGAACCACCATGTTTGCGATGTCTTCGGGCAGGCCAATGCGTCCCATCGGCGTCAGCGGAGACCACGTTCCGGCGTAGTCGGGAGATTCCTCACGGGTTCGCTCAATCTCGATTGCTCCGGGAGCCACGCAGTTCACCCGTATGCCATATTGACCGAGTTCGCAGGCACTGACACGGGTAAGCTGTTCCAGACCACCCTTCGAAGCGCAATAGTCCACCAGGTTGAGAAAAGGCTGCTTGTTGGCGCCAGACCCGATATTGATGATCGATCCGCCCCGCCCCTGTTCCTTGAGGACACGCCCCGCGATCTGGGTGCAGAGAAAACTTCCTTTCAGGTTGGTCTTAATCGTTTTGTCCCAGTCTTCCTCGCTGAGTTCGAGGATCGAAGCAAAAGTCTGTCGCCCGGCATTATTCACCATGCAGTCGAGTCCTCCGAGCTCGGCAACCACGGCCGAAATCATCGCTTCAACATCCGACTTGGTTCCCACATCCCCGTCTACGGTGAAGCAGCGCTGCCCTTTCGACTCAATGACGTCACGTGTCTCGTTCGCCCCCTTCTCATCCGAGTAGAAATTGATCGCCACATCCCAGCCGGCATCGGCCAGCCCATAGGCGATTCCACGCCCAACCCCCTTGCTGGCTCCGGTGACAAAAGCAACTTTCGAACTCATAGCAGACCTGCCACCAATTCAGCAGGATGACGGGCAGAGTCAAAACCAAACACGCACTGAATTCACCGTATCCGCGCTTGCAAAGCCATCGTTGATGTCTAACTGGTTACCCTTCTTGAACCGATTCACGACCATCTTAGCGATTCTGGCCGCTCTCCTTCTTACGGATGTGCACTGGGGGGTGATGCAGTCAATCACCTGGGCCAAAATGGTCTCTGAAGGTGATCCCAGTGAAACTCTGATCGCTCGAATCACTCAGACAGTTTCCGGCCAAGCTCCCTGTGACCACTGTGTGGCACTCGAAGGCGAGCGAACTTCGGAGCAGGAGGAGACCTTGAATCTTCTCACCAAATCGCAGGTCATCGCTCCTATCAGCATTGCCAACCTGCAGTTCTCTCACCCCGGCGTCGCCCTCTTCCATGTCGGGGCAGATTACCTCATTCCGGCAACGATCGGGCCCGGAGGTATCGACCATCCTCCGCGGGTCTGAAAAACATTCAGCTCGCCAATTCGCGGCCGGGCCGTCTCTCGGAGTCTCATCGAGAACCCGAATTTTCTATTGGATGCCTCCATCTGATACGGAGCTTCCGCACTGTTTTTCAAACCAACCTTTTAACCAATTTTTGACACATGAAATCTATTCAAGCTATTTCGGCGATCGCTCTCGCAGCGCTCAGCCTATCCCCAATCCAGGCGGGTGAACCCGCCCCGAAAGAAATCACCAGCGAGCCTCACTGCTCCGCCATCCCGTGGGATGACCATCGCGCTGACAGCCACGCTCCTATAGGGGTGATGGGTGACCACACCCACCACGCCGGCGAGATGATGCTCTCCTACCGCTACATGTTCATGGACATGGCAACCAACTACGTCGGCAGCGATCAAGTCAGTGCCGACTCCCAACTCAGCATGCCCGGCATGGGCCCCTTTCAGGTCATGCCCCTCGACATGCAGACGCAGATGCACATGGTTGGCGCCATGTATGCCCCGACTGATAAAGTCACCCTGATGGCGATGGTGCCACACATCGATAAGCAGATGAACCATCTCGTCGCCACCGGAACCACCTTTGAAACGGGAACCAGCGGTGCCGGTGACTTCAAGTTTGGTGGCCTCGTAAAGTTCTACGACAAAGGAAACACCCGCGCTCACCTCAACCTCGTCATGAGCGCTCCCACAGGTTCCATCGAAGAAACCGGTTTTGTCCCGCCGATGGGCGCCGTTGTACGCCTGCCTTACCCGATGCAACTCGGCTCAGGCACCTGGGATTTCAAGCCCGGCGTGACCTACCTTGGGCAATGCGGCGACCTCTCCTGGGGCGCCCAGCTCAGTGGTACGCTTCGCATCGATGACAACGACGCCGGCTACAGCCTCGGAGACGAAATCAGTGCCGACATTTGGGGGGCACTTCGACTCTCCGATTCATTCAGCACTTCACTCCGTCTCAGCGGGGAAAGCTGGGGAGATATCGACGGACGCGACCCACTCATCATGGGACCCGTGCCGACTGCCAATCCGGCCCTCCGCGGCGGTGAGCGCATCGATATTTTCGCTGGTATCAACTACTACTGCCAGAGTGGCCCATTCAAGGGGAACCGCCTCGCCGTTGAAGCTGGTGCTCCGATCTACCAGGACCTCGACGGCCCCCAACTGGGCATGGATTGGATGATCACCATCGGGTGGCAAAAGGCATTCTAATTAATTGAATTGCAATCAGTAACAAAATTCCTTAAGCCTCAACAGGGTTAGGTATAGCACCTAACCCTGTTTTCTTTTCGGATTCACTCGATTCTCACGCAATTCCGGTGTCGTTGACCTGTCTAATTCACGCTCTCACCGTATACTTTGCAAGTGATTCATTGCCTCCCAATTCGGCTCCTTTCCCTCCTGCTGCTGACGCTTACTGCCGCTTCTGCCAAGGAGGAGAACGGCAAAAGCCTGCTCGAAAAAACCTCAGTGCTCTACGGCTCCAACCTGGGCAACGCCAGCAGTCACAACTGGAGAAACCTGCCCATCATCCTCGCGGGCGGCGGCTACAGGCACGGCTCCTATGTGGCCCACGATCCCGAGAACAACACGCCTCTCGCCAACCTCTTTGTTCCTCTTGCCCAGCGCCATGGGACTCGAAATTGACCGGTTTGGAAGCAGCACAGCCGCAGGACTCCGCGGATTGGAGGCATAACATCATCGCGAAGGATCACTCCCCGACTGCAAAATCAAAAATGATGTCGGGATTTGCCGTCTCGAGATCCTCCACTGAATCCGGCAACACGCCGGATCCACCAAGCATGACAATGGTCAGTTTCTCCAAGGCTGCGACCGGAGTGATATCAGTCACCTCACGGCATTTCACCAGGCTCAGCTGAACCAGGCTGGACAACTTGGCTACCTCGGTAATCGATTTGAGATTGCGACAACCGGTCACATCGAGCTGCTCCAGGCCTTCGCAGCCTTCGATTCCGGCAATCGACTCCAACTTCGGGCAGTGCGTGAATCCCGCATACTGGGAAACGCTCGGTGGGATGCCCTTGAGGGACCTGAAATTCGGGCAGGCCTCCAGGTGGATTTCTTTCAGTCCAACCAGTCCTGACAAAGGCTCCAAAGTTTCAATGGTATCCTGCCCGCCCATTCGAAGGACGCGCAGGGCAGGAAGTTTCCCGACCCCGGAAAAGTCCGGAATATCGACGTTGCGAATATCGAGCACAATCAGGCTGGAAAGCCCTGAGATTCCGCTAACCCCTTCGAGGGATGTGGCGTTGCTAACGTCAAGGTCAGTCAGTTGGCTCAAACCCTCGAGGCCTTTGATCGAACTCAATCTCGCGGTTCCATCGAGAAACAGTTGCTTCAACTCCGGGAACTGCGAGACATCGAGCGAGCCCAGCTTGCGACAGCGGCTCAGAAAAAGGTTTTCAAGCGCCGGCAGGTTCTCCAGAGTCGCCGTCTCCAATGCCACGGCCCCGCTGAGATCCAGGGTCACGAGGGACGACAATCCACGCAGTGGGCTCACATCCGTCAGCTTGATCGCGTCCATGACGATCAATTCAGTCAGCCCAGGATGACCGACGATTCCCTCAATGGAGATCAGCTTGGGACAATCGATGACGACCAGCGATTTGACCGAAGTCAGCACCTCGAACCCATTGAGCGACTCCAGGTTCGGCGCCCCTGTCAGGTCGACAATTGCGGGTTCACCGACTCGCTTAACCAGGGCAGAAAAGTCGACCAGGTCGACGAGAGCCTCTCCATCGCAGCCGACATAGAATTCCTCTTCCCCAAGAACGACCTGGGCATTGAATCGCGTCTGCAATTCCTCAACCGCCGCCTCACGATCTGCGCGCTTCCAGATCACCAGGACAATGACAACGGTGATAGCAGCCAGCGAAATAACAAGATAGCGGGTCGCACTCTTCATAGATGAGGGGGAGGTTGCTGGGTGCAGCCGCCAACCATAACCCATTACGCGAACTTGCGCCAAGGCGGATTGCTCCAATCACATTTCTACGGAACCGGAATCCGATCGAGGATTGCTCCGATGATTTCCTCGCTCGTGATCTCCTCGGCTTCCGCTTCGTAACTCAAAAGAATCCGGTGACGCAGCACATCGTGAGCAAGGTCCTTCACATCCTGCGGCACGACGTAGCCTCGCCCCTGCAGGAAGGCGGCTGCCTTGGCGGCAAGCGTGAGGTTGATGGTTCCGCGCGGAGAGGCACCGGCACGAACCAGCGGTCCCAGGCCCGGATCAATTTCGCCCGGCTGCCGGGTCGCGTGAATGAGGCTGACGATGTAGTCCTTAATCCCGTCGTCGACATAGACATAATTCACCAGGTTGCGGCTTGCGATCACAGTCTTGGGATCGACTACGGCATCCGTTGTGGTCTTGGCCGAAGAAGTCGCCATTCGGTCGAGAATAGCGCGCTCTTCATCGACCGTGGGATAATCGACCAGCACCTTGACCAGGAAACGGTCCAGTTGCGCTTCGGGAAGCTGGTAGGTTCCCTCCTGATCAATCGGGTTCTGGGTCGCAAGCACCAGGAAAGGATCGGGCAGCTTGTAGGTCGTATCCCCGATCGTCACCTGTCGCTCCTGCATCGCCTCGAGCAGCGCGCTTTGCACTTTGGCTGGAGCCCGGTTGATCTCGTCGGCGAGAATCAGGTTGGAAAATACAGGTCCGAGCTTGGGCGAAAACTCATTGGTCTGGGGATTGAAGATCAGGGTTCCCAACAAATCGGCCGGCAACAGGTCAGGAGTAAACTGGATGCGTTGGAACTCCGCGGCCAGGGCACCGGCAAGTGAGTTCACAGTCAGCGTTTTTGCCAACCCGGGAACACCCTCAAGAAGCACGTGACCATTGGTAAGCAAACCAATCAGCAGACGATCGACCAATTGATCCTGTCCCACGACCACTTTACCCATTTCGGACCTTACGGCCTTTACCCAGGTTCCCTGGCGGTTTATCTCTTCAGCGAGTTTATTGGTGTCAACGTTGTGCATCAGGCTGGCCGATAGGATGAAGCAGATTTGGTCTCGTGCAAGCCCCCAAACTTACGCCGGAGCAAGATCTTCGGCCACCTCACCGTCCTCTCCTCCGTCTTCACCAGGGCTCAGCTTTTTCTCGACCGCCGGTTCGAGACGTCGCTGCCAGATGTAGCGCATGAAAAGGACCTTCACAGAGGCGGTCAGAGGAACCGCGAGGAGAGCACCGAGCAACCCACCCAGAAGCAGGGACCAGAAGAGCATGGAGAAAATCACCGTTAAAGGATGAAGCCCCACCGAGTCCCCTACAATTTTCGGCGCTGTCACGAGGCCGTTAATTTGCTGAAGAATGATAAAGATAGCGAGGACGATTACCGGATAAGCCCAAACGTTTGAGAGCCAGTTCCACGCATTGACTCGAACCTCTGCCCGGTCACCGTCATCGAGAACCTCAGTGACGACTTTTGAAGTCACCTGCTTCTTCCCTTTCTCATCCACATACTCGATCTTGGCCACCTGACCGACGATGGGCATCTCGTCGCCGATCACGGTCCCGGTCTCGGTCGCTCCAAAGTGGGCGATGGCAATGATTAGCGCCGGTATCATCACCATGACGTTTCCGATGTAGGGAATGAGGCCGAGAATAGCCAGGAAAGCTCCGATCAGGAGCGCGTAAGGAAGCCCCATGATCGAAAGCGCGATGGCCACCAATGCCCCGTCAATCAGGCTGACTACCATCTGACCGCGGAAGAATGAAATGAGGTAACCATTAACATCGGTCAGCGTTCCAACGACCTCGTCCTTAAACTCGGATTCCCTTAAGGGGACATAATCCGACCAGCGCTGCGAAATGTTGCGACCTTCTTTGAGAAAGAAGAAGAGATAGATGGGCACCATCAGCAAGCCAAGCATGTAACCAAAGAAGCCAAACACACCGGAGACACGACTCCACAGCCAGCCACCAATTTCGTTCACCTTGCTGGGAGCTTCTTTGCCCACCCAGTCGACACCTTTTTGATAATACTCTGCCGCGATACCAGTCCCCACATAAGCCTGCGCCGATCCCACCGTATCTTTGACCTTCTCGGTGACACTGGTTTGAATTGTCCCCCATCTTCCAATGGCTTCTTCAGCCTGACCGGCAACGGGAAGAACCACGGCAAGGACGAGCAGAATGATCGAAATCAGGAAGCCGACAAAAACCACCATCATGGACCGCCCCTCCGGCCATCCTTTCGAGGTAAGCCATTTCACAACCGGCCCGAGGAGATAGGCGATGATGCCGGCCACCGCTATGGGCACGAGCACGACCTGAAGGAAACTCAGGACATAACCGGTCAGCAAAATGAATCCGACGCCAATCGCTCCGATCAGGACTATACAAGACGCGGTAATCGCACTCCAGAGGGTCCTCTTCTGGAATGGTGTCGGGTAATTCTTCTCCGATTTATCAGTTTCTGCGGTCTCCGTGGAATCCATGAAAGCGGTGTGAAAGGATGTTCACTCAGGCCCCTATGACAGGCAATTACAAAATAGCCGACCTGTTGGAATGCCCAGTTATTAACACGGTAGAGGGCGACTGTGAATAACCCCGTGAATAACTCTTTCCGACGCCGGATTCTCCCGAGAAAATGTGAAAAAGTGCTGATTCCCGGCAGACCCTATCACGAATCCATCATTAAAAAGATACATTACTTGCTATAAGTGATACAATTCACTCACGCCAACAAACTATCATACCAACAATATTTATAAATCACTAATTATGAACAAGTTAAACCTGATTATTGAAGGAAATTAAATTCAAGAAATTTGTTCTAAGTCATTCAATTTCAACAGTTTATTTTCCCATGAAACAAATTATTCCTCCATCACTTCTGCTTTATAATTTTATTCACATCATCCCCTTCCAAGGTGAATAACTCGAAGAACAAGGCTGTGAATAACTCGTGAAAAACTGACCACTTCACACCTCTGATGCCTTCATCAGGATTTCATTCGACCCATTTCCGTGCTATGGGTTGCCGAAAGTAGTGCGGTCAGACCTCGCCCGGCCCCTTATTTCCAGTCCAGCTCTACCCATGTTTGTCGACCACATCAAAATTCACGCGAAAGCCGGCGACGGCGGTCACGGATGCTCCAGCTTCCGACGGGAAAAATTTGAGCCAAAAGGAGGCCCGGACGGGGGTGACGGCGGGCGAGGCGGAGACGTGATTCTAGAGGTCGACCACCACACCGACAACCTGAAGGCGTTTTTCTTCCGTCCGAATTACAAGGCTGAGCGAGGCATGCACGGCCAAGGCCAGCGAAAAACCGGGAAATCAGGCAAGAATCTCATTCTAAAAGTCCCTCCCGGCACCATCGTTTACCGCTCTGAGCCCAATCAGCCTAAAAGAAAAGACGACGATTTCGAGGAACCTGATCTCTCCAAAGCCGACTGGGCCGGAGAGTTCATTGAGGACGACGAAGGCCAAATGGTCCTGATGGATCGAAGCATGCCTGAGGGTGAGGAAGAAAACTCCGAAGATGAGTTGGCTGAGGAAGGCGCTCCTGAAGGCGAACTCGCCGAGGAGGATGGCGGCAGCGAATTTTTCGTCGAAAGCGAGGAAGCCGAGAATATTGAGTTCGAGGAGGAGGAAGAAGAGGAAGCCCATCCCTTCGGCGAAAGGATTGCCGACCTGACTGAGATCGGACAGAAGTTCACTCTCTGCAGAGGCGGTATTGGCGGCAAAGGCAACTGGAACTACCGCACCGATACGAATCAGGCTCCCATTGAATTCACCATGGGTGAACGGGGAGAAGATGACTGGTTTTACCTCGAGCTGCGCCGTATCGCTGATATCGGCCTGGTGGGATTTCCCAATGCCGGGAAATCCACGCTCCTGACCGCGCTTTCCAATGCTACCCCGAAGGTTGCCGCTTACCCGTTCACCACTTTGAAACCCATGGTCGGTGTGGTCGACTTCCCCGGTTTTTACCGCACCACGATAGCGGACATTCCCGGGCTTATTGAAGGAGCCCACGCCAATGTCGGTCTGGGACACGATTTCCTCCGCCACATCAGTCGTTGCTCGACCTTCCTCTTCGTCGTCGACACCGCCGCCGTCGATCAGCGCGATCCTATTTCAGATATCCAGATCCTGCGTAAGGAACTCCGTCTCTATGACGAGGAACTGGGCGAGCGCCCCTGGTTGATTGTGGCAAACAAGACCGACCTTGAGGAATCCAACCTGTATCTCGAGGCACTCAAAAGCCGATTTCCGCGGCAGGAGGTGTTTCCCATCTCCGCAGAAAACGGAGACGGCCTCGAAGAGCTGAAAAAGCGCCTCTGCGAGCTTGCCGGCAAGCGCCCTACCTGAGCCCTGTAGCAGGCAATAAGGCGTTGCGTTCGCTTAAGCCTGCATTATCGTGTAGCAGCATGGGAACGGAAAGCAACGGCTTCAGCTCCATTATTATTACCGCAATCATTATTGGCTGAACCTGCCAAGTGATTGCGAATCGGTCTAATTTACTCCTGCTTTCCCGCTAAGAGCCAACCGAATCGGGATCACCCCAATTCCGGGACTTGTGCATCCGATTACACCCTGTTGACTCTTTGAACCAACTCTGTTGAACCTCACCATGAGCGAACATCCCAAAGTGAAACTCTACGACACCACCCTGCGCGACGGTACCCAAGGCGAAGGTGTGAATTTCAGCTCACTGGATAAAATTCGGATTGCCCAGGAACTCGACGAATTCGGGATGCACTACATCGAAGGTGGCTGGCCCGGTTCCAATCCCAAGGATGTCTCTTTTTTCGAGCAGGCTGCGGATCTCGACTGGAAGAATGCCAGAATCGCCGCATTCGGCAGCACTCGCCGCAAGAACATCGCGGTTGAAGATGACCCGCAGGTCCAACTTTTACTCGATGCGAACACTCCCGCCATCACCTTCTTCGGTAAAAGCTGGCGCCTCCATGTGACCGAAGTCCTCGGCACCACCGAGGAGGAAAACCAGGACATGATTCGTGACACCACCCGCTACCTCAAGGAGAACGGTCGCGAGGTCATCTACGATGCGGAGCACTTCTTCGACGGCTACAAGGATTCCCCCGAGCACGCCCTCGCTACCCTCATGGCAGCCAAAGAAGGCGGCGCCGACTGGGTCGTTCTCTGCGACACCAACGGCGGCACGATGCCACATGAGGCTGGAGAAATCACCGAAATTGTCATGCGCGAGATCGGGATTCCTGTCGGCATTCATACCCATGACGATACCGGCGTCGCAGTCGCTAACGCCCTTGCTTCCGTCAATTCCGGTGCCACCCAGGTCCAGGGAACTGTGAACGGTTACGGCGAACGCGTCGGCAACTGTAACCTCACCACTGTGATCCCGAACCTGCAGCTGAAGATGGATCGCCCCGTGATCGAAGACGTGAGCCGCCTGACTCACCTTGCGCACTTCGTTGACGATCTCGCCAACTGCTCTCACAACATTCGCGCCCCTTACGTGGGAGCAACCGCATTTGCTCACAAGGGCGGCATGCACGTGAACGCCGTCCAAAAGGTCGCACACAGCTTCGAGCACATCGAGCCAAAGACAGTCGGCAACCGGCAGCGCATTCTGGTCTCCGAGCTTTCGGGCCAGTCCAACGTGCTCATGAAAGCCGAAGAACTCGGACTGCCCGTCGAAAAAGGCAGCCCCGAGGCCATCGCCATTCTCCAGGACCTGAAGGAGAAGGAAGAGCAGGGCTATGAGTTTGAAGCGGCCGAAGCATCCTTCGAGCTTCTTATTCGTCACCACCTCGACACCTACAAGCCTTTCTTCGACCTAAAGGAATACCACTGCACCTTCCGCCGCGACGGTGAGCGCGACTACCAGACCTGCTCAGCCACCGTGAAGTTGGATGTCGACGGCACCGAGGAATACCGCGTTGCCGAAGGCGACGGACCGGTAAACGCCCTCGACGGCGCCCTGCGCAAAGCTCTGCGTCCCACCTATCCCGAGATCGATAAAATGGAACTCGAGGACTACAAAGTCCGCATCATCGACAGTCATATGGGCACCGGTGCCAAGACCCGCGTCCTCGTTCTCAGCAGCGACGGTCAGGAACAATGGGGAACTGTCGGCGTCAGCCACAACATCATTCAGGCGAGCTGGCGCGCCCTGGTCGACTCCGTCGAATACTTCCTCGCCAAGAAGTGTGGCAACTGATCTGCCGCGAATCCCTCACTGAACCCGACCACTTCCAAAGGAACTGAAACTCCGGAAGGCCGGCCCGATACGCATGTATGCGAGCCTTTTTTCGTGTCAGGCCGCGGGGATTTGTGACAGAAAAAGTCAATATCTGCCTTTCATGTTTGCCTTTCGACTTTTCCTGATCCTGACCGTATTCACCTGCACTGGCTTCGCAGCTGATCGACCTAACATCCTTCTCATCTTCACGGATGACCAGGGTATCAACGATGTGGGCTGCTATGGATCCGAAATTCCGACTCCGAATATCGACCGCATTGGCGCCGAGGGTATCCAGTTCAACAACTTTTACTCCGCCTCCTCCATCTGCACTCCTTCCCGGTTCGGCCTCCTGACCGGACGTAATCCAATTCGATCCCAGCACCAGCTTCTCGGCGCGCTCATGTTCATGGCCGATGAACACAAGAGCACCAGCATTCAGCCTCACGAGACCACCATCGCCGAAGTTCTCCGAGACAAGGGCGACTACGATACCGCTCTCATCGGTAAATGGCATCTCGGTCACGGCGAAGAAACCATGCTTCCCCATCACCATGGCTTCAATACCTTCATTGGTCACACCGGCGGCTGTATCGACTTCTTCACCATGACCTATGGGATCATTCCCGACTGGTATCACCAGTCTGAACACGTCAGCGAAAACGGGTATGCGACTGAGCTGATCACTGAAGAAGCGACTGCCTATCTCGATGAACGAGCCAAGCAGAGGGACAAACCCTTCTTCCTTTACCTCGCCTATAACGCCCCGCACTTTGGCAAGGGCTACAGTCCCTCCGACAAAGCCCCGGTGAATTTGATGCAGCCGCAGGCCGCCGATCTCAAGCGAGTCGAATTCATAGAGGACAAGATCCGGCGGGAATTTGCGGCCATGACGGTCAGCCTGGATGATGGAGTCGGAAAGGTTCTCGAATCTCTCGAGGCGAATGGCCTTGATGAAAACACGCTCGTCATCTTCCTCACCGATCACGGCGGCGATCCCACCTATGGCGGCAGTAATCTTCCTCTGCGCGGCGACAAAGCCACCCTCTTCGAGGGCGGCCTTCGAGTTCCTTGCCTGATGCGCTGGCCAGCCGGAATTGAAGCAGGTCAGGAGTCGAACGCGCTTCTCACTTCTCTTGATCTGTTCCCCGGTTTCTGCCAGCTCGCTGACATTCCTGTTCCCGGCAACTGGCCCCTCGATGGCACCACCTTTGTTCCCGCTCTTGATTCGGCTGCAGAAGCAAACCACAATCGAAAGCTCCTTTGGCAAACTGGCGCCCACGCCGAACTGGATCGCAAATCCTGGCTCGCCTATCGTCATGGACGGCTCAAATACCTGAACAGTCCCGCTGACGGAGAGTTTCTTTTCGATCTTGCCAACGATCCCAACGAAGAGAAGGACCTTAAGGAGCAATGTCCGGAGACTTTCCAAAAGATGAAGCAAGCCGCCTATCAGTGGGCGGAGGAACTGCGCAGTTCAGCCAAAGCCCCCTAACCGCCGAACAACTTGTCGAAAAACGACTTTGTCTTTTCCGGTGTTGCTGCCTTCACGTCAGCCTCAGCTGCAATTACCTCGCCGATTTCCTCGGGAACCTCGGGCCTCACCGTGGTCCCGCTGGACATTTCAGGCAGATCGATTGCTTCAGTGAAAATCTTGTTAGGATTGCTTTTGAGGAACGTGTTGATCGGAATACGGACAAGTCTGTCCTCCAGCCGAAGGCGACGGTGAGCATTGATGAAAGTCCTCGGACTGTGATAGGTCGTGTAAGTCTTTGGATAGAGATCCCGCCTCATCCCCACACGCAGATCCTTGCGGATTTCGAAATGGAGGTGCGCCGCATACATCCGGTAAGGTCCCCTCCCCATTGTGCCGACGACCTGCCCACGGGTAACTTGTTGCCCCAATTTGACCGACCGCACCTTGAGGTGCCCATAAAGCGAATCCACAAATTCAACCTGTCCCGACTTGCCCCGGTAAGCGTGGCGAACAATCACAACGTTACCCCATCCTCGTTTGTAGTCCTCGGAAAAGACCACGATCCCGTTGGCGATGGAGTAAATCGGATCGCCCTCATCACTGTTTCCGCCGCCGTTGCCGTTCCAGTCTTCGCCAAGGTGCCCATTCTGGGTAAATCCGCGGTAAACATAGTAGCCGTAGGCGTCAGGTTTGCCGACTGGATAGTCAAACCCGTCGGCAAGACGGGCAGAAGTGTAGGACTGCGCCTGCAATGGTTCCGCAACGGCTGCTGCCAGAATGGCAAAAACCATAAGGAAAACCGCAACGAAGGCAGAGGACGATGTAGTACGGGGAAACACGATCGAGAAGACACCAATTCAGGTTAACGAACTCCCTGACGGTTCAACACGGGGGAAAATTAGGATCCGATGAACTGAAAATACAAAAAAGCGATCAATCCGGCAACCAGGCAATAGATACCAAAATACTCAAATTTACCGCGCCGTATCGCAGCTAGGACCGTGTAAATCGCAATGAGCCCCGAGAGAAACGCCACAGCGGTGCCAACCGTGTACGTCATCAGCTGCCCGCCCTCTTTGGGCAAATGCCCCAACTCAAGAAATGCAGCAGCTGCGATCGCCGGAATCGCCATGAGAAATGAAAACTCAGCCGCTGCGGATGATTTCGCCCCCGCCATCATGCCGGAGACAATCGTGGAGCCGGATCGGGAAATGCCCGGCAAAATCGCGAAAGCCTGCCCGATTCCCATAATTAAAGCGGATTTGAAACCCACATCTGCAGAATCCTTCTGCCGTTTAGCAATCAGGCGCGGAAGGAAGAGAATGCCTCCCGTCAGCATCAACAATAGACCCACCACCGCCGGCTTCTCGTAAGTGCCTGCAAAGACATCCTTGAGCGGTGAAAAACCAACGACGGCTGCCGGCACGCTCGCAAGTGCCAGCAATAAGATCATCTTGCGCTCCTTTGCCAGTTCCTTGCGAAAAGGAGGGAGAATGCTCAGGAGCATGTTCCAAAGCTGCTTCCAGAAATAAATCATCACTGACAACAGAGTCCCGAAGTGGACCATGACCTCAAAAGTAACGCCCTGTTCCTCTACCCCAAGCAGCTTCTGAGACAACACCAGATGTCCCGATGAAGATACCGGCAGAAACTCTGTCAACCCCTGGACCAGCCCGAGAATAATGGCATCGAGAAGACTCATGGGGATTCATAGTCCACCCTCGTCAATATTCCAGCAGATGATTCAGACGGTTCCGACGACGCATCGTAAACTCATTCCTTGTGAGGTATTCCGTTCAAGCTCGGTATCCTTTGGAATTCCAGGGCATTACTCTTTTTTCACCCCTTACAGGTAGCCGAGATCCTACCAAAAATTTCATCATTCCGGCTACCTATGGCCATTCTCAGTGCCTTTAGCACTACTAAGATCTCATGAAAGACTCTCAAAATTGAAAATATTTCTCATTTTCACTTGTCATCATACTGAAACTGGCCACAATTATTAGATCCGGCACTCCTAAATACTGGAATTGTGGTTTTTATTTCCATCTCCGAGATTTTGGAGACGACCTGAGCCCTCAAGTGCCAAATTTAGAAACTCGACCCAAGAATCATGGCAGACGAAGAACCTCCTGAACTGATGACCGTTAAAGAGACCGCAGAATACCTGCGAATCCCTCTGCCGACGGTTTACTACCTTGTCCAGCGCGGCCAGCTTCCCGCAATTCAAATCGGCGGCCGCTGGCGTATTAAGCGGAGCCTCCTTGACCGGGATATCCTGAAGACCGACGAAGGCGGCCAGCCGACCGTGCTTGTAGTCGATGATGACCCTGCCCTGCAGACACTTTTCAAGCAATTCCTTAAGAAGGCCGGATTTGGACGGATTGTAGTCGGCAGCGGTGCCGAAGCGCTCAGCTATGCCGAGAAGCAGCGTTTTGACCTGGTGTTCCTTGACCTCAAGCTCCCGGACATCCCTGGAGATGAGCTCTACGCCAAGCTTAAAGGCCTCTACCCTGATCTTCCCATTGTGATCATCACCGGTTACCCCGACAGCGAGATTCTCACCAAGATCCTCGCCAGCGGTCCCGTCACTGTGATCAAGAAGCCGATCGAATACGACCAGCTGAATCGTACGGTGAAGATCCTCGGTCACAAAGGCACCGAGGGAAGCTGATACCGGCTCACATCCTTTCTCAGTGATCTGAGACCCGCAAAAGGCTCTTCCTCATGGAAGAGCCTTTTTCTGTGAAGAGTTTCTTCTGAGCGCACTACCATCCGGATCGTTGAGTGAGACCCATAACCCGTCTCAGGGCCAATTATTGCCGATCCAATGTCGCTTCACTGCATTCTTGATGAGTCGACGCTAAAACAAACTGGCCGCCCCTGAAACTCCTCGTAACCCCGGATAAATCCTCAAATACTTCAATTCCTGAGGCTGGATCCCCTACCTACGCAGAAGCTACGAAAAAGCCGATGCTGAATCTCTCAGCATCGGCTTCTTGGAAAGTTTGGGGCTTTTGGCCCAGTCCCTTTTTGCCCTGACCCAGCGGGTTGGTGGGCAGTCGGATTAGCGGCGCCTTCCGTCTTTACTTTGAAAGACCAGGAAGCCCCCTTGGTAGAACTTGGATCCGGAGTTGAACGGCTTCAGCGCGGCACCATCAATCGTCTCAGGTGCCGTATTAGAACCAGCGTAAGGAGCTCCCGATTGGGAACTTACCACAGCCGCTGCCGTTGAAGGATCCTGAGCAGGGCGATTCACCGTGGCACGACTCTGTCGCTCCCTGGCTTCACGCCGAGCTTCTGCCTTGGCGTGACGAATCTCCTTCTGGATAACGCGGCGATTTCTCCAACGCTCAAACCAGCGAACCTGGTCCGGAGTTCGGATATCAGGCAAAGGAGGCAGGTTGTTGGTGTTGATATCATCGGCCTGAACCTGGGTAGCCGGGCTGCCCAGGAACATTCCTGCCACGAGGAAAGTCGCAGCAAGAAGCGTGCTGCGGGAAAAACTACGGTTCATTCGCTCCATATCGTTTGATCAAAAATCGCAGGTCAACTATTCACAATCTAAGTCGTTCGTCTATTAGAAACCAGCCGGCTATTCGATGATACCAAGGTTGGCCTGAGGCACACCAAAGATACGAAGGCTGGAGTAGCGATTCGTGTCAGGATGGTAAGTGTAAACGGTCACTCCACCAAAAGAAGGCGAAGCAGCACGCTTTCGTCGGATCAATTCCTCGGCCTCTTCCCGCTCAATCACTTCAAGGTCACCAGCAGGGTTGTTTCCGAACAGCGAGTCGAGGGCATCTTCAACAAAAGTGTAATAATAGCGCTCATTATCCTCGTAGATCACTTCATCCAATCCCACGCCGACGATGTAGAGATTGCCGTAGGCATCCGCGTAGTAAACATAACGTTCACCATCTTGATCGCGCTCACCGGCAACTTGAACGTTGAGCAGGTTGTTGTAGAAAAGTTGCTGCTCGGGCGTGAGAATGACGGTTGGCCCACCCGGCCCACCAGGCCCCGGTGGGTTTTCAGGGTCAAAGAAGTAGACGTTGTAGGGCCCGAAACTGTTCCCCGCATAATCTCCTTCCGGAGTGAATGAGCCGGTTGGCTCCCCAAAAGTCCCCGTTCCCAGGGTAAACTCAGTGGCAAGACTCTCGTCGTTACGACCACTGCCGGGTGCCGGAGTTCGAGTGTAGGCCTCTCCATTGAGGGAGCTGCCTTCAGCGATCTGGTTTCCTGCCGCATCTGTGGTGTAGATGCGCAATTCACCCGGCCCCAAACCAAGGAAGGAAGAAGTGATGCGCCCCACTGCTCGATTCCTGAGATCACCTGTGGCGAGAGGATTCTCACTCAAAGTAAGAACACCGCTTCCTGCTTCGGCCGTAGCACGTCCCACCGCGATAAAGGTCTCTCCGTTAAGAGAACGAGTGATTCCGTCCAGATTGTTTGTCACTCCGTCATTGTTGGTTGGATCAGCGTGACCGATGGCTCCCCCCACGCTGGTGATGTCTCTACCAGCTTTCACGTAGATGTCACCATTCCAGATACCACCACTTTTCGCACGTGCAGCAATCGCAGAGGCGTTGCGCTCACGGCTGTTGGTATCACCATGACCGATTTTGGCCCAGTTGCGAGCGGACGTATCAATCGGACCGACGAGGATTGAACTGTTATCCGTCAAAAAGATATCGTTACCGGCTGTCACGTCAATATCCCCGGTGAGATCCCCATTCGTCGCACCGTTCACACCGTTGAGGCCGCCACCTTGTCCCATTCCGCCATGACCAATGTGAGCATAGGCATCTCGAATAGCTGCGGCGGCATCCGTGTTACCGCCGATAGTATTTCCATCGGAATAGTTGGTCGTAGCCAGTGTTGTAATGGAGGTATCCAGGTTACGCTCACCCGGATTAAGTCCGAAGCCCTGCCCAAACCCACCTTCGACGCGGAGATCGTTTGAGGCCGCAATCGTGATGTCGCCATTCACGTTCGCATCGCGGCCCAAAGCACCATGGCCGATCTGGGCCCACTGAAACTGAAGGTCGAATGCGTTGGCATTGACGTTGTTACCATAACCACCTCGCACATTGAGATCATTCCCGGACAACACCGTAATATCCCCATTAAACGGCACGGTAAGACTCGATCCGTTTAGATTCACCCCGGCTTGAAAACCTCCGTGACCGACTCTTGCCCAATCAAACTCCGAAAGCCCCCCTTGGATATTCGCGTCTCCACCTGCGTTGACGAAGACATTCCCGGTATAACCGGTCTCGTAGTTAAATCCACCATGGCCGATCTGAGCCCAGTTCTGTTCCAGGTAGTCCACACCTACGGGAGCGGTGGATCTGGCAATCTCTCCGTTGCTCCCCGCGGTCGTAACAAGATCGATCTGAGGAATCTGGCCGCCTTGAACAGTCAAATCGCCGCCAGTCGTGATCGAAATAGCGCCAACGGTCGTCGCGGTGCGATTGATCGTGCGTGCACCATTGGCATCACCAAACCCGCCATGTCCCACATGAGCCCAGTTCTGTTGCGCTCGAACCCGGGGATCGCGAGTCACCGTTGTTTGTTCACCTGTGGTCTCGTCGTTTTCAAACTGACTCGTTTGGAAAAAGGCAAGATCCCCGATTTCCTGCTGAGCCAGCAACTCGAAATCAGCTCCGGCAGTGATAGTGATGTCCGAAGTGGTGCCGGAGACATTGCCGATACCGTTTTGCCCTCGATTGCCATTATCGAGGAAACGGCGACTCCCGTTATTATTTCGCGTGTCTCCTTGTCGGACAATACCGGGAAGGTAGCCACCATGACCAATTTGAACAAAATTCTGAGACCCTGTCTGGGATCCGTTATAGTCGTGCTGAGCTGGACGGTATTCCTCGTAACCGCCAAGTCCAGCATGCACGATCACACTACCTTCCGTCGCCGTAATAGATACGTCGCCCCAGTGGTCACCTCTCGACTCGTAGCCTCCGTGACCAACACGGGCCCAGTTTTGGTTGTTCACAAATGAAGCACGGAGAGCGCTGTCTTGAGGCTTCGCCTGAACAATGACACTGCCACCTGCATTCAAGTCAATGTCGCCATGATGGCCCCACTCGGTTTCAGCCACCACGGCCCCGTCGAGCTCGTAGTCGGCGGTGCGGAAATAACCACCGTGGCCAATCATCGCATAGGAACGTGCGTCGCGACTGCCCGCATAGGCTTCAATATTGTCGCCCGCGGTAATGGAAATGTCACCTGAGAACGTGGCATGGCCATTGTCGGGAGAAAGATTACTGGAGTTCTGCTGGTAGCCAGCCGGGCTGGTCCGGACTTGATGAGCTCCCCCGTGCCCGACTTGGCGATATGCCTCCTCGCCTTCGCCTGCCTCCATGAGAAAGAAAGTCCCGGCCGTAATATTGATGTCGCCGCTCCATCGTCCCGCGGCACCCCAGCCACCGAGTCCAATTTGACCGTAACTGCGGTCCCCCACTCCACTGGCTGTGGGGTGAGCTTCACGCAGCATACTGACACTGGTCCCTGCAATCACGGTGATACCATCCTGCAACGTTGCTGTCGTCTGCGTCCCATCGCTGACCATGTCGGTATTGTGGTTGCCGTGAGCGTTGTAACCACCGTGACCAATCTGCGCAAAGCCCCGACCACGAATGCCGGGTGTCAGACTAACCTCCCCTGCCCTGGCTTCGACGTGGATCGCCCCGGTGTGTCCAGCCATGGTCGAAGAAACCGCGCGGCCTTCCTCAGAGCCAGTGATGTCGCGAATCACCCCCCCACCAGCAATGGTGGCATTCCCTCCGGCGTTGTAGACGGTCGTGAAAGTACCTGTGTTAGTACCAAGGTCGGTGTTGTTATTCCAGTTGTGTTCGAAAGCACCGACGACACCACTGCGATAACCACCATGACCAATTTGAACAATGTCACCCTCACTGCCGGTAGGGTTAACAAGATTGCCGCCACCGCCGGCATTTTCGAGACCGGAGATTCCTTTCACGTAATTGTCCACGGACACGGAGATATCACCACTGAAAACACCGATCATTTCGTTCACACCTCCGTGGCCGACACGAACTCCGGCAAACTCCTGGTTAGCAGCAGAAGAACTGCCCAGCATGTCTAGAAAAGCACCCTCCACGGTCACATCTCCGGAAAGGTTGCCGAAGCTCTCCATGCCACCATGACCGATCTGATTGAAGCTTCGGAAGCCA
The DNA here is from genome assembly GCA_049594415.1 of Verrucomicrobiales bacterium. Lineage (GTDB taxonomy): Bacteria > Verrucomicrobiota > Verrucomicrobiia > Verrucomicrobiales > DEV007 > Arctic95D-9. The sequence goes on along the minus strand of JBMYJM010000012.1, from coordinate 46,672 downwards.
CCACCACGCATCAAAATCCCGCCAGACTCAGAAACGACAGAAATGTCGGCATCAACCACCTCGATGGAGTCGCCAATACGATTGGCCTGGTTGACACTGTTGCTACCACCATGACCGATCATGACGTGCGCGTCCGCCGCACCAGTACCGGTGAGACTGACCAATGACTTCGTGCGAACATTGATGTCGCCCGTAGCAGATGCCGCTCCACCACCAAACCGAAAGTATCCAACTTGCGTAAATTCGTCAGCTCCATTGCCGGCTGTCGCCAGGAGCACACTACCAAAAAGGTTGGTTTCGCCACCGGCAGATCCTACCGCCACCTCTCCAAAGGCGCCGGAATTCAGCAACAACGCTCCTCCTTCGTTGCCAAAATCGCCGAAATTGGCAGGGTCGGACAAGGTCGCGAAGGAAATGTCACCGGCGGCTCCCTCACCCCCACCCGGAAAACCAGGAGAGGCTGGATCAAAAGCAAAACTGTCGGCTCCCGTACCGTCCCAGCCAGCAAAAATGTTAATATTGCCTCCGCCGTCGTTCTGGATGTTGTCGTCCACGATGACGTTTCCGTGGGCAAACAGGCTCAGGTGATTTTCCGAGTTGTAGAAAAGATCACCGCCACCGTTCAGGACCGTGATGTTACCAAGATCTGTTTCGGACGAACTGGTGTGAATCACCACGTTACCGCCGCCCAGTGCGCTGGTAAGAGCGGCTTTCGTAATATCTCCACCTGCCCCGATGGTGACATTGGTCGGATCCAGCAACAGGGTTCCCGAATTACCACTGGCGGAGAGGGTGGAAACGAATCCATCGAACTGGAGAGTGCCAAGTCCGGAAACTTCGACGAAACCTCCGTTCCCGACGCCGTGTGCCTCCGCAAGAATTTCGCCATTAAAAGTGGTGTCGCCATCAGACCAGACGACCACGGTACCGGCGTTGCCAATTTCGCCGTCAGCGATGACGAGCGAACCAGCCTCGACAGCGGAGGCCTGCGAATTGGAAAGATCGGGGTCTGCCCCCTGAAATCCTCCACCGATCCGGGCGCTACCGCCGTCTACCCTTCCTGAGACATTCACAACAGCGTCTGCTCCCACTGAGGTCCCCGCACCGGTGAAGTCAAAACTGCCTCCGTTTCCGATTGAACCGGAAGCATTAACCGCCCCATTTAATGTCGCCGCAGAAGTCGCAACGAGTGATGCAGCTCCGCCAACGGAACCGCTCACGTCAATAGAAGCCTCTCCTCCAACCACGATGTTAGACGCATTGACATTCACGTCTCCGCCTACCTGACCACCGACACCTGCCGCGTCAAGAGAACCCGCCTCAAGCAAAACTGAGCCGCCGTCAATGTCGACCTGGCCACCGCTGCCGTTCTGATTGCGGGCGCTGATGCTTCCCGTGTTGATGATCGTTCCCTGGCTGCCGGCGCTCAGCATGACGCGGCCGCCGCGGACACTTGCTCCATTCGCGCGCACCACGCCGGTGTTCTGAATGGCAAGGCCGTAAGCATTACCGGTCGTCTTAAACTCGACAGCAGCAGCACTCACCGTACCAGAGTTGTCGATTCCGACTGCGCCACCGGGCCCGGCACCCTGGACAGAAATGGTGGCACCAGAGATTCCCTGTTCCACGAGAATGTCACCCCCTGACCCGAAAGCCACTGTACCGTCCGGCGCGCTCACCGTTCCGGCATTCTGAAGGAAATTACCGAGGAAGACCACATCGCCACCGGAACTACTGACGGCGCCGTAGTTCGTGATTCCTGTGCCCGCGTTGCCTTGAAAACGGTTTGATCCACCGTCGAGAAAGTCACCGTCGTCAATGTCCAGAGTCGACATAGTCAGCATGCCTGCCACATCAATTAAGCCGTTCGGTCCAACCACAATCCCGTTCGGGTTAACTACGATGACCGAGCCATTGGCATTAAGAGAACCATAGATGGCGGAAGGGTCACCACTGACCACCCTGTTCAACGCAAAAGAGTTAACACCCGGCTGATTGAAAGTCGTAACTTCGCCGCTTTCGATCGAAAATCCCTGCCAGTTAATCACAGCAGAGTTGCTGGTCTGATTGATGTTCAGGTTGGCCGTTCCAAGTCCCTGAAAGTTCGCGCCACCGGCGACCACATTCGGTCCGTAAGGATTTGCCTGCAAGGGCACGGGCAGAACAGAAAGTCCGGGTAGGAGGGTTGCCAGGACCAGAGCTTTCAATTTGAAGCTTCTGCGAAGAGTGGGTGCGATTGTCTTCATTGTTATATGATGGGTAGTCGACGTCGAGGGTCATGATTCCCGCGGAACGCCAACATCCGTAACAGTATAAACCGTAATGGAATGACAGCATTCGAGGGGGTTGTAAATCCAAAATTCAGGATTTTTAACTCATTTCCAACCGCCATTGTCATTCATGAGAAAGGCGTGACACCCCTTCCAATTCTTTTTCAGCCCGATATCGCACCAAATACTTCTGAAAGACCACTTTTAGTCTTGGAATTCTAGAAATTTAAGAACTCTTAGGGATCTGGGGCCGAAACCCGGTTAGTGAACTTTTCCGAAATATTTTTCACAGATCGGAGTTTGAGGCTCCATTTCTGCTTTTTGCCGCATAGACGCTGCTGATCCCTCCCATCTGGGGATACCAGTCGGCACCCACAAAGCCGTTCGCCTTGATCAGCTCTTGCATGGTTTCGCCAGAGGGAAACCGCTCGATCGAGTCTCCGAGGTAGGCATAAGCTTCTCGATTCCCGGTGAGCCAGCCTGCCAATATCGGCAAAACCCGATGCAGGTAGAACCGGTAAGCCCGATTCAGCAGCGGGTTGGTCGGAAGGGAAAAATCAAGCACGACCAGCAGCCCGCCCGGTCTCAGCACCCGGGAAAACTCTGAAATCGCATGAGCCCAATTGGATATGTTACGGAGACCATATCCAATCGTGAGCGCATCAACCGAATGATCCGGGAGAGGCAGAGCCAAGCCATCAGCGACGATGAGATTCTCCAGCCCCCTCTTTCGCGCCTCAGCCAACATCGGGGCACAGAAGTCAGCACCGATCACCCGGGCATCGGGAGAACCCTTCTGAACCTCAGCGGCCAGATCGCCACTCCCGGTCGCCACATCGAGAATGAGATCAGGATGGATCTCAGCTACCAAGCGGGAGACCTTTTTTCGCCAAATCACATCAATCCCAAAGCTGAGAACGTGATTAGTCAGAACGTAACGCTTCGCGATCGAAGAGAAGGCCCGGTGAACAAAAACCGGATTTTGGTCCTGTGACTCGGAAGGCATTTGACGCCGAATTCCCGGCAAGGGAGAAAAGAAGTGCTCACGAGAGGACTCGAACCTCCACGGGTTTAACCCCACTAGAACCTGAATCTAGCGCGTCTACCAATTCCGCCACGTGAGCAGCCAAAAAATTGGGGCGCAAAGAAACACCCAAAACTCCCGATGACAACCGCTTTTATTTGCCGTTCCTGAGTTAAGCTGACAGGATCCGATCATCGACTCGACGCCTCCGAAAAAAATGAAACTGCCGGTGATCCGCTTCCTTCCGGATCAAACATTCCGCACGCCTGCAGAACAGATGGCGATGGATCAGGCCGCGTTTGAGCTGACCAGGAAAACCGCTGTCCCCTCGGCACGTTTTTATCACTGGGACACTCCGGCTGTAACCGTTGGCTACTTTCACCGCTTCGACGATGAGGTCGACTCCGACAATCCACCAATCCGTCGATTCACCGGAGGCGGAGAAGTCGGTCACGGAGAGGATGCGACCTTCGTGATCTGCTTCCCGGCCAACTCACCCGCCTCCAGACTGAATAGCGATGCGAGATATCGATGGATTCACACAGCACTGGCGGCCGCACTGTTGAACGCCGGATGCGACGTTGAACTGGAATCCACCCCCACCCCATCGGGAACCGGCCCATGCTTCAGCAATCCCGTGACGTGGGACCTGAAAGATTCAGCGAGCGGAGAGAAAATCGGCGGCGGAGCCCAGCGGCGTTCGGGTGGCGCTGTGATGCATCAAGGCAGCGTGAGGCTTCCAGCTAATCTCCGCTCACCTCACTCCCCCTGGATCCCGGGCTTTCTCAATCAAATGGCGGAAAACGTCGAACTCTTCTCTTCGGACGAAATCGAGAGACTGACACGAAGCGCTGAGAACTGGAATCTGAATCAGTTCGCAACCGCCGACTGGAACAAGTGGCCAAGCCCGGCCGGAGCCTGACCGGCTTTAATTTTGTTGTGTGACATACCGCATATTGTGGTAATAGGAAAATTCGGTGAAGTTCAGGATCGATCGTTATCAGCTCCTTCTGATTAACTCCACCAGTCATCGGATTGATTTATGCAGAGCTGGTTTAAGTTTGAACTCGATGGGGAAACCTGCCGCGTCGAGAGCGAAAGCACCCATTGCACACTGGCTGCTTTCCTCTCAGTGCTTGATCCCTGCTTCGCACGTTTTTCTACCGATGCTTCGTGGCGCGGCGGCCATCTTGTTGTCCTTGGCGATATCGAAGGAGATCACCATCGCTTCCGAGTCGTCGACGCTCAACTTCTGATGCTTCCGACGCTGGCCGGCCGACAGATCTGGACGCCGGAAGGCATTCGCAATGCGGAACCCGATCACCCCGTCAACCTTGCCTTGCAGCACGGTCACCTTGAGTGCGGGCAGGCTCGTGACGATGCGCTTGTCGCGCTCCTCTTTGAAGGTTACTACCGCCCCGACCTTCGCCGCCAGGGGCAGACCAACGACCAGTTTGATGCCATTGTTACACGGAGCGCCAACGTCCCGGCAATTCGTGAGGTTGCCACACAGGTCTTTGCCTCTGCCGAACAACTGCGTCATGAAGCAGCCCAGAAAGCGGAAAAATCCGGGGAAGAAAGCACCGCCTCGACGGAGCGGAAAGATATCTTCGGAGACTGCTTCACGAAGGAGCTCTTCAAAATCAAATCACGCGCCTCACTTTCCTACGTCGATGAGGCCAAGCGCCGTTTCTATCGCCCCGTGAATCTTGTGGAGCTACTTAAGCTGAAAAGGGAATACGCGGGCTCCCAGCTGATCGCAGGAGGAACCGATCTCACCCAGCGTGGCGGGGAGGCCGAATGCACGAGCCTCATTTCTCTCGAAGGAGTTAAGGAACTGAACGAGATCATCGCCACAGAGGAAGCCTGGGAAATCGGGGCCGCAGTCCCTCTCACCAAAATTGCCGAGCAAATCGGGCATGAATGCCAGACTTTCAACAAGATCATGCGTCGCTTCGCTTCACGAGCGGTTCGCAACCGCGCCACTCTGGGCGGCTATCTTGCCACTGCCTGGGAAACCGGCCAACTCACCCCACTTCTCATGGCATTGAATGCCCGCGTCATACTCCTGTCGGAGGACGGTGAACGTGACGCTCCTATATCGAATTTCTACACCGAGGGTGGTGGCACCATCCTTACCCCTAACGAAGTCATACGGAGCATTATTATTCCGCGTCACACAGAATCATCACTATCCGACCGCGGCATCACAACCCGCCTTTGCGACACTTACACGGTCGCACCCCGCCGAACTCTCTGCGAACCCTACGCTACCGGGGGATTCGCAGTCGAACTTCAGGACCGGAAAATCGCCAAGGCGTGGATCGCTTATTCAGGAATTGACAAGCACCCGGTGCGCGCCCGCGATGCGGAGCAATACCTTGCCGGGAAAGTCTGGTGCGAGAAGACCGCATTTGGGATACTTCCGGTTCTCGTTGAGAGCATTCAGGTCACGGATGACCGAAACGAAATCGCTGATGCCGAATACCGGAAACAACTTGTTGTGACTCTTTTCCAGAAGTTCTTCTTCCAGCATCCTTCCGCCGACAGCGTTCGCCCCGGGACGTTGACCGCTACCGTCGATTTCGCCAGACTCGACGAACCCTTCTTCGACGCGCCAACTGACTAGACGGCAGTGCCCCTCTCTCTGAATAATGAGCGAAACCGACGATCCTATGACACCGTTTGAACTTCCCCGGGGGAAGTCTGATAAGGGTGGCGAAACGTTTGGAGAGCGATTGCGCCGTCGTCGACGTGAATTGACAAATGCCGGCCCTCCCCCCGCGTCCACGTGGCAATCGCGGGCACGCACCCTGTCAGCCATCGTAGTTGAGAGCCCTCACGCTTCAGCCTCAATTGCTAAGAAGAGCGGCGATGTGGCACGTGCCCTCGAGGGAGTGGAATGCGTCCTCTTTGCATCGGACCTTCCTCCCTTCCACAACTCGCTTGGACCGGAGTATTCCAGTGAACCACTCCTGGCCGAAGACGGAGTGTATTTCCGCGGCCAACCCGTCGCGCTTATTGTGGCGGCAGACCTCGCGACCTGCCAGCGAGCCGCCTCGCTTGTCGAAATAGAATATCACACCACCCCAGGCATCCTGACACTCGAACACGCGATCGCCATGAGCAGCTATCATGGCGAGGCGCGCACCAGCCAGCGCGGTGATGCCGTCAAGGCAATCAAGCAATCCACAAAGAAGCTGAGCGGCTCTCTCGCCATCGCCCCGCAACAGGCGTGCCTGGCCGGGGGAACCAAGATTAAAGTAGCTACCCTCGGCACCGGCGAAGGGCTGACAATCCATTCGCGATGTCTTCTCCCGACCGCAGTTCGCTCAGCGGTAGCCAAGGCAGCTGACCTTCCCGAGTCTAACATTCACATTGAACCAGTCGATTTACCCGGCTCAATCGGCGTCCTCGAAACCGAACCCGTCCGACTGGCCTCGCTAGCGACTCACGCCGTAAGACGCTGTGGCAGTTCAGTGACGCTCCACGTCATCTCCCCGCATTCCCCTTTGGCTGGAGGCTCCCGCCACCAGGCCAAGGCCTTGTATGAAGTCGGCTTTGAAAAAGACGGAACGATCAACGGAATCGAGATGGAACTGATTCTCGAGGGGGGCTGGTATCCGGCAGACTCAGAGAATGCAATGGACCGTGCTTTGCTTCATGCTGATTCCGTCTACGGATTCCCTAACCTCTCCATCAGCGCAAGACTTTGCCAGACCAACCACATCGTTTCCTCATCGCTCCCAGCTGAAGGCGCTGCCCAGGGCACCTGGGCGGTCGAAGACGTGATTCAGCGCGTTGCTGAAGCGACCGGACTCTCGCCGCAAGCGATTCGGGAGAAGAATTTCTATTCCGAAGAGGGCGAAGTCAAAACGACACCCTACGGACAACCGGTCGACGCAGCAGCCATTTCCCGTGTCTGGCAGCAGGTGCTGAACCGGAGTGAATTTGCGTCTCGCGCCGCGGCGATTACGGAGTGGAACAAAAGCAACTCGTATTACAAACGCGGCATTGCAGCGATGCCCATCAAATTCGGTATCGGTGATCCCCGTTCCGACCGCAACGCCGCTGCTGCTATCGTTCAGATCCTCGCGGATGGCTCGGTCATTGTCAGGGTGGGTCTCGTCGATACCAACGACGGTCTCGATGCCCAAATACGGGAGGAAGTTGCTCACCTTTTGGGGGTCGAGGAAGATGCCATCCGCGTCATACTCAATGACTTCGATTCCCTTCCGCGTGCCACCCCTGTCATAGGGACAGATGCCTCCGGCCTGATTCTCCGTGCCCTCGAAGATGCTTGCACCCGTCTCACCAATCGACTCCGTGAGGTCGCGCTGCAGATGTTCGCTGCCAGGGGCCAGACCGAGATCGAGATGGAAGCTATTCGCTTCACTCACGGCACCGTGGGAACTGACTTCACTGAAAACGCCCCTCTCCACTTTAAAGAGGTTATCGAGGGTGCTCTACGCAAGCGGGTTTCTTTGATCGAAACCGGGTATCACCGCACCCCGAATCTTTGGTGGGATCCTGAACTCGGAGCCGGCTGGCCTTTCACCTCTTTCACTTACGCCGCCGCTGTCGCGGAGATCCAGGTGGATGCCTTCACGGGAGAAATTCAGATTCTTCGCCTCGATGTCGCCCATGAAGGTTCTCCGTCTTCGAACCAGGGAGAACGCGACTTTGCTCAACTCATGAGAGCGTTCACTCTGGGAGCTGGATGGATGCTGTCCGAGGCGACTCCGAATCCCGAGAATGAGCACCCCGATCTTTACCCAACCGAAGAAGGTGTCTTCGGGTTTGCCGATGCACCTTTCCAGGTCGATACAGATCGTCTTCGACCGCTTGGCTCCCCGGCTACCGTTCCCGGTGATCCCTGTGGTGAAGCTCCTGTCATCCTCGCCGGTGCCCTCCGCGAAGCCCTTTGGGATGCTCTCCGCTCCTTGGGTTACAGCAATGATCTAAATGTGGAACTCCCCCTCCCTGCGACTCCGCCAAAAGTCCTGACCTTGTTCAAAGAAATCAGTCGACAGCAGCGCGAAAAAGACTCCAACTCGTGATCTTGCAGAGAGAGGCATCACCAGTTGAAGATCAACCAATTCGACACCCGAATCATTGTTCCAAAAGTTGCGCGGCAGCTTCGTCAATGCTCTCTTAAAACGAGATGGTTATTGCTGCTGCCGTTCAATCTGAAGTCTGGGAGGTCCTCTTCCAACTCCTGATCCTTCTCGCAGCAGCCCTCGTTATCGGCATGGTGTTCGAGCGTTTCCGCCAGTCGGCAATTCTCGGCTATCTCATTGCCGGTATGTTGCTCGGCCCCGGTGTCCTCAACCTCATAGACAGTGACTCGGGGGTGCCACTCATTGCCGAATTGGGCGTTTCTCTTTTGCTCTTTGCGATAGGTCTGGAATTCTCCGCACGGCGCCTCATCAAACTCGGTCCTGCTGCCGGAATCGGAGGAATGCTTCAGGTTTCGATCACCCTGGCTCTTGGCGCCCTTGTCTGCCTGGTCATTGGCCTGGAGCTTAAATCTGCTCTGGCTGTCGGAGCGACCATCGCGCTCTCATCCACGGCCTGCGTGTTGCGACTCCTGGTCGAAAGGGCTGAATTTGATTCCGTTCACGGGCGAACCGCTCTCGGGATTCTTCTGCTGCAGGATGTTGCGGTTGTCCCGCTGGTACTTTTTGTGACGATGCTGACCGAAGACGGTGGTCTCGGGGCAGTTGGACTAGGTCTCGCCAAAGCATTCGGCCTGATCCTGGCTCTGGTGATCGCCTTCCTCATCCTGTCGCGCTTCATTCTTCCCGGGATGATGAAACAACTGAGCCTCGCGAGAGACCGTGAATTGCTTGTTCTTTTAGCCATTGTCCTCGCCATCGGATCAGCCGTGTCAGCTCATGCACTCGATCTCTCCCCCGCACTGGGTGCGTTCCTTGCCGGAATGATGCTCGCCGAGTCTCCTTTTGCCACCCAGATCCGATCCGACATCGGTGGTCTCAAGATCATTTTCATTACCTTGTTCTTTGCTTCGGTAGGGATGTTGGGTGACCCCGTCTGGATCGCACAAAACCCTGTCAGTGTGCTCGCGGCTACTCTCGCTATTCTCGTGGGAAAAAGCATTGTCATCACGCTGATTGCGCTGATTTTCCGTCTGCCTGTTCGACAGGCTGTTGCCAGCGGTGTCGTCCTCGCCCAAGTGGGAGAGTTTGGTATCGTGATTGGCGGCATCGCCTACCAGGGGGGACTGGTCACCGAAGAGATTATGCGACTTATCGTTTCGGCGACCCTGCTGACACTCTTTACCACTCCCATGCTGGTGAAGTTTGCCGTTCCATTGGGGTATAAAATTCATCGCCTGATTCGTCCTTCGACCGCAGGAGACGATCCTTCCCCTCAAATGGCTCCACGAGAGCAACGAAACCTGGTCATCATTATCGGGTTCGGCCCTTCCGGACAAAAAGTCGCTGAAGAAATCCGGGCGCACGATGATATCGACTCTCTCGTCGTCGATATGCGCCCCCATAACATTGACCTGGCCAGGGCCATGGGCCTGAATGCCGCCCTCGGTGACGCAGCCAGTCTTGACTTTCTTCTTCACAATGGACTCTCACGAGCCAAGGCCATCGTGATCACTATCCCCGATCACCGCACTTCCATTCGTATCGTCGAATCTGTGCGAACTCTCAGCGATCGAACAGCCATCATCGTGAGAGCTCGCTATCACAGCTTTGTCGAAGATCTCGAACGCGCCGGCGCTACTATTACCGTCGACGAGGAACATCATACAGGTAGCAAGCTCAAGGAGGCCACCAGCGAGATTCTGGCGACCAAGCTCGACAACTAACCTGTCGAAAATGTCAAAGAGCCCCGTTTGAAGCCGAGCTCCAGTGAGGCGTTTGTCGAAAGAATCTGAAGTCTCGCCTGATCTCATGCTCCCGACAATACTCATCGCCCTCGCAGCATCGCTCATTCTCTTGCCCGCTCTCAATTTCTTCAGCTATCGCGTCATGGGCGCGATCATCCGCAACCGACGAAAGAAGTGGGATCTCAACATCTGCTGCGGCCGAACTGATGGAGGCGGTGTCAATGTCGACATCGTCAATCATGCCGACGTTCCCAACCTGGTCGTGGTCGACGATGTCTACAATCTTCCCTTTAAGGACAGCGAATTTGAAGCCACCTTATGCTCTCACACCATCGAGCACGTCGAGGATCCTGCCGCTTTCTACGAAGAACTCCGCCGCGTCTCTGCCCAGGTCACCCTCGTCGTACCGCCACTATGGGATCTCTGCGCCGTTCTCAATATTTTCGAACACCGCCACCTCTTCCTTACTTTTCGTAAAGAACATCACGATCTGCCCAGATACATTGAACTTCCCGGTGCCCAGTTTTTTCAGGAACGCGTCGGGCAAAAGATCAGGGCATAGCCAACAAGCCCGCTGGCATTCCTCCCATCTGCGTTGTATCTTGGCGAGAGTCCAACGCATTTGTGAGCAAACGTATTACCAAGTCCCCGAGAGTCGCTGTCCTCAATATCGTCGGTCTGACCCCCCGACATATTGGAGTCGATACTCCCTTTATTTCCGAGTTCCTGGCGCGGGAGGAGAATGAACTCGTTCACGTAACACCGACTTTGCCGGCTGTAACTTCGTCGATGCAGGCAACTTTCCTGACCGGTCGTATGCCGGGCGATCATGGCATTGTCGCGAACATGTGGTATGACCGGAACTATGCGGAGCACCGCTGCTGGAAGCAGAGCAACCATCTCGTCCAGGGACGAAAAATCTGGGAGCAGATCCGTGACGATTTTGATCCGGAATACACCTGCGCCAAGGTCTTTTGGTGGAACAACATGTATTCCTCAGCTGACTACCAGGTCACTCCCCGCCCAATTTACTGCGCGAACGGAAAGAAGGTTTTCGACATCCAGACCTGGCCGATGGAACTCCGCACCCGATTGCGACGTAAGTTCGGCAAGTTCCCCTTTCCTGCCTTTTGGGGTCCCAACGCGGGAATTGATTCCACCCGTTGGATCGCAAAATCAGCGATGTGGTTTGAAGACAAGTTCTCTCCCAACCTGAATCTTGTTTACCTCCCCCACCTCGACTACAATCTCCAACGCCTGGGGCCTGATTCACCCGTCATCAGCGAAGATCTCCTTGCACTCGACGACGTTGTCGCCGATCTCGTGAAGCATTTGGAAAAACGGGGCGTTGAGGTCATACTCCTCAGCGAGTATGGAATCACCTCGGTAGATCGCCCGATTCACCTGAACCGTGTCTTCCGCGAGAAAGACTGGATCAGCTGGCGCAATGAGTTGAAGCGGGAAGTGCTCGATCCCGGGAACTGCAAGGCTCTCGCGATTCCGGATCATCAACTCTGCCATATCTATGTCAATGATCCGACGATCCGCACCGAAGTGGCCGAAGCCATTGAGGCAACCGAGGGCGTTGCCGCCGTCTACAGCGGTGACCAGATCAAGGAAATTGGCCTCGATCACGAGCGCAGCGGGGACATCGTTGCCGTCAGCGAAGAGGACAGTTGGTTCACTTACTACTACTGGAAAAACGATCGCAAGGCTCCGGATTATGCACGCTGCGTCGACATCCACCGCAAACCCGGATACGACCCTGTTGAACTCTTCGTCGACCCGCGGATTCGTTTTCCCAAGCTCAAGATCGCAGGCAAGCTACTTCGCAAGATGCTTGGCTTCCGCATCCTGATGGATGTCATCCCCCTCGACGCCAACCTCGTAAAGGGATCGCACGGAACAATCCCCAGGGACGTCAAAGACCATCCCGTTTTGATCGGGAAATTCTCCGAAAGAGGAGGCAGCTCCGCCGTTGAGGCTACCGAAGTCTACGACTTGCTCCTTGAACGTTGTGCCTCCTCGAACAACAAGGGCGACTAACCCTGACCGTAGTAAGCACCCGCACCGTGTTTGCGAAGGTAGTGCTTGTTGAGGATGTGTTTCGGCAGGCCCGGTTGATCAGCATTCAAGCTCCAGGTGCCCATCGCCATCTGCGCGCACACTTCGAGCGCGACAGAGTTCTTCACAGAATCAATCGCATTTTTGCCCCAGGTGAAGGGGGCGTGAAATTTCTGAAAGCACGCCGGCATTTCCATTGGATTGATGCCGCGCTCGGAAAAACATTCCGCGATGGCAATTCCCGTGTTGGTCTCGTAGTCCTCGGCCACTTCTTCAGGCGTCAATTCTCGAACCACTGGTACAGTGCCGTAGAAATGGTCGGCATGCGTTGTGCCCTGGCAAGGCAACTCCACCCCTGCCTGCGAAAACATTGTGGCATTGACGGAGTGAGTGTGGGTCACACCGCCAATTTCAGGAAATTCTCGATAGAGAATGCGGTGAGTCGGCGTATCAGAAGAAGGGCGCATACTTCCTTCCACCACTTCACCCTCCAGATCGAGCACGACGAGATCCTCTGGTTTGAGGTTATCGTATGAGACACCACTTGGCTTAATCACAAAAAGGCCCTTATCGCGGTCAATCCCCGACACATTTCCCCACGTCAATCGCACCAACCCTTCAGTGACAAGCAACAGGTTGGCTTTGAAAACTTCCTCTTTCAGATCTTCCAGCATAGCGCCCAACCAACTCAGCAATCCCGCTTGTGCAAGGGATCAATTCTCACAAGATATTTCAGTATCCTGAGCTAACTTCCTTCAACAACACGACGTATGTGGCGCCCCCTGAAAAAGACCCTGGCAACGCTCGTGCCCGCGCTTTTGCTGATTCTCTTCATCGCGGTCATGATCTGTTTTCTCAATCGATGGGATTCCATGGTCGCGATCACCCTGATTCCCGTCTGGGCTTGGGCTGCTTTCGGGATGACCCTCTCCCTTCTTTCCTGGGTCTGTTTTCGGGGACCGTTTGCTGCAGTTGTCTTCTCTATCTGGATGGCCAGCGGCCTTATTCTTTCGGAAGAACCGCGCTCCCTGATCCGGGAACTCTTTTTGCACCCGGCCAGCAGGCTGCCGGAGGAATTAAAAACGCTGCGAGTGGTCAATGTTAACGCAGAAGGCATGGAGGAAAATCTTCGCGTCAGCACCGTACTCAAACCCGACATCGTCATCATTCAACAGGCTCCCGAAGGCGAGGCTCTCAAACAATTCGCGCGCGACCTGTTTGGAGACGCGCACATGGTAATCACCAATCGAAGCAATGCGTTCATCGCCCGCGGTGAAACGGTCAACACGCTTGGCGAAACTGACAGCGCCACTCTGCATGTGCGCATGCTGACCCCTGACGGCTTCCTCATCGATATCACCAACCTGGATCTCGACCCCTACCTGCCCAGCCCGCAACTGTGGAAGAAGGAGGTCTGGCAGAGGCTGACGGCGACACGAGTCGAAAATCGGAGACTGCTGCGCCATTACCTGGGAGAAAATCAACTCAGCAGCGGCAGGATCGGCCGCATCGTCAGCGGCGGGTTTGGAACGCCGCCCGGGGACGATGTATTCCGCCCACTCGAGAGCGCCCAATTGACTGACGCGTTCGGAAAAGCCGGGACCGGGTGGGGCAACACTTATCCTGCTGACTACCCGCTCGTGCGACTGGATCAAATCTGGGCTTCAGCCAATCTCCGCCCTCTTCGAGCGTTCACCTCAGTCAATCGCGGATCAAGTCACCGCATCGTTGTCGCCGACTTTGCTGTCGGTCTCCCGGAAAACTAGCCGGGCGAAAGAGAAACGCCTTATTTGAGAGGAAGCGTTTTCACCACAACCGTCCTTTTTAATGCGCTTATCAGAACTTGATCGCCACGCCCAACGGCGAATCGTTGAACGCCATGTGCTTGTTCAGGTTGGCCTGAGTTACATCATCCCGGAGATGGCGGTAACTGAGGAATGCTTTGGTTCCATCGTTCACGGCTGCCTGCCAGGTCAGGTTGAAATCTCCGCCACCGATGTCCCCATATCCGCGAAGCAACCAGCGATCGGAGCGAGAACATTAACAGGGGATGCCACGACAAGGGCGAGAGTAGACCCGGCAATCTTCATTTCAGAATATTGATGTCTTTCAACAGGACGAATCAAAACCCGAATCAGCGGGATCAAGAATGTATCGTCCCCAAAGGAAACCCATTGATCGGTTTCCTTTCCCGCCGTATCGCTGGCCTTCACCATTCTCTATGCCATTTGACACCACAAGCACTGCCCTTGCTCTCGCCTGTCTCGGGGCTCTGTGTCTCGGCATTTCCAAGGCCGGTTTCCCCGGTCTTGCCATCGTCAATGTGCTGGTGATCGCTGAGCTCTTTGGAGCCAAGAACAGCGTCGGCATTATTCTGCCGATGCTGGTCATATGCGATTTGATTGTCCTGCCCCTTTTTTGGAAATACGCGACCTGGAAAATGATCTGGCCCCTGGTTCCGGTAACCTTTGCGGCCATTGTCGGCTCATGGCTGCTCCTCGATACCTTTGACGAGAGCACGGCACGAAAAGTGATCGGCGGCATCATCCTTCTGATGCTCATTCTTCAACTCATCCGCGAGTTCAAAAAGGAATTTCTCGAACACCTCCCCGACTCAAGAGTGTTCCGATGGATTAGCTGCGTCATGATTGGTGTTTCTACGATGCTGGCGAACGCGGCAGGTCCCGTTTATTCGATTTATGCCCTTGTTCATCGAATGCCGAAGATGGAATTCCTTGGAGTCGGCGCTCGCTTCTTCCTGCTCGTAAATCTGTTCAAAGTTCCATTCCTGGGGCAGCTTGATCTGATCAACCCCGAGTCACTCGAGCTGAATCTTTATCTGCTTCCCGCTCTCCTTGCCGGAATCATCATCGGCAAAAAGATGATCCACCTTATTCCTCAAAGGATCTTCGAATACCTGCTCTACGCCTTCTCCGCGATCGCCGGGATGCGAATGCTTTTCTTTTAGGAATCGCCGAATTCTTCGACACCTCGCACGATCAGGATTGGTTTATCTTTTTTTGAACAAAAAGCTGTAATGATGTTCTAAAAGATCAGAAAGGACAATTAGAGCCGCTTCAAAGGCCATGATGGATTAGCGCCTAAACGGTGTCTTACCCATCATAAACCAGGGAGCGCCCCCACCGCTTATGAACCCCAATCAATTCACTCTCAAACTACAGGAAGCTTTCCAGGCTGCTCAAAGCCTGGCAAACGAGCAGTCTCACGCCGAACTCAGCAGTGTGCACCTGATCTCCGCTCTCCTTGACCAACCGGACGGTGTCACCCGGCCCATTCTGTCGAAGATCGGAGCGGATCCGGACTCATTGAACAGCCAGGTATCGACATTACTTGGCAATCTCCCCTCCGCTCAAGGTAATGCAGGTCAGCAGGTCTACCTGAGTTCAGACCTGCGTGCCGTCATGAACACCGCGGAAAAGATTCGCGGCAAAATGAAGGACGACTTCACCAGCGTGGAGCATGTGCTCCTCGCCATCGTTAACGAGGGCAATTCCGACCTCAAATCCCTGCTCCAGCAGCAAGGCGTGACCGAGGCAAGTTTGCAGCAGGCAATCCAGACTGTCCGCGGCAATCAGCGAGTCACCGACCAGGACCCGGAAGGCAAATACCAGTCTCTCGAGAAATACGGTACCGACCTCACCGCCATAGCACGCGAAGGCAAGATCGATCCGATCATCGGCCGCGACGAAGAGATTCGCCGCGTCATGCAGATTCTTTCACGGCGGACCAAGAACAATCCTGTTCTCATCGGAGAACCCGGCGTTGGTAAAACGGCCATCGCTGAAGGCCTCGCCCGGCGCATCGTCAGTGGTGACGTTCCCGACTCCCTCAAAAACAAAAGGCTTATCGCCATGGACATTGGCTCGATGATCGCCGGAGCCAAGTATCGCGGAGAATTCGAAGACCGCCTCAAGGCTTTCCTCAAGGAAGTCACCGAGAGCGATGGCGAGATCATTCTCTTCATCGATGAGCTCCACACCATCGTAGGCGCCGGAGCCAGCGAAGGCGCAGTCGATGCCTCCAACCTGCTCAAACCGCAACTCGCCCGCGGCGAACTCCGCACCATTGGTGCCACAACTCTGGACGAGTATCGCAAATACATCGAGAAGGACGCCGCTCTCGAGCGACGGTTCCAGCCGGTCACCATCGACGAGCCCAGCACTGAAGACACCATCGCCATTCTTCGCGGCATCAAAGACCGCTATGAAGTGCATCACGGCGTCCGCATCAAAGACTCGGCCCTGGTTGCCGCGGCCACCCTGAGTGATCGCTACATTTCCGACCGTTTCCTTCCTGACAAAGCCGTCGACCTCATCGACGAAGCGGCTTCCCGGCTCAAGATTGAGCTCGACAGCCTGCCCACCGAAATCGACCAGCTCGAACGCCAGGGCATGCAGCTCGAAATGGAGCGCCAGGCACTTCAGAAGGAGAAAGACGACGCCAGCAAGGATCGTCTGAAGAAAGTGGAGAAAGAAATCGCCGATCTCAAGGAACAGGCTGATGCCCTCAAAGCCCAGTGGCAGAACGAAAAGTCTGTCATCGATCAGGCCAATGTCGTTCAGGAGGAACTCGAGCAGCTCCGCACCGAACTCGAACAGGCTCAACGCGAGGGCAACCTCGGTCGTGCCAGCGAGATCCAGTATGGTCTGATTCCCGAGAAGGAAGACGCTCTCAAAGCGGCCAAGGCCGAGCTGCAGAAAATGCAGAACGCCAACCGCCTCCTCAAAGAGGAGGTCACCGAAGAAGACATCGCCGAGGTGGTGAGCTCGTGGACCCACATCCCTGTCTCCCGCCTCCAGGAAGGCGAGCGATCCAAGCTCGTGCACATGGAAGATCGTCTCGGGGATCGGGTTATCGGCCAGAAGGACGCTGTCGTAGCGGTCTCCAATGCAGTTCGACGCGCTCGCGCCGGACTTCAGGATGAGAACCGGCCGATCGGTTCGTTCCTTTTCCTCGGCCCAACCGGAGTGGGAAAAACCGAGCTTTCGCGCGCTCTCGCCGAGTTCCTGTTCGACGACGAGCATGCCATGGTCCGCATCGACATGAGCGAATACATGGAGAAACACGCTGTTGCCCGACTCATCGGAGCTCCTCCTGGCTATGTGGGTTACGAAGAAGGTGGACAGCTTTCTGAAACCGTCCGACGCAAGCCCTACTCTGTTGTTCTCTTTGACGAAGTCGAAAAGGCACACCCCGACGTCTTCAATGTTCTTCTCCAGGTTCTGGATGATGGGCGCATCACCGATGGCCAGGGACGCACGGTCGATTTCCGAAACACGGTCATTATCATGACCAGTAACATCGGGTCAGAATACATCATGTCCGAGGAAAACCCGGAGCAGCGTGAAGCTCTCGTCAACGAAGCGTTGCGCGGACACTTCCGCCCCGAGTTCCTCAACCGAATCGATGAAACAATCATCTTCGACCGACTCAGTGAATCTGATCTCGGCGAAATCGTGAAGATCCAGTTGGCTCGCGTCATCAAGCGACTCGAAGCTCAGGGTCTCAACCTCGACCTCAGCGATGCTGCCCTCGAGCAACTCGCGACCGAGGGGTATGATCCGGCCTACGGTGCCCGCCCGCTCAAGCGTGTCATTCAGAATCGACTGCTCGACCCGCTCAGCCTGGACCTGCTCGACGGCAAGTTCAAAGACGGCGATACCATCACGGTCGACATCCGGGACGGCCAATACACCTTCAATTTGTGAACATAAAAAGAGCGCGGCAATCGCCGCGCTCTTCGCATAAAAACCAATAGCAAGCCACTAACAGTCAATCACCGACATCAGCCGCCGTATGACTTCTCAACGCGCTCAGCTACATCCTTGTAGCCGTAGTCGACTGCGTAGATTTCCTTGAGGGATTCGAGATACTTCTCCTCGTTACCGAGCTTGTCGTAGAGAAGTCCCACGTTGTAGAGAAGTTCCTTCTTGGTGTCGTCCATCACCTGAAGTTCAGCGATCGCTTCTTCGAACTGGCTCGCAGCAAGGTCGGACATGTTCATGCGGTCGTAACACTGACCGAGCATGTTCATCACCTTGATACGTAGGTTGGGGCTGCGCTTGGCCTGCTGGAGGTGCTGAATCGCTTCGCGGTAATCCTCATTATCGTAAAGGCGTGAACCCAGCTCGTAACGAAGGTCATTATCCGTGGGGTTACGCTCAACGCGTTCCTTGGACTCGGCAATGAGCTGCTCCTTCTGACTGGATTCGGCATCCTTGAGCTGCTGCTTGTACTGCTCGATGTCCGGATGCTCCGGGTTTTCCTCCACGAACTTGCTCAGTTCCGCCAGATAATTAGAATTCACGGTCTCTCGAATCTCAGCCACTTTCTTCTCGAGGGCCGGGTCGTTGGCGGAGAGCGAGAATGCCCACTCGTAAAACTGGAGGGCGCTCTGAAAATCTTCGAGTTCCTCGTAGGTACCGGCCAATTTTTTCACCACGGTGATGTTGTTTTGGTCCTGATTGTATTCCTCAAGTAAACGAGCCACCTGCTCCTGAAGCTGATCACCCGTCATGGCCGCGCGGCCTTCGCTCTCGAGGTCGGCAGCAGCCCCTTTATCCTTGAGGAGGTCACGCCAGTCACCGTCGCTGTCCCACTTTTGAGAGGCAATCGAGCCGCGCGCGGTCGCATCCTTGTATTTTTTGGAAGCTTCGAGATCGGTACGGTTCTTTTCAACTATCTTACCGAAGATTTCGGCTGCCTTGTCAAAGGCCTCGCGATCCATGTAGAAGTCACCCAGCTTGTGGCAGAACTTAATGTTATCAGGGTCCCCTTCGATCACGGTTTCCAGCGCATAGCCTGCGGTCATGGCCAACCCTGCTGCGAGAGCCGCATCGTAAAGCAATTCGTTGCCCTGGGCGTTGTAAGGATCCGAACCGAGCACCTCCTTCTCGAGTGCTTCCATGACCTTGAGCGGGTCCTTTTTGACCTGCCCCTGCATCTTCATGACCTTAAGCGCTTCGCCGCCGAGTTTGACGCCTTTCTTGCCTTCGTTGGCCTTCACGGAAGCCAGGCGCAGGGCACGACGTCCGTCGAGGAAACCGGGCTCCTGCTTCAGGATCGCCTGGATCAAGCTGACCGCATAGTCCCAGTTCCTCAGCTCCAGAGCGCTTTCCGCCTTCAGATAGAGCTTCTGCAACTTGTCCGGCAGCTCATTCTGTTTCACTTCGTCTCTGGCTGTCAATTCTGTCGATTCTTCTGACATAATTCTGGGAATGCTGTTTGTCTCAATTACCTCGTTACCTAATGCCCCCTTTCAGGAGGAGGGGATTGTAAATGTATCACAATTTACCGGGCTTGATCTAGCGAATGTTGATAGATGGGACAACGAAAAAAAGCGCTTTTCCTTTCTATTTATTACTCTCCCCTTCCACGGAACGCGACTTGCCAGAGGAGCGTTTCACCGCTTTAATTACGGCAATGATGTTCCGAATCACCATTCTGGCTTCAATCCTCGCTGTCTCGCTTTGGTGCTACGGTGGCGGACAACAGTCGAAAAGCAGTCGTCTGGTCACGATGCACTTTGAGGAGGAGTCGAACAGCAACCCGAAGATGGTGACTCCCGTCAAACTCGGCAGCGAGCATCGGCAGTATTTCTTCAGCAAGATGCCGACTTTTACGGCATCGGACATTCAGTGGTTCTATCCCTTCACCGCCGAAGACGGCGTTACCTACGGGGCCGCCTTCCGATTCAAAGACTACGCAGCGCGTGAGTTGGAGGAACAAACCCTGGTGAATCACGGTAAGCTTCTCGGAATCCGTTGCTCGGATGCTCCCCTCTCGGTAGTCCTCGTGGATCGGCCCATCACCGACGGTGTTGTTGTGGTCTGGAGCGGGCTCCAACAGCGGCATCTGAAGGAATTTCAGAAGCAATTCCCCCACGTCGACGATTTAGTTGGCGCGACCGTTGGGCCTGAATTCGAGCTTCCTTCTCGCTAGGCAACAAAGCTGCCAGGTCGCCCCACGAGGCTGGCAAAGTGTCTTAGGTGTGTTAATTAGAATCACGTCGTTTGACACTCCTGTCATGAGATTCTTTCCCCTCGCGTGTCTCCTTCTGGCCATGTCCCAACCTGCATTGAGTCAGAGCCGGCCGCTCGGTCTCGTTCTGACTTCTGATAACGATGCCATCTTCGGTAGCGACCCCTCGAAGTTTTACATGTACACCGATCGCTATTTCGAAGGGGTCAATACCAAACCATGGCAGGGCGGCACCTACGGTTTCAGCCGGAACCAGAGGCGTACCAGCATTGGTATCGTTTACACCCGCCTCCACGAAGGCATCGACATTCGCCCCGTCCATCGCGACAGCTCGGACAATCCTCTCGATGAAATTCGATCTATCGCCGACGGAACGGTCGTGCATGTGAACGACTCCTCCTCAGCCAGCAACTACGGGAAGTATGTGGTCGTGCACCATGACTGGGGTTACGGACCTTTCTTTTCCCTTTACGCCCACCTCAGTACAATCAACGCGACGCGTGGCCAGGCCATCCAAGCCGGCGAAACCATTGCCATCATGGGTTACACCGGAGCCGGAATTAACCGCGAACGAGCCCATGTTCACCTTGAGCTCTGCATGATTCTGAGTGACCGTTTCCAGGGCTGGTATGAACGTCACTTCACCAGCGAAAACAAGCACAGCCTGTTCAACGGTTTCAATCTCATCGGAATCGATATTGCCAAGCTCTATATCGAGCATCGCAAAGATCCGAACATCACCATTCCGTCTTTCCTCGTCAACGAGACCGAAGTCTACTACAAGGTCATCGTTCCCAACCACGGCAAGGTGGATATCCTGCGGCGCTATCCCTGGCTCCTGCGCGATCTCGACCGGGGGTCCAATCCCCCCAGCTGGGAATTCTCATTCGCCGCTACCGGCATTCCCCTGCAGGTCCGACCGAGCATGAAGTCGACCAAAGCACCGATTGTTTCTTATGTGAAACGCTCCGAAACCAATCACTCCTACATGACTTCAGCCCGAATTACCGGCACCGGCTCCCAGGCAAAGCTTACCCCGGCAGGCTCGCGGTTCATTCAATTGATCAGCGACTCCTTCTAATAGCAAAGGCGCTCAGCCTTCGTGCATAATCTCCTGGAACACACCTCCACCGAGCAGCTTCGGCCCATCATAGAACGCGCAGATCTGTCCCGGCGTCAGCGCCCTCTGCGGCTTCTCAAAGGTGAGGAAGGCCGCTGTATCATCGAGGAACTCAGGTGTTACCGATACCGCAGCTGAGCGATAGCGGGGCTGGGCGGCGAGATCTTTAGCCGACCCAAGAGGCTGATTCGTTACCGAGATACTGCCGACCCGGCACTTCGTCGCATAGAGCTTCGGGGTGTCCGGCTGGTCAAAGGCAACCACCAGTTCATTGGTCTCACCACGTTTCTCCACCACGACGTAGGCCTTCCCGAAAGTATTGGAAGGCACCCCGAGGCCTTTGCGCTGCCCCAGCGTGTGGAGGTGCAACCCACGATGGCTGCCGACTTCTTTACCATCCAGCGTTACGATGGGTCCGGGATTATCCTTGATATAATGTCCGAGGAAATCTGACATCTTGATGTCGCCGATGAAACAGATTCCCTGGCTGTCCTTCTTCTGAGCCACCGGAATCCCGAAACGCTCCGCTTCCTTTCGGACCTCTGGTTTCGGAAGGTGACCGATCGGAAACATCGCGGGCCGAACCTGATCCTGCTCCAGCAGTGCGAGAAAGTATGTCTGATCCTTCCCATCTGCCCCGCGGAGAATATCGACTGAACCGTCATTGTGACGATCAATCCGGGCATAGTGCCCCGTCGCGAGATACTCAAACTCCTGCGACTTCGCAAATTCACGGAAGACACCGAACTTCATCTCCCGGTTGCACATCACATCCGGATTCGGAGTCACCCCGTTACGGTAGCCCGCGAGAAGATAATCGACGACCCGGTCATGATACTCATCCATCAAGCTGAGGATGCGAAACTCAATCCCGAGGTAGTCACAGACGGCCCGGGCGTCACGAATATCCTCCTCCCAAGGGCAGTCCCCCGGCAGGTTTTCTTCATTCGTGAAGTTCTTCATGTAAGCGCCCACGACCTCGTGCCCTTGCTCAAGAAGCAGGGCTGCAGCAACCGAGGAGTCGACTCCTCCAGACATGGCGGCTAGGACACGGGCCATCGGCGCGCGAATGTCGGTCACCTAGCAAGATTGCGCAAGTCACTGAGCGAACCGTCAATCAGGCCGCGGCTTCGCTGCGGCCCGTAGCCAGCTGCATCACCGCTTCTTCGTTAAGCTTCTCTCGACTCAGCACTCCGGAGAGGCGGCCTTCGTGCATGACAAGGGCACGGTCCGACATCCCGAGGATTTCCTCCATCTCGCTGGATACAAAGAGAATCGCCACTCCCTCTTGTGCTAACTCCTCCATCAGCGCGTAAATCTCCTGCTTCGCCCCGATATCGATGCCGCGGGTTGGCTCATCGAGCAAAAGAACCCTCGGCTTCATCGCAAGCCACTTACCCAGCACGACTTTCTGCTGATTACCGCCCGATAGATATCGAACCACCTGGCGCGACGACGGAGTCTTGATCCGCATTTTTTCCGTCATCTCCTTAGTGATGCTCTTCTCCGCCTCGAAATTGAGCCGACCTGTCTTCTGGTCACGCTCGAGGGAAGCCAGACTCAAATTATCCGCCACCGCCATCTCAATCACCAGCCCCTGTTGCTTGCGATCTTCCGGGACCAACGCCATGCCGTGGGCAATCGCTACCCGGGGACCAGTCACAGCGACCGACTCTCCTCCAACGGAAATATCACCGCTAACCGACGGAGTAATTCCAAAGAGCGTTTCAAGCAGTTCGGTCCTTCCGGCCCCGACCAACCCTGCCAAACCAACAATCTCTCCTGCCCGAAGCTCGAAAGAAATCTCCTCGTGCGAATGAACCGGCGTTCTAATGCCGGAAACGCAGAGAACCACTTCACCGGGCTTCTGAGGCTCATGATTATAAAATTGCGACAGGTCACGTCCCACCATCAGGCTGACCATGGCGTCGTGATTGATCTCATTGCGGGAAAGCTCCCCTGCATTTTCACCGTCGCGAAGTACGACCACCCGGTCGGCCAGCTCCTCGACTTCGCCGAGTCGGTGAGAAATGTAGACAATCGCAACACCGTCGTTCCTCAGTTCCTTGACCACTCCGAAGAGCCGCTCCGTCTCACCTTGCGAGAGGCTCGAAGTCGGCTCATCCATAATCAAGATCTTGGCATTGGTCGAGAGTGCCTTGGCAATCTCGACGAGCTGCTGCTTCCCAATCGTCAGGTCCTCCACCAGCGTGTCAGGTGCCACATCCAAACCAACCCGCTCGAGAAAGACAGCGGCGTTTTCCGCGATTCCTTTCTCATCGATCACTCCAGCCGTGCGAGGCTCGCGCCCCAGGAAGATATTCGCACCAACGGTCAGGTTGGTGGCGAGATTCAACTCCTGGTGGATCAGCGCAATCCCCATTTCGAGGCCTTCGTGAACTGAGCGAATCGACACTGTTTCACCACCGATCTTAATCTGACCTTCATCCGGCGGCTGAACCCCGGCCAGAATCTTCATCAACGTGCTCTTACCGGCCCCGTTTTCGCCGAGCAACGCCACGACTTCTCCGGCAGACACGGAAAAGTTCACCCCGTTGAGCGCTCTCACTCCGGGAAAAGACTTCCCGATTCCAGTGACTTCCAGCAAGGATGACATGAGGCAAAGGCTACCAGAGCTCTCCGCCCCTTCCAGCTTTTTTGAGAGCTTCGGTGGAATTGTTCAAAAGAACATGGCAAGTTAACAAGTCGTGCCCCCCAAGCCCACCATCACTCTGAAGTCCCGCTACTACCTCGATCACTTCGAGGAAATGCTGAATTTTATCCTGACGCGCTACCAACACGCCCTCGAACCGAAACACCTCGCCTTTGCTGAAAACTTTCAGAGCCTCAGCCTCGATGCCCGCTGCCTCTTTGTCCGCATGGTGAACCGCAAGGGTCATGTCTTTGTTCGCGACTACCTACGCTACGAAGAAATCTACGACACCCCCACTGCCGTCGAAGAGCTCCACGACCGGGATTTTATACTCACGGTCGCTAACAACCAGTACGAAGACCTGCTTCGCATTCATACGCGCGATGCCCTCGCCGCCCACATTCACCAACATGACTTTCCCCTCTCCGTCGAAGCGCCTCGCAAAAACGCGAAGAAAGCCGAACTCATCCAATTCGCCCTCGCCGAACTCCCTTTCGAGGAGTTATGTCCTCCCGGCTCCATCGAAACTCATCTTGCCCAGGGACACACTGACGAACTAGGCTATTTTCTGTTTCTCTACTTCGGAAATCTCCGCTCCGGTCTCACCGACTTCGCGCTGCGAGATCTTGGCGTCATGAAGACACAGGCGTTCAAGCAGGAATTCAAACCCCGCTTTAATTCGCGCGGTGTCGCCCTGGCCGCCTACCGCTACCGTAAGTTGCTCACCGAACTCACTGATCCCAACCACACCAGCGTCGAGCAATGTTTCGCCGATTCTCCCCATTGGCCCCGAATCAACGACCCGGACATCGAGTCACTCCGCGGCCGCGCCCTCAACCGGCTCGGAGCCTGGTTTGAACGTCACGAAGACTTCGAGCGTGCTCTCGCCGTCCACCAACTTTCAGATCAGTTTCCTTCGACTGAGCGCACCGTTCGCCTTCTCATGAGCGCAGGCCGCGCTGAAGAAGCGGCAAAACTGCTCGGCCGCCTTATTGAAAACCCGTCCTGCGACGAGGAACTCCTCTTCGCCGAAGACTTTTACGAACGAAAGTTTGAGAAAAAGAAAGTTGGGCGTCTCACTTCCCTGCTCCGGGAGGCCCCTGTCCTGCAACTCGATGAATCGGGGCGCAATTATCCCGAAGGAGCCGCGATCCGAAAGCTCCAGCAAGGCGGTGCCCAAGCCTGGCACACCGAAAACGTGATCTGGAGCCAACTCTTCGGGCTCATCTTCTGGGACCTACTCTTCACCGACGAGTCCGCGGCGGTCCACACCCCTTTTGACCGCAGTCCGCAAGACCTCCAGACCGGCCAGTTCTATCACAACCACCGTGAAACCATTGATTCCCGTCTCGAGGAGTTTTCAAACCCCGGGGCCGTTATCGAACGCATCCGGCAATCCTTTGAGGAGCACGACGGTTCCCCGAACCAATTTGTCATTTGGTCCCCCGACCTTCTCGAGCTCACCTGCCGCCTCGTCAGTTCAGCGCCGAAAGAAGCCCTTTCCCCTGTCCTGCGGGAAATAAGCGAACAGTGGCAGGCTCGGCGCAACGGCTTCCCTGACTTGATGGTCATCAAAGATGACCAGGTCCGTTTCGCCGAGATCAAGGCCGAAGGTGACTCCCTGCGTCGCAATCAGCTCGCCCAACTCGACAGGCTCAAGCGCGCCGGCTTCACCGTTGAAGTGTTGCGAGTCGAATGGATCGTCGACCCGGATCAGGACTATGTCGTTGTGGATGTAGAAACTACCGGCGGCAACGCCCAGTGGAATCGCGTCACGGAGATCGGAGCCGTCCGAGTTCGCAACGGCAAAATCATCGAGGAATGGTCTTCTCTCATCAATCCACAGCGACGCATCCCGGGGAATATCGTGTCCCTGACCGGGATCACCGATGACATGGTCGCTGATGCACCTCTCTTTGCCGACATCGCCGACGAGTTTCGAGAGTTCCTCGACAAAGCCGTGTTCGTGGCCCATCGGGCCAAGTTTGATTATAGTTTCATCAAAAGCGAATACGAACGAATTGGAGAAGAACTGCGCTGCCCCACGCTTTGCACCGTCGTCGAATCCCGCCGACATTTTCCGGGCCTGCCCTCCTACTCGCTCGCCAACCTCAGCACCCATTTTGAAATTTCGCTGGAAAGCCATCACCGGGCTCTCTGCGACGCTCGCGCAACGGCAGAAATCCTCATTAAGATCAACGAGAAACGCCTCGCTCGACAGAAGGAATAACGCAAGACTCTTGCGCAAAAGGCGTGCATATTATTTGACCGAGTCAGATTATCAGGTGCGCCGAGGCCCCGACAACTGACTGAACCCTGTTACCTCTCCGAGTGAACCCTGTTGAATCATCCGAACACCCTACGCCCGTTGTCGCGGAAGCGCGTGAGCTCTCGTTTCGCTATCAGAAACCACTCGTTCTGGAAGACGTATCCTTCCGGATTCATGAAGGCGAATCTCTCTGCGTGATCGGCCCAAATGGAGGCGGCAAGTCGACGCTGTTGAAACTCATGCTGGGCCTGCTAGAGCCCGGCCGGGGCAGCCTGAAAATTCTCGGAAAGTCGCCGGCCAAGGCCCGTTGCGATATTGGCTACGTCCCCCAGGCCCTGAGATTCGACCCACTCTATCCCGTCAGCGCTCTCGATATCGTTTTGATGGGGCGTCTCGACCGACTGGGCGTGGGGCTCTATTCCAAAGCCTGTCGCGAAGTCGCTATGAACGCGCTCGAAGAAGTGGCTCTGGCAGATTCCTCCAGTCGCCCCTTCTCCGACCTGTCAGGAGGCCAACGTCAGCGAGTTCTTATCGCGCGGGCTCTCGCCTGTGAGCCAAAGCTGCTGCTCCTCGACGAACCAACCGCTAACATTGATTTGTCAGTGGAGGCCCAGTTACTTGAGACCCTCACACGGCTTCGGGAGAAAATGACCATTCTCCTCGTCACTCACGACCTCGACCTGGTCTCTGCAGTGGGAGACTCAGTGCTTTGCGTCAATCGTCGTATCCACCGCCACTCTCTTCCCCTATCCGGAGAAGTCGTGAAGGAAATCTACAGCGGCATCATTCGCGTCGAACACGACCTTCGCACCCGCCATTCGCAAGGAGACCATTCCGCCTGCCAGCATGACTGAGTTCTTCGACGCCGTTCAAACGATTCCGCTGATTCGGTATTCGCTCCTTGCCGGCATCATTTCCGCGTTCACCTTTGGTGCGGTCGGCTCTCTCGTGGTCACCCGTCGAATCGGCTACATTGCGGCAGCGATCGCCCACAGCATGCTCGGCGGAATTGGCGCTGCCTTCTATTTCGGCAGGACCTACGACCTGGACTGGCTCACCCCCATGCTCGGAGGCTTTCTCGCCGCCCTTCTCTCAGCACTTATTATCGGTTGGGTCAGCCTGCGCGCGAGTGAACGCGAAGACACGATTATCAGTGCGATCTGGGCTTTCGGAATGGCCGCCGGCATCCTCTTCATTCACTACACGCCCGGCCAGAAACCAAATCTCGAGAGCTACATCTTCGGCAATATCCTCGTCACGTCGGGAAGTGATGTCACCGCCACCTTTGCCCTGGGAATCCTCGTGCTTCTTCTCATTGCTCTGTTCTACCACAAACTCGTTGCGGTGTGTTTTGACGAAGAGTTCGCCCGTCTCAGGGGCATCAATTCAAACGCCTACTTTCTCCTCCTGCTTGCCATCACAGCCGTCAGCATGGTCCTCATGGTGCGAGTCGCCGGCATCATTCTCAGTCTTGCCCTGCTGATCCTTCCGGCCGCTACTGCATCCCGCTTCTCCCGCCAGCTGTGGGTCATCATGCTGGTCGCCATCGGACTAACACTCATTTATAACACCGGCGGCCTCGCCATGAGTTTCCAGCTTAATGTGCCCACCGGCCCCTTCGTGGTGATCTGCGCCGCAGTCGTCTACGGGCTTTCTTTCTTCGTGAAAAGAAAACGAGCGTGAGTCCGAGAACGGAATTCCCTTTTCGCTGAGAAAACGAACATCCACTCTCGCACGAATGAGCATCACGCGTCCTTCTCACCAATCAAAGGCTCACCCGAAACGCATCGGATCGAGACGGCTGTCACCACTCTCACCACCTGCCAGGCTTGCCACCCACTTTCCTGTAACTGGCCCGAGACTCAAGCCAAGCATGGAGTGGCCGGTCGCGACCAACACATTAGCGAATCCATCTATCGGTCCGACATAAGGCAATCCGTCCGGCGTGCATGGACGCAATCCTGACCAGACATCCAGCCCTGAGAAATCCGTCTTTTGAAAGGCAGGAAAAAAGCGACAGAAAGAATCCACGATTCCCTCAAGCCTGACTGGATCAATCGATAGATCGTTCCCGCAAATCTCCATCGTCCCTGCCACCCGGACCGTCTTACCCATCGGTGTCACCGCGACCCTGCCTTCTTTCAGCAGGCTGCAAAGCTGCGGCATTTCCGCAGGTTCCGACAAGGTGAAGGAATAGCCTTTCCCTCCCTGCATCGGCAAAGACACTCCAAAATACCGGGCCAACTCGGGCGACCAGGCACCCCCGGCCAGGATGACTTTGGAAACGTTTATCTCCTCGCTCTTGCCCGTGATGGCCTGAGTCACCTCCCCCTCATCAATCCGGAAATCGACGACCTCCCCGTCAATGAACTCACCGCCGGCCTCAGTAATCCCCCGGCGCAGGGCGGAAAGAAACTGTTCAGAATCGAGATGACAATCCTGACTGAACCAGATTCCTCCCTTCACATCCATCTCGACATCAGGTTCCAATTCAGCGATCCGCTCGGGGCCGCAGATTTCCGCGTCCACTCCGATCTCGTTCGCCATGGCAGCGACTTCCGCCTCGTCCCGAAGTCCTTCCTCCGAACGGCACAGCATCAGTAGTCCGCGTTTCACCAGTGAAAACCCAAGATCTGAAGACAGCTGCTCAAACAGATCCCGGCTTTCAAAACTGAGGTCGCGCAGCAGCTCGCGGGAATTCTCCATATGCTGACGATTGCTGTGGCGCAAAAACTGCCAGCACCACGCCCACAGCTTTGGATCCAGCCTTGGCCTCAGGTAAAATGGGCTCCGGCGATTCAACATCCACTTCAATCCCTGCGTCACCACCCCCGGAGCAGCCAGCGGAATAAAGTGACTGGGCACAACCATGCCCGCGTTCTTGTCTGAACAACTTTCACGACGGGAGGTATCCCGATCCACCAACAAGACCTGGTGCCCGGCCTTCGCGAGGAAGTAAGCGGAGCAAAGCCCTATCACTCCGCCACCAATGACAAGATGAGGATCTCTTTGACTCATCCCGCTGCGCCGGGCCACGATTTCCACCAATTCCGGAACTGCTCCCACTGCTGCTTGAGGAAAGCATGCTGACTGGATGAAAGACAATCGTCCGCATTGATTTGGTGTTCGAATGCGGCATGCCCTTCCAGCGCCATGAGAGCTTTGTAATAAAGCACGAGATCAGGTCCTTCGTCATACGTCGACAGGACCTTGAGCGCCTCACTGAGTTCCCTGGCATAGCCACGCGCCTTGGAATCACCGGCCGCAGCCTGCTCACAAAGCTCCACGTAACGAAGTGTCTCCTTTGGCAGCGCGTTACCGACTCCAGTGATCGCCCCCTTTGCCCCGCAATTCACAAAACCGTGGTAAACTTGCGTGTCGACACCCACCATGAGAGTGAGATCCGGATGACCCGTTGTGATGTTCTCTGCCGCATAAGTCAACGAAGCGGCACCGCCGAATTCCTTGAAGCCAACCAGATTTTTGTGCTGCTCTCGCAGGGCAAAGAAGAGATCCGCCTTGGTCTCGTATCCATAGTAAGGGCTGTTGTAGATCACCGCAGGAAGATCCACTCCTGCTTCGAGGACCGCTGAAAAATGATTTCGCTGAGCCGCCGGCGAAGTCCCGCGGGACAATAACCGCGGTATCACCATCAGCCCGTCGGCGCCACACGCTTTGGCGTGAGCCGCGTGAGCCGCCGCCTGGCGCGTACTTTGCGCCCCGGTCCCAACCACGGTAGGCACGCCGGCATCGACCAGTGCTCGAACCCCCTCCTGTCGCTGTTCGTCAGTCAACAGTGGCCAATCCCCCATGGATCCGCAATAAACCACCGCTCGCATACCCGCTTCGATCAGGCTGCAACCAGTCTCGACCAGCGCTTCGTGATTCGGCACGCCGTCTTCAGAGCACGGGGTCATCAGTGCCGGTATGGTTCCTTGAAAGACGTTGTCCTGCATGGCTGGAAAAAATCAGGGCCGCACTTCTATAGTGATGTTGTGTCCAAAATTCAACCAAAAGGAATCCCAAAGGCAAAAGGCGCTTTTGGATCAATCATCAGTTCAGCTTCAGCGGTAACAAAAGCAGAACCGGTTACAGTCGGGTAGACCCCGCCCTCTTTGGCCTCTCTGACCTCACCGAAGAAAACAGTGTCGAGGATTCCTGCCTGCCGCCATGGCTCCCCCTCCTTCAGCTTGCCACTCGCATGAAGACAAGCCAGTTTCGCACTCGTTCCCGTGCCGCAGGGAGATCGGTCGAAGGCTCCCCCGGGGCAGAGAACAAAGTTCTTTCCGTCTGCCTCTCCTTTTGACGGAGGGCCAGACAGTTCAATGTGGTCAATCACCGCTCCGTCTTCCCCGGTGATGCCGGAGGCTTCCAGTTGGCGGCGCACAGCCATTGAAAATCGGGTCAATTCGTCGATGCCTGCCGCCGTTGCCATCAGCTCGACAGGCGAGTCAGCCAGGAAAAACCAGTTTCCTCCCCACGCGATATCCCCCTTGACCGTTCCCCAGTCGGGAACATCGACCTCGATCCCTGACTGGTAGCGGTAGCTCCGCACATTACCCACCGTCACCGAGCCATCTTCCCTGACCTCTACGGTCACGACACCGGTCGGCGTGTCGATTCGATGTTGACCATCACCAATTCTACCGAGGTGCTTCAATGTGACCGCCAGTCCCATGGTGCCATGAAGGCACCCGTTCAAGACCCCGACGTTGTTAAAGAAAATCACCCCGGCAACACAATCCTCTTCGCCAGGTTCACACAGCATCGCTCCCACCACGGCATCGTGACCTCGCGGCTCGCACACGACCGCCGAGCGCATCCAGTCCAGTTTCTCGCTGAAATTGAGACGTTTCTCGGCCATCGAATTTCCTCTCGGCTCCGAAACACCGGCCACCACCACTCGCGTCGGCTCTCCGCAAGTGTGGGAGTCGATCACTCGAATTCGCTGGGGCTTCGTCGGCTTCATGAATGAATGGAAGGCTACCGTAGCACGGGCATCTGCTCCCAACCCAGCCTGAAGTTTCAGCGTGCTGTCGTGGGGACAGCAGTTGCCACGCCTGCCCTGAACTCAACGAAACTTGTTAAAATTTAGCTCGAAAAATAATCATTTTTATGAAAAATATAAATACCCTTCTGAATAACACAGATTACGAGCCGATTAACTCGTGATTCGAAGCCAAAACCATCCCAAGAGATGATCGAGACCTCAAGATCGAACTATACTGAAGTTGATGTTTTCTGTTCTGAAAGCGCTTCATTTAAAAGAACCAGACAGTTCATTACCTCGTTCATATCGAAACCTTCGAGGTGTCACGGTGTTTACTGAGCCAACTAACCTTTTCAAATCAAAGGCAAACGGAGCGTCTCCTTTCCTTGCTTTCCGTCCCGAAAATCCGTAATGTATTGAGCAAAGATGGTGAACCCCCGAAACCAAGCCACATACCCCATGAATATTAGAACCTTCCTCTTAATTGGGGCCGTCAGTTACTCGATCTCAATCGCAACCTGCTGGGCGCAGACTACGGTTTCGACCAACCCGGTCGGTGTGATCACGAAGGAATTGCCTGCCAGCGGTTACACGTATTTTGGAGTGAGCCTGACCGTCCCTCCGGCGCTCACCAGCTCAAACACGACTCTGAGCGGAAATCAGGTGGGAACTGGCATCTCGTTAGATGATCTCGTGGTCGGCAAAGAGTATGCAATGGAGATCACAAGCGGCAGCTACGAAGGCTTCTCTGCCGACATCGCATCCTGGACGGGTCAGACTCTCACCCTGGAAGAAAATATCGAATCCGGCGGCGTCCTTCCCGGGACCTTCAACGGCAGTCGGATTTCCATCAGGGAACTACCCACCCTGGCTTCCACTTTTGGTGCGGATAATTCCGCCGGCCTCAAAGGCGGGACTCTCGCCACCGCTGATCTCATTTATCTCTACGTTTCAGGTAATTTTTCTAAGTACTACTATTTCCCGGGAGGATTCGGCCAGCCTGCTGAATGGCGCGACGAAGCGGGCAATGAAGCGGGTTCAACCTCCTTTCACTTTGGTGATGGTTTGATCATACAAACCCGGGACACTGCTGCGAAAAGTATTTCCGTCAGCGGAAGCGTGAAACTGGGCCCGACCAATGTCCCCATCTACCCGGGCTTCAATCTGGTCTCTAATCCCAGCCCGATCGATGGGAACTTAACACTGGCTAACAGTGGCCTCCAATCCGGCCTGCAGGCCGGCACGGTTGCTACCGCAGATATTATCTACATCCCGGGCGCTGGAGGAGACTTCGACAAATACTATTACTTCCCCGGTGGATTCGGTCAGCCAGCAGAGTGGCGGGAATTCAGTACAGGAGCTAATGCTGATGCCACGATCCTGCCGAATACAGGATCTTTCTTTATCGATCGACAGGGCGGAGACACCAGCGTCACGATCACAGAAGACTTGCCAAACAACTAAACTACGGCACGTTACAGCTTGGAATTGATGACCCAAATGCCGAACCACCGCTCCATTCGTTCAACAAGTCCTTTCGGTGCCGCAGGACTTGGATTGATGGCGCTTTGGTTGCTGGTGGTGTCGGCACCAGCAGCCCTGGTTAACGTCTCCAATGTGAGCAGCAACACCAATGGCGGGTATGCCATCGTCAGTGAGAGCGGGTCATTTCTTTCAGATCCTCCCGGTAGGATTTTCATCGGTGGTTTTGACTCCTTCACGACGACTTCCGCAATCACCACAGCGTTCTCGACCAACTTTGCCGCCCTCGCCTCGGATTTTGATTCGATAGCCAGCGTGAACATCGAGGAGGACTCCCTTAACGGGATTCAAGGGATCCACGATTCGGCAACCAGCGGGAATCCTTCCAGTGTTAATGGCCGCGCCGTCGCCATCTGGATCTCGACAACCGGAGACTACACTCAGGCCAGTGGCGAGCACCTCATTTACGTGACCAACGAGACATTCTTTCTTGATCCGCCCGTCCCACTTCCGGAAGAGAGTTACGATGTTCTTCTTCGCCCGGGATCTGATGGCGGTAACGGCACGCTGGCTGTCGGTGGTTTCAGCAACTATTTCTACGATTTCGGTTTCGGAAGCGGGTCGCAGGCGGCTTTCAATACCGTCGTAGTACCTGAACCTGGATCCGCTCTTCTGCTTTCCCTGGTGGGGGCTGCGGGTTTCGTCTTCTACCGTCGCAAACACGCGCGCGGAAGCGGGGTCAGAGGCTGATGAGTGCCTAACCCCCTGTCAAACGCCTCTGCGACCGTTCGAGTCACCCAGCGACGCATGCTATCGAACCTACCACGCCTCGAAAAGCGCAAGCGTGTCGCTCTTATCCTCCTGGGGTGCTTTGCTCTGGTTCTTGTGTTCGCCGCGGCTCAGTGGCGTCCTCTTTCCAACTCCATCAATAGCAGGCGATCTCTGCGACATCTCGACCAAGCGGTTGAAGCGCGCGATCAAGGCAACCATAAGGAGGCGTTTCGCCTTGCCATGGCGGCGTTACAACTGAACCCCGGGAACGTTAATGCACTGCGGGAATTGACCCGCATGAATCTTTCCCATTCCACCGATCAGGTCCTCAATCTGACATCACGATTCTTTTTTCATCCCGACGCCTCTATCGAAGATAAGGCCTTCTGTCTTGGTGTGTATCTTGATACTGGAGATCTGCGCCTTTTCTGGAATCATTACTCCTCACTCACCCCTGCGGAGCAGAGCCGGCCGGATCTTCTTTATCTCAAAGCTGGCTATCATGCCTACCAGGGGGAACCCAACCTGGCATTTGCAGCCATCAGCAAGGCACCGGCGGACGATTATCGATTTCAAATTCTAGAAGCGTCACTTCAGTCAGTCGCTCTGGATGAAATGATTCGCGAGCAGGGCCAGAAAAATCTTGCCGCCATGATTCGTTCTCCAGAAGCCAAGGTTGCCAATCCGGCGTTCCGCCAGATCAGGAGCATTCCGCTGGAAATGAGAAACCTCGATCTTCTGAAACCGGCCGCCGAACACTGGATAACGACGCGCGAAAATGGAACGGTCTTGCCAACAGACCGGCTCATCGATCAATCGATCCAATGGCAATATGCGCGTCAACGGACCGAGGGCTCTGACAGCTCATCAATTGTCAACGAAGTGATTTCTGACTTTGGCGACAATCATCCTGTCTTCGTTGGAAACTGGCTCCTAAGTTTAGGTCTCTATGAAGAAGCTAACGACTTTGCTGCCTCTGCCGGTCAAGCCTTGCAAAAAAATGATAGCCATTTCAACCACACCCTCTATCAGATCCAACTGACCGCTTTAGAGCGGGCTGAACGTTGGGAAGCGCAACTGGAGTTGTTGGATTCTCCGCCTCCCGCGATGGATCCCATCCAGCTTGATGCAGCCAAGGCAATCGCTAACAAGCGCCTCGGAAAAACCTCCGAGTCGCAACGGCACTGGCGGGAAGCGTGGCAGCAAGCAGAATATTTGAGCGGCAGAAGAAATGCGTTTCTCGACCTCTATCGATGGGCAAAAGAGGCCGGAGAACTCGAGATGACGGTGAAAGCGATGGTCGCGGCATGCCGAAACCCGCGAGGATTGCTTCCATCGACCAGCGAACTCACCCGTTTCATGATTTTCCTTTCCACCGATCAAAGGAGCAATGATCTAGTGGCGGTTACCGATGGCATCTTCTATCGTGAAGCTTTCGCGCCGGCCCTGGTAAACAACGCGCTCTATCTTCGGGAGCTATCTGGCAATCTCCTCCCTTATGGCATCGTCATGGGGGAGCGCCTCATCCAGCAGTCCCCCGAAACTATCGGCTTCCACACCACGCTCATCCTCGCTCACATCAACCGGGAACAATACGTCGAAGCATTCAACATCGCCGAACGTCTCACCACTCGCTACAAGGTGGATGAACTCCCGGCTGCCGAAACGATCATCATTGCCGGGGCCTATCGGAAGTCCGGCAAGAAACACTTCGCCGCCGAGCGCGATCTCGAGCGCAAACTCGGCGAGCTCATGGACATTGAACGGCGCGTCTTTGAACCCTGGTTTGAGGACTGATCGATCGGTTGCCTTCCGCCTTCCCGGCTCTATCGCTTCGCCTGATGTGGCTTGCTCCTCAAAGGGCTATCCTCTACCCTGACCTTTCCCAATGCGATCGTGCCCCGACAGACAAGCCGCCTTCACTCTCCTTGAGCTTCTTATGGCGTTGGGGCTCTTTGCCATTGCCGCGGTCAGCCTGGCTAATGCCATCAACCTGATCAGCCTCTCCGTTGCCGAATCGGTCGAAGATGTTGAGGTCCGGGAACAACTGCGCGGGGTTCTTCTCGAAACCTCCCGAAACCCAAACCTTGAGGAGGGCAGCCGCACGATCTCCACGGGTCGGGGTATCGTCTACGAAGTGGAGGTGGAACAGCTCAACCTCGAGAATCGAGAAGCCCGCACCCTCGAAGAGATTTACGAAGTCAAAGTCACGGCCCGACGGGAACTCGGTGGTCAGCGCTCCGAGTTTATCGACAGCGCCGATACCTGGGTTTACCGCGAAATGTTTGGAGCAAGATGAATTGGAAATCCGTCCCTCGCTGCTCCCGATCATCGGCCCGCGGTTTCACCTTGCTGGAGATGATGCTCTCGATCGCCGTCTTTCTGCTGCTTGTCGCCTCCGCTTTTTCGCTGGTGGGGGCCACGACGGAGTTGATGACTGAGATTTCGGAGACCCAGGATCACTCCTCCCTTCGCCATCGATTCGTCTCAGCCTGTCGTAACGCCTTTGAATCCACCACCTCGGAGTCTTCGCTGGAGTTTGAATACTACGACCGAGGAGGATCCGCAGAAGATACCTACCTGTTCCTAACCAAGGCACCCGGAGCCTTCGACTTCGGAACCAATCGTGAGGACCAGATCACTCACGTAGTGCTGGCTTCGGAAATCCGACCTGACGGATTAATCCGCGCGGGGGTCTACTACCTCAATGAAGCGGATTACGAGATGGCCAAAACCACCGAC
The DNA here is from genome assembly GCA_049594415.1 of Verrucomicrobiales bacterium. Classification (GTDB taxonomy): domain Bacteria; phylum Verrucomicrobiota; class Verrucomicrobiia; order Verrucomicrobiales; family DEV007; genus Arctic95D-9. The sequence continues at coordinate 10,421 of JBMYJM010000012.1, read as the reverse complement.
TTCAAAGACTTCGATGCGCCCTACATTGAATTAGTCCCAAGGATGCGACAGCTGACCTGGCGGTTTTACGACAGCCGCCGCAAGGAGTGGGCGACAACCCTAGATGGCAACCTACGGACTTCCTTGATCGAGCTTACCATTCAAACCGCGGACGATACCGAAGCGCTTCGCACCGTCTTTTTCTGTCTTAACGGAGGATGATCCCGAACCCGACAACGACTCGTAAACTCTCGCCTCACCACTCTCGCGGGGCGGCGTTGCTGGCCATTCTCTGGGTGATTGCGATCCTGTCTATGGCGGTCTTTACGGCGACCCAGCTTCTCATGGTCAGCCTTTTGAATGACAGCAACGACAGCTCAATCTTCCGCGCCGAGCAGCTCGCTGACCGTGGCATCGCGATCGGGAGTCATCCCGATATCGAGCGCGGCGATCCCCTGCTACGCCGCCAAATTAATGAAGTGGAGTCCTACCAAACCCGCATCAGCAGTGAGGGTGATCGCCTCAATCTCAACAGCCTCCTCGAATTCCCCGAAGCCGATCGCATCGTGCTCGAAGAGCTCTTCATGCGCTGGGGGCTGCGGCGGGACCGGGCCGAGGACGTCGTCGACAACTTGATCGACTGGGTCGACATCGACGAGGAACCCACCAACCAGGGAGCGGAGCGCTCTTTCTACTTTGAACAGGGCCGATTGAATCAGCCGTTCAATCGGCGTTTTGATTCTCTCGATGAGGTTGAACTCGTCAATGAATTCGATCTCGTCACCTCAGTCAATCCAGACTGGAAGACTTCATTTACCCTGCTCAGTGCGGGTCCCCTCGACCTCAACGAGGCTCCCGCCGAACTGATCGCCTGCGCGTGCGAGATAGGTATGGTCGCCGCCGAGGAATTCGTCGAGCTGCGGGATGGCTACGATCGACTGCCGGGAACCGAAGACGACCTGCGTTTCGACTCTCTCGAACTGGCCCTCAATGAACTGGGGATACCCGCTCCCCTGCAGGATGCGGTCGCCTCCCGGGTCACCCTCAGCGACCCGTCGCGACGGATTATTTCAATCGGTCGCTTTGGCGCAATAGCGGTTGAAAGGGCTGTCACCGTTCAATACACTGGCGGGGAGGGTGGTATCTCAAGATGGACTACCCGGAGGATTGAATGACCCGAGCGAGACCAGATTGGGCCTACTTGAGCGATGACACCGGGAGACACTGGTATCATCTTACCAACGGCCAGAAGAAACCGAACGAAGACAAGAGTTTTCGCCCTCCTTCCAAGGCGCTCTTCGCCATTCCCTCTCAGGACGTGGTTTCTATCCCTCAATGGGTGAGCAGCAAGGACTCAGCTATTATCAATGAGGTTGTCGCTCTCGAAACCGAGCGACTCGGCATTCGCCCTAACGAGGGCCCCGGAATAGCCTCTGAGTGGAAAACCGTCGAACTGAACGGGAGCCGAACGCTCGTCCAGTCGGTCTCGATCCCGTGGAGTCTCCCTGAACTGGAGTCCATGGATGATGTGTTTGCCAAGTTCGTCCCTCAATACGCGCTCTACACCCCGCCGGCGAATGCCATTGTTCTCTGGACTGAAGAGGGGAACTGGATCGCAGGCTATTCTCGCGGCGAGCGCTGGGTTCACGTTCACGCCCTCGGTAACGGTTCCGCCGGGGCCATCACCAGCGAAGTTCAGTTAACCCTGCTTGAGCTGTCCGCCAAGGGAATCCTGGATTCGCTGGAGGAGATCGTAGTCTGGGGTGAATTCGACGTTAATCTCTACCAGGCACTCGACGAAGGGACGGGACGGAAAATCAGCTTCGTCCCTCGTCCCGCTCCTGTGGGCCCGACCCAGGACTGGAATTTACTTCCCCACTCGGTTTCAGAGAGCCGCGAATCTGAGGCGAAAAAGAAACGCAGCACTCTCATTGCTTCAATCGGCATCCTCGCGCTGGCCATGATCGTTGGAGCTGCCTTTCTCCACCTCCGGGTGCTCGAGCAATCCAACGATCAGCTTCGTTCGCAGATCCGGAACAACCGGCTCGCTGCCGATGCGATCCAGTTATCGATCGATAAATGGTATGCTCTCGCCCCCGCGGTCGATCCGAAACGCTCCCCGCTCGATATCTTTCATGAGGTTTCCGTTCTCCTCCCGGAAAAGGGATTTCGCCTGACTTCGTTTGAGGTGCAGAACAGCAATACCGTCATCGTTCGCGGTGAGGGAGCCACCATGGCAAACGCTCTCAAAATCAAGGGAGCGATCGAAGAGGCCCCGGGCCTGACCGATTACCTATGGGAAATTCCACCTCCCACCTCCAAAGGCGGGCTCGTCGAGCTCATCGCCACCGGAACTTACCAGTTTTCAGGGAATGAAGAATAACGAGAAACGCCTCCTCTTCGTGCTACTCTCCCTCGCGCTACTGGGGGCGGTAGTGGTGTGCTCCGACATTTACTTCGACAAAAAAGAACTTCTTTCGCAGGAACACACCAACCTGGAAAACGAATGGATCGAGATCCAGACCCTGTTCGAAGAACGGTCTCTGTGGGAACTTCGCGGTCAATGGCTGGAAAACAATCAGCCAGCCTTCACCGACAATCAGACCATCACCCAGGCGATTTTTGAGCGCGCTGAAAAACCGGGGACTCCGGGAGTAACCACGTATCGCCTGAACCTGGTTCCCGTCAATGAGACCCCCTTCTTCAACGAAGTCGGAGTCTCATTGACCGCAGAGGGAGAGTTGGGAAGAATTCTCCGATGGCTTTACGATATCACGCCCCCCTCTTCATTTCGGGTAATCCGTAACCTCAAGCTGACACCCGGCTCCGAGGATCCCGAGGTGATCACCGCAAAAATTGAACTCCTTCGATGGTACGCCCCTCCCCAATCATGAGAATTCTCCCCTCCATCCTCTTACTGGTTGCTACCTTCACGTCGGCCGAAGACCAGTTACCGGTCCAGAGACCGGTTTCCCAATATGCCAAAGTCTGGGAAGCGTGCCCCTTCAATCGCGAGGTTGTCAAAGCCGTCGAATCCCAAATTTCCAGCACCTTTGGGAAAAACATCGCCCTCGACGGCTTGTCTCATGACAGTGTCATTGGCCCGATCGCCTACCTCCGAAATCTCTCCGACAATCAGCCTTTCATGGTAACCAAGGAAAAGAGTGAGGCGCATCCTTACCAAATCTTAGACGCCACGGAAACCAATGATCCGAGAGAGGCCAAGGTCACTATCACCAACGGCCAGGAAGTGGCTGAAATCAGCTACATGGCCAACCTGATAACCCAGAAGATTGCCCAGCCCGTATCGAAGCCCGCTCAGCCGCCCACAGCGGCCGGGAATGCCGGCGCAAGTGCTTCCAACTCTTCTGCCACAACACAACCTACTGCCGGAAACAACGCGACACCTCCCACCGCCACGTCGGGCAAAACAGAGGCAGGAACGCCAACTGATACGGATCGAAGACGTCGGATTCTTCTTCCGAATCGCAGCCAAAACTGATATTCCTCCTTTTCCCCTTCGATGATTTTGCGCCTCCCAGCGTTCCTTATCTCTTGCCTGTTGCTCTCCACCTGGTTTGTAACTGGATCTTCATCGTTGGCTCAACAGCAGGTTCCGGCGAATCAGCCGATGACAAACGTGCAGTTTCCCAACACTCCTGTTCCTGTCATTCTTCTTGAATACGAGCGCCTTACCGGCAAACGGGTGATCCGCGATGCCAACATCCAGGACAAGACAATCAGCATCCAGACCTCGGGAAGGATGACCTACGAAGACGCCGCCCGGTTTATTGAGGAGAGCTTGATTCTCAACGGCTACGCCATTCTTGAAACGGACGTGCCCAACGAGATGAAAATCGTGGCCTATAACATGGACAAGAAGCTCACCAGCGAGGGGCTTCCCGTGATCACCACGCCTTCCCAACTGCCGGAATCGGACGCGGTTGTCATGTATATCATGCCGTTGGCCTACCTCACCCCCGAAGAAGCTGCGGAGTTATTCGCCAATATCGTGGACCTGCACCCCTACGGAAAAATCACGCCGCTTCAGAACGCTTCTGCTGTGGTCATTACGGAAAACACCACCGTGATCCGGCAGCTGATCAAGCTCCGTGATCATCTGGATGTGAGCATGCAGCAGACCGTGGATCGTACCTTCCATCTCGAGCGGGCCGACGCCGCGGAAACAGTCGAAGCACTTGCCGATGTTCTTGGACTGAATGAAGTGGAATCGACTTCAAACACAACTCCAACAACAACTCCAGATAACCAGAATGCGGCTGGGGGGCAACCGACAGGTGCCTCCGGTGCGGTGGTGTCGTCTTTGGCACAGGGCAGCGCGAATTACGCCCGACCGACCGCTCCAAAACCTCGCCTGCGTGCCATGCCCTGGGCGAATAAGATCCTTGTCGTGGCAACTCCAGCAGACATGGAGCACATCGAGAACCTGATCGCCCACCTCGACGCACCCTACGAGAAATCAAACTACATGAGGAGAAAACTGAGCTATATTTCGGTGGCAGACTTTCTCCAGATCGCCGGGGACATTATTACCCGCGGACTTGATGATAGCGGGGGTGGCAACCAGCTTTCCGGCCAGGTCGGAAACAATCTGCAGGACCAGAACCGGTTCGGCGCCCAGAACATCGGGACCAATACAAATGGGTTTGGTGACAGCGGATCCAGAGGTGGAGCAGGAAATCTAGGTAAGGCCGGAGCCGATCAGGCCGAACCTCCTCAATCTATCGTCATTGGAAAAACCCTGCTCATCGCGGACAACGTGCAGAATCAGCTGATTGCATCAGGCCCCCCCGAACATCTTTTCCTCATCAATGAGTTGCTCGACACGATGGATTGTCGTCCCGACCAGATTCAGATTTCGGCGGTCATTTCGCAACTCAATCTGGGTGATGATTTCGAGGTTGGACTCGATTTCTTCCGTTCTCTCGACAATCTGGGAACTGGTAATCCCCCCGGCGTGGCGGGTGCATTTGGCAGCACAGGCGCTCCCTTCCTCGATGTGGGGACGCTGACAAATCCCAATAACCTGGCTGGCGCCGGGCAGGGACTCACCGTCTACGGCCAACTCAACAGTTACACGGACGTCGTCTTTCGAACCCTCGCATCAACCAACCGGTTCAAGGTCTTGTCCCGCCCCACGGTCTACACGGTCAACAATCGGCTCGCGACAATCGAAACAGGCCAGCGAGTGGCCATTCCCAGAAACACACTGACTTCGAACGATCCCGGGATAATCGCTAACAACCAGGTGATCAACTCCACGATCGACTACGAGGACGTTGTGCTGCGCATCGATGTGATCCCGCTGATCAACGAAAACGGTGAAATTACTCTTCAGATCCGCCAGAAAAACGACAACATCATCGGGCAACAAAATATCGGTGGCAATCAGGTCCCTACCATCGGAACGCAGGCGCTCGGCACCACCGTCATGGTCCAGGATGGCGGTATGGTTCTGCTCGGCGGCCTGATTTCCGAACAGGACGCCCGCACCAAATCGGGTCTTCCACTCTTCTTCGATTTCAATCTGCTTGGCCGCGTTTTCGGCAATACGGTCGACAATATCGAGCGGCAGGAGTTGCTGATCTTCATCCAGCCCAAGATCATTCGTTCCTCCTCACAGCATACCACTGTTGATGACGACCTCATCAACAGGACCCGAATCGGAGAAGGAGCTCGTGACTTTGGAGACGGAGGGCAGGATAATCTCGAAGTCTTCGAGTCGCAGGACTTCAACTCTCCTGAAAAGCGCATCCAGTTCTTCAACAATCTCTTCAAGCGCAAGTCGAAGGACGAAACATCGAGGAGTTCCAGCGCTACGTCTGACCCGGCTGGTTCCAACTCTAACAGAGCCCAGGTAGGGGAAGGCCCTTCGAGCCAGGGGTTGCAGGAATTGCCCGACGTCCCCGACTACCGGGCCGTGCCGATTGAGTGAACCTCACTCCAGGAAGGTTTCTTCTTCAGCACGGGCTGTGAGGACATTGAAATCGAGGATCGTGTAGGATCGCCCAAAGGAAAATCGCAACTTCAAGGGGTCGCTCAACCCCGAATCGCGGAACGTCCACACCAGTTCGCTCAGTTTCTGCCAGGTATTCCCATCCTTCGTCCAAACCTCGATCCGAACTCCTGACGGGATTTCTACCGAATCAATAATCGGATTGGCGGAATCGCCATCTCCCCTGCCAGTCGAAGAATCACTCAAGAGAACACTACCAGGTGAGAAGACAACATACTGATCCCGTTTGTAGGCGTCCGAACGTTTCTTGGCCTTGAGGGCAAGCCGCTCTACCCCCCGAGAACTCCTCGATAGCAATTCCTCAGCCTCACCGTCATCGAAACGAAGCAAAAAGTAGCCGGAGAACAGGGCCAGGATCGCAAGAACGATGAGAATCTCGAGTAAAGAAAACCCTGAAGATCCCCCGACCCGGCGTGACCGCCACGGCCGGCCAATCATTGCCGGCCCACCGGTCTCACCAGTTTCCAATATCATCCTCAGTTCCCTCTTTGCCGTCAGGTCCCAGGGAATAGATGTCATAGGTCTCCGGATTGTATTTTCCGGGACGAAGATAGCGATACTCGTTCCCCCACGGATCGATCAACGCTTCTTTACGGATCAGGGACTTGTAGCTTCGCGGTTGCGGACCATCTGTCGGACGAGTGACGAGGGACTGCAATCCCTGGCCAGTGGTAGGATACAAACCTCCTTTCGTCTTGTAACGAATCAAGCTGGCATGAAGTGCCTGGATATCCCCCTTCACTTTCCCTTCCTCAGCATCTCCCAGCACATTCACCATCATATAGGTTCCCATGCCGATCAGGAGAGCAATAATTCCCAGCACGAGAAGCATCTCCATGAGGGTAAATCCACCGGATCGACTGGGACGATGTTGGGAGCGACGAACCATACGCCGAGGCTATCAAGGGCTAGCGATTCCGCAAGACCGAAATAGTCTCGTAGATCACTGAGATCATCATGTAAGCCATCACGCCTACGAGGACTGACATCACAAGAATGATGGCGGGCTGAATGATAGAAGCGATGCGATCAATGGAACGCGAAAACTCTCGATCGAGTCGCTCTCCGGCCTTGGACATTGATTCTGCCAATTTCCCGGTGTCCTCCCCGATACGTACCATATCTATGAGTCCCGGTTCAAAAACTTGCGCTTTCTCCATGGAGCGGTTGAGGAGTGCTCCATCGGAAACCTTCTCCGTAATTTCACTGATCCGGATTTGGATATACCGATTCGGCGTCGTGCCTTCAACCAGTTTCAGCGCCTTAACCAGCGGCAACCCGTTCGACAATAGATTCGAAAGTGTTTCGACGAACTGAACGTTAAAGCGTGTCAGCACCAGTCTCCCGACCATGGGGATTTTCAGTTTCTGCTCATCCCAGGCAAATTTTACCGCGGGACGCTGAAACAAGACCGCGCCAACCACGAGCAACACGGCAATCGCTGCCAAAACGGCAATCCAGTGGTTCCGAAAGAAATCGCCCGAAGCCATCATGAACCGAGCCACTGCTGGGAGATCCCCACCCGTTGATTCCACCAGACGTTGCAGCTTGGGAATCAGGAAAAACACAAACATAGACCCCACACCTAATCCAGACACCACCAGAAAAGAGGGGTAGATCAAAGCGGTGGTGAGTTTGCCTTTCAACTCCGACATCGTGGTGAGATAGGCCACCTGCCGCTTAAGAATGTCGCCGAGGGCTCCGGATAACTCACCCGCAGCGACCAGGTTGCAGTATAGATCATTGAAGCTGGGCGAGGCTTGTCGCAGGGCAGTCGCCAGGGGAGCTCCATCTCGGACCTTCTCGTAACAAACCCCGGCAACTCGCGCGATCAGCGGGGACTCGCTGCGCTTCGCAATCGAGCTCAGTGCCGCATCCAGCTGGACTCCAGCGGCCAGAAGATCACTGAGTTCCTCAGTGAATTGGATCAGTTGCTTTGAACTGAGACGATTCTCTTGATGAGCGCTCGATTTCGGTCTGGCGAGTGACTCCGAATTTACCTCTGTTTCGGCTTCGAATTTCTGCTCGATTTCTTCAACGGATAGAACCTGGAAGCCACGCGAGCTCAACTGTCGCATCACCTCGGCACGATTTCTTCCGTCGGCGGTCCCTTCGGAAACGCCTCCATCGCCTTTTAATGCCCGGTATTGAAAGGTACTCATCAGGGACAGCGTGGCGCTCAAGTGATTTCGGTCGAAGAAACGACTTCTTCGATGGTGGTGATGCCCTCGATCACCTTCTCCCAGCCATACTCACGCATGTTCCGAAATCCATCCAGTTTCCCCTGTTGATACAGTTCCTGCTTCGAACTCCTTGAAGTGATCAGTTCCTGGACCTTCTCCGTCACCTTGAACATCTCGTAGACGGCCGTACGTCCATAGTAGCCCGAGTGTGAACAGGAATCACATCCCTCTGGATTGGCCTGGAAGATCTTCGAAGCCTCGCTCGCCGGAAATCCCACAGAATTCAGGAACTCCTCGGTGTAATTCGCCGGAAGACGACATTCTCGACAAAGGCGGCGCACCAGGCGCTGAGCAATGAATGCCCTGACTGATGCCGAAATGAGGAATGGCTCCACCCCCATATCGATCAGTCGGGTGATCCCACCAATCGAATCGTTGGTGTGCAAAGTGCTGAAAACGAGATGACCGGTCAGGGCCGCCTGAACCGCAATCTCGGCCGTTTCGAGGTCTCGAATCTCACCCACCATGATCACATTAGGATCGCCTCGCAGCACGCTGCGAAGCCCAGAGGCAAAGGTCAGGTCGATTTCCGGCTTCACCGCGATCTGCAGGGCACCTTCGAGGCGGTTCTCAACCGGGTCCTCGATCGTAACGATTTTCCGGTCTTCAGAGTTCAAACGGGAAAGGAAACAGAACAGGCTGGTCGATTTACCACAGCCAGTCGGTCCCGTCACAAGAACAATCCCGTTGGGACGCTCCAGAATCTCCTCAATATCCCGTCTCAAGCCGGGCGCCATCTGGAGCCGGTCCATGTTGAACTGCTCCTGCCCGAGGAGACGCAGACTGATGCTCTCTCCTTCAATTCCAGGGATAGTCGCGACGCGGGTATCGATCGGCTCGCCTCCCACCTGCAATGCGATACGACCGTCCTGAGGCTTCCGTTTTTCGGCAATATCCAGGCCCGCCATCAATTTGATTCGCGCGATCACAGAGCTCTGTAAGGCCACGATATTGTCCGGGACCGACACCTTGCGCAAGACTCCATCAACTCGATAGCGAACCCGCAAATCACTTCTCAGGGGTTCGATGTGAATATCCGTGGCACGCTGATTCAGGGCCTCGTTGAGGATCTGATTCACAAACTTCACCACGGAAGCCGCTTCATCCTCCTCGTCAATGACATTGACCTCTTCCTTGAAACTGAACTCATCATCCTCCCATTCGCGATTGGCGAGAAGGTCTTCAAAAATCTCTCCGCCTACCCCGTAAAGTTTCTGCAACCCACTGAGCACCCTCCGTCGTGGCGCCAGTTTCCACGCAACCAAGCATCCTACGGCTCTCCGCACCAGCTGTCGATCGAGGCTTGAAACGGGATCGTAATGCGCTAACTCGATCAAACTGGGTTGATTGCTCTCAGCTTCAAACTCGGCCCGTAAAGGCAGAACCCTATGCTTAATAGCGACAGGTGGCGGGCAAATCCCCTTGAGCACGTCAGAATTTGCCTCGTCGACCATAGGGTCTTCATCCCAATCAAGCCCAAGGCCTTCAGCGAGGGAACTACCCAGGTCGCGTTCAGAGATTTCGACATGATCCAGCAGCCAGTCAATGAACGAGCCTCCATTGGTGAACTGAGCTCTTAAAGCGTGGACATCAATAGAAGCCGCCAGATCCTCACCTGCCGCTTGGCTGGCGAGTCCCAGCAGATGTTCAAAGCCTGTCGGGGCGATGGTGGTCGAGTCACTCATCCCGTGGAAACCTCAGATCATACCGAACTGGTCGCCACGCTCAAACCCTTTATCGGATGAGGCCTTAGTCAAATAGCGCCTCTTATCGAATTTCGAGGAGGCACCATGAGCCCAATTCCAAAGCCTCAAGGGCTTTATCGGTCTAAATCAAAATCACTTTCATTTGAAATCGTGTCGTCAGGCAACGGTTCAGATTTAGCCATAAACTCTCGAAGAGCAGTGCGAACTACAGTTGCGTAAGTTTCGCCGTATTTATCGCAAAACTGGCGCAGTTTCTCACGAAACTCTGGAGTAACCGAGATTCGCAAGATAGTTCGTTTATTCTTTGTGCTCATAAGATTTTGAGGCAGAAAGGCAAAATAATTGTACTTATTTGTACTTTATTTTTTGGAGAGTTGTTTAAAATGCCACCTAATGCGCTAAAACCCTTATATAATGGGGATACCGACAGCGAGGATCGAACTCGCACGATCAAAA
>JBMYJM010000011.1:0-111261 GCA_049594415.1 Verrucomicrobiales bacterium | reverse complement strand
TAGGTGTTGTTACCGGACAGAATAACGGTGTTGCTGCCACTCTTGGTGACAGCAATTTCGGCCGCCCCTGAGTTGTCCTGGATGTTCCCCGAGACAATGATGTTGCTGGTGCCATCGAAGGTGACAGTTCGGTCGGTCGCCGCCGCGCTGCGGGCCTGATTGAAGGTGCCACTGCTCAGAGTCAGGGTACCGGTGCCGGTGTTGGAGATGGTGCCGTCGCCGGTGCGGGTGCCGGCAGTGTTGTTATTGTCTCCGATGCGGAACTGGTTGTCGATGGTGCCGCCGGTGCCGTCGTATTCGAGGGTGCCGTCGCCGGCGTCGTTGCCGAGCTGGATAGCGTTGTCACCGACGTTGGCGTCGTCTGCGACCACGACAGTGCCCCTGTTGATTTGGAGGGCATTGATACCCGAATTAGCGGTGTTGTTGGTGCCGGAGAGGCGAAGGGTGCCGAGGCCGTTCTTGGTCAGATTCCGGGAGCCGTTGTCCGCGGAAATGTCGCCGGAAACGATGAGGTCGATCTCGTCGGCGCCGTCGTTGACGGCGAAGGTGCGGTTACCTCCGTCCAGGCGGATGTCGACCGAAACCGTGCTTGCAAGGTTTTCCCCTGAAGAACCGGAGTTGTAGGTGAGAGCGGCGCCGCTGGCAGAGAGGGAAATGAGGCCAGTGCCGAGACTGTCGCTAACGGTAACATTCCTCTCCGAACCAGCCGTCTTGTTGCTGGAGTCGAACAGGCTGACGACGAGATCGTTGAGGAGGGTGATCTGGGCACCGTTGATGTCGAGCTCAACATCGAAGTCGGAGAGGTTGGCGTTGTTGCGCTGGCGGACGAAAAGGATATCGGCGATGCTGTAGGTCGCCGAGGCGTTGAGGGTGGTCTTGGCGTTTTCAATGGAGAGGTCACCGAGAGTGCCACCACCGAAGCTGGTGAAGTTCCCGCTGAGAACGGCTTCACCTGCGCCGATGATGGTCATGTTGTGGTCGGCGAGGAAGCTGATGTCGCCGGAAAGGGTGAGATCGGTGGTGTCGCTGCCGTTGCCAACGTTGACGGTCTTGCTAGTGCCCGAGTTGTCCCAACGGAAGTCCGAGGAGATGGTGCCGCCGGCGTTGAGCTTGCCCGCGGTGCCGGCGTTGTAAGTGACGGCATTAACGTTATCGAAAAGGCCGCCTCCGACACTGTCGACGATGCTACCCGACCATCCGTTGGTGCCGGTGATGTCGGCGGTGTTGGCGCCGCCTATGGTGATATTGTTGACGGTGACGGTGTTGCCCATGACGTCAACGGTGGCGGTGGTGTTGTCCGCGGTGTTGGCGTTGTTCCAGGCACTGAGAGACAGGTTATCGCGGCCCGTGTCGAGGGCGCCGTCGCTGCCGAGTTGAAGGGTGCCAGCGTTGACGGTGACCGCGCCGAAGGTGTTGTTGCCGGAGAGGAGGATAGTGCCACCCTCGGTTTCCATGTTTGCGCCGCGGATCGTGATGTCGCGGTCGCTACCGTCGTTGGTGATGTTGCTCGAAATCGTGAGTTCCGGGCTGGAGGGAGCAATGGCGGCGTTGTTGTGGACGGTGAAGGTGCGATTGCCTCCCGTGATCTGGAGAGTGCCGCCATCGATGGTGGCGGTGTTGGCGGTGTTATCATCGTCCACGTAGGTGATGCCAGTGTTTAGATTGATTGTCGCCCCGCTCGCGATGTTGAGGGTCGAGTTACCGTTGGCCTGGGTCGTGCCACCGAATTCAAGGATGGCGTTGAACTGCTGGGGCGTGGCGGTGTTGTTGAGATTGAGGGTGCCGTAGCGAATTTCGGTCAAACCATCGGCGAAAACTGCGCTGGTTCCCCCGTTTACGGTGGTGCCGTCGACAAGAACAGTCCGAATATCGTTGCCGGTAGTCACGATGCCGTTAAAAGCTGTGGTGCCGCCTCCACCATAGAACACGATGAGGCTGGTCGTGCCGCCGGTGTTGGCGATGTTCCCGTTCATGGTGATCGTGCCTTCGTTGGTCGCGCCAAGATTACCGAACTCGAGGCGCTGGGTGCCCGCTGTTCCACCCGCTCCGGTGTCGAAGTTGCCGTTGATGGTGAGGTTGGCCGCCGTGCTGTTGTTGGAAATCTCGATGTCAGCCGCAGAAGAGTCCAAGGTGACCATATCGGCGGCGATGATCTGGTCAGCCGTCACCGCGGCCGCCACGTTGATGTTGGCACTCGTATTGTTCTGGTCTGAGAAGGTAATGGTATCGGTTCCAGAACCGAGGCCGATCGTGTAGTCGGCGGCGGTGGCGGTTTGAAATAGAATTTGGTCGATCGTAATCGCACCGCCAAGGTCAATGGTCGTGTTGCCGTTGCCTCCGTCGAGGAAGATTGCGGCGTCGCCAGAACCCGGTGTTGTATCGCCGACCCAGTTAGTGCCGCTAGCCCAGAGGTCGTTGGTTTCACCATCCCAGGTGGTATCAGCACCATAAAGTGGGACTGAAGCCAATGAGAGGCCAATCGAGGCGGCACTGATGCGCAGTAGCCTGTGCGCCGCGTTTATTTTGCTGAAGATGAAGCAGGCGGAGTGAACAAGACAAATCATGGTGGTAGCGGAATGACAGGTGGTGGTGGTTATCTTAAGCAATTCCTTCTGTAGGCAGGAGGTTTACTATAATTAAAAACATTTAATAGAATTCAGGAGGCGTTCCAGAGGATCCAAGCTCAAAGAGCTCACCCTCCCGAGTCGAGGTAGCCCAATTGAGGTATTCGGAAACAAACGCCAAAGGCGAAGCTTGGCAAGGGAAAATTGTTCGATTTATCGAACCTGAGTCAATGCGGAAGCCGCAAAACGCGCTGCATGAAGCGATACGGAGCCTTAGATCCGCAAGCGAGGCTTGGAAAACGTCCCAATAAACGGGCTCCCAATCGTCGGCCCTGGGCTTCGAGCGAGGTAGTGCGGTAGAATCGGCAGGAAGGGCAAGTAAGCTGCCCCCGAAAGAATGGAAGGGGGAGCTCTGATCCAGTCAGAGGGGAGCGCCTTTAGGGCAACTGCGGCTGTACTGGGATTTTATCGGACTTTTCGCAGCGCAGCAGCGAAAGAGGAGTTGGATGAACTCCTCAGGAAACAGCTTGTCGGTTTCGTCGGCGACGTGCGAACCAACCAAAACCGGCCAATCCCAGTCCGAGGAGAGAGAAGGTGCTCGGTTCGGGGATCGCAGCGAGTTGACGCAGCCAGAGACCCTGTCCAGCATCTGTTCCGCCGAAGTTGTCATTGGAGAGTTCAAAAGCAGAAGCTGTGAAATATTGCTGGTTTTCTGCTGCTGAATCGTCAGACAAGGACAGGGAGAAGGTGATGGCTGAGACGTCGGAAACGGTTCCGTCCCAGATCTCCCACTCGTTGGTGTTCGCCCTGTTCCAGAATGGATCTTCGAAGTCGACGCTAGATCCAAAGACAATCTCAAGATTCAGGGCGCTGTCGAAGGAGATGGAACCGCCGTTGTTTACCACAAACTGGTCGTAGTCGGTGCCCGGATTGGTTGCGGAATTAGCAACAAGATCCCAGGCAACCGTTGCACCGTTGCCATAGGAGAGATCACCTGCGATGGTTTGTTGGCCGACCGATCCGGCTGCTGTGGTTGCTCCGGCGGTGTGGGTGCCGTTCGCACCGATGGTGAGGGTGGAACGGGTTGCGAGGTTGGCGCTGTTGCGACTGGTCGAGTTATCGGCGAAGATCGTGCCGGAGCCTCCAAGGTTGGCAGTCCCGGTCCCGTTTCCAACGGTGACATTGCCAAAGCCGACGCCACTACCAGCGGTGTTATTAACCAGCAAGGTTCCGGCGGTAACGTTGGTTCCGCCGGAATATCCATTGGCGCTGCCGCTGTTTCCACTGAGCTCCCAAGTACCATCGGTATCTACCTCCAGGGCGACGGTTTGATTGCCATCGAAAGTTCCCACTCCATTATCAAGGATTGTCCCCTGAATTTGGTTGGTGCCGCCAGTATAACTGCCGGCAAGGGTCAGTGTTCGAGCCTGGATCCGAGTAGCGGTGCCGTTGTTTTCCACCTGGCTGAATTGAGAATTAGTAAAGACCAAAGCGCCGGTGCCGTCGTTTCTAATCGTTCCGCCGATACCGGGATCAGTGTGGGTGTTGTTGAACCAAAAATTACCGACTTGCACCCGCTTGTCAGTTGAATCGCCGCTACCGGTATAAAGCAGGGTGCCAAATTGGTTGCCGTTATTGGTAAGGTTGCTGTTGGAATTGACGCCGAGGACAAGCTGGCTTCCCGCTCCAGCGTGACTTGCCTCACCGGCATTACCAATTGATGCCACTGAGGTAATGGCTCCAACTACTAAGTTACCCTTGAAATCGTTGTCTGCGTTGGCCAGAACGACGGTGCCTTGTTCATCAAGGGTTGCGCTTTTATAGGTAGAACGCGCAAAAAAGTGGTTGCCACTGATTTTACCAGACACAGTTAACACGTCATTTTGTCCCGCATCCACTCGGAAGCCAGTGTCGCCAGACTCGCTGGTTACAAGAGAGCCAGACAACTCTCCGCTATGGCTTGTCGCCCCTGCGTTATCAAGGCGAATGATCTTTGTGTCATTTTCACCGACAAAAATATCATTGCTGATATTCAGGTTATTCGCGTCGAGATCCAGAATGGGATCCCGCTGCTGATTAGCCGCAGTGTTGGTTGCTTCGATCGTGACGAGACCAGTTCCGAGCGCGTTGTTATTGGTGATGCTGAGCCTACCTTCACCAAGCACTGTTCCTCCCGTGTAGGCGTTGTTGCCGCTGAGGGTCACAGAATTCTGACCTGCATCGTTTAATGTATCGCCGTCAGCTACCAACACTGAACCATCACCGATGATACGAGAACTGATCACGATGTCGCTTCCGCCAGAGGTTGTTGTGGTGTTACCTCCGCCGAGGGTCATCGTGCCATCGATGGTGATGTTACCGCCGGAAATATTGTAGTCTTTCGTCGGGGATTCGGGCGTGACCGACATGTTGCCGACACGAACATTTCCTTGAACAACCACGTTGGTTTCGGAGCCACTGTCACCAAAAGTAACACTGTCGCCTTCGAAGAAAAGGTTGTCAGTTCCACCAGTCCAGTTCCCGGTTGTGTTCACGTCCCAGAAAGTTGGGCTGGTGCCGTCGGTGCCTGCCCATGTCTTGGCCTGATACCCTGCATCGTAAGTGATGGCGGTAGAAGTAAAGGCGAGTCCGGCGCCAGCACCACGAGCGGAGGTTGGAGCATTGGTGACGGTGAATTTCGACGTGTCATTGAAGCCTACGTTCGTGCCGTTGCCGTAAACGATGACGTCGAATGCTCCTGCGCCTGCCTTGTTCTGCAGGTCAATGGTCACGTTACCGGTAACGGCGGTGAGGTCGAACTGACCGGTGCCGGTGGTGCCAAGGGCTCCCGCATTCAATCCGTCAACAAGGATGGTGTGGGTCGGTCCATTGAAAATGATATTGCCGCTGGTCGTGCCCTCACCACCAAGGTTCGCACCACTTGCCACAGTGATATTCGAATTGTTGGTGCCGTTGATATTGAGAATACCCTCGTTGACTAAGGTATTGCCGGTGTAGGTATTGGCCTTGCCGAGAAGGCTCACAGTATTGGCGCCTGTCTTAGTGACACTGATTGTTCCGTTGCCGGCTGTGTTGTTGTCGAGAATGCTTCCAAGTATTTCAATGTCGCTGCTACCGCCCAAAGTAAGGGTTCGGCCAACAGTCACTGCTGTCATGGCTTCGTTGAATCGAAGAACGCCGCCGCCAACAGTCCCTGTCACTTTCAGAGTGCCGGTGCCATTGTTGATGATGGAACCTCCTCCGGTCCTTGTCTCAGCAGCATTGTTGTCGCCGATTCGGAATTCTTCAGTCAGGATGCCGGCTCCCCCCGTGTAATAGAGCGCACCACTAGTTGTATTGTTTCCGAGTTGGATATCACCGGTTCCGATGGCTCGCAGGTCATTGACGATCAGGTTTCCGTTCGTGATGTTCAGGGCTCCATAGAGGGTTTCCGTAGGGGTGAAGCGCAAGGTTCCGTTGCTGTTTTTCTGTAGGGTGCGGGTGAAGTTGTCTGTCGTGAACTTACCGGTAAAATCCATATCAACGAAGAGACCGGTTGCGGAGTCGACAATACGCTCACTAGAGGTCGTGTTAACTGCCCCCAGGACCATGGTGCCGCCGTTTACGTGCACATGGACGTCAGCAATGGATGTGAGATTCCGTTTTCCGGCGGATCCGGCGTTATTGTTTAACTGGCGCTGCGGATTGGCAGGAATCGGACTATCGCCGTTAAAAATGATCTTTCCGGTGCCAACGGTGTCGACAACCGAGATTTGGGACATCACCGCGACGTTCGCTGTAGCCCCGTTACCCAGAATAAGGTTCTCGTGGAGGTTGATGGTTTGCCCGTTGATGTCCAATTGCACATCAAAATCCGAAAAAGCTGCGTTATTGCGCTGCTGCACGAAGACCCTCCCGAGTCCGAACGTATCGTCGGTCAGGATCGTGTTCGGATTCATAATAAAGAACCGATCGTTGTCGGCACTCGTTAACCCCAAGCTCAAGGTGCCATCTCCTATCACGTTGATGTCACGGGTAGGGGCAACACCTTCTGCTGCATCATCATCGAGAGTTCCTCCGGAGATGATTAAGTCCGGCGTGCTTGTGTCTGTAACGTCGCCATTAATGGTCCAAGTCCTGTTCGCGTTAATACGTAGATTCACATCGGTGATGGTTGCGGCGGCATTCTCTTTACCGGCGGTGCCGTCGTTGTAGGTGATGTTGTTGAGTGTTAAGGAGCCGGTGCCGAGCGAGTCAGTCAAAGAGGCGACAAAGCCATTAGTTCCCGTAACCGAAGCCGTATTTCCCGCCCCGAGAGTTAGCCCCGTGATGGTATTGTTGGTGCCATTGATGTCTACCGTGCCGGTTGTGCCTTGAGCTGTTTGAGCGTTGTTGCGCGCCGAAATACTCAAAAAGTCGTTGGAGTCAAGCGCGGTGTCTGAGCCCAATATAAGGGTTCCCCCCTGGACCGTGAACCCGCCGGACGAATTGTTGCCAGACAACAGGAGCGTGCCGCCGGTGGCTTCATTGTTTGCCGCTCTCATGGCGAGATCCCGGTCACTCCCGTCATTAATAAAGTTGCTCGTAATCGTTAGCTCAGCGGAGGTAGGATCAACATCTGGATTGTCGTGGACGACAAATGTTCGGTTGGCTCCTGTGACCTGAATGGTTCCCCCGCTAATGGTGGCTACCGAGGCGTCACTGTTGTTGGCCCAGTCTTCGTAGTTGATCCCTGTATTGAGAATCAGCGTGTTATTGCTCCCGATATTCACGAAGGCATTCCCTGCTTGCGCGGTGGTATCTCCGAGGATGATCAGGCTATCAAACTGCTGAGTATCGGTGTTTATGTTGAGCGTGCCGTTTCGAACCTCCATCACCCCGCTTCCAAATTTACCGGTGCCGCCAACGGTTGCGGTTGCCCCGTCTTTAATGATCGTCCGCATGACGTTCCCTGTGCCAGCCTCTACCTGACCGTTAAGGAGCAAATCTGCTCCTCCCACCAGAAAGTCGACTCGGGTGGCATCACCTCGCGTCAGATCTCCGTCGATCTGCACAAGACGACCTTCTGAAGCCCCAGCGAGATCGCCAACTTCAAAACGCTGCACACCAGCCGTTGATGCGCCGGTTCCCACTGCAATATCTCCGGTAAAAATGATTTTGTTGGTGGTTGACTCGGTATCGATCCGGAAAGTTCCCTGAGATCCATCTCCAATCGTGATATTTGCGGCTATCGTCTGGTCGGCAGCAAGGTTCGAGTCGGTGTCGACTCCGCCAGAGCCGGCGAAAGTTAACGTGTCACCCGCTTCCCCAATGGTGTAGGATGTCGTGGTGTTACCATTGAAAACGAGATGATTAACCGACTGGCTACCCCCAAGTCTTATTGGTGTTGGCGGACCAAGTTGGGGGGAATTGAAAATCGCGCGGTCTGACAAACCGGGGAACGCCGCATCGGCGGTCCAGTTGGTTGGATTAGACCAAAGGCCGTCCCCACCTCCACCATCCCAGGTGAAATCGGCGGAAAAAAGGTTTGAAGGTACTAGAGCCAGGGAAAGCAAGGTGGCAAAACCTACCTTCAAGTGAGGATTGAATAGGGTTCTCAGTGTCATGAGTGGCGTTTTACAGTGAAAACTTGACCACTAGAAAGTTAAGAATTCTTAAAGAACTAGCCGTCGAATTGTTTTTATAAGCACAAGAGGGGTTGGTGTAAACCGAAAAAGACGATTCCCTCTTTCTTGCTGGATAGCTCAAATGGGGGGAGGCAGGGGGGCGTGATCAGTCTGGGGTGATGAGTGCAGTGATTCGAGGTCATTCATACTCGCTGGATCAAGAGTCTTACGGAGTTGCGGGTTAGGCCCGAGCTTGTCAACCCATTCCGGGGCAGCGGGTGCGGCGGCTTTGGCAAAACGCTGAGAGCCCTACGACCACCTCCGTCTCAACAGGCACAACTGCTTGGTGATTTCGGAGGACTAGAAAATCCCCAATCCTTGAATGAAGGACATGACCTCGTTCCACCACGAATCCTTTTCCTCGTTGATGTGGAGGATCAGCCTGGAATCATTGAAGCGAACATGAGAGGTGGGGGTGTTGTCCAGATACCAGTTCATCAGGGTCTGAGGGCTTTCGTTTCTAAACGTTTTGTCAGACGGCATGTTCCTGGGAGGGTGGTCGCTCCACTTCGTTTCGGTGTCCCAGCCGACCTGGCTTGCCACGGCGATGTAGCCGAGAAACTGGGTTTCATCGCGATCAGATCCCAGCGTGATGCGCGGAAGGCGTATGTCAAAAAGATCCTCCGAATCAGAGGGGTTGGGCATCTCAGGGAGTGCCGGGATGTTAAATTCAAGTATGGTGATGTTAGGGATAAAGACCAAGGTTGCTTTTTCCTTTGGGGCAGGAACGTTCAAGGAGGCAAAATACATGTCCTCGTCCTCTTCGTCGTAGTCCCAGTCCCACTCGATGCCGTCTTCGGTGATCAGGCCGCAATGGTCCTCGAGGTAATTATTAGATGAAGCTCTCACCACGAGTGAAGGACGGAGAGGCGGTTTTGCTTCTGCGCGAATCTGGAAGATGCTCGCCCGCATGGCGTTGTTGCTGTGGGAAACATACTTCTTGAGTTGCTTCGCTTTCCGAGGTGGGACAGATACGGCTGGCTCGAAAGCACTGATGTAATTATTTACCGAAGGATCGTCCCTGGTGGATCCGATCCACTGAATACGAAGTCTGTCCCCGAATACGATCTGTTCTCCCAGCCTTGTTTGAATCTCTTGAGTTGATGCTTCACCGGTGAGGACGGTCGCTTTCACGGTCAGAGGAGTGTCGTGCCAGAGAAGGAGTGCTGCATCGAGGCGGGTCCATTCACCTTCTGTGTAGGAGCGATTCTGTTCGCCAAGACTTTCGAGATCGTAGGTGACCTTGGCACCAGTTCGTTGATCGCCGGCCCTCACATCATTGAAGCGAATGTATTCGAAGTTTTTGGTTCGCAGCAGAAGGCTGAGGCGAGGCGTGTGGTAACTGGAGGGGGCGGGGAGGCTGAGTAGTGCTTCCGGCACTCCGAGTTCAGCGAGATCGTTTTCTGAAAGCAAGGTTGAGCCGTCGGCGGTTCTGAAGGAAGGGCGGGGGCGCCATTCTTCGTCATTTAACGGATCTTCGGGCTGGGGTACCCAAATTCCGTAGGCAATGAATTCCACTTCCTGATCATCGGCGAGTTCGTCGAGCCAAGGATCCGGCGGAACTCCGGGGTCGAGGATTTTTCGGTCTTCCCATTCCACGACAAAGGAATCGCCGTCGCCATCCCAGCGTTTCGGGATGTCCATTTTCTCAGAAGCGGGGCGCTGCTGTTCAACGTCAGTGGAGAAATCCTTGAACAGACCAAGCCGACTCCTGTTGTAGCCGTAGACGCTACGCGATTCTGCCGGGGGACTGTGAAAGTCCTCGTGGTGAAGCGCCACCACCGCTATAAGGACGGCGCTGAGGACAGCGTAAATGCCGATCCCGATGCCTAAACAGCCGAGGGTCCTCTTACTCATCAACGGGGTCAGGTTAGAGAGTGAACCTGGAAAATAAAAGGAGAGAGTTGTCCCCCAGTGAAAAGGCTATCTATTTGGAGGCAGTCCCACGGTTGGCGAGTTATGATAACGTGGCCTATCAGACTCAGGCTCTGTCGGAAAGCGCCACTACCGGGGCTTGAATCGTTGAGAGCTTTTCGCATGAGGAGTGACCTTGCGATTGCTTCCTCCTGACTTGGTGACTGGTGCGCCGCGAGCTTTCCTCCGGGTGGTTTCCAGCAGGGTAGCAAACTCTGCTGCGGTCACAGCTCCTTTGAGTGTTTCGATGGTTTGGCCTTTACTATTGGTCAAGGCGATGTGGGGAATCTTACCCACTCGATGCTGTTTCACGATGGGAGCGTTGCTTGGAACGTCGACGTCGAGGTAGACCCAGACGAAGTTGTCGTGATAAGGGGTGACGGGACCGCTGGGGTAGACATTTTGCTTCATTTGCTGGCAGGGGCCGCACCAGGCTGCGGAAAAGACGATCACCACGGGTTTGCCGTTGGTTTCAGCGGCAGCAATGCCGCTGTGGTAGTCCCGGTAAAACTGGGGAGCTGCTTCAGCTCGATTGAACATAACGGGAAAAATGCCAACGGCTGCGATTGCAATGGCGTGGTAAGAGGTGACGAAGCTCATGAAGGCGGGTGGTGGTATCTCCCGAGTTTGACGTTTCAACTTTCGAATCTTGGTAAATCTCCTGATTTTTTTCGGACCACTTGCTGCCAGGTGAGTCGATCTGTCCGGGTTGCGAGCCGGGACTGCAGCAGTCCTCGCGATAAGGAAGCCCCACGACCGAGTCGGTTGCAGTCCGGATTGGGGTTCTGATGTTCCAACCAATCGCGTTGTCGCGGGCTTACGATCTAGCGGCGCGGCGAAAAGTCACTGGCATCAGCCAGTTCCTGCCAGAGTTTCTGCTCTTCCTCCGTAGGTGAGGCAGGAAACTCTACTGCAATTTCCACATAAAAGTCGCCAAAGGTGTCTTTTCCTTTGGGAAGGCCTTTTCCTTTGAGACGCATATGAGTTCCCGGTTGCGTGTTGGGCTGGATGGAGAATTTAACGCTGCCGTGGGGTGTCGGGATCGTGACTGTGGTGCCGAGGACGGCTTCCCAAGGTGCCAGGACCAGCTCATTGGTCAGGTCTGTGCCGTCGACGTTGTAGCTGGGGTGACGCTCCAGCCTGACGCGCATGTAGAGGTCACCGTCGGGGCCGCCATTGACCCCGGGGTAACCGAGGCCCGCACAACGGATCATCTGGCCTTCACCGATGCCCTTCGGGACTTTGACCCGAATCGTCGATTCTTTGGACGGGCCTCCGGAGGAAGTGGGGCGGGAGAGCCGGATCTCGCGAGTCGATCCTTCCATGATTTCCTCGATCCGGACAAGAAGGTCGGCTTCGATATCCTGTCCTGCCATGGGACGGTTGGAGCGGGCCCGCTGTCCTCCACCAAATGCCCCAAAGGGATCGCCGGAGGCGCGGCCACCAAACATGCTCTCGAAGAAATCACTGAAACCAGTGCTGCCGTCGAAGTGAAAGTCATAGGAACCACCGCCGCCTCCAAAGCCGCCACGTCCTCCACCACCGGGGAAGCCCTGGCTTTGGTCCCAGTTCGGTCCGAGCGTGTCGTATTTCTGACGTTTCTCAGGATCGCCGAGCACTTCGTAGGCTTCGTTGACTTCCTTAAATTTCTCTTCGGCGTTGGCCTTGTCCTTGGCTACGTCAGGATGATACTTGCGGGCAAGTTTCTTGAAGGCCCGTTTGATTTCGTCCTGCGAAGCAGAGGTGTCAACACCCAGGATTTCGTAGTAGTCGCGATACTGAACGGCCATTTGGGGGAATGTTGAGAGCAGAAATTGTGAAATACTGCCGGGAAGATGGGAATCTCGAAATTCGAATATTGAAGGGCGTGGGTCTCCTCGGCAGAAATATTACTGTCCACTATTCGCCGGAAGCGAGTTCTTTGAGTAACGCCCTATTGAGTTTGATGCCGGCTTCAAAATTCGAAACGGTGAAGTTTTCGTTAGGGGCGTGGATCTGACAATCGGGCAAAGCGAGTCCGAGGAGCAGCGTGTCCACGCCAATGATGTCCTTCACCGACTGAATGATAGGAATGCTGCCGCCCTCGCGAATGAGACGGGGTTTTTCTAAAAAAGCCGATTCAAGAGCCCGCTGAGCCGCCTGGCCATACTTTGAGTGTGGATCCATCACGTAGGCTGGGCCGTGATGACCCAACTCCACATCGACTTTGCAAGAGGCTGGGCAATGGTTACGAAGGTGGTCAGAAGCAAGTCGCAGGATCTCTTCAGGATCCTGGTCCGGGACGAGTCGGAAGCTGAGCTTAGCCATGGCTTCGCGGGGAATTACGGTCTTCGATCCTTCGCCCTGGTATCCTCCACCGACACCGTTAACTTCGGCGGTGGGACGTCCCCAGCGTTGTTCCAGTGCCGTGTAACCGGCTTCGCCGAGGAGCCCGCGGACGCCGGTCTCTTCAATCGTGGCGGCATCGCCGTCAGGAAGGGAGGCCCACATCTCGCGCTCCCACTCCTCGAGGGGCTTCACCGAGGAATAGAAATCGGGAACCTGGACAATTTCGTTTTCATCGTGCAGGGATGCGATGAGCCGGGAAACAATGGTGGCCGGATTTGGAACGGCACCGCCGTAGACACCCGAGTGAAGATCGAGAGAGGGACCGTGGACGGTGAACTCGAGGCAGGCGATGCCTCGAAGCCCGTAGGTGAGCGTCGGGATTCCGGGACCGATCATGCCGGTGTCGGATACGGCGCAGATGTCGCAGGCAAGAGCTTCCCGATTTTGCTCTAGAAAGGGAGCCAGGTTAGGGCTGCCGATTTCCTCCTCTCCTTCGAGAAGGAAGATAACGTTAACGGGCAAGTCTCCGTGTTCCTTGAGAGTCTCTTCAACTCCCAGTATGTGAGCGAAGTGCTGGCCTTTGTTGTCGGTCGCGCCCCGGCAAAAGATCTTGTCGCCTTTGAGGGTGGGCTCGAAAGGATCCGTATCCCATTCATCCACCGGATCAACCGGCTGCACGTCATAGTGCCCGTAAATCATGACTGTGGGGCGGTCAGCTTTGGGCTCGTTGCGGGCGATCACCACAGGATGGCCCGGGGTTTCGTGTAACTCCGGTTTCAAACCCATGGAAGTGAACTTATTCACCAGCCAATCGGCGCAGTTGCGGACATCGTCGCGGTGCTTGCTGTCGGTGGAAACGCTGGGGATGCGGAGGAAGTCGAAGAATTCAGTGAGCTGGGGAGACATGGGTATTGGCGCTCCAGCGGAGCGCGTGTAAGGCGTGAAATTGAAAAGTGCGAAGGTCGGCTGAGCTCCGCAAGGGCTGGGGATTTGAGGAAAAAAGAAAAGGATTAAGGTCAGAGAAAAGACACTCTACAGAATGCTGCCCGGTTGGTAGGTTTCGGCCCCTGCGATGTTAGAAGTTGCTGCAACTTCCTTCACGAAGCCGTCGATCTGGGCCTTAACGGCTCCGGCATTGGCTTTACCTTCATCGAGACAAGCCTGAAGCTCTGCTTCAGTCATGCCAAGGCTGCCGTCATCGGCGATACGTTTCACCATGTCGTTACGTTCTGATTCACCGTTACGATACGCCTGGGCGGCGGCAACAGCGTGTTCCTTGATGACCTCATGGGCGGTCTCGCGACCAATTCCGTTTTTGACCGCGGTCATCATGATCGTGGTGCTGAGCAGGAAGGGAAGGTAATGCTGGTTCTCCCGCTCGATAACGGCGGGGTAAGCGTCCATTTGGTCGAGGATCGTGACCATGGTCTCGAGCAAGCCGTCGACGGCGAAGAACGCATCCGGTAGCATAACTCGCCGCACCACGGAGCAGGAAACGTCACCCTCGTTCCACTGATCGCCGGCCAGGCTGGAGGCCATGGCGAGGTGACCTCCCAGAATTGTCTTGAAGCCGTTGATGCGCTCGCAACTGCGGCTGTTCATCTTGTGCGGCATGGCCGAAGAACCAACCTGCCCTTTGGCAAAGCCCTCACTGGCAAGTTCGTGGCCTGCCATGAGACGAATCGTCGTCGCGAAGCTGGACGGACCGGAGGCCACTCCGTTGAGCGCTGAAACGACCTGGAGGTCAAGGCTGCGAGGATAGACCTGGCCAACGTTGGTGAAAATGCGGGCGATGCCGAGGTGTTTGGCAATACGTGACTCAAGATCGAGGATCTTTGCCGCATCTCCTTCGAAAAGGCTCAACTGGTCGAGCTGGGTGCCGACGGCACCCTTGAGTCCGCGCACCGGGTAGTCGGCGATCAGTGTCTCAAGCTGGCGCCGGGCCACGAGCATCTCTTCGCCAAACATGGCGAGACGCTTTCCGAAAGTCGTGATCTGGGCAGCCACGTTGTGAGTGCGGGCAGTGATGACAAGATCGCGATACTCATCGGCTTTTTTGGAGAGGCGCTGGAGGACAGCGTCGGTTTTGAAGCGGGTCACTTCAAGCGCACGATAGACCTGGAGTTGTTCAACGTTCTCGGTGAGATCGCGTGAGGTCATACCCTTGTGGATATGTTCGTGCCCGGCCAGTTCGCAGAACTCTTCGATGCGGGCTTTGACATCATGGCGGGTGACGCGTTCGCGGGCATCGATCGACTCCAGATTGATCTGATCGACGACAGCCTCGTAGGCATCGATAGCCTCCTGCGGGATATCGAGACCGAGATCCTTCTGGCCTTTCATCACTGCGATCCAGAGCTCACGTTCGAGTCTGACTTTTCCTTCAGGGGACCACACCGCTTTCATATCAGCGGTGGCGTAGCGTTCGGCGAGGACGTTTGGAATCATGACTTCAAAAGACAAAAAGTAGAAGGTCGGAAGTTAGGAGTGGTTAGGAGGCTTGAGGGGCGATCTGTTTGAGGTAGTCGTAGGTATAGATGCCGGTCTTATGGCCATCGGAAAAGTGGAACTGGAGAGCGTAACCGCCGACCTGTTGCCAGCCGGTCACCGTGACGCGGCTGAAGTCTTTATCCTTTTGATTTTCCGAGATGGGATTTCCAAGAAGGTCAGTCTCGCCTTGGGTTTCGGCGCTGGGAGAGAGGGCGCGGAGGCGGTCCATTTTATAAAAGTCGTCGGAACCATCCGCCCAGCGGATGGCTACTTCGTTTCCGATGATCTGGATGTCGCTGAACCCTGTCATTCTTGATGTGGCATGGTTAGCACGGGCCTACTCGCGTCGCAACAGGTGAAACGCCGGCATAAACGGAGTGGAGCTTCGAAACGCCATCGTCGGCCACGAATCGACCCTAAAAAGATGGCGGTGTCCGATGTATCGGCTTTGCTTTTTTCGCAAAAGTGCCCAGAGTTTTGGCTCCCCCGGGGCAATCATCAGACCTTCCCCGAATCCACCCTCATGAAAATCGCCAAAGACGGTATTCGTTCCATCGTTAAGGTGGGTTACGACGGCCGCGTCTACAAGACCTTCCGCGGAACGGACAAAGAAGAGCGATTTGCCAATGAAGTGCGTGTTTTGAATGTGCTGGAGGCCCGTGGGTGTGATTACGTTCCGCGCCTGCTGGATAATGATCCTGAAACGCTGACCATCGTGACGACGAATGCGGGTTCTCCGGCGGAGAAGAGCATCAGCAAGTCCAAAGCGCAGGCCCTCTTCACGAAACTGGAAGAGGAATTCGGAGTCGTTCACGACGATCCTTTCCCCCGGAATATTACCTACAACCAGCGGATGGGCCGTTTCTGTATCATCGACTTTGAGCTTGCCGAAGTGAAGGAGGATCCCAAAAACCTCCATCAAGAGGAGGAGGCACATCGCTCACTGGAATGGTGTGGATTGACCAGAACCGGCCGGCGCAAGCCCGAGAATCAGGATTCCCTCTCCGTTTTTTCATCCAGCGGCGGCTGGGCTGATTCCTCCGAGCTCGAGGGCGAGCAGTCGATTGACGAAAATGGGCTCGTCTTTGCTGTCAGTGACGGCATGGGGGGGCCGGCGGGTGGCGCTGTGGCCAGTAGCCTCGTGGTGCGAGATTTACGCCGCTTTTTGCCGGCAATGATGGGGGACTTTCAAGGCGCGGCAGATCCTGAGGGTGTGCTTGAAGCCTCAGTGAAGTCTTTGCATGACTTTGTGACCAGGACCGGTGACAACAGCGACGACCTTCGCGGGATGGGGGCAACAGTGGTTTGCGGTTTGTTTTACCGCACCAAGGTCTACTTCGCTCACGTCGGTGACAGTCGTTGTTATCAATATCGCGACAGAGAACTGACCCAGTTAACATGCGATCACACTTTCCTCGGAAGCCAGTTCCGTCAGGGACGGATCAACGAGCGGGAAATGCGAATGCATCCGCGCCGGAATGTCCTGAATCAGGCGATCGGAGGTGGTTGCCAGTTTGTGAATCCCCAGGTGGACTCTTCAACGCTCGAAACGGGAGACTGGTTCCTGATCTGTTCCGATGGAGTGATCGACGGTCTTTGGAATAAGAATATCGCAAGATGCTTCGAGGAAGCCGATCAAGAAGATCATAGTGTCGGGCACGTTGCCAAACGCATTCTCGATTGGTCTTTCGAAGAGGCGGGTATGGATGACACGACCTTGTTTGTCGTGAAGGTTCAGTAAATCGGTGAGGTCGTTCTACGCTGATCGAATCAGCAGTAATGCGTTTCTCCCGTTCTCCTTCCACTTGTCGCGGCGACTTTCGGGAAGGGCGTTGAGATCGTCGACCCGTTCGAAGCCTTCGCGTTCGAGGTAGCCGGCGGCCTGAGTCGAGAGGGCAAAAATCTCTGAAGCCCTCGTTTCTTTCGCTTCCGCGATGGCGGCACTGACGAGGGTGCGGCCGTAGCCCTGGTCAGTGTGGCCTTTCTTCACAAAAAGGCACGCGAGTTCCGCCTTATTGTCATCGGGATAGAAATGAACAGCGACACAGCCAACCACGTTGCCATCGACCTCCATCACGATGTAGTCATCAATCTGCTGGAGAATTTCGGCCCTCGAACGAGTCACAAGTTGATCTTCCTCCATGGCCCGATGGATCAGCAAATAGAGCTCATCGACATCAGCGAGGTTGGCCTGACGGATCTGCCGATAGTCATCAGAATAGATCATCACGCCAACGCCCTCATTGCTGAAAAGTTCGGCGAGGAGCGCGTCGTCGCTGTTGCATCCGATCATGTGGACACGGGTGACCCCGTCGCGGGTCGCGTTGGCACCGTGGTTCAGCTTGGAAGCGAGTCCCGGGGGTAGATCTGCTGCATTTTCGACGAAGGCAAGGGCGCTCTCGCTGGAAAACTGCCGGTCGTCGGAAATAGGTTCGCGTGGATCGTCGGTAGAAATAAAGAGGATTTTGGCGGCATCGAGAGCGGTGGCGACTTCGCGGGCGACGGCGTCTGAATTGACCCGCAGAGTCCGGCCGTCGGCATCGAACCCGAGCGGAGGAACGACGGGGAGGATATCCTGCTCGAGAAAACCCTGCAGCACTCCGGCATCAATGCGTTCGACGGTGCCAGTCAGTCCCGCGTCGATACCATTGATGATTCCGGCAGGGTGGGCATGAATGGCGTTAGCGGTGGCGGCTTTCAGTTTCACGGTGGTGAGGCTCTGCATGACGGCGTTGCTGAGCCGGGAGATGGCATCTATGCTGACCTCAAGCGTCGCTTCATCAGTGACGCCTGTTCCGTCGTTGTTAGAGAGTGTTACCGCGCGTTTTTCTCCGAGGGCTGCAATTTGCGCCGCAGCTCCGTGGACAAGGACGACCTTGATGTTGAGCGAGCGCAGGACCGCGATATCGAGAAGGATATCCGAAAAGTCGGGGGATTCGATGACGGCCCCGTCCAGCGCAATCACGAAGGTACTTCCCCGAAACTGCGGGACGTATTGGAGGATGGCTCTGAGATCGCTGAAATTCATCGAGAAGTGATGTCCGATCGATATCGGCACCGACGATAAGTTAGTCGAAACGCCCTGAATTGCATGAGTTTTCCTGAGGTAGCGGGTTGCGTGCCAGTGGAGGCGTTTTGCACGACATCTCAGTGTTTGCCATTTTCGTAATGTGTTGATAGGGATTCGACTCCTAAAAACAAATGGAAGACTTCGCGTTCATCAAACTGGCACCTAATCGCTACCTTTGCGGAACAGGGCCGTTTGTGTCTGCGGAATCCCCTCCGGAGGATGGGCGCAGCGCTTTTTACCGAAACAATTTTGAGTTGTCAGATCCGGGGCCATGGAAGATCCCGACTCGAACTTTTGAAGCCACTGATCTGCGGGTGCTTCTCCCGGACAACGGAGCGACGCCGCTGCCGGAGATTGCTTGGTCTGGACTGGGAGACGCCGATGTGCGCCGGGTTTTCGACGAGATCCTCGACCAGATCCATAGTGGGGAGCTCAAAAAGTCGGTCCCCGTTTTGACCGAGCGCGGGATACTCCATCGCGGGGAACCCGCCGCCCTGGTTAAAGCGATCATTGGTGCGCCGAATACCCTCTGGGGATATGGCTATCGCGAAGGCGTGGAAGGGATGATTGGAGCGACGCCGGAACAATTGTTCACGGTTGAGGACGGGGTTTTGAGCACGATGGCCCTGGCCGGAACCGCACCTCGCCATGAGGTGGCCGATTTTCCGAGTGATCCGAAAGAAATTCGTGAGCACGAGCTGGTGGCGGATTATCTTGAGGATTTACTGTCTCCCTTTGGAGTGGTGGAGCGCGATGAACGCAGCCTGCTTGATCTCGGCTCCATTGTTCATTTCATAACCCGCCTCAAGGTGGTCCTCGATAACGGGCAAGGGGATTTGAATGAGCTGATCCGGCGCCTGCATCCGACGCCGGCGCTTGGAGCCTGCCCTCGTGGCGAAGGCGCTTTGCGGCAGCTGGTCGACTACCGGGAGAGGCTGGGGGTACCGGATGACTTCGGGGCACCCTTTGGAGCCCTGCATGAAGGTTTCTTCCAGGGACTGGTCGCGATCCGAAATGTTTCCTGGATTGGGCGAGCCGTGGCGCTTCCCAGCGGAGTCGGCCTAGTTGAAGGAAGCCGATTCGACAGAGAATGGCGGGAGTTGGCATTGAAGCGAAATTCCGTTAAGTCATTGCTCGGTGTATGAGCAGGAATTCGGAATTGGCTGCAGCGACGTTGGGGCATCTCGAAGGATTGGGAGTGTGCCAGTTCGTCGTATGTGCCGGCGCGCGCAATGCGCCCCTGGTGACTTCTTTGCTGGCAGCAAAAAAAGTGAAGTCGTTCAAAGTCTGGCATCATTTTGATGAGAGAACAGCGGCGTTCTTTGCTCTGGGGCTTTCCCGCGGCAGGAGTGAGCCTGTAGCTGTCTTAACCACTTCGGGGACTGCCGCAGCAGAGCTGCTTCCGGCAGCGATTGAGGGATACTACACAAGCGCTCCGCTGGTTTTGGTGACAGCTGACCGTCCGGAGTATTATCGCGGGAGCGGAGCTCCCCAGGCGATCGAGCAGCGCGGACTTTTCGGAGTTTACACGCCTCTCTCCATTGATGTGCAGCGCCCGGAGGATTTGAGCTGGGTGATCAAGTGGAATCGCAAGGAGCCGATGCACCTCAACGTTTGTTTCGAGGAGCCACGGGCAGGGGATGGCGTGACCGGGTTTAAGACGGTCGTCGTGCCGGAACCGGTGGCAGACGACGAGGGAGGGGTTGCGGAAAAAATTGCGAATTTTGTCAGGGGGAGGGAGAATCCCGTTTGCCTGCTCGGGTCGATTCCGACTGAATGGAGGAAAGCGGTTAAAAATTTCCTGAAGCAATCAGGGATGCCATTCTGGGCAGAGGCCACGAGCGGTTTGCGGGAGTGTGAGGTTCTCGCCGATCAACAAGTGATTTGTGAGAGTTCCATCGCAGCCCTTCGTCCGGATTCCGTTCTTCGTATCGGGGGTGTGCCCAGTCTCCGTTTCTGGCGGGAACTTGAAACTTTGCGCGGGATTGAAGTGCTCTCGTTTTCGCCACATCCCTTTTCGGGACTGGCCCGCCATAGCCTGTTGCTTACCGGCAACGAATTCCCTGTAAAAATCGAAGTAGATACTCAAAAACAGGAGGTGGATTCCGCGAAACCGCGACTGGAGTCGGTCATTGAAAAATTTCCCAGGTCGGAGCCTGCCATGATGCGCGCGGTGGCGGAACTGATACCGAAAAAGGCAATGGTTTTCCTCGGAAACAGCATGCCGATTCGTGAGTGGAACCTGGCAGCGCCTTTCACTCCGCACCCGAACTGTTTCGCGAGTCGGGGAGCTAACGGTATCGATGGTGAAGTCGCCACCTTCCTTGGTTTGACCGAAGGAGAGAAAGAGTCGTGGGGCATTTTCGGAGATTTGACGGCTCTCTATGATCTCAATGCTCCGGGCTTTCTTTCGCAACTTCCCAAAGGTCGTCGTCGCTTCGTTGTCTTCAATAATGGTGGAGGCAGGATCTTCTCGAGATTGCCATCAATGGCCGGGTTGAACGGTGATGAGAAACTTGTTACCGAAAACCACCATCGACGTCGGTTCGAAGCATGGGCAGAAATGTGGGATATGGAATACGTGGTTTGGAGAGCCGGAAAAACGGCACCTGAGGTCAAAGGGGGTAATGTGTTGATAGAGGTGTTGCTGGAAAACTCAGCAACCGAATCGTTCTGGAAGGAAATGGTATGAGTGTGTCGTCAATCGTTGCGCTGCACGGGAACCTTGGTTCGGCGGATGATTGGGAGCGTCTTGAGATTGAAGGCATGGTCGCTGTCGACCTCTGGGCGTATTCTGATCTGTCGTTAGAGGAATTCGCGATGTTCCTTACCGAGGAATTGCCTACGGCTGGGGAAAGGCCGGTGATTGCGGGCTATTCCCTCGGAGGGCGCCTTGCCATGAAGGCCATGGCAGAGTTCCCGGATGCCTGGGGAGGGGCGGTCATCCTCTCGGCCCATCCGGGGCTGGAAGACGAGGGGGCCAAGGAGATACGTCGCGATGCAGATGGGAACTGGGCGCGAAGGGCGCGGGATATGCACTGGCCTGATTTCCTTGAATTGTGGAACGCTCAACCGGTATTCGCCGACTCACCAGCGAGTGATCGTCAGTTTGATTTGGAAAAACGCCGCGAAGCGATCGCGATGGCTTTTGACCACTGGTCGCTTGGAATTCAAGATGACCTGCGAGAGCCTTTGAAAAAGTTCGACCAACCCGTTCTCTGGATCACCGGTGCGGATGACCAGAAGTTTCATTGTCTAGGCGAAAAGATGGCCGACGTCTTCTCCAAGTTTGAGCATGTCGCCCTGCCGGAGCATGGCCACCGTGTTCTTGATTCTTCCGCTGCAGTAAAGATTCGAGACTGGCTCGCCCATCTCTGAAGTAGGAGCGTAATCTCATTGCGCGGGGTTGCTTCCTCGCTAGGATTTCTTTCACATGGACTGGATCTCTGCTCACGACTTTGAAGACCTCCGCTACGAAAAAACGAAGGATGGCCAGATCGCCAAGATCACGATCAATCGCCCCGAGGTGCGCAACGCTTTTCGCCCTCAGACGGTTCGAGAGATGCTGGTCGCGTTTGACCTTGCTCACGAAGACCCCGAAGTCGGTGTCGTTATCCTGACCGGGGAAGGTGATTTGGCGTTTTGCTCCGGTGGTGACCAGAAGGTGCGCGGCCATGCTGGCTATGTGGGTGACGATGGCGTGCCTCGCCTCAATATCCTTGATGTGCAGAAAAAGATTCGTTCACTTCCCAAGCCGGTCGTCGCTATGGTGGCGGGGTATGCTATCGGAGGCGGTCACGTTCTTCACGTGGTTTGCGACCTGACGATTGCGGCAGAAAATGCGCGTTTTGGTCAGACAGGGCCGAAGGTAGGTTCTTTTGACGGAGGCCTGGGCTCCAGCTACCTTGCCCGCATTGTTGGCCAGAAGAAAGCTCGCGAAATCTGGTATCTCTGTCGTCAATATGACGCCCAGCAGGCCCTCGACATGGGGTTGGTGAATACCGTGGTGCCTCTTGAAAAGCTTGAAGATGAAACGATTCAGTGGTGCCGCGAAATGCTGGATCATTCTCCGCTCGCCCTGCGTTGCCTGAAGACGGCGCTTAACGCGGATTGTGATGGCCAGATGGGCCTGCTCGATCTCGCTGGCAATGCCACCTTGCTTTACTATATGTCCGAAGAAGCGAAGGAAGGTAAAAACGCGTTTGTCGAGAAGCGGAAGCCCGATTTCTCGAAGTTTCCGAGAGTGCCCTGATCCCGCAGGTGCGCCTTTGTTTCCTAATCTGGAACTTTTTCTGGCTCTCAAGTGGACGGGAAAATCGCAGAGAAGGAGAAAGAAAAGGAAATTGAGTTCTCGATGAAAGCCTGGATTCTCGCGGCCCGTCCCAAGACGTTGCCGGCTGCTGTGGTGCCGGTGTGGGTGGGGGCCATGCCGTCGCTGTTGGATAATGATCCGGTCACGGGTTCCTGGTTTCTGTTTTTCTGCACCCTGGTGAGTTGCCTCTGCATTCAAGTCGCGACCAACCTGTTTAACGACGCGATTGATTTCGATAAAGGGGCGGACACGGATCAGCGCCTCGGCCCGAAACGGGTGACCGCTTCGGGGCTGTTGTCGCGCAAAGCGGTGTTTGGTGGGGCGTTTGGTTTCTCCTTCCTCGCGGCACTGGTCGCAATTCCAATGATCCAGGAACGGGGTTGGCCTATCGTGGCGATCGGGCTGGTGTCACTCCTTTTTGCCTACGGCTACACCGGCGGGCCGGTCCCTCTAGCCTATCGCGGACTCGGTGAGCTGTTTGTTATCCTCTTCTTCGGCCTGGTGGCTGTGACAGGATCTTGTTTTGTTCAGACCGGCGAATTCGGGAGTCCTGTTATCTGGCTGCTGGGGCTTCAATGCGGGCTGTATTCGACCGTCTTGATTGCGATAAACAATCTTCGTGATTGTGAAGAGGATTCGGGAACCGGGAAACGAACGCTCGCGGTTCGATTTGGAGAGAAGTTTGCCCGGTGTGAGATTGCAGTGATCGGTTTTACGGCCGCTCTCCTGATGATTCCGGCAGGGATCCTCGCCGAAATCAATACGATGTTTTACGGCGCTGCTGCGTTTGCCCTTGGTATCATTCATTACATCATCGTGAAGCAGGTCTTCGAAACGGAGCCGTCTGAGAAATACAATGCGTTCCTGGCCTCGGCGGCCAAGCAACTCCTTTTCTTTGCGGTGATGATCAGTATCATGTTTGCGTTGAAATGAGCGACCTCTACGTCTGGCGCTATACTCTGAAATCCGTTGGGCAGTTGAATTCAGTTGCCAATCGTCTTGAGCATTCCGGCGCGCTCATTCGGTTGAACGAGGGTTACGGGTGCATTCATCCGTGGCCGGAACTGGGTGATGCTCCGATCGAGGAGCAATTGAAGCGACTTCAAAAAGGGGAAACATCGCCTCTGATTTCGCAGGCCATGCTTTGTGCGTGGCGGGATGGCGAAGCGCGCCGGGCGGGGAAATCACTTTTTGAGACTCCGGTTCCGGAAAGTCACTGGCTGGTTTTACCCGGGGATGATCCAGCGGAGGCGAGGGCACAGGGATTCTCCATCGCGAAGATCAAGGTGAGCTCCGACCTGGACAATGTGACCCGGAAGATCAGGGCCTGGTCTGCAGCGGGGTTCCGGTTACGACTTGATGCCAATGAAGTGCTTTCTCTGGCCACCTTCCTCGACTTTTGGGCTTCATTGAAGCCGGTGAGAAACTCGATTGACTGGGTGGAGGATCCGACACCCTGGCATCGCGGCCAGTGGTCGGTGTTGCGGGAGGCTGCCATCCCTTTGGCGGTGGATCGGGACCTTGAAACCCGTTTCGAATGCGGTGACACGGCAGTAGTGAAGCCGGCGGTCTCAAGCTGGCTTCCCCCAAAGGAAGAGCGCTTCTTCGTAACCTCCTACATGGATCATGCAATTGGACAGGCGTGGGCTGCCGCAGAAGGGGCAAGATTGGCCCAAGGTCCTGAGGGTAGGAACATGCTCGAAGCAGGGCTGCTAACCCATCGCTGCTTTGAAGCTGATGAATTCTTTGAGAGAGTTTCGGTGAAGGGATGCCGTTACCAGTCGAGCGGGGGGATTGGGCTGGGATTTGATGACCTGTTGGAGAGATTGCCATGGAAACGACTGGATTAACCGACGCCACCTACTGGGAGTCGGCCGATGTTGATCTTCGATTGAACCCGAAGCGCTCGATCGATGATTCGGGATTGCATGACTTTCTCACCGGAGACTGTGGGATAGAGGCGGCGGTGGTCATGGCGACATCGGGCACTTCAGGGGGGGGCAAGTTTGCAGTTCTTCCAAAGGCGTCTTTGCTGAACTCGGCACGTTGCGTGATCAATCATTGTGGATTGACCAGGGAAGACGTCTGGCTGGCGGGTTTGTCAGGTTTTCATGTCGGGGGATTAGGCATTTTTGCCCGGGCCTACATGACGGGAAGCCGGCTGATCGATTTCCCGGGACAATGGGAGCGTGACGGCCGGCGGCTGATTGCGGCAATCGAGGAATACGGCGCCACACTGACATCCATGACCCCGACCCATTTGCACGATCTGGTGAGTCACAGGGCTAAGGCTCCGCCATCATTGAGAGGCCTGTTGCTGGGTGGTGGAAAAATGGAGCCGATCCTGGTGGATCGTGCGAGGCAGCTGGGGTGGCCGGTTTGGCCCAGTTACGGGATGACCGAGGCCTGCTCCCAGATTGCGACCAGCACCGAGGGAGCGGTTGACCGTTTGCCCGTGCTCGAGGGATGGGAACTGAAGACTGATAAAGAGGGTAGGTTGGCGATCCGGGGAGAAAGCTTATTCGCGGGATATGCGATCAAGGAAACCGGTGGATGGCGTTTTGACGAAGCGAGAAATGGCGAAGGATGGTTCGTCACCGGTGATCGTTGTGAGTTAGAGGAAGGAATCCTTCAGTTTCGGGGACGGGCTGACGATCTGGTGAAAGTGTCAGGAGAGCTTATCTCGATATCCCGACTCAACAGTCTCGCAGGACGGATCGCTCACGACCACGGCATGGATGTGGCTGTGGTCGCCGTGCCGGATGATCGGCGCGAAAATTCATTGGTTCTCGTGGTCGAAGCATCGCGCTCCGGCGCTCGCGAGATGTTGAGTTGGGTGAACGCAGAGCTCGATCCGATTGAGCAGTTGAGCCGGGTAGTGCCGGTCAAAGTGTTGCCGAGAACCGATATCGGAAAGCTGGATCAAGCGGCGCTTGTTGAGTTGGCGACGATCACTTAGCCGGATTTCCCCATCCCGTCGGTTGGACCCGGGCTTTTATTATGGCCGGTGCAGGAGGGATTGTTGTGTCTGAGGCTGGCCGGAGAGGATGGAAAAGCGGGCGATTGGTGGTCTTCTTTCAGCCCTCGATCTTAATCGATTTTGGATCGAATTCGGTGGTAGGGTAGCTCATGTTGAGGCCCTGCAATGTCTTGACGAGGATGTCGGCGACAAGGAGGTTGCGATACCACTTGCGATCCGCCGGAATCACATACCAGGGAGCGTTGTCAGTGCTGGTTTCTGAGAAAACGTCACCGTAGGCCTCCATGAACTTCGGCCAGAGAGCTCGGTCGTCGAGATCACCGGGATTGAATTTCCAGTTTTTCTCCGGTTCATCAAGGCGTGCCTGGAGGCGTGCCTTCTGTTCGTCCTTCGAGATGTGGAGGAAAAACTTGATGATCGTGGTTCCTTCGTCGTTGAGCATCTGCTCGAAACTGCGAATGTGATCATATCGTTTGCTCCAGCGTTCTTCCGGGAAGATGTCACGGACGCGAACCGCAACGATGTCCTCGTAGTGGCTGCGGTTGAAGATGACGGTCTCGCCGTCCTGTGGGACCTGGCAGTGGATGCGCCAGAGGTAGTCATGGGAGAGTTCCAGCTTGCTGGGGCGCTTGAAGGAGGCAACCCGAATGCCCTGGGGATCCATCTTCTCAAAAACGCTACGGATCGTGCCGTCTTTTCCGCCGGTATCCATTGCTTGGAAAACGACCAGAAGGCGATGTTTGCCCTCGGCATAAAACTGCTCCTGGAGAACGTCGATCTGGTGGTTGAACCGCTTGAAGAGATCCTTGCCTACGGGCTTGGTGACAGGGAAGATTTCTTCGTCAGTGGTGGGAAGACTGGACAGGTCCACTTTCTGTCCGGGCTTGATTCGTAAGGGGTGATCGGAGAGGGGGACTTCAGGCATCATTCTCAAGCTAGGGCAGCTGCAATGGGATCGGCAAGGGCTTTGCCGTTACGAGTTAGATGCAAACGCCCGTTTTTTTCAATGAGTAAACCCTGTTGGGTCAGTGACTCAACAGGGTTGGGGGTATCAATGAGGCTGACGGGAGCGCCCTCTCTGGTGCGCAATTGCAGGGCGAGTGCTTCGAGGCGCTTGTCCTCTTCGGTGAGGACTTCGATGTCAGTCCGAGTGTCGAGGCCGGCGTGAGCGGCTTTCATGTAGGGAGCCGTGTCGGGCAGGGTTTTCCAACGCTGACCGTTGAGGGTGGTGACAGCTCCCGGGCCCAGGCCAAGGTAATCAGCGCCGAACCAGTAGGCGCGGTTGTGCAACGATTCGCAGCCGGGCCGAGCGTAGTTGGAGATCTCGTAGTGGTGGTAGCCGTGTTCTTCCAGGTAGTCCAAGGCGAGGTAGAACTGGTCGGCGTCGCGGTCTTCGTCAGCATTAAGTTCCCCGGTTTCGTGGCGTTTCAGGAACTCGGTATCCTCTTCGTAGGTGAGATTGTAGGCGGAGAGGTGATTAGGCGAAAGGGAGACGGCGGTTTCGAGATCCTCCTGCCATTGCTCCAGTGTCTGGCCGGGGATCGAAAACATGAGATCGAGACTGACCTGATCAAAATTGGCAGAGCGCAGGGTTTCAAAAGCAGTGATGGCTTCCTCCCGGGTATGGTCGCGATCGAGGGTCTTGAGGGTCGCAGGGGTGAAGGATTGCACCCCGAGGCTAACGCGTGAAATCCCGAGTTCGCGCATCAGTTGCGCCTTCGCCAGGTCATAGGTCGCGGGATTGGCTTCGATGGTCCATTCGCGGCACTCCGAGAAATCAAAGAGTCCGGTGAGACCCTGGCAGAGGCGGGTCAGGTGCGTGGGGGAAAGCAGAGTTGGGGTGCCACCGCCAAAGTACGCGGTCTCAACTTTGCCGGAGACTTCCGGGAGACGTTTCTCCGCTTCAGAGAGAACTGCTTCAATGAACTCCCGGTTCGCCAGATTGCCCGGAGTGTGCTTATAGAATCCGCAGTAAGGGCAGATGTGGTGACAGAAGGGGATGTGAACGTAAAGATGCACTCCGGTCTCACTTTTTCAATAGCCCCAGAATACCTACAATGATGAGGTAGATAGCGAGGACGTTTTTCATGAGTTCTACCGGAATGAAGAATAGGGCAATTCCGATGAGAAGGGTGACAACGGGGGTCGCGAGATTCATGCTGCAACGATAGCGAGTCGGCCGATCAAGCGTCAAGCTTGCGCACGATGATGGAGGGGCCGCGGGTGGCGGTGATCTCAACGTCAGAACCTTTCGGAATGGACGGGCCCTCGGTAATTACGTCGATTTTCTTGCCCTCAATGATTGCGTGACCGGAAGGCGTGATGTCAGTCAGCGTGGTGCCGGTCTGTCCAATCATGTCCTGGCGTGAATCACGTTCCCTGTCGCGGCCGGTTTCGTCATTGAGAATGAGGCTGCGGGTGAGGGGAAGCTTGTGGAAATACTTCATCCACCAGTTGAGGGTGGCGATGCCGAAGATGAACAGAACGATGACAGCGCCGGTGCCTGCAGCCGCTCCGTATTCAAGGAAGGTCATGACCACAGCACTGACAAGGCAGAGGGCACCCACGATTCCGAGGATGCCTCCGGGCAGGATCAGTTCGGCAAGCACCGCCAGAATACCAACGACGCTGAGGACGATAATGGTGATCATGGCAAGGAATACGAATGTCAGGCCTTAACCGTTACGACCGCAGCACTGCTTGAATTTTTTGCCGCTCCCACAAGGGCAGGGGTCGTTGCGACCAACCTTGGGCAGCTCGCGTTTCACTGTCTTGGGAATCTGGATCTGAGGTGACTCCTTCTCCTTCTCCACCTCGAGGCCAGCAAGGTCATCGGGGCGGCTGGTCTGGATTCCGCGCAGGACGCGGTTGTAGTCCTCTGGCCGTACCGTGGTGGTGCGGAAGAGGTTGCCGAGAACCTCGCTCTTGATTTTGTCCATCAGGCCGACAAAGAGGTCGTAGGCGGCGTGCTTGTATTCGACAAGAGGATCCTTCTGAGCATGGCGGTAGTTGCCGATGCCCTCACGCAGGTTGTCCATCTCGTAGAGATGTTCCTGCCAGAGTTGGTCGATGCTGTGAAGAATGACCCAACGTTCGAGACCTTCGACGCGCTCGGGGTCTTCGTGAGCGGTCTTAACTTCGTAGGCGGCTTTGACCTGGTCGATGACAAAGTCGAGGACCTCGTCTGGTGCCTTGTTCTCAAATCCAACGTCTTCGGCGGTGAGGCCGAGAGGGAAGCGGGCATTAATCTCGTTGAGGATTGCCTCAGGAACAAGTTCCCCAGTTTCGGGATCAAAGCAGTCCTGCAGCATCACGGGCAGGGCGTCCTCGATGATATCGATGACGAGACCGTGAGGGTTTTCGGTGATCAAGACCTCGTTGCGGTAGCCGTAAACCACGGTCCGCTGGTTGTTCATCACGTCGTCGTATTCGAGGATGTGTTTACGTGCGAGATAGTCGCGTTGCTCAACCTTTTTCTGGGCGTTTTCGACCGACTTATTGAGCCAGGGGTGTTCGAGCTCCTGGCCTTCTTCGAGGCCGAAACGCTCCATGATCTTGGTCATGCGCTCGGCGGCACCGAACTGCATCATGAGGTCATCCTCGAAGCTGACGTAGAAAACGGAAACACCGTTGTCGCCCTGACGCGAACAACGTCCGCGAAGCTGGCGGTCAACGCGGCGGCTGCGGTGACGCTCGGTCGCAATCACCATGAGACCACCCTTGGCGTCGATCCCTTCGCCCAGCTTAATGTCAGTGCCCCGACCGGCCATGTTGGTCGCCACGGTTACGGCGCCCGGCTGACCAGCGCGGGCGACGATTTCAGCCTCCTGCTCGTGGAACTTGGCGTTGAGGACTGAGTGGGGGATCTTCTCACGCTTGAGCATGCGGGCGAGAATCTCTGAGGATTCCACACTGGCAGTTCCCAGAAGAATCGGCTGATACTCAGCGTGATGCTCGCGGACGAGGTCGATCACTGCCTTGAACTTTTCGCGCTGGGTCTTGAAAATCTTGTCGTTGAGATCGATCCGCTTGATGGGGCGATTCGTCGGAACTACGAGGACGTCCAGTTTGTAGATGTCGTGAAATTCGGCGGCTTCGGTTTCCGCTGTTCCTGTCATACCACCCAATTTCTCGTAGAGGCGGAAGTAATTCTGGATCGTGATGGTAGCGTAAGTCTGAGTTTCGCCCTCGATCTTGACACCTTCCTTTGCCTCAACCGCCTGGTGAAGACCGTCGGACCAGCGACGACCGGCCATCTTACGACCGGTGTTTTCGTCGACGATCATGACACGGTTGTCTTCGACGACGTAGTGCACGTCCTTCTCGTAGAGCGTGTAGGCGCGCATGAGCTGAGAGATGGTGTGCATCTTCTCCGCCTGGGCCGCCATCTGCTGTTGGAGTTCGTTCTTTTTTTCAGCCTTCTGGCGGTCGTTGAGCGATTCGTCTCCGTCGATCTCTGAGAATGCGTCAGAGAGGTCCGGAAGAATGAAAGCATCTGGATCATCCGGGCTCAGAAACTGGCGTCCCTGCTCGGTGAGTTCGGCTTCATGAGCCTTCGGATCGAGAGTGAAATAGAGTTCTTCTTTGAGGGCAAAAAGAGCGGTCTTCTGCGGATCGCGGTAGAATTCGAGTTCGGCCTTTTCAATAGCGCGGCGGACCTCGGCGTCCTCCATGGCGCGGAGCAGGGCCCGGTTGCGGGGCATGCCGAGTTTGACCTTGTAGTAAATCTCGCCGGCTTCAGCGACATTGCCGGCCTCCATCTCTTTCTTCGCCTCCTGAGCGAGGTCGTTGACAAGCTTCGTCTGGCGACGGTAGAGGTTCTGGATGGCGCCCTTGTAGGTGTCGAACTGCTGATCCTGGCGCTGGGTGACAGGACCGGAAATGATGAGAGGCGTCCGGGCTTCATCAACAAGAACGGAGTCAACCTCATCGATCAGCGCGAAGTAGTGATTTCGCTGCACCTGGTCCTCGGCGCTTTGAGCCATGCCGTTGTCGCGAAGGTAATCGAAGCCGAATTCGCTGGCGGTTCCGTAAGTGATGTCTCTCTGATACTGCTCTTTACGGATCTCACCTCGCTGGTCGTTCTGGATACAACCGACGGTCAGTCCGAGCCATTCGAACAGGTAGCCCATCCATTCGGAGTCACGGCGGGCGAGGTAGTCGTTCACGGTGATGACGTGCACACCGAGTCCGGTCAGGGCGTTGAGAAAGACAGGAAGCGTCGCAACGAGCGTTTTACCTTCACCGGTGGCCATCTCGGCAATCATGCCGCGGTGGAGGCCGATGCCACCGATGAGCTGGACGTCGAAGTGGACCATCTGCCACTTCACGGGGTGATCACAGACATCCCACTCCTGACCGCAGAGACGGCGGGCGGCATTCTTCACGACGGCGTAGGCTTCGGGGAGGATCTCTTCAAGGTAGGCCTTGCGAACGGCAGGGAACTCTTCCTTGATGTCGTTGAATACGGACTGAGCCTCGAGGATCTTGGCGGCCATGTCCTCGTTACTGAGGGCTGTCACCTCCGCAGGCTTGATGAAATCGGCGGCATTTCTGAATTCGTCGGAGACACGATCAAAGCGCTCGCACCAGGCGGTGAGTGTGGCGCGGTTGTCTTCTGCTTCCCGGGTGAGAAGCACGCGCTCACTGAAACCTTCGACGTTCAGATTGTAGCGATCGAGGTGCTCTATCCAGGCAGCAGTCTTGTCGCGAAGCACTTGTTCGGGCTCATTTTGGAGCTGCTTTTCAATCTCGTTGATGCGATTGACCACAGGCGCGATCTGCTTAATGACGCGCTGGTTACGGTTGCCAACGATGAATTTGAGAAACCACTGAAGCATGTCGAATGGGGGGAGGAAAAATCAGGAGAGATGAAGTATAGGGTATCTCGGGGGTTTTTCAGTCGATTTTCCCGGGATGTCGCGAAAGTCGACTGGGCCGAATCAGCCGTGTCGCCGGAGGAACTCGTCGGCCAAAGCCCGATAAGCAACAGCTCCTGTGCAGGAGGGGGCGTAATCGATAATCGTCTGTCCGTAGGATGGGGCCTCACCGAGGCGGATATTGCGTGGAATGATGGTCTCGTAGGTTACCTCGGGGAAGTATTCCCGAACATCATTGATCACCATCGTGGAAAGGTTGGTTCGGCTGTCGGCCATCGTCATGATGATGCCTTCGAGGACCACATCGGCGTTGGCACCCGATTCCTTGATCTGCTGGTGCACACCCACGATCTTGGAAAGACCTTCGAGGCCGAAATATTCGCACTGGAGCGGAACAATCAGCTCATCCGCCGCTGCCAGCGAAGAGGTCATCAGCACGCCGAGGGAAGGCGGACAGTCGATGAGCATGTAGTCAGCGGGATCATCCTTGCGAAATTCGTCGAGGATTCCCCGAAGACGGACGAGGTGATCGTCTTCCCTTGCCATCTCGATTTCACAACCGGCGAGGTCCATATCACACGGGATGAGCGAGAGATTTTCGTATTTCGTCTGCAAGACAAGGTCGGCGATTGGTGAATCGCCCATGAGTGCCCGGTAGACACCGGTGTTTTCCCCGGGGACGAAGTCCAGCGCGCTTGTCGAGTTGGCCTGGGGATCCATATCCAGCACGATGACCCGGACTCCTCTTTCAGCGAGGCAGGCTCCCAGGTTAACGGAGGTTGTTGTTTTTCCGACGCCTCCTTTTTGGTTCGCGATGGCTATGATCTTCATGAAACGGATTTGTGTCGTGAAACGGAGTGAGGCGGAAGTTTGCCCGATCCTGGCGAAGGCGAAAGGGAAAAAACGTAGTTTGAGGAAAACTTCACGCCGTGATCCCGTTCCACGGCCGTCGCGTCGAGGAGAAGCTCGGCTATACTGTTGATACCTTTGCTGTCGAAAGAGTCCGATTAAGTGGTGTAGATCTCCTCGGTTCCGGAAAGCTGATTCGCCTTGCGGTAGATCGTAATCTTTAACTTTGGTTCGGAAGACGAGCCCGAATAGTTAGGCGGATCGAGGAACGCGGAAAACTCTTACCGGACTTCGGGCGCACCGGCTTCGAGCCTTTTGATGAAAAAAGGGTGGGGTGGGGGTGGAGGTGCTTCGCGAGATTCGCTGCGTTGGAGCGAAAGTCGGTGCTGATGTTGAGCTTTTCGTTCTGAACTTCTTGAAAAAAGTGATGCTCAGGCCCCCAATGACTCCGATGGCTGCCATGAAAAGACCGATACAATCCAGCGGAAGACCGAGTGACAGTTCGCGCGACGGCATTGATTAGTGGTCGAGAAATCAATCAAATTCCATCAATCCCTATAAAAAGTAATCTTCGGATGATTTGCTTGCCCGCTTAGTGCACCTGTTCTAGGGTGCTGGCCCGAAAGGAGGCGCGATTAGCTCAGGGGTAGAGCACCTGCTTCACACGCAGGGAGTCGCTGGTTCAAATCCAGCATCGCGCACCATTTTTAGGTGCCGTGTGTTAAGGTCCATGCGCGGTATTAGGGCCGGTTTGACCCAACTCCAAAATCGGGTGATCCAATCGGCTGGAGAAGAGAGGAACTGGCGCTTGTCGCCGAGGCACTAATTTTGACCGTGAACGATCGGAGAAGGTGCTTCGCCCATTCCGAGAAGGAGATGTGCGAGGCTGGGATTGTGCTCAACGATGTCTTCGGCGAGTTGGCGAAGGCTTTCTTCGAATGCGGCACGAATTTCCGGATCTTC
Organism: Verrucomicrobiales bacterium; assembly: GCA_049594415.1. Classification (GTDB taxonomy): domain Bacteria; phylum Verrucomicrobiota; class Verrucomicrobiia; order Verrucomicrobiales; family DEV007; genus Arctic95D-9. Next base: position 78,267 of record JBMYJM010000011.1, on the reverse strand, counting down.
CTGAATGGATCTGGAAGGATCTGCAGAAGCGGTTTCGAGCAGTTCAAGAGCGCGAGCGCTGCTGGTGGGGTGCGGGTCAGGGAGATACATGGGTGTCGAGTGGTCTGGGTTTCCTTGCGGGGATGGTCATGTTAGTCGCAATCATTTTCTGGAATAGGTCGGCCCCGGTGCCTGACCGTCACGCTGCAAATCGCGGATCTTCTCCTTGAGGAGCGCGTGAGCGGTATCGGCGGCATTCTTTCCGTAGAAGCCCGTCTTCGACAGCTCTTCGAGTAACTCTTTCACCTGTTTCGTGGTGGAGAGAGTGATCTGAACGGTCTCAGTCGTGTTCTTTGGCCTGGCCATTAATCCGCGTTAATTGGAATAACAATGCCATTTTTATAGGAAAAAAATGGCACAAGTCAAAGCCTAAACTCCACTTTTTGGAAAAAAGTGCAAAAATCTGGCCGGCGCCGGTTCGTTTGGAGAAAATTGGGCGGACTCACGCCGTTCCAAAACGATTGCGAAGCGCAGAGAGTCAGATCAGACTACCGGTGTGATGACCTGTTTTTCTTATCTCCCCCTGATTGTCGGAATTGCCCTCGCAGGACTAGTTGCTGTGTCTGTGAATGCCGACGAAACTTCAAAAACCGTAGCTGGCAGCCAAAACGTAACCGAATCCCGGGAAGAAAAGATGATTGATTCTAAAAACCATGAAATCGCAACGATCGGGGGCGGGTGCTTCTGGTGCACTGAGGCTGTGCTCGAGCGAATCGATGGAGTCGTAAACGTTGTGTCAGGCTACATGGGGGGGCATGTTGAAAATCCGACCTACGAACAGATCTGTACTAAGACGACCGGTCACGCTGAAGTGATCCAGGTGACTTACGATAAAACGAAGATCTCGTTCGAAGAGATTCTCGACATCTTCTGGCAGGCTCATGATCCGACGACACTCAACCAGCAGGGAGCGGATCGAGGACCTCAATACCGTTCCGCCATCTTTTACCACAGCCCTGAGCAGAAGAACCTTGCAGAGAAGTCCAAAAAAGCACTCGACGCCAGCGGCGCCTATGAAGATCCGGCCGTTACCGAGATCACTGCGGCTTCCACCTTTTGGGAAGCTGAAGACTACCACCAGGATTATTACCGACTCAATAAAGATAAGAACCCTTATTGCCGGGTAGTCATCACCCCGAAAATGAAGAAGTTTGGCTTTGAATAAGTCTGACTCTTTCTATTCGTCGTCAATCGGCCGGCAGCTTGTGTCGCCGGAGGTTGAGCATTTTTCGGAGGGATATGAGCGGTTGAAGATAACCACTGCGGCTACTGATCCCGAGATACTTCCCGCGATTGGAATCCAGATCTGACCGAGGCTGAGTTTTTCTGTCATGGTTAACGCGACAGCGACCGCTGGATTGAGCACGGCGAGCGAGATGTCACCCACAGAGTAAATGGCAGCGATCACGGTGAAGCCAATAGCGATACCGTAAAACTGATTACCTGTGATCGCTTTGGCTGTGGCCACGTTCATAATCACCCAGACCAGCAAGAAGGTGAAAAGAAATTCACCGACGAGAGCCGGGGCGATGGATATTTCCGCGGGGCTCACCTTTATCTCCCCTTTGAAGCAATAAGTTGCCAGGAGTGCCGCAAGGATCGCCCCGAGAAACTGCACGCCCATGAAGCTGAACATCTCCTTCGCTGAGATATAGCAACCGCGAATCAGGAACGCGAGGCTAACAGCGGGATTGTAGTGAGCCTTGGAGATATGGCCGCCCGCGTAAACGACAGCGACAAGGACGGTTCCGATGGCGAGAGGCGCGTAGTCACCGGCTTTTCCATAAACTGCCGCCACGCAAATGGTGAAGACCAGGAAAAAAGTGCCGATGAACTCGTTGATCAAACGTTGCATAGGAGGGAAGAGAAATGAGCTTCAACAGGTCCCACTTGTCGAAGGACTGTCAAGCAACGCGGGTCAATTTCGATTAGGAACCTTTGCCCATGAAGCGGCAGATGAAGTTAAGCGGGTGAACTGCGGTTATTCGATGGTGTATTGAGACATCGCCGTCTCAACATCCATGCCCCCCCGGAGGAGCGTGTTGCCCTCGAAAAGCGCGGCGGGATCAATGCCTTCGGAATCATCCCAATCGGACTCCTCAACCTGACCGCTCTGGCCATAGGCCTTCAGAGGGTTGTGGTAGGTGACCTGCTCAATCTCCTCGAGGCTGATGCCACGCTCTTTCATCAGGGCTGCTGTCTTGGGAACGGCGAGCGGGTCGCTGATGCCCCAGTCGGCGGCACTGTCGATGACGATGTTCTCACCACCGTATTCCAGCATCAGTTCAACCATGCGCTGATTTCCGAGCTTGGTGTGGGGGTAGATGGTGAAAGCGGTCCAGTAACCACGATCGAGCACTTCTTTAACTGTTTCCTCGTTGTTGTGATCGATAATGACCTTGGAGGGATCAATCCCGACATCTTCGAGCACGTCCATGGTGCGGATGGTGCCTTTCTTTTTGTCGCGATGAGGCGTGTGGATTTGGATCGGCAGGTCTGCCTCCAGAGCGAGCTCGGCCTGCTTGATGAGGTATTTCTCCTCCGCCTTGGTTTGATCGTCGTAGCCGATCTCGCCAATGCCAACGACGCCTTCCTTGCAGATATAAAGCGGCATCAATTCGAGGACGGCTTCAGCGAGTTTCTCGTTGTTCGCCTCCTTCGGGTTCAGTCCGATGGTGCAGTAGTGCTTGATACCGAATTGGCTTGCTCGAAAGCGTTCGAAGCCGATCAGTGAGTTGAAGTAGTCCTTGAAAGTGCCGGGCTCAGTTCTCGGCTGTCCTTGCCAGAAGGAGGGTTCGATAATGGCGGTGACACCGGCGGCAGCCATTCGCTGGTAGTCGTCCGTGGTGCGGGAGACCATGTGGACATGAGAATCGAAGAATCGCATAGGTAAGTCGGGTGGGGGATTAGGTTAAACTTTTACGGATGAGTTGCTCTTCCATGGTTTGACCGAGTGAGTGCCAGGTGAGTTCTCCGGATTCAATAGCGGCGATCTCCTTGGAAAGGCGGTCTCTGAGAGAATCCAGCTTGCCTTCAGCTGCGGACACCACCAGTGCCGCGGCGGAGCGGTCGTTGGCTTCGCTACTGCCTGCCATTTTGGTAATGTCGCCGGAAATTCTTTCGTCGAGGAAATTGGTGCAGCTGCGCCACGCTTCCGGAGTGATCATGCGGCCGGCCGCCCAGCGTTCATGAGCGAGATCAGAAATGGCTTCAGCAAGAGCCGGGTTGGTGCGGTCCCCATGACCCACGATGCGATAGAGCGGGCGGGTGATGAAGATAGCTTTGAGCACCATTTGATTCCAGGCTTCGTCAGTAAAACTCTCCGCGGCGAAAGGGTTGTTCAGTGAAATCGAATCGAAGACATCGATGATGTTAGAACGCAGGCCGTCTGTGGCGAATTCGACCAGTGCTTCGGGATGAGGAAACAGGGGGAAGGCAGAGAAAATGGCAACCTGCTCTCGAAGGTCGGCCGTTCCGATGAGCGCTTTCAGGTTTTCCAGAAAGATGTCCTTCTCTTGTTCAGCGAGAACTGTGAGCAAGATGACGCGGGCGAGGCGGAATTCATCCCAGCCTGCGACAGTGAAACCGGGAACTGTTTCAGAGAGGAAAGTGAGCTGGGCATCTTCGGCATCGGTGGTCGCCTTCTTGTCGAAACGGCGTGAAACTCCACTGAACGCGTAGTAGAACGGCCGTTGCTGGAAGTGTTTCTCCTGTTCATCGACCATCTGTTGCAACCAGGCGACTGCTTCAGGGGGCGACGTTTTGCCAAGGATCTCAATGAGTCGTTCTCGCATCTGATGTCACCCACACGCTGGATTTGATTCAAAAGATAGTCAAACACCTTGAGTTTAAGGAGGGCGGCGCAAAGATGTGCGTCATGAAATCGCTTCGCTGGCTATCCATCGCGCTCCTGGTATCAATCTGCTTGAGTTCCTGCAACAAGGACGATTCGACGTTGGTGGTGGGGATGGAGTTGGCTTACCCGCCATTCGAGATGCGGGGCCCAGACAATCAGCCCGATGGAATCAGTGTTCGGATGGCTGAAGGCCTGGCCGAATCGGTTGGGAAGGAGCTGGAGATTCGGGACGTCGAATGGAGTGGAATCATACCGGCACTCCAGTCGGGAAAGATTGATCTTATCATTTCCTCGATGACGCGAACTCCTGAGCGGGAGCAGGCAATTGCTTTCTCTGACGGATACGTGACGAATGGTCTCTGTATGCTGGTGGCAAAGGATTCGTTGATCCAGTCGGTGGAGGATTTTGTGCCGGGAGAAACGAGGGTTGCTGTGAAGATGGCGACGACGGGTCATCAGTGGGCAACCTCGAACCTTGAGGGGATTGAACTGATCAAGCTGGACGAAGCAGCTGCTTGCGCACTCGAAGTGGTGCAGGGGAAAGCGGATGTCTTTATCTATGACCAGATCTCGATTTACCAGTTCTGGAAACAGAATGAAGACAAGACCCGCCCGATTCTGAACCCGATCAGGGAAGAGACCTGGGCGGTGGGCCTGAGACAGGAAGATGAGGCGCTAAAGGCTCAAGTGAATGATTTCCTGAAGGACTATCGTGAAGCCGGAAAGTTCGACGAACTCGCCGAGCGCTACATGGCTGAGCAAAAGGCGGCCTTCGAGTCCATGGAAGTGCCTTTCATCTTCCATTGAGGGGTGCTGCCCACTTTGTCGCACTGTGTCATTTTGACGCGCCAAAATGACCGTTTCTGTGCCATTTGGGCTCAACATCCGTAAAAATGACCTGCGAGGTATGCTCATGGGAGTTATTCAACTAATTGAAAATCAATGAGTTAAGACTGAACTGTGGCGATTGGCACGTCGATTGCGCCTGAAACCGGCAAGCGAATAGACAGCGTCCACTCGAGATTCGACCCTCTCGGAGGCTGAAGAAAACCCGCCGATCCCGTTCGGCACGAAAGGAAAATATAAATTATGAGTAAAATTCTTGGAATTGACCTCGGAACCACGAATTCGTGTATGTCCGTCATGGAAGGCGGCCAGCCGGTGGTTCTTGAGAATGCCGAAGGCGCCCGCACCACTCCCTCTGTGGTGGCTTTCAGCAAAGACGGTGAGCGCCTCGTTGGCCAGGCAGCCAAGCGTCAGGCTATTACTAACCCGAAAAACACTATTTTCTCCGCGAAGCGATTGATTGGACGTAAGTTCGAAGAACTTTCGGAAGAAGAGAAGAAAACGCCTTACGAAATTGTAAAAGCCAGCAATGGTGATGCTCACATCCAGGTGGATGTCGGTGGCGAAACCAAGACCTACAGTCCCCAGGAAATCTCTGCGATGGTCCTGAGCAAGTTGAAGGCTGACGCTGAGTCCAAGCTCGGTGAAACTATCACTGAAGCAGTGATTACAGTCCCGGCTTACTTCAACGATTCTCAGCGCAACGCCACCAAGGCGGCTGGTGAGATCGCCGGACTCGACGTGAAGCGTATCGTCAATGAGCCTACCGCAGCGGCTCTTGCCTACGGCCTTGAAAAAGAAGGGGAAGAGAAAATCGCTGTGTATGACCTCGGTGGTGGTACCTTCGATATCTCCGTCCTCGAAATCGACGAGGGCTTTTTCGAAGTACTCGCTACTGATGGTGACACGCAACTCGGTGGTGATGACTGGGATAATGCCATCATCGCATCCATCGTGGATCAGTTTCAGTCTGACACCTCCATTGATCTCAACGGCCAGCCCGACGCGCTTCAGCGCATCAAGGAGGAAGCTGAAAAAGCCAAAATTGCGCTTTCGTCTGCCCAGAATTACGAAATCAACCTGCCGTTCATCACGGCTGACCAGAGCGGTCCCAAGCACATCCAGCAGACGCTGACTCGCGCCCAGCTGGAGCAGATGACCGACAGCCTTTTTGAGCGAACCAAGGGCCCTGTCACGGCATGCCTCAAGGAAGCTGGCGTTTCTGCCGGTGACATCGATGAGCTGGTGCTCGTGGGTGGTATGACCCGGATGCCCAAGGTGGTCGAGACTGCCAAGGAGCTGGCTGGTAAAGACCCCCACCAAGGAGTCAACCCCGATGAAGTGGTTGCCGTTGGCGCTGCGATCCAGGGTGGCGTTCTCGCCAAAGACCCGACGCTCGGAGACGTGGTGCTTCTCGACGTGACTCCTCTGTCACTCTCCATCGAGACGATGGGCGGTATTGCCACTCCCATGATTGAGCGCAACACGACCATACCGGCGAAGAAGTCCCAGGTGTTCTCCACTGCGGCTGACAACCAGCCTTCTGTGGACATCGTGGTCTGCCAGGGTGAGCGCAAAATGGTTTCCGACAATAAGATGCTCGGTAACTTCCGCCTCGACGGGATCAATTCCGCTCCCCGCGGTGTGCCGCAGATCGAAGTGACCTTTGACATCGACCGCAACGGCATCCTCAAGGTGTCCGCCAAAGACAAGGAGACCGGTAAGGAACAGAATATTTCCATCGAGGGCTCATCCGGCCTCAGCGATGACGAAATCGAAAAGGCCAAGCAGGAAGCCGAGCAGTATGCCGATGCTGACAAGGAAAAGGCAGAGGGTATCGAGGTCCGTAATACGGCTGACAACGCGGTATACACCGTGAAAAAGCAGCTCGAGGAACTCGGTGATCAACTCCCGGCTGAAGCCAAGTCTGAAATCGAGCCGCTCGTTGCGGACGTTGAAGAAGCTCTCAAGGGTGACGACAATGAGAAGATCAAGGAGGCTTCTGATGCTCTGCAGAACAAGTTTGCCGAGCTGGCCGCTGCCGCTCAACAGGCAGCCGGTGCCGCCGGTATGGATCCCGCTGCCGCGGCCGCCGCTGCTGCTGCAGGTGCTGGAGCCGGAGCTGGCGGTAACGGGTCTCCCACAGATGAGGATTCAGCTGAGCCCAAACAGGCCAAAGGAAATGTCGTAGATGCGGAATTTGAAGAAGTCAGCGAAGACAAGTAAATGAACCAATTTGCCTTGCTTCCCCGTGGGGGATGCGGGGCTCTTAATTCCGCGGGTCGTCGGCCCGCTCCTGAAGCAAATCCTGCCAGAGGCGTGCCCAACGAACTGCGGAATTTCAACCAAAACCAAAACCAAAACAAACCTAACCAATAATAATGGCAACTAACATCACACCTCTCGGAACTCGCGTTCTCGTGAAGCGTATTGAGCCCGAAGAGCAGAAGTCTGAAGGCGGTATCTTCCTCCCCGACACTGCCAAAGAGAAGCCTCAGGAAGCTGAGGTTGTCGCACTTGGAAACGGAAAAACTGATGACGGCGAAGTTGTCGAGTTTTCTGTCGCTGTGGGCGACCAGGTGCTCATCTCCAAGTATGGCGGCACCGAAGTCAAAGTGGGCGGCGACGAGTGCGTCATCGTCAATGAAAGCGATATCCTCGGTATCCTCTCCTAACTCCCAACAGGGTTAAGTGACTGACTCAACCCTATTGAATTTAAACTAACAAAAAACCAAATAGAATAACATGGCTAAACAATTGTCATTCGACGAAGAAGCACGTCATGCTCTCCTTGCCGGCGCACAGAAGCTTGCGCGTGCGGTCAAGGCGACCCTCGGACCTGCAGGACGTAACGTCATTCTCGACAAAAAATTCGGCAGCCCCACGATCACCAAAGACGGTGTGACTGTGGCCAAGGAAATCGAGCTCGACAACCCTTACGAAAACATGGGCGCTCAGCTCATTAAGGAGGTTTCCTCCAAAACTTCCGACATCGCTGGTGACGGAACTACAACAGCTACCGTTCTGGCGGAAGCGATCTACAGCGAAGGTCTCCGCAACGTGACTGCCGGTGCTAACCCCACCAGCCTTCAGCGCGGAATCCTTAAGGCGGCAGAGGCCCTTGTCGGTGAGCTCCAGAAGATCTCCACCGAAGTGACGGACACCAAGGAAATCGCACAAGTTGCGACCGTTTCCGCCAACTGGGACAAAGAGATTGGCGAGATCATCGCCGACGCTATGGACAAGGTTGGCAAAGACGGCACGATCACTGTGGAAGAAGCCAAGGGTATTGAAACCACTCTCGACGTGGTGGAAGGTATGCAGTTCGACAAGGGTTACCTCTCTCCCTACATGGTGACTGACACCGAGGGGATGGTCGCTGACCTTGATGACGTTCTGATTCTCATCCACGAGAAGAAGATCTCCAACCTTAAGGACATGCTTCCTCTCCTCGAGAAAGTGGCTCAGAGCGGCAAGCCGTTCCTCATCATTGCTGAGGACGTCGAAGGCGAAGCTCTTGCGACTCTCGTGGTGAACAAGATCCGCGGCACCCTGAATGTGGCTGCTGTGAAGGCACCCGGCTTCGGCGATCGCCGCAAGGCTATGCTCGAAGATATCGCGATCCTCACTGGTGGCCGCGTCATCACTGATGACCTCGGTATCAAACTTGAGAACGTGACTATGGAAGACCTTGGTTCTGCCAAGTCCGTCAAGATCACGAAGGAAGAGACTACCATCATTGAAGGTGCCGGCGGTAGCGAAGCTATCAGCGGCCGTGTCTCCCAGATTCGTCGCCAGATCGAAGAAACCACTTCCGACTACGACCGTGAGAAGCTTCAGGAGCGTCTTGCCAAGCTCGCCGGTGGTGTTGCAGTGATTAACGTTGGTGCTGCTACCGAGACTGAGATGAAAGAGAAGAAGGCTCGTGTTGAGGATGCCCTCCACGCGACCCGTGCCGCTGTTGAAGAAGGTATCGTCCCCGGTGGTGGTACTGCTCTCATCCGCGCCCAGGGTGGTGTCGGTGACCTCGGCCTCGAAGGTGATGAAGCAACTGGTGCTGACATCATCATGCGCGCTATCGAAGCTCCGCTTCGCCAGCTCTCCGCAAACGCAGGTCGCGAAGGTGCTCTCATCGTTGAGCACGTGAAGAACGAGTCCGGTAACGTTGGTTACAACGTCGCTACCGACACCTACGAAGACCTCGTAGCCGGTGGTGTGGTTGACCCGACCAAGGTGACCCGCAGCGCTCTCCAGAACGCCGCTTCTATCTCCGGTCTTCTCCTCACCACCGAGTGTCTCATCTCCGATCTCCCGGAGCCCGAGGCTGCTGGTGAAGCTCACTCCCATGACCACGGCATGGGCGGCATGATGTAATCATGTTTCGAGATTCCGGGTCGCGTTTGATTCACGATCCGGATCTGACTTTCAAACCGGGCGTTCCGAAAGGGGCGCCCGGTTTTCTGTTTTTAGCAGGCTACTTGGAAATCATCCGGTAAACACCGTCCCAATCCGGATCTGGAGGGGAAGACTTCATGAAAGAACAGCGATCGATCATACTCCGGGACGGGTTGGTTTTGACTCCCGCATCCCGTTCGGGTTGGTGCAGTTCGAGGGGCGATGACTTTTCAAAGCACTCGAGAGCTTTGTCCCATTCCATCTTGAGGTAGTGGTCAATGCCGTTGGTGTAGAGCTCGATACAGTCCCTGGTTTTCTGCGTCTGATCATTACGGAAACCGATCACCTCGTGCACCTTAACGGGAAGAGTACGTCCCTGAACCACGATCTGGTCGAGGTAGCGATAGAGAATGTTCTGGTGCGACGCCTCGGCTGCCTTGCGCGTTTCATCGGTAATCATGGTGTAGACGCCGAAGCTCTTCGCGCCGGATTCGCAGCGCGCACCGAGGTTCACGTTGTCACCCATCATGGTGTAGTTGAAACGGGTGACCGAACCCATGTTGCCGACAACGGCGGAGCCGGTGTTGAGGCCGATACGGGTGCGCATGTGGCGAATGAGCTCCTTGCGGTTCTCGGAGGTCCATTTTTCGCGGAGCTCAGCCTGCTTGTTCTGCATGCGGATGGTCGACACGACGGCGAGGTAGGCGTGGTCCTCGAGAGGAAGGGGGGCGCCGTACATGGCATCGATCGCATCGCCGATGTATTTGTCGAGAGTGCCGCCGTCTTCGGTGATGATGTCGGTCATGGCGGAGAGATACTCCACCATTAGGTCCACGAGCTCGACTGGGGAGAGCTGCTCCGAAAACGTGGAAAAGCCCTGAATGTCGCTGAAAAGGATAGAGATATCAACTTCCTCACCACCCAATTCGGGGAATTTTCCGGAGTCGACAATCTGGTCGACGACCTCGGGGGATACATAGGAGCCGAAGACGCCCTTGATGTAATGTTTCTCTCTTAGTTCTGCGATGAGGCGATCGCCAATTACCGTCGTGTGAATGAGGACGAAACCGGCAACAGGGAGAACGATCGGCAAGAGCAGAGAGCGGGATTCAAAAAGATAGAACGCTGAGAAGATATAGATGCCGACAAGGAGAAAGGGTACTAAGATTTCGAGAACTACATGTGCTTTTCTCAGTGCGAAAAGAGTCAGCCAGGCAAGGAGTAGCCAAAGGGGCAAGGCAATCAACTTTGATACATGGGTCAGGTAGTCACCGCGTAGAATGCTGTCCAAAGCAGTCGCCTGTACACGAAAGAGGTAGTCATTAGACAGGTAGGGGGTTGGACCGACATCAGGGAGGGCTTCAGCAGCTTGTCCTACGATGACGATTTTGTCCGTGATATCGGGAGTGCCTTCCGGCCATGACTGCCCAGCTTCGACACTGTAAATGTCGGTTTTCATGGCAATGTAGTCGGTGATCTTTAGACGGTCTGTATCTCGATAGTTGATCGAAAGAAACCCCCGGTGATCGATCGGAATCGTCCAGGCTCCACCATCGATCTTGGGAACAATGACATGTTTGCCTAAAATAACCTCGATTTGGTCCGGCGAAGCTTCTTCCATGCGCATCAAGATCTGGAGGACAAACGACGCATATACATCTGTTCCAAGACGGATCACAAGAGGCATGAATCGTCTCATGTTGTCACTGTCGGAGGGAGGGCAGTTGACGGCACCTGTCCAGGTGGAATCTGCGAGGTAGGGGAATGGAGCAATCGCGTCGTTGCCGCCTAGCAAGTTTTCAATATCCCCAGTAATATTGGTGATCGATTCCGTGGCTCCCATATAAACCTCAGAAGCATTCGCTGGTTCGCTGTCCTTTTCGATTACCATGCCGGTGACTGCTGAAGGGAAGAGCGCAAGAGTATCTGCGAAGATCAAATCCCCTTCGGGATCGTTTACGCTACGCTGTGGAAAAAAGAAGTCGTAGGCTATGATCTGAGGAGGGCGGTAGGTTGCCGCGTCGAGAAATTCGCTATGTTCTTTGCGAGACCATTCCTCCCATCTGCCTACCGCATCGAGAGATTGCTCAGCAATTCCTACTAATACAATCCGGTCATCGGGCGGCGGGTCGGTGTCAGCACGGTCCTTGAAACGCCAGTCAGTTGTCACATTCTCGAGTTCACTGACAAACTCTGTTGACCATATAAGGGCCATCAGCGCGGTCATCAGCGGAGGAAGGACGAGAAGGGTCAAAAGTCCGCGGCGCTTTGCTTTTCGGGCCATAATCAGGATAAGGATTCAAAAAGTTTGCATCGTTTAACAAGCTTATTCGTCTAATCCAACAGGCTTGATTCGGTTGTAATTTCGGTTTGAAGGGCGATATTAGACTGAACTTTCGACTCTGGGTGAACATGAAGATTTCAGCAATTATTACCACTGCCTTGTCACTCGCTGCGGTTTCTTTCCTCTCTTTTACTAGGGCACAAGCAGAACCTGAGAGTGGCGATGTCACGGTGGCAGTCGGTGATGTACAGCTCGTTGCAGAAGATGGAAAGGCCACCCCGTTGAAAAAGGGAGATAAAGTTGCAGTCGGCAGTACAGTGAGAACTGGAGCCCAATCGAGGGCGGTGATTGTGATTACTCCAAGATCTGCGATCCGGGTTTCTGAAAATTCTGAAGTCGTCATTGAAACAATCAACGAGAATTCCAAACCGGTCGATGTGATGATCAATCTAAAGGACGGTAGTTTGGGAGCATTGATCAAGCCAAACGCGGCCGGAGAACTAGATTTTAAGGTGCGAACACCTAGCGGAGTAGCGGCGGCGCGCGGAACGTTTTACGCCGTTGTAGTCAGGGAAGGTAAGGGGTATGCCCAAGTCAAGGAGGGGCAGGTCGAGATCACGCCCACGGACGAAGAGGGGGATGGAAATCAGTGATTTCTAATTCTGGACTTACTGGACGCCTCAGATGAAGCCTCCCTTCTCCATCGACAAGCTTAGCGGAGCCGCAGTCTTAGGGGTCGCCCTTTGTTTCGAAGCCGTCTCAGTGTTGGGTAATCCTACTCAACCAGTGGTTCAGTCTGGCGATATTTCGTTCATCAGCCAGGGGCAAGTTCTCGAGATTCATCAAACCACTCCGAACGGGATCATTAATTGGAACTCGTTTTCGATCGATGCCGGGGATACGACCCGGTTCATCCAACCGGGCGTCAATTCGGCAACGCTAAACCGCGTCACAGGCGCTTCTCCCTCCTACATCAATGGCAATCTTTTCGCGAACGGCCGGGTCTTTCTCCTCAACTCAAATGGGGTTCTTGTTGGAAGCGGAGGTGTCATCGACGTCGCTGGCTTTGCCGCCTCGACCCTTGAAGTTGATGATCAGGGATTTCTCGAAGGGGGAGATCTACGTTTTCAGGGCGTTTCTCAGTCAGCTGTTGTCAATTTGGGCAGTATTTCCGCGTTCGACGGGGATCTCTTTTTAATTGCCGCAGAGATAGAGAATGCGGGTAGTCTGAGCGCCCCTCAGGGAATGGTTGGTTTGGCAGCGGGAAATGATGTGTTGATCGCCGAATCAGGATCTGAGCGCGTCTTCGTTCGGGGGGCAAGTGGAGGCGAGAAAGAAACTGGTGTTGTTAATCGAGGAGTCATTGACGCGAATGTGGCCGAGCTCAAAGCGCATGGTGGAAATGTCTATGGGATGGCAGTAAAGAACGAAGGGCGTGTTGCTGCCACGTCGGTTTCTCTTGAAGGGGGACAGATTTTTCTGAGGGCGGAAGGGGGGCGTGTTCAATCCACCGGGACACTTAAGGCCACCCGTGGAAGCGATGGGGGAAGCGTCGTTGTGGATGGGGGAGCTGAGGGTCTAGCCGAAGTAGGTGGAACCGTTGATGTTTCGGGAGTCGCCGGGGTCGGTGGATCGGTAATAGTCACCGGCGAAGAAGTCGTGGTGATGGAAAACAGTCATCTCCTAGCCGACGGTGATACTGGCGGCGGTAACCTGCGCATTGGCGGGGGTATTCGGGGTGAAGAGCAGGCTTTTCAGAATGCAACTTCGACGCAGATCGGGAATGGAACGTTGCTAAGTGCTGATGCGAGATGGGTTGGTGATGGTGGGTTGGTGGTTTCTTTCGCGGAAGACGAACTTTTGTATGATGGATTTGCTTCGGCACAGGGTGGTAGTCAGAGTGGCAATGGTGGATTTATTGAACTTTCAGGCAAGCAAACCGTCGAGTTCCCCAGTGTGACCCACCTTGGAGACACTTCGGCTGTGAACGGCCATTTTGGAACGTTGCTCATCGATCCTACCAATATTGATGTGGTGCCGGATCACTATGAGGGGCCCACGAGTGGTCTTGTGATTACCAATCAGGCGATTTCTACCAACTTGGTAACCAACAATGTAATCATCACAACCAACCCTGGCGGGACAGATCCGGGGGAGTTAGGAATTATCACGGTTTTCGATGGAACTGACATTCAGTGGAGCACTCCCACTAAACTCCAATTTGTTTCTAATTCCGAAATCAATATCCTCGGGACGGTCACGATCAAGGCTCAAGGCTTAGGATCTCTTGAGATCAATGCTGATGAAAGAGTGATGATCGGCAACGCTGATAGCGTCACCAGCGAAGGCTCGACTTTCTCTACCAATCTGGGAGAAATTACGATCCTCACCGGATCTGGAGCGTCGGCCCGCGGAACGTTTATTAATGACGCTACCATCTCGAGCAATGCGGGTAACATCGAGATTTTTGGTGAAAATTCGAATGGGGACGGAACGACGATTTCCGGCAGTCAGATCAGCTCAAGTAACGGTGAAATTTCGATTGAAGGTCGCTCGGGCGGAGAAAACGGCAACGGCCTCGCGTTCTTGTCAAGTAGTGGTCACCTTTCCCAAGTATCGAATACGGGAAGCATAATAAAACTTGCCGGAAAAGGGGAAGGAAGCGGGAAGGCCATTGTGTTTAACGATCCGGCCGGTTCTCACAGTTCAAACGATTTCCTCATCAATGGTGGTTCCCAAACGGATATCGAACTTCGATCTTTCGGGGGGGATGTGGTGCTTTCTCATCTAACCGGTCGTCACCTATCCTTCGAAACAGGGGATGACGTCGCTGGGTCCTTGAATTTGTTGAATAGCAATTTGACAGGGCAATTCCAGTCGCCTTCCTCAAGTGGGATTTTGATTGAAGACAACAACGATCTCTATGTGGGAGATGTGAGCAGTTCTGGCCCCGTAAGTTTCAGCGGACTCAATCTGATAATTGAGGGTCAAATCAGTAGTTCACAACCGGTCACGCTGACGGGAGACTCTGCGCTTTCCTTAAAGCAATCTCTCAATGCGCCCGGAGCGAATTTCATTGGTGGATCGTCGGGCATTGAGGTGAACGTCGAAGGAACGTTTTATCTTGAGGGTGTCAGTTTCACAAACGTTGATCGTGTTGTTGGGGGATCGGTAGTTGGTAATGATGTTTTGGTCGGATCGTCGGCGAATGATGAGATTGCGGTTTCAACAGTCGTGACGGGCAGCGGAGGCAGCGGAGGCAGCGGAGGCGACGATGATGGCGACGATGATGATGGAGGAATGCCAGGCCAGGCGAAAACGGTCTTCACTTTCGCAGGGGTTCAGTTTGAGGGGTTCGAGCAGGTTTCAGGTGGAGGTGGTGATGATGTTTTCAATGTTAATCTCGACGGGAATACCCCGTTTGCCGGGACGATTCTGGGAGGTGGAGGGGATGATCAATTCGTCATGATGCCCGGAGGGACGGTCGGCGTTCTCGATGGTGGTAGTGGTAGTGACGTTCTCGATTACTCCAGTTTTTCCAATCCAGTGAGCGCAAATTTCAGTCAAAGTAATGCAACTCAGGTCGGCGAGATGGTAAATCTTGAGGAGGTGATTGGAGGGACGGCGATCGATACCTTGACTGGGAACGAAGGTGATAATCAATTTCGGATCACGGGGTTGAACACGGGTATGCTAAATAGCAAGTCGTTCAGCAATTTCGAATTGTTGCGAGGGTTGGCCGGCGAGGACACCTTCCTCTTCGAAAACCAGGGTAGTGTCGACAGTTTTGACGGTAATTCCGGCGCAGATACGTTTGTGTTGGATGATCGCAACCTGACTGAGGCAAACAATTATGGTATTACCGATAATGCGGTGACTCGGGATATCACCTATAGCTTCAGCGGAATTGAAAGGATTGAGATGCTGTTAGGGGCTGGCGATGATAACGTTAGTGTGACCGACAATGGAAAGTTCAATGTTATCGATGGTGGGGCCGGGATCGATACCCTCAATGTTCTAGGAGATAACTTTGTTGGCGATACCCTTCTCACAAATGGAACATCAACCATTTCAAAGGTAAACTTTGAGCTGCCGTTACCGAACGAGGAAATGTCTATGGCAAGTACCGTATTAGCGACAGTTGGCGACCAAATACCGGGTAACAATGAGGGCCCGAATCCAGACACGATGGAGAGGGGCCTTTCCGGGTCCGCTGAACTTAGTCCAGCGGCGTTTTCAGCGTTTACTACCAGCTCTTCAACGGTTCTGAAACAAGCAGTCATAATGCAGGCCGGCGTTATGGGGACAGCCCCGCTGAATCTCGACGGTTCGACAGGATTGCCTCCAGTGATCGTGATTGATGATTTGATCACCAATCTGGATTCCAGTGCTTGGATAGAACTCGCCAATGCGATTGAGTTCGCGGGACAGCTTGGCGCTTCGATGCAGGACGGTGTTACCAGTTTGGATCTTGCTGAGTTGCCGCCTGAGGATATTGCTCCGATTTTAGTCGAAAACCTCCGAGCAGGAGCCGCTACGGAGCTCTTCGAAGCCCTTGAATTAACCCTTATTATCCCAGTCACCTCACTGGACGGTGGTCTTTCTATTTCGAATGTTCCGATACCAGTTGAGCCGGAAATCCTAGCTTTACTGGACGGGATTCTTGGAAATGATTCCTTCTCTGAGTTAGCGGCTGCACTCGATGGCTAGAATTGAGGCCGTTCTTTAGTCTATGGTTTACCCACCTGTTAAGCGTTTTTTGTTGCTTGTTCTGGGCCTCTGCGTTCTTTGCTGCGGAAATCTCTTTTCCCAGAATCGCCCGTTAGAGCGGGCGGAGAGAGAGCGGGAAGCGATCTTAGATGACGATCCGTTGAGAGAGAGCAGAGGTTCAGTCAGGGATCAAAGAGAACATGATTCAGTGGGAGATACGACGCCGCTGGGTGTTGATTTTGTCTCCATTGAGCTGATTTCCCATCATGACAAGGCGACGATGAGCGCTTCGCCTGGCATTGAGGCGTTAATGATCGACCCGGAATTACCCGCCCCCGAGAACTTAACGGCTATCTTGAAACCCTACCTTGGCAGAGAGGTATCAATGGCGGCGCTGGGTGACTTGGGAAGAGACATTGTTGTTGCTTGGAGAGAAAGCGATTATCCGCTGGTCGACGTCTATTTTCCCGAGCAAAACATCACCAAAGGTCGGATTCAGGTCGTCGTTCGAGAAGCTCTTTTAGGCAATCGGAGTGTTAAAGGATCAGTGATCACAAAAGAAGACTATGTGTTACAGCAGTTTCGTCTGCAACCCGGCGACCGGGTCAACAACCGCATCTTGAGTGCTGATCTTGACTGGTTGAATGAGAATCCCATTCGCGAGATAAGTGTCGTCTACGAAAAAGGAGAAGAGGATGGTACGACCGACATTGTTCTCGAAGTGGAGGAGCGAAATCAAATCACGGCATACGCGGGGTTCGCGAATACAGGATTAGATTCCATTGGGCGAAACCAGTTTTCGTTCGGTGTTAACCTCGGCAACCCCTTCGGGCGTGAGCACGCGTTTGGCTACGACTTAGGCGCAGATGAAACTTTTGAATTTCTCGAGGCGCATTCACTGTTTTACCAGGTTTTTCTCCCTTGGCGTCATACCTTGCGTTTAAGCGGTTCCTACGTGCTGAGTGAGGCTCGCGACGGGGGAGAGGTCGGTGTTAAGGGGGTTAGCAAGCAACTAACTGCGGCTTACCGGATTCCGCTCGATCGTCCAGAATTTAACCGTTCTTGGAGGCATCACGTCACTTTTGCCTTCGACTATAAGTCGACCGACACCGGGTTGATTTTTGGCGGGGCGGATTTGCTTGGTAGTCAAATTCAGGTCGGGCAGTTCCGGGGAAGTTATGAGTTCGCCTTTCCCGATCGTTATGGATATACAAGAGTGACGGCAGGCATTATCGGCTCTCCGGGGGATTTGTTTGATTACAACAATGATGCCAGCTTTCAAGCCGCTAGAAGTGGGGCAACTGCGGACTACTGGTATGGGTTCGGCAAGATTGATCGAACCACTAAACTCCCTCATGATTTCACGTTTCGAATGCGAGCCAGTGGCAAGGTGTCCAGTGACCGCCTTCCTGCTACTGAACAAATTCTCGGTGGTGGTTATGTGACCGTCCGAGGCTTTGACGAAAGTATTATCCGCGGTGATTCTGGTTTTCTGGGTTCCGCAGAACTGGTTTCACCGCCATTCGAACTCTTTGGCAGCCTTGAGGACACATGGAACTTATTTGCCTTCCTTGATACGGCTGCTTTTGACATTAGCCAGCCGCGCCCCGGTGAATCAAGTCCAGCGTTGACGGGTGGCGGCCTCGGAGTGACTGGTCGACTGAGGAACTATGGAACTATCCGTGCCTCCTATGGTTGGGCGCTCTCAAGCTATGGTGTGAGCCCCCTCCCTGTGAATGATGGTAAGTTCCATTTCGGTCTCACCGTAATCTACTGACAGAGTTTGGCGCCAGGGCTTTAACTGGCGGGATGTCATTACTCAAGTGATTTACCTGCTAGGATCTTCTCGAGGTTGTCCACGGCGATATCAGGGTTGAGGTAGAAACCGTTGTAATCGACAATTCCAACAGGGTTAACGATAATCCACCAGGGCGTGCCTCCGGTTTTGTAGGCTGCGTTTATGGAGTAAAAACCCGGTGTCTTGGCGAGATGACCAAATGGAATGGTCAGACCAAACTCGTCGGCGGTGGATTGCAACTTGGATTCGGTGTTGTCAGAGAAGTCTTCGAAAGGAGTCTGAATGGCAAGAAAGGCGAGTTGCTCGCGATCACCAAATTTCTCGACAAGCATTTTGAGAGTCGGGAAGGCGCGCTTGTGACAGGCTTCGCATGTGCTTTGAAACAGCAACATCACCACCGTTCTTCCCTCGTAATCGGAGATATCGATAGTTTTTTTGCCCTCAGGAAGTTGGATCCAGCTTTTCACTCCGAGGGGCGGAGCCTTCACGCCTTGGATTCCCTTGAGAGGTTGCGTTGAAGCTAAACCGTCGGATTCCAGGTAGCCTTGGCCTGGGATTTTCTGACTCGGTATATCTATCCCAAGATTGGGTGTTTCAGGGACATCTTGACAGAAACCCGAAAAGACGGGAAGGGCGAGGCTAAGAATTACCGGGAAGAGAAATCTCATTTAGCATAGTGACGGAGAACACTGGAAAATTGACACATTATCGCTACCTTGCGATGGAAAAATATCTTCTTATCCTGAGAAATATGAAAAAGTTCACACTTATCTGTTTGCTAACCGTGTTTTTGTCTAAAACGATCTTCTCGCAAGATCCTGAGAATAAATCGGAAGGTTTCCTCACTATTTTTGATGGGGCAGATCTGTCAATGATCGATACCGACGGAAACTGGTCGATTCAGGAAGATGGATCTCTCTTTCTGGAACCGCGCGAAGGCGAGAAGGGCTGGAAACGATATAACCACTACGTTTGGCTGAAGGACAGCTATTCCGATTTTGAGTGCGAGTTTGAGTATAAGCATGAAAAAGGAGGGAACTCCGGGTTCTATTTCCGGGTTTCGGACCGGGCGGATCCAGTGAATAGCGGATTTGAGGTGCAGATCAAGGATTCCGAGGACCTTGGTGACGATGAAATGGGGCCTCACGATCTCGGTGGAGTGATCAAAACGAAGGGGGCAACCGCCAATCCGGGTAAACCGGCCGGCCAGTGGAACAAGATGAAGGTCACCATGAAGGGGAACCACCTCGAGGTCGTCCTCAACGGTGTCACGATCCAGGATTTTGATCTCGCCAAGGCAAAACCTGAAGATAAAGCGCTGGCCGCAGAGGGTTTCATCACGATTCAGGATCATGGGATCCCTTTCTGGCTGAGAAATATACGGGTGAAGCGGCTTTGATATGCCGAGGCCCCACTGAGTGCCGTATTAATTTGAACGTTGCGAATCTCGCAATCTCCGACAGGTTACCCCAGTCAATCAAACCCCGTTGTGTCCGACTCACTTACACTTGCTACCAATTGTGCCAAGCACGCCAAAGAAATTCAGGCCGAACGAATAGAGGTTCTCGATCTGCGCGGCATTTCGTCTCTAGCCGATTTTTTCGTTATCTGTTCGGCGACCTCATTGCCTCACCTGAAGGCTGTCAGTCGGGATGTGCGGCATAATACGCAGGAGGAAACGGGAGAAAGCCCGCGTTCTGCAGAAGGTGAAGCCTCCAGCCTTTGGCTTGTCCTTGATTATGTGGATGTGGTGGTTCACATCTTCCACGAAGAGAAGCGCGACTTCTAT
Source organism: Verrucomicrobiales bacterium (assembly GCA_049594415.1). GTDB lineage: Bacteria > Verrucomicrobiota > Verrucomicrobiia > Verrucomicrobiales > DEV007 > Arctic95D-9. Next base: position 58,550 of record JBMYJM010000011.1, on the reverse strand, counting down.
GCCCTGGAAGATCTTTGGGCAGACGCTCCGCGGGTTGAGTTGGGATTTCTCGCCGGGGACGTCTCGGAGTAAGCGATGCGGATTGAAGTGATCAATACCGGAACCGAGTTGTTGCTCGGAAAGGTGGTGAACACCCACGCCAGCTACTTTGGACAGGAGTTGTTTAAGCTTGGCTTGCGGGTTCAGCGTCAGGTGACGATACCCGATGGTGAGGATATTCGTGATGCGCTTGTGGAGGCGTTTCCGCGGACCGATGTGATTTTGATCACTGGCGGCCTTGGACCGACCAGTGATGATGTAACCCGCGAGGTTGTGGCGGCGATGTTAGGACTGGAGCTCCAGCTTAGAGAGGATGTCTTGGAAGATGTTAATGCCTTTTTTAAAGTGCGGGGATTAACGCCCAATCAGTCCAATGACCGACAGGCGATGGTTCCTGATGGTGCCGAGGTGCTCAGCAACCCCCATGGCACCGCGCCCGGTCTTTATCTCCCGGCGGCGGACGACGGAAGTTCGCCCCATCTTTTTCTTCTTCCCGGGCCTCCGCGGGAATTGAAGCCAATGTTCAAAGATCTCGTCTTTCCGCAGCTTTCTGGTCTCAGGGGTGGCAACAGTGAAGCTGGTGTCTGGCACAACTTCAAGATTTACGGCGTAGGGGAGTCCGCGATTGCTGGGCAACTGGACCCGCTTTTTGAAGCGGATGAAAGCTTGGAGCTTGGTTACTGTGCCCGATTGGGCGAAGTTGACGTCCGATTAATTGGTCAGGCTGATGCCGTAGAAAAAGCGTCAGAGAGAGTCCGCGAAATCTACCGACAAGATATTATCGCTGAGTCAGAAGAGCCAATCGAAAAGATTCTCGTCGACATGCTGTCGGACCGCGACGAAACCGTGGCGACCGCGGAAAGCTGTACTGGTGGTGAAATTGCAAGCTCCATTACGAATGTTTCGGGATCGAGCCGGGCGTTGCTTTCGGGTTTTGTGACGTATTCTAACGAATCCAAGACAGCCATTCTGGGTGTCGATCCAGAGTTGATCCGCGAACATGGCGCTGTCAGTGGACCTGTGGTTGAAGAAATGGCGGAGGGTTGCCTTCGCGTCAGTGGGGCGGATCATGCCGTCGCGGTGAGTGGTATTGCTGGACCGGACGGAGGAAGCGAGGAAAAGCCCGTGGGCACGGTTTACCTTGGAATTGCCAGCCGAGGAGGAGAAACCTTCGTGAAGCGTTATTTCAGTCCCAGTGACCGCATCAGTTTCAAGCGGCGGATAACCCGGTTGGCTCTCGATTTGCTGCGTCGCAGGCTGCGTGGGTTCCCGCTCGATTAAGTTTCGTTGCGGGTGTAGATTAGAGTTTCCACCTTTTGACCCGGAGCGGTAACCCCGCTACCTTTATCAGCAAAGATGCGCTCCTTTCGAAATGGAAGATCAACCAACGGCCTTTGCTCCGCATTGGTCGCGCTGTCCTTAATCATTACCTGCTTTCCGGCAGAAGCTCAGGTATTTGGGGAAGGCGGTCTTTTCAATCGAAAGAAGAATCAAGCCGGCCAGTCTCCTGACGAGATTGGGGTTCCCGTTCCAAAAACCGGCAAAATTGAGGCACTAAAGGGGCATGAGGTCACTTTTGAGATCATGGCGGAGTCCAAGACTCCCGGCGCGACCGTTGAGTTTCTAATTCGGACTTTTCCCTCCGCAGGCAAAATCGTCTCCATGGTCAGCAAGCCAAGTGAACGGAACAAGGTATTAGTGACCTACTACGCTGACCCGAATTCAGGAGCCACAGAAGACGCGTTCGCTTTCGCAGTGCGCTATCGGGGCGGGCGTTATTCATCAGCGATGAGATACGATATCAGTCTGGTTGATCACAAGGCGGATATCGTAGTGACCGAAGGTATCGACTTTGGTGAAGTCATGATTGGCGATGAGTCCGTTAAGGACATCGTAGTTGTGAACAGTGGAGACGGAACCTTTTCACGGCAACTGTTTGTCGGTCCTCCATGGCATATTCTTGAGCCTTCTGACGGCAAACTTGTGATCGGTCCAAACGGCAGGCGCGCTGTCAGGGTGGCGTTTCGACCGGAGTTAAGTGGCCAGACTTCTTATTTTCTTGGGTTCAGCCGCAGTAAACGGGGGACGACTAAACTGGAGGGGACCGGAAAGCCATCTTTCGAGTTGATCACCCCGGAAGTGGAACTGGTCTTGAACGAGGAAACCGATCAGCGTGAAGGGGAACTACTGGTGATGAATCACAGTGACAAACCGTTGCGGGTCAGTGCCGATGCCAGCTCACGCCTCAAAAGAAGCCTGAACGAAGCGTATCTTCTCGCTCCGCGGAAAGAGACGCGGATTCCAATCAATCTGTGGAAAACCGATACAGCGCCGTTTGATGGAGCCGTGAAATTCCGGCTGAAGACCGGGTATGTTCGGGAAGCAAAGGTTGTGGCGCAAGTTGTCCCCGGCCGAATCGCAGTGAACGTGCCCGGCGCGTTGTCGTCCGAAGTCATCAATTTCGGCAAGGTTCAGGGAGGGGAAGCGGTCGAGCGCCAGATTACCGTGACCAATATCGGCGGATTGGCTGTGCCACTTGAGTTTCACATTCCGGAGCCTTTCCGTCTCCTCACCGACCCAGGGCCCAGTCTTGGTTCGATGTCCGAGATCGGCCTCTCGTTGGGCCTGTATCCGCCTCGCAACTATCGTGGGGTGGTCGATGCCAATATGAAGGTTCAGGCTAACGGACAGTCCATCTCTATTCGTTTGCTTGGCAATGTGATTAAGCCGGAGGGTGGAGTTTCCAGCCCCATGGTTTCGCCGGGCGCGGGTATATCTCGACTTGATGGTTTGCGCCTTAGTTCGGGCCCAGCGTTGCCCCGCGCCGAACCAAAGCCGATTGGTGTTTCACCAAATGTCGGCAACTCATCGATCCCATCAGAAGCGATGCCGCCTGATTCCACCAAAGTCAGCCTTCAAACGGATTCCCCGAAAGATCTCCGGCATCAGCAACTTTCCGATGAAGCGGTCGAATCGATGACGACACCCTCCGGTCATGTTGCGGTTTCCCTAAAGCAGAGGAATTTCAAGACTGGCCTGAGATCACCTGAGGATCTGACGGTGGTTGAGTCAAAAAGTGACTCCCTTGTCGTTGGCTGGACGGCACCGCGAGACTCGGAGCTGTGTCGGTTTGAAGTTGAGAAGCTGGTGATGTTCGCGGCTGAGGGGGGCAGGGCACCTGTTCCCATGTGGGTGCCGCACGAGGACATCGAATTTGAGCGCATCAATCGATTGGTCAAAGCGACCATCAAAGGCTTGGCCCCGGCTGCCAGCTACGAAATTCGAGTGTTAATGCTCGATGAAGATGAACAGAGTTCTGCTCCCTCTGATGTCCTTGTGGTGAAAACCGAGTTGTCGATGGGCTGGACTTATTTTTACCTGACTCTCGGCGTGGCGGCACTCATCGTCCTTGGCTATGGGATCTATCAGGTGATGCAAAACCGCCCGCCCGAAGTCTACGAATCGGAGTATGCCGATCTATAAGACGGGTCACTTCTTGTTCGCGAGGGCGTCGCGGCATACATTGCACAACTCCCGCCCGTCCGCCGTCACGCGGAAGTCGCGATCCGGATGGGTTATATCGGTGGCACCACATGACTCGCACTCATGAAAAGCTTCGCCTTCTGAACTAGCGGACTTTTGGAACTTGTGTCTTCTTACAGCGGCTTCACTGCTTTGCCTGGCTCCCGATACAAAGGCCGGGACAAAGGCCAGCAGGTAGGGTGTCATGCCAATGAGAACGGCAAGTGCTACCCAGAAATCGCTCCGAAGCACCGTAGCGAGGAGAAGGAGGATGTTTGCCCAGCCAAGCCATTTCGCTTTGATCGGGATAACCATCATCAGGTGAATGATGTGATTCGGAAACAAGGCAGCAAAAGCAAGAAAGATAACCGAGTAAAAGATTCCGTTGAGTATTCCCAGGAAAACTGGGTGCATGGGGAGGAAGCCGGCAATGGTTAGCAACAGGATCGTTGAGACCACATAGACGTTGAGCCGGTAGGCTCCCCAGTGATTCTCAAGTGAGTCGCTGATGAAAAACATGAACATTAGGGCGATCAAAACGATGAAAATTGCGATCGGAGACTGTCCCTCGAAGACAGGACTCAGAACCCAGGAAAAAAGACGCCACACCTGGCCGGAAAGAATGGCTCCGCGGTCAAAGGCGATCAATTCGAGGTATTCCCGGGAAAACAGGCTTAAACCCCAGGACATGGCCTGAAAACCGGCGATCCAGCGAAGAATCTGAGGCAGGGCAAATCTCCCGAATGAAGCCTCCATGCGGTCGAGAATCCGATTGCCGGAATCGTGAATCATTTAGGAAGGTGGTCAGGAATTGGGGGATTTCAAATGGCAACTTCAGGAAGTGTCAATATATGACAATCTGAGATACGAGCAGCGTTGACTTCCGGGCGACCCTGTTCAAGGTCAAGGTGATGAAACTTTCTCCGCTCAATGACCGTCACACTCAACTCGGCGCACGCTTGGCACCTTTTGCGGGATGGAACATGCCGATTCAATACGTCGGGATTGTTGCTGAGCACCAAGCGGTTCGAGAAAAGGGTGGGATCTTCGACATCTCTCACATGGGGGAGTTTGAAGTTGTTGGCCCTGGTGTCGTTGAGGGGCTCAACCGCCTTTTAACGAACAACATTACCTCGCTGGAAGACGGCCAAGGTCAATACACACTGATGCTCAATCCTTCCGGAGGTGTCATCGATGATTTGATTGTCTATCGTTTCTCTAAAGAACGGTTTTTTCTGGTGGTCAACGCGGCGCGGATTCAAGAAGATCGCGACTGGTTGATTAGCAGGCTCGGTGATGAATGTGAACTCAAAGACCGTAGTGATGAATTTGGAGCTGTCGCAGTTCAAGGGCCGGAGGTGATTGCAGTGTGGAATAAAATGGAACCAGGGCGCGCCCTTCCGGAGCGCAACGGTATTGTCGAATACGACGACGGTGTCGTCGTCTGCAGAACGGGTTATACCGGGGAAGATGGGTTCGAGCTTTTCGCTCCGGTTGAAGCCATCGGGAGCTGGTTTGACCGGTTCATAGCTGAAGGAGTGACTCCGGCCGGTTTGGGTGCGCGTGATACTTTGCGCCTTGAGAAATGTTACCCTCTCAATGGCTCTGACCTGGACGAGGAGCATACCCCGCTGGAGGCGGGACTCGGATTTTTCGTAAAACTCGATAAACCCGGTGACTTTGTGGGGCGCGAGGTGCTCGCTTACCAGAGGGAAGGCGGCTTGAAGCGGAAACTGGCGGCAATCGCCATGACTAGCAAGGCGCCGCCGATTCGGCACGGTTATGAGGTTCGGGATGCGGACGGGGAGAGCATTCTGGGTCATCTTTCCAGTGGTTCGCTGTCCCCCTCGCTCGGCAAAGGCATCGGTATGGCCTACCTCGACGTGGATATGTGCCGGCCGGGAACCGAGTTGTCTGTCGCGGTTCGAGACCGGGTCTTTCCAGCCGTCGTCGTGAAAAAACCTTTTATTTAAGAAAACTTATTTGTCAGATGCGTAGTTTTTGTATTGTTGCTCAGTCCGCCAATGAATGTTCCCGACCACCTCTATTTCTCGGATTCCCACGAATGGGTTGATCCATCATCACCTGAAGCTGCACCAGTTGGAATCAGTGACCACGCTCAGGCTGAGTTGACTGATGTTGTCTATCTTGAACTACCGGAAGTGGGACGAACCGTCATTAAGGGTGAAGCGGTTGCGGTCATTGAATCGGTCAAAGCCGCTAATGATATTTACGCACCGGTTAGTGGTGAGATCGTGGAGGTGAACGAGGCACTGGCCGAGGCACCCGAGCCCGTCAACGAAGACCCCTACGGAGGGGGATGGATGTTTAAGGTCAAGCTGGCCGATTCCGGTGAAGTGGAAGGTCTGATGAACGCTGCTGCATACCGTGACACCATTTCCTGAATCCGAATCGTCGTTCGCGTCACGGCACCTTGGGCCTTCACCGAAGGAACAAGCCGAGATGCTCGCGGCGCTGGGATATAATTCGATCGGCCAGTTAACGGCTGATGTCGTTCCTTCGGCTCTCCCTGAAGAGCCTCCTCTGCCGCTGCCACCCGCTCTCAATGAGAGTGATGCTCTGGCTCGACTGAGATCGATCTTCTCTGCTAACAAGGTTTGTGACAGTTTCATCGGGCGGGGCTACTACGGCACAATCACTCCGCCTGTGATTTTGCGAAACATCCTCGAGAATCCCGGTTGGTACACCGCTTACACTCCATATCAGGCAGAGATTTCGCAGGGGCGGTTGGAAGCTCTGCTCAACTACCAGACATTGATTTGCGAGCTGACGGCGATGCCGGTAGCCAATGCGTCGCTCCTGGATGAAGGGACCGCTGCGGCCGAAGCGATGGCTTTGGCGGTGGCAGCTAACCCTAAAGGTAAGATTTTCTTCGTCAGCGAAGACTGCTTCTCACAAACCATTGAGGTTCTCAAAACACGAGCTGAGCCTATTGGAGTAGAGCTGAAAATTGGAGCTCCGGAATCCTTCGACTTCATAGGAGCAGGAGATGAACTTATTGGGGCTCTTCTTCAATATCCCGGGAACGAGGGTGTAGTGAAGGATTACTCGGATGTGGTATCGGCCTGCCACGAAGCGAAAGGAATGGCCATTGTTGCGGCGGACCTTCTCTCATTGTGCCTGTTAAAGCCTCCCGGTGAGTGGGGGGCTGATGTGGTCGTGGGATCTGCCCAGCGATTTGGTGTGCCCTTGGGCTATGGAGGACCCCACGCGGCTTACATGGCTTGTTCGGATAGGCTGAAACGCCGTCTCCCCGGAAGGCTGGTGGGAGTCTCCCAGGACCCATCTGGAAAGCCTGGCCTTCGATTGTCTCTTCAGACACGCGAGCAACACATTCGACGTGAGAAAGCCACCTCCAATATCTGTACTGCCCAGGTCTTGTTGGCAGTGATGGCAGGATTTTACGCGGCCTACCACGGCAAAAATGGTCTGTGTCGAATTGCGAGGCGGGTGGCGTCTGTCGCGAGAGCATTTGCCGGAGCCGCCAGTGAGGCCGGGATTGACGTGATCGGGGAGACTCGGTTCGACACAGTTGTGCTCAAAGTCGAAGAGGGCAGGCGAAGTGAGCTGATCCATGCCAGCCGTGAAAAGGGAATCAATGTTCGCGAAGATCTACCCGGTAAACTCGGCGTTTCGTTCGATGAAGTTCTCAATGATACCGGGAAGTGGGTGAGAGCCTTTGAACTGTTCGACCTGGAGATTCCTGCTGAGTTGAGTCCGGCAAGTTTTCCGGATTCCTTGCGACGTGAAAGTGATTTCCTGAGCCAACCGGTTTTCAATCGTTATCACACCGAGACTGAAATGCTTCGCTATATCAGCCGGCTGGAAAAAAAGGACATTGCGTTGAATCGAAGCATGATTCCGCTGGGTTCATGCACCATGAAGCTCAACGCCACGGCAGAGATGGTGCCGCTCAGTTGGGATACCGTGGCTTCCATGCATCCTTTTGCTCCAGCAGAACAGGTGGGGGGCTACCTCGCCATGATTCAGGAATTGGAAAAATGGCTCGCTGATATCACCGGATTTCATTCGGTGAGCGTTCAACCCAATGCGGGCTCGCAGGGTGAATACGCGGGTTTGCTGGCGATTCGTCGCTACCATGAGGGCAGGGGGGACTGTAACAGGGATGTCTGCCTGATCCCGATGTCTGCGCATGGCACTAATCCGGCAAGTGCCGTGATGGCTGGATTTCGTGTGGTCCCGGTGGCGTGTGATGAAGACGGAAACATCGATGTTGAAGATGTTTTGCGTAAAGCGCAGGAGCATTCTGAAGAGCTTGGTGCGTTGATGATCACCTATCCATCGACTCACGGAGTTTTCGAAGAAAGCGTGGTTGCGATTTGTGAGATGATTCATCAAAACGGCGGCCAGGTATACATGGATGGCGCAAACATGAATGCCCAGGTAGGGTTATGTTCGCCCGGGAGAATTGGCGCCGATGTCTGCCACCTCAACCTTCATAAAACTTTCTGTATTCCTCACGGCGGTGGTGGGCCGGGTGTCGGTCCTATCGGTGTTGCCGAACACCTTTCACCCTATTTGCCCGGACATGTGGATTGGGAGGCTGCATCAACCCACGCAGTTAGTGCCGCACCGTATGGCAGTGCCAGTATCCTGACGATTTCCTGGATGTATATCGCCATGATGGGCCAGAGTTTGAAAGAAGCGACCGAGATCGCTATCCTGAATGCCAATTACATTGCTTCACGACTCGATGCGTGTTTCCCGGTTCTCTACCAAGGGACCGCGGGAAGGGTTGCTCACGAGTGCATCATCGATTTGCGAGGCTTTAAAGAGAAGGCAGGAATTGATGTCGAGGATGTGGCGAAGCGCCTCATCGACTTCGGCTTCCATGCTCCGACAATGTCTTGGCCGGTCCCCGGCACGCTCATGATCGAGCCGACGGAGAGTGAGTCAAAAGCCGAACTCGATCGGTTTTGTGAGGCGATGATTCAAGTCCATCGCGAGATCGAGGCAGTTGCCGCCGGTGTCGCTGATGGCGAGGATAATGTGTTAAAGAATGCTCCTCATACCTCTGAAGCACTCTTGGTTGTTAACTGGGAGCGTAGCTACAGTCGCGAGGAGGCGGCCTATCCTCTCGACTGGGTTAGAGACTCAAAATACTGGCCGCCGGTAGGCCGAATCGACAACGTATACGGCGACAGGAACCTGGTCTGCACCTGTGAGGGTATGGAGGCCTACGGCGGAGGCAGCTAGGATATGGACAGCGCTGCAGAATCACCTGAATTTCCCGAGGTATGGGAGCCTAACATGGTTGCTAACCTGGTCTTTATCGTCCAAGAGCGAAACGTTCTACTGATCCACAAAAAAACAGGTCTGGGGGCCGGCAAGATTAACGGGCCTGGAGGCAAACTGGAACCTGGCGAAACCGCTTACGAAGCGGCCATACGTGAAGTTCAGGAAGAGTTACTGGTGACTCCCCTGAGCCTCGAGAAAATGGGGGATCTCCATTTTGATTTCGTGGACGGACTTAAGCTGTATTGCACCGTTTTTCGCAGCGAAGGCTACGAAGGGGTGCCAACCGAAACTCGTGAGGCCAAGCCGGAATGGTTCGCCTTTGATGAAGTGCCCTACGACCGGATGTGGGCCGATGACCAGTATTGGCTGCCGGAAATGCTTAAGGGTCGAAGGTTCCGTGCATGGTTCCGCTTCAACAATGAAGAAATGTTGTCCCGAAAGGTTGTCTTCCGGGACTGAGTGGCCATCTACTTTGCCTTTTTCTTCGGCTTTGGAGGAGCATTCTTGTCCTGCTCTCCACCATACTGAACGATATTCGCTTCGAGGGCGCTACGGGTTGGCCTGGGCGATTCGATACCTGATTCAGGGATGTCGAGACCGGCTGTCCAGGCCACGCCGTTCAGAACAGCCCTCCGGAAATTATCGTCCTCAAAGTTCCAATGGTAGTGGAGTCCTGTGAATCCGAACCCACGTCCGTTGTTGTAGTCTTCTCCACGCTGGTAAGCCCAGGCGACATGTTGTGGTTTGCCAGCCGCTACAGCCTTGCGTACGTCGGGGTTGCCGGAGACAGGACCATCCTTGCGTTCCATGGTCGATTCTGGTGGGGCGGTGGAGAGGATTGGAGTGATTCCTTTTTCATCACCAACAAAGCGCATGTGGAAATACCACTCATCGTCGATTTCGAAGGGTCTGAGCCCGCTGGCGGCAGGGTGGTCTGCAAAGGTATTGAAGCCTGCGACCCAGTGCGGATTCACAGACCAGTTGTCCTCAAAGTATCCTCCCATCCAGGCAAGCATGCCTTTGGCTGACGGGCCGATGTTAACATGGACAGCGTAGTGAAGGCAGGCCAGTCCCGCTCCTGTTCGCATGACCTTGTCGAATTCGGGAACACGATTGTGGATGAGGTGGCGGTCTTTTCCGGTGCAGAAGAATACAACCGAGTCGGCATCCTTGAAGAAATCATCGGGATCAGTCGGCCAGTCGACCGAGTAGCGGGTCTCAATGCTCCGGTCCGGATAGGCCTGGGTCAGCCACTCACCGATGAGACGACAACCCGCCGCGTATTCATGTTTGCCGAATCCGTGGGAAGTCTTATGAGAAACAAAGCAGATGACTGTTTGGTCGTCAGCAGAGATAGAGCTGGAAAGAAAAACAGCGGCCGCAATGATTGCGCACAACGCGCGGCTGAAAAGGCGATGGGGGATACTCATGAGCCTGATCATCGGTAATCTCACCTTCAGGTCAAGCGAAGGAAGGGCACGCTTTGATGGCCTTTTGGTGTTGAGCGGAGGGCATAGAAAGTTGTTAATATTTTGTAATGGGATGATGGTTGTGATGAGCTATTTTCGAAGCGATGGAACGGCCCGATATCAGATTCACGGTTCCCACCTCGATCTCGTGGTGGCGGATGAAGCAGATTCTTTTCAACCCTTTTGATATCGGGAAATGGTTCGTTCTGGGATTCACCGCGTGGTTGGCGACCCTTGTTGAGGCGAATTCAGGTGGTGGAGGAAGTGGCGGGACCGGAGATTTATCCGACGCGGGGAACGAACCGGAAGTCGAGGAGGTCATCAACGAAGGCTTTAGCTGGGTTCAGGAGAATATCGAGGTCGTATTCGGAATCGGGGCTATTATTGTCGCGATTGTGATCGTTGTTGTTGTTTTGCTCACCTGGGTGCAGTCACGCGGTAAACTCATGTTTCTCGACAATGTGATTAACAACAGAGCTCTGGTGGGGCAGCCGTGGAAGGAATACCGATCCGAGGGCAATTCGCTCTTCATTTGGACACTTCTTTTTTCTTTTATCGCGTTCCTGATCATCGGTACCGTTGGCGGGGGATTCGGCTTTATTATATACAAGGAGTTGTCAGTCAACGATATGGAATGGACGGGCGCTGCGATTGGGTCCAGCATTGGCTTCGTAGGTTTCCTCCTTTTACTTGGCCTTCTGTTCGGCTACGTCAAAGTCCTGCTGGAAGATTTCGTGGTGCCTTTGATGTATCAGCGCCGTTTGTCGACGACTGATGCCTGGCGCGTGTTCTTGAGTCTGCATTCGCAGAACAAAGGACGATTTGTTTTGTATTTTCTCTGGTCTATCGTGCTTAGCATTGGCTGGTCTTTTGCGATCATGGTGGTCATTCTCATCACGTGCTGTATCGCAGGTATCCTGATGGCAATTCCATACCTCGGGACTGTTCTAATCCTGCCAATGCTGGTGTTTTTCCGCGCTCTTGGCCCAACCTTCCTGCGGCAGTTCGGTGATGACTACGATCTTTGGAAGGGAACTCAATTGGAAGTTCAGCAATAAGGCTAAACAGGCAAAAGGCCCGGAAACTTCCGGGCCTTTTTTAAAAAAGAAGCGTGCAAGACTGAGTGCTTTATTTCAGCTCTCCGACCTTCTTGAAAATCGCTGAGGAGCCGGTTGCTACGACTTCCCCTGAAGCATCGATCATCGTGTAGAACGGAACAGAACCGGAGGTGTGGTATGTTTTGAGATCGCTCCTTTCGACATCGTCGGGAAGGACCGTGAGCCAGGGAAAGCCGGCGTCGGCGGCCCAGGTTTCAGCAGAGTCTTCGCTGGAATCGAGGGAAACATGAATCATTTCCACCTTTGGGTTTTCCGCGACCGTGGTGTTGTATTTCTCCACCAACTGTGGAGCAGAAGATCGGCAAGGGCCTCACCACGAAGCGGAGTAATACATAATGTAATACTCGGGAGCCTTCTCCATCTCGGCACTCTTGAAGCGCTTTCCGTCAAGGCGGTGCAACTTGGCCTTAAGCACGGCTTTGCCGACGACGGATGAAGCGAGCATTTCCGAAGGATCGGGGGCGTTCTGGGCGGCTTCCCATTCCTTGATATAGGCAATGTCATCTTCGGACAACTTGTCCGCGGTGAAAGAGAGCATGCGACCCGAAGCCAGGACGGAAACTGTCTTGGTATTCGGATTGTAGGATCGAATTTCTCCCTCGAAAGTTCGAGAGCCGTCGGAACTGGTCCAGGTCCGGGCTCCGGAGCTTGCAATGAGAAGAAAAGAGAGGGCTAGTGCTAGCAGGGATTTCTTCATAACACTAGTGGATAGCAGATAGCCCGCGAAATGTCGCAAAATTTCGACGATATAATCAGTGCAGAATTAATGCCGACTTGCTCCGGCGCTACATCGCCATTATGTGGAGAATCGGCGCGGACCAGTCCTTTGGTCCGGAAATTGCTACTGTTCAGTTGGAGTTAATTTATTTTGAAAGACTACCGACACACTAAGATTATTGCGACGCTGGGCCCGGCCACCCAATCCAAAGAGATGCTGGCACAGTTGATCCGTGCGGGCGTGGATATCTTGAGGTTAAACATGGCTCATGCCTCCCATCAGTGGGTCAAAGATGCGATGTGGTTCGTCCGTGAGGTTTCGGAAGAGGTTGGCCGCCATGTTGCGGTAATGATGGATGTGAAAGGGCCGGAGATCAGGACAGGGGCGCTGGAAGTGCCCATAGAGCTGGAAGCTGGATCGGAAGTGGAGTTCCACATTGAGTCTGTTGAGGGCACCGAAGGGGTGGCCTCTGTATCGGTGAACTATGATGGGCTCCCTGCGGAGGTGAGCGTCGGTGACACGGTTCTGGTCGATAGCGGCTTGATACAATTAAAGGTCAAGGAGAAGGACGAAGTCAGAATTCGGTTTGAAGTTCTGACTCCGGGTGAGCTCGGCTCACGACGCCATATCAATCTCCCGGGGATCCAGGTAAAACTGCCGGCTTTGACTAAGAAAGATGAGGATGATCTCAAAGCTGGCGTCGAGGCGGGGATCGACTTCGTGGCCTTATCGTTCGTACGTGAAGCGGGAGACGTTAAGATTTTGCGGCACTACCTCGAAAGATTGGGTTCGTGCGCCCGAATTATTGCCAAGATTGAGGACCAGGCCGGCGTCCGAAATATGGAAGAGATCGTCAGAGAGGCCGACGGCATCATGGTAGCGCGCGGTGACCTCGGAATTGAAATTGATTATCACCGTCTTCCCCTGGTTCAGTCAGAGTTGATCAAGGTCTGCCATGCAGAAGGTAAACCTGTGATCGTTGCAACTCATATGCTGGAGTCGATGATTCAGTCGCCAATGCCGACTCGGGCTGAAGTGTCGGACGTCTCTCATGCGGTTCGCGAACAGGTGGATGCCGTTATGCTTTCGGGAGAGACCACGACAGGAGCTTATCCGCTGGAGTCGGTTGAAGTCTTCAAAAATATTATTGGAAGCATTGAGCCCTCGGTAGGACGGGAATTGAATGATCGCATTGTCCTGAAAGAGCCGAAGGCCATGATGCTGCGTTCGGCTGCCGTGCTTGCACAGGAGCTGGGTGAGTCCGGCATTGTCGTTTTCACGCGGAGCGGTTTCCTCCCGTATGTATTGGGTGCCCTGCGCCCACACGGGATTCCCATTTTTGCTTTCACAGACGACGAAGCGATGTTTCGCCAGCTCCTGTTGCCTTGGGGCGTAGAACCCTTCTTGATCGAATTTTCAGAAAATCACGAGGAGACCATCCAGTTGGCGATGGATTATCTGAAACGAAAAGCGTGGGTCGAGATCGGCACGTGGCTTGTTGTTATTACCAACGCGCTGGCCAACGATACGATCATCGACACGCTGCAGCTCAGGCAGCTGGAGGATAAGCCCGATTAATATTTCTGAGGGACTATCATCTTATCCGGAACCGGATGGCGAAGATAGTCCGGGTAGTGTTGACGTTCCGGCAAGGTGACGGTGTCTTGCTCCACCTCTTTATAGGGGATTTGGTCGAGGAAGTGGCTGATACAGTTAAGGCGTGCTTTTTTCTTGTTGTCGGCCGGGACTACCCACCATGGAGCTTCAGGGATGTGGGTGCGTTCGAGCATCACTTCCTTGGCGCGGGTGTAGTCTTCCCAGCGACGTCGTGACTCGAGATCCATCGGGCTGAGTTTCCAACGCTTTAGCGGGTCGAAAATTCGTGAGTTGAACCGGAATTTCTGCTCCTCGTCCTGAATAGAAAACCAGTATTTGATGAGGCGTATTCCGGATCTCACAAGCATGCGTTCGAATTCAGGAACAGATCTGAAGAACTCTTCGTATTCGTCATCCGTGCAGAACCCCATGACCTTTTCCACGCCGGCACGATTGTACCAGCTACGGTCAAACAGAACGATCTCACCCCCGGCAGGGAGATGTGAGACATAGCGCTGGAAATACCACTGGGTCTTCTCGCGATCGTTTGGGGCCGGCAGTGCAGCAACTCGGCAGACTCGTGGGTTGAGGCGTTGGGTGAAGCGGCTGATGGCACCACCTTTTCCAGCGGAGTCCCGGCCCTCAAAGACCACAACGATCTTTTCCTTGGTTGCGACCACCCAGTCTTGAAGTTTCACTAATTCTACCTGAAGCCGAAGGAGTTCACGGAAGTAGTGGCGGCGAAATTCGGTTAGATGGGCACCTTCGCGCCCATCGCCTGAGGCTTCTTCAGAGAGTTCTCCGAGTTGGAGCTCCATCTCCTCGTCGAAATTGTCGGTGAACTCGTCACGAATACGGCGGTATATCTCGTCGTCCATAGTCCCCTTCATAGGAGTGAAAGTCGCCGATAAGACAAGAGCAAAGTCAGGGGAGATTTTGTCACACGCCGCGAGAGGCGCTTCACTTGAGAAGCTTGGCGCGTTCGATCGCGCGCATCATGCCCTTCGCCTTGTTCACCGTTTCGTTGTATTCTTTCTCGGGAACTGAGTCAGCAACGACACCGGCACCAGCCTGGACATAGGCTTTCTCTCCCCGGAGAACCACAGTACGCAAGGCAATGCAGCTATCGTGGTTGCCGTCGAAACCAAAGTAACCAACCGCGCCCGAGTAGGCACCACGTTTGGATTTTTCCATTTCGTCGATGATCTGCATAGCCCGGACTTTTGGACTGCCACTGACCGTCCCCGCAGGAAAGGTGGCTCTCATTACGTCGTAGGCGCTTTGACCGGAGTTCAGTTTGCCAACGACGTTGGAAACGATGTGCATCACGTGGCTGTAGCGCTCGATGATCATCATTTCGTCCACCTTGACGGAATCGAATTCAGCGACCCGGCCGACGTCATTCCTTGCGAGGTCAATCAGCATGACGTGCTCGGCGCGCTCCTTGGGATCTGCCAGTAGTTCGTCGGCCAGTGCTTGGTCCTCTTTGGGTGTCTTGCCTCTCCAACGGGTGCCGGCGATGGGGCGGATTTTGATATTTCCGTCGATGGTCTGGACGTGAACCTCGGGAGAACTTCCAACAAGGGAGAACTCATCGCCGAACTGGAGACAGAACATGTAAGGCGAGGGGTTGACGTGTCGAAGCGCACGATAAAGATCAATAGGGCGGCCGGTGTAGTCTGTCTCGAAACGTTGCGATGGCACGACCTGGAAGATGTCTCCTGCGAGGATATACTCCTTAGCCGTGCGCACCATGCCTTCATACTCCTCCTGGGTGGTGTTGCTGTTTACCGTGTCCGGATTCTCCGGTTCTTCCATCAGGGAGAACGGGGCGACGGACTGAGGCTTGGAGAGGCGGTTGATCACGGCCTCGATGCGATTGCGCCCGGCTTCGTAGGCTGCTTCCAGCGAATCGAAATCCTCAGTGCAAATGTTGGCTACAACCTGAAGCTTTCTGAACCTGTGATCAAAAATGACGAGACTGTCCGTGATCACAAAAACCATGTCGGGAAGGCCAAGGCCTTGGTCCGGAGGTCCGGGAACCGTAGGTTCAAAGAAACGGACCATATCGTAACCGAGGAAACCAACCGCACCCCCGGTGAAGATGGGAAGCCCTTCGACTTCGACGGGTTGAAACACGGACATGAGCCGCTCGACTTCATGGAGCGGATCGCCCTCAGACTCCGGAAGTTGACTGGTTGTAAAATCGGATGCGCCCTTTTCCCGAACGGATATTTCACGTCCTGAGGCGCGGACTTCGAGACGGGGATCCGTGCCGAGAAATGAGAAGCGACCGATCTGGTCGCTGTTTTCAGCAGATTCGAGAAGGAAGCATGGTTCGCTGTGGCCCTCGCTTAGCTTCTGAAACGCGGAAACCGGGGTTTCGTAATCGGCAGCCAGTTCTGTCCAGACCGGAATCATGTTTCCGCTGGCAGCTAAAGACGAAAATTCTTCAAAGGACGGTTTCAGCACAGTCATATCCGTGATCGGCAGAGGGAGCTGGGCTCAGCCGGACTAGAAAGCCCACTCGGTCTGGCTCCATTCTTCGACGGAGGCGGACGGAGTTGGGGCTGAGGCGCCGGTAGACTCGCACACGCGAGCCGATTTGGCAGGTTTTTCTTCATCAATCTCTTCAGGAGAGATTTCCGGGGGAGCGGCTGATTCAGAAGCCGTTTTGCACAGTGGCAGGGGATCCTTGCGCATGGCGCACTCTACCAGAACGCCATTGAGGCCTTCAGCTTCAAGTTTCTTGATAATGACCTGACGGGCCAGGTCCGGCGCATTGCAATCGCTGCTGAGATGGCCGAGAACGACACGTGTCAGGTTTTCGGAAGCGATCTGCCCGACAAGTTCCGCTGTTTGATCGTTGGAAAGATGTCCATGTCGATTGCTGATGCGCTGTTTGGTCGACCACGGACGGTGGGTGTCATTCTGTAGCATCACCTCGTCGTAGTTGGCCTCCACAAAGAGGGTATCGACGCCTTTGAGTCGCTCGACGATCATACGTGTGACATGACCTACGTCGCTGACGACGCCGAGACTACTTCGATTGCAACGAAAGACAAAACCAACGGGATCGACCGCATCATGGGGGACAGAGAAACTCTCGACTTTGATATCGTCGATCATGAAGTCATTGCCGGCTTCAAAGTGATGCCAGGGTATTTCTGATTTGACGTTCTCCCGGACAATGGCGCAGGTATGCGTGGTCCCGTAGATAGGGACGGAGCGCTTTCGACAGAAGACATCGATGCCGCGAGTATGGTCGCCGTGCTCGTGGGTTAGGACAATGGCGCTGAGGCTGTCGGGATCGACACCGAGATTTTCAAGGCGCAGGCAAAGCTGACGGGCGGAAAGACCCGCATCGATCAGGATCCGGGTTTCTCCGAGACAAACTAGTGCACTGTTCCCTGAGCTTCCACTGCCCAGCACCGCCAACTCAAGCATAGTTATCAGATTAGGTATTTAAGAGCTCCAAACAAACAAAAACTGCCCAAAAGATTCTATTTCTCACCTAATTCGGCAGTGTCACGGGGATTGGGGAGATGATGGGATCAAAATCTTCGGTGTCCGGAAGTTGGCTATGATGAACCCAGTAAACGGTGCCCGCTATTGCCCCGGAGGCGACCCGAACTTCGACGGCTTCAGCTTCGGTGCCCAGGATCACAATATCGACATTGCTTTGAAGTCGACGAATTCCAAGTCCGGCAAGGTTGGCGCTGGAACGGCTGTTTCCGGTCGGGTGATCAGAGAAAAAACGTCGTAGGGTTTCCGGAGTGTCCGCCAGGAAAATCGGGGCGTTGCCGCTACCCGGCATGACGATAGTGGTCTCTTCCCCTGAGGGTGCCTCTGGTTTTTCGGGGAGACGGTTTCGGGCCATTTCCATCCCGAGTCGACCGGATGAGATGATCATAAACACAGCGATGCCAGCGGCGGCGAGGTAAGCCAGCCAGCGTAGATTCGCTCCCTTACTGGACTTCTTGCGGTGCTGAGTGTGAAGACGGGCAGTCATTGGGATTACTGATCTTTATCAATTCGCTTGGAGAGTTTCCTGCTGGATTTCTCAAGCAGTTTTTGTTCCTCCTTAGTCAGGCTTTGAAAGCCCTTGTCATTGATCTTGTCCAGAATTGCATCCACGTCACCACTTACGAAGGTATCGGTCTGAGACTTCTCCTCTCCGGAGTTTGCACTCATGCGCGCTTCCCGAATCTTACTTATCCCAAAACGCTTCTTCAGCTTCTCGCTACGGCTTCTGGATGATGTGCTGCTTTGAGATTTCGTAAACCAGAATTTGATGTAGGCCCATCCGGTAAGCATTCCGCCGAAATGAGCGAAATGGGCGATCATTTCTCGAGACTCTGATTCGCCGCCGGCGGCCACGAAACTGAAAAGAAAGCCGAGCACGTCGAGGATGATTACTATCGTGGCAATCTGCCTCATCGTCATCTTTACTGGAATGATGAAGAAAAGCAGGAAATTGAGACTTTGGTTAGGAATCAGTGTCGCCAGTGCGAGCAGGACCGCCATGACTGCCCCTGAAGCACCCATGATGAGTCCATCCTGCTTGGTTGCGAGGTTGAAGAAGAGTTGCAGAATCCCGCCAAAAAGAGCGCCAACGAAATAGATCTCCATGAACTGTCTCGGGGAGACCATCTGGAGAAGGATTCTCCCGATAAAGAACAATCCAACCATATTGCCTGCGATGTGGAGGAGGTGCCCGTGGATGAATTGGTAGGTGAAAAGGGTCCAGATTTTGAGGGAGGAAAGTCCGCTCAGAGATAGAGACAAATTGTCCGTCAGCGGCTCCTTGGGTGGAACGTCGATAAGGAGGACGATGAGATACACGAGGCAGTTGATCACAATCAACCGGGTGATCACGCTCCAGTTGGAGGGATGTCCCGGGGACGCGCCTCCCGGGCTGTCTCGCATGTAATCCCGGTTGTAAATACTCATAAATGAGGAAATGGAAGTGTAATTATTAACATTTTAGGGTTGAAAGTATCTAAGGATTCTTGATGATTTAGATACTGATATGGATAACTTCGCCTATTTAATTCTCATTGGTGCGCTTCTCGCACTGGCCGCATGGATGCTTTACGCGAGATTTGCGGCTCGTTCCAGAGAGAATTCACTTCATCGTGGCCCTGCTGAAGCATCGGGCAAAGATTACACCGAAGCGAATTCGGAGGACGAGGCAGAATCTACCGTGATCAGAGAAGAGCAGGCTCTTGCCGTCGAGGAAGTTAAAGACATCGAACCCGTTGGGACAAGGCCTGTCGGTGCTGAAATCGTGGCGGTCGAGGAAACCCCTGAGAAGAAGAGGGAAGGCGAGTATTTTGATGAACTTCAAGAGGCTGCGGCAGGCCTCGCTGTCTTAATGCGGTCTTCTCCTGTCAGCAGCCGGCCCACACCAGTGGTTTTTGCGCCCGAGGAAGAGAGTGGGACAGTCAACCTGACCGATGCGGTCATCGATGCTGAAGAGACAATCGCTACCTCAGCCATGGTTTCCGAACCCCTCGCTCCTAAGAGTGGGGTGGTTGCTGATGAGTCGAATGAGGAGGAACTTACACAACCGACCGGAGGTAAAGAAGAGGAGGTTATTTCTGAGGAAATAGAGGTCTCGCTTCCTGAGAGTGATATTCGAGTCCTTCTGGGGGATCAGGTCGGGGATCAGTTCGAACGAATTGATTCCGGCCTCGATGCTTTGGAGGAACTGGTGCTCAGCATTGAATCCGGTATGACTGCGTTTGAGGGGCTTGGTGAAGAGCAAAGCGCGGAATACGACGGCGAGAGCGATGTGGGTGCGGCGGCTTAATGCCTCGGCTGCACCTTTACAAGCCAATCAGAAAGACCTAGATATTGCGCCCATGGGGTTTTTGGGAGCTATCTGGGGATTTGCCGGAGTGTGTGCGCTGTTAGCGAGCGCGATCATACGTTTGTGTCCTCGCGCCCAGGAAGCCCTCTTGTCCGACCTATCAGTGCTCCAGTGGATTATCGCTATAGCCTGGGGCATCTTTATGTTGATCGCTGAGGGCTACCGAGGCTTTCAGAAGAAGTTCTCGCCGCGAACCGCTGCCCGAGTGAGATACTTGAGAAGAAACCCGACCTGGGTGCGTGTGCTGCTGGCACCGTTCTTTTGTATGGGGTATTTCTACGCCACAAAGAAGACGAGGATTATCGCCTTTTCACTGACCATTGCAATTATCCTCCTCGTTATCCTGGTCAAGTTCGTCCCACAGCCGTGGCGCGGTATTGTGGACTTCGGGGTGGTTCTCGGATTGTCTTACGGTCTTATTTCGTTCTTAGTCTACACAGTGAAGGCGCTGTTCGCGCCTTCTTTCGAGGTTTCCCCGGAAGTCCCGGAGTCAGTGGCTTAGAGAAGGGAATTAACTCTACCGGCTCCAGACACAGCAGCCTTCTTCGAAGTGGGTATTCTTTAAGACAGTCTGATGCCATGGTTGCAGATGCGTTTCATGCTCACCATCGCGGTTTTGACGAAATGAAGTTAAGTTGGTGTCGCATCACAGGTTGTTTTTGATCGCTTCGAAAAGCTTATCCCCCATTTCTTCGGTAAATCCGCTGTGGACCCAGACAATGTTGCCATCGCGATCGATCAAAACCGTGTGGGGAATACCCTGGACATCGTATTCGGAACTCACCTTGCCGTTAAAGTCGAAAGCGACAGGTATGTCAGACCAGCCGCGCTGGTCGAGGAACGCCGTTACTATTTGCCTGGACTCGGCCTGATTAATTGCGCAAAAAACCAGGTCTTCGGAGTCAAACGCGTCCACAACTCTGCGGACCACAGGCATAGCCTTTATACACGGGCCACACCAGGTAGCCCAGAAGTCGAGGACAATGACTTTTCCCTTGTGATCGGATAGCGCGAATTTCTTTTCCTCGTCAAAAGTGGCCAGGCTGATTGAGGGGGCAGGTTTCCCGATCAGTGGAGAGTCAGATCCCGGAGATTCACCGGGGATTCGGGGATCGGGAGTGAAAGAGACATTCCAGTTTTCGAAAAATGCTGAGGTGGTCTTTTCGTCATCGGGGGCTTTTGAAACCGGTCCGCGTTCAACATTACGGACCACATTTTCAACTGAGATGCGGCACTCCCCGAGATGTTCTGACATGCCCACAAAGCTGCCCTCCTCGGATTTGCGTGCGGAGAGTTTTAGGCGGCTGCCGTCCATCAGCACAAAGCGGTGTGTGGCTTTAAATGTTGCTGAAGCTGGTTCCTCGACTCTTCCTGAGGGTTTATCGCGGAGCCAGATCAGGGTAGAGACTCGCTTGCGGGGAATATCGAGCGTTTTACCCTTGGATTCGAATCGCAAATTATTGCCGATTCCGGAGAGTAGTCGGCCTCGAAGCAGATCGCCGTTGGGAGCTATCAACAGGTGGGTAGGGGCTTCGTCCCGATGAATTCGGGGAATCGTGAGGGCGCGCTCACGGGAATGGGGATCGATAACGCGGCGGGGGATGCTTCCCGGGGAACGTTCGATTCGGAAGTTGGAAAAAACAATTTCAGTCGGCGTCTGGTTCCACCCCGGCCAACCACCACCCAGTTTGAAATAGAGTCCGTTGCCGGAAACCTGTCCCGAATTGATCGGGATCGTCAGAACAGGCTTGGAACGTTCGTTGGCAAAGACAACTACCTTTTGAGGTTCAGTCAGTATTCGGAACGAAGCCCGGTTATTTTCAATTTCGACATGTTCCCCGGAAAATGAAAACCCGCCGCTCTCCCGAAGTTTGCCAATATAGAGACGGCTCCCCTGTGCGGCGGCGACAATGTCTGTGGAAGGGGACTCCGGAGATTCACTTTCGGTGAAGAGGCGTAAAGTGAAAGAACCATGGGACTGCTTCCATTGGGCATCGAAGCACACCACGTCGCCGAGAAGGATGGAGGGGTTGCCAAAACCGCCCCCGGATAGAGAGGCGGATTCCCTGGTCATTTCGACTTGTTCTTCACCTTCCTCGAAGGTTTCCCATTCTGCGTCTCCAAACCCGTCAAGAACGCGTCCGGCGCTTCCGATGTCGATTGCGCGTATCAGTTCGGAAGCAATCGCAATCTGACCGGTGGTGCGACTTGAGAAATTGACTTTATCTTTTTCGATCGAAATAAGCTCCCCTGACAAGACTTCATCATTGATGAGGAAGAGGCGGGCCTGCCCGATGCTGGAGGCAATGTCTGCGCTGGTGGCTGGATGGGCAGGCCGGGTGATTGATGCACTTGTCTTATCGGAAAACGGAATGGGTTCTGCGGCCCCGGCCGGTTGCCATCCCAAAAGGTTTTCTCCGACTCTTTTTTGTAGGACCTTTAACGTACCGTAAAGCGAAAGGTTGTCTGCCGTCAGGTGATCGGCCGCAGGTTCAGGCGGGGTAGCGGATTCGGGAAATTGAATCTCCTTCGCGTGATCCAGCTTGAGAGAGACAGGCTCATCCAACCAGCCGGGGTGCAGGTTGAGCCTATTCTCGTTCACACTCATGAATTCGCCACTTACAGTGCCCCCGGAATACCATGCGACGCGGGTAACTTTGGTAGCAGGCTGCGAGGGAGCGGAAGAGGGAAGAATGAGTTCCCGAAATTCTTCCACCGGTACGCGCTTTGATCCCATTGAGAAATAGCTATTTCCGGGGTCGAGGCGAATGCTATCCACTTGAGAAATTGGGCCACGATCTGAAAGGATAAGCCGGGGCTGGGAAAGATCAATAATCGGGGCAGGGGAACCGTCCCACTCCTGAATCGTCAGATCGTCCAGACGCATTTCAGGGGTTCGGTTGAGGATCGAGAATCCGCGCGTGATCGAGTCTTCCTTCTTCCTGTCACTGTCAGGGAGGTAGCGCTTTACGAGGACGCCGTCGAGTGACGCGAGCAGCTTGCCGGATTGATTGCAAAGCCGGACTTCACCTGAGATCTGATTCCAAAACATTCGGAAACTGAGGGTTTCGTCTTCATCTTTGAGCTCCATCACGGGAACAAAGGCAGTGCGGAAGGTGAGGACGAGATGGTTGTCCCAAGTCTCCAGCATGGGGCCAAGTGTGGGATCCTTGAGAAGCCCAATTTCCAGTTCCGGTTTGCCACGGGGGAAGCTGGCGGTGAACGCAACTTCGACTTTTGAGGGAAGTTCAATTGGACGAAATAGATTGCCTGACCATTGATGTGTGGCGAACGCGCCGCTCAGGTTGGTGGACCAGTCAGTGGGCTTGCGATCTTTTCCTCTGGAGGTCCAAGAGGTGAGATCTCCGGGGTCGGCGAGTCGAATTTCGTCCGTACCGATGTGGAGGATGCGTTCAACGGCGCTGCGCTTCAGGGTGACGGGTTCTTCGAATGCGAGGCAGTCGACAGTGATCGTTGTGTTATCCATTGAGACAAGCCCACCCTCAAGCTTGTCCCCATTGTTGAGATAGACGCGGAACTGTGATTCTTCACGATCGACTCCTTCTCCCCGGGTGGAAGGGAAGCGAATGCTCTCGAGTTGATCGGTGCGGATGTTGAAAGGGGCGGCAAAATGTGGCGACAGCCAGGAAACCCGCTCGTCAGGGCTCGAATTCAGCTGGCCTTTCAATTCGTCGCCGTTCCTCCAGGTCAGCCAGGCTTCAGTCGATTTTAAATCTCGTTCGGTTTCGGCGTTGACGTTGGCACCGCACGTTAGAACCACTGCTAACAGCAGGGGCATTACCACATCTTGCCTGGTGCGTGTTAATGGCATTAGAATCGCTCGTAGATGGGGAGGAATCGATAGTTAAGAGCAAGAGCGAGCAATGACATGGCTGTTCCGTAGGCTTCGCCATAGCTGCCGGAGAAACTGCCTTCGGATGATTGCTGGTCAGCCAGCATTCTTGCAGTCTTTCGATTCCACTGTTCCCAGGCTTCAGGATCTCCCTGGTAGAGCGCCTGGGCCATGTAGTAATAGAAGTAGTGAGTGTGTGAGGTTTCCTTGTGGTCGAGTTTGTTGGTGATGTGTTCCAGTGCGCTTTCATACTCATCCCACTCTCGCTTGTGCCCGACAGAATAAACCAGCGTAGCGACGGAAGACCGCGCCATGGATTCCCCGCCACCGCCAATACCACCGCTGTAGGCAACGAATCCCGAGGACGAAGTGTTGCGCTGCATGTAGGTCAACGCGTTTTCGATAGCTTCGTCAGGGACCTCCAGCCCGGCATTGCGACATGCGAGCAGCCCCATGAGAACGGAACCGGTTACCGATGTGTCTGCATCAGTTGAGGTGGGGGAGTAACGCCAGCCACCCCACCGGTTGTCCGCTTGGGAATTCACGGCAAGCTGTATGGCCGCTTCCAGGGTTTCGACGATGGTCTTTCTGTCCTCCGAATCACCCGCATCCCACAGGGTGGCTTCGTCGACTGCACCATAGGCCTCTGCCAGCGCCAGCATGGCAAAACCATGATGATACATGCTGTTGGGAATGAAGCCGGTTTTATCCTGTCCTCGAATGATAGAGCGGAGCGCCCGCTTCACGTTGAGGCGGTAGCGGCCGAAATTAGGATCTTCTCCGCTTGCCAGAAAAGCCATGAGGCAGAGCCCGGTGATGCCGTGTTCGGACCGGCTTCGCCATGAACCTTCATCGCTTTGGCTGGCGCTCAGGTAAGCAAGGCCGCGTTCATAAATAGTGTCCACTTCCGGGGGGATTTCGTTACCAAAGCGGATCGAAGCCCCCTGCGCCGCGAGGGTGTTTGGCAAAGTCAACCCAATGACTGCAAGGAGGATAGTCAGGGAACGGATCATGCGGTTCAGTTCACCTTGGTTTTTTCGTCTTCAAGCTTTTCCTCATTGGCTTCCTTCTTCCGCCGTTCTGCGTCTTTCTCTTCCGCCCTTTTGTTTCGTTTCTTGGTTTCCCAAAAGTGGTCAAAATTCGAAGTGGCAGACTGGAGCCGCTCGAGCTGTTTTTCGGTCAGGATTTCCCTGAGCACTTCGTCCTCGTTAGCGTTGGCAAGAGACATGAGGGTACCTTTTTCAAAGTAGTCTCCCCAGTAGCGCTGGACGTCATCAATATAGTCCACCGCTGCCTGGTGAACGAGTTTTCCCAGGTCCTCCTTCTGTTTCGGGGTCAGGCGGAGGTATCCGTCCAAAGTTGATATCGACATCCGCGAGAACGCATCAATGCGATCAAGATGCCGCTTTTCAAGGACTTCTTCGTATCGGGCAATCTGGTCATCGTTGAGGACGACGGAAAGGGTCTCTTTCCATAGCTCGAGAGATTCGCCCTTTTCTTCGGAACGGTTTCCGCCAAAATTCACATTGCCCATGCCGTCGAGCATTTCCTTGGCCGCATCGGAATCTGCGCCATCCAGCCGGGTGCGAAAGTAGCGCTCGGCCTGCTCGTGCCAGTCTTTCATGGAGCGTTCTGCCGACCCCTTTGCCGCAAGCAGAAGCTGGTCCTGTTGCGCTTCATTGAGTTCGCAGAGTCTGACAACATCATCGATCACGACCTGCATAAACTTGAGCCGCTTTTCACGTTCGGCTTTGGCGAGCTTGAGAATGTGAGCGGATATCTGAGCGCTGAGAGGTTCGGGCTTGTCGGCATCATCCTCTTCCTCAATTTCATCTGCTTTGGCCGAGGAAGTATCCACTCGTAGAGGGCGAATTTTAACATCACCCTCGCCGTCGAGAATGATACGCTGAGCCTGAGCCCGCGAGGAAATGCCGAAAAACAGAAGCAGAAAAAGAATTAGTCGGAGTGAGGGGCGCATTCAGTTGGATTCTAAAGCGTTGAAATACTGGTCGAGTCCGCGGCGGAATTCTTCCGGAAGTTTCCGGCCGGTTTGACCGGTGGATTGATCCGCTGCGCGATCGGAAGGGCCGGAAGCGCGCGATTCTCCCCCGTCGAGCGAGATGTCATTGAGGGAAGCACCGTTCGAGCTGGCCTCGGCGCCACCACCGGGTGAAGAACCGCCACCACCGCCGCCGCTATTTTTCTGGCGGTTTGACTGGAGCAGGAGCTCGATCACTTCCGTTTCAGCAGCAATCGCTTCCATACCGGTATCTGGTCGAGCGAGGACGGCACGGGCCTGGCGCATCACATCTGAGACAAGTGATAGCAACTGCATTTCGTTCATGAAGTGCTCCCGGGCATTCGGAAGCTCTTCGATTTCGAGAATGACCTCATCCACACGCTCGCGGAGGTCTTCCTGAGTGAGTTCCAACGGGCGCACCTTGGACTCATAGACGTCAGGAGCGAGAGCGAGACGAGCAGCTTCCATCTCGCGGGTTTCGTCCCGCAGATACATTTCCTCCTGCAACACCTTCATGATCTTCAGGACCAACTCCGGCGGGAGGCTGTCTTTCTCGCCGCCTTGGCACGCCTCGTACTCGGAGGCTGCGACAAGTTCTTCGGCCCAGCGATCCAGGGTGTCGCCCCAGAACTCCGAAGCGGAGATCGAGCGACCGCTAAAATTTACGAGCAGTTCTTCGCTGATGACTTTGACGTCAGCAACCACCGACATATCGCGCATCTGATCGAGGACGTTTTTGTAAATGAGATCCTGCTTTCGCTGAAAGTAGGCTTCAAGGTCGGTCTGGATCGAGTAAATGCTTCGGGCCTGCTCATCCTGTTCGAGAGAAGCTTTTTCGCCAACTGCCCGCAACTGTTGCTCGATGCGATGGCGTGGCAGCCCAAACCCGGCATCAAGTGTTTCATTCAAGGTATCTGCAATCTCGAACTGTTTGCGTGAAGCTGCCTTGAACCGCTTCACGAAAGTGCTGGCCTCGAGACTGGAGAGAATCTCCTGGAGCTGATCAGCGACTTTGGCGAATTCGGCGAGGAGATCTTTTTGCTTTTCGAGCGCTTCGCTGAGCTTGGCCTGAGCGGGCGTTTCTTGCGGCTCGGTCTGCTTTCCATCCCCGGCAGGGCCCAGCGTCGTCTTGGGCAGCCCAAGTGGCGCAGAAGGCTTGGCTCCTTGATTCTGCTTTGGTTTCTCACCCTCGGGTGGTTTATCGAGACTGGACACCTGATCGGAAATGCCGGGGGAAGGAGGATTTGAATTTGGGTTTGATTCCCCGTCGCCTTCTCCCTGACTTTGATTTTTGCCCTTGTTCTCAACCTGGGGAGCTGGGGGAGTTGATTGTTCTCCAGATGGCTTGGATTTGGAGGGGGAATTCTTGTCGCCGCCCTGGCTGGACTGGCCGCTCTGCCCCGCCGACTGGGCCGCTTGTTGAAGCAGATCTGATACATTCGGCATACGCTCTTTGGCGATTTCGTCGAGAGCTCGCATCATGGTAGACCAGGACTCGAGACGCTCGGCGTCGAACTCGTCATTCTTAGTCGCCTGCTTGACGAGGCCCCGTCCCGAATCGGAAAGAGACTCAAGACGACGTCCGTTCATCGACTCGGCAGAGGACTGCTCCCTAAGCCGACGACGGTTCTCCGGCTGGTCAAGTTCTTCGGCGGATAGTTCGCGCAGCTCGCGGTTAGTTTCGTGCAGCTGCTGCTCGCGCTCGTAGACCTCACGCGCGTTGCGGAACCACTTCCCGAATTCCTGCGTCAGCCAGTTCGCGTGATCTTCCGGGCTCAGAATATGAAGAACGAAGGTTGGCGAGTAACTTCGCTCGCGATTAGGGAGAAAGTCCTCAGCAAAGGCGCGCACCTGGATGGTCTGTGGTTTGATGCCTTCCCGCTCTGCGGAAAAGGTCGCAGTAGATTCGAGTTCGCGGGCTTCAGGGGCACCGGCTGCGACCGGCTTTTCTCCCGAGACAGGATCCGGCTTGGTTTCGGGATCGGACGCACCCCACCATTGCAGCCCCATTGCCTTGAGTCCGAAATCGTCAGTGGCACTGACATCAAAGGTGACAACTTCGTCAGGCAGGACGATCCTTTCTTCGCTGACCTGCCGGGCAAAGACGTCGGGAGCTTCGTCAGGAACCGGGGTGACGTTCAGTTCGAGAGGTGACTTCGCCTGCAGTCCGTGAATGTCAGTCCAGGTGAAGGTGTGCGTCTGCGGTTCTTCAATGGGAAGATGGTCAGTGGCAAAGGAGGCTCCGTCGATGCTGGTGGAGATTCCGTCAGCCGAGGCATTTGCCAGTTCCCTTGAGGTGGTTCCGCGAAATGAAGCCCTGGCCCCTTCGACGATGGAAACGCTGCCGCCCCGAATGGGGAGTATGGGATCGGATGAATAACGCAGGTAGTCAGGCAGGCGAAGGGAAGCCCCGATATCGACCAGTTCCGGGCGTGGCAGCGGATTCACCTCAACCCTCTTGAATTCATCGCCAACTCGAACGCCGAGCTGTCCGTTCTCTTTCTGTGGAGGAACATCAAAGTGATAGAAATTGTCCTCTCGATCGGCGCGAAGACTGGTTTTCCCGGGAAGGCGAACCGAGGCCCGGCCCGGCTTCCATTCCGTCGTTTCCGAGAGAGCAGGGCTGAGATTGAAGTTTTCGGCGTAGGGAACAATGACTTTGTCAGGGAGTTGTTCCAACTGGGCAAAGGTGTAGCGATCGACCGGCTTCCAGGGAGAGACCCAGCGGGCAAGAGTGTTTTGAGCCGCATCTGAAACAAACACGGTAAGGGCGGCAGCCAGTGAAATGACAGCAAGAGCACCAGTCAGCCAGGTCCGGTAGTGATTGTCGGGAACTGCGTCGTCGAGTTCGCGTTTGGCGATGCGCTCGTCGACCTGCTTCATCGCTGCCTCGACGAGAACCGGGCTGTTATTGCCCTTTTGAGAATGGGAAAGTTCGACAATGCCGAGAAGCTCGTCCCCCAGGCGAGGGAACTTACGGCGCAGCAATCGTGCAATTTGCTCCAGTGATTTCTGCTGACTGATCCAACGGTGCCAACGCAGGGGGAGGCCGATTGCCGGAATGCCGAATCCTGCGAGAAGGATGATGACGCGGAGAAGAGTGGGTGTATCAAAAAGGCGATCGAGAACAAAAGTCAGCAGGTAGCTGAACCCCAGACCAGCCAGACCTGCAAGGGCCCCTTCGGCAATTTTGATCGACCAGAGTCGACTTTGAAAGGCTTCAAGCTTCTGCTTGAGGTTGGGAGGAATCGGCAATTCACCGCTGTTGGGCGCCGTGGGCCGGCTATGAGTGCTGGAATCGGCCATCTGCTTCTCAGAATTGAACCATATTCGGAGGTGGGAAGCCAACTGGCATTTCGCCTGAAATGCGGTCTGTTTTGGGGCAATTGCTCCGGTCAGAAAAAAAGCCCCGATGCCGAAACACCGGGGCTTTCACTAATTCATTCTACAGATATAGAAATCAGGTATCGCTCTCAGAGGTCTCAAGGGACACTACGACGTATTTCTTGGCCTTGTCGCCAAGAGACTCGATAGCAGCTTCCTTCGTGATTTCTTTGGAGCCGTCGGTCTTGAAAGTCACGACCTGGGTACCTTTTTCTTCTCCGTTTTCGATCGAGATTGAATTCTCGATATATCCGGGCAGTGAACTGAACGCCGAACTGACGTCACGCTTACATCCGCCTCACACTACGCCGGTCATGCCGGCAACATAGGTCACGTCTTCAGCCATCGCCATAGGGGCGAAGGCGAGAACGGCCAACGTCAAGGTTGCGATTAGTTTCTTCATGGTATTGATAGGGGGTGAAACAGAATAAACCTTTCACCATCCACTACAGTATACGGGCAAGTGCAGAAGGTCGTGACATATTTTTCCGCAAATTCGTGCTAATTTTTCTGTAAGGATTAGTCCAATTATGCCAGTCAAACCCACCGCGGGATGCGTTTCGATCGATGAACCGACAATTCAAAGCAGCAACTGTCCCGTTGAGCCTTGCGGACTATGACGAGATCATCGATGTGCGCTCTCCCTCCGAATTTGCCGAGGATCACATCACCGGGGCTTTGAATTTC
The DNA here is from genome assembly GCA_049594415.1 of Verrucomicrobiales bacterium. GTDB lineage: Bacteria > Verrucomicrobiota > Verrucomicrobiia > Verrucomicrobiales > DEV007 > Arctic95D-9. The sequence goes on along the minus strand of JBMYJM010000011.1, from coordinate 28,989 downwards.
CCCGTCCTCTTCGACGAGCAACGTGTCGAAGTTGGCACTATCTACAAGCAGGTATCTGCCTTTGATGCCCGAAAACTTGGCGCGGCGATGGTGTCTCAAAATATCGCCCGTCACCTTGAGAGTCACTTCTCCGCTAAGCCAAAGGAGTATCGGGCGCTGATTTATTGCTGGCGGGGCGGGCAGCGCTCGGGAAGTCTTGCGACGGTCCTCTCTGACGTCGGCTGGGATGTGAGCCAGCTTGAAGGGGGATACCGGGCCTATCGCCGGGAAGTGATCAAAGAAATTGAAGCATTTACAGGGGGCGTCACGCTAGCGGTATTGAATGGCTACACAGGAGCCGGGAAAACCCTGATATTGCAGGAGATCCGGCGACAGGGCGGACAGGTGCTCGATCTGGAGGGGCTGGCAAAACACAAAGGATCCGTCTTCGGCGGAGACCTCTCGGCGCCCCAGCCCGCCCAGAAGCGATTCGAATCTCTGATTTTCGATGAGATCCGCTCGATGGGCAGGACCCACCCTGTCTTCATCGAGGCGGAGAGCGCCAAGATCGGGCGCCTTAACCTGCCCAATGCGCTCTGGCAGAAGATGAAGCGATCGACTGTTTTTGAAATTAATTCACCGTTGGGAGCAAGGGCTGACTACCTGACGAATGACTATGTCGAATGGTTAGGGGATGCCGAACGGATTGTGATGACCCTCGACCGGCTGAAGGGATTTCATCCAGCCAAAACAATTGAATCCTGGAAGAAGATGGTGGAGCGAGAGGCATGGCGTGACCTCGTCGCCGACCTTCTCGCCAAGCACTACGACAAGCGTTACAACGTGAAGGGGGACGGCGATTACGCCGTGCCTTCCCATTCTTTCGAACTTGCGCGGCATGATGACGAGAGCGTCGCTACTTGTGCCAGCTCCGTCATTGCTGCTGGGCGCAAGCTGCTGAAAGCGCCGTAATTTTTGCCTCCCGGCTGGTTGCGCCGCCGGACACAACTTCTAAATTGCAGCATGTCGATTTACCTCGATTCCAACGCGACAACGCAGGTGCATCCGCGAGTCGTTGAGGCAATGATGCCGTTTCTCACCGATAACTGGTACAACCCGTCCAGTGGCTACCGTGCCGGCCGGAGTGTGAAGGCAGCGATCGGTAGGGCCCGCGAGCAGGTGGCTTCGCTGATCGGCGCTAGCCCCGAGGAAATCGTATTCACCGGTTGCGGCACGGAGTCAAATAACATGGCCCTGAAGTCGCTCGCCCGCGGTTTGGGGCGGCAGAACACCAAGATTGTTGTCAGTGAAATTGAACACAGTGCCGTGCTTCGACCGACTGAAGCGATGGCGGCGGCCGGGTATGAAGTCGAACGAATCGGAACAGACGAGGAGGGGCGTCTTGAACTCGACGCCTTTGAGCGAGCGGTCGATGACTCGCGTCCCGGCTTCGCATCGATTATGTGGGCCAACAATGAAACCGGTGTCATTCAGCCAATGACTGAAGTTTGTGAGACGGCCCGACGCGCCGGCTGGGCGATCCATACGGACGCGATTCAGGCCGTTGGAAAGATACCAGTCCGGGTGGATGAGGTGCCGGTTGATTTTCTATCAATTAGTGGTCATAAGTTCCACGCTACTAAGGGAATAGGGTGTCTTTTTATTCGAAGGAACAGCGATTTCCAACCCATGATCCGAGGTGGTGGACAGGAAGATGGTCGCCGCAGCGGCACTGAAAACGTTCCCTACATCGTTGGATTGGGAGAGGCGGCAGCCATCATGGCGGAGGAAGCCGAAAATGGAGGCCTGGAGCGGGTGAAATGCCTCCGTGACCGGCTCGAAGAGCAGCTCCAAGCAGGGTTCGGTGGGGGACCTTCCCCCGTTAAGTTCAATGGTTCGCGAGAACATCGCACCGGGAATGTGGCTCATGTTTCGTTTGAGGGCTGCGTCGCTGCCGAAATGTTGCCCATGCTGGACGAGCGGGGTGTGCAGTGCTCTGCCGGCAGCGCCTGCATGACGGGCAAAAACCAGCCCAGCCACGTTCAGACGGCCATGGGATTCAGTGATGAGCGGGCCTTCAGCAGCCTGCGGTTATCGCTGTCGATCTTTTCGACCGAAGCTGAGGTCGATGAGGCGGCGGAGAAGATCGTTGAGGTTGTTCAGCTTCTCAGGCGATGACGGAGCAAACGACCCAAAGAAAGCGGGATTACCGACGTCATCGTCATTGACCAATGGGATGAAATGCTCAACAGTCCCACCAGTTTAGTATGGAGAGAGATGAGCACCTGGTGGGCTCCGCGGTCTTCAAAACCGTTGTCGGTAAGTGATCCTTACCGGGGTTGGTTCGATTCCTTCCCTCTCCGCTTCCCTAACATTCAGAAAAGCCGACCCTGAGTTTGCGCTACAGCAAACTCACCTCGCTCAGAATCTTGCCCTGTAAATTTTGGGGGCAGCCGTGAAAGCTGTATTGCTACGCCCTCCAACCCGGGGCGATACGCGGTGACAACCGCCCGTATGAAGTAGCCTGCCTGCTTGGCAGGAAAGCATGGCGATTGAACATTCGAAACGCCTCGGAGCACCGTCGTTTTACAGCAAACAAGGCAGAACAGGTTTCAGTGAGAATTACTCTCGCATCTGTTCCCGGGCCTGGTCGACAACGTCCTGTAGCGTCCGGGTCACTTCCTGCTCCATCGCCTGCTGGTCCATGGTCGCAGCATAGAATTCCATGCGGTCGGCTATGCCCTCGGGATCGAGTCGAAACGCACGGGGATCCAGGTTTCCCGTGCGGATCGCATCCCCAACCTCCTCGAGACCATCGACCTTTGCGAGGGCTGCAAACATACTTTTCCGCAGCATCCGCTGCTGCTCGATGGTCATGTTCTGCCAGCGTTCCTGTCGGGCGCGCATCTCCTCATCGTTGAACTGAGGCTCCGGTGCTGGGGGCTCTTCGAACGCTTCTTCCAGCAAGGCATCAATCTCCGCGATAGAGGGGTCTTCCTCCTGAGGAACAGATATTGGAGCCACTGGTTCGATCTTCTCCTCGACGACCTCCGCCTCGATTTCCAGGGGAGCTGGTTCTTCCTGCATACCGATGCGATATCCGGCATAACCTGCCACGGCCACCAAGGCGACTCCGGCAACGGCACCCCAACCTAAATTAATCCTCATAGTCTATTCTATATCGTATTTTCGGCTTTCTGTAAAGCTTTGGCTTGAATACCGCAGGCTTGCAAAGCCTTCGTGCCGGAGATCGAGCAATCATCTTTCGGGGACTGCACTCCCTGCGAGCCGGGTGGCGCAGTCCTGCACTAAAATGTCGGGTTTTCCCAAATTTTAAATCACAGGCGCACACGTGCGAAAACCGACGAAAACATCGCTGCGGTCAGGGTGGTAGGCTTGCCGGTAGGAACTGCGAATCAAGGAGGAGTCGGTCGCTCCACTGCCTCCCTTACAGGTATTGTGAGTCGCAAACTGCAAGGTCGACATGTAGGCATACATATCGACACAAAAACCGTCGAAAGGCAGATATTGATTGCTGGTCCACTCCCACGCTGAGCCAATCATTTGAAGGCAGCCAAATGGGCTGGCGGATTCAGGAAATGCGGTCACTGGAGCAGTCCCGGCAAATCGGCAGTCGAGATCGTAGTGGAAGGCGGTCATGGAGTTGCCGGTGGGGAATTTTAAAGATTCTGCGCCACGCGCGGCCGCCTCCCATTCGAACTCGGAAGGAAGGCGGCGCCCTGCCCAGTTACAGTAGGCTTCTGCTTCCCAGTAGCTGATGTGGAGGAGGGGGAGAGACGGATTGATCTTTTCCCATTGATCGAAACGCCGAAGCCACCATTCATTCTCCCGTTTGTCCCAGTAAGCCGGGGCCTCGCGGGGATTGTTGCGCAACCAATAGGCTCCGCCAACCGACCAGAACTCGTCGCGGGTATAGCCGTCGTCTTCGACGAAGGCCAGGAAATCGCCCAGTGAAACGAGGGTGGAGGAAATCTGGTAATCAGGGAGATTGACCTCGAAGCCGGGACGCTCGTTGTCGAAACTGAAATTGGAACTCTTACTTCCCTCAGGCGGAGCCGGTACACCGATGAAGTAGGTGCCTGCTGGAACTTCGATATCCTTCGTCGGTGTGATTGTGGCAGGAGCTCCGCCGTTGCCGGCTCGATAGTATTCCGGGGGCTGAAATCCTGAAGTCTGTCGGCACCAGACCAGCGATTCCAGGTGCATGCACTGGTGGGCAATGACATACTGTCCGAGGTAGAGTTCTTCGTCGGTCAATTCGCTTTTCGCGGCGAGAGACTCACGGGACTTGTCGATGACGTTGCGATAATATGAGAGAGTTGATTCCAGGTCGGGAACGACACCCGGGCTCCACCGTTCCTCGTGAGGAATGACAAAGGAGTCCCACATTTCATCGAGTTCGGGGGCGATCGGGACTTGCTTGTAGAAGCCTCGAAGCAGGAAATACTCGTAGAAGAAAGCCGAATGGCCCAATTCCCATATTGGCGGGTTGATTCCGCGTTCGTAGGGGACTGCGAGTTGCTCCTCCGACAAGTCCTCGATGAGGCTCAGCATGCGCTGGTCCACTCGATCGATATTGGAGAGAAGTTCCTCCTGCGAACTCATAGTGAGAGCCTAACCAGACTTGCAAACACGGGCAAGTAGCGTCGCCAAATCTTTGCGCTCTTTTTCGGGCGTGTAGCCAGGTGCGAGGGTGGAAACGGCATCGGTCAGTGCGGAAAGGAATTCCGGCTCGGATTCGCACTTCCAGAGAAGCTCGGCAAGCGCCTCCTCGTCGCCGACGGGAAAGTAGCCCGGATAGCTTTCTCCGAGCATGCCAATCGAGCCGTCCATGCAGGTTGAGAGGATCGGGGTGCGGTTAACAATGGCCTCCCCGATAACCCGGGCGCCGCCTTCATTAACGGAGGTCATACACATGATGTGGCTTGAGGCAATGAGCTGTGCGGTTGACTGGCGGTCAAGCTGCCCAAGGTAGCGGTATCGGGGGTTGTTCTCCGTCTCTGCTCTAACAGCGTCGTGATAGGGGGATTCGAGAATATCCCCGGCTTGAAGGACCCGAATTCGAGATTCGGGAGGCAGTTTTCGTGAGGCGCCGGCAAGAAGGAGGGGGGCCTTCACTTCCCGTAAATGGCCGATAATGCTCACATCAAAGGTGTCTCCACTCTTCGATGGAGCGGGCTGAAACGGGATCGCAGACTGGAGGATCACGGCAATCTTGCTACGGTGCTCCTTGGGGACTTTCTCGATGGCTTTCTCCTGCAGGGCAATCAAACCATCCGCTGCTGCGATGGACTCGAGCGTCTGCGGGTCGGGGTCGGGATAAATGTCAGTTCCGGCGAGTCCGACAATCAGTTTGCCGTCGGGCTGAAATTTTCGGAAAGACCGAACTGCCTCGACTGATTTTCCTCCGTGCAATGCGATAAGAAGATCAACCTCGTCCGGCTGGAAGTCGTTTAGGATAGCGACTTCGTGCCCGAGTTCGTTGAGAAGCCTGCCCCACTGGGTGGCGGTGCTCCGGTTTCCTGTTCGGGTTTGTCCATCCTGGAGCTCACCGCCCGGTGAAACGATTTGAATTTTCATCTTCAGGGGCATTAGAGGACGAAATAGCGGTTGGGGCTCATTTGTCTTGGCAAAGATGAAGGCTTCGTGACAGCATACGAATCGTAACCGCCCAGTGGTAACGTTACTTGTTTAAGGATTATGCCAGAAGACGCCAAGCCAGAAGATCAGGTGAAGCTCACTTCCCTGTCATCGTGCGGAGGGTGAGCCTCTAAGCTGAGCCAATCAGCACTCACGCAGGTCCTGCGTGGGCTATCCCAGCACGAAGATGATCGACTGCTCGTCGGGGCCAGTACCTCGGACGATGCAGCTGTCTACCAGTTGAACGACGAGCTGGCCATGGTCCAGACGGTGGATTTTTTCACGCCAATCGTCGACGATCCCTACATTTACGGTCAGATTGCTGCGACTAACTCACTTTCAGATATCTACGCCATGGGCGGTAAGCCGGTCACGGCGATGAACGTGGTCGGAATGCCTGCTGATGTGATCGGGTTGGATGTGATCCACGAGATTTTGCGGGGAGGGGCCGACAAAATTCTCGAGGCGAAGTGCTCTCTTGCAGGGGGGCACTCGATTAAGAACCCCGAACCGATCTACGGCCTATCTGTCACCGGACTGGTGAATCCTCGGCGAATGATCACGAACGCCGGAGCTGAGCCGGGGGATGTGCTCATCCTGACAAAACCCTTGGGAACCGGAATCCTTACCACGGGTGTGAAGCGTGGAATTGCGAGTGGCGAAGTGGTGATGCGCGCCATCAACACGATGAGCCGTCTCAATACGCCGGGGCAGACGATTGCTGAGCGGGGGCTGGTGAAATGCGCGACCGATGTGACCGGTTTCGGTCTTCTCGGGCATTTGATCCCGCTTTGCAAAGCCAGTGGTACCCGTGCGATTCTCCACACCGCCAACATCCCGGTGATCGATGAAGAAATCACCCGTCTGATTGATGAGGAGGATTGTGTTCCGGGAGGCACCCGGGAAAATTTTAAGACATCCGATGCTGACGTGGGTTGGGCGGAAATCGTACCGCAATCAATGAAGTATATCCTCGCCGACGCTCAAACGAGTGGCGGATTGCTTCTCTGTGTGCCGGAGGATAACGTCAAAGAAGTGATGCAGATTCTGGAGGAGGATGGTTCGCTGGCACGCTCGTTGATCGGCCGAATTCTTCCTGCTGACGAGGTTGGTCCGCTTATCACGGTCGTATAGGGCACTGAAAACCCCTTGCGCCGCCGAAGGGGAAGAAAAGCATTCCGTCGGGTAAAGGGGGCATTATCGGCTTGAATCGCCCCGGCTGCGGAGGTTTCGGAGTCACAGTCGGGCCTGCGCGGAGAATTTTCCGGATTGGCGAAAGTTGGTGCTTTCGACTATCGTCACTGCTTTTAGTGCTATCACTTCTTTTTAATGAGCGAAAAGACTCAAAACCCCTTTGCCCGAATCCCAGCTGTCGACAAGGTGCTGCTGGCTCTCGAAAAATGCGACAACCTGCCGCCGTTACCTCAACCACTGGTTACGGATCTCGTAAGAGAAGAAATCGAGGGCATGCGGGAAGGCGTGAAGGCCGGGGAAACAGAAGTTGGAGAGTTTGAGGAAACCGTGGAAGTGATTCGTGGTAAACTTGGGTCGCTCTATCGTTCGAGGATTCACCCGGTGATCAATGGGACCGGGGTGTGTATACACACCAACCTGGGCCGTTCTCCATTGCAGGAAGGTGTGGTTGATTCACTGACCTCGGTTGGGCAATACTACAACAATATCGAGTTAAATCTCGACTCCGGGGAGCGTGGAAAGCGGGGTGGTTTTCTTGAAAAGTGCCTCGCTACGCTGACAGAGGCCGAGGCGGCCACGGTGACCAACAACTGTGCCGCAGCCCTCATTCTGATGTTGAAGCATCTTGCCAATGGGGAGCGCAACGAAGTGATCATTTCTCGGGGTGAACTCGTCGAGATCGGTGGAGGTTTCCGTGTCCCCGAAATCATGGAGGCCAGCGGAGCGCGTCTCGTTGAGGTGGGAGCAACCAACAAGACATCCCTCGCCGACTATGAGAAAGCGATCGGGCCTAGAACAGGTATGTTGCTAAAAGTGCACCGGTCGAACTTCTGGATGGACGGATTCACTCATGAGCCAACCACCGAAGAACTCGTCGAACTTGGACACGAGCATGGTCTTCCCGTGGTCGAGGATCTGGGGAGTGGTGCGATGTTAATGACTAACGACCTGGCCCCGATTCCCCATGAGCCGACCGCTTCCGAAGTTCTCAAGCGAGGCGTCGATCTCGTTTGCGTCAGCGGCGACAAGCTTTTTGGCGGGCCTCAGGCCGGAATTATTGCCGGGCGCGCTGATCTGGTCGCCGGAATCAAGAAGGAGCCCTTCTTTCGTGCCCTGCGATGTGACAAGCTCATCCTGACAGGACTGCAGGAAACCGTTCTTGAATATCTGCATCACCAGGGAGGAGCGAATCCGGATCTTCCGCTGATTCGAATGTTGTCAGCTTCGGTGGAGGAAAACTTGCGGCCCCGGGCGAATGCTATTCTGAAAGAACTCTCAGGAATAGATGAACTGGAGGCCGGGGTGGTCGAAACCATTGCCCGCTGTGGTGGAGGAACGATGCCGAAAGCGGAGATTCCGTCATTGGCCCTCGACCTTTTGCCGAGAAAAATGGGACTCCCCAAGTTTGCGAAGTTACTTCGGGAGGGGCAAATGCCTTTGATGGGGTATGTCGCGGATGACCGGTATCGGATTGATCTGAGGACGGTTTTTCCCGAACAGGACAAAATCGTTTTAGAAAATCTTCTGGATATTTTCAGAAAGGCTTGAATGATGTCACTGTCGAGGTGGGTCAGAGGCCGTAGTGGTCACCGACACCATTGAGACATTCGATCGCAATGATCAGAACTTACCAACTAATCAAACAATACCAACGATGCTGAAAAGACACTTTTTCCGCGTCGGTCTGGCAGCGGTAACTACTCTGGCCCTCGTCGGCTGTGGTGGTGATCCGTCCACGACCGACTCTAACGAAAGCGCTTCCGCCGAAAAGGCACCAAGCGCTGAATCATCGACTTTCTACATCTCGGCGATCCCGGATGAGAAGATCACGGATCAAAAAGCCAAGTTCGACAAACTTGCGGCTTACCTCACTGAGAAACTCGGCGTTGAGGCGGAGTTTGTTTTCTCCAAGGACTATGCCGACGCTGTGACCAAGTTCTCCAACGGGGAAGTGCACCTGGTCTGGTTCGGCGGTCTTTCCGGTGTTCAGGCGCGGATGGCTGTCGAAGGTGCTCAGGCAATTGCCCAGGGCAAAGCTGATCCTCAGTACAAGTCTTACTTCATTGCCAATAAGGATGCCGGACTCTCTCCGTCTACTGACTTCCCCGCAGCGATCAAGGACATGACTTTCACCTTTGGTTCACCCGGTTCCACTTCCGGTCGTCTCATGCCGACCTTTTTCATCATGGAGAACAACGGAGGGGTTCATCCTGATGAGTGGTTCGCTGCGAAGCCCGGCTTCCAGATGAGCGGTGGTCACGTGGCAACTGCCAATGCCGTGGCCGACGGCACCTATCAGACCGGAGCGCTGAACTACAAGACCTACGATTCACTCGTGGAGAGCGACCCAAAGATCGCTGAAAACACGGTAAAAATCTGGACGACTCCGTTCTACGCCGACTACAACTTCACCATCCACCCCGATGCTGAGGCTGCTTTCGGCGCGGGATTTGCTCAGAAAGTTCAGACGGCTCTGATCGAAGCTCCGGCTGGCTCTGATGCGCTCAAGGCAATCAACCGCGAGTCCATCATTTCCGCGAAGAACGAAGACTTTGACGGCATCAAAACGACTGCGATCCAAATGGGTCTCATCGAAGAATAGGCCATTTTCGTAACCCTTTCGAGGAGGGGCGGGAGTTCGGCTTCCGCCCCTTTTTTATTCATGCCAGCCGCTTTCCAGCTTGAGAATGTGACACTGCGTTTCGGGAGCCTCGCTGCCGTGGATAATGTGTCGCTATCGATTGAGCCCGGAGAGCAGGTCGCTTTCATCGGCCCCAGTGGCAGTGGAAAGACGACTTTGATTCGACTACTCAATACCATGCGGAGACAGGACGAGGGTAGCCTGTCGGTATTTGGCGAAAACGTTAGTGAATTCAGTGACCGGCGACTCAGGGAACTGCGTTCGCTAGTGGCGACCATTCCGCAACATCTTGGACTGGTCCCGAACCTTACTTCCCTGCAGAATGTGATTCTAGGGAAGGGTGGCAGTCGCGGCACCTTACGGTCGATACGGGACCTGATTTTTCCGGCGCATGACGACCAATTGGCGGTTCATGAAATTCTCGATCGCGTTGGCATTGAAGAAAAGTTGTTTGAGCGCATTTCCAACCTTTCCGGTGGCCAGCAACAGCGTGTCGCCATAGCCCGTGCCCTTTTCCAGGAGCCGAAAGCGCTTCTCGCAGACGAGCCGGTCTCCAGTGTCGATCCGGCACGAGCCCGCGATACGGTGAAGCTCCTGACAGAACTTTCAAAAGAACGTGGTTTTACCCTTGGCGTGAGTCTGCACCACCTGGAACTCGCCCGTGAATTTTTTCCCCGGCTCGTCGGAATGCGAAACGGTAAAGTGGTTTTCGACGGTGCTCCGGAGTCATTGAGTGAGGAGGATCTTGAGGCGCTTTATGAATTGAGCGATGAGGAAATGATGGAGGACGCCTGAGATGAAGGGAGCTCACGGCCGAATCCGCTGGGTGGTATTTTGCGGATTCCTTGTCTTTCTGGCCTGTGCCTGGGCGTTGGATCTCAAGCCGGGGGGATTAATTCCTCCGGACGCCGAACACTGGAGTCGAACCGGTGAGTTTTTTAAAGCGGCGCTGAATCCAGCCTTTGACTACCAGGATGAAAACGTTCCGGACGATGCGGACTCGATCTGGCTGAAGGGATTCAAAGGGTTGCTGCTTACGTTGAAGTTCGCGTTCGGGGCCATGAGCATTGCTATTCCTGCGGCCCTGGTGATGGGTTTCCTTGGTTCGTCGGCGTGGTGGCCGGAGCCGTGTGGACGCGGAACGCAGACAGTGTTGAGCGCGGTGTATTTCGTGAGCCGCTTCGTGATGAGTTTTGTGCGCTCAATTCACGAGCTGATCTGGGCGCTTTTGTTTCTTTCCGCAATGGGGGTGTCGCCCCTGGCGGGTATGGTTGCGCTGGCTTTGCCATTCTCAGGCACACTGGGTAAGGTGTTCTCTGAACTGATTGACGAAGAAGCTCGTGAAGCGGGACTGGCTTTGAAAGCGGTCGGGCATCGCCCCCTGCAGACTTTTCTTGTGGGAATTTTCCCCGGTGCCTTACCTAATTTAATTACCTACAGCTTCTACCGCTTCGAATGCGCGTTGCGGTCTTCGGCGGTGCTCGGCTTTGTCGGTATCGAAACGATCGGGCTCTACATCGAGTTGTCCCACGAGGAGTTTTATTATCGTGAGGTGTGGACCTACCTCTATCTGTTGCTTGGTTTGATCGTCGTTGTTGACCTCTGGGGGGCGGCGATCCGGAAGCGACTTCACTCATCAGCGGAGGCTTGGAAAGTGTGATGGAGGCGATGCTTGACACAGATCGCCTCGGGCGTGTCCAAGAACTTCGTCGAAGCCAGAGGAAGTCGATTTATCTGCGAATCAGTGGGATTCTCGTGTTCGGGATGATCATCTGGGCTTGGGTGTCCAGCCAGCCGTTGCTTGGGCGGCTTTCGGCTTCACGGCGCTGGGAGAATTTCAAAAATTTCGCTGGTGACCTGGTCCCGCGGCCGGTGCAGAGGTCAGGGGACTGGTTTGACGCCTTTCCCTGGGCCTGGGGTTTATTAACCGATGAGGGATTCGTCGCCCTCGCTACGACCTTCGGTATTGCGACGGCCGCGATTCTACTGGCGTCCGCGATGGTGTTCCCGGTTTTGACGGTGGCAAGCCGTCAGTTGGCCCGGCCCAATCCTTTTGGCCTGTGGTCCGGACGTGTCAGCGCGCTTAAATCCACTTTTTGGAAGTTTAGTGGTCCGGTGGTGCGGTTTGTTTTCGTGCTGGCACGAGCTGTCCCGGAGTATTTGATTGCTTTCCTGCTTCTCTCGCTGCTTGGGCTGCAAGTCTGGCCGCTCGTTTTGGCGCTGGCGATTCACAACTTCGGAATCCTCGGCCGCCTTTGGGGCGAAGTGGTGGAGAATGCTGAAACTGCTTCCGCCGAACAGGCCATTGCGGCTGGCCAGTCGCGCTCGAGTTCCTTCATCACGAGGATTGTTCCGTCTTCGTTTAACCGGTTCCTCATCTATCTTTTCTACCGCTGGGAAACCTGCGTGAAAGACGCTACGGTTCTCGGTATGCTGGGCCTTTTGACCCTGGGTAAGCTGATTGCGCTGGCAAAAGGGTTTTTCTGGGATCAGATGTTCTTCTATATCCTTCTGGGAGCATCAGTGATTCTTCTTGGTGATCTATTTTCAACCTATGTGCGGCGAAAGCTGCGTTGATATCTTCTGACTAAACCTTATGCCGGAACGCCATTTCATCGTCGGAACTGCAGGTCATATTGACCACGGTAAGAGTTCACTGATCGAGGCCCTGACGGGGACGGATCCGGATCGTCTTCCTGAGGAGAAGGCGAGGGGAATGACGATCGAGTTGGGATTCGCTCAACTCAGCCTGCCTGCAAGTGATGGTTCAGATGACAAGCTTGCGCTCGGTGTGGTCGACGTTCCGGGGCACGCCGATTTTGTGAAGAACATGGTCGCAGGCGTCGGTGCGATTGACCTGGCGCTCTTTATTGTAGCCGCCGATGACGGCTGGATGCCTCAAACCGAGGAGCATTACCAGATTCTCACCTACCTGGGCGTGAAACGCGCTATTGTTGCATTGACCAAGGTTGACCTGGCCGAGGACCTGGAGTTGGTGCTGGAGGACGTGAAGGAAAACCTTGAGGGGGGACTTTGGGAAAACATTCCGGTTGTGCCGGTGTCTTCACACACGGGGCAGGGGATTGAGGAATTGCGGGCGACGATATCCCGCGAACTGACCGAAGTTGGGGCAGTCCGGAACACGGGTAAACCGCGTCTTCCGGTCGACCGAGCCTTCTCCATCAAAGGGGTGGGCACGGTCGTGACCGGGACGCTCACTGAGGGTGAGATAGCCGTTGGCGATGACCTCGTGGTCCAACCGTCGGGGCAGGATGCCCATGTCAGGACGGCGCAGTCCCACGGTGCCAGCGCAGAGGTGGTGCCTCCCGGGACAAGGACAGCGGTGAACTTGTCAGGGATCAGCCTGCGGGAGAATCGTTCGGCGGCAAAGGAAGGAATCGGTCGCGGGGATGTCCTGACGAGGAAGAAATTCGGAGATGCGGTGTCGGTCATCGACGTCCTTGTCAGTAAGTCTGACCGGACCATCAGGGGTATGAAGCAGTCTTCCCGTGCACTGCGGACCGGACGTGAGGTCATGTTCCACCATGGGAGTTCAGGTGTCCCCGCGCGGATACACCTTCTTGGACAGCGAAGCCTTTCTCCCGGAGAATCGGGGCTTGCTGAGTTGCGGTTTCACGAACCGGTCTACGTCTTTCTTGGTGATGGTTTTGTCCTTCGCGATCATTCGCTTGGACTGACGCTTGCGGGTGGTGTCGTGATCGATGAGGACGCTAATCGCCGTGCGTTCCGAAAGCCATTCCAGGGAGAGTTTCTCGAAGCTCGTGCTGAAGCTCCGCATGATCTGAGTGTGCTGATAAGAACTCAGTTGAAGCGGGATATGGTGATGCCGCTTTCGAAACTTTTGGCCAAATCGTCTTTCAGTGAATCGGCGATACGTGAGGAGGTTGAGAATCAGGTGGCTTCCGGCGAGCTGCGTCGCGACGGAGACTGGATTTTCCAATTCGACTGGTGGGCCGGTATCTCGGGGATGGCAGCCGATAAAATTCAGGCTGTTCACTTGAAGCATCCTGAGCAGTTGGGTCTCCCCATTCGCGATCTGAGGGCGATCATGGAACCAGAGCTTCCTGCTCCCAAGTTTTTCGACATGGTGTTGGAGGGTCTTCTTGCCGGAGAATTTGCCAAAGCCGGGCCAAATATTCGTCATCGTGATCATATCCCGAAGCTTCCGCCGGAGCTGGAAAAAGCCGGGGAGCTGGTTCGCAAGCGTCTCGCGGGTGACTTGATCCTTCCACCCAACAAGGGGGAGACAGCGACCAGTCCTAATGAAGAGAAAGCGATGCGCTTCCTGGTTCACACAGGAGAGGTGATCGATCTCGATCCTAAGACCGTGATCTCTCGGGAGGGCTTTGAGTTGCTCTTGGGACAAATCGAAGACTATCTCAAGGAGCACGGCAAAGCGACAGCAAGCGTGCTGCGCCAGCACACCGGAACCACCAGGCGAATTCTCATGCCGCTTCTCGAGTTGCTCGATGAGCGCGGCATTACGATCAGGGAAGGAGACGATCGACGTCTCTCTGAAGAGTGAAGTTGATTCCCTCCAGTTGAGCTCTACCTGGTATCGACTTCGGGTTCGCGTCGGAAGATTTGCCACATGGACTGAAGCCATGCCTTCATGGCTTTGATACCACGTGTCGCTGCTGGTTCGAGAGTCTCCGAAATTCCGAGCTTGGTGGCAACTCCCCCGATATGGTGGCGATGCCGGGGGAGTAAATGGATTAGTTCCACTGTGCCTGATCCATCCTTTTTCTCAGTGACAAGGGAGGGGAAAAGAAAGCCTTTCTGGACCTTGAGAGAGGAGGGGAGCTTAAGAGAACGCGCAGGGCCTAAGAAGAGGCGACGGAAAACGAAGGTGATCGTGCCGTCTTCGCCTCTCCGAAGAGCACCATAAGATCTGACCTGAAGGTTCTCGCTTCCCTGGCGGGCCAGAAAACCCCTCGCCTCACTCGGAGTTTGCGATTTGATGATGAGCGAGCGCAGAAAGTCCACCGACATAACGGTGCCGAAAACGCAAAGCCGAAAAGCGCGAGGCGCAAGCCACGCCGCAACAGCGATGATGCCGAGGCAAAGTATCGCCCCGAGAACCGGACTGATTACCGAGACAATGGTGAGGAAACCGAGGAAGAGGAGGCGGGCCAGCTTGAGCAAACTGTCGAGCATCCCGAAAGGGGAAAGCATGATCAATACAGTGAAGGAATGACTGAGAAGCCAGACCACACCAAAACTGAGCAGGAGGACAGGGACCAGGAGGATGGTAAAACCGATTTGTCCGAGCATGAAAGGTGCGGCGCTTGCGAGGACGCTTCCTTCGATTGAAGTTAACGCGGAAGTGGGATTTAGGGCGGAGTCGTCGAAGTGGGCCGAAATTTGGGCGGCGATAAATGGAACAAAAGCGGAGCCCGCCAGAACGGCGCTGAGTTTGTCCTCGAAGACTTCAATGAGATCGAGCGGTTTCTTGAAAACGGCAGGCAGGGCTGTGCCGAAAGTGTCCTTCAAAAAGCAAAGCGCCAGTATCCCGGCTCCAATTCCCCAGGCGACGGGATGGCAGAACCATGGAAGCTGATCGCGAAGAGTTTCGGGAGTACGAAAATATTGCCACGCACCCACGCCGGAAACGCCGAGCAGTGGTGATATGGCCACACCTGTCACCTGGGTGATACCCTCCGCCAGTTCGATCCCGGGAAGGCGGTCGTCGCTGGTCAGATGGGAAATGCTGCCGGGATCGGGAACCTCATCAGCCATCCCCGGGAGAGACCATAGAGTGGCTATTATGCCAAGGAGCAATGTCTGAACGAAACGAGCATGATGCCTGTTCATGCTTAAGTCTGGCCGAGTCGGACACGGGAAGTCAAGGCAGTGAATGGAATGATAATGCTAGACTGCGCCAACGGCTTTGCGTCCGATCCAGAAGAGGCTCATTAGCAGGATGATGCCTGCAATCCAATATGGATGGGCCCAGATCCGCAGGCGTCTCTCGAAGGGCTCCGGATCCGGGAGGGCAGCGAGGCTGCTTCGGATCAGATCAAGGTCGGCTCCTGGAATTATCGAGCCTCTTGTGATGCGGGCGATCTCTTCCATGACGTCGAGACGGGCCGGTTCTCCGATCACCTCGAGATCGGTGCCTTGAACCATAATTTTAGTTTCCAGCGTGCCGCCGTTTTCTCGACACGAAATAGTGATGTCGTGTTCACCGGGTTCGGTGGGTTCGAAGACCCCGGTGAAAAGCCCCCATTGATCCTCGCCTCCCGGTTGCAGGCGGACGGACTCAACCTTGCCGGAGGGGCTCACAATCTGGACAATGACAGTGGCGGCCTGCAGGGGTTCACCTCCGATGCTCATTACGTTGGCATTGAGAGTGATCGTATCTCCAGTCTGGGGTCGGTCGGGTGAGTAAAATAGTCGCATCAATTCATCGCTGGCCATGTTCCTCTGATAAGCCATCCAACGGGCCACCTGGCCCCAGAAGCGGTAGTGATATTTGTCTTCAACGCCCTTGCGCCAGCGCCAGGCACCATCCGTGCCCATCAACAGGATCTTTCCCGTTCCAAACGTTTTGGTGACAATGAGAGGGATACGGCCGTATTGGTTTGTATCTGAGCTATGAGTTGCGAGAACTTCGGAGCCGGCTTTGGCTCGGCTGATTCCGGCATACCACTGGAATCCGGGGAGCGACGACCAAAGGTTAGCGTTAGCGTTTTCGGTATCCTCCAGTCGGGTCAGCAGGCTGCGGGCGCCGAGTTCGGTGAGTTCGAATTGCCCGGGTGAGGCAGAGCCCCAACCTCTCGGTTGGGCGGTGTCCATGATCACGGGAAACAACGGTTCGAGCTTGGTCTCGAGGAGAGTGAGCTGAAATCCACGAAACCCGGGTATGAGTACCAGGCCGGCTGCCTGGTTAGAAACGTGCTGTTTGAGTGCAGAGACGTTCTCGAAAGTGAGTTGTTCGGGTGCCACCCCGACGTCTCCGAGGAAAATGACGTCATAGTCTGAGAGAGTGTCTTCTCCAGGAAATTCGTCCAGGTAGCCCTCGCCCCCGCCTAAATTTTCCGAATCGGGGTGAAACATGAGGCAGCTGATCTCGACCCCTGGATCACGCTCGAGGGCATTGCGGATGTAGCGGTATTCCCAGCGTGGAAAGGATTCGATCAGAAGAACCTTGAGCTCTTCCCGCCGGATCGCGATTGGAGCCGTCAGGGTATTGTTTTCGTCAGTATGCTCCTGGTCGAGGGAGGGCAGAGTGAGCGTCAGCTCAAAATCGCCCTCACTTTGCGGAGTCCAGAGAATCGCGTCCTGAACCTTGCCCATAGCGGGAATTTCGAGGCTGTATTGTATCGTTTCGCCCTCGTCGCTTCGAATTTCTATGGTGGTTGGATGGCTTCTTGGAAGCGCGCTGGAAAGTGTGAATGGAAGGCGGACCGGTTTCCCGGCGATGCCAAAAGTAGGGACATCGAAAGCCGTTACTTCCAGGTCAGGCAGTCGATTTTCGCTCCCGACTGGAATCGTAAAGACGGGTATATCACGAAGGCGGAGTTGAGTGGCAATGCGGGAGGGAGGTTCTCCCGTGTTCCAGTCTCCGTCGGAAATAAGGACAACACCGCGCAGGCTGGAAAACTGTTCCGCAACTTCGCTTAGTGCATTCGACAGGTCTGTGGCCATGTTGTCATCTCCCGGGGCGGAGAACGGCTGAATCTCAATGTCGAAACTGTCCTGAAGCTCGAGCCAGGCGGACTCTTCAGTGAGAGACGCAATGGAGTTTGACCTTGAGACTGCGCTCTCTCCCGGCGAATCGTCATTAATGACATCGCGGGTCTCCATGCTTGCGGAGACGTCATGCAGAACCGTGATGACTGGTGATTCGTCAGGATCAAAGGTCTCTCGCCACTCTGGCTGATTGAGTGTCAGGGCGACGAGGAGAACAACGATAATTCGAAGAAGTTCGAGAAAGCCCTGGGCGGTCGAATAGCGACTCCTCTGCCAGATAATGAAGCTCAGGACGATCGTCGCCACGACCATGACGATTCCGAGGACGGCCGTAACCGGAGTCCAGGTGAAAGTCAGTTCGCTGTTGGTGAGAGTCACGGGGTAGTGCGTAGTAAACCGTCGAGGGTGAGTCAGGACTATTGGCTGGCAGGCGGGCTGAGGTGGAGGCTCGGACCTCGCGAACCTTCCGGTTCCGGCTTTGGAGGCAAGCAGAGGGCCGCCTCAGCGATCAAGGCAAGAGCCATGGCCAGAAGAAAAGCGCGCCAGACTTCAGCAGCGAGAGAGGAGCCACTACCAAGTTCGTCAGATATCTGGCGATAGTCGACACCTTCAAGTAATGAAGCGATTCCCTCATCAGTGAGAGTTTTCGCGAGATCCTCCGAGTCGGGGCGGTTCAGCGCAAAAAGGATTGGATCGCCCCGAAGAGGGGTGACCTCGTAAGCCCCTGACAGGAGATCCGGTTGCAAGGGGACCTCGTCTGGAGATGACAGGCTTCTGGTTGCATTCCCTCCCGGTAGAATACCGTCAGCGGCACCTCTACTCTGGGCCCGGGAAACGGAGTTGACACCCGAATCCAACGCACGGTGCAGCATGACAAAGAAAGCCACGCCATCAGTCGCAAAGGTTGAATGATCCGTCTTCGGAAGCGTTCCCCAAATGTAAACATGACCGGCAGTCGGGCCAAGATGATCGGTAATGAGTTTGGAGATGACCGGTTCTCCGGATTCCAGTTTCAAGAGGGGCTGGCTTTCACTGTTGAAAAGACGGGTTTTAAAGAGCTTGAGGTCACCTATGGGCAAGGGGGCTCCATTTCTGGTATTGGCCAACAGCTCGGATTCAGTTCGCCACCAGCCAACCTCAAGCGAAGTCGTGGAACTCTCCTGCCACTTACCCCACGAGAAACCGAACAACCTTTCACCTGCTTCGCTTGTCTCCGGTGGAAGGAAGATGAGGGTCCTGCCTGATTTGACGTGCTGTGTCAGCAACGTGGCCTCGGTTGAATCGGGGGAAGGAAGAGCCGCGTGCCAGAATAAGAGAGCGGTCTCCTGCCACGGAACCTGCGCTGCTGCTGTTTCATCCAGGGCAATAGCATCATAGGTCACTCCAATTTCGACGGGAGCTTTTGCGGCAGCGATAATGGCGTCTCTAGTGTTTGGATCGTCGCTTACGATCACGGTCTTCCTGGGGGCGGGATCATCGAACACGAGGTAGCTGATGTTGTCGCGCAGGTTGTCGTCGGCGGGGAGCGAGACTTGCCCCCAGCCACGTTTATCGCTGTTCCCGAGAGAGATGGTGTGCCCCTGCAAAATGGCTTCACGATCGATCAGGGTGAGTTCTTCCACCGTGCGAGTCCCGTTGATGATAAACTCGACCGGGAGCGTGACCTCCTCGAGAGGCTCGTCCAGGTTCTCCCGGCTGACTTTAAGATCGAGGACAAGTTGAAGGTTCTCAGGGGTTCGGATTCGCTGCACGTTGGATGCCTGTATCGAATAGTTAGATGTGCTGGCTTCCGGAAAGTTGAGAAGGAAGAGCCTGACATTGTCCTGGGCGGCCAGCTCCGTCCTGAGGGACTGCCAGCGTCCTGAGGCCGGTTTCCAGTCGGATTCTCGCTGGTCCGAGGCAACCCAGATATCAGTTCGCCCTGACTCGTTGGTAACAAGATAGTCAATCGCCATCTGCAACAGCGCTGGAATGTCAGCAGCAGTCGAGGTGGCCTCGGTTTGGGGGAGTTCCGTAAGATTGGTAGAATCATCGATCACAACAGGCTTGAGCGAGGCGCTGTCGATGAGGACGATCTCGCTGCTTTGACCTGTCTTTTCGAAAAGGTCGGTAAGCTTGTCGAGAGCAGCAAGGCGTTTGCACTCTCCGGTTTCCAGAATCTGCTGCTCCATACTGGCGGATCGGTCTAAAAGAACGATGACGGTGTCAGCCTTACCGCCGGTAAGGGCGAGGATGCCTCCGGAGAGGGGACGGCTGGCTGCAAAGATCAGCATGGCGACGGCAAGGAACCGCATGGCGAGAATGAGGATTTGCCTGAGACGGGCCATTCCCTTATTCATTTTGCGAGCGTCCAACAGGAAAAGCATGGCGGCCCACTTCACGGTTCGGTGTCGATGCCGGTTGATCAGGTGAATGACGAGTGGCAGCAACGCGAGGGGAAGACCGGCGAGGAGGATTGGCTGAAGGAAACTCATCGGTTACTCCGCGCGGTTTTCGGGTTTCGACCCATGAGAAAACGGGCCAGCACCTGTTCGTAGGGCTCATCGAGGAGAATTCGGTGATAATCGATCACCGAATGATTCATGATTTCATCGATCGTCGTGAAATAGCTGGTGACGGCCTCTCGGTAACGGCGGTCGATCAGTGAAGGATCGGCAAGAAGGGAAGGGCCACCTTCGAGGTCGACGAAGCGGGTCGGACGATCGAAGTCGAAATCCACCTCCTGTCGGTCCAGCAAATGAAACAAAGCGACGTCATGCTTGCGAAAGCGAAGGTGCTGGAGAGCTTCTCGCAAAGGCTCAGGTTCGAAGAGGAGATCGGATACAATCACGACAAGGGCCCGTTGAGAAATCTTCTCAGCGGCCTGGTGAATACTACTAACAAGGCCGGACTCGCCATTGGCGTTCAGTTGTCCCAGTTGATCGAAGATGATTCCGAGATGAATCGGTCCCCGCTTGGCGGGGATCTCGTGCTCGAAATGTTTGGAGCCGCTATAGAGTCCGACGGCATCACCCTGCTGGGCTGCGAGATAAGCGAGGGTGCCGGCAATCCGGCGGGCGTAGTCGAGGCGCGTATTTCCTTCTTCACCATAAGCCATCGACCCACTGGTATCTACGATGAAGCATAGACGAAGATTCGTGTCCGCTTCGAACTCCTTGATGTAGTATCGATCCGTGCGTCCCCAGGTTCGCCAGTCGAGACGACGGGTGTCATCACCCGGCACATATTTACGATACTGGGCGAACTCTAGAGCTGATCCTTTCACTGGACTCCGGTGTCGTCCTGAAACACTTCCCGCCATGGGGTGCCGGGAGTTCAGCGGAAGCCCCATGAGGCGTCCGAGGATCGCCGGATCGAGAAAGTCGCGTTGGATGGGCTCAGGCACGCAGGATTAGCGTTGATGTGGAGTTTTGGGCGGCGTTGAATCGATTCAGGCCTCGCTGGAAAGTTCTTCGACGAGGCGGGCAATGATCGACCGGCAGGTAATGCCTTCCGACTCTGCCGTAAACGTCTTGATGACCCGGTGACGAAGCACTGGCTCGGCCACGGCAATGATGTCTTCCTGACGCACCATGTAACTGCCGTTAAGTGCTGCCCGGGCTCGCGCCCCGAGGATGAGATACTGGACGGCGCGTGGACCGGCACCCCAGCCGACATAGGGGGCGATCCAGTCGGGCGCGTCGTCCGAATCGGGGCGGGTGCGGCGGACGAGGTCGACGGCGAAGTGGTAATTGTGTTCCGCTACCGGGACACGGCGAACCAGGTTTTGAAATTTCAGAATCTTTTCGCCGCAAAGAATGTGTTCGAGGGAGGGAAGGGTGGCGCCGGTCGTGGTCCGAGCGATCGCGATTTCCTCTTCGCGGCTCGGGTAGTCGACTCCGATCATGAACATGAAACGGTCGAGTTGCGCTTCCGGCAGTGGATAGGTGCCTTCCTGCTCGATGGGGTTCTGCGTCGCCAGGACGAAGAAGGGTTGTTCGAGTTCGAAGGAATGGCCTGCCACTGTCACCCGGTTTTCCTGCATGGCTTCCAGCATCGCGGCCTGGGTTTTTGAGGGTGCGCGGTTGATTTCGTCGGCCAGGACAATGTTGGCAAAGACCGGCCCCTTGGAGAATTCAAACCCCCGCCTACCGCTGCCGTCGTCCTGGAGAATCTCTGTTCCGGTAATGTCCATGGGCATCAGGTCCGGAGTGAATTGAATTCGGCTGAATGTGAGTGACATCGTTTCGGCAAGCCGTGAAACGAGGAGGGTCTTTGCGAGACCTGGAACCCCCATGAGGAGGGAGTGCCCCCGGGCAAACAAGCAGATCGAGAGCTGTTCGATCACGGCGTCCTGCCCGACGATGATTTTTGCCAGCTCCTGGCGCAATTGGTCGTAGGCGGCGCGAAGCTCATCGATGGCAGCGACATCGTCGGCCTCGAGCTCCTCTGGGACGGTGGTCTGATCGGACATAGAACGGAGGGTTGTTTGAGATTACAAAACGATAGGCACAGGCACTACTGGTGGAAAGGTGAAAATAAGGTTGGGGCTTTGAAAAACCGCTGGCGATGATTGAATTTCTCGGAAGTCTCTCTGATAGTGCCGAACAGTGAACCTGTCAGAACTTCAGACCCAGTTGCAGCGCTTTGAACTGACTCCGAGTCGCAAGCTCGGGCAGAGTTTCCTTGTCGATGAGAATGTCTCACGCTGGATTGCTGCGCAACTTCACGCCGGGCCTGAAGACACTGTCATCGAAGTGGGTCCGGGATTTGGGGCCCTGACAGAACATCTAGCAGGGAAAGTCGGGAGGCTGATTCTTGTGGAGAAGGACGGTCGGCTCGCAGAGTTTCTTGAGGAGAAATTCGGCCCAATGGGTGCCGAGGTGATTCATGCCGACGCAACCGCCTTTGATGTTCGTCCGCTCTTTCTCGAAGGGGGAGTGAAATTTATCGGGAATCTCCCGTATTCCTGTGGAAACGAGATTCTGCGTAGTTTCCTGGACGCGCCCAGCCCGATCAGCGAGGCGATCATCATGGTGCAGAAGGAGGTGGGGGACCGTTTCGTCGCTGAACCTCGCTCAAAAAACTACGGCGTTCTCAGTTTGATGCTTCAGCAACGCTGGCGCGCCACGATGTTAAAAACGATCGGGCCGGCGCCGTTTCATCCGAGGCCGGCGGTGGATTCAACGATCCTTCGGTTTGATCGTCGACCCGTCGAGGAATTGCCGCTGCATTCACCAGAGGTCTATGCTGCCACAGTGAAACAGGGATTTGCGCAGCGCCGGAAACAGCTTCATAACAATCTTCCCGTCGATCGGGAGCGGGCCGTGGAAATGTTTGAGTCGATGGGTCTGAAGGACAGCGTCCGAGCGGAGGAACTGTCCCTCGAGCAATGGGTGACTCTCTCTAACCTGATCGATCCGCATCCCTGCAGCAATTTGCCCCCATCAGCGAGTGAATTGCTGGATGTCGTCAACGAAAAGGACGAGGTGATTGAGCAATTATCCCGTGGCGAAATCCATGAGCGAAAGCTGCTTCATCGAGCGGTTCACGTGTTCCTGCAAAATAAGAAAGGCGAGATCTACCTGCAGTTGCGTTCTCATCTCAAGGACACTCATGCCGGCAAGTGGGACAGCAGCGCATCGGGTCATGTCGACCCCGGTGAAAGCTATCTTGCCTGCGCCGAAAGAGAAATGTGGGAAGAGGTTTGGGTGAGACCGAAAAGCGAGATCAGGAAAGTGGCTCGACTTGAAGCTTCTCCAGCAACTGATCAGGAGTTCATTGAGGTTTTTCTGGCAGAACCGAAAGGTAAGATTCGAGTTCACGGTAAAGAAGTGGATTCCGGGAGATACTTCAGTCTTGAGCAGATCGATCAGTGGGTGAATGACCGTCCAGGAGATTTCGCCACCGGATTTGTGACCTGCTACCGGGCGTGGCGGGCACGTGCGTGACCCAGTCATTTTTCTCTTCGGCATCTCATTTGCCTATCACATAACGAGCACACATACTGAGACTGGTGTTCACCAGACTGATCTGCAAAGGGTCGGATTCATTTTTGCTATCATGCTTCTCCCCACGGCTAATATCGTTTTTTCCGGGGCAGTTATTGCTTTTGCCTGCGGTGGGAGTGCTGCGGTAGCGGCTTTTATTGGCGGCGTGCTACCTTGAATTCGATGCCTCAGGGCCATCGGAAGGTTCAGGACCACTTACCGCCTCAGAGGTTTGATTGCGATATCGGGCTACCGCTCCCTCGGGACAAGTCGGCTAATCAACAAGCCAACAAAGAAGATCGTCAGAGTTCCAAGGACAATAGTCAGATTGCTGTGAAGAGCGGGGCGAAGCTTTTCTGGAAGCCAAAGCGCACTCATCCAGAAGATGACGAGCACGCCAATGGCAACGGCGGTTGCAGCGGCAGCATTCTTAGCCTTCTTCACGATGAGTCCGAGCAGGAAAAGTCCGAGGATTCCGCCCGAGAAAATTGATGAGAGTTTCCACCAGGCATCGAGAGCGCTCTGAACCCGGGTCATGGCGAGTGCGGCACTGGTTCCAATGATGCCAAAAGCGATGGTCGCACCATGGAGAACTTTCATCCCCGTTGCTTCGCCAGGTTCGTTCCTGGAGAAGCGTTTTACAAGGTCGCACCAGGTAAGGGTCGCCGAACCATTGAGGGAGGAGTCGACGGAACTCATCGCGGCGGCGAGGATAGCTGCAATCAGAATGCCGGTGATGCCGGTAGGAAGTTCGGTGGCAATGAAATGAGGAAAGACTTTATCGCCCTTACTGATCGATTCAGGAAGCAGTTCAGGCTGTGCTGTGTAGAAGGCGAAGAGACCGGTGCCGACGAGGAAAAGCAAGGCGGAGATGGGAAGGTAGAGAAGCGCACCGAGCCAGACGCTCTTCTTGGCCTCGGGTTCGCTGTTCGCAGTGGCATATCGCTGCACGTAGCTTTGATCGATTCCGAAGTTCTGCAGGTTGATGAAGAGGCCGAATATGAGAATGACCCAGAAGGTTGGTTCATTGAGCGACAGACCAAAACTGCCGAGTGAGAATTTGTCCGCTTCACTGGCGATTGAGAATACCTGCCCCGGCCCCTCAGGCATACCGGTGAAGATGATTCCCAGACACAGGAAAATTCCGAGGGTCAGCACGATACTCTGAACCACATCGGTCCAGATGACGGCTTCGATTCCGCCGATCAGCGTGTAGGCAGTAACCAGCACGCCGGTGACAATAATGATCGTAAAAACACTCCAGCCAGTCAGCGGGGCAAGGGCCAGGGCGACGAGGTAGAGAATGGTTCCGACCCGTCCAATCTGGGTGAGCAGGTAACAGAGAACTGCGTAAACTCGCGCCCAGGGGCCAAAGCGTTCCTCAAAGTGGGAGTAGGCAGAAACCTGGCCGGCCTTTCGATAGAAGGGAACAAAGTAGCGCGTCGCAACCCATGCGGCGACAGGAAGTGAAAGGCCGAAAACGAAAGGGTTCCAATTGGCGTCGAAAGCCTTCCCCGGATTGGCGAGAAAACTGATGCTGCTGACAAAGGTTCCGAAGATCGAGAGGCCGACAGCCCATCCCGGAAGAGCCCCTCCGGCAGCCATAAACCCCTCCGTTGTTTTGGATCGCTTCGCCAGCCAGGTGCCGAGCCCGACGACGCTGACAAGGTAGGCAACGAGGACAATCAGGTCGATGGTTTTCATGGGGGGTCTTTCCTGAACATCAGTTCTCGGTGCTCTTTGGGAATTGTTGGGCAAGCCTGCGAGACAGTTGCTTCACCTCCTCGTCCCGTTCCACTGCGATATTCTTCGTTTCTCCGGGATCGCTGGTGTGATCATAGAGTTCCCGGGCGATGACTTCTCCGTCCTCGATGGCGCGCCATTCAGTGTAGCGCCGGTCGGCGGTGCGGATGGAGTAGCCCCAGGCTTTCCAGTTCGTGGGTGGACCATAAAAGGGTTGTTGGTGCTGGGTGAAGGCTGCGTTCTGAACCGATGTGGCGGGATCCTTGATTACCGGAGCCAAACTTACGCCTTCGAGTCGCTTGTTCAGGTTGCCATCAATCCCCGCGATTTCAGCCAGGGTAGGATAGAGATCGAGCAATTCGGCAAGGGAATCCGTCTGTTTGCCCTGGCTGTCGACAGCCCGCGGATCCGCAATGATCAGGGGGACGCGGGCATCGAGTTCGAAGTTACTTGTTTTTCCCCATAGCGATTGCTCACCGATGTGGAATCCGTGGTCAGAGGTGAAGACGACGATCGTGTCATCGGCGTGCCCACCTTCCTCCAGCGCATCGAGGATTTTTCCGATCTGCGCATCCATGAAGGTGATTGAGGCATAGTATCCATGCCGAAAGTGACGGATTTCTTCTTCCGTGAAGGGACGATCCTGGGGCGTCGTGCCGTAACCCCTGATCTCCCGAGACTCGTGCATGGAAATCTCCGGTACGTTTGCGGGTGCCTCCGCCGGAGAGGGCATGGGGATTTTGGATGGGTCGACAAGATCCCAATATTTCTTCGGAGCCACAAAGGGGAGGTGCGGACGCCAAAAGCCAACGGCAAGAAAGAACGGTTGTCCGTCGGCGGGATGCTCGCGCAGCATGGCAGCGGAGAGGTTGGCGATCTGTCCGTCGCGGTAAAGGGTGTCTGGACCATCAGGGGCCTCAGTGGTTGGCGCCTTCTTTATGTTCAGCGTCCGAAGCGCTTCGGGTGTGTTGGTGTAAACGGTGTCTGCTGCGTGAGTGCCTTTGAAAAGCACCTCATCGATCGACCAGGAGCGACGGTCTTGGGTCTCTCCCATATTGTGGAAGATCTTACCGATATTCTGACAGAAGTAACCGTGGTTTTTAAAATGCTCGGGCAAGGTGATAAGCGTTGACCCTCCAGGAGCAACATCACGAAATCCCTTGCGGAGATCATCGACCGCAACCGTGTCGGGACGCAAACCAGTAAGAAAAGAGGACCGCGACGGGTTACAGACCGCCTGCTGGCAATAGGCGCGATTAAAGGTAAGCCCCCGCGAGGCAAGTCGTTCGAGATTAGGGGTTACCGCGACCGCGTCGCCGTAGGGAGAAATGGCGCAGTTGAGATCGTCGGCGACGATGAAGAGAACATTGGGTTGGTCGGCGTTGATCCAAGAAAGAGACCAAAACCCAGCCAGCAGCGTGATCAGCAGCCTCATCGGGTAAATGTAGAAATCGGTTGGGCTTCAAGTCGGCTTGGATCGATCACGACATGCTTAACCTTTTCCCGGCGCCAGGTGTAAGTCATATGAACGAGGCCGTCACGCGTCTGGATCATCGACGGGTAGGAGAATTCCCCATCCTCCTCATTCTCAATAAATGCGGCGGCCTGCCATTTCTGTCCATCCTCGCTGATCGCCAGGTTGAGGACGTTTCGTTTGCCCCATCCGTCCTTTCGGGTGCCTCCGAGATGGTTATAAAGAAGGAGATGGCGTCCGTCTTTGAGGGTAAGTGCTTCGACGCCGGAATTGTTGTTAGGGAGTTCGCTTGGTTTGAGTTCCGACCACGTCTTCCCGTTGTCTCTTGAAAAGCTCTGGATGATTCTTTCGTTCTTGGAACGGAATAGCGCCTGGATCGTGCCATCTGGATGACTCAATAAAGTTGGTTGAATGACCTGATAGGGTTGCACTTCAGGTTCGATCCGTTCCCAGGAGGGTCCCAGTTCCGGTCTTGAGTGATCGGTCAGGATTTCAAAATGAAAGCGCCAGTCGTCGTCATGCTCGGTCGAGGACGGGCAGAGCAGGTCTCCATTTTCAAGTAAGAGAGGTTTGCAGCGAACCGGACCATCAATGGTGGAGGGGAGCCTCCTTCGGTCGCGGAAGGAACGACCATAGTCGTAGCTGAGAATCACCTCGCCCCACCAGGTGCGTGGGTTGGGGCCAACTTTGAAAAAGAGCATCGTCGGAGCATCTCCGGGTGGTTGAAACAGAACCGGATTCCAGCATGGATGACGAAGGTTTTTGTGTTGAATGCCATTGGCCCATTCCTTGGGAGAAGACCAACCGGACCCGTCGTGGTAGCTGGACCAAATGCCGACGTCAGGATTCTTTTCTTTGGTGCCTCCGAACCAGGCCGCAACGAGTCCGCGTGGCGTTTCGACAATGGCCGATGCATGGCATTGAGGGAAGGAGGCTTTTTCGTAGATGAAGTCTTCACTCACCAAGCCGGGAAATCGTGGCTCAGCGACATCGGAAGGTTTTCGCGCTTCGATTTGCTCACCGGAGTATTGGATGCAGTCGTCGTGCTTGATGTAGTAAATGCGACCGTTTTCTGCGCCAACGACGAGGTCAGGTTTGCCGTCTTGATCAAAATCACAGGCAGTCGGACTGGAGGTGTGGCCGGCAACGTTTCGATTGGCGAGATTGCCCACTTTCTTCAGCACGACCTTGTCCTCACGGTCTTCGCAGTTGCGATACCAGGAAGCATTCTCAGAGTTTACCAGGATATCGAGGCGCCCATCGCCATCCCAGTCGACGACATCGAGCTTGTAACGGCCACTGCGCCCGGCGGACCTGGTGTTCAACTGGATGGGCTGATTGTCCTCATCAACAAAAATCCGGGTCTCGTCCGACGCGCGACTTTGGCAGGTGAGGTAACCCTCCTGATCAAGAATGACGAGGTCGAGTTCGCCGTCTCCATCAAAGTCAGTCGCGAGAGGTGTGGTGCGCCATTGGGTTTGAATGTTTTCGGCCTTGGTCTGCCACCAATACCATTTCGGGGGCGCCTCGCTGGTCCAGAAGGGCAGGGGCTCCTCGATAAGACCGGCTTCGGTATTGCGGAGCAACTGGATTCGAGGCCAGATGGAGTTGTAGAGGATGTCATCGCGACCGTCGCCATCCCAGTCCGCCACTGATAGAGTGGTGTAGCCCCACTTGGCTTCCGCGGGCCCCTGGATTGATCCGCTGGGTCCGGCCAGGACACGAAACTCTTTTCCATCTGCCTGAATTAGTTCGGGCGCGCTCCACTTGGTGCCCTTTCCGTCGAGGTTGCTGAAAATGGCAATGTTTCCGGCGGTGTTGCCGACGACAAGATCCTCGTCTCCATCTTTGTCCCAGTCGTGAGCATAGGGAGTCGCAAGGGCTCCGAATTTAAGAGTATCGGCTTCCTGTTGGAAATAGACAGGTTGCTTGAACACTGGCGCTCCGTTTCGAACAGCCCCAGTGTGTTCTACCAGTGCCACTCGTCCGTCCTCGTCCCCAACAACCAGATCCTGGTCACCGTCTCCGTCCCAGTCAATCGCAGTGGGAACGATCATTTGCAGATGCATCACGAGAGGGGCTCCATGCTCTGCATTTAACTTAAAAC
This sequence comes from Verrucomicrobiales bacterium, assembly GCA_049594415.1. Lineage (GTDB taxonomy): Bacteria > Verrucomicrobiota > Verrucomicrobiia > Verrucomicrobiales > DEV007 > Arctic95D-9. The sequence continues at coordinate 505 of JBMYJM010000011.1, read as the reverse complement.
CAGTGGCATATTCCGGGTTTTTACGCGTACCTATATTCTCGAAATAGGTGAATCCATCGAGGAACTCACCGCAAAGCAGATCGAGATCTCCATCTCCATCGAAGTCGGCAAAGTTCGGGCTCGGCCAGCCGTAGACGTCGACAGGAGATCCACCCGCGAGAACCTTCTCTGGTTCGTCGGAGTATTTTCCGTCGACATTCTCGATCAGGTAAACCCAGCCGTGCAGCGGCCCGTTTCGCCAACGTCCTTCGGAATCATAGGCCTGATCCCAGACGTAGTCAGACCAGTCCCCGATGCCAACAATAATATCCTGGTCACCGTCGCCCTCCCAATCGACGTAGCGCCACATTCGGGCTCTGGTGTTCCCCGGATGAAATCGCGGCCTTTCGTAGATCTTCCTGCCGCCTTTTCCGGCGCCGGTCTCACGGAAGTCAGGAAACTCATAGTTTTCCCTCAGAACGCGCGGTTGCCCGTCGACGAAACTGACCTGCACGTTGTGTCCGGT
>JBMYJM010000010.1:0-128603 GCA_049594415.1 Verrucomicrobiales bacterium | reverse complement strand
CGAAGATTGATCGATCCCCAAAACTCTACGGGGGGTCGCGAGGCCTCCCGGAAGGAAAATTTGAAAGGAGCAGGGGCAACCCTGCTCCTTTTTTCTGTGAAAACGGGCTTTCGGGGGTCACAAACGCTGACTTTACGAAAAGGAACTACGGGACCACTCTGGTTTTCCGGCCGTATTTACCTGAAGAGCTGCCTGAAAGTTGTGCTGGCCCCTGCCATCAGAGTAGGCTCGAGAGGCCTTGGAACTCATGAACCGGGAAACCACCAAGATAGATTTGCCGCCTCCGGGAATGATCCGGAAGCGGGACCCGCGGGCTCCTCGCTGGATTTGGCTGGTGTTGATCGTGCTTTCTCTCGTCGTTGGGACGGGGGCTGGACTCTACGTGGGCTTGAAGAGTGCCCCGGATCCCGGGGACAAGGAGGTCGCCAGTGGTAGTCAACTGGCGGATCAGGAAGTTGAGCATAAGCTCGCGGAAGCGCGCCAGGCAGTCGCAGAAGGCAATTGGATCGGAGCTCGTCTCCTTTTTACGGAGGTTCAGGATGTTGATCCAGATAATCCGGTGGTGCTCGCATCTCTGCCCCTGATTGACCGGCGTCTTGATGAAGCTCGCGGCAGTATCGAAGTGGTCACGGATCCACCTGGTGCGGAAGTGGAGCTTGAGGGTATTGGTAAGAAAAGGTCTCCGTCTACTTTCACCGGCATACCTTACGGCTCTCACATTCTCAAGGTTTCCAAGGAGGGCTTTGAACCGGTCACTCAAACGGTCACAGTCCGCAGTGAGGATCTCATCGTGGTTCCGTCGATCGAACTTGCTACAAGCTCCGGCCAGATCGAGGTGGTCAGCGAGCCGAGGGGAGCCGAATTCAAATTACTCAAGCTGGTTGAAAATGAGCAGCAGGAATTGGTCGAAGTTGGACAGACCCCAGCCATTATCGGCAAACTTGATCCCGGCGATTACCAGGTGCTCATGGCGGTCGACGGATGGCCGGAATACGCTGAGACGGTTCGCGTAGAGAATGATCGTAACACTGCCGTTTCGGCTGTCTTCGCCATGGGTGGTTTTAACGTGGTCAGCGATCCAATCGGAGCTGAAGTCTGGGTGCAGTCGGGAGGGGAGCCTATGAAACGCGCCGGTGTTGCTCCCTTGAGCCTGACAGACCTCCCTGTCGGACCGTTGAAGCTGGAACTTCGTTACAAAGACTGGCCGCCAATTCGTCGAACCGTTGAAGTCACTGATGGGGGTTCCCGCAATCTGGACTTTGCCTGGGAACGAAGCCTGGTGACTTTTCGCAGTGATCCAGCCGGGGCGGAAGTTTGGTTAAATGATTCCCGTCTCGGCAATGGCCGCGAGGTTACTCCGTTCAAGGTGGAACTGCCGGAAGGGGAGTATGCCTTTCTTGCTCGTCACAATGAACTTGGCAGTAAGGGGATGAGTCACATCGTCGAGGCGGCTCAAGGGACAGATGAGGTCCTCTTCCAATTCGATTACGGTTCGATCAAGCTAACCAGTGAGCCTGTTGGTGTGGCCGTGATTTCGAGTGGCATACCGATTGGGCGCACACCATTGACTCTGCCGGCGGTGAAGCCCGGCGTCTACACCTATGAGTTCCGCAAAGACCAACACCGTGGCACGGTGGTTTCAGGTACCCTGGAACCCGGAGGCACTCTGGACTTCAATGCCCGCCTGACTTATGACCCGGCACCAGTCACGAGTCGCGATTTCACGAATAGAGTGGGACAGAAGATGATCTGGGTCGGCGAGCTGGGCGGGTGGGTCGCTTCTCACGAAACGACCCAAGCGCAGTTCAAACAGATTTCAGGCGAGAACCCGAGTTACTTCCCGTCACCCAATCATCCGGTCGACAGCGTCACTTGGTATCAGGCAGTTAAGTATTGCGAGGCGCTTACTCATGAGGAGCAGATTCGCGGGAGAATTCCGAAAGGCTATCGTTATCGCCTGCCAACTGATGTGGAGTGGGGCAAGTATGTTGGTGGACAGAAGCTCGATGGCGCTATCTCCAGTCTGTTTGAGCGTAAGAAGTCAACCGCGCCGGTTGGCTCTCTCGCTCCGAACGAGCACGGACTTTACGATGTCCGGGGTAACGTCTGGGAATGGGTTGAAGATTGGTATTCCCCGACAATCGTTAATCGTGTCACACGCGAAGGTGCGACGCCAAGCCCAGACTGGGTCGGCACCGAGCGGAAGGTTTTGCGAGGGGGTGCCTGGAACCGGTCTTCCCAGTTCGACCTTTCTGTGGCTAATCGAATGGCAGCGCGTCCCGGTGCGGAAGATCGTTACGATGTCGGTTTCCGCGTGGTCCTGATGAAAGACTGAATGTTTTCCGGCCGCCACTATTCAACAGTGAACGTCTGAGTCATTTGGGCGTCCGGCGTGGCTGGCTTGTAGTGGAACACGCGGATGGCCTCTTCGTCCGGACTTTTGGCGGCGTAGATTGCAATCTCGACCTTGGGAAAGCCTCCCGCTGCCCCGCCAGCGAGCGGCTTTGTGGTGATGTCGATCTGATTGGTTCCGCGACGAACGCCACCCATGATCAGTTCAGCGGTTTTGACATTGGAAAAGTTGCCGGTTTCGATTCCGTTGACGGTGACATTCACCTCGTGTCCGGTGGAATCGACCCAGGCTTCGGCAATGAAGTCTGGAGCATTGACTGGCTGAGGAACGGGTGGCAACTGCGGAGCCGGCTGGAATTCTTCACCTTGAAGAAAGGAGAAATCAGCATTCCGAATCTGAAGGAGCAGCTCGGAGTCGTTGCCGGTTTTAACGACACGGAGTCTGTCGAATTTCCAGGTGCCGTCTTCTTTGAGGAAATGCAATACAATGAGGTTGTCAATCGGACCTCCGTCAGGAGCTCCGCCGAAGTTGGCTTTTCCGAAGTAAGTGGAGGTCGCGGTCTCTCCGGTAGAGAGAACGCCGAGTCCGACGAGTCCCGCGAGCGTTGGGGCTTCGAGCGGATCAGCAAAGAATGTTTTGGGAAAAGGAAGCTTCTGCGAAACAATGATATTGCGAACCTCCATTTGGCGGGAGAATGCGGTGACTTGCTCCCATTTGGCAACATCCCGGGTTGCCATGGCATTGTGCCATGCGTGGTAAGCGTTCTCAAGAGTCGCACGAAGAGTTGGATCCTGTTGGGCCTGCTGAGCGACAGCAGTGTCCATGGTCGGGCTTGTCAGAAGGCTTGCCATGAGGCTTGTCAGGAGAAAAGACGAAATGATGGGGGAGAGGGCTTTTCCATTCTGGAACATGGGGAGAGGGTAGCATGTGGAAGCTGATTGAACAGGAGAGTTTCGGGGTCAGGATGAAACTTGATTTGCTCTGTTGTCACCCTTAATTCATCCCGTTGAGGGCAAGACGCCCCGGTTTCCAGCTGACCGGAAAAATTCTTACTAGAAAGCCCAGGCCAAGAACCACTTGAGCTTGGAGGGACGTGATCTCCAAAATTCATTTCGGGAAGGCGTTGATGCGGCAATGACGTGACTTGCCTTTCCCGCTGCGATCGCTCAAGCTTTATCTATGAAGTTTACTGCTGCTCTTCTAGCTCTCGGCTTTGCTTTCTCTGCCAACCTTCTCGCGCGTCAGTGGAAACAAGCGGCTACCGGTAAAGTGATCGAAGCTGAACTCATCAAGATTGAAGATGGCAAGGCTCACTTGAAACTTGCGGACGGTCGCGTCGGCCAGGTCGAAGTAATTTCCTTGAGCCTTGAAGATCAGCAGTATATCGCAACTCTGGAGAAAGCTGACGTCCCAGCTGGTGGTGGAGTGGCAGTCGGCGGTGCGGACTGGCCTCATTTTCGCGGAGCGAATTCCGACGGTATTTCCCCTGACACAGACCTACTTGATAAGTGGCCCGAAGACGGTCCGGAAAAGCTCTGGGTCTTCAGCGATGCCGGGATGGGATACTCCGGTTTCTCAGTCGTGGGCGGAAAACTCTACACGCTGGGGACCCGTGGTGATGAAGTTACCGTGATTTGTGTCGACGTCGCCTCCGGTGAGCAGCTTTGGGCCACCCGTATTGGAACTGACGATCAACAGGGATATAATGTGGGTTGGGGGCATGGCCCTCGCAGCACCCCGACGATTTCTGATGGGCTCGTTTTTGCGACCGGCCCGAAAGGAACAGTTGCCTGCCTCGACGCTGCAAGCGGTGACAAGAAGTGGAGCAAGGATCTAAAGGGTGATTTTGGTGGTCAGGCCGGAGGGTGGGGCTTTTCTGCTTCTCCTCTTGTGGATGGCGACAATCTCATCCTCGGCCCCGGTGGTAAAGATGCCGGCATCGTCTGTCTCAAGAAAGACACGGGAGCGACCGTTTGGAAATCGGACGATGTGAAGCCGGGCAAAGCGGAATACGCCACCATTCAGATCTCCGAGATGAATGGCCAGCGCCAGTATATCCGTCTTTTCGCTGAGGAGCTTGTCAGCGTCTCCGCTGATGACGGTTCGGTTGTCTGGCGTTCGGAGTGGCCTGGAAAAACCGCGGTAATTCCCACACCCATTGTGAGTGGCAATGAGGTCTATGTGACTTCCGGTTACGGAGTGGGTTGTAAGCTGGTCTCGATCGACAGCAGCAATAATGCTTCGGATGTCTGGATGGACAAGACGATGAAGAACCACCACGGTGGCGTTGTGAAGGTGGGTGATTACCTTTACGGATTCTCTGACGGAGCCGGGTTGATTTGTCAGGATTGGAAAACCGGTGAGCTCGTCTGGAATGAGAAGGGCCGTTACACTACCAAAGGATCTGTTCACGTCGCTGATGGCAATCTTTATGCTCTCAATGAAGATGATGGGACGCTCACTCTCGCCACTGTGAGCCCGGACGGCTTTGAGATGAAGGGTCAGTTCACTCTTGACCCCCAGAGCGAAAACCGGAATCCCAAGGGAAAGGTTTGGACTCATCCGCTCGTGATCGGCGGTAAGCTTTTCCTTCGTGACCAGGAGATCATTGTTTGCTACGACGTCTCCAAATAAGGAAATTGGCTCGAAAATTTTCCCTGAGCGGGAGGCAACAGGGTTGAACGATGCGTTCAACCCCGTTTGATTGTGACGCTGCATGTCGAGCGATGAAGAAAAACAGGAACCGGTGAGTCCTCCCCAGGACAGGAAGGCGGCACCATGGGCCTGGCCGGTGATCCTGATCTCGGTGCTCTTCATCGGGTGGCTGGTCAATGTGATTCCTGCCGGAGCCCTCGAGTCTGAGGAGGCAGCGGTATCGGGAGGGGAACCCGGCAGTGCGGCCGACTTGGCCCTGTTGCAGATTCAAAGTCAGGCCATCATAGCCTCGGCTTCGATGGACGCTGACTCGGCGGCTCAGGCTATTAAGACTCTGAGAGAGCAAACATCCGGAACGCGCGCTCGTGCGGCAGTGTTGTTGCTTGAGGACTTTATTGACATTCCGGATTCTCAGCCGATTGCGTGGCTCCGCGAACTGAAGAAAAGCAAGGGGGCGCCGAGCTGGCTCGAGGAAGTTGAGATTTCACTGAATACAGGAGTGACCGACCAGCAGCGGAATGTTCTGCGTCGGGAGTTGGGATGGTTCGCCGAACTGGCAGCTGGACCGGATCGCACTGAACCTGTCAAAGCGAGGGAAATTCGCCAGCGATCTACCGGCGTGATTCTCCTGGTGATGCTTTGCCTGTTCGGAGCTGCCGGGGTGATCCTCGTGGGTGGAGTCTTTCTGATTAAGTTGGCGCGCCAGCGGAGACTGACGGGCAGGGCGATGAAGCTGGAGCCTGAAACTTTCCCCCGTGGTGTGATGCTGGAAGTGTTTGCCCTTTACCTCAGTATGATTGCCCTGGGCGAGTTGGGTTCAATTTTCTTTCATGGTGGTATCTCGATGGTCGGTTATATCCTCTCGATCGGAGTCCCCTTGAGCTGGCCTCTTTTTCGAGGACACAAATGGAAGCCTTTTTTGCACTCTCTTGGCTGGCATCGAGGAGACGGCGTTTGGAAAGAAATTGGATGCGGCATTCTCGGCTATTCAGGGGTCCTCGCGATAGCATCGATAGGCATCGCGCTGACTTGGATTTTGACGATGTCCTTAGGCATGTTTTCAGGCGGGGGTGCTGAGGCCGCTGCCAAGCCTGCGGGCCCGGAGCCCCACCCGATCCTTGGTTGGATGTTCAGCGGTGACTGGATTGCTCGAATTCTCTGCCTGCTTCTCGCTGCAGTCCTCGCACCGCTGTTGGAGGAGGCCTTGTTCAGGGGAGCACTTCATCGCTACTTGCGCGGACAATTCGGCTTTTTCGCCTCGGCTTTGATCACTGGCGTAATCTTCGCCGCTCTTCATCCTCAGGGCTGGATGGCCATTCCGGCATTGGGGGCTATTGGAATTGGCTTTTCGCTACTGCGAGAATGGAGAGACTCACTGATTGCACCGATGGTGGCTCATTCCATTAATAACGGTGCGCTGATCGTGGCTGTATGGTTGGCTCTGTGAAAAACGTGCCCTGATTGAAACTTGGGCCAGTTCGGGACCTGATTCTCGAAATTTACGAAATATATACTAATAGTAAAAATTTCTTGATAAATCACTACGCTCATTCTAATCTGGAAATTTCAAAATATCCATAACTGGAGTGCCTCTCACAATAATTTAGTCACTCCAGAAAAAGATTGGACCCAATCCGCGCAACTTTTTCGCTCACCGCCATGTCCTTCACATTTAGAAACCTGTTTTCTGAAGAAGGCGAAGACTCTGCTCCCGAAACCCCGCAAGAAGTTGAAGCCGCCAGCCCGGACGATATCTTTTCCTCACCGTCCCCAGGGGGCGTTCGTGAAGACTCGCCTTTCGAGGGCAATAGAGAAATGGCTTTTGAGCGAACTCAGAGTTTCCTGGCTAGTGAGCTTCTGCCTTTCATTCCGCCCGCCATTTCTGCAAAGAGTGGCATCCCGATGGAAGACGAGCTCATCCTCCGCATGCCGGCAGACGGTAGTAATGACGTGAAGTTGTCGGTGATTTACCAGGTCTGCCCCCAGTTGTTCGCGGCGGAGATCACTCCGCTGAATGATTCGACAGTCACCCTGCCTGCGAAGCTGGAATTGTTAGCCGGTGGCGAAGAGGAATCGGCCGTAACGCTGAGCGGTGTTGCTTTTGGAGTCAATCCGTTCAGTGCGGATGAAGAAACTGCGGCCGCCGATAAGACCGAGGCAAAAGCCGCTGAAGCCGGGGCAGATGGCAAAGTGGATGAGGGCGTTCCCTTCTGGTGTCCCGAGCCGTTGGGTACAGAAGCAGCTTTGGAGGGGAAAGAATTCGATGAACCTGCGTCGAGTTTTTCCACGCTCTTCACCGAACAGGCTGAGGGAGATCCTGAGATACCGTTCCCGGGATCCTGCGAAGAGACGGTCCCTGCTGCGGGGCACGGAACTTGGGGCACCATGTTTGAAGCCGGATTCAGCGCAGGCAGCGACGGAGAAGGTACCGCACCTGTTTCCGGCGGCTTTGGAGATAAGTTGACCCGCGAAATAAAGGGCGAGGCGGAGCCCGGACAAAACGCTCCTGTGTCGTCGACGGAATCGGTCGAGTCCGAGGTGGTTGCGACCCCTGCTGCTGAAGTATCCAAAGGAGAGCCGATGCCGGGGAAGAAAAAGCCGGATACCATTGGACTCGCTGCTGCTCCAGCGTTTTCAGAGTCAAAGAGCTATGATCAGGAAATGCCGGATCTCGAGATGAGGGCGATTTTCTCCTCGAGCGATTCGTTCACTCTGTCACGGGTTGCGCGGAAGATTGTTGAACTGCCTGACATGATGGGATGCGCACTCGCCACCCCGGTTCACCTCGTGCAGGCTTCCCGAAGCGAAGAGAGTCGGTTGGGAGATGAGGCACGGGAGACAATCCAGTCGGTCAAGAACCTTGCCAAGTTGACGGGTCTACCGGACGCCAAATCATTTACACTGCAGACTGATAGAGGTATTATCAGCCTGTTCATGGAGGGCTCTTGCTGCCTGATTGTTTGTCATAATACTCCTGAGTTCGGGCCGGGAATCCGCGAAAAGCTGATCCTGATTGCCCGCACGATGCACAAGCTTAACGACTGATCAAACCATGGCTTTGGTTAACCACAGTTCACGGGAGATTCAGTTCTAAATCGTTTACTGAGGTCCTAACGAGGGTGGAAAAACCACCAACCTTCAATTCATCTAACGCCGCCTTGATCCTCGAGCGCGCTGTGACATGGTTTCTGTGGCCACTAGGCAGAATCGAACCATTTCCTTTGATTTCCTGCCGGTTCACTCAACTGAAATCGACGGTTACCAGTTCTTTGCGACACTCGAGTGGGTGACCTAGCAGGTTCTGGCGAATTCTCCTTTTGCGAGCTCTGAACACCGAATGTCTCGCCATGGCATCGATAACCGCGGCCAATCGGTCCATTCAGAGCTCTTATACTAAGTGGTTTACAGGCTTGAAAGGGAGCGCTTGGGGAGGGATATTTAATGGAACATGGAGATTAGTGAAAGCTCAGATTCGGAAAACGCCGACTTTACGCCCGCTGCGCCCTTAGAAATTAGCCTGGAGGTGGCGGAGCAGGCGGACGAATTATTGCGCGAGCTCGCGGAAGATGCCGGCCTCGACACGGCGCTCATCGTCGATCAGAGTGGGGCTCTCGTTACTGGAATCTCCGCCGAAGATAATGTCACTGTCGATTTGATCTCCGCCCTTGTTGCGGGAGCGAGCGGGGCGATGAAAACTCTGGTTCGTGAACTGGGTGAGACAGGCGAAATTGAAAGTCTTCATCAGGGAAGCGAACGTTCGGTTTATCTTCGTGAGATCGTCGGTCGATTTGTTCTGGTTGGGGTCGCTGGAGCATCTCTGCCCGTTGGTGTGACCAGAGAGAAGTCTAACCAGATGCGGGAGCGATTTGCTGAACTGCTGGATTCCGTAAAACCAACTGATTTTACAGAAAAGGAAGAACTGCCTGAATCTGCGGTTATGCCGCGATCGCTTCGGGAAGTAGCAACCGCGCGTGCGGCCGAAAGAGCGGCCAGAGATCCTGAGGAAGACGAGGATGATTCGCTCGTCGGCATCGACGATGATCCGGCCGTCGCTGAAGAGAACGATTTTTTCGACCTCGGAAAGCTGACCGCAGTGGATGAAAAAAGCGAATCTTCCGGAGACGAAAGTTCTACTGCGGAAGAAGAGTCAATTTTCGAGTTGGAAGAAGATGAAGCTGAGATCGAGGAAGAGGAAGAAGAGCAGCGTGATCCAATTGAAGTAATCGAGCCGCTCGAACTTGATGATTCCGAAATTGTCATCGAACCCGAGGAGGAGCCTCCTACCGAATCTCCGTTCGAGATCGATGAGGAGGAAGAGGAGGAATCGGTAGTTCCGGGGACGATCGTTCTCGAAGAGGGGGCGCCTGTGGAATCCATCTTTGAACTGGAGGATGACGAAGTTGAGGAGGAGCAAGACGATGTAGTTGATGCGGTTGGCGAAGGGTCAGCCGTTGAAAATGACGACGAAGAAGAAAGCGAAGCTAAGGAGGATGAGGAAGTCGGGGGCTCCGGACCGTTTTACTTCTGAGAAACCCCAGTTTCCAGCTATGCGGGAGATCGGGAATTGAACCTTTGCCCATTCGCTATCGTGTGTTACGTATCAAAGCGTAACTCTCCATTCGGACACAGAATACCTAAATGGATTTGATCACCAAAGGCGGGCCTTTAATGTGGCTCTTACTCGGCTGTTCCATTATCGCGATCGCGATCTTTCTCGAACGCCTTTTCTACTTTCACCGGGCGAGGATTGACGTCGGAGATTTGCTTTTCGGTTTAAGAAATCTGATCAAGAACAAGGCCTATTCTGAGGCACTGTCAGAGACAGTAGTCACTCCCGGACCTGCAGCTCGCGTGATTCAGTCAGCGTTGCGTCGTTATTCCGCGCCCCGGACAGAGCTCAAAGAAATCGTTCAGGAAAGCGGCCAACTAGAGGTGCCCAAGCTCGAGAAACATTTATCCGTACTCTTAACTGTGGCCTACATCGCCCCACTGATCGGCCTGCTCGGCTCGGTTCTCGGTTTGGTTGACACCTTCGTGCGTATCAACGCCGTTGGTGGTTTTACAACGGTGTCCGAGATTTCTCAGGGCGTTTATGAGGCTCTCATTACATCAGCTGCCGGACTGATGGTGGCGATTCCTGCGTTCATCTTCTATTCTCATTTGCGCACCTACGCGAAAAGCCTGATGCACGATATGGAGAGTGCCGGCATTGAAATCGTGAATACGATTTGCGATCTTCGTTCACAACCTTCGGACATTATTTCGATGCGTCCGGATAATGAAGAGGCCAGTGGCGAGAGGGACGATTCTGTTCAGTCCTAAGAGGTGTTCAGAAAAGTGCGGGTGTAGTCGTGAAACTTGAGTCAACATTGAAGGATCGTGGCGGAATGCTTTACACGGCGCCCCTGATGGATGTGATCATGCTCCTGATCATCTTCTTTCTGTTCGGCTCCAGCTTTGTCTTGAAGTCCGGAATTGGAGTGACTCTGCCAAAGTCAGGTTCGGTTCTTCCACCTGCGGAAGATGCTCATATTGTGACCTTGATCCCAGGGCGTTCGGGCGACTTCTACTTCAACGACCAGAGAACAACCCTGGAAGAGTTACCCGGAGTTCTTGAGGAAGCGATCAAGCGTTCGGATGATGTCATTCTTCTGAGCGACGAAACAATCGACTATGGGGTCGTGATGGAGGTATCCAGTATTATCCTGGAATACGGTTTCAATCTTTCGCAGGCGACCCAGCAATACACTCCGTGATTCACCTAGCGAAAGATCAGGGGTATGCCACATAAGAAATCAGCGAACGAGTTTTTTATCTTTTCGTGGTCCAAAGACCGCCTTGGTTGGCTCTACCTGACCGCGTTCACTATCTTTTCCGTCATGATCCATGGTGCGGGGTTTTATCTCTTTCAGGTAGTGTATCCAGCTCCGACGCGTGTGGATCCGACCATGCAATCTATCTCGATTCTGGACGAGTCGAATCCGGAAGTTCGCTCACTGTTTCAGCGCCTCAAAGACCGAACCGTCTATCTTGAGGCACCTTCGGAGCAGAGCGATGTCAGGGTCCGCTTACAGGATCACGAAGTCCGGTTCCTGCCCTCATTCCAAAGCATAAAAGTTGAGCCGATTCCACCGGACTATCCTTGGTCACTGTCGCTGAGAGAAGCGAAGGTGATAGCCTTGCCCGAAACGAATAAAAAGGGGGAGTCACTCGCCAGTTTTGATGACAGCCTGGACGGACGTCGTGTGGCTCCCTGGTCTATTTTTGAAGATTACCTGGAGAGAGCTGAAGCTGTCCCTGCCTTTCGTGCCAAGCTCCGGGTTTTGCCTGACGGAGATGTTAGAGTGATTCAGATTGAAGCGGAACTCGAAGAGGAAAACCGCGGGAAGCTAATCGAGGTGATCGAGTCGACCCTTAGATTTCTGCCCTCTGAAATTGCCTCAGAGGGTTGGATGGATATCTGGGCCCGGGGTTGATCTTCGGAGAATTAGGAGGCAAATTGAGGAACGTCCTCTAGAACGTTAGAAAAATGTTTCGAGTCACTCTTGATGGAATGATCGCTGTTTATCTGGTGGTCATCATGTGCGCCCTGTTCTTCGCATGGGTGGCTGCCGAGATTTTCCGAAAAGGCCGCGAGAACCGCCGCCGCAAGCATTTCGTAATCTGCGGAATCTGCGACCACGTTTTCGAAGACCTTTCCGATCACGACCTGGCTGAGTGCCCGCGTTGCGGGGCAATGAACGAACGGGAGCGGGTGATCGAAATTTGATTTTATCCGTCCTGGAGGCGTCGAAATTAATGTCGGGATCCGCCCCGAGAAATCGCCTTGCAATGGGTATGAACCACGCTGAGTTTAGCCGCCAATTCGAATAGACAAGATCATGGAACGAAGAGTTGTCATTACCGGAATGGGGGTGGTTTCGCCTATTGGAAACGATCTCGATACCTTCTGGAACAGCCTGATCGCTGGAAAGAGCGGAATCGGCCGTATCGCCGACGAAGCGCTTGCTGAGTTTGACTGCAAGATTGCTGGTGAAGTGCGGGCTTTCGAAGCAGCTCAGTATTTCAAGAACCCCAAGGATGCACGGCGGGCGGACCGTTTTGCCCAACTTGCCATGGGAGCATCCGTGATGGCCATGGACGACTCCGGCATCAATCTGGAGCAGGTAGACCTGGATCGCTTTGGCTGCATGGTGGGGAGCGGTATCGGGGGTCTCGAAACCCTTGAAGGACAGCACATAAATCTTACTCAGAAGTCTCCCAAGCGGGTTTCCCCGTTCACCATCCCGATGATGATCGCAAACATCTCCAGCGGAATGGTATCCATGGAATACGATCTTCGTGGTCCTAACATGTGCATTGTGACCGCTTGCGCGACCTCCAATCACAACATCGGTGAAGCCTGGCGCATGATTAAATTCGGTGACGCCGACGCATTTATTGCCGGTGGTTCCGAGTCCACGATCTGCCCGATGGGTCTGGCAGGTTTTGGAAATATGAAAGCGCTCAGCATGCGCAACGATGAGCCAGAGAAGGCATCACGTCCTTTTGATGTCGACCGCGACGGATTTGTGATGGGCGAGGGTGCCGGTGTCATTGTGATCGAAGAGATGGAGCATGCTCTCCAGCGTGGTGCTCGCATCTACGCCGAGCTGACCGGATACGGTGTTTCTGCAGACGCTTATCACCTGACTTCTCCTCATCCTGAAGGCGACGGCGCGCGACGCTGCATGGAAATGGCGATCAAGCACGCCGGAGTCAAGCCTGAGGAGATCGACTACGTCAATGCTCACGGAACTTCGACGGGTCTCGGTGACGTCTGCGAAACCAAGGCGATCAAGCGTGTCTTTGGTGAGTATGCCAAGGACGGACTAATCGTAAGTTCGACCAAATCTATGACCGGACACCTTCTCGGTGCGGCCGGAGGCGTTGAGCTGGCCGCCTGTGTCAAGGCGATTGGTGAAGGCATCATTCCTCCTACGATCAACCTCGATAACCAGGATGAGCGTTGCGACCTCGATTACGTTCCGCACACGGCGCGGAAGGCTGACGTGAAGCGGGCTCTAACCAACTCATTCGGATTCGGTGGCCACAACGCCTCTCTTATCGTGGAGAAGTTCGAAGGCTAATCCCGAGCCCGATTTGATTTAAAGAAAATGGCTGCGTCGAGACGGACAGCGGCCTTTTTTGGTCTTGAGAACCGAATGGTTCTTGAGAACCGAATGGTCTTATGGCCTTATGGCCTTAGACAGCCATGGCGGTCTCTTCGCGGTCGGAAAAGAAGTTGTCATCCTCGGCTTCGCCACCTTTACGGAGGGGGCGGGGGCCGGGATCTTCTCTCTTCTGGAGCGCGCGGCGCAGCTTCTTCAGCGCAATATTCTGCAGCTGGCGAATACGTTCACGGGTGACGCCGAACTCTTGACCTACTTCTTCGAGAGTCTTCGGCTTCTGGCCGGCAAGGCCGAAGCGGGCATCGATAATCTTTCGCTCGCGCTCGTCGAGAACCTCAAGAAGGTCGTCGAGCTGCATGTGCATGTTTTTGTGGCTGAGAAGCTCGAGGGGCGTCTGAGCTTTCTCGTCACCGATGATCTCCCCGAATTCGGTGCCGTCGTCATCGCTGATTGGAGCATCGAGGGATGCCGGACGAAGCGCAGCGGACTTGAGGTGGGAAAGTTTGGCGCGGTCGATACCAATCTCCTCGGCGAGTTCCTCATCGGTGGGCTCGCGGCCTAGTTCCTCGCTCAGCACCATGGCAACGCGGCGCATCTTCGAGATTTTGTCCACCATGTGGACAGGCAGACGAATTGTCTTACTCTGGTTCGCCAGCGCTCGCTTGATGGACTGCTTGATCCACCAGGCTGCATAGGTAGAAAGCTTTCCTCCCTTATTGGGATCAAAACGCTCGACAGCCTTCATTAGGCCGATATTACCTTCAGAGATGAGATCGAGTAGCGGAAGGCCGTAGTTGGCGTAATCCTGGGCAATTTTAACGACCAAGCGAAGGTTCGCCTTGATCATATGGGCCCGGGCTTCTTTGTCGCCTTTCTTAATTCGGTCGGCCAGTTCGACCTCCTCTTCTCGGGTCAATAGAGCTGTTTTTCCGATCTCCCGAAGATAGATCTTGATGCCACCGTCCATTTCCAGGTTTGCCATGACAGTTGAGTGGTTTAAATAGATTAGTTTGCGGAATAGAATCTAACTCTCAAGGTCCAACAGCATGGTCTCTACTTCAGCTGTTTCTCTCTTTCGACTAGATTGTGATTCGGGAAGCATTATTAGTGCGGCCGGCTTACTAAGGGATTTTCTCAAGGAAAATCTGGTATCTGTTAATAACGTCATTGCCGGATGCAAACTCTCATAAACCTGCCAACGCCCATGTTTGGAGGCTCGGTTCCCAGATCTGTTCAATAAAAATTAACCAAAACGTTCAAAGGACTGAAATCTGTTAACCTTTATGAAATTTCAAGTATTTCCACAAGAAAATAGTTTGATTTTTTTTTAAGGTGTGAATGTCCGGCCAGCACTGATGGGGCGGGCGATTTACCCTCGGGAGACGCTCGGGCGGGAAATATCAATAAGAAGAAACCGCGGTCGATTCAGTAGCCCAGCCCGGGTTCCTTGCGATAGGGCTCGCTTTCGACTCCGCGCCCGGAACTGGGGTCGGTCACCGGTCCCATTGTCATGCGCTGGCCCAGTTTGAGAAGCCGGTAGCGTTGGCTGAGACGTTCGCAGCAGGAGGCGAACTCATCCGTTGAGACATTGCCCTGGTCGAACATGTTGTAGTGGGCCGGGATGACGAGGCTTGAGCTGGTCGCTTTGGCCAGGGCAGCAGCTTCGAAACCATTGAGACTGTCGCGGCAGTCCGCGGCTTTTTCGTCGCCATTGATAGGCATGAAGGAAAGATTGATAGGCCAGCGGCGAACCGCTTTGACGAGATTGGTGTGCCAGATGGTCTGTCCGCTGTGGTAGAGAGCGAACGGCCCGAAGAGGATGACGTATCCTAGGTCCTTGGAATTGCTATTCACGTCGCGGCGGATTTTCGGCGTGGCGGCGTCGATGCCGTGAAATTCGAAAGAGTCAACTTTCACATAAGTATCTGCGTTAACCGGAACGATGTTAGGACTCGCTTTTCCCAGGAGATCGTGAGTCTGGTCTTTGATGCCTGCGGGAACCACAAGTTTAAGGTTGGGATTGGCAGCACGGAGAGGCAAAAGGGTTTCGGGATCAAGGCGGTCGGGTTGGGCACTGCTGCAGAGGACTGTTTCCACACCTTCCAGCGCCAGGGGATCGACGACCTGCTCTGAGAGTCTTCTAATGGGAGAGTCTGTTCCTTCGGTGGGGCGTGTAACGGAGTCCGAAAGATAGGGATCAATCAGGACGCCTTGGCCGTTCCACTTAATGAGAAAGCCGCTTTGACCGAGCCACCAGACGTGAATGGCTCCTGTCACTTTATCTGCCTCGCGGAAATCGTTTACGAATTCAGTGTCTTTTTGAACGGGCTCAATCATAGGTCACAAGTTCAGCGGACGCTCCCCAGTCAGTTGGAGCCACGTAACATGCTACGAAACGAGCTATTTCACAAGGCTTCTGAATCAAAAACTAGAGTCACTCAACTTTCTTACATTCCTGCACTCACCGAGGTCGTTCAGGGAATTTTGACTACGATTCGCTGGTCAGGTTGAAGCCCGCTCAACGGTATGGCCGCTTGCGAACCATCCGGGTTGAGAATTGAAAGTGTTTCGATCGTTTTAGCTTCGCCCAGTCCGATGGTGAGAGAAAATTCTCTCCGAACGGTTCTGGGAATCTGTTTAAGAATCCAGTCGTTGTCGCGGGGCACCGCAGTGATTCGTGTGCCCTCGAGGTGACTGCCGTCCAGCGTGATATGAATCCATCGTCCAACTGGACCGGTCGTATAAAGCCAACGAACACTGCCTGATTCGGTTTCATACAGCAGGTCGGCGTGGCCGTTGGCATCGTAGTCGTTGGACTCAATGCGCACGGGGCTGTCGAGGAAGCTTCCGAGACTGGTGATTGAGATATCGCGAAAATTGGTCCCTTCCCGATTCCAAAGAACGCGATTCGTTTTCAGGTTCGGTGTGCCAATGAAAAGGTCTTCGTAACCGTCATTGTCGACATCAAAAGCCCCGATAGAGGTAGCTGGTAGTTCGGGAAGTTCGAGTTCTTCGGTGACATTAGACATCTGGCCTTTGCCTTTGTTATGGAGCAGCTGCAGTCTGCCACCCGCAACAGTGATGAAATCGAGAAGGCCATCGTTATCGAAATCAAAAAAATGACCAGGCGCCGCTGCGCTGGAATCAGTCAGACCGATGCCGGGAGCGATATCATTGAAACGCCATTCTGCGGCATTGGCCGAGGCTTGTCCGACATACAATCTGTTGGCGAGGCCTTCAATGCTCAAATAAAAGTCTGGAACGAGGTCTTCATTGATATCGACCACTTCAATTTGTCGAGTTCCTCGGGGAATCCAGAGTTTCAGGTCCCAGGCGACCGGTTCGAAACTCGCGAGATTGTTTTGACGGTAAAGTTCGAGAGGGTGGTCCTCACTGCCGACAAGAAGGTCAAGGTGCCCATCGCCGTTGAAGTCCAGCCACGCAGCGAAGTTGGTGGTGTTGAATGACAACAGTCCGAGATCAGAGGTAACATCATCGAACCGACCGTTGCCCCGATTTCTCAGGAGGGTGTTAGGGAGCCCGTCCTTTCGGGTAACGAGTAGATCGAGATCTCCGTCGGCATCGTAGTCAGCCGGGTAGAGTCCGTTTCCCGGATGAGCGAAGGCAGGCCATTGGATCTCGCAGAGATTTCCCGAATCGTCCAGATGAAATGCTTTGGTACCACCGTCGCAAACGAACTCGATGGTCCCGTCACCATTGAAGTCGCCGGTGCAGTAGGGCGCTTTCATCCCGGTTTCCTTGTTCGCTAATCGAACGTCGAAAGTGTCGGATTCGGGTGGCGGGGAGACATTGCGACGCAGGCTCTCGGGGATTTGAGTGACGTCGATGTCGAGGGCAGAGAGGGCGAGGTTGAATTGCCAGATCTCATCCGGCGACGGGGTGCCGGTTGATTTGTTTTGTATGGTGGTGACGAATTGGCGGAGCCATTCCTCGTCGAAGGGGGCGGCGGTTTCCGGGAAGGGGAGAGGTGCGTCCGGCAGGCTGCCGAGCAGGAGTTCCACCTGTGAGGGAGGAAGAGGAGCCGGCACCGTTTCAGGATTGGCAGCCCGTTCTGAGAGAAGGGCGGAGATGACTTCATCCACCTTCATCCCGGTATATCGCTCAATCATTCTCCGGTCGAGTCGGGGCGGGCGTTTGGAAGGGATAACCTCAGTGAAGACCGGATTTCGGAAAGAGATTAGTGGAAGGATACGCTCGAAGTTGACCAGAACCAGGCCGGTCAAAGACAGGCTCGCTATGATCCAGATGACAGCTCGTTTCGACATTCCCAGCCAGTTTACTTTGGATCAATCCGGGCTTCAGTCAAACTTGCGCCCTGTCAGAACTAGCTGAAGTTCTGCCACCGGTGGAGAACTTCGAGAGCCCGTCCACTGTCGATCGCGTCGTTGGCCAAGGAGAGTCCCTCAGGAACGTTGGAAGCTCTTCCGCAGATGACGAGGCCGGCGGCACTGTTGAGAGTCACCAGCTCACGCTTCGGGCCCGTCAGGCTTCCGTCGAGGATGCCTTTGAGGATTTCTGCATTTTCACCAGCTTCGCCTCCCCGCAGCTCACTGAGGTCAGGCGCGGGCAGACCGAGTTCGAGGGGATCAATGGTAGAAGCTTCTCTGGCAGTCGTCCAGATCTGGGTTTCGCCGATGGTCGAGAGCTCATCCATTCCGCCTGCCTTCCCAGCATTGCCATGAGCGGCCCAGGCATTTTTTCTTCCAAGTCGTGAAAGGATTTCGGCGTAGATGGCTCCGACGTTTGGATCAAAAACACCAATTAGCTGGTAGTCTGGCCGTGACGGATTGAGAAGGGGGCCAAGGAGGTTGAAGATGGTGCGTGTTCCCCGCTTGGCCAGCAGTTGACGGACGGGGACGACTGCCTTGAAGGCCGGGTGGTAGAGAGGGGCAAAAAGAAAACCGGCTCCTACTTCAGCGACGCATCGCCCAAAGTCTTCGGCCGGGAGGTCGATGCGGATGCCGAGAGCTTCAAGCACATCGGCGCCACCGCTCTTGGAGGTGATGCCACGGTTGCCATGCTTAACAACGGCAACGTCGCAGGCAGCCAGGATAAAGACGCTCGTCGTGGAAACATTAAACAGGTCCAGCTTGTCTCCTCCGGTGCCGCAGACATCGATAAGCGGTTTGTTGATTGCGTCGCGGTCGAGCGCAGGTTCGATGGCATGGGTGAGGAATTCAGAGGCAAAGCCGGCAATTTCGGCAGCAGTCTCACCCTTTTCCGAGAGAGCTTCGAGAAAGTCGGCTTTGGATTCGTGTTCGATGGAATCGTCGAGAATAGATTCGGTCGCGAGACGAATATCGCCTGCGCTGAGTTCAGAGCCCCGTCGGAGTTTTTCTACGAGATCGTGCATGCTGGAAGTGAACACCGGTGCTTCGGAGTTGCCAACGGAGAAAATCTATTTGAAAGTCTTTTTGTGTTAGCGACACCGGCTACTCCCTATGGCGTCAGAAGATTCAGAATTCGATTCATTTGAAGACCCGGAATTCGATTCCGTGTCCGACAACCTGAACGAATCCTACAAGGGTAGTTTAATCCTTGCGGATCCGAGTTTGAAGGAGCCAACTTTTTTCCAGAGTGTTCTGCTTCTAACCGAACACAGCATGGATGAGGGCGCTTTCGGCTATATTTTGAACCGCCCACTAGGCAGGACGGTGGGAGAACTGCTCACCGAGGAAATTCTCTCCGACGCGCACCATGAAAAGCTATCCAAAGTTCCCGTCTTTCTGGGAGGGCCCGTCAATCGTGAGCATCTTACCTTTTCCGCCTTCGGGTGGTCAGAGGCGGGCGAGGAGCTTCAATTTAACACTCACCTATCGGCTGCAGAAGCGGTGATGCACCAGATGGAAGGGTTTCACATCCGTGCTTTCGTTGGCTACTCGGGGTGGTCCGAAGGGCAGCTTGAGGACGAAATGGAGAGTAACTCTTGGATCACCCATAAACCTGAGCCGGAGGTAATCGACCTCTCCAAAGTGGATGGTCTCTGGAAGTTGCTACTTCGCGACCTCAGCCCGTGGCATAAGCTTATTGCTGATGAGCCGGATGACCTTGGGTTGAACTGACCATCACATTACCTCCAGAATCATCAACGGAGGATCTTCGAGAATATCTCCGGTGGTTTTTCCGAGGAGATGCTCTTTCAGCGGCGCAGCCGGGCCGAGCACAGTCACGGTATTCCCGCCCTCCGTTTCGCAAGTTAGACCGCCGCCGGCGGGAGCGAGCAGGTAGAAGACGGACTTGCCGTCGAGGTCGGCTTCGACGAGGGCCCCGGGGGTGATAGGATCGTCCAGATTAAGGTTTGGAAATTCAAAGGTGTCGAGCGAGGCGATGGCTGCCTGCAATTTGTCGGCTTGTTCCGCCTGCCCTGCGGCAAGGTAGGAGGCTTCGAGACCGCGCGTGTCGTATTTGCTCTCCGCTTTGGTGTCTTCGCCAGTGGCAGCTTCATGGGCACCCTCAAGTGCTTTGATGGCGCGTTCATACTGGGCCTGTAGCTGCTGGCGGAGAGATTCGACGATGGTTGATTTATTCATGAGGCAGGCGGGCCGGTTCGAGGGCACTCGCGATAGCGTGCCGGAGTTGTTCCCAGGATTCTCCGAAACTGGCGGGTGAAAGCACTTTGATCGCAGAATCGGTATTTTTCTGCAAGTGAAGCAATCGGTTCGCTTCCTTTTCGTAACTCGACAGCTGCGGCGTTGATGCGAGTGCGAAGGATAAAGTCCCGAGGGCTAATTTTTACGTAGTCGATAAACTGTCGATGCAGTTGGCGCTCAGATATACCGAACTCACGTGCCAGCTCAGCCACCCGCAACGGGATAGTTGGATTGTCGCTGATAAATTCAATGGCTCGGCCGGCCGCGTGATGGGCGGTGCGCGGGGACTCCCACGAAGCGAAAGGACGAGTGATGCCAACGACGCCAAGCGGGGAGCTGTTTTCGTCGAGAATGGGATACTTTGAGCTGGCGTGCCACTCTAGCTTGCCGTTGTGGTCGTAGAGCACCTCGGGGTGATCAATCATGGGTTCTTTGTTGATCATAATAGCCCGGTCACCGGCGACCAACTGCTCTGCGACCGGGTCCGGGTAGCGGTCGAAGTCGGTCGTTCCGGCAAATTCGGACACCTGCTTCAGACCGAGTCGATTGAGCAGGGCGCGATTCCCGTGGAGGAAACGGCTGTCGGCATCCTTGACAAAAAAGTAAGCCTCGGGGAGATGCTCAAATATACGCGTCATTGCGAGACAAACGGGATGCCTCAGCAGTTCCGGTGCATTATTGAATAAATCAGACATTTGGCTGAAAAATACCAAATAATGTCGGCTTGTCACAAGACGAAGAGGAAATCTTCGCGCAGTCTGGAGAACATTTCGAATCATGAAAAAAATTTCCCTCTTCCTTATCGGATTCCTGATCACCTCCCTGGTCAGCGCTGAAGAGAAGCGTCCTAATATTCTCTTCATCATGTCAGACGATCACGCCGCCCACGCCATCGGAGCTTATGGCAGTCGTCTTGCAGCGCTTGATCCCACTCCGACGCTTGATCGTCTCGCCAAGGAAGGAATGCTTTTTGAAAATGCTTTCTGCACTAACTCGATCTGTGCTCCCAGCCGGGCCTGTGTCATTACCGGCCAGTATCCTCACACGAATGGGGCCTATGACCTTGGCGGAAAGATCGAATCAGAACGCCAGTATCTCGCGATCGAAATGAAGAAGGCCGGTTACCAGACTGCTATGGTTGGTAAGTGGCATCTGAAAGAAGAACCGGGTGCTTTTGATTTTTACACCGTCCTTCCGGGGCAGGGGAAATACCATAATCCGGAGTTCCGGGTACGTGGAGAGAAGGGGTGGCCCAAGGATGTGATTACTTATGACGGCTACCACTCCTCTGATGCCATTACTGAGATCACAATGGACTGGCTCAAGGACGGTCGCGATGGAGACAAGCCGTTTTTCCTGATGCATCACTATAAGGCGCCTCATGACTACTTTGAGCACGCTGCCCGTTATGACGAGTATCTTGCCGACGTGGACATCCCGGAGCCCGATAATCTCTGGCTTGGTAATCAGCCGAAGTTCGGCTCTATCGCGACACGCGGCTATAAAGATGAATTGGTGCCTCATATTGGCACTTCGATCGGAAATCGTAATCCAAGACGTTCCTATGCCGTCGATCTTCCGCCGCGATTTCCGAAGGACTTTCCGCAAAACTACGTCCCTGCCGATTACACTGAGGAAGAGATCAAGCGGATGTCCTACAATGCCTATCTGAAGACCTACCTTCGTTGCGTCAAAGGTATCGACGACAATCTTGCCAAGCTTTTCGCCTATCTGGAAGAGATCGGCGAAATGGACAACACCGTAATAATCTACACCGGCGACCAGGGCTTCATGCTCGGGGAGCACGATTATCAGGACAAGCGCTGGATGTATGAAGAGTCGATGCGTATGCCTTTTCTGATTCGCTATCCGAAGACGATTAAGGCAGGCAGCCGCACTGACGCTATCGTGGAGAATGTGGACTACGCTCCGACCATGCTTGCCTTTGCCGGGATCGAGACTCCCGAGTATATGCAGGGCGAGAGCTTTAAAGGAATCTGTGAGACCGGAAATGAGCCGGAAGATTGGAAGAAAGAAGCCTACTATCGCTACTGGATGCACATGGCTCACCACGACAATCCGGGGCATGTCGGTATTCGGACCAAGAAACACAAATTGATCTTCTATTACGGCGCGAAATACGACGGCAGCTACCGAACCCCACCGGCGTGGGAGCTCTACGACCTTACGAAAGATCCTTCTGAGAACGTGAATGTTTACGATGATCCCGCCTACGTTGACACGGTGGCCGATCTTAAAGAGCGGCTTGCCGCGCTCCGCAGCAGGATAGGTGATACCGGTGAGGACTTTCCTGATCTCGAGAGCATTCTGCAGGACTTCTGGGCTTACGATAGCGACGACAAAGCCGAGGCGATCACGATTTCTAACGAATTTCTTTCTGTGCGCGAACAGGAGCTCGCTGACAGAGAGAAGAAGTAGTTTTCCGCTGCGCGGCTGGGACAGCTTTGCAGCTTGTCCCCGCTTCATCGGCTCTTTATCATGGAGGCGATGAACCGACGCCGCTTTCTTTCTCAAACCGCCGGACTGTCATGTGCTGCGATCGCTCCCGCGATCGGTCAGGATTCTGAGCCGGAAAGAGGAGGCGCGGGCCGGAGCCGGATTGGTGTCTCCAGCTATTCATTCTGGAGATTTCGGAATGCGGAGTATCGGCCGCTCGCGGTTTGCCTGGAGCATGCTGCGAGGATCGGATTTGACGGGCTTGAGATCCTGCAACGACAACTGGTGGATGTCTCCCCGTCTACGTTAAACGCCATCAAGTCGCACGCTTTCAGTCTCGGCCTCGACTTGATGGGTTATTCAACCCACCAGGGATTTCTTTCTCCTGACAAAGCCAAACGAGAAAAGAATATCGACCATACGACGGACTGCCTGGAGCAGGCTTATCAGTTGGGTATCCCGACGATGAGAGTTAATACCGGTACGTGGGGGACATCAAAGTCCTTCGACGACCTGATGGCTGCCAAGGGGATCGAGCCTCCGCTTGAAGGCTATGATAATGAAACCGGATTCCAGTGGGTTATTGACGCCTATGGAAAACTGGCAGGGGAGGCGGAAAAACGAGGAGTCGTGATGGGATTAGAGAATCACTGGGGCCTCGGGAGGACAGCTGCCGGGGTGATTCGTGTGATTGAGGCTGTAAACTCTCCGTGGCTGAAGGCCACGCTGGATACGGGCAATTTCCTCGAGCAGAAATACGAGCAAATGGAAGCGCTGGCTCCGCACTGCGTCCTCGTCCAGGCGAAGACTTACTACGGGGGAGGCACCTGGTACACCCTTGACCTCGACTACAGCAGAGTTGCCGCCATTCTCAAGCAGGCAAACTTCCGTGGATATCTCTCTGTCGAGTTTGAAGGTAACGAGGATGTTTTGTCAGGAGCTGAACGAAGTCTGAAGATGCTGCGCGCGCATCTTTAGGGATTATCACCCAATGTGATCGATCAGCTCGTCGGCCGAATAGCGAACCTTCGGTGAGGACGCATACTTGTCATCCTTGGCACGATAGCCCGCCGGGCAGACAACGGCAGTCGTAAGTCCCTTCTCAGCAAGACCGAGGGCTTCGTCATACATCGCCGGAACGAATCCTTCCATGGGGCAGCAGTCGATCCCTAGCAGGGCAGCTGAGGTCATGAAGTTCCCCAGTGCGATATAGCTTTGGAGCTTGGCCCAGCCAATACAGTCTTCAGAGCGTGGTCCTTCGACGATGTCGCCGATCATCATATTTTTGTAGAAGGCGAGCGATTCCACCTCAACGCCGCGGGCAGTGGCGGTTGCTGCGATCAGCTTGTCGACGTCGCCTTCGGTCATTTCAGTACGAACTGCAAATACAAGCAGGTGGGAACAGTCCGCTACCTGTTGCTGCTTGTATGAGGCGGGAACCAGAGAAGATTTGAGTTCTTGATCCTGAATGACGATAAATCTCCAAGGCTGAAGTCCGTACGAAGAAGGGGTCAAAATGAGCGCTTCTTCAAGAGTTTTCCAGTCGGCTTCGGGGATCCTCTTTTCCGGATTAAAGACTTTGGTGGCATAGCGCCAGTTCAGCTTTTCGATCAATGTTTCGTTCATTTCGGAAAAAATGGCCAGAAGAGCCAGATCCGTCAACGTTGGAAACCTACTGATTCGGTCCGATGACACCGGCTGGAGGCAGGGATCGACTGTCAAAACTGGATCATAGGACGTCGGCGAAAGCGTCACGGGCGCGAAAGAATGTTTCCGTTTGAAAGACGAGTTTCCGCCGTTGATTTCACCGTTGAATTGACCGATTTCGTTATCTGTCTTTATTCAAAAAGACACAGAGGTCGTAAACACCCGAAATGATGATTCAGAAATTTCTCTACCCCGTTCTTCCCGCAGCTCTGTTTCTATCTTTATCCCATGCTGAAGAATTCCCCGGCGCCGAATGGCAGGATGTTCCATCTCCGCTTGCTTCAGAGTTTGCGGAACCGGGTGGAAAGATCTCGATGTATGCCTCGCAGTTTCCGAAAAGTTTTAATTACCAGATCGAAAACAACGTTTTTTCCCGCGAGATTTTCCGTCTCATGTTCGAGCAATTGCTCACCATTGACGATGTGACTCTCACGTTTGGGCCTGGGATTGCTGATCGATGGGAAGTTTCCGAAGACAAGAAGCAATTCACATTTCATATCGATCCTCGCGCTAACTGGAGTGATGGGGAGCCGATCACCGCCGAGGACGTCGCCTGGAGCTTCAATGCGGTCAAAAATCCCGAGCATCTTACGGGGCCGCTTCAGGCTTCGATGAAGCGTTTGATCGAGATCGAAGCGCTGGATGAAAAAACCGTTCGTATCACTGCCGATGAAGTTCACTGGAAGAACCAACTGGCCTGCTCAATGTTTTACATCATGCCGAAGCATTGGTGGGAAAGTCAGGACTTCAATAAGGTGAACTTTGAGTTCCCGATTGTTTCCGGGCCCTACAGCCTCGGAGAGGTAAAAGAGCAGCATTTTGCGCGCCTTGAAAAACGTGGTGACTACTGGCGTGCCGAGGATGCCGTAGGTGAAGGGCAGTTGAATTTTGATACCATTGAATACCGGTTCTATACTCAGAGGGACATCGCTTTCGAAGCGTTCAAGAAAGGGGAGTTTGACCTCTTTGCGGTTTATACTTCGAGTCGTTGGATCAAGGAGACTGAGTCCGAGCGATTCAAGAAGAACTGGATCGTCAAACAGTCCGTTTTCAATCGTCAGCCAGTGGGATTTCAGGGAATGGCGATGAACATGCGCCGGGCACCTTATGATGATAAGAAAGTGCGCCAGGCTCTCGCTTACCTCATGGACCGTGAGCGAATGAATGAAACAATTATGTTCAATCAATACCCATTGTCCCGCTCCTACTGGGAGGATCTGTGGGGCGGTGACCACCAGAATCCCAATGAGCTGATTCCTTTTGATGTCGAAAAAGCCCGCGGCCTTCTTTCTGAAGCCGGCTGGGAAGTGAACAAGGACAGCGGAAAGCTCGAAAAGGATGGGAAGCCTTTCGTCATTACTTTCCTGATTCGTGATCCTAGCACCGTGAAGTTTCTCCTGATTTTCGAGGAAGCCCTCAATGATGTGGGCATTGAGTTGAAGATCGACCAGAAAGACTGGGCTGGATGGGCCCGCGACATGGACGAATTCAATTTCGAAATTACGTGGGCCCCCTGGGGAGCAGTACCCTTCAAGGACCCGGAAACGATGTGGCATTCCAGTACGGCAGAGCTGAAATCGAGCAACAATATTACAGGCTTTAAAAATGACCGAGTCGATGCGCTGATCGAGAAGGCCCGCGGAGAGTTTGATGTGGAGGTTCGTCATGATATCATTCGAGAGATTGACCAGATTCTTTTTGAAGAAACCCCTTATGTGCTCCTCTGGCACCTCGATCACACTCGTCTGCTTTATTGGAACAAGTTCGGAATGCCTGACCATGTTCTCGGCAAGTTCGACGAAGAGTGGGCAGCGGTGGACTACTGGTGGAATGACGAATTCCTGGCGGAGGATTTGGAGGCTGCCCGTGAAAGTGGTTCGGAGTTGCCACCGCCTCCGCGAGAAGTGATTTTTGACGAAGTTTTCCAACCCGGTGTGGCGCAGTCGCTGCTGCCGACTCCCCTGCAGTAGGTTGTAAGCTAGATCGACTCTTCCTGGTCCTGCCAGATGGAACGCCTCAGCTACTTTATCCGAAGACTGCTTCTCGTGATTCCCACCTTCCTGGGGATCACGTTTCTTGTTTTTGGACTGACACAGTTTATTCCCGGCGGCCCGGTGGAGCAGCAATTGGCGGCGATTCGCGGATTTGGTGGTGGCGAGGCGGGTGGTGGAGCTACCGGTGGCGTCAGTATCTCCGAAGACCAGCGCAAAGCGATTGAGAAGGAGTTTGGTTTCGACAAGCCTTTCCTCGAGCGTTACTGGACCTGGTTGGTCCCAGATGCGATGGGCATGAAGTCGTACTCGTACAAGTACAACAACAAAACTGTCTGGGAGCTGATCAAGGAACGGTTTCCGATTTCACTCACGTTTGGGATTTCGGGATTTGTTCTCACCTACCTGATCTGTATTCCGCTCGGCATTGCCAAAGCTCTGAGGAACGGCAGTGGATTTGATGTTGCCTCCTCGGTGGTGGTTCTGGTGCTTTACGCCATTCCTGCGTTTGCCTTCGGGATGGTTCTGAAGACCCTTTTTTGCGGAACATCAGACACTTTCTGGGATATCTTGCCAATTGGTGGATTCCGGGCTGAGAACTGGGACGAACTTTCTTCGTGGGGCAAAGTAAAAGACCAGGTCGAGCATATGTTTCTGCCGGTGCTTTGTTATGTGATCGGCAACTTTGCGGTTCTCACGATCCTGATGAAGAACTCGTTGCTCGACCAGATTGCTCAGGACTATGTCAGGACGGTGTTGGCCAAGGGTGGTTCGATGCGCCGCGCGGTCTGGGGGCATGCGTTGCGCAACGCGCTGATACCGATTGTGACAGGCATCAGCGGTATCCTCACGATTATGTTTGCCGGTTCGATGCTGATCGAACGGGTGTTTTCAATTAGCGGGATCGGTTTGCTGACACTCGATGCTGTGGTCGGCCGCGACTACATGGTTTTCATGGGAGTGCTGGCGCTCACTTCCATCCTTGGGTTGATCGGTCGAATCCTTTCCGATTTCTGCTACGTGCTTGTTGATCCTCGAATTAGCTTTGGAGGTGAGAAATGAGGAAATGGCTGCTTCATATTCTCGATCCGAACACAAGACGGCGACTACGTCGATTCGGTAAGATCAAGCGAGCCAAGTGGTCGCTGACTTTTCTGTTAGCCATCTTTATCATCAGCCTTCTTTCTAACTTTATCGCCAACGATAAGCCTCTTATTGCCAAAGCGAACGGGCAGTGGTTTTTCCCCGTGTTTAAGTTCTATCCCGAAGACGCTTTCATGGGCAACGGGGTGAATACCCGGCCGCGCTACAAGCAGTTGGAGAGGAGACCTCTCTTCGAAGAGAATGCGGACAACTGGATGTTCTGGCCAATCATTCGAAATGGTCCGGAGGAGTCTCTCGAAGCGAGCCAGATTGAAATTGATTCAACCCTGACACTGAGCTTTTCACCGGCTGATCAGTTGGCCACGGTTGAGGTGGATTCGCAATTGAGCATACAGCGCAGCCGAGGTGCAGCCGGCTTTTACGGGAAAGCCTCTGAGTTTGAGTTGAGGCGTGTGCCGCTGGCTGCCGGGCCGGTCGAGGTTCCGGAGGCGATTAACGCAGCAGTTGCCAAGCGTTTTGAAAATGTGGAAACACCCGAAGTTCTGGCGACGAATGATCAGGGAATTGTATTTTCTCTTTCGGCCCATCGTCCCCGAAGCAGCGCTCCCAAGCTGGTGCGCATTTCGATGGAGCGTCGTGCTGTTGCCAGCGAAGAAGAAAAGGGGGTAATTACTCCGGAAATGGAATGGGAGGGAGAGGCTCCATCAGCATGGGAAGGACTGGGAGATGAGGCGAGGGCGGCTGTTCTGGCGAGAGCCAAAGAAGCGTTGATTGTGCCTCAGGAGGATCTTGCAGTGAGCAGTTCTGACGGAAAAATCAGTGTGAAGTTTGAAAGCGAAACAGTGGAATTCCCGTTTCGTCCCGTTAAAGGGCACTGGTTGGGCCTCGACAATAGTGGGCGAGACGTGGGTGTGCGGATTTTGTATGCGACGCGCTCGGCGTTGATATTTGGCATCAGCCTGACCATCGTCACCTACCTGATCGGGATTCTCCTCGGGGCAGTGCAGGGTTACTTCGGCGGCAAGATCGATATGTTCGGGCAGAGATTGACCGAGATTTGGGAAGCCATGCCCTTTCTTTTTATCATGATCTTTCTCAGCTCGGTCTATGGAAGGAGTTTCGGTCTTCTCGGTGCTGTCTACTGTGGTTTCAGTTGGATCGCGATTTCCTATTACATGAGAGCCGAGTTTCTGCGCTTGAGGAAACAGCCTTTTGTCGAGGCGGCCCGGGTTATGGCAATCGGACGATGGAAGATCATGTTCAGGCACATTCTTCCGAATGCGCTGGTGCCTGTGATCACCTTTTTTCCCTTCGCCTTAGTGGGTGCCATTTTTACCCTCACCTCATTAGACTACCTGGGCTTCGGTTTGCCGCCGGGAACACCAAGTTGGGGTAATCTTCTGGATCAGGGCCAGGTCCAGCCCTATGCTTGGTGGCTGATTTTCTATCCGGCGATTGCTCTCTTCATCGTGAGCCTGCTGGGAATTTTTATTGGTGAAGGCGTTCGAGCTGCCTTTGATCCGCGAACCGAATCGAAGCTTCAGTAACTATGCCTGATCCATTGCTCAACGTGAAAAATTTGGCGATTTCTTTCCATGTGGAGGGGAAGACGGTCGAGGCGGTCAAAGGAATTTCCTTTGAAATTCAGCCGGGTGAAATCGTTGGATTGGTAGGAGAATCCGGAAGCGGAAAATCAGTTGGTGCGATGTCCTCACTCAGACTGGTTCCCTGTCCTCCCGGGCAGATAGAGAGAGGGGAGATTATTTTTGGGGGAAAGAACTTGCTTGAATTGCCCATCGACGAATTGCGCAAAGTTCGAGGGAAAGACATCAGCGTGATTTTTCAGGAGCCGATGACGGCTCTTTCGCCTCTCCATCCTGTCGGAAGGCAACTCGCCGAGGCGGTTTTGGTGCATGAGCCTGACGTCTCACGCAAGGATGCCTGGGACCGCGCTGTTGAATGGCTTGCTCGGGTAGGTATTCCGGATCCGGAAGAGCGGGCCAAAGCGTTCCCGTTCCAGTTTTCCGGTGGGATGCGTCAGCGCGTCATGATTGCGATGGCGCTAATCCTCAAACCGAAGCTGATCATTGCCGACGAGCCCACTACGGCGCTTGATGTGACTCTGCAGGCGCAGATTTTCGACTTGATCCTCGAAATGAAGGCGGATGACACTTCGATTCTCTTTATTACCCACGACATGGGGGTCATCTGGGAACTCGCCGATCGTGTTCTCGTGATGAAGGACGGCGAAATCGTAGAGCGGGGCGAGGCGGAGACTATCTTCAAATCTCCGAAGGAGCCTTACACGTGTGAACTGCTCAGTGCGGTGCCCAGATTGACGGATGAACCTCTGAAGTCTTCTTTCGATCCTGATAATGATCAGCCCCTCATTGAAGTGAAGAGTTTAAGGACCTGGTTTCCGGTGAAGCGAGGTGTGTTTGCCAGGACCGTGGACTGGGTCAAGGCCGTTGAGGATGTTAGCATCGATGTTTTTCCCGGTGAGTGCCTTGGATTGGTCGGGGAATCGGGTAGCGGAAAGACCACTCTGGGGAGATCGATTCTCGGACTGGAAGAGACTCGTTCCGGTTCAATCCGTTTTGAAGGTGAAGAGATTCGCGGGCGCGGCTATCACGGCATGCGTCACATGCGGAAGGATCTCCAGATGATTTTCCAGGATCCGTTTTCATCACTGAATCCACGATTGACAGTGCAGGAGATTTTGACGGAAGGGCTTATTGAGCATGGACTGCTCGAAGGAGATGCCCCTGATGTGGCTGCGCACTGGCTGGAGGAAGTGGGTTTGCCGGCGGACGTAATCAATCGTTATCCCCACGAGTTTTCCGGCGGGCAACGCCAACGTATTTGCGTTGCGCGCGCTGTGGCAATGAAACCGAAGTTCGTCGTTTGTGATGAAGCGGTTTCTGCTCTCGATGTTACAATTCAGGCGCAGGTCATTGATTTGCTGATGGAACTTCGTGAGAAGTTTGGCCTTTCCTACCTGTTTATTTCCCACGATTTGAGCGTCGTGAAGCGGATTTGCGACCGTACTGTGGTGATGCGTCAGGGTAAAGTAGAGGAGGCTGGAGAGACGATTGAGTTGATCAGAAATCCTCAAACTGACTACACACAAAGGCTGATTTCTGCGGTGCCGATTCCCGGGGATGTTTCGAAGCGGGCGAGGAATCACGCCTGAGGGTGAATTTGCTGAGAAAGTCTCACAAAACCCGTCTTGCCGACGCTATCAAGGAGACTTAAAATATCAGCGAATGACGTTGGAAGACTTTCTCGACTCGGTAAATAGCGACGATTCAGCCCCGAAAGACATCAGTCCGGAGCTGAGGGCGCTTTGGTTGACCAAGACGGGACAGTGGGATGCCGCCCACGATATTGCCCAGGATATTCCCTCCAAGATGGGCTCATGGATTCACGGATTGCTTCACGCTATCGAGGGTGATTTTGGCAATTCAGCCTATTGGTTTCATCGAGCCGGGGAGCCTACGATTACAGCTGCCGGGATCGATGACGAGTGGGAGAGAATCGTCAGGGCAAATTTCTCATAAGGATTGGTGCTGGAATCCGTTTAAAGGGCGAAGATGCGGCTGCCGGAATTACCTGGGTATCAGTATGAAGATCTCCTTGGGGAGGATCCCTACGGCTGGTCTTTTGTGGCGTCGCATGAAAGCGGCGAGCGCCGGGTGGTGAAAGTTCTCAAATCCCAGGCGACTGATGAGTCGTTTCTGAGACGCTACCTCAAGACATTCAACGATCGAGAGTTTGCGATCGAGGGAACTGTGCAGGTATTCGATTATGGGATCGAAGGACCAGATTCACTGACGGCAGTTGCGACTCCGTTTTTCGGATGGAAGAGCAAGGATAAGCGCTGGCAGGTCACTTCGGTGAAGCGACTGCGGCGTTTCTTTCAGGGCGATCAGGCCGTTGAAGTGGTTCGTGATCTTGCCGGGAGCCTTTCCAACTCTCACTACGAAGGTGTGTTTCACGGAGGCCTTCGACCCGCGAGCATTTTCGTGACCGGGGACTCGGGAGGGTTTCAAGATGTCCTCATTGGAGACTTTGGGCAGGCCTTGGTGGGGGGGCTGCAGTATCTCGAAGCGGGTGATCTCATGTTTTATGTCAGCCCGGAACAACTGGCTAACAGAGACCTCTCAAATGGACTCGGATTCAAGTGGGATGTCTACGCTTTTGGCGTCATTGCCTTCCAGATCCTGACCGGGCACCTTCCGCGTCTGGAGCGCCTGCAGCAACAGTGCGCCAAGCACCAGAAAGCTTTCAATGCGGCAGCGGCAATTTCCTATGGCGAGCTGACCCCTGTTTCGGAACATTTTCTGAATCAGCTCGAAAAAGAGAAGCCAGTTGAGTGGCCGGAAGAGGCTTCTGACGAACGCGGCATCGCTTTGCGTTCGATTATTGAGTCCTGCCTCGAGTTTGATGTTGAGGATCGGCCCGATTCCATGGTTGAGGTCAACGAAGCCATTTGCCGAATCGGCGACAAAGCGGATAAGGACGCCGCTTCGAAGCCGGTGGCACTGGCATCCGAGCCGACCCCAGCTGAACCGGCTTTCATTGCACCTCCTGAGAAGGCAGCATTGACTGTGCCAGCGCTCGAGTCCGTTGTTGAAGATAAGGCAGCGAAGGAAGAATCCAGGGCTAAATCGGTCGAAGAATCCACCGCTCTTGATGACTCTAGAGAAGAATTGCCGGAGAGCGGAGTGATTGGAGGCCAACTCCCGGATCGCGACGGGGAAGGCGTCAAGAGACCTCCCGATATCGTGGGGGGAGTGGTTCGCGATCGTCCAGCGTTGATTTGGCAGATCACGGCGGTTGTTGCAATACTGTGCGTTATCCCGTTGAGTATTTTGGCGGTCAAAAACTATCAGGAACTGAAGTCGGTTCAAGCAGAGGCAACGATCAAGACCTCTGAGCTTCAGGCCAGCGTCGATGAACAGGCTGAGGCCTACCTGATGGAGTTGGCCCAAAACCGCGAAAACTCAAAGCACTTGCAGTCTGAACTCAATGAAGTGGAAAACAGCCGTAGCCGACTTCTCGGTGAAGCAAAGCTAGCCAGGCAGATTGTCCGTCAAACGCAGGAAAATGGAGATGAGTTCTTCCGAATCGTCTTGGACAACCGCGATACTGACGTTCCCGGTTTTCGTGAGAAGCGTGCCGAAGCCCTCATCTCAGGGCGGGAACATTATGAGAACCTGATCGAAGTCTACGGAGATGCTCCGGATTTCATTATCTCGACTGCTAACGCTTTCTTCTACCTTGGTCGCATTTATCGCGAGATGGGTGAGTTTGGGAAGGCATTGGCAGTCTTTGGCGAAGCGGAGAGGCGATACGTCGCCCTGCTTGAAGACAGTCGAACCGGGAGCGTGCAGTTTATGAAAAACCTCGCGGTCGCGAAGCGGGCTCTTGGCCAGCTTTCCTATAAGGAAGGAAAGTATGCAATCGCCCGCCATTATTTCTCGGAATCTTCCAGTTATTGGACGGAGGCAAGGTCGATGGATTCTAATTTATCGAACGAGGCCGGGGTCAGTATTCATGAAAACTCGCTTTCCGTCGTCGAGTGCGAATTTGCCATCGGACGCCGCGATGCTGCCCTGGACGCGACGCGGTCGGTCGGGGTTCAGTTGTTGAAGTTCCAGGAATTGGACCCCGAAAACGATCGTGTCATTGGGGCTCTGGCCTATTCGTTTTCACTCGCCGGGCGGATCATGGAAGCTAAAGGCGAGACAGAACTGGCCACAGAAGCCTATCAACAATCCGCTGATCTCTATGCTCAGGCGGTGAAGCTCAATGCGGCCGTGGACGAGTATCAGTTGGGTCTTGGCAACAGCCTCGCCCGGGTTGGTCTTCTCTCGCGGGACATGGACAAACTGAAAGGAGCTGTCGACATTCTTGGCCGGGTGGTGGTGCACAATCCTTTCGAGCCGTCTTACCAGAAGACCCTGGCCGATGTCTATGGTGTGCTGGCTCGCGATCAGCGGGATGGGGGACGCCTCTCCAACGCGATCGAATTTGAACAGGAAGCCATTTCGATCCTGCAACCGATCGTCCGTGAGAACGGGCTTAAAACGCCTCCCGATGTGCTCTATTCCTACTCATTGAGACTGGCGCACCTGGCGGAGTTGCTGGGGGACGGGGGGCAGTTTGATGAGTCCCGGCAGCCTCTTGGCGAGGCGATCAATGTTCTTGAGAAAATTTCCGAACGCGACAACTCAGTTGCCTTATACCGCAGGGCTCTGGCCCGGGCCCGCGGCCTAGCCGGATTTGCCTGTCTCAAAGCCGGCCAGAAGGCCGAGGCAAAACAACATCTCGAATTAGCCAAGGCGGAATGGGAATCCTACGTTCAGGCCAATCCTGATGACACGGATGCCGAGCAGGCTGTGAAGTGGACCACCGACCAGTTGAGGGGCTTATAGCAGATCGGCGGTTGATTTCCTGCCGACAAACGCTTGGTTTGGCCCCCATGATCGAGACCGTTAAGATCGAAGACGTTAAGGATATCGCGAAACGTGCTGGCAACGAAGTCCTGGCCGTTTATGGCACCGAGTTTTCTGTTGATGTCAAAGAGGATACATCACCGCTGACGGAAGCTGACCAGCGTTCCAATAATGTGATTATTGAAGCTCTGAACCGCCTCTATCCGGATATTCCGGTGATCTCAGAGGAGACTAGGGCGGTTGAGTATTCCGAGCGAAAGCACTGGGATTATTTCTGGCTCGTCGATCCGCTCGACGGGACTAAGGAATTCATCAAGCGTAATGGAGAGTTCACGGTAAATATTGCTTTGGTAAAAGGTCAGATGCCAATTCTCGGCGTCGTCTACCAGCCGGTGGGGGATCATCTCTACTGGGCTCAGGAGGGGCAGGGAGCCTGGAAGATAACGGGAGGGGGTAAAGTCTTCAAACTTGAAGGAGGCGAGCACTACTCCGCGAAGGACTCTGTCACTGTGGTGGCGAGCCGCTCCCATCTGACCGATGAGGTCCAGGCATTTGTGGATGCGCTCAAGGCGGAGGGCAAAGAGGTGGAATTCCTTTCAGCCGGCAGTTCGTTGAAACTCTGCCTCGTTGCGGAGGGCGGTGCCGATGTTTATCCGCGCCTCGGACCGACCATGGAGTGGGATACCGGGGCTGCCCACGCTGTTGCGCTGGAGTCTGGACGACGTGTGATCAATCACGAAACCGGCTGTGATCTGGTTTACAATAAGGAGAACCTGCTCAATCCCTTCTTTATCGTTGAGTAGGATAGCTTAATGTCTGAAAAACAAAAGCACGTCCGGTGGGGACGTGCTCTGCATTGAGTGGTTTTGTTCAGGGGAAAGCCTTACCAGGTCGTGATGTTGTCGGAGGTGTCTTCTTCGTCCCCTGATTTGCCGGAGCTCCAGATCAGGATGGATTCCGGGATATACTGAGATTCGGTTTTGTTGTCCCATTCGGGCTTCTCGACGCGGTTGTTGTAGTCGAGGTCGAGACGCAGGTAGTAGTAATCGAACCACGGATCCCATAGCTCACCGCCGCCGTCGTCACTCATGCTGATACCGCTCTTGTACTTGCCACCTTCTCCCCGCTTACCCTGCTTACCCGAGTAGAAAGCAATGCGTCGGGGGTTCAATCCACCCTCTTCAGCTTCGCTGTCAGATCCAAGAAGAACATCCATGAGTTCATTGTCGGAACGCAGTTCCGCGGTTTCTTCGCGATCTCCTTCGACGGGATACTTGCGATATTCGGTGAAGTAGGAGGAAATAGCTGCCTTCAGGTTGTAGGCGGTATTGGAGGCACGGGTAGATTCGGCTCTGCGCATCACGCCGGTAGCGGCCGGATACATCAGGCCAGCGAGAATTCCGATGATGGCGATCACGACAAGCAACTCCAGCAGCGTGAAGCCCGCATAACGTTTCCGATTTGGTTTTCCGAGTGATTTTCTCATGTTTGGGGGCATGTTTAGCGGGTTGATACCGTGGTGACGAGTTCTTTTTTCTGAATTCGCGCTTCAATTATTGACAATACAATGTAAACACATGGCCAATCGGCGCGTCCAGCCAAATTGGTAGATTTTTTGACCACGGTTTGAAGAAGAATTTTATCGAGGCAATCCGGGCCCGGGTGAAGGAGCCGGACTATCAGCCGATGAACAAATCCGAAATGTCCCGGGATCTCGGCGTGCCATCTGACGAGCGGGCTGAATTTCGGGCGGCCCTGGTTGAACTGGAAGCCAAGGGGGAGTTGATGCGTGGCAAGAAGGCCCGCTATCGGGTTCCTGACCGGAAGAGTGACGGAGAATTGATTCGCGGCTACCTCCAGATGTCAAACGACCGCAAGCGACGCAGCGCGTTTTTTGTGCCCGAGGATCCAGCGAGCAGCCGCATCTTCCGGGACATGGAACGGCCGCGTGTATTCGTTCCCGGTCGCTTCACTTCAACGGCTCTCGACGGAGATACGGTCGATGTGAAGATTCAGCGGGGCGCGCCGCCGAAGTGGCACAAGCATTCGCCGAAGCATCGTGCCCGGATGCATGACGACACGGAGTATCTTCAGGCCCGGGTGGTGGAAGTCGTGGAACGCAGTGGGCGGCCCATTGTAGGCATTTTCCATGGCAAGGGAGCCCGCGCCACCGTAGCCCCGGAAGACGGTCGCCTGCCGGCCTCGTTCCGGCTCATGAGTATTTTGCCCGAGGCAAAACCGGGTGACATCGTCGTGGCTTCGTTTACCGAATGGAGTGATGTGCACCAGCCTCCCATGGCAGAAATGGTGAAGGTGTTAGGTCGCGAGGATGCGCCTGGAGTCGATATTCTTAAAGTCATTCACCGATATGGATTGCCGCTCGAATTTCCTGAGACCGTCCTCGCCGAAGCCGACTTGATCGACGAGGTCGTGCCTGAGGAGGAGATTGTGCGACGAGAGGACTGGCGTGAGCGCGAGGTGTTCACGATCGACCCGGAAGATGCCAAAGATTTTGACGATGCCATCTGCGTGACGGAGAAACCTGACGGTGGCTGGGAATTGGCCGTTCATATTGCTGACGTGTCGCACTATGTGAAACCCGACTCGGCATTGGACAAGGAAGCGCGGAAGCGCGGGAATAGTGTCTACCTGGCCGATCGTGTTATCCCGATGCTGCCGGAGAAATTGAGTAACGGGGTCTGCAGTCTCAAGCCCCATGTTGAGCGACTCACTCATGCCGCGGTCATAGATTTCGACTCGCGCGGCAAAATGACAAAAGCCCGCTTTGTTTCCGCCGTAATCCGGAGTCACCATCGCTACACCTATGAGCAGGCCTACGAGCAGATGATGCTAACTGATGAGGAGGTCGAGGCGATTGAGGATCAGAAGCAGAAACAACTGACCATTCATCTCAAGCGGGCCTGGGAACTGGGATCACTGCTTCGCGAGAGAAGATATCAAAACGGAGCCCTCGATCTCGACTTCGCCGAGGTCAGGGTGGTGTTGGACGAAGAGGGCCGTGCCATCGGGGTGAAGCGCAGCGTTTACGATGAGAGTCACCAGTTGATCGAGGAATTCATGCTCGCCGCTAACGAGGCGGTGGCCTACGAAACGAAGAATGCTCCGGCTCCCTCAATTTATCGGGTTCACGAAGATCCCGCCCCGGGCAAGTTGGAAGAGTTCGCTGATCTCGCCCGCAGCTTTGGGCATCGGGTAGGGGATGTGACTCATCGTCCGGAACTTCAGAAACTTCTTCAGAGCATCAAGGGCAATGTCGAAGAACACAGCATCAAGGTGGCATTGTTGAGAAGTCTGCGACGGGCTGACTATCGCGCTGAACCAATGGGGCATTACGGGTTGGCCAAGACGAACTACACTCACTTCACCAGCCCGATACGACGATATGCCGATCTCGTGGTTCACCGGGTGTTGCGGCGGATTCTGTCGAAACGTGGAGAAGCCACGGCACCTGATGTGCCGGGGCGCACGCCGACAGCGGCGGAAATGGGAGACATCTCCTACCGCATCTCCAGGACCGAACGCGTCGCCGCCGAAGCGGAAATGGAGACTCAGCGTCTCAAGATGATCGAATACCTCGAGCGCACCTGTCGCGAAGATCCCGATGCGGCGTTTGATGCCACCGTGTTGGAGGTGCGTCCTATCGGTGCCTTCGTCGAATTGAATGATCTCATGATCAAGGGGCTGATCCGGAAGGAAGATCTCTCGCCCCGCGATGAGTATTTTTTCGACCGCATCCACAAGCAGTTCAAGAGTCGCTGCAACGCGCCGACCCTGGCGGCCGGGCGAACGGTCAGTGTGCAACTTCTCCGGGTGAATCACATCAAGGGCTTCATCGATTTTGTGCCGGTGGAGTCGGCTCCCGATTTCAGCCAGTGGTAGAAAAGTGTTGGATTGATCTGGGGGCATTTCCGGACGAGTGAACTGGGGAGTTTCCCCGGGGCCTATTCAACGATGACGTCGGATCTGAATTTTGTTCCCGATTAAAGCCCGATTCCAATGACCCTCATTCCCTTCGACAACACCTACGCGAAACTGCCGGACCGTTTTTATCAGTGGGTGGATCCGAGCACGGCCAGCGCTCCTGTCATGATTCAGTTCAATCGGGATCTGGCTGGCAAGCTGGGGTTGGACGTGGATGGCCTCGATTCCCCGGAAGGGCTGGAGTATTTCTCGGGTAACCGGATTCCGGATGGGGCAGACCCGATCGCATTGGCTTATGCCGGTCACCAGTTCGGCGGGTTCTCACCGCAGCTGGGTGACGGGCGGGCTCTGTTGCTTGGAGAAGTGATTGGTCAGGACGGAGTCCGCCGTGACATCCAACTGAAAGGTTCCGGCCCGACCCCGTTCTCGCGGCGGGGTGACGGACTTTCTGCGCTGGGGCCTGTCATCCGCGAGTATGTTCTTTCGGAAGCGATGGCTGCGCTGGGCGTGCCGACGACCCGGGCGCTTGCTGCGGTCGCTACGGGAGACAAGGTCGCGAGAGAAAGCATGCTCCCGGGAGGAGTCTTTACACGTGTGGCCCAGTCCCATATCCGAATTGGAACCTTTCAATTTTTTGCCGCCCGGGAAGACTGGAGAAATGTCAGGGTCCTGGCGAACTACGCGATTGGCCGCCACTATCCTGAGGCCGGGGAGGCAGACAATCCATATCTCGCTCTGCTTGAAGGCGTGATTGAAAAGCAGGCCAAGCTCATCGCTCATTGGATGCAGCTGGGATTCATTCATGGCGTCATGAACACTGACAATATGAGTATCTCAGGTGAAACGATCGACTATGGTCCCTGCGCTTTCATGGATGTCTATCACCCTACAAAAGTGTTCAGTTCGATCGACCAGAACGGACGCTACGCGTACGCCCAGCAGGGACCAATCGGGCACTGGAACCTGGTCCGTCTCGCGGAGACTTTGATCCCGCTGATTGATGATGACCAGGAGAAGGCCATCGAATTGGCGGAGGGCGCCCTCGATCGATATCCCGAAATTCACGGCGAAGCGCTCAGGGCTAGGTATTCGGAGAAGATAGGAATTGAAAGCAATTCCGAAAACGACTGGGAACTGGTTCAACAGTTGCTGTCGGCGATGGCAGCCGGTCGAGCTGATTTCACGCTCGTCTTCCGACATCTCAGCGGTGCGCTGGAGAGTGGTGACGATGAATTGGTGGAGAGGCTCTTTTCCGCTTCTGAAGCCATTCGTTCCTGGATGAAGAGCTGGCGAGAGCGAATTCCTGAAGATGAGAGAGCCAATGCAGTCGCTTTGATGAGGCGGACCAATCCGGTCTTTATTCCCCGGAACCACCGGGTGGAGGAAGTCATTGCTGCCGGCTACGAAGGCGATTATGAGCCCTTTCGGCGCCTCAATGCCGTGCTGCAGAATCCGTTCTCGGAACAGCCGGAATCTGTCGAATACGAGCTGGCTCCGGAACCCTCTGAAGTGGTTCAGGCAACATTCTGCGGGACCTAGTGGTGCTCAGGCTTTTGTGAATACGCTTTCCACCTTCGAAATGTGGCGCTTTTCGGGACCGCATTTTCGGTGAAAAAGACAGGAAACGGCTGACATTTCGCGGTGTTTGAGGTTTGATTCCATCGATGCCGTCCTTTTCCTACACTGCCATCGACACCGCCGGAAAGCAGGTTTCCGGCAGCATCGTCGTGCGCAATAAGTCGGATGTGTATCGCGAGCTGGAGTCAAAGACGCTCACTCCGATTCGAGTCAATGCCGAGGCCGCCGGAAAGGCAGAAAAGAAAAAGCGAAGCTTCGCCATCGGCGGCAGTGAGGAGAAACATGGGCCTACCAAGCTGAAGCGCCCGGAACTGGTGCTCTTTACCGAAGAATTGGCCGATCTGCTCGACGCCGGGATGCAGCTGGAGCGAGCCCTCAAGATTCTGCACGAACGCCAGACCAACGCCTCCATTCGAGCGGTGGCGGGCGTTCTCCGGGACGAGATTCGCGAAGGGGCCAGGTTTTCCAAAGCGCTTGCAAAATCCTCTCCCTCTTTTGATGAGCTCTATCGCAGTCTCGTGGCCGCGGGTGAGGCGAGCGGATCGCTGCCGGAGATCCTGCGACGTCTCGTGGTGAACTTGAAACAGCTCTTTAACCTGCAGCGCCGCACGGCCGGGGCGATGATTTATCCGCTGACTGTGTTGCTGGCCTGCGTGATCCTGCTTTTTGTCTTTTCCACGGTCCTGATGCCTTCGCTCAGCGACATGATGGAGAAAACGGGTCAGGACCTTCCCATGATCACCGAACTGCTCATCATGTTCACCGATTTCATGTCGAAGTGGTGGTGGGTGATTCTCGGAATCATCGTGATTTCAGCCACCTCATTTCGGGTCTACATCGGAACGGAAAAGGGGCACGCCTGGTGGGATGGCTACAAGATGCGAATGCCGGCGTTCGGGCCGGTGATTCTTGGGCGCTTCTACGCCCAGTTCTGCCACACGCTTTCGAATTTGGTGAACAATGGAGTTCCTCTTCTCAACAGCTTGAAGCTGATTACCCGTGGAACTCCGAACCTCTATATCCGCAACCACCTCGAGAACGTGGTGTTGGATGTTGGAGAAGGAACCAGCCTGGCGAAAGCGATGGAAACCACCGAAGCCTTTCCCGAAGCTCTCGTAGATCGCGTGGCAATCGGTGAGCAAACGGGTGAGCTGGGTAAAGCATTCTCCAAGGCTGCGGCCAAGTATGACGAAGACCTTGACGTTCGTATCTCGCGATTGACGACACTGGTCCCGACGGTCATGCTTGTTTTTGTTGCGATGATCGTTGGAGTGGTCGCCTATTGCATGATTAATACGATCTTCGGATCGATGGCCGGAATTCGCGGTCGTTAAAAATTTATCCCAAAGAAAACTGTATGAGACTGAGTCCTGACAAACGTAAAAGAAGAGCATCAGGTTTTACCCTCGTGGAGCTGGTGATTGTGATCACGATTATTGCGGTCCTCGCCGGTTCCGGAATCTACCTGGTGGTGGGTTTCATTGACGATGCCAAGTATCAGCGGATTGATTCTGACCTCAAAGCGCTCGATATTGCGCTGAAGGCCTACGAGCGGAACAATTACTTCAAGCCCCCAACTCAGGAGCAGGGGCTCATGGCCTTGGCAGAGCGTCCCTCAGGCGATCCTCAGCCTGAGCGGTGGAGGCAGTATCTCGAAGAGGAAATGCTCGATCCCTGGGGAATTCCCTATCAATACCGTTTCCCCGCACAGCAGAGTTCCAAGAAGTATGACATCTTTTCCCTCGGCGAAGACGGCGTGGAAAGCGACGACGATGTCGGGAATTGGTAAGGCGATTTCCCGTCAACAGACTCGACCGGCGAACGGGGCTCGCGGCATGACGCTGGTCGAGCTCATTATCGCGATTTCAGTGCTGTCGATTCTTACCGGAATCGCTGTACCTGCCATCGACAGCGCACAGCGTGCCCGCGTTGCGCGTGAGCCGGTCAATCAGCTCTATTCAATGGCTCGCGAAGTTCGGTTGCGCGCCATGTCTGAGCAGCGTCCCTACCAGGTTCTTTTCGACAATGAAGGCTTCAAAGCCTCGAGATTTTACCACCCTTACGGCGGTCGCGAGGAATTCGATGAACTGAAGATGAAGCTCGATCAACTCGACCAGAGGGATGCGATTATCGAGGCGTCTCAAGCGCGCGGTATCGACATGTCCGGGCCGCAGGAAGTGGATCTGCAACGGGAGCAGGTCGAGGAGGGGATTCGGTTTCTGAAAGAGTATGACCTCGAGAACGGGGTCGACTACAAGCTCCGCTTCTGGGACGACACGGACTGGATCGATATGAACGGTGGAGAATTTCGACGCTGGGTGTTTCAGCCATCGGGAATGTGCGAACCGCTTAAGATTCAGGTGCAATCGGAGGGCGCCTTCTTTGAAATCGAATTTCATCCGCTGACGGCGGATGTGAAGCGGGAGCGTTCGTGGGTGGAATGATCGTGAATGGAAACAGTCGTGGTTACGCTTTGCTGGACGTTGTGCTGGCCGTGGCTTTGTTCGCCCTCACTGTCACTGGCCTGGTTAGCGTTCTCCAGAGCATCAACGAGACCTCCGCTGAATTGGCGCGCGATCGTATGATCCAGCATCAGCTCACTTCGTTGCTCGCTGAAACCAAGGTGATGCCGGTGAGCAGCATGAACAGCGAGCGCTTCGATGAAGTGACCGACATTACCTATCGGACTTACGTCGAGGAGATGGAAGTGGACAACGGCGAGGGCAATGCCCTGAGCGATCTCTACATGCTCACCGCCGAGGCGATGTTCATGGAGAGCGGTGAGCCACAGACCGAAACCGCCAAGATCATTATTTACCAGCCGGAACGACGATGAGGATAACAGTTAGAAGCAATACTTCGAGAGCAGCGTTTTCGCTGTTTGAGATTGTTGTTGCCATGGCGATTCTGAGCATGATCGCAACCGCAGTGCTTTCGGTTCTATGGCAGGCCGGAGATACCGCAGCGGAGCTTCGTTACCTGGACCGGAGAGATGAGGAAGTGAACCGCTTTGTCATGCTACTTCGTGAATCGATTGAAGGTTTGCCGCCCGACGCCACCATCACCATGAACCCGGCAGAGTCTTCGGAGTCGGGTAATCACGAGATGCTTCTTGAAAACACTCCGACGGCTTTTGTTTTCGGCGAAATGATTGGCAGCGCAGAGGAAGCCTACATCGCGATGCGGCCGGAGAACAGTTTCGAAGGGGTGCCTACCTACGAGTTGGCTTTGAGCCGGAATGATTTCTTTCCCGAAGATACTGACGGCAGTGGCATGGCGATTCGTTCCGGCGGTAGCGAGGATCTGGTTGCTGATGAGCAGGGGCGCTACTGGTTGCCACTTCTTTCCGGGATTTCAGCAGCGACGTGGCGTTACTGGGATGAAGATCAGGAGGAGTGGATTGATGAGTGGACGGATGACGAGGTCTTGCCTCCTTTGCTCGAGTTTGCCCTGATTGATGCGCCTGGCTCCAATCCTCAGCGTTTTGTTTTCGAAGTGCCGAACCGTCTCGTGAACCCGGAAGAAGAAACCCAAACGACTTCGGGAAGTAATTCCTCGACACAGACTTCGACGACTTCGTCTTCGGGTGGTGGTGGTATTGCTCGACCCGGTGGGCCCGGAGCCGGAAGGCCCGGTGGAGTGCGCGGGCCCGGTGGTCGTGGTCCCGAAGTTGGAGGTCCAGGTGGCCCGGGTGGCCCGGGTGGCCCCGGAGGGCGCGGACCCGGTGGTCCGGGTGGTCCGGGTGGTCCGGGTGGTCCCGGAGGGCGCGGACCCGGTGGTGGCAGTGGTCAAGGTGGCGGCGGTGGAACCGGAGGGGGCGGTCAATGAGACTTTTCTTCGTTCAGCGCTCCCGAGAGAGAGGCATGGCCCTTTTGCTGGTCCTAGTCACCGTCATGGCGCTGGTGTTGATCATTGGCACGCTGTGGGAGACGTGCCAACCAGGTTGGGAAGAGAGCGATCTTGGCCGCGTTCGCTACAAGGCGGGGTTGCTTGCGGAGAGTGGTTTCGCTCTCGCTATGCACCCTGACATTGAACCTGGAGATGTGGCCTTACGGCAGGGATTCGGACCCGAGCAGGAGATACGCGTGTTGATTACCAGTGAGGGTGGCCGGATTCTGGTCAACCGTCTGACTGATGAGCGATGGCGGGTCGCTCTTGTCGAGTTGTTTGTTCTCTGGGGCATGGATGCTGCAACAGCCAGTATTGCGACGGAGTCGTTGGCCGACTGGATCGACGACGACAATGAGGTGCTCTCGAACGGGGCTGAGAATGCCTTCTACTCGAGCTTGGATCGTCCCGAGTTTCCGGCGAATCTGCCCTTTACCTCACTGGAGCAAATGCTGTTCGTGCAAGGTATGGACGAAGTGGCCCGTTTCCAGCCGATGTGGCGTGACTACTTCACGATTCACGGCGACGGCTTGCTGGATCTCAATGCGGCGGAATGGGAAGCCATCGTGGCCGTTACCGGAACGACGCAGGATTCGGCGCTGAACTTTGTCGCGGTTCGAAACGGGGATGACGGTATTCGTGGCACGATTGACGACTACCAGTTCACCGATATGGGCGAGGTGCAGGCTTTGCTCGGCCTGTCCGAAAACGAATATGCGGAGATTGCGGATCTCATTTCCCTCGACAGCACGGTGATTCGCATCGAATCGGAGGGACGCTACGGTGACTTCAAGGAGACCAGGGTGCTGCTGGCGACAGAATCCGAGAACGGGTGGTCTCCGCTGGCAAGATTTCGCAAATAGGCCTAGAGTGGCAGCGCCTCGCTCGATGAAAATCGATATCGTCACCATCTTTCCGGAAATTGCTGAAGTGCCACTGCGTTCCAGTATCATGGGGCGCGCTGTC
Organism: Verrucomicrobiales bacterium; assembly: GCA_049594415.1. Taxonomy (GTDB): domain Bacteria; phylum Verrucomicrobiota; class Verrucomicrobiia; order Verrucomicrobiales; family DEV007; genus Arctic95D-9. The sequence goes on along the minus strand of JBMYJM010000010.1, from coordinate 84,719 downwards.
GACTCTGGTGCTGTTGAAATCAACTTTCATAATCTTCGCGACTGGACCACGGACAAGCACAACAAGGTCGATGACATTCCCTACGGCGGTGGACCCGGAATGGTGATGAAACCGGAGCCGTTCTTTGCCGCCGTTGAGGAGTTGAAAACTGAAGAGGCCAAGGTGCTCCTAATGACACCCCAAGGGCAGCCATTCAGGCAGGCGACAGCAGAGCGGTTCGCCGGACTGTCCCACCTGATTATTCTTTGCGGCCATTACGAGGGCGTGGATCACCGCGTCGTTGAAGCACTCGTGGATGAAGAGATCTCTATCGGTGATTATGTGCTGACCAATGGAACCATTGCGGCGGCAGTGTTGGCTGATGCGGTCATTCGACTGATTCCCGGTGTTCTCGGGGATGAAAGGTCCGCTCAGGAGGAGTCCTTTGCCGGTGATGGAACCCGGATTGAAGCGCCTCACTACACTCGGCCACCGGAGTTTCGGGGAATGGAGGTTCCAAAGGTGCTGTTGTCCGGGAATCACGCAGCGATCGATGGATGGCGCCATGAAAAAGCTGAGGAGCGCACTCGCCGAAACCGGCCGGATATAGTGGGGTGACGAATTGTCAGGCCTACTGAGTCGCCTGAAAAATTCCTGCCGCTTTGTGCAGGGTTTCCTCCCACTCTCTCTCCGGTACGGAGTCGGCCACGATACCTGCGCCGACGTGGAAGTGCAGTTGATCTCCCTCCTTCACCGCTGTGCGGATGGCGATATTGAAACGACTCTCGCCGTTGAATCCGAAGCAGCCGATAGCGCCGGTATAGACTCCGCGCGGAGAGGGTTCGAGTTCTTCGATGATTTCACGGGAACGCTTCTTGGGAGCTCCGGTAATGCTGCCGCCCGGGAAGCAGGCGTGCAGCGCCTCGACGGGACTGAGGTCGGGACGCAGGGTGCCTTCCACGGTTGAGACGAGGTGGAACACCTGGGCGAATCGCTCAAGTTTGAGCAGTTCGGTCGCAGTGACGGTTCCAAACTCGCAGATCTGACCCAGGTCATTGCGCTCAAGGTCGGTGATCATGATCAGTTCAGCGATCTCCTTGGTCGAGGTGATGAGATCGTAGGCGGACTTTTCATCCTGTTCGCGGTCGCGGAAACGGGGGCGGGTACCCTTGATGGGGCGCGTCTGGATGGTGCGCCCGCTCAGGCTGAGGAACTGCTCGGGAGACGAGGAAATGATCTCGCGTTCGCCGAGATCGAGAAAGGCAGCATAGGGAGCGGGGGAGCGCTCGCGAAGGCGATGGTAGAGATCGAGCGTTTCAAAGGGGCCACCAACGTGAGCGGAGAACCGGTGGGAAAGGTTGACCTGGTAGATGTCTCCCGCAGCGATGTATTCCTGTGCTGTCGCCACCATGTTGCAGAACTGTTCACGCTGGATTTCGCCTTCAAACTCAATCCCGGGAAACGCGGGGGATGGAGCAGGCGCTTGCCGATGGCTGGAGAGGTCTCCAATCTCGATCCAGTTATGATTCTGGTGCTCGTAGATCAGGCAGTTGCGATAGAGACCGAAGTTGAATTCGCCTTCGTAGGTGACATAGCCGTAGAGACCGGCACCGGGGAATCCGAGGTCCGGTGTTGAGTCCGATGAGGAGCTGCTCTCCTGATAAGCCGTCTCGAGGGCGCAGCGGTCGGATTGGTCGAAGATATTACCGGTGATGACTTCCTCCGGCAGGGCCGTGATCAGAGAAAAGCGCGAATAGGCGTCTGAGTCGGTGTCCTCTCCGGATGAAGATGAGTCGAGGTAAACGAACCCGGGAAGGTGCCGGAGCTCGTCTGCCAGCCGCGACGGGGCTGGGAAATTCAGCCCGAGGCGCGGAGTTGTGTATTGACTCGCCATATGCGGTCGTTCAAATCACACCGCGGCGATGACCCGATCAAGAAGCACTTTTGTCGCCTTGATGCCTTCGACTTCACCGAGTTTTTTGCCTTCGTATTCGATGCCGATGTAACCTTTGTAGCCGGCATCGCGGACGATTTGCATCATGCGCTCGAAGTCGGTGTGAATCTCGTTGCCGTTCTCGTCGAAGTCATGAGCCTTGGCGGATACGCCTTTGGCAAAGGGCATCAGTTCCTCGACTCCTTTGTAGCGGTCGTAACCGAGGCCAACGCTGTCTTCGCTGTAGGCAGGATCACCTTCATAGGGAGCCTTGTCGGCGGCATATTTTTCCGCGTTGCCGCGATTCTTGGCGACGTAGAAATTGCCGTAGTCGGGAAGGGAGCCGCAGTTTTCCATGCCGACCGTGCTGAGCACGTTAGCGAGCCAGCTGCCGTTGGAGGAAAGTCCACCGTGATTCTCGACGATCACGTTGAGTCCCATGGGAGCGGCGTGTTCGGAAAGTCGCTTGAGGCCATCGACGCAAAGGTCAGCCTGCTTCTCCGGGTTGATTTTGCCGTCGGAGGCGGCGTTCACGCGGATGCTGTGACAGCCGAGAAACTTGGCAGCGTCGAGCCAGGCGTAGTGCCCTTCGACGGCGGCGGTGCGCTTGGCAGCATCAGGATCACCCAGCCTGCCGACGCGGTCGCACATGATGAGAATCGGGTTCACACCGTTATCTTCGCAGCGTTTCTTAAGATCCTGCATGTAAGCACCACTGGCCCCTCCCTTGGGCTGAATGCCGAGAGTATCGTGAGGCTCGCTTAAGAAAGAGTTCACAAACTCGACAGCATCAATGCCAAAGGTGTCCTTGGTGTATTTGGGGAAATCAAGGTTGTCGAGTTCCTTGGCTTTGAGGGCAACGTGAAGAGACCATTGAGCCAGCGAGATTTTGAAATGGGGCTCCACAGATGCCGGAGCTGAGGTTTCTTCTGAACCTGAGGGGCTGTCTCCGCAGGCGGATAGAAGGCCACCCGTTGAGAGTGCTGCTGTCGTGGTGGTGATGAATCGGCGACGATTAAAGCTCATGCCGCGAAGCTAGCAGGGTTAGTTGAGGGACTCAACCCTGTTTGGGAGGCCTCTTTTTCTTTATCAGGAAAAAGAGGCCAGCCTGTTTGCCAGTCCCGTAAATCGTCGCGAGCTCTGTTCATTTCTCACAGCCATCTCAAGCGCTCTTCTTTCTCCTACCAGGATCACCAGTTTTCGTCCGCGGGTGATTCCAGTGTAGAGCAGGTTGCGCTGCAATAGCACAAACTGCTGACCTGCCAACGGGATCACCACTGCCGGAAATTCGCTGCCCTGGGATTTGTGAATCGTGATGGCATAGGCGAGCTGCAACTCGTCGAGTTCGCCCGGCTCATAGTTGACCCGCTGATTGCCGTCGAAGGCAACAATGACGTGAGAAGGCTCCGTGGTGATCTCGGCGATATAACCGATATCGCCGTTGAAGACTTCCTTTTCGTAATTATTCCGGGTCTGGATCACCTTGTCGCCGGTGCGGAAGATGGAACCGAAGCGTTCGATCTCGAATTTAAGCTCGGCAGGCGGATTGAGGGTCTCCTGGAGCAGCGAGTTCAGTTCCGCGGTGCCAAGAGACTGACGATTCATTGGAGTGAGCACCTGGATGTCATCCCGGGAATCGAGGTTGAAGCCCTTCGGGATGCGTTCCTTCACGAGGTGCTGGAGTGTTTCGCGAATGGCATCGGGGCTGCCGCGTTCGATGAAAAAGAAATCGGCATCGGCGGTGTTTTCGAGCGGCGGAATCGTTCCCTCATTCACATCGTGGGCCGCTTCGACGATACGACTGGTTTCGCTTTGACGGTAGATGCGAGTCAGTCGGGCCACGGGGGCGACTCCGCTGTCGATGATATCCCGCAGGACGCTTCCCGGACCGACGGAGGGAAGCTGGTCCACATCGCCTACGAGGAGGACATGTCCGTTCTCGGGGATGGCATCGAGCAGCTTGGCCATGAGCTCGACATCAATCATGGAGGCTTCGTCGATGACAAAAAAATCACCTTCGAGTGGTTTGTCCTGGTTGCGGGTGAAACCGATTTCGGGCTGGTATTCGAGGGCGCGGTGAATGGTAAGCGCTTCGCGACCGGTCGACTCGTGGAGCCGCTTGGCGGCACGGCCGGTAGGGGCGCAGAGGACAGGCTCGACCTTCTTGGTCGCGAGGATTTCGAGGACCGCATTGAGGATGGTGGTTTTCCCGACGCCGGGACCTCCGGTAATGACGGAGAAACGATGCCGGGTCGCCTGGATCACAGTTTCGGCCTGTTCTTCGCTGAGCTTAAGCTGGTGATGGCGCTCAAACCAGGCAATAGCCTGTTCAGACTGGACTTTGGGAAGGGTGATCTCGCGCGCCATCAATTGGTGAAGGCGCTCAGCCACTTCTGCTTCGGCAGTGTGTAGTTCGGTGGTGAAGACCAGTGGCTCACCGTCGGTATCTTCAACAATGATTCTGGCCCCGAGGACGAGCTCGCCGAGGGCCCGGTCAACGGCCTCCATGGTGGTTTCGAGAATGTTGACTGCTTCCTCGACCAGCTTGTTGCGGGGGAGGGCACAGTGGCCTTGGCGGGCGCCCTGCTCAAGGACGTAGAGCAAGCCCGCGGAGATTCGTTGCGGTGAATCATCAGCCTGGCCCATTTGTCGGGCGATTTGGTCCGCAGTCTTGAATCCGACTCCGGGAATCTCTCTTGCGAGCCGGTAGGGGTCGGCGCGAAGCACATTGGTGGCTTCCTCACCATAGGTTTTGAAGAGGCGAAGTGCGCGGGCCGTGGAGAGGCCGTGTTCGTGAAGGAAAATCATGATGTCGCGAACGGATTTCTGCCGTTTCCACGAGTCCTTGATGCGGACGCGTCGGGCTTGACCGATGCCGCTGACTTCCTCGAGTTTTTTCGATTCCTCCTCGATGACCCGGAAGGTTTCGGTGCCGAATTTTTCTACGATCCGCTTGGCATAGGTCTTGCCAATTCCGTCGATCAGTCCGCTGGCGAGAAAGCGACAGATACCATCCGTGGAGATGGGCGCGACGGCGAGAATGTGCTGTGCCTGGAACTGCCGTCCGAAACGGCGGTCGTCTTTCCAGTTACCCCGGGCCCGTATTTGTTCTCCCTCAATGACCGCCGGAAGGTTCCCCAGCACCGTCACTGTGCCGTTTTGGGCCGTTTCCACCTGCATGATGGTGTAGCCGTTCTCCTCGTTATGAAAAACGATAGAATGCACCGATCCTTCTATTTGCAGGGCCTCCGGGGGCTCGTTTTGGGGGTGCGAACTCATGAAATGGGGAAAAACGGGGGGCTCGAGAGAGGCAATTCTCGCCCTTTACAAGCCATTACCTGTGTCGCATATTCGCCGCCCCATGGCAATTCTCTCGATTTTGTTAACCGTGATCATCATCGCCGTCAGTATTCTGATGGTGCTGGTGGTGTTGCTTCAGCGTCCCAAGCAGGAGGGCTTAGGTGCCGCCTTCGGTGGTAGCACGCTCGATTCTGCTCTCGGTGCCCACACCACGGATATTCTCCAGAAGATCACAACCTGGCTCGGAATCATCTTTTTCGTTTCCGCAATTGGTCTGGCAATGGTGAAGACCCGCCAGTTCCAGGCGACTGCAGCAAGCGACGTTCTCGAAGGAGTGAAGGATCGTGAGCCCCAGCTGCCCGGTCTTCCGCCTGAGCTTTCCAACTTGCCTGCACTCGATACTTCTGCTCCGGCACCTGTGAATCTCGACCAAGCGCCCGCGGGCTCTCTGCTCGACGACAAAGCGAATGAGGCTGACTCCGCTCCGGCAGAGACTACCGAAGAGAAGCCTGCCGCCGAGGAGAAGACGGCAGAGCAGCCCAAAGCTCAAGAAGCTCCCAAAGGGAAGGGCAAAGCCAAAGCCACAGCCAAAGGCAAGGAAGTTGCCAAAGGCGAAGGCGCTGAGTAATTTTCGTGATGCGGGTGTTCAGCGCCACTGACGTCCGCTTTCACCAAACCGCGATTCTGAGGCGGTAACCCCGGCATGAGTGCTCCCTCGCAAATGACGGAAGCCAACGGCCGCCACCGCGTGATCGTTCGATCTCCGAATCCCCTGGGTGACGCCTGCATGTCGTTACCCGCCGTGCGTGCACTCAAGCAGCGCAGTCCTGGCACCGAAATCACGGTGTGCTGTCGTGACAATCTCACCGCGATGTGGGTGGCACGTGACGAGATCGATGAGGTGATCCCGTTTAAGAAAGGGCTTAAGCCTCGCGAGGTGGGTCGAATCATTCGGGAGCACGGGAAGTTTGATGAAGGTTTGCTGCTTCCCAATTCATTTCGCTCCGCGCTCGAGCTGCGACTCGGTGGCGTTAACAAGCTGACCGGTTACAAGCGCTACGGGCGCGGGTTGTTGCTTAAAAACGCAGTCCGCGAATCTGAAGCAAGTGGTGACAAGGCGCATCACGTTCACCGCTATTTGCATCTCGCCGAGGCAATGGGGGCAGATATTTCTGATCTCGATGACCTGCTCGCGATTCCCGCGGCCCCGTCACCGATAGAGTCGGGTCTTACCGAGCTACACATCGGGGTTTGTCCGGGTGCCGAGTATGGCAACGCAAAGCGATACCCGATTGATCGCTACGCCAAGGCGCTTCAAACACTGCGCCGGAATCACCCGGAAGCGACTTTTCGAATTTCTGTGTTCGGCAGCCCGGCTGAAGAAGGGATCGGCGAGGAGCTGGCAGGACTTCTTGACGAGCCTCGTGAGAACCGGGCCGGGAAGACTTCCATGGCAGACCTTGTCGACGAGCTGAAGACCTGTCACTTTGTCGCGACCAACGACACTGGCACAATGCATCTCGCCGCGGCGCTGGGAGTGCCTACAGTCGCAATTTTCGGCTCCACTGAGCCGGCCTTCACGGCTCCGATTGGAACCGTCCACCGCGTCATTCGTCACAAGGTGGATTGCAGCCCATGTTTCCTTCGGGAGTGTCCGGTGGACTATCGCTGCATGTTACGGGTTGAACCGGAGACGGTACTGGCCGAAATGGAGACGCTCCTGCAGGACATCTCTCCGGCAGGAAACTGAATCCTGTATGAAAGCCATCGTCACTCATCCCGGCAGCGCTCACAAAGATGACCTGTTGGCCTGTTGCCTGCTCATTGCTCAACACGAAGTTCCGGTCTACCGCCGTGAACCGACTGAGGAGGATTTGAACGATGAAGAGATTGCGGTGGTCGATGTTGGCGGCGAGCACGAACCGTCCCGAAGCAATTTTGATCACCACCAGTTTCCCCGCGATCACAAGCCGATTTGTGCCTTGTCATTAGTGTTGAAGGACCTGGGTCTCTATGATGATGCCCGCCAGTTCTGCGAATGGCTGGAACCCGCTGAGTGGTTCGATACACGCGGGCCTTTCGCAACCGCCAAGTGGTTGGGGGTAGACCGGGCGGTGATGAATCAGCTCAATTCCCCGATCGATATCACGCTTCTCCGTCGATTCGCTCAGAAGAACGAGTGGCAGCGGGGAGACGCGATTTGGGAAATGATGCGCATGATCGGTGAAGATCTGGTGATGTTTCTCAAGACCCTGCGTGAGCGCGTCGACTTCGTCGCGGAAAACGCCGAGTTTATTGAGATTGGGGAGGGGAAGGATTCTTTGTCGGTTCTGTTCATGCCCCGCTGCGAGCCGATGCCGGATGATCCTTCATCCGGCTTGATCCGCTACATAGAATCAACCGGCAGGAAGGTTGACGGCTTGATTTATCCCGATCGCCGCGGATCCGGTTTCGGCCTCTCGCGTCATGAGGACAGCCCGCGCCTCGACTTTACCCGAATCGATGGTGAACCCGATGTTCACTTTGCCCATGCTCGTGGATTTGTGGCAAAGACGAGCGCGACGGATCTCGACAGGCTCAAGGAATTGATGTCCAAGGCGGAAGTTGTTTCATAACTGCCAGTAATAGGAAGTCGCCTGTAATTTCCAACCTCGACTCCGAGAGTGTCGCGTTACTTCCGGAGCACTCATTGGTCGAGCAAGTAGACTCATTGCCGGCTTTGAAATAAATTACAACTGTCATCCGAGGCTTCACCGCTGTCGAGACCAGCAGGTGGTAGTGAAAGGAACCCAGAGGTCTCATTTTCGGATGAATGAATGATGTAACTCGACTGGGACATAGTTAAGATTCCGATTTGTTAATCACTGTATCTGAACGTGTTGTTATGATATAGGTGGAGAAGATCGTAATCGATCTGTTGAAAGGAGCGGTTGAAACGTATCTGAACGAAATGAAGGTGACTATCCGGACTTCTCTCGCCTGCGTTCTCGTGGCGTCCCTTTGTCAGTGCGTATCAGTCAATGATTCAGATCCCGGCCCTTACAACGGACCACATCCAGCGACTTACGAATTAGGAATGGAAAAGGGGCGCGCTGACGGCAGGGCGGGCCTGTCAAAGACCCCTGATCGTTACAGTGTTTCTTACCCGGCCGCGGAAGTGGACGCTTTCAAACAAGGTTACGAAGTCGGCTATAACGAGGGCATCCGGCCCGGCGATGCCAGTGGGCAACCGGTTTACGGGCAGCCGCTCGCGGCAAAAATTGGCAAAGGAGAGGTGAAGATCTACGAGGGAGAACGAAAGGTAGCGGTATGTCAGACTGGTCGTCCGTTTGTTGAAAAGACCAAGTTCATCAATGAACAACAGCAAATCGTGATCAAGTCCCGGGGCAACCACGGTGCCGCAACGATCGAGTTGTACGACACGGCGACCGGCAAGAGGAAGGCGCAGGTAATGGCCTACGACGCGACTGACGGAGATCCGGCCTGGGCTGCCGGGATGGGTGAATAAAGATCGTCGCCACGATGATCTCCACTTTCCGGATTAGCTGGTCGAGTCTAAGCCGCATGGCGGGGTATGGGACGACTTTTTTGAGCGAACCGGAGTGCAGCAGGAATCACTCGAAGAAATTGAGGTTTTTGTTGTCAGAGACCTCTGATCCATTCCGTGGCGTTCTTATCCTCTGCCATTGTCATCGAAATGAATCAAAGTTGATCCCGAATTGGGGTTGTATTGAATAAAACATAGGTAAATCTCAATTTCATTGAAGTCACCGAGAAGAGTCGACTCAAAGATTTTCGGGATCTTACGGGCGATTTTGAGGCGAAAGCCGGTACCAGGCCCGCCCTTGCAATGAGGGCCCGCAACGCTACGTTTCGGACTCTGATTGGCGGAGGTTTGTTCTGCCGGGCTCCCTGATGGACAAAATTTACCTGATACTGGCGACTGTGATCTTTCTCGGCGGCTTCGTGCTCGCAGTGGTAGCGCTGCGTACGGGCAAACACGGGACGGGCAAACTCAACGTCGGGCTCGCTGTTGCCGGCCTGTTTTTTCAGTGTCTCTTTCTCAAGGAGCGGGGGGATTTGCACCTTCGCTGCCCGATTACTAACGGGGCTGAGGTTTTCGTTTTCATCAGTTGGAGCATCGTCATTCTCTACCTCGCCCTGGGGCGCGCTTTTCGACTTTCTTTGCTCGGCGTGTTCAGCATGCCGCTCGTCTTTGTTTTCCAATCCATCGCCATCATCAGCCTGCTGATCAACGATCCGGGCGCGCGTCCGCCGGAGACCTTGGATCCGTGGCTGGAATTGCACGCGGCGATGTCCCTGCTCGCTTATGGCGCTTTCGGCCTCGCCGGAATTGCCGGGGTGATGGACCTGATTCTCGATCGACAAATTAAGAGCCACAAACCGGGAAGGCTCTTTTACTCGTTACCACCGATGAAGTATCTCTACGACGCGATGCAGCGTCTCATCGTGATTGGCTGCGGTTTGCTGACCATCGGGATCGTGTCGGCATTTTTCATGGATTATCATCCGACCGCTCTTCATTGGATGGTGACTGGAACGGTGTGGTTGGTCTACGTTGCAATTCTCCTGTTGAACCTTCTCAGGGGCCTGCGGCCTAAAGCCCTGTCGAAGCTCTCGATCGCGGCTTTCACCTTCGCATTGATAGCCCTGTCAGTTCTTTAATTCTAATCCTGTCTTCTGTTTTGGCGGTGTCTATCTTTTGTCTTGGCGTCAACCATAAAACTGCCCCGGTTGAGATCCGGGAGCGGTTGGCTTTTGTCGAGTCGGCAATTCCGCGCCATCTCGACGAGATCCGTGATCTCGAGGCGGTCGAAGAGGCGGTGGTGCTTTCAACCTGCAACCGCGTTGAGATCTATGGAGCCGCAGATCAACCGGGCGAAGCGTTGGATCGCCTCGCTGAGTATCTCATTAGCCATTTCGAGGTAAATGATGGTGACGTTGAGTTTTATCGTCATGAAGAGGAAGCGGCCGCGCATCATCTTTTTGAAGTAGCGAGTGGTCTCGACTCTATGGTCCTGGGCGAAACCGAGATCTTTGGCCAGATTAAGAAGGCTTACTCTACCGCCCAGAGGAACGGGGCGACCTCCCGCAAGATGAACAAGCTCTTCCAGCAGTCGTTCTCCGTGGGTAAGATAGTCCGGTCGAGCACTCGGATCCAGCAGGGCTCGACGTCAATCGGATCTGCTGCGGTGGATCTCGCTGAAAAGATATTCGGTCAACTTGAAGGTTGCCGCGTCCTCGTTATAGGTGCCGGAGAAATGGGGCGAGTCACCGCACAGAGTCTCAAGTCCCGCGGAGCCAAGAGCATCGCGGTTTCGAATCGCAGTTTCGACAAGGCCGAGGCTCTGGCTGACGAGCTCGAAGGAAAAGCGGTCCCGTTTGAAGCGTGGGCTGACATGCTCGATCAAGTCGATATCGTGATTTCTTCGACGGGCGCTCCCGGCTTAATTGTGAAAAAAATCGACGTGGCCAAGGCTCTGAAACGTCGGCGCGGGCATTCGCTCTTCTTCATCGACATTGCAGTACCACGAGATATTGAAAACGATGTGAACGATCTCGACAACGTCTACCTTTACAACATTGACCAACTCCAGCGCATCGCCGATGCCGGTGTGGCGCAGCGCCAGAAGCAGATCGAAATCTGCCGCGGGGTTATCCAGGAATTCCTGAAAGAAAAGGGTATTGAGGCCCTTGTTTCTGTTCCCGTTGATCACCCGGAGCGAGGATCGGGATCCGAAAGCCAACCATCTTAACGAATTCAATGAGCAAACCGCTGATTCTAGGTACTCGGGGGAGTGACCTTGCTTTGACCCAGGCACGCATGACTGAGGCTGCTTTGAAATTGCAGGGAATTGAAGTCCAAATCGAGGTAGTGAAGACCATCGGCGATAAGCGCCCGGATTTGAAGCTCAGTGAGTTCAGCCAGGGCGACAACCCCATTCTCGACAAAGGAATCTTCACCAAGGAACTGGAGGAGGCCCTCATCCGTGGTGAGATCGACTTTGCCGTGCACAGCCTCAAGGATGTCCCGACCGAACTCGGTGAAGGATTCGAGATCTGTGCGACGTTACCGCGGGCCGAAATCGTTGATGTTCTCCTGACAACCCAAAAGGGTCTCATCGGAGACCTGAACCTGTTGGGTGGCAAAACCATTGCCACCAGCTCAGTTCGACGAGCGCAGCAACTCAGGTGGCTCTGCCCCGGAGTGAACGTGGTCGACATTCGAGGTAACGTCCCGACCCGGATTCGCAAGCTGATCGAGAATGATGAGTGGGATGGTATTCTCCTGGCTCGAGCAGGGATCGAACGTCTTGGCATTTATACGTCCGGTGAAGCGAGTTTTGACTTTGAAGGAACGGAGGTGTTCGCCTCCGAACTGGCGGAGAATGAGTTTCTGCCAGCGGCCGGACAGGGTGCTGTGGCCATGGAAATTCGGAGCGAGAATGTGGCAGCCCGAGAAGCTCTTGCGACGATTAACGACGAGCCGACCTTCCAGCGGATCACGGCAGAACGCGCTTTCCTGCGTCTTCTTCAGGCCGGGTGCCAGACACCGGTGGGAGCCTACACCTGGTTCGAAGACGAAGGCTCGACCCTCGCGATGTCCGTCCGGGTATTCGACGAAGATCAACCGGACAAGGAACCCTTTATTGCTGAAGTAAAAGGTTCTGCCGCAGAGCCGGCCGCTCTTGCATACCAGCTGATGGAGAAACAAGGATAAGAATTGATGAGCGAAGAGAAAGGTATTTGTTATCTTGTCGGGGCGGGTCCCGGCGATCCGGGTTTGATCACGCTGCGTGGCAAGGAGTGCATTGAGGAAGCTGACGTGATTGTTTATGACAATCTCGCCAACGGTGATTTTCTGTCCTGGGCCAAGCCCGATGCCGAACTGATCTTTGCCGGCAAGACGGCCAAGTGCCACGCCATGCGCCAGGCCGAAATCAACGAACTGCTGGTTGAAAAGACCGGCGAAGGGAAAGTGGTCACCCGACTCAAGGGGGGAGACCCCCTGATTTTTGGACGAGGCGGCGAGGAAGGGGCCGTGTTATACGACGCGGGCCTTGAGTTTGAATTTGTGCCGGGCATCAGTTCGGCGATTGCCGGACCTGCCTACGCAGGTATCCCGCTGACGCATCGCAAGTATTGCTCGCAGGTCAGCATCTTTACGGGCCATGAGTCACCGGATAAGGAAAATTCTTCGATCGACTATCGTCAGATTGTCAGGGCGCCCGGCACTAAGATCATGCTGATGGGGGTCGCGCGGTTGCCCTACATCATGGAGACGATCATCGAAGAAGGGGGTGATCCTGAGACCCCGGTTGCGCTCGTCCGTCAGGCGACGACAGGGCAGCATCAAACCGTGACCGGAACGGTAGCGACGATTGCCGACATCGTGCGGGATGCGGAATTCAAAGCGCCTGCCGTTTGTATCATTGGCGGAGTGGTGAATTGCCGCGAGAAGCTCAACTGGTTTGAGAAGCGGCCTTTGCTCGGCAAGCGCGTCGTGGTGACTCGGACCCGCAAGCAGGCCAGCAAGCTGAAGGACGACCTTCGCGCTATGGGAGCCGATGTGCTCGAGATGCCGACAATTCGTATCAGCCAGTCCGAAGGTGATGATGCCCGTGAGTTTGCTCATTGTGTGGCCGAATGCCACACCTACGATTGGATTATTTTCACGAGTCCAAACGCGGTGGAATATTTCTTCCGCGCCTTTGACCTGATTCGTGACGACGCTCGTGCGATCGGAGGTTGCCGCATCGCAGCGGTAGGGCCGGGCACTTCGGAGAAACTTAAGGAGTATCGCATGGCCACCGACTTGATGCCTGAAGAGCATGTTGCCGAGGGGCTGTTGAAAGCATTCCAGGAAGAAGTCGGATCCATTGAAAATACGACCATGCTCTGGGTACGCGCCAAGGGTGCCCGGGATGTGCTTTCCAAGGGTTTGAATGAGGCCGGTGTGATTCTCGACGAGGCGATTGCCTACCAGGCGGAGTCGGAGACGGCCGATCCGACCGGGGCGGTGCAGAAGTTTAAGGACGATGGTGCCGATATCATCACCTTCACCAGCTCATCGACGGTGGAAGGCTTCTTCGATCTTGGCTTATCGATCCCCGACGAGACCATGATCGCAAGCATCGGGCCGGTGACCTCGAGCACGCTCGCAGAGAACGGCTACGAAGTGGATGTCGAAGCGAATCCTCACAACGTGCCCGCTCTGGTAGAGGCAGTCCTCGAGCTTGCGAACGAGGAGCCGTTCGGTGAAGAGGGTGATGAATTCCTGATCGAAGAGGAATATTAGTTCTCAGTGGATCTGGGCTTGGTCTCACCCGAGAGCACCAGTCCGACCAAAAACATCAGGCCGAAGAGAGCGAAAGCTGAAAAAGGCGAGGTCCAACTCAGGCTGCTCCGAAAAATGATCACGTTCATCGCGAAGTAGATCAGTGCCGCGACAAAGCTGAAAGGAAGGAACTTTCGCTTGGGGAAGCGGAAGAGGAAGAATGCGATCGCGGCAATGACGAGAACGCTGAAGATTCGTCCGACCATGGACCATTGATCGATGAAGCGGCCGCTCTGGATCGTTGCAATGGTGCGGGCCAGAAGCATCGTTTCGGAGAGCACTTCGCCGTAAGCGGTGGTGAACCGTCGATCGTTGTTTCGATCAAATCCGATGACGATCAGGTTGTTGCTGACGGATTCAAACTTGCCCTGGAAGTCAGCGAGGATTCGCTTGGCTACCTCGTCGTCGGCTTCACCGGTGTAGGCCAGTTCGTCGACGGTGAGGCTGGTCAGGTGATAGACTTCCTCCATTTCGCCCGCCTCGTTCTTCTGGAGACCGGTCAGTTCGCGTCCAAGGCCGGAGGCAGGTGGTAGAATAAAAGTGCCGTCTGCTTCGACCGGAATGGTCTGCAGCTCACCCAGTTGGACGACGGGTGAAGCTCCCGAGAGATCGAGAGTCACTTGATCAAGGGCGATCCCGGCGTGATTGGCAATCGCTGCGAGAGTGATAGAAGGGACAACCTGTCCATTGTGGCTGGCGACGAGAGGCACGCGGATTTCGCTTTCGCTTGTCAGGCCGGAGGCTGACTCAATGGTTTTGAAAGCCGGGTCAGCGTTAGCGATGATTTGCGGGTCGGGGAAACGAAGGGTGCGGGTGAATGTGAGCAGGTTCGCCGGGTCTCCCTCAACCTTGATGGGTTGAAAGTTCAATGGCTTCTGCTGGGCCTTGTTGGTCGGTTCATCTGTTACGTTGGCAGCACCGAGAAAGCGGGGGAGCTGCATCGCTGCGTCCTTGAGCGGGACGATATCGGTCTGGTTGAGAACAAGGCTCTCGTCAAAAGCTGGGGTGGGAAGAAACGCGACTGACTTGGGATTCAGCTTGCCGACAAAGCCGAGGATGGTGGCGAAGTCGAGGCGCGAGAGCTTGCCGTCGGCAGCGGCTGGCTGGTCTTGCCCGATGCTGAGAGGTTCGTAGTCGTCGGTGATGCGAATGACGGTGACAGCGGGATTGGCGATACTGTCTCCGGCATTGCCGATGCAGAATTCCAGCCAGGTCTTGTCCAGGGAACCAAGAGGAGCGATTTTTCGTGTCTTGAGATTCCACTCGCCAATGATGACGAGAATAAGGCCGAAAACGGCAAACGTGATAAAGCGCTGACGCATAGATGGGGAGAACGGGTTCCTGTTTATTACAGGATATCGGTGCTGGGAATTACGATTTCCTGATTTTTAATACGTGGACTGGCTTCGTGCGTGGGTCAAGGGCCACGAAATTGGTGGAATCACGCCATGTGTAGACTTCCTCATAGATCACATCTTCTACCGCGAAGTCGGTGTCGTAATTGATGCTGAGTTGTTCCAATGGCAGGTGGATATTGGTTTCCTGGCGATTTTTGGGATCGAGATTGATCACTACGATGACCCGACTTGAACCATCGTCCGACCACTTGTGAAAGGCGATCATCTGCTCATTATCGACCGGAATGAAGTCGATATTTGCGTAGCTTTGAAGTGCGGGAATTTCACGACGGGCCTGGTTGAGACGGGAAATGAAGGCCTTAATGTTGCCGGGGCCGTCCCAATCGCGGGTTTTGAGCTGGTATTTCTCTGAGTCGAGATATTCCTCGCGTCCGGGAAGGGGGGCATTTTCACAAAGTTCGTAACCGGAGTATATTCCCCAAGAGGAAGAAAGAAGAGAGGCGAGTGCGGCTCGGATCTTAAAAGCGGCAGGACCGGCATTCTGAAGGTGGTAGGGAAGGATGTCAGGCGTGTTGGGCCAGAAATTGGCTCGGTAATATTCCCGCATTTGCCCCTTGGTCAGCTCGGTGACGTAGTCCATCAGCTCCTCGCGCGTTTCACGCCAGGTAAAATAAGTGTAGCTCTGGGTGAAGCCGACCTTGGCCAGTGCCTGCATCATCTTCGGCTTGGTGAAAGCCTCGCTCAGGAAGATGATGTCCGGATTCTCATCGTGAATTTCGGAAATGAGCCATTCCCAGAAAGTGACCGGCTTGGTGTGCGGGTTATCGACACGGAAGATACGAACGCCCTGTTTGATCCAGAAGCGCACCACGTCACGGAGTTCTCTCCAGAGGTCTTTCCAGTCATCGCAGTGGAAGTTGAGCGGGTAGATGTCCTGATACTTCTTGGGCGGGTTCTCGGCGTATTTGATGGAACCGTCAGGGCGGCGGTAAAACCACTCCGGATGCTCGGCGACGTAGGGATGATCGGGCGAGCAGTTGATCGCAAAGTCGAGGGCGATCTCCATGCCAATTTTGCGCGCTTTTTTAAGAAGCCAGGCGAAATCGTCGAGGGTGCCGAGCTGAGGTTCGACGGAGCGGTGTCCACCTTCCTTGGCGCCGATCGCCCAGGGAGAGCCCACGTCACCGGGTTCGCAGGTGACGGAGTTGTTCTTGCCTTTGCGATGGCTGACTCCGATCGGATGAATCGGGGGAAAGTAAATGATATCGAAGCCCATCGCTTTAGCCTCTTCAATGCGGGGTAGACAGTCTCGAAAGGTGGAGTGCTTTCCCTTGATACCCTCAGCTGATCTGGGGAAGAACTCATACCAGGCAGAGAACGAGGAAAGTTTTGTTTCGACGATCACGCGGATCGCATCTGATGAGGTGGCTGCCAATTCAAGATTTGGCCAGCGAGCCAGCATCTCTGTTACTTCCGGTGAATGAAGCAATCCGGGCACGTCTGCCGGGTCGGCCTTCATCAACTGCGTGGTAAGTGCCTCGATGGCTTCGGCGTCTTCAATCGACTTCCCAGTAGCCGCACGAATGGCTGCGCCTCCCAGAATGACGCGCCCTTCTTCGATCTCCGTTGAAAAGTCTTTCTGGTCACCGGTGAGGCGACGCTCGAAGTCGTGAATCCAACTCAAAAAATCGTCGGCCCAGGCCTTGACCTTGATTTCGTAGGGGCCGGTTTTGTCAAAATTCAAGGTGGCTCCCCAACGATCGTTGTCGCTGTGGGTCATTGGAACTTCTTGCCATTTTATCTTTCCAGCTGTTCTCCAGAGCAGATTGGCACAAAGGACATCGTGACCGTCTTTGAAGATGTCAGCAGAAACGTGGATTTCTTCATCGACGACCCGCTTGGTGGGATAGCGACCGTCTTCGACGAGAGGCGCGAGATTGGAAATGACTACGGAAACAGGACGATTCTTGAGGGAAGCCATGTAGAGGTGTCTCTGATCAGGTTCGGCGTCACTATCGACCCATCAGGCTATTCGCCAAGCCCATTTTGCCTTCGTTTAGGTCTTTGAGACGGTGACGATTTATTCACTGATGCGTCTGCGCAGAGACTTCTTGTCGGAGCGTTGCTGCTTCTTGCGCCGGTTTTCTGCTTTGCTCGCTTTGGAGGGCCGACGTTTCTGGTAGCGACGAAGGGCACGCCGGCGTCGTGATTCTTGTCGGGCTTCCACGGAGCGGCGTTCGAACACCTCACAAAGCCGATGACGGGCCGTCTCGCGATTTTTCTCGCGAGAGCGTGATTCCTGACAAGTGACTTCAATGCCCGAGGGAAGGTGCTTCAGGTAGACTCGTGACGATGTCTTATTAATCTTTTGGCCGCCACTGCCGGAACCGAGCACAAAGCGTTCCTGAAGATCCTCCTCGCGGACCTGCCATCGCTTCATTCTTTTTTCGAGAGAGTTCAAAGTTTGATGGGAGGTGATAACGGGCTCACTTGAAGGCTAAAATCCCGGAGCGGTAATCTGGTAAAGCGGGGGCGAATTTGGCATCAACCTTTCTGAAACGCCAGAATTCTTTGACCGTCTCTTTTTCTGCTCGGCGGAGACCAACCGCCTGGGTTCCTCAAAGCTTAGTTGCTGAGTTGGTAGGCAGCACATCTTTCTAAAATCAGTGCCACTTAGTGTCCGGGGCAGGTGAGGGCTGCGCCATTGTCTGATGGTCCCAGCGCTTCAAGAAACGGCACGGCCGCTTCGGACCACTGTTCAGGAGATTCATGCTGGCCAGCTCCTTCGCCAAAACAGCTGCGCAGCATATCGGTATCAATGATGCCCGGATTAAAAGCAACGGTGGCCAGCCCTTGGGGTAGTTCCTGGGCCAGTGCTTCGTTAAGCCCTTCAATCGCCCATTTGGTGGCGCAGTAGGGCGCGACATTGGGAGACGTGGACCGGCCCCAGCCGCTGGAGAAGTTCACGATGACACCGCTTCCCTTCTCGATCATGGCAGGGGTGAAGTGGCGGATGACATTCGCCGTTCCGGCAATGTTGATGGAGAGCATATCATCGATTTCTGCTGCGGAAATTTCCCAGAGCGGAGCATTGCGGTTGATGATTGCAGCCCCATTGATGAGCAGGTCAGGAGTTCCGACTTCGGACAGCATCTTTTCGGCATAGCTGGCCACCGCCCTGTCATCGCTGACATCGACTGCTGAGAAATGATGCGGTTCGCCGAGTTGCTCCTGCAATTCAGTCATCAAGACCTCACTGCGGGCACAACCGGTTATGCGATGGCCACGAGCCGCGAAACCCTGAACGAGCGCGCGCCCCAGTCCCCGGGACGCGCCGGTAATAAGGATAAGTCGGGAGTCAGACATCGGGAGAATCTCGGTATTGTAGCGGCGGAAAATAGCAGCAACAAAAAAGACGGCAGGAAAATCGTCCTCTCCTGAATTTGAATTTCAGCGCGGAGTTTACGACGCACCGTCAATGCTTTCGGTTGCCGGCTTGCGGCGGCGCTTACGTGCAACCCAGCCGAATGCGCTTAGGCCGAGACCCGTCAGGGCAAAGGTGCTTGGTTCAGGCACGGCGTTGAAGGTGAGAATAATACTATTGCCGGATGCGCCAATGGAGAAGGAGGCTTCGTTGGGAAGCGCGCGGGCCGTGCTGAATAGGACTCCGTTCGCATCTTCCCAGTCCTCCGCCAGAATGCTGAGATTGTTGGCATTGGTTAGGGAGGTGGCTCCGGAGAAAATGGTCCAGGTCTGGTCAGCATCCCAGAAACTGTCGGTCCAGTCAACCGTGCCCCCATCGAAGTTGAGGTCGATAGAGGTGGGGCCGGAGAAGTCGAGTGCTCCTCCCACTGCGAACTGGTCGAAGTCAGTGCCCGGGTTCGAGCTTGAGTTCGCGATAAGATCCCATGAGACCGTCGCACCCGAATTGTAAGTGAGATCCCCGGAGAGAGTCTGCTGGGCAACCGAAGTTTTGGCGAGCGAGCCTCCCGCACTGTGGGCGCCTGAAATGGTTGTAGCTCCACCGATAGCGCCACTGCCACCAATCGTCGCATTTGAGTTTACGACTACAGCACCGGTTCCGGTTCCGCTGCCGGCGGTATTGTTTACGAGAAGGGTGCCGGAAGTGACTGTCGTGCCTCCGGTGAAGGCGTTGTTACCGGCGAGAACGAGCGTTCCTGCTCCACCTGTCGTGAGAGCTCCATTCCCGGCGGTTCCGTTTCCGGTGATAATCCCGTTCAAGGTCAGGATCTGAGCGGCGTCAGCTACTTCGATGCTGCCGCCGGCATCGCCGATTTGGACAGAACGATCTGAAGTGTTCTTCCCGTTGGTGCCGGTCATCCGAAGGGTGGCGGAAGTGGCGTCGGAACCGATCTGGAGAACGTCCTGGAAGTCGGCATCACCCAGGCTACTGGACTGATCAGTTCCGGCGTTGACAATGGAGGTGAATTCGACCGTTCCGTTGGTGAAACGGTTGCCGCCGCCGTATTGGCTGTTGTTGGCGGTGAGTCGCAGGATTCCAGCCCCTGACTTGTTGATTTGGCCATTTCCTTTGCCGGTATTGATTGCCGCGGAGACATTGGCCTGTCCGTTTTCGGCAATGTCAAAACTAAAGCTATCATTGTTTCCGAGTTGAGAGATAGAACCGGTCAGGGTGGCGGTCACATTCGCTGCCACTCCCAGCGTGCCGGCGTTGCCGATCTGAATATTGGTGAAGGCGCTGTCCCCGTTGATGTTGAGTCTCGAACTTCCGGATTGGCTTCCTGTAGCCGTGAATCCGAATCCCACAAGTCCAGCGGTTTGACGGAAACTGTTCACGGTCTCCGTCGTTCCATTGACCATGCGAAAATTACCTCCCGTCAGCGAGACATCGGCCGAGTCACTCAGGACTTCACTGGCGTTGATCACCAGTGCTCCACCAGAGATAGAAGTATTTCCGGTAAAGGTGTTAGCTCCATTGAGAATGGCAGTGCCTCCTCCCGATTTGGAGAGTGATCCAGTACCCGCAATCGTACCGCTAAGGGTGCCGTTGCCGGAGCCCTCAAGGCTCAAGGTTCCGGTGAGGTTGGAGATGCTGGAACCAGCGCTGAGGGTAAACTCACCTGCACCAGTCACGCTGATGTCGTCGATTTCACTCACATTACCGCCGATGACAAGATCTCCGGCACCACTGGCAAGGATGCCACCAACGATAGTCCCGACGTTGGTGTTGATGGTGGCGCTGGCATTACCACTGAGAACCAAACCGCTCATGACAGAGAGCTCGTCCGTGTCGAAATCAAGAGTGTAGGCGGTCGAGTTGTTGTTGAAGGTAATCGAACCAGCCTGAATATTTCCGCTCAGATTGATAAGGCTGTTACCCGTGAGTGTGTCATCGAAGATCACGTTGTCGCCGTTGACAAACAGAGAGTCTCCCTCCTGCCAGTTGGCAGTCGTGTTGCCGTCCCAGACACCATTGTTACTGCCAGCCCATGTGCGAGTTTCGAAACCGAGATCAATGGTTATCGCGCTGCCGGAATCAACAAAGCTGCCAGCACCTCGAAGGCTGGCACCTGAGCCAAGAGTGAAGCGATCAATATTACCGCTGAAGACACCCCCCGAGTAATCAAGCACGGTGACGCTCCCTGAACTGCTGCCGGTGGCATTCACGGTCAGATTGCCGGCGCTGACAGCGTTAACATCGAGTGTGCCACTGGTGCTGAGCGCTTCACTGGAGCCAGCATCAATCGCGAGGGTGTGGGTGGTCCCGGCGAAGATGATGTTACCAGAAGTGGCGCCTTCACCGCCGATGTTTCCGCCAGCGGCGACTGTGATGCTGGATACGTTGGTGCCGTTGATGTTGAGGAGGCCGCCGCTGATGGTGGTGGCACCAGTGTAAGTGTTATTACCATTCAAAGTCTGGGTCCCAGAGCCAACTTTTTCGAGAGTGAAAAGAGCACCATCACCATTGGTGTTCTGGATTGTTCCACCGAAGACACCCGTTCCATTATCAACACCGAGGCGCAGTCCGACTCCAGAGGCGGCAGCACTGGTACCCCCGATTCCGATGGTGCCGTCGCCGTTGAGGGCATCAATGATGATGTGTGAGGCTCGGCCTTGGTAAGTAGCACCCGCATCGATCTGCATATCACCAAGGTTAGAAGCCCACGTTCCGAGGCCGCCTGCACCGAAGCGATAGGTGCCCGCGGCGACGTGGAAGAGGCCGCCGGAGCTTTGGGCAACGTTTGTTCCGGCAGAGGTTTGAACAAATTCATTGGTTCCGGACTTCTTGAAAGTGCCGCTCCCGTTGAGCGTGATGGTTCCTCCGTTTGCGCCGGTGCCGGTTGAATCAAACTCAAGGATTGCTCCGTTGGCGATGGGGGCGTACGACTTTGATGTGCCGATCGCAGCACCACGAAGCGTGAGAGTGCCTTCGTTGACCGTGGTGGCGCCGGTGTAGTTGCGGGCTGCTGTGATGGTGAGTTGGCCCGTTCCATTCTTAGTAAGACCGCCGCTATTACTACTGTCTATCGAACCGGACAAGGTGACATCCTGTCCGTTGCTGTCGATGATGATGCCGGTGCTGTTCTCGATACGGGCGCCGTAGTTGGCGGTGGTTCCATTCTCAGTGAATTGGAGGGTGCCACCGGTGAAGGTAATATTGCCGGAGGTTCCGAACGCGGAAGCCGCATTCGCAACGATTGTTCCGTTCCCAATCGTGGTCGTGCCGGTATAACTGTTGGTCGAGGAAATCGTGGTGGTTCCGCTCCCGCTCTGGGTTAGGCCTGCCGCTCCCGAGAGCTCCACGTTCACTGTGACATTTCCACTTCCGGTGAAATCGAACCCGTTGTTGGAGGTGAGAACACGGCTCCCGTTGTCATTTCCAAGTGAGTAATCATTAGTATTGTTCTCGAAGGTGACCCTGCTGGCCGTGATGTCTGCTGCGAGCGTTGGGGTGAAATTGTTGGCTGAATCATCGAATGTCGCATCATCAAGGTTGAGGAAGATACTGTCGCTGGAGTTGTTCCAGTTTGCGGTGTCATTGAGATTCCAGTTGCTATTGATGCTACCGGTCCAGGTATTATCGGCATAGCCCAGGTCAACTTTGATAGCAGAATCATTGGTATCATTATAAAAGCCGCCAATACCGCGTGACCCGGTGCTGCTGGTTCCCAGCGAAAAAGCATTGAGGTCGCCCGTAAATCCGCCGCTGCCGTATGTGAGAACGGTGACATCTCCGGCGACACCTGACACGTTTACGGTGAATCCGCCGGTGCCGACGGCGCTGACGTCGAGAGTTCCTGTTCCAGTCGATCCCAGTGCGGCTGATGTCAGGGCATTAACGTCAAGCGTGTGGGTTGTTCCTTGAAAGGTGATATCACCGCTGGTGCTGCCCTCGCCCCCAAGATTGGTGCCGCTGCCGACAAAGAAGCTGGAAACGTTGGTGCCGTTGATGTTGAGTTGGCCGCCGCTGATGGTTGTATCACCGGTGTAGGTGTTGTCGCCGTTGAGAGTCTGAGTGCCGGTTCCGACCTTGTTGATGGTGAACTGGGTTTCTCCGGCGCCGGAGTCGTTCTCAATGAGACCGTTGAAAATGCCGGTTCCGTCGGAGACACCGAGGGTCAAACCGTAGGTGCCATTGGTTCCCTTACCGCCTACCTGGAATCGACCGTCGCCGGTGAGCGTGTCGATCCAGATGGATGTCGCGCGTGCCGAGAAAGTAGCTCCTGAATCGATCTGCATACTTCCGAGGTTGGCAGACCAGTTACCCGGAGTGCCGCCACCGAACTGGTATTCACCACCAGCAACGTGGACGAGGCCAGTTGCCGAAAAGGTGATGTCTGATTGGGAGGAAACCTGGTTGAATTGTCCGCCTCCGGATTTCTTGAACGTGCCGCCTCCTCCAAAGTCGAAAGTCTGGATGCTCTCACCTACACCGTTGGTATTGAACTCAAGGGTCGCTCCGGCGGCAATGATCGTGGTCAGGTTCGCTTCGTTGCTGTTGTCATTGATCGCGTTGCTGAAATAGAGGAGTGTTCCTTCGTTCACATATTGCGTGCCGGTGAAAGAAGGTGCTACCGTTTGAAATCGGACCGTTCCAGATCCGTTCTTGATGAGGTCGCCGGAACCGGCGATGCCCCCGAAGTAAGTGGAGTCACCGCTACCGTCGAAGGTGAGGCCGCTTGATCCGGTCACACTACCGTTGAAGATGGTCGATCCCGAACCGTTCACGTTGATTGTCCCGGTGACATTGACATCGCTGTTGACGGTAACGTCGCCACCGTTCGATGCGTTTACATTGCCAACCACGGAGAGCGCTTCAGTGGCATTGGAAGAGATGGTGTAAGCCTTAGTGCTATTGTTGAAAGCTAAGTCACCGACGGTGATATTCTCCTGAAGGGTGGGGGTCAGGTTGGTCGTGGCGGTATCGTCAAATACGACGTCATCGCCTTGCTGGAAGACCGTGTCGGATGAGTTGTTCCAGTTAGCGGTTGTGCCGACATCCCAGTTGTTACTGGCACTGCCTGACCAAGTGTTACTCACAAAACCTAAGTCAATAGTGATGGCATCGACTCCGTTGTCGATGAAGCTGCCGGCTCCGCGAACGCTGGAGTTGTTGGCGCCGAGGGCAAAACTACCAATGTTACCGCTGAAGCCGCCGCTGCCGTAGCGCAGTACGGTGACGTCCCCTGCTCCGGATCCTGTCGTATTGACGATGAAATTTCCCGCTCCGACCGAGCTGATGTCGGTAGAACCGGCTCCGATAGAGCCAAGCGCTCCGCTGGTTGTGGCATCAACGGTGATGGTGTGCGTCGCACCCTCGAAAAGAAGCGCGCCGGTGGTGGCACCATCTCCAGTGACATTCGCCACGCTCGCAATCGTGATATCATTGGTGTAGTTGCTGCCATTGAGGCTGAGTGTGCCTGCGCTGATGGTGGTATCTCCTGTGCCGGTGATGTCAGCGACAGAATGAGAACCGGTGCTGTTGAAGATCAGGGTGGCATCGTTCACCACATTGCCGCTACCGATCGTCCCGGAAGTGCCGCCGTTTCCGATTTGCAGTGTACCCTCGCTGACTGTTGCACCACCGGACCACGTGTTGTTTCCCGCGAGAACGAGCGTTCCAGCCCCTGTTTTGGTGAGCGCTCCGTTGCCGGTGGTTCCATTGCCGCTGACAACCCCGTTGATCGCGAGCGTCTGGGCGGCTTCAACCACATCGACGGTGCCGCCCATGTCACCGATCTGCATGTTTCGATTGGTAGAATTGGTCGTGTTGGTACCGATCATCCTGAGGGTCGCGGAATTCGAATCAGATCCGATCTGGAGGATGTTTTGGAATCCACCCCGTCCGAGGCTGCTGTTTGCATCGGTGTTGGAGATTGAGGTGAACTCAAGTGTCCCCGCCCTGATTCGGGTGCCACCTCCAAAGTTACTGTTATTGTTTGTTACCGTGACCGTTCCGGTGCCATCTTTGTTGATCTGTCCATTACCACCGAAGTTGAGCGTGCCCGCGATGTTGGCAGAACTGCTGCCGAGCATGTTGAAGGTGAAGGAATCGTTGTCGCCGAGGGCGCTGATGGCACCACCAGTCTGAGTCAGTGTCGCGCCGTCACCTACCGTGATGCGACCGTGAGTGCCGATGGTGACATTGCTAATCCGGCTGTTGGCGCTCACGACCAGTTCGCTGGAGCCTCCGAAGTTCAGGGTGCCCGCGGTCGCGTTGTAACTGTTCACAGTTTCGACCACCCCGTCGCCGACGTTGATGGTACCTGCCGACTGAATGATGTCGCCGGTATCAGCGATGTTGTTGCTGGCATTGAGATTTAATGTGCCGCCAGTCACCTCTGTTGTGCCCGTGTAAGTGTTGTTGGCTGAAAAGGTCTTGATGCCTCCGGTATTGCGGAAGTTACCGCCGCCGCTGATGGCGCCTGTGAAGTTCCAAGCGCCAGTCGTGAAGTTAGCATTCTGTCCGGTTCCCAGAACAAGACCGCCGCTCAGTGTGACTGTGCCGGTGCCGTAATTGGCGTAGTCACGAGAAGCGTCCTGAGTAATCGCGCCGCTGATCTCAAAATTATTACTGCCTCCGACACGAAGACCACCAGCACTGACTTTGAAGTCATTGGCAAGGTTGATGCCGCTAACCCCTGCCTGCAATTGTCCGCCTCGGGACGTCACCAGCCCGGTTCCAAGCGCGCCGTTGTTGCTAACTACCACAAATCCGGCGCGGGTGCCTGTCGTGCCATTCCAGCTCGAGACACCACCATCTCCGAGTCGGAAGGAGGTGAAGGTGTTGTTGCCTGCGAAGGTAATAGTGGCATCGCCTGCAGTGAGAAGCTGAAATGCACCGCTGATATCACCGTTGAGAATCAGGTTGTGTTCGGTGTTGTTGGCGGCGTTGCCGTTGGCAGTGAAGGTGCGGTTGCCATTCAGGATGATGTCGAAATTAACGATGTCGGTGAGGGTGGTGTTTGCCGGAACGACTGCGGTCGTTGTGATCCCGGAGGAGAGAGTCACGCTGTTTCCGGAGAGCACAAACTCCCCTGAAGCTGCAGACGTGCTGCCATCGTTGGTAAACTGAATGCCATCGATGATAGATCCGTTTGCAAGTGTGTTGGTGGAAGCCGTCTGGATATTGCCGGTGAAAATGAGCGAGTTTCCTCCAGAAGGAGCAACATTTCCCGCCCAGTTGTCTCCGGTTGTCCAGTTATCATCTCCTCCACCTCCATCCCAGGTGATTTGCGCCTCGAGGGAAAGTCCCACCAAGGTGAGAGAGAATGCTAAGGCAAATGTAAGTCTGGCATGAAGGCAGGGCGTATTCATGAGATGAAAAGCTCTTTATAAATCAGCGAGTAACGGGTCTCCGCCGGGCTCTAATTAACTCATCAAGGTGCCACCAACAAAATAAAATTTTTATGTCTAATTAAGAAGTGTATTTACCTAATCAGGAAAATAATCTAGAAACTAGACGAACGACAGCCAATCAAAATTGTGACTGCCTTTCAGTTCAGCAATGCCACTAATTGCGCCGCCTCGTCGCCTTTTTCTTGGCTGCCGTTTCCTTGGACGTTTTTTTCCCGGTGGCTTTGCGGACGGCCGCTTTCTTCCTGCCTGGTGCCTTTTTAGCTACGTTCTTTTTTTTTACGGCAGCCTTCTTCGTGGCGGCAGGTTTTGCTTCAGGTCCCGGTTCGGGCGAAGGTTCTTCCTGCGTCTTCCCGGTAATCTCTTCCTGTTCCGCCTTGGAAATGCGCGAGACCCGATCAACGGGGTGCCTTGTCAGGATGTTACCCTTGGCACCACGTCCCTTGATGGCGAGTTCGCCAAAGTGGAAGTCGATCTGAAAATTACGAAGACGTAGATCGGACTTCAGATGAACGCGGACGACGACGTCGGCTTCTTCCTCAGTGTCATGTTCGCTGAGCCAGAGAACTCGCGTGCCGGGTTTTCCTCCGGTGAGGTCGTAGAGTTTTTCCCGGGTCACACCGGTGACCTGGAAACGTTTCACCATGGCTCGACCACCGCGACCATCGCGGTAGATCATGTTGTAGTACTTCGGATCGTCTTTCTTGAAGACGTGAACAATGAGGTTGTCTTTTCCGATGAAGACTTTGTCGGCGATCTTGACGACGCGCATGGTGCCGTCGCGGGAGAACGCAATGATGTCGTCGAGGCGCGAGCATTTCTCAACGGACTCGTCGCGCTTCATGGAGTAACCGGCGAATCCTTCCTTGCGATTCACGTAGAGCGTGTCGTTGGCCACGACCACCTGCTTGGCGGCAACGCGGTCAAAGCGGGCGAGTTCAGTGCGGCGGCCACGATCTTTGCCGTATTTCTCTTTGATGGTCTGATACCACTTGATGGCATACTGGGTGAGGCGGCGAAGGTGTTTCTTCACCTCGCTGATCTGGTCTTCGAGGCCCTTGATAAGTTCGTCGGCCTTGAAGGCATCATATTTCGAGATGCGCTTAATCTTGATCTCGGTGAGGCGAACGATGTCTTCCTCTGTGACCTCGCGCTTGAGCAATTTGAGGAACGGCTTCAAGCCCTTCCAGATTTCTTCGATGACCGCTTCCCAGGTTTCGCATTCCTCGATGCGGCGGTAAATGCGATTCTCAATGAAGATTTTTTCGAGGCTGGAGAAGTGCCATCGTTCCTCCAATTCACCGAGCTTGATCTCGAGCTCCTGCTTTAGCAGGGCGCGGGTTTGCTTGGCGCTGTGTTTGAGGATTTCCGTGACGCCGAGGAACTTCGGCTTGTTGTCCTGGATGACGCAGGAGTTGGGCGAAATGCTGACTTCACAGTCGGTGAAAGCGTAGAGTGCCTGGAGGGTTTGATCGGTATCGACGCCGGCGGGAAGGTAGACGTGTATCTCGACGTTCTCCGCGGTGCAATCCTCGAGTCGTGAGATACGGACTTTGCCCTGTTCGTTTGCCTTGAGGATGGAATCACAAAGGCTCGAAGCTGTGGTGCCAAAGGGAACCTCGCGAATCACCAGTTGGCGGGCTTTGACGCGCTCGATTCGGGCACGCACCCGAACTTTCCCGCCACGAAGGCCGTCGTTGTATTCGGAGACATCGGCAATGCCTCCCTGCAGAAAGTCAGGGAAGATCTCAAAGTCTTCCTTCTTCAGCGCCGAGATGCAGGCGTCGATGAGTTCGTTAAAATTGTGCGGCAGGATCTTGCAGGCCAAACCCACAGCGATGCCTTCGGCACCGTGAGCGAGAACGAGCGGAAACTTGGAAGGAAGGGTAACGGGTTCTTTGTTGCGCCCGTCATAGCTCGCTGCCCAGGCCGTGGTCTTGTGATTGAAGAAAACTTCGTTTGCGAACTTTGAGAGCCGGGTTTCGATGTATCGCGGGGCCGCAGCGGAGTCGCCAGTGAGAATGTTGCCCCAGTTTCCCTGGGTATCCACGACCAGTTCTTTCTGGCCCATATTGACGAGGGCATCGCCGATGGACTGGTCACCATGCGGGTGGTATTGCATGGTATGGCCGATGATATTAGCGACCTTGTTGAAGCGCCCGTCGTCTTTTTCCTTGAGCGAATGAAGAATGCGTCTCTGAACGGGTTTAAGTCCGTCATCAATATGAGGGACAGCACGTTCAAGAATGACGTAGCTGGCGTAGTCGAGAAACCAGTCAGCATACATGCCCTTGAGGGGCTGCTGGGGTTGGGGTGTGTCTTCAGGCATGAGGAAATTAGTTTGGCTTAAGCCGCTTCGTGGTCCTCCTCCTCAATGAGATCTGTCTCCACCTTCAAATTCCGGATAATAAACTCCTGTCTCTGCGGCGTGTTCTTGCCCATGTAGAATGTCAGTAGATCCTGGATCGCTTTCGGCTTGGGCGGCATTTCCACGGGTGAAAGGCGAATGTTTTCACTGATGAAAAACTTGAACTCGTCTGGCGAGATTTCTCCGAGACCCTTGAATCGGGTGATCTCGGGATTCTTCACTTCTTCGAGAGCCTGAAGCCGTTCTTCTTCAGTGTAACAGTAGCGAGTCTCCTGCTTATTCCTCACTCGGAAGAGCGGGGTTTCGAGAATGTAAAGATGGCCTTCACGAATCAGGTCGGGGAAAAACTGGAGGAAAAAAGTTAGAGCGAGCAGGCGAATGTGCATGCCGTCGACGTCGGCATCGGTTGCCAGCACGACTTTGTTGTAACGAAGATTCTCAATGTCGTCTTCAATACCAAGCGCGGCCTGGAGCAGGTTAAACTCTTCGTTCTGGTAGACGACCTTGCGGGTCATACCGAAAGAGTTTAGCGGCTTGCCTCGGAGTGAGAAAACGGCCTGGGTGTCAACGTTGCGCGCCTTGGTGATGGAGCCACTGGCTGAGTCACCCTCGGTAATGAAGAGCGTCGATTCGTCGGCGAGCTTGTGCTTCGAGTTCAAGTGAGCACGGCAGTCGCGCAGTTTCTTGTTGTGGACTTTAGACACCTTGGCTCGCTCGCGGGCGAGCTTCTTGATGCCTTTCATCTCCTTGCGCTCGTGCTCAGAGCGCTGGATTTTTTCAGTGAGCGCAGCAGTGGTGTCCTTGTTTCGGTGGAGGTGGTTGTCGAGCTGCAGACCGATGAAGTTGCCGACAAAGGTTCGGATGGTTTCGCCATCTGGCGCCATGTGAGTGGAGCCTAACTTGGTCTTAGTCTGGGATTCGAAGACGGGATCTTCCACCTTCATGGCGATGGCGGCGACGATGCCACCCCGAATGTCAGTGGCGTCATACTGTTTCTTCAAGTGAGTCCGCACCGTAGTGACAATGGCCTCCCGAAAAGCGGCGAGGTGGGTGCCGCCCATGGTGGTGTGCTGGCCATTGACGAAGCTGTAGTATTCCTCGCCACTCTGTTCAGTGTGAGTGAAAGCGACTTCGATGTCTTTCCCTGATAAATGAATGATAGGGTATATTGGTTTCTCCCCGCCATCGAGGTTTTCGTTGAGCAGGTCGAGCAGCCCATTCTTCGATTTGAACTTCTTGCCGTTGAGCGTCAGCGTCAGCCCGGTGTTAAGGTAGGCATAGTTGCGCAGCATGGTCTCCACGTATTCGTGGTTCCACGAGAAGCTACCGAAGATCTCTTCGTCGGGCTCAAAGGAAACCATAGTGCCGTTTGGCTCTGTCGTCTTGGCTGCCCGTTTCATCTCATCGGCGATGTGGCCTTTGCCGAATGAGATGCCCTTGGTCTGCTTGTCGCGGAAAGCTGCGATCTCGAAGAAGTCAGAGAGGAAATTTACAGCCTTGATACCGACACCGTTGAGGCCGACTGATTTCTTGAAGGCTTCGCTGTCGTACTTGGCGCCGGTGTTGATGATGGAGGCACAGTCCTTGAGCTTGCCGAGTGGAATACCGCGGCCGTAGTCCCGCACCCGGACAAAACGGTCATCGATCTCAATGTCAATCTGCTTGCCGTTGCCCATCACAAACTCATCGATGCAGTTGTCGATGACCTCCTTGAGGAGGATATAAATTCCATCGTCCTGGGCGCTTCCGTCACCTAGTTTTCCGATGTACATGCCCGGTCGGAGACGGATGTGTTCGCGCGGTTCCAGCGAGCGAATGTGCTCTTCGGTATATTCGGCAGCCATGAAATAGTCAGTTGAGGGGTATCCCAGTATTTAGGAAAACTGAAATAAATTCAACCCGAGAATGGCGGGGGCGATCGAAGGAATCTCTAACCCGCGAAAGAAAAGGGGATCAGGGGGTTGCGCTGAAAGCGAGAATTGCAGGCGGTGCCAAAGCTTTCCGGCTTTTTAATTGAGGGGGCTCGAAGCGAATCTTTATCGGATCCTTGCCGACCTTGGTGGTCCCCGTGATACCCAGCCTGATTAGGAAGGGGACGTGCCCGCCCGCGGGAGCCGTTCAGTCGAACTTGATGGTCGGGCCCATCTCGATCGATTTGGCACGGCAGCAATTTTTGGCGGGTTTAAGGGGAGGATCGTCACGGAAAGGGAGGCGGCGCTGACAATACGTATGTCGGGTATGACAGTCTTTTATCCTTGCGGTTCTCAGCGAATAACGGTTTGAAGGAATCATGCGTCCCTGGATTACCCTTTTTACGATCATGCTGTTTTCCGCCAGCGAGGCAGCGGAACGACCGAATCTCCTGTTCATCTTCATGGACGATTACGGCTGGAAGGATACCTCCTACATGGGATCTGATTTCTACGAGACGCCGAACATTGATGCTCTTGCGGAGGATGGAATGATCTTCACAAATGCCTACTCGGCGTCTGCAAATTGCGCACCGGCCAGAGCTTGCCTTCTCAGTGGCCAATACACGCCACGCCACGAAGTCTACAATGTAGGCACCGGTCCGCGCGGGAACGCGAAACACCGTCGCATCAACTTCATCCCGGGCGTTGATACGCTCAATCCTGACATAGCGACCTGGGCAGAGACTTTGCAGGCAGCCGGTTATCACACGGCAACAATGGGGAAGTGGCATCTCAGTGATGATCCCATTCCCTATGGCTTTGATATCAATGTGGGAGGAACTCACTCCGGCAGTCCGCCGAAAGGGTATTACGCTCCCCACCCCCGGGTGCCCGGCCTCGATGAGGTGCCCGATGACGAATACCTTACCAAGACCATCAGTCTACGGGCGGTCGATTTCATTAAGGAAAATGCGGACAACCCCTGGGTTCTCTATCTGACCCATTTTGCGGTTCATACGCCACTGGATGCGAATAAGGAATACGTGGCCAAGTACAAGGCAAAGGAACCCGGCGAAGTTCACAATCACGTGGCCATGGCCACAATGATCGAGTCGGTCGATCAAAGCGTCGGACGCCTCATCAAGGCGCTTGAGGAGTCCGGAACTCGTGACAATACCATCATCGTCTTTTTCTCTGACAATGGTGGCTATGGTCCGGCAACAGATATGGCACCCTTGAAAGGCTACAAAGGGACCTATTACGAGGGAGGCATTCGAGTTCCGTTTTTCGTAAACTGGCCGGGCGTTGTTGAGGGGGGGCAAATTAACGAAACGCCCATCATTGGTGTCGATCTTTATCCCACGTTTTGCGAAATGCTAGGTGTGGGTCTTCCGGAGCAACCTCTCGACGGTGAGAGCCTCGTTCCCCTGTTGAGGGGTGGGGAAGGCAAGGAGCGTTCAATCTACTGGCACTTCCCGGCTTACCTGCAGAGCTACGGGGTCAGCCATTTCGAACAGCGTGATCCGCTCTTCCGCTCGCGCCCCTGTTCGGTGGTTCGACGTGGCGATTGGAAGCTGTTGCAGTTCTTCGAAAGTGGTGACTTCGAGCTCTATAACCTGATCGATGACATTGGCGAGACCACTGATCTTAGCCAATCCAATCCTGAGAAGTTGGAGGAACTGAAGAAGGATCTCGAAAACTGGCGAGACGCCATTGGCGCCCCCGTTCCCACTGAGGCGAATCCGGACTTCGACGCGGAAGCTGAAGCCAAGGCGATCGAGAGTGCTTTCGCCAAAGCGGCGAAGAAAGAGAGATAGCCGGGACGCTCAGAGCGGTTTGCTGATTCGACGCCAGAGAGGGTCGAGGCTGAGTGCGATGTACTGGGTAGCTATGTCGCCGTTGGAAGCGGCTTCGAACTCCCTGAGGACATCGTCAGCAGCGTAGAGCATCGCCAGTTGCTGGTCAGACATTTCAATGGCATCGATTCGTCCGCGAATCACGGACGGGCTGAATCCGAAGCTGGCAAACAAACCCGGATCGAACGATTCGGAGGAGTGCGAAAATGAAGTGATCTTCTCCTGTCGGTTGGATGAAAGCGACTGTTGAAGCAGGTTGTTCCAGAAGTAGACATTGCGAGGCGACTCGAAGCCAATCAGGACGGATTGCCCGCGAACATTCCAGCGGAGGCAGGCGGTGCGGCTGCTGGGGAAACGTTCCTCGGTCTGGTTAAGGCCGAGGTGGCTGGCACCCATTTTCTGGAGGAGTTTCTCGACCTTGGGAAGGTCCATTTCAAGCGGTTTGTTGTCGAGGATTTCGCGTTCTCTTTGTTTGAGACGAGTTTCCACCGTGGCACGGCTCACCAGTGACGGGTTTGTTGAAGTAGGTTTCGTGTCAGGGAATGTTTGCTCCGGGCTCTGTCTCAGTGCGGCAGCAAAATCGACGACATTGGACTTCTCTTTCTTCTCGTTGAAGGGAGGTAGAAGCTGACCGTTTTCGATCGGGGTGATTTTGAGCTCTCCGGCTTGGAATAATTCAGCCGGTTCGGAGAGTTCTTCCTGAACCGGAAGATCGAGTTCTGTGCGTTCCGCCGATTCGCTGACCACGGTTTTCCCTGAATCGCGAATATCGTTGATGATAGAATCGATTCCAGTGAGGTGTTCGGTAAGGTTTTTTGGAGGAGGCGGGACAAAGAAAGGATTGGCCGGAAGTTCGCTTTCCTCAACTTCTCGCCCTGGTGAAATCGGTCGCGATCCGACAGCAGGGATGGGACCGAGGGTTGGCAGGTGGATTTCCGGAGTGGTCTCTGGCTCGCAATTTTCTTCTTCCGCGCTTTCGCAGATGGCTGCCGGCGGCGGAGTTAGCGGCCCGTCCTCGGGCACCCCGTATTCATTGGCGTATGAGTTCCAGAGCCGGCCGGCCTGGCGCAAGGCTAGACGGGGCGAGAGCCGTGTTTCGCTGTCGTCCCAACGATTTTCGGTCCTCAATTTTTCGATGAAACCCTGTGCCGAACCCGAACTCAATGAGGTTCGTTCGAGGCGGTTTTGGACCAGTTCAGAGGCGGCTTCGCCAGAGATGGGGAGCAATGGCTGTGGTTCACCGGTGAGCCGATCGAGCCAGGCCGAGGGGAGGTGGTGCCTAAAAACAGAGTCCCAGATATCCTGATTGAGACATAACAGGGTGACGGAGCGCGGAACCGTTTCGCGAATCCCGGTAATAATCCCTGCGATTTGCATGCCGGCGGTTTCAGATTGAAAGAAGCCGTCGAGGCCGTCGGCGATGATGAGAACCGGGCGGTATAGTGAGGCGAGACGCAGCCATTGCAGCAGGCGCTCGCGAGCTTCTCCGTTGGTGAGGCCCCGAAGGGGCTCGAGAGCGCCATCACCGCGCCAGTTAAAGTCGATGATGAGGCGAGTCCAGAAACCGAGCTCGTTGGGGGAGACTCCCAAGGTGTCGAGGAACTCTGCCGAAACTCTATGGCTCAGGTCCCTCGAGTGTGAGTCGGTCCAGCCAAGGATCGAGGAGGGAGAATCACTTCGAAAAAGATGGGCAAACTCCTGCTCAATTTTTTGCTCGGGTTCAGGGCAGTTGAGGCTGTCTCCGGAATGGATGTGGTGAATGACCAGTCGTGCCAGAAAGTTGCGCCCGGTTTCCGCGAAGAGCGAGGTGTCGTCAAAGTGGGGCGAAGGCTGGTTAGAAAACTGCCGGATGATGGCCCCGAGTAGAACCGGCCAGGCGACGGGACGGGAAGGATCAAGGGGTAGTGAAACCGCTGTGGCTGAAGCTTTGAGATGATCTCGGAGTCGGGCTGTGAGATGTGATTTGCCGTAGCCGGCTTCGGGAGCGGTCACGAGGATGGTTCGGCCCAGCTGGTCCGCGGGCGTCTGTTTCTCGGCGCGATTGACGAGGCTGTCGATCGCGTCCACGACGCGATTGAAGGTCGGGGCATGAATTTGCGAAATCCCCGGCAAATTGTGGGGATGATCGACAAAAAAATCGTCGGAAAAAGGATTGATGGCGCCCTGCTCCATGAAACTGGAAGAAGTGAGATCAAGCATTTTGGCCAATAGCAGCAACTAGTCAAATTATCATATTTCGGTTTCAAAAATACAAGTTTTAATAAATTCGAGAATCTTAATTATTGGTTAGTTTGATGCTTTCACTGTGAGATCTAACGAGTTTCATTCGGAATTACCGGCGCAATTTTGTCTCGATTTGTTCTTGAGGAAGTTTGCCTGTTTGTTAAGAAACGCCTCTTCTCTGGGCATGTTAGATCCAGAAACTCAATACTTAAAACATACGCTATGAATATAAAACAAGACGGGATCGCCCCCAACGCAGGCAGACTGCTCTGGGCCGGTTTTACAGCGATTCTTGCTGCTGGTGTGGGATTCGGTGTCCGAGGTGGAATTCTTGCTAACTGGGCAACTGAATTTGGCTTCACTGGCGCCCAACTGGGTGAAATTGGTGCAGCAGGACTACTCGGTTTTTGCCCGGGAATTATTCTCGGTGGTTTGGTCGTCGATAAACTTGGTTACGGAAAGCTGGTTTTTGCCGCGTTCCTTTTTCACGTCCTTTCCGCCTTCATCACCTTTGGCGCTGTCAGCGGACAGCCGCAGGACACCGCTTTCCAGTTCCTTTTCTGGGGGACGTTCACCTTCGCGATTGCGAACGGTGTGCTTGAGGCGGTCTCCAACCCGCTTGTCGCGACGCTCTTCCCGAATAACCGAACCCACTATCTCAACATCCTTCACGCCAGCTGGCCGCTCGGCCTCGTTTTCGGTGGCTTGATTGGTTGGACCATGGGTGATCTTAACTGGAAGATCCAGCTCGCTCTTTTCCTCATCCCGACTTTCGTTTACGGCATCATGTTCATGGGTCAGAAGATGCCTAAGTCTGAGGCGTCCGAGAAGGGACTCAGCTTCGGCGAGATGATGAAAGACGTGGGTATCCTCGGTGGACTCGTTGTCTGTCTTCTTGTTGGCATGTTCATCAACTTCGCAGGTGGCGTTTTCACTCCTAGTTTCCCGCCCTTGATCGGCTGGGTGATTTGCGTTGCTTCGGTCGTGGGTATTGGCCGCATCACCAAGTTCTCTATTGGAGCGCTGCTTCTTTTCGTTCTCTTCATCACGCACGCACTGATTGGTGCCGTTGAGCTGGGAACGGATGGATGGATTCAGAACATTACCGGTAACATCCTCACCGCCGAACAAGGTAAGATCCTTTTCGTGTTCACCTCGTTGATCATGTTTGGTCTTCGCTTCTGCGCCGACTTCATTGAGAACAAGCTTGGCCTCTCTCCGATCGGTTTGCTTTTTGTCTGCTCAATCTTTGCCGTGGTTGGACTGTTCCTCGCGAGCAATATCACTAGTTTCGGACTGGCCTTCCTCGCGCTGGCGGTCTATGCGATTGGTAAAACCTTCTTCTGGCCGACCATGCTTGCGGTGGTTGGAGACCGTTTCCCGAAATCGGGTGCGGTGGCGATGTCGCTCATGGGTGGTATCGGCATGATGTCAGCGGGCCTGATCGGTTCCGTTGGTCTTGGATTTGCCAAGGACAAGTTCTCCTCTGAGGGCCTGGAAGCCAAGGATCCTGCTGTCTACGCCGAGTACAAGGCGGTCGATGCCGAAGGTAACGACGTTCGCAGTTCGTTCCTCTTTCTTGAGAGCGGTGCTCTTGACGGTAAGAAGATGGGGGGGATCAAAGCCAAGATGGATAGTGGCGAAGAGCTGACTGAGGCCGAAGCGATGGCGCAGGAATCCAGTATTGAGGGGGACCGTAAGACCCTTCGTGCAGATGCATTCATTCCTGCAGCTATGGCAGTGATCTACCTGCTCTTGCTCCTCTATTTTAAGGCGAAGGGCGGCTATCGTCCGGTTAAGATCGAGGACGCCTGATCGAAATTATTTTCGACTGTTTCAAACGGAGGCACCCTGGAAACAGGGTGCCTTTTTTGTTGGGAGCAGCCTTGCTATTTGAGGCTTCTCCATTCGGCAAATAGTTGATACACTATTCTGCAATGAGTCTTAGCATAGGACTGTGTGTTCATCCGACTAACCCGTAAGGTTGCTGATTCGGATATGCTCCTCACGATGAAACTGGTTCCCTTGCCGATCTTCTTTGCCCTCGGGCTTCTCACTCCAGTGTGGGCGGTTTCCGAGACGACCATCAAAAAAGAAATCGACGTAGGCTTCGCCCCGATGGACCTGGTGAAGCCGGTTCTTCAGGAAGCCCTTTCTCCGGCAGGGAAGTTTGTGATGCTACCCGGCAAGGGCAGTATCATGGTCATCGATACGCCCGAAGGCATCCTTTCTGCGGAGAGTGCCCTGGCGCAGGCGGACTTTCCCCGGGTGGATGTGGAGCTCAGTTTTAAATTTGTAACCGGCCTCCCTACTCGCAGTAGCTCGATCGTAGTGGCGCAGGAGGTGCCTTTCCCAGTAGAATATCGAGCGCCCACGATCTTTGTTGGTCCGAACGGGGTATCCACTGTCATACCTGCGACGCCGACAAAATTCATGAAGCGAAATATCGGGGTGACCAGTGAAACGCTGACCAGCATCAATCCCGATGGATCCATCAACCTCGATATCAATGCCGAGCACACCGAGTTCGAAGGGTTCATCAACTACGGCTCGGCGATCCTGCCGACAGATACGGTCGGCACAGTGCCGATTCAGGGGCCGGTGTCGAATCCCGGTTTCTTCGGATCGTTTATCAATTCGGGCGACATCCTCGTGCCGGTCATATCGACCACCCGCATTTCCACGTCAGTGGTGATCAAGCCAACCGTTCGCCTCGGCTCAGTGCACCTCGATATGATGCCGCGATTTACGATTGAGAATCCTGATCCGGGGGGTCAGTCGCCGCGCAAACCTGTTGAAATCGACATGCGCGATTACCGCACCGTGATGGAAGTGCCCAACGGCGAGATCGGGCGGGTATATGGATTTTCCGGTGCCAGCGATGAGTTCAATCGATATTTTCTCGGAGCTGAAGATTCGGACAATCCCGGGCGTGCCGCGATTGTGGTTCGCGCCGAAATCAAGCCTCCCGGCACGGCGGCCGCGGCTTCACCGGCAGAGGTCGGAGTAACGGTAGCAGCAGAAGAGCAGGAGCCCCGATCCACCAAACGGCCGGCTCTCATCATCGGAGAGGAGAGAATCGAAGATACCTTCGAGCCTCAGGAGCCCTGATTTTCGCCTTTCTCCGGCATAATGGCGCAGGCGCCTTTGCAGCCGAAGATCTTGCTGAAGAAGTGTCGGTTGCGTGAAACGAAAGCGTAGACCTTCTCCGCGATCCAGATGATCCCGGGAAGCCAAAGAAACAGGCCAACCGGGACCAGAAGAGGAACCCGCATCCCGAGAAAGCGAATCGCGCGGGCGCCGCGATGGATTTCACCCTCCGGAGTGATGCAGTGAATCGCTTCGAGGAGATCTTCGCGAGTGATGTCAGGAGCGATTTTCTGCGTGCGGGTATCCTTGAGAGGAATCATTTCGACACAACCGAACCAGTCGAGCCAACCGAGGGTTCGGCTCTGGAACGTGCACATGGGGCAATCGCTATCGAAGAGGAGGACGTGCTTGTCGCGGCGCATGGGGCAGGTTATTCGGAATTTTTCTTCCGCATTTCCTCGATACGGGACTCGAGGATAAGGCGGGCTTCATCAGCAATAGTTGGAGCTGTGGGCATTTGGTTTGCAGCGTCCTCTTCATTTACGATTAGGTCCCAGCGATCGTTGCATCCTGAGCAGCGATAGGCGACATAGTCACCAACTTCCCACCCCTCTTCCGGGGGATAGGTGAGGCGATAGGCAGGTTGCCCGCAGTCGACGCAGGTGATCTGTTTAGGAACGTCCATTGACGTCAATATTTGCACACAGCTTCATGGCAATCAATTCGCAGCCCGTTATTATTCTGGTGGAACCTCAACTCGGTGAAAACATCGGGATGTGCGCCCGTGCTATGTTGAACTGTGGATTGCAGCGGCTGCGGCTGGTGAATCCGAGGCAGGGGTGGCCCAATAAAGCGGCCAAGGCGACCGCGGCCGATGCCGATATTGTTTTGAATGAAGCCGAGGTGTTTGGGACGCTCGCCGAGGCGCTTAACGACTGTCAACGGGTGTTCGCCACCACGGCGAGGGATCGATCACTCAACGTGCCACAGCTCAATGTAGCCGACGCAGTGGTTGAGGCCGAAGAGGGGATCGCAGGGGATGAAACGGTGGCGATCCTTTTCGGACCGGAGGCATCCGGGCTGGACAACGACGCCATCGCGAGGGCGGACACCCTGTTGCGTTTCCCGACGAATCCGGATTTCAGTTCTTTGAACCTGGCTCAGGCTGTCCTGCTTTTCGGATGGGAGTGGAGGAGGCTCGGCGATCTACCAACGGCCTCTTTTGAAGGTAATCTACCCACCCGGGAGGAGGTGGATGTTTTTCTGTCACGGCTTGAAGACGCGCTGGACCGGAATGGATTTTTTCTAACGCCTGAAATGAAGCCACACAGCCTCAGGACGCTTCGGTCCGTGTTTACCAAGACAAAAATGGATAAGCCGGAACTCCAGCTGTTGCATGGGGTTCTTACAGCTCTTACCCGGGAAGGAAACTCCGAATCAGTCGGTAACGCTGTTGAGCAGTAGTTGACCTTCTCCCTTGAGGCGGTCGTTAATGGAGACACGTAGACGCTCGACACCGCGGCGGATGCGAGCTTTGACAGTCCCAAGCGGGCTGTGGATGCGCTCGGCAATCTGCTTTTGGGTCAAACCTTCGAAGTAGGCGAGTTCGATGACTTCGCGCTGGTCGGGGGAAAGAGCTACAACAGCAGAACGCAGAACCTGGCGTGCGTCGGAACGGTAAAGGTCTTCGCGGCCGGTGGTGCGAGCATCGGGCTTGTCGCCTTCGAGCTTAGTTTCGAACTTGTCATAGAGAGCGCTGCGGCGCTGCACACTTCGGACCCGATCGATCGCTCGATTGCGGGCGGTGGTGCAAATCCATGTGACGAGGCTTCCTTTTTTGGAGTGGTAGGTGTCCGCTTTTTTCCAAATTGTGTTCAACACCTCGCTCATAACGTCCTCCGTGTCTTCGTAGTGGTTGAGCACTTTGAAGGCAGTTGAAAAAATGAGTGCGGAGTATTTCTGCGACAGCTCTGCAAAGGCTTCGTGGTCTCGTTCGGCCACTCGACGCATTAGTTCGGCTTCTGCCTGACGTTCCTGGAGTTTATCTGGGTTAGACATGGGGATATAGCTCGTGTTGATGTCAAAGGTTTGTCTATGAACAGTAATTAGACAAGAAAAAACTTCAGAAAAAATTGCCACGCCGGTTCCTACAGCGATTTGAAACGTATTATTATGGATCAGAAACGCCGTATGCCGACCACAGAGCAGTTCTATGAAATCAGCGCAGTTGCCCGAATTACGGGTCTTTCTTCCCATGTCCTGAGGGTATGGGAAAGGCGCTATGGCGTTGTGGAACCAAGGCGAAGTGACAGCAAGCGGCGCCAATACACCCAGGAGAACGTTGATCGTTTAATCCTCCTGAAACGCCTGGTCGACAACGGGCACGCGATTGGGAGTGTGGCCGATTTGTCGATGGATCAACTGGTCGAACGAGTTGCGCGTTTGGAAGAGTCAATCGCCTCGAATGGGGCAAATGGGGCCAATGCCGCGCATTCGTCAAAAACTGTACAGCGAATTGGTCTCATTGGTTCAATGATCAAGCAAAGTGTCCGAGAGGTAGCTGACGGGGCCTCAGACCTTCGCATTGTCGGCGAATTCGACAAACTGGAAGAACTCCAAGACACCTTCCAAGCCGGGGCCGTGGACATCATCGTCTTGGAGAGGGACACCCTCTTTTTCGAAGATTTGAATGCGATTCAGGCTGTGACCGACAAAGTCGAGGCTGATCGAGCTTTTGTGATTTATCGCTTTGCAGAGTCCCGGGTCCTCGATTCCACGTCCGGAACCAAAATCACTGCGCTGCGGGGTCCAATCGAGGCGGCCGGGATCAAGTTGGCCCTTGGCGCGCTTTCGCAGCCGATTCCGGAGCCAGAGACCGATGGCAAGGTTTTTGAACTTGAGGCCGTGGGCGACATTCCATCGCGCATGTTTTCCGGCGAAGACCTCGTTCGAATCTCAAAAATATCACCCTCGCAACAGTGCGAGTGCCCGCGCCATCTGGCCACGATTCTTCGCAGCCTGACAGCGTTCGAGGAATACAGCGAGAAGTGTGAGAACCAGAATGTTGAGGACGCCGAACTTCATAGGTTTCTTCACCTGACCACGGCTCAGTGTCGCTACGACATGGAAAAAGCGCTTGCGAAGGTCCTGACTCACGAGGGCATCCCGTATTGAGACGGAAAATTGCGGCAAATCAGCCAACTTCAGGTGATTCGAAGCCGCCCGGTCTGAGTGGAAAGCCGTTTACTTTCCGCAGGATCCATCTAGGTTGCCCGCCTGTGATTTCCGCATCTCACGATGTCCATTCAACTGACACGAAATTTTTCGATTATCGCTCACATTGATCACGGGAAGACGACCCTCTCGGACCGTCTTCTTGAGACGACCCAGACTGTCTCCATGCGCGAATCCCAGGACCAGCAACTGGACTCAATGGATCTGGAGCGCGAGCGTGGAATCACAATTAAGTCGCATCCAGTGA
This sequence comes from Verrucomicrobiales bacterium, assembly GCA_049594415.1. Lineage (GTDB taxonomy): Bacteria > Verrucomicrobiota > Verrucomicrobiia > Verrucomicrobiales > DEV007 > Arctic95D-9. The sequence goes on along the minus strand of JBMYJM010000010.1, from coordinate 44,020 downwards.
CGATGGATTACATCGGTAAGGATGGGAAAACCTATCAGCTGAACCTGCTCGATACCCCCGGGCACGTCGATTTCTCCTACGAAGTCAGCCGAAGTCTCGCGGCATGCGAAGGGGCGCTCTTACTCGTCGATGCTGCGCAGGGGGTGGAGGCGCAGACCGTGGCAAATGTTCACCTGGCTCACGAAGCTAATCTTCATGTGATCCCCGTGATCAACAAGATTGACCTTCCCAACGCTGATGTCCCAGCCGTGAAGAAGCAACTCGAGGACATTCTTGCGATCCCGGCTGAGGAGGCCATCGAGGCCAGCGCGAAGATGGGGCTGGGTATTGAGGATATTCTCGATGCCGTGGTGGATCGGATTCCCGCACCGGAGCAACCTGAAGACGATATTTTGCGGGCCTCCGTTTTTGACTCAGTCTTTGATGCCTACCGCGGCGTGGTCAGTTACGTTCGCGTCATGAGCGGCGAGGTGAAGAGAGGCAGTGGCATCAAGATGATGGCCACAGGAAAAACCTACGAGGTGAAAGAGGTGGGAGTTTTCACTCCCAAGCAGACCAAGCGCGACACCTTGAAGGCTGGAGACGTTGGCTACCTGATCGCCAACATGAAAACCTCAAGCGAGGTCAAGATCGGCGACACCATCACGGAGTCACGCAATCCCTCGGAAGAACCACTGCCCGGCTTTAAAGAGATTCAGCCAATGGTTTTCAGCGGAATTTATCCGGTGACTACCGATGACTTTGAGCAGCTCAAGCTCGCGATGGGTAAGCTGCAGATCAATGACGCGGCTTTCAGTTACCAGGCAGAAAGTTCGACGGCCCTCGGTTTTGGTTTTCGATGCGGCTTCCTCGGATTGCTTCACATGGAGATTGTCCAGGAACGTTTGCGACGCGAGTTCAACATGGACGTGATCTCCACCTATCCCGGCGTGGTCTACAAAGTGAAGTTGAACAACGGTGAGATGATCGAGGTGGACAACCCGACTTACCTGCCTGAGCCCCAGCTGATCGACGAAATTCTCGAGCCGACCGTGACGGCCTACATCATGACGCCGAACGAGTATATCAGCGATATGATGAAGCTTGTCGCTGAGAAGCGTGGCCAGCTGGTGAATACCGAAACACTGGATTCTCACCGCGTGCTCCTGACGGCGACGCTGCCGCTCAATGAGATACTGGTCGACTTCAATGACCGTCTCAAGAGCATGACTCGCGGTTACGGTAGCATGGACTATGAGCACGGCGAATACCAGGCTGGCAACCTCGTGAAAATGGATATCATGATTGCCGGTGAACCGGTGGATGCCTTCTCCGTGATTGTGCACCGTGATAAGGCCGAATACCGCGGGCGCCACCTCGCTGGCAAATTGAAAGAGGTGATTCCCCAGCAACTTTTTGTGGTTGCCATACAGGCGACGATTGGCGGCAAGATCATTGCTCGTGAGTCGATCAGCGCGATGCGAAAAAACGTGACCGCAAAGTGTTACGGTGGTGATATTTCTCGAAAGCGCAAGCTGCTCGAAAAGCAGAAAGAAGGTAAGAAAAAAATGAAAGCGATCGGAAAGGTGAATATCCCCCAGGATGCTTTCATCAAGGTACTGAAGACTGACTGATTCCCCCGGGAGCTCATTCCTGACACCAAACCCCCAAGACCATGTTTTTTTTCAAGAAGCCAAGCGCGGAAGAGTTGGGCGAACTGCCACTGGATCGCAAAGGGCGAAAGGAAGGAAAGGCGCTCATTAAGGGCGTAAAGAAATTCCTCCGCTACAACGATGATCTCATCACGGATAAAACCAAGGAGGAGATCGGCGATAAGCGCAGCGCTTTTTCCGAGGCGCTTACGGATCGTGCATCCAAGCGCAAGGATCTTGAGAAGCTGGCAGAGGACCTGACTGAAACCTGTAAGAAGTCGGTCAAGGGCTACAAGACCTCGGCCTGGAAGGAAAACATCGAGATAGTGTTCGTGGCGGTGGTGATCGCCATGGGCATTCGTGCTTATTTTATCCAGCAGTTCAAGATTCCGACTGGTTCAATGCAGCCGACCTTGAACGGGATTATTGCTTATCCGACCGAGGACATGAACCCGGTGTCGGAGAGACACGCTCCCGAGGGCTATGAACGCCCCGGTTTGCCCAAGCGGCTCTGGGACAAGATCTGGTATGGTCGCAGTCACGTCGACTGGGTGGTGGATCAGGACGATATTCTGATTCTGAAGAAGGAGAATCTTTACAGCAAAACACACTTCTTCTTTTTTCCACGAACCTACCTGGTCACTGAGAACGGTCAGAAGTTTAGTGCTCCCGGTACTCAGTCGCGGGTCGAAATGCTGCTGAATCGCAATCTGCAACCGGTGCAGGGGCGTTTCCAGACCTTTTCTGTCGAGAAAGGACAAACTATTGCCAAGGGCTATGTGGATACGGGTGACCAGCTCGTTGTGAACAAGTTCGCCTATCACTGGGTGAAGCCGAAGCGCGACGATATCTATGTTTTCAATACGCAGGAGATTCCCGGCATTCAGCGGAACCTGCTTTACGAAGAGAAGCGAACTGGAATTTCTCCGAGTTGGGCGACGGAACCGCGACAAGGTTCCCAGCACTACATCAAGCGATTGGTCGGTGAGCCCGGTGACACGATTGAGATCGTTGAGCCGGATCTTCTGGTGAATGATGAAATCGCCACAGAGGCGGGAATCCTCCGGGTCATGGCCCGGGAGGGTTACTACACTGGATACGTCCGCCGCGGCATGAGCAAGGTAACGCTGCCCGAGGGCAAATACTGGGCGCTCGGTGATAACAGCGCCAACAGCTCGGATTCCCGTGATTGGGGAACGGTGCCGCAGCGCGGGATCGTTGGCCGGGCTGCTTTTGTCTATTATCCGTTCGGCCATCATTTCGGTCCGGTCGACTAACCTGTCTGGAGCCCGATTCGTTGAATCCTATAACGGACACCACTCAAGAGATCGTTCAACGCAGCGGTTCCAATCTCGCGTTCGCTCTCGCCGTTCTTCCGGTCGAAAAGCGCCGCGACATGGGCATTTTCTATGCCTTTTGCCGTGTGGTTGATGATCTTGCTGATGCTCCCGATGTGTCCACTGATGATCGCCGCGGCGGATTAAATCGGTGGCGTCAGTTGATTAGGCGGGAAATCGCAGAGCCACTGCCCGGTGTGGAGACGGAGTTCGTGGAAATGTGCTCTCGTCGCCAACTGCCGGCTGATGACCTCGAGGCAATTGTCACAGGAGTGGAGATGGATCTCGACCCGAAGGAGATGGTCGCTCATGAGGACCTCAGGAAATACTGCTACCACGTCGCCAGTGCTGTTGGCCTGGTGAGCATTGAAATTTTCGGCTACGAAGATCCAGCTTCGAAGGTGTATGCCGAGCATCTGGGCTACGCCCTGCAATGGACCAACATCCTGCGCGACGTTGGTGAAGACGCAAGGAAGGGGCGCGTGTTTATCCCGACCGAGGTGTTGGCTAAGTTCGGGCTCACTCCCGATGACTTGTTAAATGGAAGTCCGGATCGGGACGCTTTTCGAAAATTGATGGAAGATCAGACGGTTGTGGCGAGATCATTCTACGAAGCTGCGACGCGGGCGCTGCCGGAAGTGGACCGGAAGAGCATGCGATCAGCTGAGCTGATGCGTCGGATTTACGGCGCCATTCTCGACCGCATGGAAGCCGACGGATATCACGTTTTCGAGAAAAGATACCGCCTTTCCAAGGCACGAATGATGGTCGAGTTTCTGCGAGCCAAGTTTATTGGCTGATCTCCATGGAGTTTGTTCGATTCAAGCACGCCCGTTTTTCCGCCCGGTTGCCTTCGCACTTCCGCTATTCGCTAAGCCATTACTGGATGGTTGAGGAGGAAGGCAGAGAGGGGATCTGGCGCGTCGGGTTTACCAAGTTCGCAACCCGAATGCTCGGGGAACTGGTTGAGGCCCGTTTCGAAGTTGAGAAGGGTGGAGCCGTTTCTTCAGGGCAGCAGATCGGCTATGTCGAGGGGTTCAAAGCGGCGAGCGATCTCTTCTGCGTGATGGAGGGGGAGTTTGAGCAGGGCAATCCAATTCTGGATGAGGACGCCTGTATTGTGAAGAGCTCACCCTACGTGGACGGTTGGCTGTATTCTGTCAAAGGTGACCCGGAAGAGACCAGTGTCGACGTGCATGGCTACGTAGAGCATCTTGACGTCCTGATCGAGAAGATGCAGAAAGAAGGCTACTAAAGATTGGCGCAGCGCTGACGGTTGCCTCGGGTTACAGCGGGTTTGCGGCAGCATTTGAGCGTTGATCATTGGGCATTGAATGTTGAAAGTTTTCTCATGTCGTCTTCCTACATTATGATCGGTGGATTTCTCGGTGCGGGAAAGACCACTTTGATTCAACGCTTTGCCAGGTATCTTGACGAGAAGGGGCAAAAGGTTGGTCTGATTACCAACGACCAGGGCGCCGGTCTCGTGGATTCGATGATTGGCCGGTCCAACCAGTTCCCGGTCGAAGAAATTTCAGGCGGTTGTTTTTGCTGCCGCTTCAATTCCCTGATCGACGCAGCCACGACGCTCACAGCCGAAAACCGTCCCGACGTGTTTCTGGCCGAACCAGTGGGAAGTTGCACTGACCTGGTCGCGACGGTGAGCCTGCCCCTGCAGCAGATTTACGGTGACGACTACCGTGTCTCACCGCTCAGCGTGCTGGTGGACCCGGTTCGTGCCGGTCAGATCCTCGGGATTATCGAGGGGCGCAAGTTCTCTGACAACGTGACCTACATATACCGCAAGCAGCTTGAGGAAGCGGAATTCATCGTGATCAACAAGCTCGACCTGCTTCACCCGGAAGGCGTTGAAGACTTGAGGGCAGCCATGAACCGGGAATTTCCGGATGCCAAGGTGTTTGAGCTGTCGGCTCGTGAAGGCACCGGCTGTGAAGAGTGGTTCGAGGCGGTCCTCGCTGCGGAAATGAATTCGAAACGGTTTCTCGATATCGACTACGAGAAATACGGTGAAGGTGAGGCTTTGTTAGGATGGCTGAACGCGGCGATTGAAATCAAGTGCGACGAACGCCGTGACGAAGAGTTCGACGGGAATGAACTGCTGAGAGAAATCGCGTTCTCGCTGCGAACGAATCTGGAAGAAGCTGGAGCTGAGGTGGCCCACCTCAAGATGACATTGAATCCGAAGGGCGATCCGATGGAGATTGCTGCGATCAACCTCGTGCGCGGTGATTCTGATCCTGAGCTTTCCCACCGGCTATACGAGCCTCTGGATGAGGCTGAACTGCTCCTGAACATTCGCGCAGAAGTCGACCCGGATACGCTGGAGCGGGCTGCGGATGCGGGTTTGGAGCAGGCGATTGCGATTGGAGCAGGACTGCTGTTCCGGATCAATCACCTGGAGCATTTCCGGCCCGGTATGCCGACTCCAACGCATCGCGTCACGGCCGACAGCGCGTAGATTTCTTAAGGAGCCTGTTTTGAAGTATTACGTCAGTGTAGCGGTATCGATCGTTCTCGCCTCGACGTTTTGCTTCGGCTTCTGGGTGGTTCTCAGCCATGACTACAACTGGTCGGCGATTGCTCCCTACAAAGGGAACCTGATTTCAGGATGGGGGGTCACCCTGGGCATTTCGCTCGCAGCGATGGTCCTAAGCGTGATCGTCGGAGCCGTGCTCACGATCGGACAGCTTTCGGCGCATGCCGTGCCGCGTTGGCTCTCGCGGGCCTACGTCGAGTTGATTCGCGGCACGCCACTGCTCACCCAGATCTTGATCGGTTATTATCTCATTGCTGACGCCATCAATTGGGACAGCCGCTTCGGGGTCGGCCTCGTAGTGTTGTCCTGTTTTTCGGGTGCGTATCTGTCCGAGATTTTTCGTGGCGGTGTGGAATCTGTCTCCAAGTCGCAGTGGCTCTCAGCCCGGGCCATTGGACTGACCGAGGGGCAAACCTATCGGTTCGTGGTGATACCCCAGGCGATCCGTCGGGTGCTTCCGGCATCGGCAGGGCAGTTTGCCAACCTGATCAAAGATTCGTCGCTGCTCTTTGTGATCAGTGTGCACGAGTTCACCATGCAGGCGCGCGAGGCGAACGCGAATACCTACGCCACGTTTGAAGCGTATCTGCCGTTGATCCTGGGATACTTCATTCTGACCTTCCCCATATCCCTGTTGAGCCGTCACCTGGAGGAGCGCTTTTCCTATGAGCATTGAAGTCCGGGAACTGCATCAGCACTATGGAGCCACCCGTGCGGTGGACGGGGTATCCCTGACCTTGCCGGATGACGTCCAGGTCCTCGCATTGATTGGACCGTCAGGAGGCGGGAAGTCTACCTTCCTGCGTCTGGTTGGAGGGATCGAGACACCGACCTCAGGCGCAATTTTTGTTGATGGTAGTGAGCTGCCGACTGGAGAGGCGGGGCTACTGGAATATCGCAAGAAGAACGGGTTTCTCTTCCAGGCTTTCAATCTGTTTCCTCACCTCACCGCGTTGGAGAACATTGTGCTTCCGCTGGTTCAAGTTCACGGCTGGAGTGGTGAGAAAGCAGAGGAGCGGGCTCGGGAAGCGGTAAAACGGTTTCATCTCGAGGCGCACCTGGAGAAGCGGCCGGGGCAATTGTCGGGCGGTCAGCAACAGCGAATCGCACTGGCTCGCGCGATGGCTCATGAGCCGGCCTTGCTGCTGCTCGACGAGCCGACCTCAGCGCTCGATCCGGAGATGAAAGCCGGTGTGCTCGATTTGATCGAGGAGCTCTGCAATGCCGGCCAGCGTATTGTCCTTTCGACTCACGAGATGGGATTTGCGCGGCAGTCGGCGGATCATGTGGTGTTTCTCGCTGACGGGCAGCTAATCGAAGAGGGAAGCGCCGAACGCGTGTTCGAATCGCCCGGCGATCCCAAGGTTCGCCAGTTTCTCGACAAGGTCATGAAGTGGTAAGGAGCCACCTGCGCCGGAATTGTCGCTCGACTCTTAATGGGGCATCTGGGATGATCCGTTCATGAGCTGGTTAGTTACCATTGCGATTGGATTTGTTGCCGGAGCACTGGGCCGATTCCTGATGCCCGGCAAGGATGTTCGAGGCTGTCTGATTACCACGGTGTTGGGAATTGGTGGCGCGGCCGTAGGGCGTTTCATCGCTGAAAAAGTGGGCGTGGATCCCGGAGCGGCCGGCAGTGCCTGGGATATTCGCAGCATGGCCGTTTCAGTGGGCGGCGTCATGGTAATCCTGTTTCTCTACCGGGTGATTTTCGGGCTCAGAGGGAAGTGATCCGACGCGGTCGCGGGAGACCGCGACCCTCCATGCCTTCGGCATTTTTGACGATACGACATCGACGCTTCAGTGCGCGGCCCAGGGAATCCATCCGGCTCGCAGGATGGCGAGCAGCAGGGTCACGACGATTGAAGCTGCGAGCGTGGAGTAAAACACCGCCGCGGCGGCGAACCGGCTGTCGGCTTTGAATTCATGAGCGAGGAGCGCGGTGTTTACTGCAGTGGGAGAAGCGGCTCCAAGTATGAGGATAGCAGCCATTTCTCCTTCGAATCCAAACAGCTTGGTCAAACCGATAGCGACGAGCGGCCCGCCAATGAGTCGAATGACAAGAGCGTAGCCGAGACTGCCACGGGGAGCCGGGGGCTTGGTCTTGGAAAGCTGCACTCCGAGGGTGATCAGGGCAAACGCGACTAAGGCGTTGGCGAGGTAGGTTAGCGGCGTCCAGATGTAGACCAATTCTTCGATCGGGTTGTCGAAGTGTCTCAGTGTCAGGGCAATGAGGATCGCCCACGGGGAAGGTTGTTTCAGAATGGGTTTGATCCAGCCTTTGCGTTCCCGGCTGCCTGCGTTGGCGAGAAGGATGCCAACGGAGAAACTGGTCAGGTTCATCGTCGCCAGCACGAAGACCTGAATGACACTGCCCAGTTCGGTGAAGGCGAGAGTCATCAGGGGAATTCCCCAGTTTCCCGAGTTGTAGATCATCGTGCTCAGCTTCATCGAGTAGCGCTCTCCCGGCGGGAAGCGATGCAACAGTGATGTGATCCAGCTGATGACCCCCATTGAGATGATGACCGCTACGGTAAAGCCAACCACAGCAAGCCCGGTCTCTCCTTTGAGGTCGGAACTGGAAAGGCGTGTCAGGATGAAGGCCGGGACAAAAAGGTAGATGTTGAGTTTAACCAGGGACTTCAGGTCAATGTCGAAGATGCGGTCGAGCAACCATCCCAAACCGGCCAGGAGCAGGATGGGGAGGCAGACGTTGATAAAGATGGAAAACAGCATCTCAGGCAGGAGAGGGATTCAGCGCCCTTCGGTCAGATAGGCCAACAGGTCAGCCATTTCCTGCACTGTCAAGGAAGCTTCCATCCCCTCGGGCATGAGTGACTGTCCGAGGCCCTTCATCGACTCGACGCTGCTTCTCGGGAAAGTACGTGAGAGGCCGCCGGGTTGCTTGATGGTGACTTCCACCGGTGTCTCTCTCTCGATTAATCCGACCAGGGTTTCGCCGGACCCGAGGTTGAACTGATAGGATTGAAATTGGGGCGCGACTTCGGCGTTGGGATCGAGGATTCGGGAGATCAGGCTTTCACGTCCGGCGCCTGAGAAAGTTTGAATGTCAGGGCCGAGTGCGATTCCGGTTCCATCGTGATCGAGGTGACAGGAAGAACACAGCTTTTTAAAGACAGCTGCTCCGGTAGACGCTGCAGCATCGAGTTTGAGAGCTTCGGAGAATTGCCGGACCACTTCGTTTCGGGAAACAACCGGAGGAAGAATTGTTGAGGCGAGTTTCCGAACATCGGCCTCCGGGTTGTTGCGGAGTCCCTGGAGCAACTCGGAGGGAATGGCCGAAAGCGCCAGTTTCTTGTCGGCAAGTTGATTGAGGATTTGATTGGCAGCTGCTGGATCCATCGCAATCGAAGTGGCGAATTGCTGCCGACTCTCCCTCGGGAGGAATTCAAAGAGTCGGGCGAGCTCCGTCGGGCTGGCGACAGCGCGTGCGGCTTCCGGGAACAACTCTTGAGGCGCCCCGGGATTTGTCAGCAGCACCTCTCCGAGTTGCGATGCTTTGCCGGGCCGAAGCTTTGTCAGGATTTGGAGAGCTGCTGTCCGTCGCTTGATTTCGCTTTCAGGGGATAGTGAGACTTTCGCTGCTGTGTCTGCGATATTGTCCCAGATTTCTGCCGAAAAGACCTCGTCGGCCGGGTGGGATCCGAGCTCCACGCCTTCTCTCAGCGCAACAATCGTGGCGGTCATTTCCGCGTTGAGAGGTTCCCGGGAAAGAGACTGCGCCACTTTCAGTATCATCGTGGCATTGCCCGATTTGCCGGCGATTCGGGCAAGCTCCTGCGCCGTCTTTGTGTGATTGTCATAATTCGCCGCCCAGGCCGCGGCCCAGGCCCGGGGATCGCGGATCGAGTTGAGGTAGGCCGCTCGAAGCCAGCGGTCGTCCTCGATGGATGCGAGATCGTGATTGGTCGAAGCACCTCCCAGGTTGGCGGGGAATGGTTCGAGGGGAGATTGCTTCAGATCGATGCCTCGCTCATAGAGTAGGCGGCGCGCCGTAGTGCGATGCCAGCCGTTAGGGTGTTGCAGCATTCCTTTAAGATCATCGTCTGATTGCTTGCTGAGATCAGGGGCTGAACGCGGCAGGAAACCGGTGGGTGCGATCCGGTAAATTCGACCTCTTTCAAATCCGCTGTTGAGATCGAGGTGCTTCTTGATCGGCTCCGGTAGCGACCAGGGATGTTCGATGACCTCCCGATACATATCGGTGAGGTAAAGGCAACCGTCCGGCCCGTTTGCAAAACTGGTCGGTCGGAACCAGTTGTCGCGGCTTCGAATGAATTCGGTCTGAGATTCAGGATGAACCCGGGTGGCGACAAGTTCAGTCGTGTCGCCGTTTTGGTAAATGACTTTGCGATGAACGAGGTTGCTTCCGACGTCCCCAATAAAGGCGTTGTCGATGTAGGAATCGCCGAAGGCTTCTCCGGTGTAGAGGTGAACGCCGGTCGCAGAAGTGAAGTAGCCCGAGACGCGCCCACCGCCTTCTACCATACCCTTAACCACACCGGCGACACGCCACCTTGTCCTGACAATGCGCCACGGTTCGTCAGGACTGATTCGGTAGACCGGAGCGGCGGCCCCGTCGTCAGGGATGTTGACCAGTGGCGGGGGCGGGGAATACCATGGATTGTGTTTCAGGTGGTGACGTTCGTAGGCAACCCAGATCAGGTGTCGCGAATTGCTGCAAACAAACCGGCGTCCTTTCGAATCGAAACTGAGCCCGTATTGAGCGGTGCCGTTTTCGGGCCGCAGGTCGAGTTTTTCCGGGTCGAATGAAAAGTCGGCATTGCGCAGTGCTACCGGTTCGAATTTCGCGACGTCCGGGCGAACGACATTGCCTCCATTGGCTGCGGTGGCACCCCAGATGCGATTGTCAGGGCCCCAGCGGAAGCTGTTGAAGAGAGCCTGCATGTTCAGCTTGAGCTTCCCGCCGCCGAACCCGGTGAACACGGTGCGCTCCTCATCGCAGATTCCGTCCCCGTCGTTGTCCCGAAAGTAATAGACGTCGGGCGTTGCTCCCACGAAAACCCCGCCGCGGTAGCAAGTGATCGCGGTCGGCCACTTGAGCTGGTCCTTGAAGACCGTCGATTGATCAAAGATGCCGTCTCCGTTTGTATCTGTGAGCAGGCGGATGCGACCAAGTGCTTCGTCGCGGCGTTCGGAGTACCCACGCATTTCGATGACATAGGCACGCCCCTTCTCGTCGAAGCACATCGCGATGGGATCCATCACATCCGGTTCGTGGGCCGCCAGGGCGATTTCGAATCCCGGCTCGACTTCAAAAGTTTCGATGGCGTCGGCCGGTTCGGTGGCGGCAATGCGAGGGAACTGATCGGATGAGATCTCAAGCGCCTCCTGGGCCAGTAAGGGAGAACAGATGAGGAGCAGGGCGGCGCGATAGTGGAGAGAATTCATCTCGTCGGGAAGGATGGATTCCTGCTATTACTTGCCGAGAGTAGCAGAGGTATGAATCGAAGACAATTCACAAAAGCGGCGGGAATCAGCCTGGTAGCAGCCGGTGGAGCGGTCACCGTGGCCAAGTCCAAAGAAGAAGTTATCGACATCCACCAGCACGTTAATTTTTCGGGGCGATCCAATAAAGACCTGGTTGCCCATCAGTCTGCCATGGGAGTTTCGAGAACGGTGCTGTTGCCATCGGGAACCGCTCTGGCGAGGGCTTCTACCCGCGGTGGAGAAGCGAATGGACTGGCAGCGAGAATTTTCGGAACCGAGGCGGCGGCTAAGCTCTGCCGTGAATATCCGGAGTCTTTTGTCTACTTCTGTAACGAGGTGCCCGACGCCGATGATGCCGTCGCAAACCTCGAGAAGTGGCTTGAACGAGGCGCCCTGGGAATCGGGGAATCAAAGTTTCACCTGGAGTGCGACTCTGCTCCGATGATGCGCACTTACGAAGTGGCTCGAGCTTACAAGGTCCCGGTGCTGATGCATTTTGAGCATGGTAAATACAACATGGGATTCGAGCGTTTCCACAAGGTGCTGGAGAAGTTTCCCGACGTGAATTTCATCGGCCATGCTCAGACTTGGTGGGGAAACATTGATGCCGATCATGATCAGACTGTCATGTATCCCAAGACCGGCGTCACTGCCGGAGGGCTGACAGATCGGTATCTCAGTGACTATCCGAACGTGTTTGGAGATTTGTCAGCCGGGTCCGGGCGGAATGCGATTAATCGAGATGAAGAGCATGCGGCCGGGTTTCTTCTCAGGCATCAGGACAAATTGATTCTGGGAACGGATTGCAGTGACAATGTCGGTGAGGGCGATAAGTGCTCCGGTTCTCGACAGATCGAGAACATTCGACGATTAATTCCGGATTTCAGTGTTAGAAAAAAGATCTTTGCCGACAATGCGAAGCGCATCATTAAAATGGGTTAGTCTGCCGGGAGTCCTGGTGATGATGAATTTCCTGGCCCCGGATTCTCAGGCTCTGGAAGTTCCGGTGATCATTGCTCATCGTGGAGCCAGCGGTGTCGCGCCGGAGAATACGGAAGTCGCGATACGCGAGGCGCTCAGGATGGGAGCGAAAGTGATCGAGTTCGACGTGCGGGGAACTGCCGACGGAAATCTGGTTCTTTTCCACGATGATAAGCTGGAACGGCTGGCGGGGCGTGAGGGGAGCATCGAATCGATCACGTTGGAGGAAGTGAGTTCCCTCGAAGTAGGAAAATGGTTCGGAGACGGTTCTTTCGACGGAGAGAAGGTGATCGATCTCGCCGGTGCGATCCGGATGTGCTTCGAGGGTGGAGCGATTCCGTTGATCGAGAGGAAGAGTGGGGAGGCTGCGATCTATGCCGAGGTGATTCGATCACTCGGTGCCGAAGAGAAAGTGATAGTGCAGAGCTTTGACTGGAAATTTCTCGAAGCCTTTCGTGAAGAACTGCCGAAGACTCCCATTGGTGCCCTAGGGAGCAAAACGTTTTCGGGGGATAAGGTGATGCAGATTGAGTCGTTAAAGCCGGAATGGGTGGGCTGGAAGTTCAGTGATATGACACCTCCGGGGCTGGAGATGCTGAATGCACTTGGGAGCCGGGTTGCCTTGTGGACGGTGAATGATCCTGAAGTGGCTTCCAAGTGGCTCGAAGCTGGGGTAGACGGAATTATTACCGATCACCCTGACAAGATGCTCTTACTGATAGAGTAAGATAAACAGCGGGCCGAGCAAAGCTCGTTGGCTGTCACTCCCGGCATATCGCAATGCTTATTTCTCCAATTTTTCGAAAGCGTCCTCAATGTGACCGAAAGTGATGAGGCCATCGGGGAGGGCGATAGAGTCCTTGTCAGGGTCAGCGGGATACATCACGTAGAGTGGCACGCCGGCGCGGCCATGTTCCTTCAGTAACTTCGTGATGGCCGGATCCTGATTGGTCCAGTCGGCGAAGACCAGTTCGATGTTGTTTTCATCGAAGAACTTCCTGGTCTTGTCCGTTTTGATGGTGGTGCGTTCGTTGACCTTGCAGGTGACGCACCACTCAGCGGTGAAATCGACGAAGACGTTTTTGCCTTCGGCCTGCTTTCGGGCAATCACGTCCTGGATCTCCACCTGCGAAGGTTCAGCGCGGCTGCCGGAAGCTTCATAGGCCATTCCGACGCTAAGCAGGAAAACGAGAGCCGCAGCAATTCTCCCTTTGAGGCGAGTTGGTCCCGGTTTGTCGAAACCGGTGTAGCGGCCCAGGATCCAGCCGGCGAGAGCAAGCAGGACAACCGCTGCCAGCGACCACTGCAAGCCTGAGACATTGAGTTGCTTCGAAAGAACTCCGATCAACCAGACGGCGACGACGAGCATGGGGAAACCCATGAATTGTTTGAAGGTTTCCATCCATGCGCCCGGCGCCGGAAGCACGTCGAGCAACTTCGGAAAGATTGCGAAGAGGAAATAGGGAGCCGCCATACCAAGGCCAAGGGCGGTGAACACAGTGATGGTAAACGGTGCTGACTGGGAGAGGGCAAAGGTGATTGCCGGGGCCATCAGCGGAGCGGTGCAGGGCGTTGCCAGCAACACAGCAAGGGCGCCACTCCAGAAACTGCCACCATAGCCTTTCTTGCTGGTGAGGCCACCGCCGACGCCGGTGAGGGAGGTGCCGACTTCAAAGACGCCAAAGAGGTTCAGTGCCACAAGAATCATCACGAAGATGAGACCGATGACGAAGGCGGGTTGCTGAAGTTGTTCTCCCCAGCCAACCTCTCCAACGGAGGCTCTCACGATGAGTAAGCCGGTTGTCAGGATCCAGAAAAAGACGAGGACACCGAGGGTGAAACTGAGGGCGTGGGCAAAAACCTTTTTCCGGTCTTCTCCGGCTTGTCCCACAAAGGAGAGTACCTTGAGCGAAATTACAGGAAAGACACAGGGCATCACGTTAAGAATCATTCCGCCGAGAAAAGCAGCGAGCAGGATTCCGAAGATGCCTCCTCCGAAGGGCATGGAGCGTTCGTCGGTGCCCGTTGAAACTTCGCCTATGTTGGTGGAGGCTTCAGTCAGCGTGGCGGAACCATGTGGTTCGGTGCTGACATGGAAGCCGGCTTTGTGGCCGTCCACTTTCGCGATGATAAGGGCATCGAATGTTTCGGGCGCCGCTTCGAGGTCGGCATGCTTCATGGTCGTAAATGACAGACCGTTTTCGATCTTGTTGAACTCCGTCTCGGCCAGCTGGTCGAACTGTAAGACTTCGTAGGGATAGAAGTGAAGATCGGCGTATTCGGGAAAGGTGCCTTCAGGGATCCTTACGGTGGAGACGAGCTTGTCACCTTCGAGTGCAATTGTGGTGGCCCAGTCGACTTTCTCGGGAAGTTTTTTTGCGAACTTTTCAATCGTCGCGGATTCCGCTGATGCCTCCGGGGTGTCGCCCACCTGAAGAGTCAGGGAGAAATCGCCCTTGCCGGGAACACACTCTGAAGGATCGCACATGAGCCAGGTGCCGCGTCCCTCGAGGGTGATTGTGTCGCCGGCCTTGATCGAGTCAGGCGCGGTGATGGTCATGGGGTGAACGACCTCTTTTTCATACCCGAAACCGGCTTCGAGAATGTTGAAACCGTAGTCGGTGATGAAGCGCTTGGGGACGGGGAACTGAAGTTCGCTTGCGCTGAAGCCTTCGGGAAGAATCAGGTCAAGGGTGGTGGGTTGGCCGGTTTCCCCCGGATTGATCCAGTAGGTGTGCCAGGTTTCATCGATCTTGAGCTCGAGACCGATCGTGAAAGTCTGGCTGGGAGTGATGGTGCTGTGGCTCGAAATGAGGCGAGCTTCGACGGCTCCGTTGCGGACCGGTTCAGACTGGGCCTCTAAGAAGGCGGGTAGAGAAACGGCCAAGAGGGGGGTAAATGCCAAGAGTCGGGCGAGAACTGTCATCATGGTTCTGAGGCGGGAAAAGTCGCGAGACCTTAAACTGAATCGGATTCTCGTGGCTTTAGCAAGTTTGTTGGCACTGTGACGGATTCGTTGCGCCGTTAATCTCAGATTGATTCGGCGGCGGATTCGTTCGATTAAAGAGACGATGAAGAATATTCTCGAAGTGCTGCGCGAATTTTTCCTGCTGGGTCTGACCTCATTTGGAGGGCCGACCGCGCACGTGGCGTTTTTCCGCGATCGCTTCGTGGGGGTGAAAAAATGGCTGACTGAGTCTGAATTCGCTGATCAGCTCGCGCTGTGCCAGTTTCTCCCCGGACCTGCCAGCAGCCAGCTGGGACTGACGATCGGCTGGCGTCGCGCCGGCTGGGCCGGTGCGTTGGCGGCATGGACAGGATTTACCTTGCCGTCGGCGCTTGCCTTAACGGCTTTCGGTATCGGAGTGATGGCTTTTGGAGGGGGACTCGAGGGGGCGGGTTGGCTGCGCGGACTGCAGATCGCCGTGGTGATTGTGATTGCCAATGCGGTGGCTTCCATGTGGAAAGGATTGTGTCCCGGCACACTTCACAAGCTCATCGCGCTGGCGGCCGCGGGGGTTATCCTCGCCACGTCTCCGGCATGGATGCAGATCGTGGTGATCGCCCTCGGAGCTGTCGCCGGTTTGATTTTCTTGGCGGAGAAAAAAGACGAGGCTGCCGATTCGACCGGTTTAGACGAAGGATCCCACCCCGTTAAGTCGAGTTACGCGCTTGGCATCACCTGCCTGGCTCTCTTTTTTGTCCTGTTGTTTGGCTTACCGCTGCTGACCAAGGTTGCCCCGGGACAGCCTTTGGAGGCGTTCACGGCGATGTATCGAAGTGGTTCGCTCGTCTTCGGCGGCGGGCACGTTGTCCTTCCATTGCTTAGCGAAGAAGTCGTCGGGCCCGGATGGGTCACGCGGGAAGAATTTCTTGCCGGCTATGGAGCCGCTCAGGCCGTACCCGGACCGCTGTTCACTTTCTCGGCTTTCCTGGGATCTCTCATTGAAGGGCCGGGTGGAGCTTTGGGAATGGCTTTGGTGAGCCTGTTAGGCATTTTCCTGCCGGCGTGGTTGCTGGTCATGGGCGTGATGCCCTTCTGGCAGGGTGCGGTGCGTCGTCCCGGGGTGCGGGCGGCATTGGCGGGAACGAATGCCGCTGTGGTCGGCCTGCTGGGGGCGGCGCTTTACGATCCCGTCTGGGTCGGAGCGATCCAGAGTGCGACGGACGTGGTGTTCCTGCTCGGTGTAGCCGCAGCCTTGCTGATTCTCAAGTGGCCGTCGTGGCTGGTCGTGATTTTGTCAGCTGTGGCGGGCTGGGGCGTGTTCTCGGTGATCGGGTGATCTTGTTATTTCCCGGAGGCGTGGCTAAGCTGTCCACTGTTTCATGAGAATTCTCCTGCTGGCCTGCCTGATCTTTCCATTGTTTTTAAAAGCGGATCCTTTTGTGGATGCCGTTTCTGCGACAGTCAAACTCGCCGGAGATGGTGCTTCCGGTTCCGGGTTCCTGATTGAATTGGATGACGGGACCCACGTCGTGGCCTCTGCAGCGCATGTGTTTCGTGATATGAAAGGTGAGCGTTGCCGGGTGATCTTTCGAGCGCCCAAGGAGAAAGGAGGGTTTGAGCGTCGACCAGTTGAAATCACGATTCGAAAAGGGGAGCAAGAGCTGTGGTCGTCCCACCAGAAACACGATATCGCTCACCTTAAGATTGAGATTCCTGAAGGCATGGCAGTGAAGCCATTTTTGTTTGGGCAGTTGGCCACGGAGTCTCTGGCGGAGTCCGGTAAGATCGGAGTGGGGAAGGAAGTGTGCATCCCTTGTTATCCGATCGGAACGGAATCCAATCCGGCCGGTTGGCCCGTTTTGCGACGCGGCACAATTGCGAGTCATCCGCTCACTCCGCTGGTCGAGGCGGAGACTTTCTTCGTGGATTTTTCAAGCTTCGGAGGAGAAAGTGGTGCGCCGGTCGTGTGGTGGCAGGGCGACAAGGTGTGGGTGATTGGCGTGATCTCCAGCATGCAGAGGCAGACGGAGACGAGCCGAACTCAGTTAGAGGAAAAGACGACTCACTTGCCGTTGGGGCTGGGCATTGCCGTGCAGTCGCCGTTTTTGCTGGAGATGTTGGGGGAGGCATAAGGTCCAAGGCAAAAGCGGAAGCTTGGCTGCTTTGTAGCCGAAAATGAAAAGGACGCGCGGGCCGCACGTCCCTACCGCCAGCGTAGCCGGCAAAACTAATGACTAATCACTAACGACCAGTCGCGCTTCGCTCCGCGAGGCTACTTCAGCTGGCCGCTGCCGAAGGAGAGATACTTGTAGCTGCAGAGTTCCTCGAGCGCCATCGGGCCGCGGGCGTGAAGCTTGTCGGTGCTGATGCCGATCTCGGCGCCAAATCCGAACTCGGCTCCATCCGCGAAGCGGGTCGAAGTGTTCCAGAAAACGCAGGCCGAATCGACTTCAAGGTGGAACTGATCGGCGACGGCTTCGTTGCCGGTGACGATGCTGTCGGTGTGGTGAGAACCGAACTCGTTAATGTGAGCGATGGCATCGTTAAGGCTGTCGACGACCTTCACGGCGAGAATGTAATCTAGGTATTCAGCCGTCCAGTCGTCTGCAGTCGCAGGTTTGACGTCGACCCCGGCGAGTTGTTGAAAGGCGTCGTCACCACGGAGCTCCACGTTCTTGGCAAAGAGATTCTCAGCGATCTGCGGGGCAAACTTTTCGGCGATATCCCTGTGAATGAGAAGTGTCTCAAGCGCGTTGCAGACCGAAGGTTTCTGAATCTTTGAATTCACGACGATCGCTTCGGCCATGTCGAGGTCAGCGTCCTTGTCGACGTAGACGTGACAGATGCCGTCGTAGTGCTTGATCACCGGCATGCGAGCCATACCGACCACGGCTTCAATCAGGCCGGCACCACCGCGGGGGATGATGAGGTCGAGATAAGTGTCCATTTCGCAGAGGTGTTGAACACTCTCGCGATCGGTGAAGGGGATGAGCTGGATGCTGTGATCCGGAAGCCCGGCTTCGGCACCTCCGGCCTGGAGCGCGTCAGCAATGGCGCGATTGGAATGAATCGCTTCCTTTCCACCGCGAAGGATCGTGGCATTACCGGTCTTGAAGCAGAGGACAGCGGCATCGGCGGTCACGTTGGGTCGGCTTTCGTAAATGATGCCGATGGTGCCAATGGGTGTGCGCTTCTTCTGGAGCTTGATCCCGTTAGGGCGATCCCATTCACGGATGATTTCTCCAGTCGGATCGTGGAGTTCAGCCACTTCACGGATGCCGTCGGCCATGGCCTTGATGCGGTCATGATCGAGTCGCAGGCGGTCCTTCATCGCATCGGTGAGGCCAAGCTCATCGGCGCCGGCGAGATCCTGCTCGTTGGCGGCAGTGATTTCAGCTTCACGCGCCATGATGCCGTCAGCCATGGCGATGAGAATATCGTTTTTCTCTTCGGTGGTCAGCTTGGTGAGAGCGTGAGCAGCGGCGCGGGCCTGCTTGCCCATTTGCCAGACCTGGTCGCGGATTTCTTCAGAAGTCATGGTGAGAGGCGCTCCCAGGGGAGCGCGTGAAAGGTGGGAAGGTAAAAGGTTAGAAAGTCGGATGGGCTCCTGGGGGAGTAAGAGTAAGATTAAGAATCAGCTGGAGACGGTGAAGCGGGTGCCGATGCCGCCACCTTTGATGAGATCGTCGAGGTTCTCCGGTCGGAGTCCGCTGGCGATGATCGTTTCGATCCCGGCTGAAACAGACGCCTGGACCGCGAGAAGTTTACTGGCCATGCCACCGACGGAGAGTTCGCCCTTCTCATCGCGTGCAAAATCGAGAACCGATTCGACGTCGTCGACTTGTTCGATGATGTCGGAGTCGGAATTAGCGTCTGGCCCAAGCAGACCGTCCACGCTGGTGAGCAACACCAGCAGATCGGCATCGATGAGTCGGGCGACGAAAGAGGAGAGAACATCATTGTCACCCACCTTCAGCTCGGCCACGGAAACCGAGTCGTTTTCATTGATGATCGGGATGACCTGTTGGTGGGGGAGGATCGCGTTCAGCGTTGCGAGGACATTGCTGCGACGACGATCATCTTCGAGATCGTCCTGGGTCACGAGCAGTTGAGCGACCTTGAGTCCATGGTGACTGAACTGGCTCTCGTAGAGGTGCATGAGTCGAGCCTGCCCGGCGGCGGCGCACGCCTGGAGCTGGTCGGTGGCGGTTGGGCGCTCTTCGAATCCGAAGGTGGACAGCCCGGCGCCGACGGCACCTGAAGTGACCATGACGACTTCGTTTCCAGCACGATTCAGGTCGAAGATGGCCTGAGTTAGACCGGCGAGGACGGAGTGATTGATCTCGCCTCCGGAGCCGCGCGTGAGCACGCCGGTGCCGATCTTGATAACCACCTTTTTGCCTGTTTTTTCCTCTGCCATATCCGGATTATTCGGGAACGGGTCGCGAATTCACGACGGACGGGACGATATGGCCGTGTTACGGGGGTGTAAAGCGCCAGTTTCCATGGCGAAATGGACGGTTTTGGGCTTGCGAAGGGCGTTGAGAAGCGACACCTTACCGGCCCCCGGCTGATTGCGGTCACCTTCGACTCAAGCGGCCCGTTAAAGCACCCATAGTAAAATGGATATTACGTCGGTTTCCGGAGCCGAAGGTCCAGGTTCGATTCCTGGTGGGTGTATGTTTCGGCAAAGCTGAAACCGTCTCAATATTAATCCTACTCTTGCTCTTAATCTTCCAGGTCGATCGCGGGGAGCAGGATCAAGAGTCTCTAAAAATACCGCGCCAGATATTTCCCGGTCAGCGACTTCTTTTCCTTCGTGATCGCCTCTGGCGTCCCTTCGGCCACAACTGTTCCGCCGGTCTCTCCGCCACCCGGCCCCATATCGATGACCCAGTCAGCGCACTTGATGACATCGAGGTTGTGTTCGATCACGATGAGAGAGTTGCCCTGATCCCGGAGGCGATAAAATACCTCAAGAAGAGTGGAGATATCGGCAAAGTGGAGTCCGGTGGTCGGTTCGTCGAGCAGGTAGAGAGTCTTGCCGGTGGCTGTTTTGCCGAGTTCAGCCGCCAGTTTGATGCGTTGCGCTTCGCCTCCCGACAGAGTGGTGGCTGACTGGCCGAGTCGAACATAGCCTAGACCAACGTCGTGGAGAGCGCGGAGCTGCTGGCTGATCTTGGGGATCTTCTGGAAGAAAGTCAGGGCCTCTTCGACGGTCATTTCGAGAACATCTGCAATCGACTTGCCCCGGTAGGTGACGTCGAGAGTTTCGCGATTGTAGCGACGGCCGTTGCAGGATTCGCAGGTGACGTAGACGTCGCTGAGAAAGTGCATGTCGATCTTGATCATGCCGTCACCCTGGCAGGTTTCGCAGCGACCTCCGGAGATGTTGAAGCTGAAGCGGCCCGGTTCGTAGCCCCGGGCGCGTGAAGCGGGAAGCTGGGAAAAGAGATCACGGATCGGGCCGAAGACGCCGATGTAAGTGGCCGGATTGGAGCGGGGGCTGCGCCCGATCGGGGTTTGATCGATCACGATGACCTTGTCTATATTTTCAATTCCTTCGATGCCATTGTGTTCACCGGGCTTGTCCTTGTTCTGATGAAAGTGGCGGAAGAGAGCCCGGCGCAGGATATTGTCGACGAGGGTGGACTTACCGCTTCCGGACAAGCCGGTCACACAGGTGAATTTCCCGAGAGGAAACGTGACATCAATGTTCTTCAGGTTGTGCTCTTTCGCTCCGCGCACGGTCAACGTGAGGGAGTCAGAATCGACCGGATCGACTGGAGGAATCTCAATCGATGAAACCCCGGACAGATACGCCCCGGTGATCGAGTTCTCGTCTGCGAGAACTTCTTCCGGAGTCCCTTGGGAGAGTAACTTTCCTCCCTTTTCCCCGGCGCCGGGCCCGAGGTCGAGAAGGTGATCGGCGGCGCGGATGGTGTCTTCGTCGTGCTCCACCACCACGACCGTATTGCCGATATCACGAAGGTCCTTGAGGGTTTTGATCAGCCTTTCGTTATCCGCCTGATGGAGGCCGATGCTGGGCTCATCGAGGACGTAGAGGACGCCGGCGAGTCCTGCACCGAGCTGGGTCGCGAGTCGGATGCGCTGGCTCTCTCCACCTGACAAAGTGCCACTGTGGCGGTCGAGGGAAAGATAACCAAGGCCAACGGTATTGAGAAAGGTGAGTCGTTTCCGGATTTCGCTGAGGACCTCGGTGGCATAGGTGGCTTCGAGGTCAGTCAGCTCAACGCCATCAAGCCAGATCAGTGCGTTGGCGATGCTGAGATTGGTGAAGGCCTCAATCGAGAGCGGCTCTTTGGTATGATTCAAGGTGATGGAGAGAATTTCACTCTTGAGCCGTCTGCCTCCGCATTCGGGGCAGGGTTTGGGAGACATGAAGCGGCGTACGTTGCGCTTCGTCACCTCGCTCTTGGTGGTCTTGAGGAGACGGTTGGCCTGGTTGGAAAGGCCTTCAAAATCATCGTTGCCGTAAAGCAGGGCTTTTTTGAAATCACGGGGCAAATCACTGACAGGTGAGTCGAGGTCGGCGCTGTAAGTTTTAGCGAGGTCTTCGATGGCGCGCTGATGGAATCCTTTTCGTTTCTTTGAACCGGTCCACCAGGTCTTGATGGCACCTTCGCGAATCGACTTGGACGGGTCGGGGACCATGAGCTCTCCGTCGGGGACCAGCATGGTGCCCAGCCCGTGGCAGGCGGGGCACGCACCAAGGTGACTGTTAAATGAAAAGTGTTTTGGCGTCAGCTTGGGTAAAGAAAAGCCGGTCTCCGGATTGGTGAACCGGAAAGTGAAGTCGTAAGGCTCATAGCCCTCGGCATCGGGAGACTGGGCGAGAACCGTGATCCGGTTTTCCGAAAGCTTCTGAGCAATCTCGAGAGAGTCAGCCAGTCGACTCCGGATGTCTTCTCGGATGACGAGGCGGTCAATGACGATATCGATCGACACGGCCCTGGGCTTTTCGCCGATCTCTTCAATTTCGACAATCGTTCCATCGAGGCGGGCACGGAGAAATCCCTGGGCACGATAGCGTTCGAGGACATCCTTGAGCTTCTCTCCCTTCTCAAGTTTCACCGGCGCGAGAAGAATGAGGCGGGTGCGTTCCGGATGGGTGGTCAGTTCGTCGACAATGTCCTTGATGTTGTGTCGGACCAGTGGCGTTCCGGTTTCGGGGTCATGGGGCTGACCCAGCGCGGCGTAGAGTATCCTGAGGTAGTCGTATATCTCTGTGGCCGTGGCAATCGTTGATCGCGGGTTGGGTTGCGAGGTCCGCTGCTCGATCGCGATAGCAGGAGTGAGCCCCTCGATAAAGTCGACGTCTGGTTTCTCCAATTGATCCAGAAACTGGCGGGCGTAAGCGGAGAGGGATTCAACGTAGCGACGCTGGCCCTCGGCGTAGAGAGTGTTGAAAGCGAGCGAGGATTTACCGGACCCGGAAACGCCGGTAATTACGACAAAGCGGTTCCTCGGTATTTCCAAATCGAGGTTTTTGAGGTTATGCTGTCGCGCACCCTGGATTTTGATTATTGCTTCGTCGCCCATTTATGGAAGGTCATCCCAAGAAGAAGTGGAAAACATTGAGGAAGATCGGCTCCCCGCAAGGGGAGTCTGAAGGGACTGTGCCTGCGAACAAAGAAGAAATTGTTCGAACTGAGCTGCCGCCTTCAATCATGGAGGGACTGGCCGAGGTTGAAAAAACTGAACTGGTCGTGCCGCCGCCCGCGTCGAAGCTGGAGACGATATTGGATGACGAACCGGTTCGCGTGCTGGTGGCACACCCGGTGGGTTCGACGGCCCGCTTGATGCGCGAAACGCTGGAGAACTTCACCTCGGCGGAGGTGGAAACTACCTCGAACTTTCTGCGGGCATTCGAACTGGCCCTGCAGAAGCGTTATGAAATGTTTTTCTTCGGCATGCGCATCGGAGACCTCGATGGCCCTTTGCTCTATGAACTGATTTCCAAGGCCTATGCCTGCGGAACTGGGTTGAGAAAACTGGCGCCAGCCGTCGTGTTTGTCCGGGAAAAAGATGATCCCAAACTTCCCGAGGAACTGGAACGGGATGTCAGGGTCAAAGATGTGGTCAGCAAACCCATCCGCATTGATCGATTGCTCAAAGCTGTGGAAAGCATTGTCGAGGTGAGGGACCCGACAGCCGGATAGTGGGCTCAGTGCTTGCCGATTTTTGAGAAGACGATTTCGGCTCCGGCCGCCTTGGTGTGGTAGACGAATTCCATGAGTTCACCGAGTCGGCCGGCAGGAAAACCGCCGCCACGTTCAATGAACCAATGCAGGTATTCGTAAGGCAGCGTGTGAAGCTTGCGGTTCTGGTAGCGACCGAAGGGCATCCGGTAAACCTCGAGATCGGAGAGGTTTTCGGCCAGTTCCCGTTTCATGGCTTCGGCGGGATCGATGTCTTCAAAGTCACTCATCAAAACGATAGCAGCAGGTGGGATCGATGGAGTTGTCTTCTAGAAACGTGACGCCTTCGCTCTCGAGGAGGCGACGTTTGCGATCCACCGGTTCGCCTCCGTTCTGGCCGGCGAACCCCCCGATGGTGAGGTCACCCTTGACCACCCGATGGCAGGGGGTCTGGGGGGCAAAGGGATTGCGGCGCAGGGCCTGTCCGATGGCTTGCGCCGACCGGCAGGAGATATGGTGACCCAGCAGTCCGTAGGTTGTGACCATGCCACGCGGGATGAGGTGCAGGGCGTCGAAGACCTTGCGCTCAAATTCAGTGGGAGGTCGCTCTGAATCCATAGCGGCAAACTAACGAATTCACCGAATCGGTGCAAATGCCGACTTGAGTTCCGGTCGGGTAATTCGGAACATGAGGTGTGCTCATCGACTGGATCCAACCCCTCCTGCCTCCGGAAATCAATCTCGCTGTCATCAGCGTTTTTGTGATCCTGGTGCTGGTGGTGGTGGCGTTTTTTCGTGAATGGGGAACGCCCGACATCGTGGCCCTGTCCGCGCTGGCGGCGGTGCTTGTGCTCGGAATTTTGCCGGTCAAAGACGTCATCGAAGACGGGGTGCTCCTCGAGCGTGGGGTGTTCTCGATATTCAGCAATGGAGCCCCCATTACAATCGCAGCGATGTTCGTGCTCAGTGCCGGCCTGGAACGCACCGGAGTGATCGCCGTGATGGGACGATTCTTTTCGAAAATTGCCGGGACAAGCGAGCTCCGTGTCATGCTGGTGATGATGACGATGGTGTCGGTGCTGTCGGCTTTCGTGAACAACACGCCTATCGTGGTCGTGTTCCTGCCCATCGTTCTTGGCCACGCCCGTGCGACCGGGTTGAAGGCTTCCAAACTGCTCATCCCACTCTCCTTTGCTTCCATCCTCGGCGGCACCTGCACGCTAACCGGCACGTCGACTAATCTGATCATTGATGATGTCTCGCAGGACTTCGGTCTGGAACCTTTTGGAATGTTTGAGCTGACCAAGCTGGGAATTATCTACTTGGTGGTTGGCTTCGTTTATCTGCTCTTCATCGGGCGCAAGCTATTGCCGAAGCGCAGCTCGCTCTCCGAGTTAATCGACAGCGAAGCGACCCGTGAAGTGCTGACCCAGTTCCAGGTGGAGCCCGGTTCCACGCTTGTCGGAAAAACGCTGGTGGAGACTTTTCTCAAGGAATTTCCCAAGGCGAATGTTCTCGAAGTGCGGCGGGGGGGGCGAACGCAGAACATCCCGCTGAATGAATTGATCATCCACGAAAAGGATCGACTTCTTGTGACGATGCATGGGGCTTCGTTCCGCCAACTGAAGGAGGAAGGAGGAATCCGATTTGAAGGCCAACACGACATGAGCTTGACTCACATGGAAACCCGGGAGCTGAAGATGCTCGAGGGAATCGTGGGGCCGCGCTCTCACATGGTGGGCAAGACGCTGAAAGAGGTCGGGTTTCGTCGCGAATTCAGAATCAACGTGCTCGCGATTCATCGTCAGGGCGTTAACCTGAAAGCAGATTTCAATTCGGTGAAGCTGGCGTTTGGAGACACCTTGTTCATGGAAGGGCCACCGGATGCCTTCAATCGCCTCAAGAAGCAAAAAGACTTTGTCAGTTTGTCGGAGGCTGCGGAAGTGAAGGTTAATACCAGAAAGGTCTGGATTGGCGTTGGCATTGCGGCCGCTTTTGTCATCGGTGCCTCCTTGAAGTTGCTGACGATCCCGGCCCTGGCAATTCTGGCTGCCGTGGCCATGATCCTGTTTCGCTGTGTCACCGCTCAGCAGGCTTACGAATCGGTGCAGTGGAATATTGTATTCCTCATCTACGGCATGCTGGCGCTCGGGCTGGCAATGGACCAGAGCGGGGCCGTGCAGATGCTGGTCAACGGGATCATGGCGATCTGCGGCGGATTTACTCCGTTTGTCATTCTGGCCGTGGTTTATCTTCTCAGCTCGGTTCTCACCGAATTGATCAGCAACGTGGCCGTCGCCGGCCTTTTGACCCCGATTATCGTGGGGATCGCGTCAAAGATTAACCATGCCGGAGAGATCGGGGTGGATCCGAGACCGTTCATTGTCGCAATGATGTTTGGCTGCAGTGCCAGTTTCGCGACTCCGATTGGGTATCAGACCAATACCTATGTTTACGGGGCAGGAGGCTATAAGTTTACTGACTTCCCCAAGGTTGGTGTGCCTCTGAACCTGATCCTCTGGGTCGTGGCTTCCCTGCTGATCCCTCTGTTCTGGCCTTTTCGATAGTCAGGCGGGGCTTCAGGCAAATTTGAAGCGCTGAAACCCTCTGAGTGCAGAGACATTTCGAAATTAGGAATTGAATTCCCACGCCTGTCTTTTTGATTATTGCCATGGAATTGTCGGCAGCTCATTTACAACAGCTCATCGAAATGCTGGAGCGACGCCTCGCCGTGATTGCTGATACTGATCTGCGGGAGAATGACCCTGAATCTCAGCTGACTCAGCTCCAGGAAGTTTCCGAAGCGATTATGGCCTTCCACGAAGATCATCGCGGCACTATTCCGATCCGACTGAATCACTTCCTCGAAAATTGCAGCTTCGACAAGGCGCTCCTCTGGTGCGAAGAGGCGCTGGAAGAGAAATAAGAATTATCACGATCGAAAGATCGGTTCGTGGACGTGGCCCTCATTGAGGTCGACGCGTTCCGGGCGGCCCTTGTGCATGTAGATGACTTCGGTGTGATCGAGGCCAAGCATGGCCATGATCGTGGAATGGATGTCATGGACGTGCAGCTTGTCTTCGACCGCGTAGAGTCCCAGTTCGTCAGTGGCGCCGATCGTCTGGCCTCCTCTTGCTCCACCGCCGGCCATCCACATGGTAAAGCCGGTGGGATTGTGATCGCGTCCGTCGCCTTTTTCGCTCATGGGAGTGCGTCCAAACTCGCCACCCCAGATGACCAGGGTTTCATCGAGCAGACCGCGTTGCTTAAGATCACGGATCAAGCCGACAATGGGCACATCGACGTTGCGACAGAGACGGCTGTGATTGGCCTCCATCTTGGAATGGCTGTCCCACTTACTCCCAGCTCCGTGGAAGAGTTGAATGAACCGCACACCGCGTTCAACGAGACGCCGTGCCATGAGGCACTGCCGCCCGTAAACGGCAGTGTCGTCGTGGTCGAGACCGTAAAGGGACTTAATGTAATCAGGTTCGCTATCGAGATCAATCGCCTCAGGGGCTTCCGCCTGCATGGCGAATGCCAGTTCGTAGCTGCGAATGCGGGCTTCGAGATCGGTGTTGGATTCACGCGAGGCGTGGTGCTCCCGGTTGAGTTGGTTTAGAAAGTTGAGCTTTCCGGCCTGGCGCTCGTTGGTGATTCCGACAGGATTATTGAGGTTGCTGATCGGCTCGGAGCCGTTTTCGAGGAGGGTTCCCTGGTGGACGGCCGGAATGAATCCCGATCCCCAGGTGCGGGCACCGTTGACGATCATGGCGTTGGAATCTTTGATAACGACGAAGCCGGGCAGGCTCTGGTTCTCAGATCCTAGTCCATAGGAAACCCAGGAACCGAGAGACGGGCGACCGCCAAAGACGGAGCCCGTGTTCATCTGGCAGACTCCGCCGGCGTGATTAATGCCGTCGGAGACGCAGGAACGGATCACGCAGAGCTCATCCGCGATCTGCGAATGTTGCGGTAACCAGTCAGAAATCCAGAGTCCGCTTTCACCATGTTGAGCCCACTGGCGCTGGGACGGCAGCAGCGGCGAGTTGACCTCGCCCATGGCGGTGACAGGACGCTCAAAGCTGTCGGGTAGTGACTGGCCGGCGAGCTCGTTAAGTAGGGGCTTGGGATCAAAAAGGTCCAGGTGACTCGGGCCGCCTTCCATGAAGAGCCAGATCACGTTTTTGGCCCTTCCAAAGTGGTGGGGGATCTTGGCGGCCACCGGGCTGGGTGCTGCCGATGACGCGAGCAGGTTTTCACCTGCGAGTGCAGAGAGTGCAACGGCACCAAAGCCGGAACCGGCGCGGCTCAGGAACTCGCGGCGACTGCCAGGAACGTCGATGTTATTGCAGGCCATTTCGAGGTGGTTGGTTATTGGTGTTGAGTTCTTAGAAGCGGTGGCAGTTGTTGGACTTGGAAAAGAGAAATTAATCACCAATCACTAAAAACTAATCACGGCACGTTAGTGCAAATACAGAAATTCGTTCGAATTGAGGAGCGCCTGGCAGAAGTCAGCCAGGGCGGTGAGCTGTGGCGACGGGAGCGTGCTGTTGGCAGATGGCGGAGTGCGCCAGTGGGTGTTGGCGACTGGAGGGTTGTCCTTCGGACCGGAGAAGTTCCAGTCGATCAGCCGAGGGGCATTGCCTCCGTTGACGAGAAGTTGGTCGGGCTTGAGCGCCTTCGGGCTGATAACGAGACGGGCGAGTTGGCCGTCCCAGAGATGGGAATGGGTGTGGCGTCCTCCGATTAGCGAGAGGACGTTTTCACCGGTTTTGAGTCCGCCGACGATCTGGTGCGAAACAGTCTGGGTCTGCAGTGGAGCGTCAGGGTCGGAGAGGTCCTTGAGAAAAAAGGTGATCTCTCCCTTGGTCACATCGTCTTTGCCGGGCACAGCTCGAATCGAGGCGGCGAGGTAAACCGGCTTGAGAAGAGGGAAGCGAAGGTTGGAAGCGACAACTTCGTAGATGCGGTTGTCCTGGAAGTCCTTGCCGACAAGTTGCAGGATGAAATTGCGCGGCTGATAAGCTGACTTTTCGCTGGTGATGCCGAAGGCCCAGCCGGTGTCGGAGTGGGATCCGTTCCAGCGGCTCAGCAAGGTGTTGACCTTGGCGTCCTTGTGAATCGAATCGAGACGGGCGACTGCCTCGATCGTGAAGGTGTCTTCAGGCCAGTCGATGTCATCCAGCTGAAGTTGCTGAAACCGGCTGCCCGGTTGGAGCCAGAGAGTGCGGGAGCCGTTGGCGAGTCCCGGAAGATCCTTGAACTGTTGATCGGCCGGGCGACGTCCCGTCTCATTGGGGAATTTTTGAGAGCTGGTTTCTTCCGGTGGCAGTAGTTGGCTCTGGGTGTTGATGAAGCCCAGGGCCATCTCAATTTCACGGGTGGATGGTTGCCGGCCGTAGATGATCTCAAATGCTTTCGTGATGACGTCGGCATCTACCTTGTCCGTGGTCTCAAGCAGCTGCTTGGCGAAAGCGCTGGACCTCTGGATGGCCCAGTCGCTGTTGATCAAGAAGAGTGACTGGGTCGGTGAAGTGGTGGCGAGGCGTGCGGGGGCGGAGGCGAAACGAAGCGGGGCATCAAACCCGCCGATGAGGGCATCGCGGGTGTTGCGCCGCTTCTTCATGAAGACTCCCCGCGTTCCGGCGGAACCGTCGGCGGCCGGGCCGTCGCTCTTGTTAGACAGTTCGCCTGAGATGGCGAGCATGGCATCCCGAATCTGTTCGGCATCAAGTCGGCGGGGAGGAAAGCGCCAGAGCAGGCGATTGAGCGGATCAGTGATGGATTCGTGGGAGGTGGGCTCGCGTCTTGCCGTCTGGCGATAAGTTGCGCTCGTGAGGACGAGCCGGTGGATGTCTTTCATTTTCCAACCACCGTCGATAAATTTTCGGGTGAGCCAGTCGAGCAGTTCGGGATGGCTGGGAGCTTCGCCCAGCTGGCCGAAGTCATTCGGGGTGGGGACAATGCCGGAGCCAAAGTGGTATTGCCAGATTCGATTGGTGATGACGCGGGTCGAGAGCGGGTTGTCGCCATTGGCAATCCAGTCAGCGAGAGCGGAGCGGCGTCCGGTGGTGGCTTCGGTGGGGGATATGTCAGGGGGTGACTGATTGAGCAGGGTGAGAAAGGCCGGCTCGATCACTTGCTCGCCGTCGCGAGTCTTCAGCTTCGTGGCAGCGGCTTGAGGACCCACATCAGTCGAGATGAAAGCGCGGGGGAGTTCGTCCGGTTTGAGGTGATCGAACTTGGCCAGCCTCGCCTGGAGCGCTTTGTAGTTGGCGAGGGTTTCGTCCTTCTTTGCAAGTTCCTTTTCCCAGTTGATCTTCTGCCACTTATTATCGACCTGGCGCTGGACGAGTTGGGCGAGTTGCTCTTCATAGGCGGTTCGCTGTTCGGCCGGTTTCTTAAAGACGGCCTGAATGTCCTCCGGGAACTGCTTAACGGTGTTGTTGGAATCTCCATCAAGCTTCGCTTTCTGGATCTCGTGAATCTCGTCACGAATATCAGCGGTGGCCTTTTTCCATTCGCCGAGACGGCGCTGGTAATCTTCGAGTTCTTCTTCCGTAGCGAGAGGATGATTTTCGGGCCACCAGGTGGAGTTGAGGAATGCCTGCAAGGCGAAATGGTCTTTTTGCAGGATGGGATCAAACTTGTGGTCGTGGCACTGGGCGCAACCAATTCCGAGTCCGAGGAACACTTCGCCGGTGACGTTGGTCATCTCGGTCATGATGAGATCCCATTGCATGCGGGCGTTGCGCTGGTTCCATTCGTAAATGCCGAGCCGAAGGAAAGCGGTGCCAATCAAAGTTTCCGGATCGTGCGGGGCGAATTCATCGGCTGCCAGCTGTTCCCTGACGAACTGGTCGTAGGGCTTGTCTTCGTTGAACGAACGGATGACATAGTCCCGGTAGCGCCAGGTGTCGGGACGGTAGCCGTCGGCACGATAGCCATCACTTTCAGCATAGCGTACCACATCGAGCCAGTGTTGTCCCCAGCGCTCGCCATAGCGAGGACTGGCGAGCAGTTCGTCGGTCAGGGCGGCGACCGCGGCATCGGGATTCTCTTCGAAAGCGCTCACGAAATCCGCGACGGCCTGAGGGGAGGGTGGCAGGCCGTGGAGGTCAAAGTGGATGCGTCGAATCAGTTCGCGCGGGCCGGCGGCGGCTGCGGGCTTGAGATGATTCTCATCCAGCTTGCGGGCGATAAAGCGATCGATATCGTTCCGGGCCCACCCGTCACCGGCTTCGGGTGGACTGACTTGGGCGAGCGGCTGAATCGCCCACCAGTTTCTGTCGTTTTCTGTGAAGCCGTTCTCATCGCGGTCCACCGCGGTGAAGGACTCTTCCGGCCAGGTCGCTCCGGCGGCGATCCAGGTTTCCAGCGAAGCCACCTGGGCATCGGTCAGAGCCTTCTTGGGCGGCATTTCGAAATCGGAATCGGTTCGATGAACCGCCTCGATCAACAGGGATTCCTCCGGCTTGCCCGGGACCAGGGCGGGGCCGGTGTCACCTCCTTCAAGAATGAGGTTAATGTGATCGAGACGCAGCCCTCCCTTGGCCTTGTCCTCCCCGTGGCATTCGTAACACTCCGCGGCGAGGAGCGGACGAATCTTGTTTTCGAAAAACTTGAGGCGGGTGATGTCTTCAGTCGATGACCGTGCCTTTCCGGTCGCGGGCAACGAGAGGAGGATAAGTGGCAAAAGGGCTCTGGCGAAGGTCACGGCCATGCAGGGATAAACTCCGGAAGGAACATTATCTAATTTCCTGTGATTGGTATCTGGCGTGATCAGTGTAGTTGAGGGTGGGCGAATGAACAAAAGGGGCGATTTGATGCAAAAACAGGTCGAAAACTGCCAAATACAGGAAGGATGAGTCTTGGAAGATGGCGGGAGCTCTTTTACGATTGTTCGCCCATGTCGTCAGGTGAATCGTTTGAATCCGTTTTCGGTAGAGCGCCCGAGTTTGTCTCGCGCGCTCCCGGGCGAATCAATTTGATCGGCGAACACGTCGACTACCTCGATGGCTGTGTCATGCCGATCGCGATTGACCGGGCCGTCACGATTCACTTTGCACGGGCGCGTGGCAGGCAAAGCCGCATCTGGCCGGAGGGCTTCGGACTCGAGGAACCGGTGAGTTTTGACACCAATAACTTTTACCGCGAGGGACCGGATGGCGTTCAGTGGTTGAACTATGTCTTCGGCGTCATGGCCGGTTACCAGGACGACGGGCTCGTTTTGCCCGCCTTTGACGCGTTCATTTCCTCCGACCTGCCTACCGGGGCCGGACTCAGTTCGAGCGCCGCGCTGGAGATGTCGGTGGCTATGTTGATCGAATGCCTCTCGGGATTGCGGAAAGGCGTGGTGGAACGCGCCCTGATCTGCCAGAAGGCGGAGCATGAGTGGGCCGGGGTTCCCTGCGGTATCATGGACCAGTTCGCCAGTGGTGCGGGCAAGGCCGGCCAGGTGCTGCACCTCGATTGCCGGGATTTATCCTTCGACCACGTGCCGCTGCCCGAGTGCGTGTCGGTGCTGACAGCCGATACCCAGGTCAAACATGCCCTGGGGGATGGTGAATACCGTAAGCGGAGAGAGAGCTGTGAAGGGGCCGCCGGCATACTCGGGATTGATTCATTTCGAGACGCGACTTTGGCCCGGGTGGAGGCCGCCAAAGAGGAACTGGGTGACCTGCTTTACCGGAGGGCTCGTCATGCGGTAAGCGAGATGCAGCGGGTGGAGGAATTTTCAGACGCCCTGAGAAGGGACCAGTCCGATCGCATCGCCAACCTGATGCGGTGCAGCCACAACTCCCTGCGAGACGATTTTGAGGTGAGTTGTGAGGAACTCGACGTTCTTGTCGACGCAGCCTACGAGTTTGGACCGGAGCGTGGATTGATTGGTTCGCGCATGACTGGCGGAGGATTTGGCGGGTCCACCGTTTCTTTGGTCAAAAGCGAGGCGGCGGAGGCACTGAAGGCATACCTCGAAAAATCCTATCAACAAAAGTTTGGCCGCGAGCTCAATTGTTTCATAACATCCGCTGAGGATGGGGCCAACTGCGAGAGTTTGTGAACCTCACTGGACTATTTTACTAACTAGAAACCCTGACACGATGAAAACCCTGACCCTTGTTTTACCCCTTGTAGCCATGAGCGTGCTGCTGAATTCCTGCGATAATGGAGGCGAATCCACCGGCGGCGGAAGCGCCGATTCTTCCAGTTCTTCCTCTTCCGTATCCGAAGCCTTATACGGCCAAATGCCTAACGGCGCTGAAGCCAGGATTTTTACCCTGACGAATGCCAACGGCATGGAGGCCAAGGTAACAGAATACGGAGCGATCCTCGTTTCCATCACGGCGGCGGACAAGGACGGCAATTTCGCCGACGTCACCCACGGCTACGATACTCTCGAGGGTTGGCTCACCAACACTTCCTACTTCGGTGCCACCGTCGGTCGCTTCGGCAACCGGATTGCCAACGGCAAGTTTACCCTCGAAGGCACGGAATACACTCTCGCGACTAACAACGATCCCGGTGGCATTCCCTGCGCGCTGCATGGCGGCACCAAGGGCTTCGATAAAGTTTTATGGAAAGGGGAGAGCTTTGAAAACGAGACCGACCGCGGGGTCAAGCTGACCTATGTCAGTGCCGACGGAGAAGAAGGCTACCCCGGCACCCTCACCACGGTGGTGACTTACACCCTGACCGACAACGATGAACTCATCTGGGAAGCCAGCGCCACCACGGACGCGTCGACCGTGCTGAACGTGGTGCACCATTCCTACTGGAATCTCAGCGGCGACGCGACGACATCGATCAACGACCACGAGCTGATCCTCTATGCGGATCACTACCTGCCGACCGATGCCGGTCTCATACCGACTGGAGAAGTCGCACCGGTAGCCGGAACCCCGATGGATTTCACCACTTCACACATCATCGGTGCCCGCGTTGAAGAGGACTTCGAGGCCCTGAAACTCGGCGCAGGCTATGATCATGCCTGGGTCCTGAGCGGCGAAAAAGACGGTGATTTGACCAGGGCTGCCCGCCTCAAGGATCCGGAAACCGGTCGCGTCATGACGATTTCAACGAATCAACCAGCCATTCAGTTTTACGGTGGCAACTTTCTTGACGGAACTGTCGAAGGGAAGGGGGAAGTGGTTTACGAACATCGGACGGCGCTCTGTCTCGAGACTGAGAACTACCCGGATGCCCCCAATAATCCTGACGCCCCTTCCGCGGTGCTACAGCCCGGTGAAACCTATTACCACAAGATGGTACACGCTTTTTCTGCGGAGTGAACCGCTTCATCCGATTGATATCCTGACATGACGATCGCAACGTTTGTTCTCTTCACTGGCCTGGTCGCTTTTCTGACCTGGTGGATCACCCGAGGCAAAGGCACCAATACTGAGGATGGCTTCTTTCTCGCCGGCCGCAGTCTCACCGGCCTTGTCATTGCCGGTTCGCTGCTCCTGACCAACCTTTCCACCGAACAATTGGTGGGATTAAATGGCGGCGCTTTCAAAGAGGGGCTCTCCGTGATGGCTTGGGAAGTGATTGCCGGCATGTCACTAGTCGTTCTCGCGCTGTTTTTCCTCCCGCGCTATCTCAAATCCGGTATCGCGACGATTCCCCAGTTTCTTGAAGAACGTTATGGAAGTGGAACGCGCGCCCTCACGACGGGTATTTTTATTGTGGCCTACATGCTGATCCTGCTCCCGTTTGTTCTCTTCAGCGGGGCCAGCGCTCTTGCTTACATGCTCGACTTGCCGTCGCAATTCGACATGAGTGCCAAGGGAACGATTTGGATGGTGGTGGCCTTCATCGCTATCGTCGGTTCGGCCTACGCGATATTTGGCGGCCTGCGTGCGGTCGCGGTATCGGATACGTTCAACGGACTCGGCCTGCTCATTGGTGGCCTCATGATCACTTACTTTTCGTTCAAGTATGCCGCCGGTGTGGACGGCACTTTCTCCACCGTCATTGCTGACATTAAAGCGGACAACCCTGACGCCTTTGCCTCGCTTGGCAGGGAAGGGGAGGATGTGCACTGGCCAACGCTGTTCACCGGTGTCTTGTTGCTCAACTTTTTTTACTGGTGCACCAACCAGCAGATCATCCAGCGAACCTTCGGAGCCAAAAATCTTGCTGAAGGTCAGAAAGGCGTTTTGCTTGCTGCCTTTTTCAAGATTCTTGCCCCGATCATTCTTGTTTTGCCGGGCATCGTCGCACTCTACGTTGCCAACCAGAACGCTGAGTTTAACGCGTTACTTCTCAATGAGGCAGGAGAGCGCGACGACTCCAAAGTTTACGGATCCTTGGTGCGCACGGTTTTACCTCCGGCCCTGACCGGGTTTTTCGCCGCGGTTGTGGTAGGCTCAATTCTTTCGACGTTTAACTCGGTGCTGAATTCAAGTGCGACGCTTTTCTCGCTGGGAGTCTACAAGAAGGTAATTAACAAAGAGGCTACCACGGAGCAGGTCGTGAAATCCGGTCGCTGGTGCAGCGGTCTGGTGGCCCTGTTTGCTGCCATTGGGGCACCTCTCATATTCATGGGGCGTGACGGAATTTTTGGTTACTTTCAGAAATTGAATGGCGTTTATTTTATTCCACTTCTGGCAGTGATTCTCGTCGGTATGTTCAACAAGAGGGTGAATGGACAGGCTGCTGTGATTTCTATCATCGCCGGCCTCGGTGTTATGATGTGGGGAACGTTCTGGGGGGGAGACACGATTGGTGCTGTCTTTGGATCCGGCTACCATTTCATGGGGGCGGCCTTTCTTGGGGTGATCATTCTCCAATTGGTCCTCGGTATCAAAATGAAGCGTGAGGAGCCATACGTTCAGCGTGATGCCAAGGTGGTCGACCTGACTCCGTGGAAGCCGGCTCCAATCGTGGGTGGTGCTCTTATTGTGACCGTCTTGATTCTCTACATTGCACTAGCCGACTTCTCTGTGCTGAACGGGGATGCCGCCGAAGCTTTGGGTGAACCGGTTACTGATGCCATTGAAGTTCCGACACCTGAGTGACCCCTTACGTTTCGTATTAGTCCGAATGTTAGTCGGGTGGCAGCCGGGTGCGCGGGTGCGCTAGGAAACCGAGTTTTCATCGTGCTTACAGAACGTCCCCGGGCGAGGCAACAACCAAGCCATCGACACAGTTGCCTCGTTTGGCGTCTATTCTACTGGCTCAAAAGAGGCGGTAGGATCTCTTCCTAGAGCCGGGTCAAGTTGGACGTTGCCCTCCGAGCATTTCTCGAGAAATCCGTCTACGAATATCTTATCACCCGGCTTGAGATCATCTTCGCCCAAATGCCAAGTCGGGAAGACACAGTGAATGTTGGGCGCCAGATAAATATGGTTCCCGTCTTCTCGGTCGTGAACGCGAATTACTTCCCCCTTGACTGTGATTTTCTTCCCGATGAATGGCTTGCCTTCGCGCGCAACGTCATGCGCATGGAACTGAGCGGCAGGCTTCCCGCAGTCCATCTGCCAACCCTTGCCGCATCCGCTTCCCAGACCAGCGATGACAAGCATTGTTAACCCACTGGGGGCTCCCTTTCTCACCCACTTATTTTTTGTAGAATATTTCA
Source organism: Verrucomicrobiales bacterium (assembly GCA_049594415.1). GTDB lineage: Bacteria > Verrucomicrobiota > Verrucomicrobiia > Verrucomicrobiales > DEV007 > Arctic95D-9. Next base: position 8,344 of record JBMYJM010000010.1, on the reverse strand, counting down.
CGATAAAGAACTTGGATCATTGCCTCCTGACAGGGAAATCGACAAGTTTGATACTTGTATTGAAATTATTGTTTTTATTGCTAATTTTAGCGCCAAGGCATTTACGACGGTTAGAAAAAGTGGCTTGAGGAATTGGTGTGTGGGTTTACCCAATGCGTCAAACCTGCCACGGCTCGCTTGGGTTAACTTCATCCGTTTGTCAGCCTTAGATTCGCCCGCAGACATTTTGCCATTACATACGTATCATCGAAAATGAATCGAGACGTCCCTCAGCAATGCCCTTTCTCGGGAGCAGATGCCACAGAGCCTGCGCCTCTGAAGGGGTATAACCAGCGGTGGGACCTCCCCGAGCATCACAGTCTCCTTCGCCCGACTCCTGAACTCAATTCCGGCGATCTGCAGAGCTGCGCGGAAACAGCGTGGCGGAATTCCGTCCGCTGTGTTGGAAGGCGACTCTGGAAAGCTTTAGAGGTGATCGACGCTCGAACTATCAGCGAGCCCGACGACATCTTCGAAGCGCTCGTCGCCCACCTCCGAAGGGCCTCTAACGGCGGAAAAATCATTCCATTGATGTCGGTGTTTCCGGAATGGCAACCCGGTGAGGCGGAAATCAGAATTTGGAACCATCAATTGATCCGCTACGCGGGGTATCAGACAGCAAGCGGAGCGACGTTGGGTGATCCGATGAACGTCGATTTGACAAGGCTTGCAATGTCTCTTGGATGGAGCCCGCCAAAAGAGCCTGGTCCATTCGATCTCTTGCCGATCATTATTCAATCAGGTGAACGGTTGCGCTATTACGAACTCTCAAAGAAAGACGTTCTTGAGGTGTCGATCCGCCATCCGAAGTATCCCTTCTTTGAGGAAATGAACCTGCGATGGTATGCCGTTCCTGTGGTCTCAGACATGATTTTTGCGACAGGTTCGGCCCTCCACCCATCGGCACCATTCAGTGGGCATTATCTCGGAACTGAAATTGGGGCTCGTAATCTAGCCGATTCGAATCGCTATAATTTGCTGCCCGAGGTCGCTACCCGACTCGGTCTTGACATGACGAGTCGCCGAAGCCTCTGGAAAGATCATGCGCTTGTTGTTCTGAACGAGGCGGTCCTCTGGTCTTTCGATCACGAAGGAGTCCGAATTTCGGACCATCACAACCTATCCGATGATTTCCTTAAATTCTGTGAACAGGAAGTGGAAGAAGGGCGCGATGTCAGTGCCGACTGGAGCTGGATCGTCCCGCCGATTTCGGGGTCGGCCACCTCAGTCTTTCATCGACAGTATGACCACAAGCCTGTCTACCCGAATTTTCTCCTCCAGGTGCCTGCCTGGCAAACACAGAGAGGCAGGCAATTGCTAGCTTCGAGACGGGTAAAGGAACCGGGGAATCTCTCGATTCCAGGAAGGTGATTCCCGGTTTTTTGGGAGAACTTCAAGTGTCTTCGGCGGGCTACGGGTATCTTCACCTCAGCTTCTCGATCCAGATTCTAATTGGCATTTCACCTTCGACTCGCGGCTGGTCGCCGGTCGGAGGCGACCGTTTTTTCTTCTCTGTGTTCAGCAATCCGCCGGGTGTCATTTCTCCCGATTGCCGCATTCGTCGGGGGGATAGTTTCTGACCCACGGTCCCGGCAAGCTGGGAGTGCCTCGAGGGTTGAGTATGCCCTGAATTTGGGAGAAATTTGGTCCTAATTGGCCGAAAACTTTGTAACCTTGAGGTTTCGACGGCTCAGGAACAGGGTAACATGACAGAAGCACGATTCGATAAAGCATCCTGCCCCAAGTGCGACGAGCCCATCTCCGAGGATGCCCCGCAAGGCCTTTGCCCCAAGTGCGTCCTCGCGGGAGCTGCCATGGCCCCGGATCTTACGAGTTCGATGGTGGAAAAAACGCCACCTCCCACGGTCGAGGAAGTGGCTCCCCACTTCCCGGAACTCGAGATTCTTGAGCTGATCGGAGTTGGCGGGATGGGGGCCGTTTACAAGGCGCGCCAACCCAAGCTCGACCGCTTCGTGGCGCTGAAGATCCTCTCGAACCATCTCGCCAAAGACCCCGCCTTTGAAGAGCGCTTCAGCCGCGAGGCGCGCGTCCTCGCCCGCCTTAGTCATCCGAACATCGTTGCGATCTTCGATACCGGGACCACGGGTCCTTTTGCCTACTTCCTGATGGAGTATGTCGACGGCGTGAATTTAAGGCAGGCCATGAAGACGGGTGGTTTCACCCCTTCTGAAGCGCTGGCCCTCACTCAAGACATCTGTGCCGCGCTGAAATTTGCCCACGGGGAAGGCATCCTTCACCGCGACATCAAGCCGGAAAACGTTCTCCTCGATTCGCATGGCCAGGTAAAGATCGCCGATTTCGGGATCGCCAAGCTGGTCGGACCTGGCGAGGCGGATGATGCGACTCTGACTATGCAGGGCGCCGCTCTCGGCAGCCCCCACTACATGGCGCCAGAACAGTTCGAAACCCCCGGGGATGTTGACCAGCGCGCCGACATTTACTCGCTCGGCGTCGTCCTCTACGAGATGCTCACCGGCGAACTCCCCCTTGGGCGGTTTGCTCTGCCATCGGAAAAAGCCGCCTTGGACGCACGAATCGACGAGATCGTCCTGAGAACGTTGGCGAAAGAGCGCGAGATTCGTTTTCAGACCGCTGGCGAAGTCCAGACGGAGGTCGAGACCCTCACCGGGAGTCCCAACGTGAATGAGAGAGTTGATGAGCCGAGCAACCTCCCGAAATCGGGGAGGGCAAGTCCAGGAAGAATGTTCGCAATTTTGGGAGTGTTGCTTCAGCTAGGGACGTTTCCTCTCTTGATTGTGTCGGCCGCCAGATATGTCTCTTTCTTCCAGATGTATTCGACGCTCAGCGCCGAGGATCCCGGGACGGTGGCCGAAGCCGTCAGTCGGGCCCTCGAGAAGGACATAAGCCCAGCCATAGTGGCTGCCCTTATTGCAGGCCTGTTCGATTTAATCGGCAAGATTCTTCTTCTGGTGGCTCTCCTTGTGAATGACTACAGGGCGAAATGGTTCTACTGGGTCATGATGTTTTTCTCGATTTTGTCTTTGCCCTCATTTCCCGTGGGAACCGCGATCGGAATCTTTTGCCTCGTCTACATTACGAAGCGAAAAGAAGAGTTTGAAACGAACCGAGCCCAAGTGAGCCCTTGAAAGAACCCGATAAGGATCCCAACCCCGAACCGGGCGCCTTCGACACGACCCGGTGGACGATGGTCATGCGCGCGAGGGGCGACGCCCCGGAGGCGCGCGCCGCGCTCGGCGAACTTTGCGAAACCTACTGGAGTCCCGTGTTCCGGTTCCTCCGCCGCGAGGGGCGAGGCGAAGACGAGAGCCGGGAATTGACCCAGGAGTTTTTTGCCCGGCTCCTTGCGGGCAGTGGCGTCGAAAAAGCGGAGCCGGAGAAGGGGCGTTTCCGCTCCTACCTTCTCGGCGCGCTGAAGCATTTTCTCGCCGCGCGTAAGCGCAACGAGGGCCGGCAGAAGCGCGGCGGGGGCGCTGACTTTGAGTCGATCGAATCGGGCGGCACCGGGGCATCTCCGGGGATGCAGATTCCCGATCCAGTCGGAATGGTTTCCGATGCCTGGTTCGATCGGGGGTGGGCTCTTGCCGTGATGGAACACGCCCTAACCAGCATACAAACGTGCTTGGAGGAGGCAGGAAAAGGCAAGCAGTTCGAGGTGCTCAAACCCTGGCTCATGGGCGACATGGAAAACCTTTCGCAGACTGATGCCGCGAAAGAACTCGGTCTGACGACCGGTGCCGTCAAGGTAGCCATCCATCGCCTTCGCAAGCAATTTCGCGACGCCGTCGAGACCGAAATTGCGCAGACCGTGAGCAGCCCCGATGAAATCGAGGAAGAGCTTCGCTACCTTATCGAGGTCTTGTCCTGAGGCGTCCTGTTTCCGCGAATGTCGGGAAAGAAGAATATGAAATCAACACTCGAGAATATGAAATCAACACTTGAAAAGCGTTTAGATCAACTGGAGCGCAAATGCAGAAACCTGCGTCTGATTTTGGTAGGATTCGTGGTGATTGGCGCCGCGTTTTGTCTCATCCCTGCCGCACCTAACCCTGCCAGAAGTTCATTGCAACTAGTGGAAGGCCCCTTGGATCTCCGCTACAAACTTCGAACAAGTTCCTCCACTTACGTGGGAACTGGCTCTAAACCAACAACGGTGAATGCGATACACTTCCACAATAACTATCTGGTAGTCGAAACCACTGAATCTAGAGGTCAAGTTATCCCAATTGACAAGATCATGGACTTCACCTGGAGTAGAAAGGACATGCCAATAAAGTAATGAATTCACGAGCAACATTACTACTGATTGTCCTTACCGCTTCCGTCATCGGTTGCATTACCCTGATCAATTGGAAACGAGATGGTCAGGAATCTATTCCGATTACTGAGAAACCCGAGGAGAATCGTGCGTTACAGATTTCTGCCGCTGCCAGTTCGACGAAGATTTCTAGCAGTTCAGATAAAGCTGATCAAGAAAACGACCTGATCGAGGAACTACTGAGTTTTCTTCCTGAGGATATCAATGATCGCACAATCCTATATGCCGGAAGTCAAGTGATGGAGGTGGAAGGACTTTATATTGACGAAGATTCTGAATCCGGATTCGTCAGCGTTATAGGACTCACCAAGATTTCTCTACTGGATGGACGATCTTTGAACGTAGGTGGTGATGATGCCACGATGAATTTTGAGCCCACCTCCGGTAAAGTAGAGATCGTATCCGATTCGGTCACGCTTTACGGAAACTGGGAACAGAGGTAACAGAACGAAATGCCGAACAAGTCGCGGATGATCAACTGCCTGCCCGCGCCGAGTCGAAAGCCGAATGAACACTCAACGATCAACCCGGAAGTCGGAGCACGCTGTCGGCAGGCAGTGACATCGCTTTGACGTTAGCCAGAACAAATACGAGAGACAAAATACGATGAAGACAAAATATACATTTATTATCGGTTCTATTGCGACGATCGGGGGCTCGGTGTTTGCTGCTACGGCCCAGTCGATTGCCTTTATTGACGTAAAAACTTATCCTTCGCCTCGGTCAGATACGTCATATGCTGCGCAGGAACAGGTCTTGCAGAACATTGGCCTGCTATTTCTGGCATTTGGGCTTCTCCTGATTCTAACCACGTTCCGTGAGTGCCTTCGCGCATCACGCCATGATCACCGACCTGCAAGAAACGAGGGCTAACAAGCCGCTGATGATCAACTGCCTGCCCGCCACGAGTTGAAAATCAGGCTGGCTTTCGCCGGAAACGACATGCAACAGAGAATCCGGTTGATGAATAATTCTACAGGAGAAGACAAGGTGCGGTCCGCTTCCCGCGTGTTTGTCGCTTTTGGTGTGGTGTTAGTGTGTGTGTTCTTGGCTGCTCTCATTTATAGATCCTTCCTCCGTGACCAAAGAGAGGACCGGATCGTGGAACATGTTGGTTCCGCAGCATTCCAGGAAGCAAATACGATTGCAAAGGCGGCCTCTCTGAAGGCGTTAGGAGTCACGCGGCTCCAAGAGGAAACGGTCGGTGAATTTATGGCCGCCAGAATGGCTCTATTGGTTGGGCCGGAAATGCCTGAACCTGTATACGGCGAGCGCTTTTTGCAGAAAGCTGGGTATGAAAAGCACATCCGTAACACCCCTGGCGTCCTGACTGCAGTATCGCCGGACGGATATTTTCTGACAGCTGCTCACTGCCTGGTTAACGAATATGGCACCCAAAATGATCCGCTCTGGGTTGTGGGTCTGACAACGGCTAACCGGTATCTGGCACAAGGCGATGTTGTTTGGTTATCAGAGGAACGCGATCTTGCCTTGATTCACGCTCGCATTAAACAAGCAAAATGGTTCACCGTGTCGGATGCCTCTCCGGAGATTGGTTCCACGGTTATTGCCGGAGGATGCGTAAACGGCCTTGGCGCGGGGAACCTGTTGTCGCGTACGAAAGATTCGCTGGGAACACCTCTCCGCATTCGCCTAAATCACAACGTTCCGCTCATAGAGGGTGACAGTGGCGGACCATTGGTCGATATGAAAGGTCACTTGGTCGGCATTAACTTCAGCATTCGAGCCAATCTCGACATCTTCGAGAAGCCAATACAGAAGTCGGCGCACGCGAACGTCGTGACACGGGACTGGCTCCAGAGGCTCATTCAAGATCACAGAAATCAGATGAATTCGGAAGAACAGCAACCGGCCGAACAAGGCGGCGCTGGACAACCGGCTACCCGCTCTGAGTCAAGATGACCGTGTTCAATTTAACCCTTAACCCTGTTGCGGAGTGGCGTTGCCTGTAGGCGGCGGGTCACCCTTGACATTCGGCTCAGAAACTAATCATGACAACAATTACCTCGCGTTATTGAAGGTGAGCTCCAACATTGATCTGTTCGATGTTTCGATAAGGATTATCGATTTCAAGGAATTGGGTTTTTCGCCATACTTAAACGTCATGGGAAGAACGCACCATGGATCAAAAAACGAAAGAAACATAATGAGACGCAACGCCATAATCAAAAGTATAGTCGCCGTATTGCTCACGGCCATCCTAACACTTGGCGCCTGTTTCATGATAGGGCCGCAGATCATGATCATCGTGCCGGTTGCGATTGTGGGAGGAATTATCTTCGCCTTTCGGCGCTCTTTCGTTTCATTGGTCTGCTTCGGTTACCCCTTCACCTTCGGCTTGGTCTCTGCATACATAGGTTACGTCGAGATTGACGGCTACACACGGACTGCCGCTTTTGCGATTTCTGTGGTCATTGGCCTTTTAGGTGCCGGCCTGATTGCAGCGGGCCTCTGGAAGGCGCTGCCTGACCGCACGATCAAAAAGTCAAACGGGGCAGCCGAACAAGGCCTCGGCCGCAAGCCTGATCACGTCGCGAGTTGATTGACCTTCGTGATTCAAATCCCTAACATGCATTCAAGATATCGCCCTCAGATCAGGCTGCGATGACTCAGACGTTCGATGAAGAATGAAAACGAGAATTAAAATTGGTTCGATTGCAGCGCTGCTTTGTATTGCCATGCCTTTTCTGTCACGTCTCCCTGGAGGTTTCGATTGGGTGGCACAGTATCTGCCAGACAAGGGTCATTTCCTCCTGGGTGCGCTATTGATGGGAGCCTTCGCGCTGGTTCCAGCAATTGTTGTGTTTTTCGCGGCGCTACTTTCCAAGCCTCCATTCTACTTTCCGGTTCTATTCAGCACACTCGTCGCTTTGGCGATGCTGGGATATTGGCACCATCGCAATGATCTTGCAGCCGATGCTCAGGCTGCGATCTCTTTAGCGATCATTCCGATCTATGCTGCCGGTCTCGCCTTCGCAGGTGCGCTGGTCGGTACCGTTTGCCAGTTCGCGACTCAGCGCTTGAAAAATGGGACCGAAAAAGGCGTCGATGCTGACGCCTGACACGCCCCGAGTCGAAAGTCTTACTAACACTCAATCACCAAGTTAGGAGTCAGTGCCTTCCCATAAGCAGCTTGCGACAGCACTGACTTCGCCAGGACAAAACTACTTGGAAGAATATGATAACTCATACAGTCCAGTTCAAATTCTAGGAGGGGCTCAGGCCTGCGGACACCGTGGCTTTTTTCGAAGCCGCCAAATTGTTGGCGACCATTCGCGGCACGAGGGATTTCAAGGCTCACCTGCAGGTAAGCGACAAAAATCCGTTTACCCATTCATTCTCAATGGAATTCGACGGTCAGAGCTCTTACGATTGCTATTCCAGTCACCCTGTCCATTCGGACTTTGTAGAGAACCAGTGGATCCCCAAGGTCGATGCATTTCAGGAAGCAGACTTCGAGTCGTTTGATCTTGGCACCTGACTCGCGAATCCAACTGAAACACAAAGCGAATAAGGCGGTGGAGCGCTTTGGGGGGGCTAGAACGATTTTGCATATCGTTCTAGCCTTTACGGATCGCCGTTTACAACCAAGGATCTCAAAAACAAGGCTTGATGTTCGATGGCGGTCACAGCACGAACGTTGCTTTCAAGTAAGGTATGCGTTCCTGATCTGTGAGAGAATTCAGACACTCCAACTTTAAACCGCATCTCCTTGTATTTTAGCCACGAGTTATGCATGGCCTCAATGTCCTTGTAGTCATCTGGTGTGCGGGATGCTTCCAACTCTTTGAGAAGCCGAGTGATCATCGCATCCCAGAGCTCGTATTCATCCCGATAAGCCCAAGCGGCGCCCACAGTTTTCGCTCGTTCCCGAGTGATCTCTTTAATGATATCGGTGACCTGGACTCTGGCCGATGCGCCTGATAAGGGGTCGTGCAGTTGTGAGCCCTTCGTGTTGCTGTAGGT
>JBMYJM010000009.1:0-142925 GCA_049594415.1 Verrucomicrobiales bacterium | reverse complement strand
ACATATTCGCTCCAGAATTCCTTCCAGAGCTGCTCGTCATCATCACTGCCGCGAAGAATGCTTACGATGTAAGGATCGCGTGCGAGCACGCTGCCGAGAGTGAGGGATTCTTCGGCCCGAGCCTTGCGAGAATCGATCATGTGATCGATCAGCTCCTCGAACTCAGCTTCGAACTGATTGGTGTAGGCGCGACGTATCTTGCGCTCGGTAGCCGCGAGAAGGGCAATCGTTACCACAGCAATAGTGACGACCATGGTCAGCATAAGCTTCGTCTGGAACCGCATCCCTTTTTTTACCATACTCCTAACTATCAACTCCGGTTGGATTCGTCAGTTCCAAATCATTTCTTCGTGGAAGCGCTCTCGCGACGGCTTTGACCTTGACTCAAGTGGGCTTTTTGGCGAAAGGATAAAGCTCCCGCACGCCGTTTCGCACCCTCCCATGGAAAAGCCCAATTTTGATGAAACCATTAAAAGTCTTGTCGCTGAAGACAATCGCTACAAGCCGGATGGTTATCAGTTTTTAAGGGATGCGCTGGATCACACGGTGTCTTCGCTGCGCAAGGATGAGCTGGTTGAGCACCGCCATGTCAGTGGTCCTGAGTTGTTAGAGGGCGTGGTGGAATATGGTCTCAAGGAATTTGGGCCTATGGCTGTTGCTGTGCTCGAATCCTGGGGGATTCGCACTGGCGAAGATATTGGGGTGATGGTCTTTAAACTGATCGAAGTGGGAGCCTTCGGCCGTTCCGATGAAGATTCGCCATCAGACTTTGAAGATGTGTTGAACCTGAAGGATGCATTACTCACTCCGTTTCGTCCGACTCGTCCGGTGCTTTTCAAGGACGATGACGACCAGGAGCCGCCGGCGCGCGGCAATCAACCCGCTAAATCCAGCGAACTTTGAGCGCTGAGTTCTTCGAGTTTCCCGAGACCACAGCGCAGGTAACGACGCTGGAGAACGGTCTTGAGATTATTGTCAAAGAGGACCGTTCGGCTCCGGTGGTCAGCTTACAGGCGTGGTGTCGCGCCGGGAGTATTCACGAAGGGGAGTGGCTCGGCGCCGGAATGTCGCATTTTCTGGAACACATGTTGTTCAAAGGGACAGAACGCCGCGACGCCAATGAGATTGCACAGGCGGTGCAGCGTGAGGGCGGTTATATCAATGCTTACACCTCGTTTGATCGCACTGTTTACTGGATCGATACACCTTCATCGGGATTTGAGAACTGCCTCGATGTGCTATGTGATGTGGTCGGGTTCGCAGCATTGCCGGAAGACGAATTCGACAATGAATCCGATGTGATTCGGCGCGAGATCGCGATGGGGGAGGACAACCCGGAGCAAGTCCTGAGCAAAGCGCTTTTTCGAACGGCTTACACGACTCATCCGTGTCGCTATCCGGTGATTGGTTTCCTCGATTTGTTCAACCAACTGAGTCGCGACGATCTCTATGGTTACTACCGGGAGAAGTATTCCCCCGATAACCTCTTCATCGTGGTTGCCGGGGATGTGGATGCGAAGCGAACGGCGGAGCTGATCGAGAGCCATATGGGAGGCATCGACCGACGCAGGCGATCTCCGGTCATCCTGCCCGAAGAACCCCGGCAGATCGGAGTCCGGGAAGAAAATTTATCGTTCCCTACCGAGCTCGTTCGAGGACGGTTAGGGTGGTCTGCTCCTTCGGGTGAGCATCCCGACAGCCCGGCACTGGACATACTCGCTGCGATATTGGGTAGCGGGAAAAGTTCACGGCTTTATCGCGAGGTTCGTGAGAATCAACGGCTGGTCAACAGTGTGGGGGCCTACGCTTATACTCCTACTTTTAAAGGACAGTTCGTGGTAAGCTACGATGCGGATCCCGAAAAGGCGGAGTCCGCTGAAGCCGCCATCCGGGAGCAGGTCGAGTCGTTGAAGGAAGGAGGGGTCTCTGCCGAGGAGGTCGAGAAAGTTGGACGGCAGGCTCTCAGTTCTCAGTTTTCCACCCTTACCGATATGCGAGGTCAGGCATCTGATCTGGGGTCGAACTGGATTTCGACCCGCAACCTGAACTACACACGGGACTATGTGCAAGACTTGCAGCGAGTGACGGTGGATGATGTGCAGCGCGTCGCGGAAGCTTACCTTTCATCGGATCACTTCACCCGGGTTTCTCTTGTCCCCCAGACTAGAGAGAAGAAAGAAATGAAACCGGGATCGAGCGGCCGTTCCGAAGATATTCGCCGTTTGGAGTTTGAGAATGGTCTGACCGTTCTGCTGTTGTCGGACATGCGAGTGCCTTTCGTTTACGCTAACGGGGTTTTTCGTGGTGGCGTCCTTGCAGAGGATGAGTCAGTAAATGGACTGACGCGCCTGATGTCGCGTCTCATTGTCAAAGACAGCGAAAATTGTTCTGCCGAAGAAGTGGTCACACGGATTGAGTCGGTGGGGGGTGGGATTTCGAGTTCAATCGGAAATAATTCTTTCGGCGCGACAGCCCATTGTCTGCGCCCGGATCTTTCACTTGCGGTCGAGTTGCTGGGGGATGCTCTGTTGAAGCCGGCTTTCCTGAAAGAGGCGGTGGAGCGTGAAAAACAGTTTCAATTGGCTCAAATCAAGGCTGAGTTTGACCGACCCTTTGGGGTGGCGATGAAAGCACTTCGTCGTGAAGTATTCGGAAGTCACCCGTATTCGCTGAGCCTGAGCGGAACAGAAGAGTCGGTTGCGAGTCTCGGGCGTGCTGATGTAGTCGGCATGCGCAAACGCCTCGTAAAGGGTGGTAACGGTGTGCTGGGAGTCTTTGGTGATATTGACCTTTCGCAAGCGGAGGATCTGATCCGGGCAAGGTTCGAATCCGGAATCGAACCTGGTGAACGCGAATTTTTGAAGCCCGTGCGGATTGAATGCCCGGCCGGTGACGGTCGAGTTATTGGTCTGGAACATGACAAGGAACAGGCGGTTCTCCTAATCGGCTATCGAACCGTTGCCCTCGATCACCTTGACAATCCTGCTCTCGATTTGATCGACGAAGCATGCAGCGACATGGCTTCACGCATGTTTATCCGGATTCGGGAAGAGCTTGGATTGGCCTATTCGGTCGGGTCGACACGCATGCAGGGCCTCGAGCCGGGTATGATCGTGTTCTATGCTTCAACCGCTCCCGAGAAACTCGACCTGGTTCAGGAGGAGATGCTGAAGGAGATTCAGTTGATGGTGGATCAAGGGCTGATCGAAGAGGAACTCGATCGGGCCAAAGCCTCATGGCTCGGCAAGGAAGTGATTCATCTGCAGGGCGCCCGCGAGTTGGCGGGTTCCGCCTCAATTGATGAACTGGTTGGACTGGGATGGGATCACTACCGCAAAGCGCCCGACGAAGTTCGCGCGGTGACGCGTGAGCAGGTCCAGGCAGTGGCGGCTCGTTATCTCACTGAAGATAACCGGGTAATCGTTCGTCTGACCAATCCGGGGTAGGGGGTGTTAGGCTTTGCTCGTCTTTTTGCCTGCCTGTCCGATTCCGGCGATTTGAGTCGTGCCGGGAACCGCGACGGGACCCGGGTCGAAGGGCTGATCCCACTGCATTTCGCCCTCGGATGAAAACAGGTCCTCTTCAGCTGCCATGGCGTCTTCCCAAGTGATTTCTTTTCCGGTGTGGGCGGACATACGACCCATGATGGCCATCATGCTGGAATGGAGCATGCGGTCGCCGTCATTAATGTGGTTGCCGGAGCGGATTGAGGCGAATAACTCGTCGTGCTCGACCTGATACATATTGGCTTCACCGGTGCGAGGCTTGCGGTAGCGCCAGATGATCTTGCCGTCGTTGTCCTCGACGTAGGGATCGGAGCCCCGACCAATAATGAGTGTGCCTTTAGTGCCGCGAACGAAGTCAGCATTTTCATTGAGGCAGCCGGGAGTCTTGCGTGAAGCGAGGTGGCACCAGACGTTGTTAGGGTATTCGTAGGCGATGTGATAGTGGTCGAAAATGTTGCCCGTTCCAACCTGCGGAGACGAGAGGCCTCCGGTCGCGCGGCAGCGAATCGGATTGGTATCACCCATGACCCAACCGATTTTATCGACGCTGTGAACGGCCTGTTCGACGAGGCCTCCACCTCCGAGCCAGGTGTAGTTGTACCAATTGCGGATCTGCCACTCGATATCGGTCATCCCGTCAGTGCGGAGGGACGGATTGAGGTGCGGCTTGGAATGTCCGGAGTAGTATGTCGCATACACGCTGGTCACGTCACCGATGATTCCCTCCTCCATGACCTGCCGATAGGCTTCGACCCGGCTGGGCGAATAGCGCCAGCAGAATCCGGCAACGATGGAGAGAGGTTTTCCCTCAGCCATTTTCAGGGTGTCATAGGAATGACGGATGCCTGCCGCATCGACAGCCATGGGCTTTTCAGCGAAGACATGTTTGCCGGCTTCGACGGCGGCCCTGAAGTGGAGCGGGCGAAAGCCGGGCGTCGTCGTGAGGATAACGACGTCGACGTCTGAATCAATGACTCGCTTGTAACCGTCGAGCCCCACAAACTGGCGCTTCGTCGGGACGTTGAACTTGTCTGCGAGGTCCTCGTTTTTCTGAAGGGTAGCAAGTGACTTATCGATCTTCTCCTGGAACACATCGGCCATGGCGTAGAGCTCGACGTTGTCGTCAGCGGAGAGAGCCTGGGCGGCGGCTCCAGTGCCGCGACCTCCGGTCCCGATGAATCCAACTTTGAGTTTTTTGTCAGAAGGGACACCTTCACCGCGGGCTGGTCCGGCCAGTGCAGCCGTCGCTGCGGTAGCGCCGGCAGCCGTTCGAATAAAGTGGCGTCGACCGGTGGATAAGATAGGCTTTTTCATGGCGGGGGTAGCGCTTCCAGTGGCGCTAATCTGTGGTAAGAAGGTCTTCCAATCAGGCTCATGGTGACAAGGGTAAAGGCATCCCGTGATCAGGCGGGCCGCGATGTGCCCAATTTAGCGGATGCATTGCTGGCGCTTCAACATTAGGCTCCGTGCAGGGTCGATCCATGGTTCCAAGACTGAAAAACACTGCAATTCTCCGACTGATCTTGCTGTTGAGTGGCCTTGCCTTCAGCAGCAGTGTATTTGCGCACAAAGTTTCTTCGGTTTCGTTGATCACTCATTTGGACACCGATGAGGGATCTTATTTGCTGGACGTGGCGATGGCAGTGATTCCGAGTGAGGAACAGGCATTAAATGACCAGATTTCCCCGGAGGTTGCGGCCCGCCAGTTTGCTGAAGAATACCTTGTCGTCTTGTTTGATGAACTGGAACAAACACCTGAGCTCACAGTCGAGAGAATCAATACGAGCGATGAGGAGACACCCGAAGAACTGCAGCAGCAGGAAGTGGTGGTGAAAATGAACGGGACGATTCCGGAGGGTGCCAAGGAGTATCTGCTCTACCTTGATCCGACCAGTCCGATGGCGGTGGTGATGGTGGTGATTAAAGACGAGAAGCCGGAGCGACGTATGCAGGTCATCTTGGCCGGGGAATACAGTCGCCCGGTCAATATCCAACCGCTCGTTGATGGTGATCCGTTTGAGGAACGCGATTTCGAATCTTCCGGGGCGGAAACGGCCGGCGCCTCGCAGGAAGAGAGTCATTTAAGTGATGAACCCGGTGGTTTTGTCAGTGGATGGTTCGGCGTGATGACCAGTTCCCCGCTTCTTGTTTTGTTGCCGGCGGCCATTCTTCTGATGACGATGAAGGTATGGTCGACGGTGTATCAACTGGGTGCTATTCTGATCGGGCAGAGTGCAGTGGTTTCGCTGGCGGCCTGCGGGTTTTTGCCGGCGATCCTGAGCGCGGGTCCGATTCTGGGTGGCTTGCTGGCGGTGGCGGCGTTTGAGGCCCTGGTTCATCGCGAACTTCGTTGGTGGCGACTGAACATACTGTTCGCGGCCGGAGCGATGGCCGGAGCCCTGCTGGCTCAAACCGCGGATTTTCACCGCCTTTTCATCGAGCCCGGAGGCATCAGCATCGGTCGTTTGATACTTTATGTGACAGGAACAGAACTTGCGTTTGTCGTCGTCACGCTCGTTGCGGCGGGAATTTTGCTCTTCCTCAATCGCTTCGATTGCTACGAAAAGTCGGTAGTTCAGTCGCTTGCCGTTCTGGTCGGCGGTTACGGCGTGTTTGAGCTGGTTGCGAAACTTTTCTAGATATTGGGGTTCGACAAAGCATTGATTTTAGCCTCTGAGTGTTTGCCGTTGAACCTCTTTCGAACAGTTTGTTTTCGCCTTGTCCTGATCCCCCCTTTGCTAGGGGTGACTTTGTCTTTTTCCAGCTGTGTTCTCGAGAATCAACTCGTAGCCGACCCGGCTGTTATCGTCGGAGATTTGCCGTCGACGTGGACGGGTGGTGGTTGGCAGGTGCCCGGGCAGGCGGTGACTGGCTGGATCTATGATTTTCGAAGTCCCCAACTCACCGCGCTGGTGAATGAGGCGATTGAAAACAACTACAGTTTGTCGGCGGCCCTTGCGCGAGTGGATCAGGCCACGGAGCGAGCGCGAATTACCAATGCCGGCCGTCTCCCTGAAATCGATTCCGCTCTCCAGACGACGCGTTCCCAGAATCTTCGCGGGGTGAATTTCCAGACGGTGAGAGCCAATAATTTCAATTTCGCCCTGAGCACGGCCTGGGAGATCGACATCTGGGGGCGTATCAAGAATTTGCGTGACGCCGACCTCGATGAGCTGACAGCCCAGAGTAATCTCTACGAATCATCACGGCTTTCCGTGGCTGCCAATGTCGCGAAGACTGCCTTTCAGATTGTTGAGGCCAAGTTGCAGATCGATCTTTCTAACCGCAGTCAGCTCAGCCTCGAGACCAACCTGGAAATTCTCGACTCTCGTCTCGAGGCGGGTGGGGGAGATGATCGTACTGCACTCGAGATCAGCCTGACACGAGCTGATATTGCCAGGGTTCGGGCGAATATTCTCGCGAATCAGCGCGAACTTGATGCGGCCAGGCGAACCCTGGAGGCTCTTCTCGGGCGCTACCCGGCTGGAACGTTAGAGGCGCTCTCCCGAATGCCCACTATCTCGCGCCAAATTCCGGTGGGCTTGCCAAGTGAACTGCTGCTGAGGCGGCCCGACCTGCTTGCCGCCGAGGCTCGGGTCGACGCGTCAATGAAAGACTTGGCCGCGAGCCGGAAAGCCTTGCTCCCGGCGGTTCGCATTAACGGGAGCATGGGGACTTCGACGACGGATGAATTCGGGGACATCTTCGATATCCAGAATCTGGTCTGGAACATCGGGGCTAACCTGGCACGGCCGCTATACCAGGGCGGGCGCTTGAAGGCCGATATTCGCCTGAATAAGGCTGAACGCGATGAGCTGGTGGCGGACTATGCCGAGACTGCGCTGGTTGCGTTTCGCGAGGTGGAATCCGCTCTGTCTGCGGAGGGATACTTTCGGGGCCAGGCAAGGGAACTTTCGATCGCGGTGGAAGAAGCCCGCCGTGCCGAGGCTTTGAGTCTCGATCAGTATGAGGACGGGATTGTCGACATCATCACCCTTCTTGACAGTCAGCGCCGCGCCTTTGACTCGCAGAGCACGCTGCTGGCCCTCCAGTTGCAAATGCTGCAAAATCGTGTGGATCTCTATCTTGCCCTCGGTGGAGACTTTGATCACCTCGTGACCGAAAAATAGGGGGGGTAGGGCCTAAACCAGTTGTCATCCGTATTGCTTATCGTTGCTGGTATCGCTAGAATTTGGATCGGTTTTGCAACCTTGAGCAAACCTCAGGGTTGTAGACGATACAGCTATCTTTATGAAAATTGCCTTTCGGATTCTGGCTCCTATCCTCGTGGTTGCTGGGGCGCTGTGGTTTGCCAACTACCTGATCAATTCCAAGCCGGAACCTCCGCAACGGTTTATGCCGCCTCAGATCACGAAGGTTGAGGGAACCCGGTTGAAGCCCGAGACCTACCAGATCTTTCTGGAAACCCAGGGTACGGTTCGCCCCAGAACTACCAGTGTGATTATTCCCGAAGTGAACGGGCGTGTCATTTCGGTATCGCCCAACTTCCGCGATGGAGGCTACTTCGAGAAAGGAGAAGTCCTCCTGACGATTGACCCAGTAAACTACGAAACGGCCCTCATCATTGCAGAAAGTTCCGTGGCCCAGGCCCAACGTGCGCTTGAAGAAGCGAAAGTGGATAGCAAGCAGGCGGTGGAAAACTGGCGCCGGATGGGGAAGACCACGGAACCGAGCGAAATGGTAAAGAAGGTTCCGCAACTGAAAGAGGCAGAAGCCCGATTGACGGCGGCGCAGGCTGAAGTGGAAAAAGCCAAGCGTGATCTCGAGCGCAGCGAGATTAAGGCACCCTTCGCCGGCCGCATCGTCGAACAGATTGTAGACGTGGGTCAGTATGTTTCACCGAGCACCCAACTGGGAAGAGCCTTTGCTACCGATGTGATGGAAGTTCGCCTTCCATTGACCAATCAGGAACTCGCTTTTGTGGATCTTCCTGAAACCTACCGTGGAGAATCGCAGGCTGAGATCCAAAAAGAAATCCGACAGGCACCCACAGTTCATATTACCGGGACGATTGGGAATCATGTCGGTCACTGGGATGGTAAGATTGTCCGGGTCGATAGTTCGATTGATGAGATGTCCCGCCAGTTGTTTGTCGTAGCCGAGGTGAACGATCCCTATCGATACGAAAAAGGAGATGATTCTCCGCCGTTGAAGATCGGTATGTTTGTTGATGCCCTGGTCAAAGGAAACGAGATCCATAATGTATTTATCCTTCCGCGTCAGGCGGTGCGTGTCGGAGGAGAGGTGATCGTGATTCAGGAAGACAACACGATTCGTCGCCAGCAAGTGACTCCGATCTTTTCAAAAGAAGATCAGATCGTGATTCCTGCCGAGGGTGGGGGACTTAAAGAGGGGGAAGTGGTCTGCCTGACCCCGCTGGCCTATCCCGCGAATGGCGCCAAGGTGCTGCCAACTATCGACGGGGTGACTCCTGATGTTGAGATCCCGGGCGAAATGTTCGGAGGTAAAGGGAAAGGAAAGGGCAGCAAGGGCAAAGGCGGGAAAGGTGCCAAAGCAGCGAAAGGGAATGAAGAGGCAATCGGTAAGGGGGCTGCTTCACCCAAGCCCGTGGAAACGGCACAGAGTCTCTGACCGAACAACTTTAGAGAGACTAAAATTTAGATGATTGCCTTCTTTGCCAGAAACGGAGTTGCTGCGAATTTGTTGCTCGTGGCTATCATCCTGGCAGGACTTGCAGCCATTTTCTCCAAGCGCATTCCGCTGGAGGTTTTCCCGGATCAGGAGTCCCGCAACATTTCAGTCTCTGTGCCTTATCGCGGTGCGACGCCGGAAGAGGTCGAAGAGTCCGTGGTGATTCGAATCGAAGAGGCTATTGCCGATGTTGAGGGGATTGAAGACATGGTTTCCACGGCGAGTTCCAACGGAGGAACCGTCACGATCGAGGTCGACGAGGACTATGACCTTCGCGAAGTGCGTGACAATATCGAATCACGCGTGGATGGCCTCGCTGATTTCCCCCCGGGGGAGGCAGAGAGCGTTACAATTCGTCAGGCGGAGCCCAGTCGGTGGGTCATCAGCGTTGTTGTAAGTGGGGATCTGAATGAGCACGATCTCGCTGCGCTTGGAGCGCAGGTTAGAGATGAACTTGTGGGGCTCAACGAGATAACGAGTGCCGAGTTGCAGGGGATACGGCCCTATGAAGTTGCGATCGAGATTGATGAAGATGCCTTGTTGAAATACAGCCTGACCTTCAATGAGGTATCACAGGCCCTGCGTCAGTCATCGATTGATTTGCCGGCGGGAACCCTCGAGACGGTTTCCGGTGAAGTGGTTCTTCGAACCAAGGGACGAGCCTACAACAAGGAACAATTTGAGGCGATTACGCTGGTGGCTCGCCCCGACGGAACTCGCATTACCGTAGGCGATGTTGCAGTCGTGAAAGATGGGTTCGATGAGAATCCCTTTGTGGCACGTTTCAACGAGAAGCGTTGTGTCCTCGTCGCGGTGTTCCGCGAGGGAAATCAAAGCGCGATTCGAATCGCTGATGAGGTGAAAGATTTTATGGAGGAATACCGCGGACGAATTCCTGCCGGTGTTGAAATTGAGTATTGGAGCG
Source organism: Verrucomicrobiales bacterium (assembly GCA_049594415.1). Classification (GTDB taxonomy): domain Bacteria; phylum Verrucomicrobiota; class Verrucomicrobiia; order Verrucomicrobiales; family DEV007; genus Arctic95D-9. The sequence goes on along the minus strand of JBMYJM010000009.1, from coordinate 132,821 downwards.
ATTCATCACGCATTGTGAAAGCGCGTTTGAATACGCTGCTTGAATCATTCTGGAAGTCGATGGTCTTTGTTTTCGTTCTTCTGACTCTATTCCTGCGCCCGAGTCTGGCGCTTTGGGTGGTGGTCGGCATTCCAGTCTGTTTCATGGGCGCTTTCGCCCTGATGCCCTGGCTGGACGTTTCGATTAATATCGTGAGTCTCTTTGGCTTTATTCTTGTCCTCGGTGTGGTGGTGGATGATGCCATCGTGACGGGAGAGAATATCTACACGAGACAGGAAGATATTGATGACACGGTTGAGGCGGCAATTAAGGGGACTCACGAAGTGACGTTGCCGGTCGTCTTCGGTGTTTTGACGACCATGCTGGCTTTTGTGCCTCTGTTTTTTATGTCAGGATTTCACGGGTCCTGGATGCCACAAATCGCCACTATTGTGATCGTGGTGCTGGCGTTCTCATTGATTGAATCAAAATTAATTCTGCCGTCTCACCTGACCCACACTCCACGGAGATGGATGAGAGCCCTCGGGCTCTTCTTCCTCGGTCGACGCCTCACTGATTTTTTTGGCAAAATCTATGGGGGATTTTCAAAATTCCAGAGAGCCGTTGCGGGAAGCTTAGAGTGGTTTGTTGGGGCAGTTTATCAGCCGGGCCTCAACTGGTCACTGAAGAATCGATATCTCGTGCTGTCGTTCTTCATTGCCAGCCTCGTCATTCTTGTAGGTTCTTTTCAAGGAGGGCGCATCAAGCAGGTAAGCTTTCCACGGGTTGAAAGTGAGCGTGCTACCTGTCGTTTGACCATGCAGGAGGGGACACCCTACGAGGTGACTGAGGGATACGTTCTCATGATGGAGGAAATCGTTCTCGACATGAAGAAGAAGCATGTGGACCCGAACGGTGTGTCCGTGATCGAGGACGTGTTCACGAGTATCGGCGGTCAGGGAGTGGCTTCTTCCAAGGGACGGAGTTCGGCGGGGCGGAGCCACCTCGGTGAGGTGGTCTTTTACATCAGGGCGCCGGAAGAACGTGACTACGATATGGGGGCGCGGGAGTTGGCGGCGGAGTGGCGCGAAGAAATTGATAAGCGCGGTGGCATTGTTGGCGCCAAGCAACTCTATTTTCGTGCCGAGATTGGGCGGGGCCGAGATCCTATCGAGGTTCAGTTGCGAAGTAAGAATGAAGATGATCTCACCGCAGCGGCAACGCAGGTTCGTGAAAAGATGGGCACCTACGATGGGCTCTTTGATATTTCCGATAATCTCGACGAAAGCCGGGACGAAATCCAGCTCTCGATCCGACCTGAAGCCGAGCAATTTGGCCTGACGATGTCGGATCTTGCGAGGCAGGTTCGTCAGGCTTTCTTTGGTGAGGAGATTCAGAAGATCCAGAGGGATCGAGACGAGGTACGCGTGATGCTTCGCTATCCGCTGGAGGATCGTCAGTCAGTGGCCGCGCTGGAGGACATGATGATCCGAACCGGTGACGGAAGAGCGGTTCCTTTTACCTCGGTTGCCGAAGCAAAAATCGCCCAGAGTATGCCCCGCATTGAGCGAATTGATCGCAACCGAGCTGTCGAAGTATCAGCAGATGCTGACAAGGAGGTGGCCGATTTAGACGCTATTCGTGCCGATCTTTCTGACTGGATGCCAAGTGTGCTGGTCCAGTATCCGGGGATGAACTTCAGTTTTGAGGGCGAAGCACGTGAGGAGAGGGAAAACTCCAGCAGCATCACTGTCGGGATGTGCCTGATTGTCTTCGGCATTTACGCAATGCTGGCGATTCCATTCCGTTCCTACACGCAACCACTCATGGTGATGTCGGTGATTCCTTACGGACTCATTGGGGCGGTGTTAGGGCATCTCATCGAGGGATGGTTCCGCGGCGAGCAGGGAGGCATGCCACTCAGCTTCCTGAGTTATTTCGGGATGCTGGCCTTGTCGGGTGTGGTGGTGAATGACAGTCTCGTTCTCGTGGATTACATCAACCGCCGACGAAAAGCGGGGGACACGGTGTTCAAGGCAGCCAGTAGCGCCGGGGCGGCTCGGTTTCGGGCCATTATCCTCACTTCGGCAACGACCTTTGCCGGATTGTTCCCCTTGATCCGGATGCAGGAAACCCAGGCTCAGTTCCTCATCCCGATGGCCATCAGCCTTGGGTATGGCATTTTGTTCGCAACCTTGATTACCTTGATCCTCGTTCCAGTGAACTACCTTGTGATGAACGATATCTCAGCGGGGTTTAAGCGAATTTACGGGAAGAGTGAAGAGGCAGAAGGCGAATCGTCCGGTGTGGAGACTTCCAGCGCCTCCTGAAAGGATCAGGCTGGTTACTCTGCCGCTTGAGGGAGTGAGAGCGACTCGATGTGAAGTCGGCAGCGCAGAAACTGGATCTCCTCTTCCGGTGCTGGAATCAGGATCGTGGTCTGGGTTTTCCGGAGTCCGAAAAGCTTGTCTGCAAGAGCTGCTTCAAAAGGCTGTAGCCGAGTGGTCCACTCAGTCATCCGCTGGCGATATTCGGCTGTGGATGCACTCGCTTCGCGAGAGGGAACAGAGGGGCCGTATTCCCCTGAGAGACGGGCTTCTTCTATGATGAATCCGTAGGGGTTGCCAATGTCGAGAGTGACGCGGGTGCCGGCGTCGGACTTTTCAGTGGAGATGAAATTGACAAGGAAGGCACCGTATTCTGTCCGCATCACAGAAGCGGCTTGAGAGCCAATTTTGAGATGGGCGACAGAGTTTTCTGACTGACCACCAGTCATGCCGTCAGTCGTCACGTCGGCATTCTCGACAAGCATCACAAAGCTGATCACTTCGAGCTGGTCCCGTGAGTCCGCCTTCATCTCGACATCGAACGTGGTCCAGGTCAGGGGTGCCAGGGGCTTGGTGACGCGATATTCAAAGGGAGTCAGCGATTCCTGCCAGGCGCGGATCTTTGGATTCGCGAGGCTGTAATCCTCACCTTCGCTGAGCTCGGGGGTGCCTCCGCCATGGCTGCCGCGCAGGGTGAACTGATTGATTGAGAAGCCGTAGGGATTGCCAATGCTGAGATGAGCGTCGTATCCGCCACGCTCAATATTGATGTCGAGCCCGTCAATTCGAACCAGGAAGGTGCCGTGATCAGTATGGAGGAGAGTGTGGCCGGTCATGCCAGCGCGGAGATACACGATCTGATTGCCGCGGGAACCAAGTGTGCGAAACGCGTCGATCGAACGCTCCAGGCTGCCGAGGCGATCCGAAAACGAACCGTCTTCCTGGGAAAAGCCGATTTTGGTTTCGGCCGTGATGACACGTGTCTTCAGGTCAGCAACTTCGTCACGGGTATCTGAGCGCACTTCACGAAGCTCAGCTTCGAGGCGGTCGATGCGTTCCTGAGTTTTGCTGTCGCAGCCGAAAAGCACCAAGGACGAGGAAACCAGGAAAAGCGCCCGGAACAATGCGGATCGAGTCATCAGGTAAAGGATAAACAAGAGAATGGTAGAGGATCAACGCGGAATGTCTACTGTCGCTTAAGGATTGTGGGGACGGAGAGCACTCCGGTTACGCTGACGTGGCGAATAGCAACTTCGTCAGGACGCTTCGGCATCTTGTAGATCGATTCACTAGCCGGCATGAGTCGCAGTGTCGTCCACCTGTTGCCGTCCTTCACCTGGATCAAGCGCCAGCGGGCGTCAGAGGCAGTTTTAAATGAAAGGGTGAGTCCATTACCTTCTTCAATCGGAGCAACGTAAACCGGGCCTGGTTGGCCGGAGCCGTTCCATGGGGTTGCCGGGGGAATGGCGGTCTCAGTGTAGGCGCTGCGGAGTTTTCCGCGGAGGCCATCACGGTCGTCTTTGATCGCCTTGATACTCCAGTGAATGTGGCCGGGCCCCATGCGAGAGGCATTTTTTCGTGTTACATCGATCTGGCGGATGGACTCGGTGGCGGGGCGGCCTTTGTCCTCGGAGCTCATAATTCGATTCGAAGCAATGCCGGGGAAGAGGTGACGCTGTTGCAGGTTCTGTTCGGCCCACCACTTGTTCAATGCGGTGAAACTCTGGTCGGGCGGGTCGATTCTCCAGTAAAGCTGGGGTGAAAAGTAGTCGAGCCAGCCCTGCTGTAACCATTTGCGTGAGTCGGCGAAAATGTGGTCATAGGCATCAAGACCTGCCTTGGTTGAACTGGGATATCCGGGGCGCCAAATTCCAAACGGGCTGATTCCAACTTCGACCCAGGGTTTCGTTGATTTGACAGAAGCGTAAAGGTCGGAGACAAACGCATTGATATTATTTCGGCGCCAGTCGCGGAGCTCTAGTTTCCCACCCTTGGCGCGGTAGGCGGAATAGGAAGCGGAATCATTGAACTGCTCCTGGGGGCGGCCGTTAACGGTTTTTGGGTAGGGGTAGAAGTAATCGTCGATGTGAACCGCATCCACATTGTAGCGTTTTGTAACGTCGACCATCACGTCGATAGCTCGTTTCCGAATAATTTCAGAAGCCGGATTGCCCCACTTCATAGATCCGGCGGAGAGCATGAGTGACGGGTGCGTTTTTGAAATGTGCCGTGGGGATTTGTTAGAACGTTCTGTCGCGCTGGCTCGGAAGGGGTTGAACCATGCATGCAACTCGATGCCTCGCTTGTGCGCTTCGTTAACGGCAAACTCAAGTGGGTCGTAGCCATCGGACGGAGCTTTGCCCATGCTTCCAGTGAGAAAGAAAGACCAGGGTTCGATGTCTGATTTGTAAAAGGCATCGCACTCGGTCCGCACCTGCAGAATCACTGCGTTCAGGCCCGTATCAGCAGCGGTGTCGAGAAGTCCCACGAGTTCGGCGCGCTGTTGGCTGGGCGTTAGCGTTGTTTTCGACGGCCAATCGATGTTGTGCACGGTTGAGATCCAGGCAGCCCTGAATTCGCGGCGGGGTTCAGGGACGCGGCTCTTGGTGGGCAGGTATTCCGCGGATGCCCGGGAGCACATCAGAAGAAGGACTGCGACAAGAAGTGAACGGGTAACTGGCTCGTTCATGGGATATAGAACAAGTTTCTAGTATAACGCCCGCATCGAAGGCGGCAAACAGTATCGTCAACGGGAAATCGGGCGCTTGCGGAGGTATCGACCCTGGCTCCGCTGCGGATAACGAATAGTTCGCCGTCGGTAAACGGCAGCCGCATCGTTCCATGGTAGGGGGAGATTCATCCGGGTGTGTGATGGCTGACCGTTTCAAATGTGGAAATGGAAGTAAGGATGCTTGCGTTTTTGTCTTCGGAAGCGAGAGTGCGGCACATGGCGGAATTGGACTCAAAGAATCAGAAGCCGGTCGATGTGGAGACCATTCTGGAGGCTCTCGAGAGTCAGTCCGTCGATCGTATTGCGTCGATCGCCGAGGAAGCTCACCCTGGTGATGTCGAACAAGCCTTCGAGCGACTCGACGAATCGATTCGCGAGGAGGTGCTCGAAAATTTGCCCGGAAAAGTTCTTTCCGAGTGGGCTGACTACCTTCCTGTCGCCGACCTCGAACTTGGTCTTGAAAACCTTCCTGAGGGTCAGAAGGCGGAAGTTCTCGATTCACTTTCCGACGATGAACTCGTTGACCTCCTGCAGGAAGTCGAGGAGGAGGATCGTGACGAATACATGGAGCTCCTTCCCGAAGACAAGCGGGAGGATGCCGAAGAACTCATGCGATACCCCGAGCAGACCGCCGGCGGCCGCATGACCAAAGCCATGGCCACCATTCCAGTCAATCTGACTGTGAAAGAGGCTCTCAAAATTCTCGAGCAGGAGCACGATGAGGCCGAACTGCTCAGTCGTATCTTCGTGATCGATGACAAGGAGAGGCTCGTCGGAAAAGTGCGCCTGCGGGACCTAGCGTTTTCTACCTGGGACACTCCCATCAGTGATTTGATGTCGCAAGCGGAGATCACTATCAATGCAATGGAGGATCAGGAGGAAGCAGGGCAAATGATAGCCCGCTATGATCTGATGGCTCTGCCTGTGATTGATAATGCCAATCGATTGGTAGGTGTGATCACCTATGACGACGCGCTCGACATTATCGAGGAAGAGTCTACCGAGGATATGGAGAAAATTTCCGGTATTGGTGGTGAGCGTGGTGACCAGGCATACCTGCAGATTTCGACATTTGCTCACCTGAAGCGTCGTTTTGGTTGGGTTTTGGTTCTGGCTTTCCTTGCATTGACTTCGGGAATTGTGCTGCACAGCTACGAGGAAGTCCTCACAGCCTACTATGTGTTAGCAATTTACTTTCCCATGGTGGTAGCCGCCGGCGGCAACACGGGCGCTCAGTCGGCGACGATGGTGATTCGAGCGATGTCGCTAGGCGAGTTGGATACGAGGGAATTTGGTCGAGTGATCTGGAAGGAAACACGTGTTGGAATCATGCTGGGCGCCCTTCTTGGGATCTGCGTGGCATTACAGATCAGTTTTCTGCTGCCGACGAGTTTGATTCCCGAGGGAATCAGTCTCTTCACTGTCGCAATGGTAGTCGCCTGTGCACTGACAATTCAGATTTGCACCTCAACTCTGTTTGGAGCATTGCTGCCCATCCTTGCCCGCATGATGAAGCTTGACCCTGCTGTGGTTGCTTCGCCAGCCATCACCACCATTGTCGATGTTAGCGGGGCGATCATCTACTTCTCTCTCGCCAAATCGATCTTCATGTAGATCGTGCCGAACAGGGGTGGATGAATCTACCGATCTTCTCTGGGAGTCGCGCAGGAGAAATCGACCAGTCGAGCCTTGTGACGGGAGCTGGCCGGAGTCCACGAAGGATTAATCCGGCAGGGATCAGAACGGCAATTTCCCGCCTCCCATTCCTCCCATCTGCTTCATCATTTGGTTCATCTTGCCCTTGTTGCGCATCATCTTCCGCATCTGGCCGAACTGCTTCAGCAGGGAGTTGACCTGGGTGACAGAGGTGCCGCTGCCGGCGGCGATGCGCTTGCGACGGGAAGCCTTGATGATCTCGGGACGGGAGCGCTCTTTCGGTGTCATTGAGAGCACGATAGCCTCGACGTGCTTCATGCGTTTTTCATCGAGGTTGACTCCTTTGAGTTTGTCTCCCATGCCGGGCATCATGCCGAGAATACTGGTCATTCCGCCCATCTTGTTCATCATGCGCATCTGGGCGAGGAAGTCGTCAAAGTCGAACGAAGCCTTTTTCATCTTCTCCGCCATGCGGAGCGCCTCCTCTTCGTCGATCGCTTCAGCGGCTCTCTCAACGAGCCCCACCACATCTCCCATGCCGAGGATGCGTCCCGCCATGCGGTCGGGAACAAAGGCTTCGAAGTCGGAAAGCTTTTCCCCGACACCAACAAACTTGATGGGCTGATTGGTAACCGATCGCATCGAGAGCGCGGCACCGCCTCTGGCATCGCCGTCGAGCTTGGTCAGGACCAGGCCGGTCAGCCCGATGGCATCGTTGAAAGTCTGGGCAACGCTAACGGCCTGTTGACCAGTGGCCGAGTCGGCAACGAGAAGGGTTTCCCTGGGATCGAGGAAATCACGGAGGCTTTTGAGCTCGCCGATAAGATTATCGTCCACTTCCTGGCGGCCTGCGGTATCGAAAATGATGACTGTGCCGTTCTGGTCGTCGGCCCACTTGAGTGCTGCTTTGGCTACCTTGAGAACGTCGGTTTCGCCGGGCACGGGTTGAAAAACGGGGATATCGATCTGCTTACCAAGCGTGACAAGCTGTTCCACCGCTGCCGGTCGAAAAAGGTCACAGGCGACCAGGAGAGGGCGCCGACCTTCCTTGCGAAGGTGAAGAGCCAGCTTGGCTGAGGTGGTTGTTTTACCCGCACCGTTGAGGCCGACCATGAGCAAGCGGGCAGGGGGGTTGAGATCGAGTGGAGCAGCGTCACCACCGAGAAGCTCAGCGAGCTCATCATTGAAAATCTTTACGATCTGCTGCCCGGGCTTGATGCTCTTGAGCACTTTCTCACCAAGGGCCTGTTCCTTGACCCTGGCGATAAAATTCTTGGCGACTGAAAACTCGACGTCAGCTTCGAGCAGGGCGAGACGCACTTCGCGGAGAGCGTCCGAGATGTTCTTTTCGGAAAGCTTACCGTGTCCCCGCAGTTTCTTGAAAGTTTCCTGCAGGTTTTCGGAGAGGGAATTGAACATAATTGCCGGTCAAATGGAGGGTGTCGCAGTGGGTGCCGTCGAGGCACCGGAGTCGGCACTGTTGCCATCGGTTTCCGGAATTTCAAGTGGAGCATTCTGACCGGTCGCCGTGGCATCAGCGTCGAGGTAATCGGCAAGACGATCGAGTGTGAAATTCCAGCTGATGACTTCTGTGTCCGAATTATTAGCGTGACGGAAGCTCAGCTGGACATTGCAATTGTCGAGTCGGAGCCGTTGAGGCACTTGGTAGCGAACCGTTCCGGTGCCGTAGTCGTAGTGGTGAGGGACCTTGCCGAAACCCGTAACCCTCATGGAAATACTTTCGGGTTGAACCCCGGGCAGGCGGGAAAGATCGACTTCAATGAGGGGGAGACGATTGCCGATGACGGAATCGGCGGGAGGCATCACGGAGACAAGCGGGGCGCTGGTGGAACCGTCGCTGTCGGTTGTCTCTGTCATGAGACGGCGGCCCGAGGTGGTCTGGTTTCCGCTTCCGAAATTGAGAGCAGGCTCGAAATTGGCGAGGGTCGTGCCATGGATGACGTAGCGCCCGATTTCCATATCTTCGACATCCCAGGTGGTCTTTTTGCCGTTCACCGTGAAGCAGGCTTCGTAGCCGAATTCCCGGGCCAACTCGAGCACCTGGTCGTTGTAGATGCCGTAGGGAAAAGCAAAGGTTTTCTCGACGGCACCGGTGTCACCGAAGTTTTCCTCGAGGAATCGATGAGATTCTTCCAGCTCCTCTTTAAGCCAGGCGGTGTAGGCTTCCGCAGAGCGACCCTTGCGGTCTGACATATTGGCATGGCTGAGCGAGTGGCTTGAGAGCGTTCCTCCCGCTTCAGCGATCTCGCGAATCTCTTCGGGGCTCATGGAGCGGCCGCCGACGCCAACGTAGTTCTTGTAGAGAAAGACAGTGAAAGGGTATTCGAATTCCTTGAGTACATCCATCGCCAGGGTATGGGTCGCTTTCCAGCCGTCGTCGATGGTAATCATGACGCACTGCTTGGGAATTGGCGTAATGCCCTGCTTCCAGTCGAGAAACTCCCGCAGACTTATCACGGGAAGCCCAGCATCCCTTATTGCCTGCATCTGGTCGCGAAAATCATTCACATTGAGTATCATGTCGTTGGAGGAGCGACCGTCGGTGAAATCATGGTATCCGAGGATAGCGACGCGGGCGTCCTTATTGACGACGGGCTCCATGGCCACGGGCTCTGGTGGAGGAGGAATGTCGATCGGCTGGGCCACGATGGGTTCGGGTTCCGCTTCAACGGATTCACGTTCGAGAGCCTCTTTAACCTGGTCAGCAATAGGGCTGACTTCTTCGCAGCCCGTTAAAAAAATCCCTAAGCCGAGAAGCGGCAGGGTCAGGATTCTGAACTGGAGAGAGAGGCACATGTGGCTGAAGGTGCGACAATATACGACGGAAACTGGCTCTGGAAACGCTGAAATACGCCCCTGGAGTGGCCAATCATGTTTGCGAATCGTGGTGGTGTGGCTTATGGGTTGGGAAAGCAAACCTATCCAACCATGGCTGAACAAAACATCGAAATTACTGCGTATCTCAAGACTTTCTGCGGATGGAGCGAAGGTGTTCGCTCAATTTTCCGGAAGTATGACCTCGAATTCGAAGAGAAGGATATCATCAAAAATCCCGCCTTCCGCTGGGAAATGGAGCAGAAGAGCGGTCAGCCCCTGTCTCCCTGTGTCATCGTGAATGGAACCATGCTCGCTGACGTCAGTGGGGAGGAAGTGGAACAGTGGATGACTGATAACGGCCTCTTAGAGAAAAGCGAAGAGCAGCCCGATGCTCCCATCGATTCTTCCTGCACCGATGAGCAGCACGCGGCGATGGAGGCAGAGGCGCGTCGGAACATGGGTTCGCCTAACGTCCGAATCATTGAGTGATTTTTTGGCTTCACGTCTCCATTAGATTCGGAGACGATTCGAATACACCTGTTTTCGTATCGACATGTCTCCCCAAGATTCTCCCAAAAAAGGCCTCGGCAAAGGTCTCAATGCTCTGATCAAAACTCCGGCCTCCGTGCCGGTTAAGTCGGGCGGGGTAGATCAGGCGGATCCGGGCACTGGAGAACGCGTCCAGCGAATACCGCTGGACAAGGTGGTGCCGTCTCCTTTTCAGCCGCGAAAGCGGTTTCGCGATGAGCACCTTGACGAACTGGTTGAATCAATCCGTGAGCACGGAGTGATCCAGCCGCTGATCGTTCGCGACGTCGACGGCAAGTTTGAGTTGATCGCCGGTGAACGCCGTTGGCGGGCGTCAACCAAGCTCGGCTTAGATGAAGTGCCGGTTATCCTCCGGGATGCATCCGATCGCGATGTGCTCGAGATGGCGCTGATTGAGAACCTTCAGCGTGAGGACCTCGATCCGCTGGAGGAAGCGGAAGCCTATTCCCGCCTGGCTAAAGACTTCGGCCTGAAACAGGACGAGATTGCCCAGCGGGTTGGTAAAAACCGCGCCACGGTCTCGAACGCGATTCGCCTGCTGGAGCTTGACAAGGACGTGCAGTTGCTGGTTTCGCAGCGTCTTCTCAGTTCCGGTCACGCCAAGGCCATCCTTGGAATTAAGACCAAGGCTGAGCAGAAAATGCTCGCGGATATAGTCGTGAAAAAGAAGTTCAATGTCCGCGAGACGGAAAAACTGGTTTCCGAGCAAATCAATGGTAAGACTACGGCCAAGAAAACTTCGAAGCCTAAGCTTTCCCCTCAGGCCGAGACCTACATTCGTCAAATTCAGGATCAGCTGCGGAGTCGCTTTGCCACTAACATTGCGATTCATCACACTGATAAGCGCGGTAAAATCGAGATCGAGTATTACGGCAACGAAGACCTTGGTCGCATTCTTGAGCTGCTGGGTGTTGATATTGACTAACAAAGCCTCATTCATTTCTTTATGAGGTTTATTTTTTCCGTCGTAGCCCTCAGTGCACTTTTTGCATTGGGCTGCTCAGAGCAGAGGAGTGTCGCCTACGATCCATTGGAACCGCTGGCCGATAAGGTCTCCGGGGCAAAGGCGTTCGAACATGTCTCTGCTTTGGTGAACTTTGGACCTCGCCCGGCGGGATCCGATGCGCTCGAAGAATCCCGCCGCTACATCGAGAATAAGTTGAGTGACTATGGATGGACGGTGGAGCGACAGGTCTTCACTGACAAGACGCCGGACGGGGAAGTTGAATTTACTAACCTGAGAGCCCGCTTTGGGGACACCGGCTTCGAACAGCCCGTTATTGGCTTGCTGGCCAGTCACTACGATACGAAGCCCTATCAATCATTTGAATTCGTGGGTGCGAATGACGGTGGTTCCAGCAGCGGGCTTTTGATTGAGCTCGCCCGCGTTTTAGCGGAAAGACCCGAGACATCGCACGCCCTGGAGTTAGTGTTTTTCGACGGGGAAGAAGCCTTTGGTCCCGGGATTACTTCATCCGATGGTCTCTACGGCAGTCGTCACTATGCCGGCCAATGGCTGAACGTAAAGGAGAGGGATCGCCCTCAGTGGGGCGTTCTGCTCGATATGGTCGGTGACAAGGATCTTAAAATTCGGGCGGGAGTGCAGATCCCCGGAGCCTCGTTGAAGGAGTTGGCTGAGAATAAGGCAAAGACTGGTTACGTTATCGACATCCATTCAGTGGAGGCTTCACTGAACAAGATGTCCCGCCAGTTGCTCTCAGCTGCGGCTGACCTTAGCTGTGAGTCTGAAGTAGGAATCAGTTCTACTTACATCGTCGATGATCACGTGCCGCTGAATGTGTCAGCCGGGATTCCGACCATCGACTTGATCGATTTCGACTATGACTACTGGCACACGCCCGGTGATACGCTCGACAAGATCAGTGCCGAGAGCCTTGAGATCACAGGACGGGTGACCCTGCACTACGTCCAAAAATACCTGCTTCCCTGAGGGGGGCAGGCTCACATGAAGCGAGGGATCAATCCCTTGCTGCGCTGAAAGTTGCTGTAAGCGAGGGAGCCGAAGAGAAGAGTTCCAAAGAGGTTGCCACTCATCAGTGAAAAAATTGCGACGGCTCCGGCGGTGAACATGCCGACCTGGTAAACAATTCTCTGACTCTTGTTGGCCATGATAGCAGCGAACATTTGTCCTCCATCGAGAGGGTAAATCGGCAGAATGTTGAGGATTGCCCAGTAGATATTGGTCATTAGCAACATGCTGATGAGATATTTACCGTAGAAAGTTGAAAGACCGGGCGCGAATCCGAAGCCAAAGGCAATGGCTCCGAGGAGAAGACTGGCGATGGGCCCGGCAGCTGAGATGGAAAATGATTCCCAGCGGGTGAATTGACCTGGTCCGCTGCAGAGACCGCCGAAGCTGTAGAGCTTGATTTCCGAGTAAGGTGCCCGGAAGCGTTTGCGGGCGAGAGCGTGTCCCAGCTCGTGCCAGATGATAGAAATGAAAACAACCGCCACCCACATGAGGGTGAGAATTGCACCGGCCCTGCCGGGCGTGCTCATGAAAGACATTCCAAGAAGAAGAGAGAGAACCCAGAAGGTCCATTCCACCGTCACAGGATAGCCGAATAAGCGAAAGCGCCACATTGAAGGAACTTAGGCGCGGGTTTTGGGGTAAGTCCAGACAGATTGAATAGGGTGGTGTCAGTCGGGAAACTCTCGTCGTTGGCGGTTTCAGTTCCCCTGCTTACGCAGGTCGTAACAGATTAATCGTGGAGGGTTGTTGTCCATGTCTGGCTCATGTTGCGAGACATAGAGCAGTCCGCGATGCAGGACGGGAAGAGACCAGGTGGCACGGGCAAAGAAAAGCTGAGAGCGGCCGAGGTCTTCGATGCCTTCAGGGCTCAGTTTGAGCAGGCCAAGGGATCCCAGTTCTCCTAGAGCAAAGGTTTTCCCATCGGCATGAAGCAGGCTGCCACGGAGATACTTCATACGGTAGTCTCGACCGCTTTTAATCGGAACGGTCCACTCAAGATCTTCGCGCCAGTTTTCCTCTCCGGTTTCGACATTGTAGCTGGCGAGCCAGGCGTCGGGTTCGTTGCGACCCCGGAAACCGTAGAGGTGACCGTCGAGCAACAGCGGGGTCATCCAGTGGATTCCGAAGTCGGGTGCTTTCCAGAGTTGTTCCCATTTAAGTTCCTCGTTGAGGCGGAGTAGAGTTGCGCCAAGTTGATAGGACGTCGTGATGAAGATGCGGTTATCTCCGACGGCTACCGGAGTGGAGCTGTTCACGCTTTCATATTTGTCAGGACGCCAGGCAAAGGCGTCGTGAAGTTCGCCGTTTTCGGGATTGAGGCAGAGAACACCTCCGAAAGCCGGATCACTCTCGCCACCCTGAAAGACGATGAGGCGGGGCGCTCCCTGCAGTTCTGCAATGATGGGGCTGGCGTAGCTTGCATTCCATTCGTGTTCGGCACTCCAAAGGAGCTTTCCATTATGCTGGTCAAAGGCAACGACGCTGAGTCCTTTCTCCATCCCGTTCGTACCAAGCGGGACAATCAGCTTACCGTCGTGAATAAGAGGGCAGGCGCCGTGGCCAAAGAAGAAGCTGGCCCGGTCAAACTCCGTCATCAGTTCCCGCTGCCAGAGAAGACTTCCAGTGGCGAGATCGAGGCAGCTGAGTTTGCTGGTGACGCCGAGCGTGTAGACTTTTCCCGAATCGATCACAGCACTGGCACGGGGGCCATTGTTAAAGCCGTAGCGGTCTGAGTAGACAACCGGATAGCCGTATTGCCAGAGGCGCTTCCCGGTTTCTGGCTCGAGACAGTCAACGATCTCTTCGTCACCGATTCGATCAAAGAGGACCAGTTTCCCGTCGACGATAACGGGGGAAGTGTATCCCGAGCCCTTTTCCATTTCCCAGACCTTGGCTGGACCGTCCTCGGGAATCTCATCAATGAGATGAGTTTCGGGCGTTTTCCCATCGTCCGTGGGACCGAGGAAGCGAGGCCAGTTAGAGGTGACGGCGTCGGGTGAAAGTGCTTTCGGTTCGGCGAAGAAAGTCAAACGATCGTGTTCGACCGCTTCGGTGGCTTCGTCTCCTTGTGGCGTGCTGACCGAAGGAGGTGCCGGGTCTTCGATTTCAGCTGCAAGAAGGAAAGGTGAGCGGGTCAGGGTGCCGCAAAGCAGTAAGCAGAAGATGATTGTGCGAATCATTGGCGAAAGGTTACGATCGATGAATCGATGAAGCCAATCGCAAAGAGACCCGCCATGAAGGGATGTGCTTACGGGATGTCTGAGGGAATTCCCCGGATAGCGGAAACCGCGATCTTTGAAAACGGCCGGTTCACAAAAAATGCGGGGCCCACCGAACGGGTGGACCCCACAAGGAACCGCTTGTTTTATGACTGTAACAGCAGCCTTCACTGCTGCTACAGTAGGTTTAGTCCCTCGAGTTCACTTTTCGTTCGATCTTTTTGGAGAAAAAATGCGATTTTTCCCCAGCTTCGGGTCTGATGGTTATGAGGCATTGAGGATAATGTAGTTATGGCACGAATACTTTTGGTCGAAGACGATGAAGATAATATCAGCCTGCTGGTGCGTTTGCTGAAGCATCATGGTCACGAGCTTTCTGTGGCTACTGATGCGGCAGATGCCGTGGCCCGGGTCGAGTTAGAGCGGCCTGATGTCGTCCTCATGGACCTCGAATTGCCTCCAACCGCAGATGCTCAACCAGACCCGAATGCGGGCCTTGAGGCAACGAGGCAACTCAAGGAGAAAGAATCAACTGCTGGAATCCCCGTGATTGCTCTGACGGCTCATACCATGGCTCACCACCAGGAGAGGATTGAGGCTGCGGGATGCGATGCATTCCAAGAAAAACCGATCTTTCCTTTCGACAGCCTTCTCGAGAAAATTTCTTCGCTGACAGCTTCGAATGCCTGACCTGATCGGAGACAAGTATGCGCTGGGCACGGCGATCATTCTGGTGGTCGAAGTGCTGGCTGTGCTCTCGATCCTCCACGTCATCATCAAGGCGCGTTCCGCCCCCGGGGCGTGGGGATGGCTCATGGCGATGCTGGCGGTACCTTTCGTTGCGGTGCCGATATACTGGATTCTCGGGCGGCAGCACTTTCGCGGTTATGTGGAGCGGTTTCGGGAAGCGCAGGAGGAAAATGAACAGGTTTTCCAAGACCTCGAAAAATCTCTTCAGCCCCATATCACTGAACTGACAGAACGTCAGGATTACTACGGAGGGTTACTCCTCCAACTGAGTGAGCGCCGCTTTACCGGCGGAAACGAGGTCTGCCTTCTCATCGATGGAGAGCAGACCTTTGAATCAATTTTTGACGCGGTTGAACAGGCAAAGGACTACGTGTTGATGCAGTTCTTTATCGTCAAGGATGACGACCTTGGTAATCGTCAGCGGGAATTGCTCGAAAAAAAAGCGAAAGAAGGGGTCCGCGTTTACTTCCTCTACGACGAAATCGGAAGCCACAAATTGCCGCGCCATTACCGAGATTCCCTGCGGGATTCGGGGGTCAACATCTGCCGTTTCAATGCCACGCAGGGGCGGGCAAATCGCTTCCAGATTAACTTTCGGAATCATCGAAAGATCGTTGTCGCCGACGGTAAGGTTGGTTTCGTCGGAGGACACAACATTGGTGACGAATATCTCGGGATCAGTCAAAAGTTCGGGCACTGGAGAGACACTCATGTCCGACTCGTAGGGCCCTCTGTTCTCAGCCTGCAGATGGTGTTCCTGGCCGATTACTACTGGGCGACCCGCGAGATGCCGGAATTGAACTGGACGCGGGTCACCGAGGGCGATGGCTCGGGATGCGGGGCGGGAAAATCCACTGTCTTGACGCTGCCAACCGGTCCGACCGAGCGGATTGAAGGGGGAACCATGTTTTTCCTCAATGCGATCTCGCGAGCGCGGAGAAGACTGTGGATTGCTTCTCCCTATTTCGTGACGGATGAATCGGTGCGTGCCTCGCTGATGATGGCTGCCCTGCGTGGCGTGGATGTCAGGATTCTCATTCCGGACAAGCCGGACAAATACATCCCGTGGTTGGCGACTTTCTCCTACCTCGTGGATATGGAGGCGGCGGGCGTGCGGCTGTTTCGCTATGAATCCGGGTTTCAACATCAAAAAGTCATCCTGGTAGACGAGGAGTTTGCTGCGGTGGGAACCGCTAATCTGGACAACCGGTCGATGCGACTGAATTTCGAGGTCGGGGTCGTGGTTCTGTGCGAGGGGTTTGCCGCCAATGTCGCGTCGATGCTTGAAGTTGACTTTGCCCACAGTCGCGAGATTGATTCCACTGACTACACTGACCGGCCGTGGTGGTTTCGCCTCGCTGTCAGGGTGTCGCGTCTGGCCAGCCCTCTCTTGTGACCTGTAGACCATGCCTGATCTCTCGAAATACTTTGATTACAATGCGACTACCCCGATGAGCGATGAGGCTCAGCGTGCCTGGGAAGAGGCAAACTCTGCGGCCTGGCAAAATCCCTCCAGTCTTTATCGCGAGGCAGGTGCCGCGCGAGTACGGCTGGATGAGTGTCGCGAAGATCTTGCTGATGAACTTGGTATTGATGTGCCTGAGCGGATCGTTTTCACTTCCGGAGCTACCGAGGCGAATAATGCAGCGATCCGATTCCTGATTGAGCAGTCCGAAAAGCCTGTGGCAGTCTCTGCGATTGAACATCCCTGCGTGGAAGCGGTAGCGACCCCGCATGTGGAGTCGGGTAAAGTCCGGGAGATTCCGGTCGACCCGGCTACCGGTATTGTTGATGTCGAGAGACTCCAGTCGTGGATCGAGAGCGAAGAAGTTTCGGCGGTTTCGGTGATGGCGGCGAACAATGAGACCGGGGTTATGCAACCTTGGCTGGAATTGGCCGAACACTGCGGTGAAAACGGTGTCAGGTTCCACACCGATGCCGCTCAGTGGCTCGGTAAGCTGCCGTCGGACCAGCTCGGGGAGTGTGATTTTGTGACGGGTAGCGGACACAAGTTTCGAGGTGGAAAGGGGAGTGGTTTTCTTGTGCTTCCTGCTGATGAAATGGGCGAATCTTTTCACAGTTTTGTTGGAGGGCCCCAGGAGGAAGGGCGGCGCGCCGGGACCGAAAACCTCCCGGCCACAGCGGCAATGGTCCGCGCCTTGTCAGAGCTCAGTGGCGACATGTCTGCTGACGAAATGGAAGGCCATTCCAACAATCGAGACGAGTTCGAGGCGGCACTTGCCCGCAGTTTCGGTGTCGAGTTGGTTGGGGCTGCCGGTCCGCGCCTGTGGAATACTTCGATGTTTGTCCTGCCATTCGAGAAGAATGTGAAGTGGTTGTCCCGGCTGAGCCGTGAAGGGTTTGCCGTCTCTACCGGTTCAGCCTGCAGTGCCGGAAAGGGGAACCCTTCGAAGGTGATGATGGCGATGGGACTAGACTATGAAGCGATGGGACGTGTCATCCGCGTTAGTGGCGGATGGGAGACCACTCGCGAAGACTGGCAGGAACTGGCTGAAGCCTTCGTCTTGATTTCTGAAGAACTGGAGTCTCAGTAGCGGGGGATTTGAGGATCAATTTCGGTCGACCAGAGATCAATTCCACCGGCAAGGCTCCAAGTTTGATCCTTTCCCTTTTCCCTGAGGAAAAGGGCGGCGTGCATCGAGCGCATTCCGTGGTGGCAGTAGACAATGACCGGTCGATTGTCAGTGGGATCGAGCAAGCCCGGAGATAGTTCGGCGAATCGCGAAAGCGGAAACAGTTCGCCTCCGTCGATACGACAAAGAGCAAACTCATCCTCCTCGCGGCAGTCGATGAGCCGAAATTCAGAATCGCCGTCCGAATCAATCAGGGCTTTGAGGGCTGCTGGGGAGATTTCGTAGTCTTCGACGGGCGGGAGCATGGGAACGGATGACTTTTCGACAGTTGATAGCCTGTTTTTGGCCAAAAATCGAATTGAACCGTGGCCGTCCTTCTACATAGTGCACTTGGGTTGCGGCCCTGATTTCCTCCATTGATGCCTAATTACGACTACAAATGCGAGAAGTGTGGACACCAGTTTGAGGTGTTCCAGTCCATGAAAGATGATCGCCTGACTGACTGCCCCCTGGACGACTGTGATGGCGGTGTAAAACGTCTTCTCGGAACCGGTGCGGGCATTATTTTTAAAGGATCGGGTTTCTACGAAACGGACTACCGCAGTGATTCCTACAAGAAGGCCGCGAGCGTAGATAAGCCCAGCCACGGCGGTAGTTCAGATTCGAAATCGAGTTCGAGCAAGTCGGACTCCGGCGGCTCCAGTTCCTCTGGCAAAAAGGCTTCCTCGACATCGGATAGCTGATAGAATTTCCCAAGCATGAACCCCGAAGACGAACTTCCTCCGCAGCAGCCTCAAGAAGGTGAAGTTTTCGCTGAGCAACCGCCGGCCTACGAGGAGCCTCAATACCCACACGAAGATGCTCAACCGGGGGTCTATGACGACGTCACGCATCAACCGCCGGCCGGGGCCCAGCCTGAGTATGTGGATCCCAACCAGCAGGTTTACCAGAATCCCGGTAGTCCTGCTTCACCCGGTCCTCATGGAGCCGGCGTCTATGACGAAGCTCCGCCTCAGCCGGCCCAGCAACAGCCTGCTCCAGCCCAGATTCAAAGATCTGCGCCGCGTCGCGTGACCAAGAAAAAGGTGGTCACCCGCCGTCCCGGAGGTGCCCGTCCGCGCCCAGGGGCTGGCGGAAGAAAAACACCCTACAAGTCTCCCGCACCTACCTATGGCGGCGGAGGCATGATGAATGTGTTCATCGGACTCATTGGTGTGGCCATGCTCGTTTTGGTTGTCATGGTGATCCTGCCCAAGGATATGTCTGGAATCGCCGGGTATCCGATCAACCCGGTGAATAAGACAGAGCCGAGAAACCTCCTCAGTGAAGCGCAGAAGGTAATGGTGAGTTCTTCGGAGGAAGCTGTGATTTCCGAGGCTGATCTCAATGCTTACCTCAATCACCGCATTCAGGGGGAGCAGGGTGGACTGATGGGGTCCATGGTTTCCTTCAAAGGCGTCTATGTCGACCTGATACCTAACGGAGCGGAGGTGTATGTGTTGCGCGAATTCTTTGGAATGCCGGTAACGCTTACCAGCCGTTTCAAGGCAGATTCTTTCAAGTATCAAATGCGATACGAGCCGGTCGAATGGACCATCGGAAAAATCAGTTTTGGATCACGGAACATCAAGCCGGTGATCGACATGTTCGGTCGTATTAAAGATGCGACCCAGGAAGAGTATTACACCCTCCAGCAGTTGGGTGAGATTCGGTTCGAGCGTGACCAGGTGACGCTTGTCTCCAATAAGTAGGCGGCCCGTCATGGCTGAGGAATCGGAAGAGATTTACCGGGGGAAGTTTCTCACTTATCGCAAGACTTCGGCGAACTGGGAATATGTCACTCGCAGCAAAGCGAAGGGGGTTGTCGCTATTCTTGCCATCACCGATGACAAGCAGGTTGTTCTGACGGAACAATATCGTCCTCCGGTCGGGCGAAATGTGATCGAACTTCCTGCAGGCTTGGCCGGTGATATCCCGCTGCAGGAGGAGGAACCTCTCGTGACTGCGGCAAAGCGGGAACTCAAAGAGGAGACTGGCTATGAAGCCAAGAACTGGACTACGCTTAGCGAAGGGACATCATCAGCGGGGTTGACTGACGAATTTGTGACGATGTTTTACGCCACAGGTTTGACGAGAATGACTCAAGGCGGTGGTGTCGGTGGAGAGAACATTAAGGTTCACTTTGTTCACCAAGCTGACGTCACCAAGTGGTGTCGTGACCGCCAGAGCGAGGGCAAATATGTTGATTTCAAGATCTTTGCCGCACTGCACCTCGCCAGATCGCTGACTCAGTCGACCGAGCCGCGGTTGTGGTATTGAGCCGGAAGGAACCCGGACTAACCAATATTCCAGTCGGGCGGGAACGAAGCCCCCGGAAACTGCGCGGCCGCTTCATTTTGCATCCCGGACCATTCCTCCTTGCTGTAGCGACGGGAAAGATGTTGGAGAACGAGTTCCTTAACGCCGGCTTCATTGGCGAGCTGGCCGACGCGGTCAGCTGTCATGTGGCCGTGACGGAGAGCGAGAGAGGAATCGCTTTGGGCATACTGGCATTCGCAGACCAGGGTATCGCAGTCGTTCAGCCAAGTGGCGATGTCGACCCAACCCTGTGAGCCTGGTTCAAGACAGAAGTCAGTCAGATAGGCGAGGGATTTGCCCGCGGTGGTGACAAGCAGTTTGTCCCGAAGGTCGCCGAGTTGGTGTTCTGTGCCGTCTACCTCCACCAATGTTTCCGGGGGAGAGAGCCTAGTGAGGCTTTGCAGCCAGGGGCCGGGTTTCAATCCACTGGAAGCGAGCGCTTCCGGAGAGACATTGTGGCTGTCACTCTGACGGATGAGATAGGCATTCGAGGAGATCGTGTGATGTGGTAGCGGGCGTGATTCGACAGTGAAGCCGGTCTCCCTGAGAATGGCACCGGAATTCACGTGGACGTCAGTAAGATCATGAGCCTCGTCAAACGCTTCGCGGGTGAAAAATCGTGCACCACGTAACAAGCTGCCTGTGGTCTCCCTGACGATCCATTCGCCGGGTTGATCGGCATGGAGGTTCCAGGTGAAGGAGCGAAAGCGGTTGGCGAGAATGCCCTGGGTGCCCTCAGGACCCCAGACTTGGACCGGAACATCCGGTCGGTTGTAGTTGTGTCGGAAAAACGTGTCGAAACCCGACACGTGATCCATGTGAAAGTGGGAAAAGAAAAGATGATCGATCCCCTGGATTTCAGACGGTTTCAGGCTGCTGAGGCAGCCCTCACCACAATCGAAGAGAAGTCGATCGTGCGACTGGCCCGAATCCACCGTGACCAGGAGCGCGTTATCCGCTCCCGGGGCACCGAGGATTTTCCAGTCGATTGCCATGGTTCGGCAGGAGGCGACTGGATCAATGCAGGAAGTGGCGGTGGCCGGTGAAGACCATAGCTGCTTCGTGATCGTTGGCTGCCTTGATGACGTCTTCGTCGCGGATGGATCCCCCGGGCTGAATCGCCGCAGTGGCACCCGCGTCGAGTGCATTCACAAGACCGTCAGGGAAGGGGAACATGGCGTCGGAAGCGACCACGGATCCCTTGAGGCTGAGACCAGCCTGCTCAGCTTTCCAGGTGGCGAGGCGGCAGGAATCAACGCGGGACATCTGGCCGGCTCCAATTCCGAGGGTGCGGTCGCTGTTGGTGAAGACAATGGCGTTCGACTTCACGTGTTTCACGATTCGCCAGCCAAAACGCATCGCCTCGATTTCCTCTGCGGTCGGGGGTCGCTGAGTCACGACCTTTTGCTCGATATTGTCTAGACCGAGTGCTTTGGAGTCGTGATCCATGACCAGTAGTCCACCGGGGGCTGACTGGATGACCGGGTCGGTGAGCGTGTCGCGGAACGCTTCATACATCTGGATAAGGCGAAGATTTTTCTTTTTCTGGAGGAGGGCGCGGGCATCAGATTCAAATTCCGGTGCGATAATCACGTCGGTGAAGATCTCGGAAATGACTCGGGCAAGGCCGATGTCGAGTGGGCGGTTGCAAACAATCACGCCACCAAAGGGAGCCTGGCGATCGGTTTCGAACGCTTTTTCCCAGGCGAGGCGAAGCTCATTTTCGTCGGCTCCAACGCCACAGGGGTTAGTGTGCTTGAGGATGGCGACTGCGGGACGGCGAAACTCGAGGATCAGTTCAGCAGCGGCACCGATGTCGAGGACGTTGGTGTAACTGAGACCTTTGCCTTGCAGTTGCTTGAAGTAGTCACCGAAGTTTCCGTAGAGTGAAGATTCCTGGTGAGGGTTCTCACCGTAGCGAAGTTCCTGGGCGAGGGGAAGAGAGACTGAGAAGGAGCCTTCGGTCTCTTGAACCTCATTTAGATGGGACGCGATGGCAGCATCGTAGGCAGCGGTTCGCTGGAATACTTTAATTGCAAGGCGTTCGCGGGTCTTCAGGCTGGTGCTGCCCTCGTGCTCCTCTAGCTCGGTGAGGACAACTTCGTAATCTGACGGATCAACAACGACAGTGACGGCGTCATGGTTCTTGGCAGCGGAACGCAGCATGCTGGGACCACCGATGTCAATTTGCTCGATGGCTTCAGCGCGGGTGACGCCCTCCTTGGCCACGGTTTCTTCAAAAGGATAAAGGTTCACCACGACCAGGTCGATGGGGAGAATTTCATTCGCGTTGGCTTGCTCGACATGTTCTTTGATGTCGCGGCGGTGAAGAAGTCCACCGTGAACCTTCGGATGGAGGGTCTTAACTCGTCCGTCGAAAAGCTCGGGGAACCCGGTGAAGTCGGAGACTTCCACCACGGGAATGCCGAGATCGGCAATGAACTTGGCTGTTCCTCCCGTCGAAAGAATCTCGACGTCGTGCTCGTGGAGTCCTTTGGCGAGGGATTCCAGACCGGATTTATCGGATACCGAAATAAGGGCGCGCGAAATGCTCATAGGCTTGTTCGCGCAGCATTATCGTCGACGCGACGCGACGCAAGAGCGAAATCGTCGAAAGGAAGGGTAGGGGCCAAGAAGGGCAAGATTACCTCAAAAATCTTACAAAAAACTGATTCTAGTTTTTAAAAATGCTTGCAATTTATTCAAGTAATCTTAATATTTCAGCTTTCCTATCAAATTACTGACCCCTGATCATGAAATATCTTTACTTGCTGCCGCTCGGGCTGGCGCTCCTAACCGCTTCCTGCGAGAACCAAACCGCTTCGACTAACCCGTATCAGAGCAATCCATACTACGGACCGAGCGGATCGAGCTACGGAAAAAGCTCCAGCGACTATTCGAGCACGGCGTCTTCGAGTTCTTATCCAAGCTACAGCCAGAGCACTTACACGCCTCCGACTGAGGAGGCTTCGACTTCCACCCCAGCTCCGTCGGTTCCTTCTGTTCCCACCTACGCAGCTGATCCTCCCAGTTACAGCGGAAGCTCTACAGCGAGCGCTTCCGTCACCCCTTACAGCAGCTCGTCTGCGGAAAAGACCCACACTGTGGCAGGCGGAGAAAATCTTTATCGCATCAGCGTTGCCAATAACACCTCAGTGGCAGCGATTAAGAGTGCTAACGGGTTGAGCAACGACACTATCCACCCCGGCCAGGTGCTGAAAATTCCCTGATTTCACAAAACAGGAAAAACCACCGAGTTAACGAAAACCCGCCAAGAAATTGGCGGGTTTTTTGTTCTAGGCCAATTGGCTCAGGCTGAGGGGTTTTTTGATCCGCTTTTGGTCGGGAACCGCGTCTTCAGCTCTTCGAGAGATTTGAGGATCGCCTCTTCGTCCATTTCGTGAACTTCGAGTTTGTCGCCAATCTCCGGAACAAGCGTGATTGTAAGTTTCCCACCGAGATGCTCTCGGAATTCTTCGAGGCCGGCAAGAATGACAGGGCGTCCGCGCTGCTCCCGGTCAAGCCAGGGAGACCAGAGGTCAAAACCAACCTCCTGAACGAGATCAAGGATCTCTTCAGCTGTGCGGCGGTCAAGCAGGCCGATATGCACGGAGTAGATAAGATCGACGGCCATACCGATGGCGACCGCTTCACCATGGCTGACTTTGAATTCGGAGAGCTGCTCCAGCTTGTGGGCCACCCAGTGACCGAAATCGAGAGGGCGGGCCGATCCGTATTCGAAAGGGTCACCGCTCGTGGCGATGTGGTCCACGTGGTTTTCCGCGCTGCGACGGATTGCGAGTTCGAGTTGGCGGGTTTCCAGTCGACCAAGATTGGAAGCATGATCGCGAAGATAGTGGTAAAAATCTTTGTCACGAATCAGGGCAACCTTGATCGCTTCGATGATTCCGTCACGACAGGCGCGCTCCGGCAGGCTGCCGAGAAATTCAAGGTCGTTGACGATGGCAAAAGGAACCGAGAAATTGCCGACCCAGTTCTTTTTGCCGAAGTAGTTCACGCCGTTCTTCACACCCACGCCACCATCGCCCTGGCTGAGCGTCGTGGTGGGCATGCGGATGAGTCGAATGCCGCGATGGGCGGTTGAAGCACCGAAACCGGTCAGATCCAAAAAAGCGCCGCCACCGATCGCGATGATGTAGGAATGACGACAAATTTTGTGAAACTCTACTGCCTGCCAGATTTTCTCAACGAGGGACCAGTCGTTCTTACAGGGCTCTCCTCCCTGGAGAATCATCGGTTCAGTCACCAGATTGAGCGTATCGGCGTGAACCGCGAAGTATTGGGAAATCTTCTCAGTCAGGCCGGGATTCGCTTCGGCGACCCCGGAGTCGAGCAGGATTAGCACCTTGGCTTGTTCGCCGAGTTGACAGGAATCGGCCACCAGGTCACGCAGGGTGTGGTTCTTCGCATCAAAGGCGCCGTGTGTGAATGACACGCGGTGCTGAAAGTTGATGGGAATCGATCTTTGGATCATGGGAGGAGATCATTATAGGGTCCGAAGAAGCGGGTATCAAAGTACCGTGAACACGGAGGTAACAGGGCGTGTGTTCGAAAAATAAGCGACTGAAACCGACACCTTTATCTAGTATTCGACCCCGAAAACGAACTTGGTGACGTGCCTGTATTCCTCGCCGGGACGCAGCAGGCTCGTGTCGAAACCGGGCTGATTAGGAGCGTCCGGATAAAACTGAGTTTCGAAGCAGATGCCGCCCCAGTGCGGGTAGGGATTCCCCTTGAAGTGGTTGGCGGTGTAAATCTGGACTCCAGGTTTGGTGGTGTAAACGTCCATCGTGCGACCGGATTCCGGGTCGACCAGCTGAGCAAACCGAATGAGTCCTAAGTTCGAGAAGGGGATGATTTCAAAACAGTGATCGTAGCCACCGGTTTCGATGGATTCGATATCGCGGCCAACCGGCTTGCGGGTTCGGAAATCAAAGGCGGTATTCGCCACGGGAAGAATCTTTCCGGTCGGAACTTTGCGGTCGTCGAGTTCGAGAACGCCGGCAGCCTGTATTTCCAGTTCGTGTTTTAAGACGTCACCGCCGCCTGCGAGGTTAAAGTAGGCATGGTTCGTCAGATTGAGGTGGGTAGCTTTGTCCGTCGAACCTGTGTATTCGATGATCAGTTCATTGCTTTCGGTCAGGGTGTAGGTCGCGCTGACATTAACGGTGCCGGGAAATCCTTCGTGGCCATCTGGACTGGTGAGCAGGAACTGGATCGATTCGATACTGTCGACCATTGTGCCTGCCGTTGACCAGAGTTGTCTTTGAAACCCGGTTTTGCCTCCGTGAATCGCGACGCCTGTCTTTGGATTGGCACTGGGAAGGTCGTATCGAGTGCCGTCGATGGTGAAGCCGCTACCGCTGATGCGATTGGCGAAGCGGCCGACGACTGAGCCGTAGACTCCACCAGCGAGGGCTTCCTTGAGGCTTTTGTAGGAAAGGGTAATGTCGGCGAGTTTGCCGCTGCGGTCCATGGTCTCAATTGAGACGAGAAGGGCGCCGTAGTCAGAGAGTTGAACGCGGGTGCCCTGCTTGTTCGTCAGTGTGAACAGTTTGACTTCCCGTCCATCTGGTAACTCGCCCCATTTTTCCACGGTCATGTCCGCGAAAACAGACGCGCTTGTGACCAAGATGCCGGTTGCCAAGGCGAGGATCTTCGGGAGGTTTGTCATATGAAGATGCTGGCTCTTTCCTTCTTTCGCGTCAATCTGGCAATCAGTCTTGGACTCGCTGCGGGTTCAATCTCGACGGCTGGCGACTGGCCGATATTTCGCGGGCCGGCTTTAAATGGGATCTCGAAAGAGGTGGGTCTTTCAGGCGAAGGGAAGGCTGAAGTCATCTGGAAAGCGGAGCTTGGCCTGGGTTACAGCGCTCCAGTCATTGCTGACGGGCGCGTCATTGTTTCCGGGCATGATGGCAAAGAGACAGACGCGCTGTTCTGTTTTGACGAAGCTACCGGTGAAGTGAAGTGGGAGCACAGCTATCCCCAGCCACTGGCTGATCTTTATTTCCAGGGCGGAACGACGGGCACTGCGACAGTCGATGGCGATCACGTGTTTCACGTGGCGCGGCAAGGGGAACTGGTTTGCCTCGAAGCCGCGACCGGGAAAATCGTGTGGAAGAAGCATCTCCAGCACGACTTTGGCTACACCATGCCGACCTGGGGATTCACAGGGGCGCCTCTGGTTCAAGGTGATGTGCTTTATGTAACCGCCGGAGAGTCCGGGCTGGCCCTCAAGAAGACCGATGGAAGTGCAATTTGGAAGTCGGAGAACGAAGAGGCGGGTTATTCCACGCCTTACCCTTTTGAAAAGAATGGAAAGTCTCTCATGATCTTTTCCAACAAACGCGCTTATGTCTGTGTGGAGCCTGACACCGGAAAAGTCGTCTGGGAATATCGCTGGATGACTCGATACGGGGTGAATGCAGCCGATCCGATTGTGACGGGTGACTATATCTTTATTTCCAGCGGCTACGGGAAGGGAGCCGTCCTTGCCAGGTGGAATGGTGAAGGCGATCCCGAACGTGTCTGGCAGAACCGGGACATGAAGACTCAGATGAATGCCGCAGTTCTGGTTGATGGCTATCTCTACGGCGTCGATGGCAATGAAAGCCAGGATGGAACTGGGCTGAAATGTCTCGATCTGATCACCGGCGAAACCAAGTGGTCGGCAGAAGGCGTCGCCCACGGAACGATGACCGTGGTGGGAGATCAGCTCCTGGTCTTGACGGAGCAAGGTAAGCTGGAGATTGCCAAGGTAAGCCCGGACGGCTACCAGCCGACGCTCAGTCAACAGGTCGTGAAGCCGCGCGTGTGGACGGTTCCTGTTTTTGCGAACGGCCGGATTTATGCGCGCAACGCCGCGGGAGAGTTCGTCGCCCTGGAAGTGAAATAGGCCTAACGCTCAAGTCTCTCGTATCGTTTTTATGTCAATGATGCAGCGACTGAAAAAGGCAGGGATTGGACTGTTGTGCGTGTTCCACGCCGGATTTCTCTTTGGTGAGGAGGCGACTGGGAATTCGCCGGTCGCCGGCCCTCAAGTTTCAGACTACATCCGCTACGTCGAAACGGATCCTGCGGCCAAGTCCACCCTTCAGACAGCTTTGACTCGTTTTTCCAAAGGTGACCTGATTGTCGACCTCGTCGCCGTTGTTCACCTGGGCGATGCCGACTACTACGCCAACCTCGATGACTACCTGAAGCGCTACGATGCGGTGCTATATGAACTGGTCGGCGGCCAGTTCTCAAAGGAAGCGCTCGAGCCCAGTGCGGAGATCGATGCTGTCCGAGGTTTGCAACAAATGGCCAAAGCCTTTCTCGGACTGGAATTTCAACTCGAGAACATTAATTACGAAGCCGCGAACTTTGTTCACGCCGACGTCGATTGGACCGAATACGAGGAATTGATGGCGGCTCGAAACCAGAGCTTTGGAACAATCTTTCAACGCGCCATGGCCCTGGCAGAGGATTCTGAGGGCGGTGGCATCGTCACCGATGAGGCCGCCATGAACGCGATGATGAACCAACTCGTGGCCGCTGTTCTCACCGGCAACAGCAGCGCCTTGAAGCGGTCCCTCGCTCCTTTTCTTGGCGAGGCGGAAGAGTTGATTACTCAGATCGAAGGCGAAGACGGGACAGTGCTTGTGACTGAGCGCAATAAAGTGGTCATGACCCGAATCCAGGAGGTTGCCGCTGGTGGACCCAGAAAGCTGGCTGTCTTCTACGGAGCCGGTCATATGCCGGATCTGGAGGCGCGCCTTCTCGCCGAAGGTTTTACGAAAGGCGACACAACATGGGCGGATGCATGGACGATTGATCCAGTTGGGGTCGTGAATGAGACGAACCCGGGCGGATCACCTGCAGACTTGATGGCAAATCTTCTTTCGCAAAGTCCCGAGTTGATGGAGGTGCTCCAGCAGATGAGCGAGGTGCTCGAGGCCTTGCAGCGGGTTGAAGCCGGGCAGTGATCTTGTTTGGAAGGACCCTACCCGCCGAACACATCTTCCAGCCCCTGACGCATCACCTTTGGATCAGGAGTCTGGCTGGTCCAATATTCAATGCCGATGACCCCCTGGGCGACGAGCATGCCGAGGCCATCGATGACCTGGCATCCTTGCTTCCGG
This sequence comes from Verrucomicrobiales bacterium, assembly GCA_049594415.1. Lineage (GTDB taxonomy): Bacteria > Verrucomicrobiota > Verrucomicrobiia > Verrucomicrobiales > DEV007 > Arctic95D-9. Next base: position 104,680 of record JBMYJM010000009.1, on the reverse strand, counting down.
GCTTCGCGCACAAGGCGGGTGGAAGGAGGGTTTGGAATGACATCTGCGACGACCATGTCTGATTTTAATGAATCGACGTCGAGGGGGATGCGGGCATCGACGTCGGGGAAGAGGCCGATGCTGGTAGCGTTAACCACAATGTCGGTGCCCCCGGGGATGACAAAGTCTCCTTCCCATGCGTGATAGGTAACGCTGAGGCTTCCGCCGATCGCATCATTCAGTTTACCGGAGAACATTCCTTCGAGTTCGCGACCGCGCGTTTCGCTGCGATTGACGAGATGGATTTCGCGGACGCCGGCCAGCGCCATCTCCACGCCAATAGCGCGTGCTGCGCCTCCGGCACCGAGTAGAACGAGAGACTTTCCAGCTGGATCAGCGAGTTCCTTGAAGCTGGAGACGAAACCTTTGCCATCCGTGTTCTCTCCGATGAGCTTACCGCCACGATTGACGACGCAATTCACCGCACCCATGAGTTCTGCGGATTCACCGAGACCGTCGAGGTGTTGAATTACCTCAACCTTATGAGGAATGGTGCAGTTAAAGCCCTGGAATCCGAAGGCACGGGCGCCGGCCACGGCAGCGGCGAGGTCCTCGGGTTTAACCTCAAGGGTGAGATAGCGCCAGTCGAGACCCATGTCACGGAAAGCTGGTTCAATCATGGCCTGGGTGGGATTCTCCGAAACGGGGAATCCGAAACAACCCACAAGTTCCTGTTTAAAATTCAATTCTGCGGCCATAGCGAGGGATATAAGGGGACGGCGGATGCGTGGCAAGTCCGCGAAGTGGTTTTTTCCTTTTCAGGTCATGTGAGGACCGCAAGAATCTCCAATGATGCATATTCCCTCGATCATCGAAAAGAAGCGAGACGGCGGTATTCTCGAGGACGAGGAAATTCGGTCGGTGATTGCCGCCTACACGGCCGGGGGGATGCCGGACTACCAGATGTCAGCTCTGGCCATGGCCATTTATTTCAAGGGAATGACAGCGGAGGAAACAGCATCTTTGACTCGCGCCATGCTGGAGTCGGGTGAAGCCTTTGAATACCCTGAGTCGAGTCCGCGTGTCGTGGACAAACACTCGACGGGTGGAGTTGGGGATAAGGTGTCGCTGATATTGGCTCCCTTGTTGGCTTGCGATGATCTCTGGGTGCCGATGATTTCGGGCCGGGGGCTTGGAATCACCGGCGGGACCCTCGACAAGCTTGAAGCCATTCCGGGTTTTCGGGTAGGACTCAGTCGCGAGGAAGCGATCGCTCAGTTGGAAAAAATCGGCGTTGTCATGATGGGGCAGACGGCTGACGTCTGTCCGGCGGATAAGAAGCTCTATGCGCTTCGCGATGTCACGGCGACAGTGCCGAGCCAGCCGCTCATCGTGGCGTCAATCATGAGCAAGAAGTTGGCTGAAACGCTCGATGCATTGGTTCTCGATGTGAAGTTTGGTTCGGGAGCCTTTATGAAAACGCGTCGAGAAGCTGGAACGCTTGGTTCAGCAATGCAGGCGGTCGGCGAGGCCATGGGGGTCGATACACGAGTTTGCTATCACACGATGGACGAACCGCTCGGCCGTGCCGTGGGTAACGCACTGGAAGTGGTGGAGTCGATCGAGACCTTGAAAGGGGGTGGACCGGAGGACCTTCGGCGAATCGTGATTGCTTTGGCAAAGGAGGTGAGCTCAGTCGATGAATCTCAACTGAAAGCCTGGCTCGACGACGGTAATGCGTGGCAAAAGTTCCAGGAAATGGTGGATTGTCAGGGCGGGGACTCGAGTGCTCTGGAAAAGCTGGCAGATCTGCAGCGGGCTCCGGTGATTCGGGATATCACCGCTGAGCATGATGGGATTATCATAGCGGCAGATGCTGAGACAATCGGGCGATGCAGCGTTTCGCTGGGAGCGGGGCGCAGCAAAGCGGACGATGTGATCGATCCGACAGTGGGATTTGATCGATTGATCAAGGTGGGAGCAGAAGTTTCGACAGGTGATGTGTTAGGTCGAGTTCATGCGGCGAATGAGGCCGGAGCGGATCTCGGGGAACGTGTATTGAGGGAGGCTCTTCGATGCGAGTGATCCTGCTAAGTCTGGCTGGTATTATTTTCCTGATGGGGTGCGACCGACGTCCGCCGCCGCAGGTAATTATCGAGTCGGAGCCTTCAGTGGAGTCCCTGGTGACAACGGTGCTGAACGGTGGCGGCACCTTCCGGGATGTGGAATTCAGCAAATTGATAGAAACCTCGACTGGGAATCAGGTCCTACCGATGAACCCCCAGGAACCAATTGATGCTGAAATCATGAACGGGATCGAAGAGGCAATGGGGCGGGTGCTCGAGGCCTTTAATCGCGACGACTCGCCAACCAGCAGCGAAAAGCGAATCAATGAGGTGAGTGCTTATTTCGAAGAAGCATTACTAAAGGAAATCAGCGCAGTTCCAGAGTTGGAATGCGACTACCCGCGAACGTCTGAGGGAAATCTTCAGCGGGCGGGGTATCCCGACCTCATGATTCGGCACAGGGAATCGGGTCGGGTGATTTACCTCGATCCGAAGCTGGTGGCCGTTGGTTCGATGGATTCAAGTTTGCGGACCTTCTACTTCACTCCGCGAACCGAGACCAACAAGGTTCTGAAAGACGCTCATCACTTGCTTATCGGAATCGAGCACAATGGGAATACTGGAAACTGGAAGTTCCTCCGATGGCACCTCGTCGATTTGACGAGTTTCAGGGTGACGCTGAAAGCGGAATTTCAGGCGAACAACAAGGACATCTACCGACCGGAACTCATCCTGCAATCGGGAGAAGCGGGGCTCGAGGCGCCTTGAAGCGCTAGCGCACGATCGGCTTCATGCTGAAAAGGCCGTGGGTCGCCCGATAGGCTTCGCTCGCGTCCATCGACTTGAACTCGTGGCCAGCCCCCCAGGAGTCCGAAAAAATAAGACGATTGGCCCGGTCGTTGTAGCCGATGATCATTCTCATGTGGCCGCCACTGGTTTGCATCTTGAGAGGGGGATCCTCTTCGAATCGTCCAACTTCGAGGCCCCAGAGAAGCGGAATGCCATCGTCGATTGAGCGGCGAATGATCTGCATGAATTCCTTCTCTGGGATTTCATCGCCCACGTACTTCTCATCTTTGAGTTCGTAGAGTCCTGAGCCTCGTTGAGCGGTAACGGCGAGACATTCGAAGCGGGTTTTGAAAAGGTGATCGATGGAACCCAGTTCCTGGTTGATAGCGAGAGAGCTGGTTCCGCCGTCAGGGGTTGATCCCGCGATCTGGGCGAGCTGGTGCATGTCAGAGGGGATCCCGTAGTATTCGAACAAACGCTGAGCGGAGGCTACCGCGCAGTAACCCTTGGCTCCCTGGTCAACCATGGGGATACCATGGATGTAAATACTCCCGTCATCCTGGCGTTTGACGTTGCGAGGAAGATCTGAAAGTCGGACCGAAGCTCCCGCCCGTGTCTGGGTGGCGGCTTCATAGGCGCCGCCGGCGTCGCGCTTGGCGAGCCGCATGCGGAGAAATTCAACTTTGCCGTTGCTGCGATCCCTCGGATTGTTTTCGAGCACCGCTTTGCCCCGAGCGGAAATCCAGACGTAGCCCTCCGTCAACATTCCCTGGGTGGGCTTGGCTTCACGCCGGATGGGACGGATCGCCAGCTGGCTGCCGATATGCTGGCCGACGGCTTTGAATCGGCCGTCGAAATCGGAATCTGTGATTGAGCCGCCGTCTCCCCGATTGAAAATCGAGATAGTGATGCCGAGAAACTTGCCGTCCTTGAAGTCTACGATGGCTTCTTCAATAGGCACCGTGCCCTCGAGCAGGCTCAGATTGACCGTCAGGTTCGGTTGCTCGAGTCGCTTGAAAATGGCCCGGGAACGGTCCTCGGTGAGCCAGTCGAAGTAGGGATTCGCGCTCCAGTCTCCCTTATTGAAGAGATTCTCAAGGTCATCAGGCGTGAGATTGTAGGCTCCGGGAAGGTTGATAAAAGGATCCAAGTTGCCATTCAGCGTGTCCCTCGCTGACACTGAGGTCAGGCCGAGGGCGAAAAAAGCAGCAAATATGTGGTGGAAAACAGGTCTTCCAAGAAGCATGAATGGACTGTATCGAATTCCGCTAAATGTGTCTCGCAAATTTGTGTGGAGGTATTTTCCATTTGAGTTAGTAGGTAATCTCTGAGACAACAACAAACTGTAAAACCTCTTATCCCCATTTGAGATGAAGAAACTCATCAACGATCCTCTCAAGGTAGCCGACGAACTCGTGGAAGGCCTGGTCGACGCCTACAACGGAGAGTGTAAATTTGTCGGATCGCGCTCTATCGTGAAAAATGACATCCCTGACGGTAAGGTCGCCCTGCTCGTCGGTGGAGGTAGTGGTCACGAGCCGATCTATCATGGCCTCGTTGGCCGCAATCTGGCCGACGGCGCTGCCTGTGGTGACATCTTTGCGGCTCCTCCTCCGAATATCGTTTTCGAAGCAACCGAGGAAGTGGATCGTGGCAATGGCGTTCTCTATCTCTACGGCAACTACGCCGGCGACGTGTTGAACTTCGATCTCGGTGCCGAGCTTTCCGAAGATGAAGATATCGACGTGCGCACGGTCCTGATCTGGGACGATGTCTGTTCCGCTCCTCCGACAGAAAAGGACAAGCGCCGCGGAATCGCCGGCCTGGTCCCGATCGTCAAGCTGGCTGGCGCTGCGTCTCAAACCGCAAAGTCTCTCGACGAGCTCGAGGCGGCCGCGAAGAAAGCTGTTCTGCAGACCCGTTCTGTGGGTGTGTCCATGTCTCCCGGCTCCATCCCTGCGACAGGGAAGCCCACTTTCGACATCGATGAAGACCAGATCGGCCTCGGTATGGGAATTCACGGCGAACCCGGTGTCGGAGAGATCCCGATGACAACTGCTGATGAGCTCACCCCGAAGATGCTCGATCTGATCATTGAAGACTTCGATAAAGACGACGAAGTCGATGCGCTCGCTTCCGGTGACGATGTTCTCGTTTTTATTAACTCGCTTGGTGCCACCACTATGATGGAATGCCTTATCGTTCTGCGTAAGGTAAAAGCCCTGCTTACCGAAAAGGGAATCAACGTTTACGATGTGATGGTTGGGCCGCTCACGACCTGCCAGGAAATGTCAGGTGTTTCGATTTCGCTCACACGGATGGACGACGAACTTAAAGGGTATTGGGAAATGCCCTGTCAGTCCGTTTGTTTCTCCAAGATGGAGGGGCGTTACGGCGGTTAATAAAACTTATTTTACTAAACAGGGTTAGGACGGTGACTTGTCCCTGTTTACTTTCGGAAAGAATTAAGAACGATGGCTAAAGAAACCCTTAGCATTGAAGAAACCCGCGACATGTTGCTCGCGGTGGCAGATAAGATTATTGAAGCCGAGCCCATCCTGACGGACGCTGACCGCGCGCTTGGCGACGGGGACCACGGCGTGGGCATGGAGCGGGGTATGACGGCAGTGAAGGAAGCTCTCGCGGGCAACGAATTCCCCAGTGTTGGAAAGGTATTTATGGGGGTCGGCATGGCCATGATGTCCAGCATGGGCGGTGCTTCCGGTGCGGTTTTCGGAACTCTGTTTCGTTCCGGTGGCAAGGCGTTGAAGGACGCTGAAACGCTCGATGGAGCCGGGGTGGCTACGTTCTGGAAAGAAGGGGCTGATAATGTCATGAGCCGTGGCGGCGCTAAGCCAGGCGACAAGACTATGGTGGACGCACTCGTCCCGGCCGCTGAAAAGGCTGCCGAAGCCACTGGTTCTGCCGGCGAGGCTCTCGCGGCTGCCGCTGTCGGTGCTGCTGCCGGGCGCGATGCCAGCGAAGACATGATCGCTACCATGGGTCGTGCCAAGACGCTTGGAGAGAAGTCTCTCGGCAAGCCTGATGCCGGCTGCGTGAGCGTGGCAATCATCGCCGAGACGATGAGCCAGTTCGCTGACTCCTGATTGGGGCGCGGCTGATATTGCGGAAAGTCGGGAGCGTGCTTTAGTTCCGGTCACATGGCCGAAGCAAAGGATGTTTACACTTTCGAAGATCTTAAGAACTGGGCCGAGGTTACCAAGGACCTCAGCCCGGCGGCGCGTCTCTCGGTTTTCGGGGATCCGGTGAAGCATTCCCGTTCCCCGCAGATGCACAATCCCGGCCTCGAAGCAGCCGGACTGAATTGCCAGTATGTGAGGCTGCACATCCAGCCTGAGGAATTGAATGATGCGCTCGAAGCGTTGAAGGAATCTGGATTCATCGGCACCAATGTAACGATCCCCCACAAGGGTGGTGTTTTCAATGCCGTCGACGACATGACCGAGGTCGCTCGTCGCATTGGTGCGGTCAACACGGTGGCGATCGATGGCAATCAACTGGTGGGCCACAACACGGATGCTCCGGGAATAAAGCGGGCAATTCGGGAGGAATTTTCCATCGACCTGACTGACTTGCGCGTCATGATTGTGGGAGCAGGGGGAGGAGCCGGCAAAGCTGCTGCGGTTCAGTGCGCAATGGATCATTGCGAGCGGCTTATCCTGGTGAACCGCACCGTGGAGAAAGCTGAAGTGTTGGCTGAGGAACTTCATGATCTCTTTGTTGATCCCGATAAGCTGGAAGGCCCGGTCGACCGTCTCGTTGCGATTCCATGGGAAGAGAAGGCGATGGAGCGAGAGCTCGAACAAGTGGACTTGATCATCAATGCGACCTCGGTTGGCATGAAGCGAACGGATCCCGAAGTGGTTCCCGCGGCTCTGATTGAGCCGCACCACCTTGTCTACGACATGGTTTATGCCCCAGCACGGACCCGCCTCATTGCCGATGCAGAGGCGGCCGGTGCCCGAGCAGCAAACGGACTGGGGATGCTCCTGTGGCAGGGGGCGCTCTCATTCGAATTCTGGTTTAACCGGGAAGCGCCGGTTGAGGCAATGCGCGCGGGCCTGTTGGCTTCGCTTGCGGAATAGGTGCGGGTGCTTCAAAGCCCCGAGATACTTGGGTTTTGGGAAAACTGGCAAAAAGTTGAATAGCGGAGCCGGCCAGCTCGTCTCTTTCTCAACACCAGGAACCACCCCAAGACCTATGAAAACAGCTCTCATCACCACAGCAATTGCAGCCGCGGCCTTGATCGGAACAAGCACTGAAGCCGAGGCCGGACGCTTCAGTTTCAGCATTTCATCCGGAGGTTACGGAAGTTTCAACGCTGGCTATCGCAGTTACGGCTACCGTCCCAGCTACGGCTACCGTCCCAGCTACGGGTATCGTCCCAGTTACGGCTACCGTGGCAATCACTGCACTCCGCGCTACGTCGTTCGCACATGCGAAGTGAATCGATGCCGTCACCGCCGAGTCCGATATGACCACTGTGGCCGCGCCCACAGTTACTATGTCACCGTGGTCACTTATCGCACCTATTACTCCGACGGAACCTGCAACACGTTCACCCGGACCTACGGTTAAATCCTTTCGTCAATTAACTCCTAGCAATACCCGTAGCGGGGCGGCCGAGAGGCCGCCCCGTTTCGTTTAGTAATGGAGGAAAATCGCAGGCGTAAAAATTCGCAAAAAGGCGCCGATTTCAGCGTGACAAATCTGTCACATTTGCTCAAGTCGGGGACGATCAATGGATACCCTCGTTTTTATTCTCAAAATCCTCGGAGCCCTGGGCGTTTTCCTCTTCGGAATGAAGGTGATGAGCGAGGGGATTCAGCGCACCGCCGGCGACCGCATGCGTCGCATCATGGCCACGATGACCCACAACCGATTTGCGGGGGTGGGAACCGGACTGGTGACAACCGGACTGATTCAGTCTTCATCCGCCACGACGGTGATGGTGGTGAGTTTTGTGAATGCAGGGCTGCTCACCCTGGTTGAGTCAATCGGGGTCATCATGGGAGCCAACCTGGGAACCACCCTGACGGCCTGGATCATTGCGACTGTCGGAAAATTCTCTTTATCCAAGATCGCTCTGCCCATCATTGGAATCGGCCTGCCCTTCTTCTTCGCCGGTAAGAATCGATTCAAGAGCTTCGGTGAAGTGCTGATTGGATTCGGTCTGTTGTTCTACGGGCTCTACCTGCTCAAGGAGTCGGTTCCGGATGTGAAGAGCATGCTTGCCAGTACGGACATGGCGGTAAAGACGCAGGCTGAGAGTATCCGCGCTTTCGTGGAGAGTGTTTCCGGTAAGGGCTATCTCTCAATTCTGATCTTTCTTGTGATTGGCGTTCTCTTGACCTTGATCGTTCAATCCTCATCAGCGGCGATGGCGATCACGGTAACGCTTGCCATCCAGGGATGGATCGGATTCCAGGAATCGGCGGCGATTGTCCTGGGGGAGAACATCGGAACGACGGTGACGGCGTGGTTGGCGTCGATAGGTACCAATGTGAATGCGAAACGAGCGGCGCGGGCTCACTTTTTATTCAATATCCTTGGAGTGATATGGATGCTGATCGCTTTCTTTCCGTTTTTGTCGGCGGTTGACTGGCTCGGGGATCACCTGCCCGACAGCTTCAGAACGGAAAAGCACACCTCGGATGTGGGCTTCAAGCTGGCCATTTTCCACTCTCTCTTCAACCTGATGAATATCTGCCTGTTGATTGCTTTTGTGCCGCAGATTGCCCGTCTCGTCACTAAGTGGGTTAAGGAACCGGAGCCAAGTGAGGAAGAGTCATCCCCGCGGTTGCGCTTTATATCATCGAGCATGGTTGATATCGGCGAACTGAATATCCCCGAAGCCGAGAAGGCGACCCTCGAACTCGCCGGTATCACGAAGGAAATGTTCGAAGGCTACCTCGCGGTGTTTAACGATCCCAACACGGATCTGAGCGCCGAAGTCAAACGACTCAAAGCATTGGAAGACGATGCCGATGTCCTGACCCATGACATTACCGATTACCTCGTGAGAACGTCAGCCGCTAACCTGAGCGCGGAAAATGCACGCTCGGTGGGACGCATGCTGCGGATCGTCTCTGAGCTTGAAGAGGTTTCTGATGCGATCTTCCGACTTATCCAGATCACGAGTCAGAAGTATTCCAAGAATCGCGATCTTCAGGAGGAAGCCACGAACAAGGTTCGCGAGTTTGCCGACCAGATTGTCCAGTTGATTGACCTCTACACGGAGGTGCTTTCCGAGGGAGCCACGGAGGAGCGTCTCCAAAAAGCAGAAGAGCTCGAAAAGCAGACCGACCGACTGCGCAAGCAGCACAACAAAGAGGCGATGAAGCGGATGTCGCTGGATAATTCGACGGTGAAGACGGAGATGGTGGTGATCGATATGAACAACCAGTTTGAGCTGATCGCCAACTACGGTCTCAATGTCGTTCAAACCGCATTCTATCTCGAGAACGAAGACGAAGTCCCGGATAAATACGACAGCTAGGGCTGGAGATCTCCTGTTTGCGCCAGAGTTGAAACTTGAGTGATTCCGCCAACCGGTGGAAAAGGACACATGCGCCTTTCAATTGTTGCGACTCTCGTGATTTTGATCGTCTCCTGCCTCGGGGCAGATGATCGACCGAATATCCTGTTCATTTATACGGACGATCACTCTTATCGCACCGTGTCGTGCTACCCGGAATCATACGATTGGGTCGAGACTCCTAACATTGATGCGCTGGCGGAAAGCGGAGTGCGGTTTCACCATGCCACGATCGGAACGTGGTGCATGCCTTCACGGGCAACCCTTTTGACGGGACATCATCAGTATGGGATCGAGTCGATGCGGATGGAGGGGGCGTATCCGGGAAGTGAGTATGATCCGAAGCAGTGCCGTTTCTGGCCCTCAGTATTTCGCGAACAAGGTTACCAGACGGCCCAGATTGGGAAGTGGCACACCGGAACGGATACAGGATACGGCCGTGACTGGGATTACCAGATCGTCTGGAACCGGCCTCGTTATCCTAAAAATTCCGGGGCCTACTACTACGATCAATTGATTGAGAAAAACGGAGGTGAGCCTGTCATGACGAGAGGCTATTCGACCGACAACTACACGGAGTGGGCTGTCGACTATCTCACGGGTAAAGAGGGGCGTGACGAGGATAAGCCCTGGTATCTCTGGGTTTGCTATGGCGGTGTCCATGGACCGTTCACCCCCGCTGATCGCCACCTGGATGACTACGAAGGCGTCAAAATCGAGGATCCTGCTGACATCTATCCGCCGCGTGCTGGAAAGCCTACCTATTCCCGTGGGGTCGAGCAATGGGTGTTGGGTCCGGATGGCGAACCCGTCCTGGCCAAGGGGAAAACTAAAGGGGGGATCTCGGCGAACGGCAAAAAGACCCTGAGTGATTGGGTCCGACAGGTTAACCAGGCGGTGAAGTCACTGGATGAGGGCGTCGGTGAACTGGTCGAGGCGCTGAAGGAGTCCGGTCAGTATGAAAACACCCTGATTATCTTCACTTCTGACCAGGGATTTGCCTGGGGGCAGCATGGTTTCCAGGTCAAGAAGGCGCCATACGACGCCAATATTCGATCTCCCATGGTCATCTCGATGCCTTCGAAATTTGCGAAAGGCGAAGTGTGCCAGCATCCGGTCGGCGGCACTGACATTGTTCCCACGATCTTCTCCGTTGCCGGGATGGAGCTACCTTGGGAAATGCACGGGCATGACTTAACGCCTCTGCTTCAAGATCCGGACGCAGAGTGGGAGCATCCCGTGCTCACCGTGCACACGGGTGATAGCTATGGTTCAAATGCCGATGAGGTTCCGGTGGGTGACGACCCCGAGTCGCGCGCAAAGTTGCTGATGCGCGGAGTGGTTCCCTGGTGGGTCTCGCTCGTGGATGGCGAAACCAAGTATATCCGGACATTGGTTCCTGGGGAACCCGAAGAATTTTACGACCTCAAAAACGATCCGGAAGAACTCGTTAATTTAGCAAGGAATCCGGAATACCGCGAGAAAGTGGAGGCAATGCGGGACGCGACTATTGCTGAGCTGAAGCGAACCGAGGCTGGGATGGCTGACGGTCTGCCGGAAGTGGAGGCGCTGCCGTAGATTAATAGACGGCCCGTCCTCCGGTCAGGTCGAAAGTGAAGCCGGTGCAAAACGAGGCCTCGGGTGAAACTATCCAGCAGCTCAGCGCAGCGACCTCCTCAAGAGTCCCGCAGCGTTTCATAGGAATCTTGTCGGTCATGTATTTCACCTGGGCAGGATCTACGCCCTCGACCATGGGCGTCAGTATGACCGCCGGAGCGATCGCATTCACCGTGATCCCGCTTCCGGCGAATTCCTTGCCGGCTGATTTCACAAGGCCAATCACACCCGCCTTGGTTGAAGAGTAGGGACTCATACCGGCATTGCCTTCTTTGCCGGCAATGCTGGCGAAATTGAGGACGCGGCCATAGTCATTGAGCTGCATTGCCGTGATCGCCTGCTTGGTCATGACAAAAGTTCCCAGGAGGTTGATGCGAGAAGTCTGTTCAAATTCCTCGACGCTAACTTTTGTGATGGGAGTGGAAGTGGGGCCGACAATGGCAGCGCAATTGACAACAACATCAAGGCGCCCGTTCGCACTTCGGGCCACTGTGGCCTCGATTGCCGCCGCGACCGCTTCTTCATCGGCGATATCAACAATTTCGCAATCGACGCGAAGTCCGCTCTCAGCGAGTTCGCCGACAGTGGATTCCGCCTTTGCGACGCTGATGTCAAAAATCGTGACCTGGGCTCCTTCTGAAGCAAGCCTCGTCGCGACCGCTTTGCCAATACCATCGGCGCCTCCGGTCACAATCGCGGTTTGGTCTGTGAAACGGGCGTCTTGCATTAGTTCTTTTTAGCGGATTTTGATGGCTCGTGCACGGGAATCCTTTACGCGATTGTGAGATCGTCAGTCACGATTGAGTCGGGTAGTGTTCGCCTATGTTAAATCGACGAACCCTGATCGGAGCAGCCATGGTAAGTCCCTTGGCTCCGTTGCATGCACAGGCCGGGCAACAGCCTCTAAAGTATCTCCAGATTGGGGTCGGACACCCACACGCCAACAAGATTAAAGTCTACGATGAGAATCCGGACTGGGAGGTGGTTGGAATCGTGGAAGAGGATCCAAAGTTGCTGTCCAGGGCGAAAGAAAGTGAAACCTACAACAAGTTTCCTTTTCTTTCGCTGGAGGAAGGCTTGAACACTCCCGGGCTTTCCGTGGTGGGTGTGGAAACTGAGATACGGGACCTTTTGAAATACGCCACGCAGGCAGTCGACGCCGGGTTTCACGTCCATCTCGATAAACCGGCAGGGAGCGATCTCCCCGCCTACGAAAACCTGATGGAGAAAGCCGATGCGGCGGGACTGGTGATACAGATGGGATACATGTATCGCCATAATCCTGCCGTGCTGATGCTTCATCGCATGTTGAAAGCCGGTTGGCTGGGAGAGGTGTTCGAGACCCATGCGGTTATGTCAAAGGTCATTCCGAACTCCTCGCGCCAGGTTCTCGACGAGTTCAAAGGCGGCACCATGTTTGAACTTGGTGGACACATTATTGACCTGACGGTTGGCGTGTTAGGTCAGCCTCAATCGGTGATGGCTTATCCCAGAAGAACGCTGGAGACAGGGGGGGACACCCTGGTGGACAATATGTTGGCAGTATTCGAATATCCGAAGGCAACGGCAACGGTCCGTTCGACCGGCCTCGAGGTTGAAGGCTTCGGACGCCGCCACTTCACGGTTTGTGGAACCGAGGGAACCTGCCATATTCAACCGCTCGACCGGCCAAAGATGAAGCTGAGCCTGTCCCGGGAGAGAAAAATCGAAGAATCAGGTGAGGTCTACAGGAAGGGCACTACCGAAATTTCGTTTGAGCCCCCTTATCGCCGCTACGTCGGGGATGCTGCTCAATTAGCAGCGATTGTTCGAGGTGAACTAGATAATCCCTATCCGAGTTCTCATGACCTCGCTGTGCAGAGGGCGATCCTTGAAGCGAGTGATATGATTAAGGCTTAAAGCGGGCACCAAGGAAATCCAAATATGGTGTGATTTGTTTCCAGTGGTTCAGCCCGAGATCATCGGGCTTTATTCCCGCCAAGAATGATAGTGAGGTAGCCTTTGTCTGCGTCCGAGAGCGTGTTGAAGTCGACTTGCTGCTCCTTGCCGTCGATACGGATAAAAGTTCCGGTGGCACCGTTTGCTTCGAGAAGCGCTGCGTTCATTGTTCTGCCGTCGGCAAATTTCCAGTCTCGATACTTCGTGATAAGGTGCTTGGTGACTTCGATGTCGCTTCGCTTGATTCCAAAAACCGTGCTGGCGGCTTCTTCGTCAGTCATGATGGCGTCGTTGAGCGCCGCAATTTTGTCCGGATCGGTTTCGTAACCCGCCTGGATGCGACTTGCCAGGATGACAATACGGTAGGCTTCCGGTGATTTCCCGTTTGTTCCGGTGACTATTTCGCCGTTGGCCTTGGTGACAACTCCAAGTGGCATTTTGTCAGGGTCTTGTTCGAAACGCTCTGCGAATAATTTTCGGTGTTCTGCTTTTTCGTTCTGACAGCGAACGATCACGAATTCGTTTCCTTTGCCTTCAAGCTCCTCATTGATGGCCTCAAGAATGGCGTCAGTCTCATCAGCAAAAGTCTCGACGAGAAGGAAGAGAACAAGACGGTCACCATCTTTAGCGTGGGCGACACCCTTGCCGAGTTCAATAAACTGTCTGGGATCTTCCGCTTTCAGGGGAGCCGGTTGGAACAGGAGTGAAGCCGCGAGCATCGGCAATGCGAAGAAGACCAGGTTAAGTTTCATAGGGTGGTGGTAGGAAAAGGTTCAGGTAGAGCGCGGGCAACCAAAGGCACCGTTTGTTGAACCAGTGGTATTTGCAAGGGCCACATTGCCAGAAAACTACCAGCTGTTGTTCAGACAAACGGCCATACCTATAGATACGGTGGAGGCGCTGGAATGTTACAGATTCAATGCCGTTGTGGCAGTCTAACCTTACGACAGGGCCTTGAGGCTCGATGAGGGGGGCGGCAGCCTAAGATGATTTGGCGTAATTTGCAATTATCGCGCGATTGGCGATCTCTGCTAACTTTTGGATATCTTTGCTTTGGATAACCTCCCAACAAGGTGTCAGGAACGCTGTGGCAATCCAAGGCCGTAGCGGAGCAGCGCTTCCGACTCGCTCCAGACGTTTGGCGTCTCGCTGCCGAGAATAACGGCAATCACGCTCTTGCGGCCGTAGGTGGCGGAAGAAACTAGGCAACGCCCAGCTGCTTTGGTGTATCCGGTCTTGGCTCCAGTGCAGTAGGGGAAAGCACGAAGCACCTGGTTGGTGTTATAGACGGTTTTGGTCGTTCCAGTGGAAAAACGGAAAACGGTGGAGTTGGTCCGAATAGAATTACGAACAAAAGGGTCGCGCAAGGCGGCGGCTCCAAGTTTGGTAAGATCGCGTGCGGTGGAGTATTGTCCGGGAGGATTTGGCAGGCCACTCGCGTTGGTGAAGTAGGAGTTATTCATGCCCAGCTGACGGGCTTTTATGTTCATGGCTGCGGCGAAATTCGAAACGCTGCCGGAGTGATCGCGTGCCAGCGCGCGTGCGATGTCGTTGCTGCTCCGAATAAGAACAGTGTGGAGGAGCGCCTCGCGGGTGTAAACCTGGCCGGTTTTGATACCCATTCTGGTCGGCTCGGCCCAGGTGTCTTCTGCGGCAACGGTGACCGGCTTCTGCAGGTTGCCGGCCTCGGAAATCATGATCCCGAGAAGAAGTTTCTGGGTGCTGGCAACAGGGACGCGCTGATCTGCATTTTTCTCGTAGAGAACCCGTCCGTATTGGTCAACGAGGATGGCGCAGTTGGCCGTGATGCTCGGGGCGTCAGGATTACTGGAGTTGCTGCCGAAAGAAAGGGGCGTGGGCGCGAGGGCAGTGACCGAACCTGGTTGAATCTGAGAAATGCCTGTTGCAGCGGCCTGGGTAGCGTTCGCCCGAGTGTCCACCGGGACAGGGCCGGTGTCATTGGATCGGCAACCGAGCATGCCGAGGGTAACCGCTAAAGTGAGTGCGGACAGGGCGGCGGGGAGGGGTGAGGCTGAAAAGAGTCTCATGGCACGGAGCCTATACTAACTGATCTTCTCAAAATTGCACGGGTGCTCATTCAGCGCTTTCCAACGCTTTTTCAAGCTCTGGGGCGGGCGCGGCGCCGAGATCGATTGCTTTGAAGTAATGGCGTCGGGCAAGTTCAATCCGTGGGGGACGGGTTTCGAGGTAAGTCACAGCGAGGTTGTAGTGTGCATCGGGAAGGTTGGGGTCAACGTCGATGGCCCGTTTCAATTCGGTGAGGGCGGCTTCGGTCCAGCCGTAGTCGCGTATTACTGCCGCAAGGTAAACGCGGGCTTGGGCATCGCGGGGAGCTTCGTGGATCGCTCGGGTCAGGCTTGAAATTGCGAGATTAAGATTCTTTTGCTCATACTGGATGAGACCAAGGGTTTGCCAGTTGTTCCCGATGGAGGGGTTGAGTTCAAGGGAGCGCTTCAGGTTGCCGGAAGCGGCAACCAGGTTGCCGAGCTGAAACTCAGCCACTCCGAGGTTAGCATAAGCAAGGGCGTTGTCAGGCGTAGCGTTGATCAGTTCGAGGTAGGCGCTGCGGGCATCTTCCCATCTTTGTTCGGACGCTGCTACGGCTCCGCGCGTGGCAACCTCTGCGAATTCGGGGGAAAGCTTCGTCGTTCCGGTATGCACTCCTACATTGATCGCACCTGCCGGGATTTCGCCTTTGGCCATCGCCTGGGGATCCACAGCAAACTTTTGAACCTCGGTTTCTGTGGCCTTGACTGGTTTCGCGGTAAGATCCGGAGAAGGCGGGGTAGCTGCAGCTTCGTCGCGCGGTGGTTGACCGGATAGAAGATCGTAGGGAGTAATTTTCTTAGGATCAACAGCAACAACTTCTTCGGGATCAGGCGCGTCATCCACGTTAATGACATTGGCCGTTGCCAATCCTGCCTCGTCGTTTGTTTCCTCATTGCCAGTCCACCGGAATACCAGGAAGAGAGCGTGGGCAGCCACCACGACAGTAACGATGATGATGATGAGTCGACGATCCATGAAATGGCTGATCTCAGAAGATGCACTAATTAAAATATCTTTTCTACTTGCGCACGGTGAATTTTAACTGATGTTCTTAGGAACACTGTTCAAATATGAAGCTAACAGCCCGCCAACAGGAAATCCTAGACTACCTCCAGGCTGAACACCGGAGGACGGGTATCATGCCGTCGACCCGGGAAATTCAGACCCATTTCGGCTTCGCGAGCCAGACGGCAGCGGTCAGTCATTTGAGGGCCCTCGAGAAGAAGGGGGCGATTGTTAAAGAGGAGCGTAAAGCGAGAGCGGTTATGTTCGCTGACGCTGCCGAACGGGAGCCGATCGTAGATGTGCCTATTTACGGAGCGATTCCGGCGGGCTTTGGGGATGACACCACGCCCGAAGCGGATGGCACATTGTCCGTCGATGTTCGGTCGATGGGTCTGAATGAGCGGTCCAAGGCCTACGCCCTGAAAGTGCGGGGAGAATCGATGATCAACGCCCACATCATGGACGGTGATCATGTCGTCCTCGAATACCGGGAGCCGCGAGATCAGGATGTGGTAGCAGCCTTGATTGACGGAGAGACAACTTTGAAGCGTTACGTCACCAACGGACGGAAGCCCTTTCTTAAAGCTGAGAACCCTGAGTTTCCGGACTTGATTCCGGCTAATGAACTCCTCATCCAGGGAGTCATGGTGGGTTTGGTTCGCGGTGCCACTCGCAGTTGGTAGATTCGAGGGTGAATTAGAGGCTGAAATAGAGCGTTTAGTGATCAACACGGCGTCATGGCGTGTTGATTTGGTTTGGCAGCTTGCGGAGCATTTCCCTCGGTTGATACTGCGTTGCTGAAGCGAGGATGGCATGTCGCCTACATCGACGTGTCGAATGAGTTTGGTAGTCCCAATGCCATGGCAGCCTACGATGCTTTCTACCCGGTCGTCCGCAAGAAACTGAATCTGGCTGAGAAGCCTGTGATGGAGGGTTTCAGCCGTGGGGGATTGCCGGCGTCATTTTGGAGTATTCGGCACCCGGACAAGGTGGCAGGGGTCTATCTTGACGCGGCTGTGATGAACATCCTTTCCTGGCCGAGGGAGAAATCCACGAAAACGTGGGAGCGCTGCCTCGAAGCGTGGGGGCTGGATGAATCATCAGCTGAGTCATGGAAGGGGGCTCTGGATGAAATGCAGACGTTGGTAGACGCCGGCGTGCCCGTCATGATTGTCGCCGGGGGGAGCGGATCAGGTTGTTCCCTACAGCGAGAACACAGGACTGCTGGAGAGGTTCTATCGCGAGAATGGTGGAGATATTACCGCGATTGTGAAAGCGGGAGCCGGCCATCATCCGCATTCGCTGCACGATCCCACGCCGGTAGTGGAATGGGCTGAAAAAGTTACCGGCAACTAGGGCTCACTTTTCGGGGGCTGAAAGAGCGACTCGATACCTGATAGCGGAACACAAGTCTTAATCACCATCTGAAGGTGTTTCTGAACATCCTTGTCCTGGTGGTAGTAGATTGATTTCGTCGAAGAGATCAGCCCAACTAATTGCCCCGACTCGTTGTAGACTCCGCATCCGCTGGAGCCGCGTGCGAAATTTGCGGTGATTTCGAGGCGTTGAGTCCTTTGCTTCGGTGACATTGAATATCGTGAGATATGTCCTTTTGTCAGGGCGTAGAAGTGAGAGTCCGGATGAGAAACGGCGTAAACTGAAGTTCCGACAGGAGCAGAATTCGCCAGCGAGACATAGGGCAGCGGCCTCTCTGAGTCGATACGTATCAGAGCAACATCATCTTTTCGCGAGGCGGCGAGCACCTCTGTGATGGGATAGATTTCCCCTTCGGATGTCATCGCTCCAAAGATTGAAGCACGGTCGAAGGCGAGAACATGATGGTTGGTCAGGGCAAGGCCGTCGGGCGAGACTAATACACCACCCGCGGTAGCCAAGTGCCAGTTGTCGCATTTATCGCAGAGGTAGAGGTGACCGACAACCAGAGTGGCTTTGCGGGCATGGTCGTAAAGATTTGAGGCTTCTACCGTGTCTCCGGGCCCCGCTTTGGGAACGTGTCCCTCGTGAGTGTTTTCCCGGTTCAGTTGGCGCCTGATTGCTGCAGGCGCCGGAAAATCGCTGGAGTCGTAAATCTCAGTCAGCCCTTTTTGAAACTTCCGTTTCAAAGAAGCGTCGTCGACAGGCGATTGGGCTAGCAGCGGCGAAGTGAGGGCCGCTGCTGTGAGGAGAAACACACTCGCTGGTCTATTTAAAATTGATCTTGGCATCTGGCAGGGCGGTGCGGAGCTTTTTCACCCCGGCTTCAGTGGCCTTCGACTGCCACAGGTAGACGGCTTCGAGCCTCTTGAGATCTTCAAGATTCTTGAGGCCGGCGTCAGTGACCTCGGAGCCGTAGAGGTTCAGGTAGCGAAGCTCGTTCAGGCCCGTCAGGTGAGCAAGTCCAGCGTCGGTAATGCCGGTTTGGCTCAGGTTCAGGCGAACCAGTTTCGGCGATTCCTTGAGGATAGAGAGAGCTCGGTCTGTGACGGCGGTTTTAGATAGATCGAGGTGAACGATATTCGGCGAAACGGCGCCAATGGAACCAATCACTTCGTCGCTGGCATTCTCGGTAGTCAGGCGAAAGTCGATCGAGAGAAGAGGGCTGGTCTTCGATAGTCGGGCGACGCGACCGCCTGCTTCGGTGACAGACTCCCAAGTTTCGGGATCCGGGGCATCCATTCCTTCAGAGAGGCGTTTGTAGACTTCCTGGATTTCGGAAACAGCCGGTTTTCCGACTGCTGTAGTGACTTCCTTGGGTTTTCCCTCGAGGTTGCCAACCCAGTCCCCGAAGTCCGCTCCTCCCTCGATCCACTTTTTGAAAAGGGCGAGTTCTGTCTCGGTCAGGGGATCAGCCTTTCCGGTGGGAGGCATGAAATCATCATCGTCTTCAGGCAACGTAACTCGATAATAGAGCTCACTGTCGTCGGGCTTACCGGGAACGATCACTGCGCCATTTTCGCTGCCCATGCTGATTGCCCAGACAGCATCCATCCGAAGCCCGGCCTTTGGCTTCTTGGTTCTTCCGCCTTCCTTATAGGGAGCCTTATGGCATTCAATGCACTTGGCTTCAAAGAGCGGCAGGATCTCCTTTTCAAAATCTACGGCGTTGGATCCAAGTGGAACCAGTGACGCAGCGGCGGTAAGGGAAAGGGAAAATGTTCGCATTGCCAAAGCGTCGCCATTTCGCGGTCGAACCGCAATGCTAAAGGTGATCTCTGTGTCTTACGAATTCGCGTAGGTCCGAAGTTAGCCCCCTGTAGCCGCGTAGTTCCGGTATGCCTCTTGGAAAGCACGGGTGACCGGGCAACTGACGCCGCGAAGCGCCCGTCCATCAATGCTCGCGACGGGTTGGACTTCGCGAATGGAGGAGGTGAGGAA
Organism: Verrucomicrobiales bacterium; assembly: GCA_049594415.1. GTDB lineage: Bacteria > Verrucomicrobiota > Verrucomicrobiia > Verrucomicrobiales > DEV007 > Arctic95D-9. Next base: position 85,282 of record JBMYJM010000009.1, on the reverse strand, counting down.
GGCGGAATCAACTCGCTCAAGGTCTTTTATGGGGATGGTGGACTCGGCGATGGAAGGAAGAGAATCCTCTTTCATTTCCAGAAGAATGCTTCGGGTAACGCCCGGTAAACACCCGGAGTCCAGTCCCGGCGTCAGCCAGTTACCATCGAGGAGAACGAATATGTTGGACCACGCGCCTTCGCACAGTTCATCACGATTGTTGGGAAATATCGCTTCATCGCAGTTGGCTTCCGTTGCCAGTCTTTGAGCGACGACGTTTTCCCCATAGTTGATGGTCTTCATCCCGGAGAGAGCACTCTTTTCGTTTCGTGCAAAGGGAACGGTGATAGTTCTGGCTGCCTCAGCGTGACCGATCTTTGTGGAAGACGTCAGGACAGTGCTTGTCGGGGTGATTGTTATCCGAAGCCGCGCTTTGTCGATGGAACCGAGTTGATTCGCCTCAACAAGAGTTGCGATTTGGCCTCGGATCGAGTCCTTGCTCGGAAGGTTCAACTCGAGACGTTGAGCCCCTTGACTGAGCCGCTGCAAATGGGCTTCGAGGGCAAAGACACGGCCCCGGTAGACGGCCATGGTTTCAAAAAGGCCCTGGCCAAAGGTGAAGGCACCGTCATCAGAGCGCAACACGGGCATATTGCCGGACAGGAGCTCGCCGTTGACGAGGATAAGAGGCGCTGCGGTTTCAGGTGACTGCATGAGCTTTACAAATCTTTCCGGATAGCGTTGCCTTTGCAACTGCGATTGCAACCACGCATCGCAGGCTGGTTGAATTCATGATAGGCGCCATCTTTACGACCGTTTTCTTTGCCTTGTCCGCTGTGACGGGGCAACGGGTGGCCGTCAACCTCGGCAGTATCTGGGGAAATGCCGTGAGGCTCTTTATCGCAGCGGTCGTTCTTGGAGTGATTGTGTTTCTTGCCTGGCCCGATTCGGTCGGGGGCAAACCGTTCTTATGGTTTCTGCTCAGCGGCGTTGTCGGCTTCGGAATTGGAGATGTGGCTTTGTTCCTCGCTTATGAACGCATCGGGTCCCGCCTGACCATCCTGCTGAACCTTTGCCTGGCACCGCTATTCGCTATGGGACTTGAGTGGATCTGGCTCGGGAATGGAATCACTATCAAGGTTGCCGCCTGCGCCGCGATTATCCTGACCGGGGTGACCATGGCACTGCGCCCCGGGACCAAGTCCCGCCAGAAGATGATGCGACGTGGTAGTTTCGGGTTTGGGGTTTTCTGCGCCGTTATCGCCGGATTTGGCCAGGGGACGGGAGCGGTGATCAGCCGCAAGGCCGAAGAGACCGCCGTGGAGGTCGGAATGGTGATCAATGGCATCAGCGCGGCGTTCCAGCGCGTCCTCGCCGGTTTTCTGTTCGCTGCTGTCGTGGTTGTCCTGATTCGAGTCTTTAGTAAAAACCAGGGGTGGAAACAGTGGGGGAATCCGCTGGATCCGAAACTTGCCCCCTGGCTCCTTGGGGCCGCCTTGTTCGGTCCAGTCATTGGCGTGAGTTGTTTTCAGTGGGCCTTGAGTTCCCTGCAGAGCGGCATTGTTCTGGCGGTGGTGGCGACAACTCCAATCGTAATGATACCCCTGGCGGCCTGGAATGAGCAGGATCATCCGTCACGGCTGGCTATCGTGGGGGCGCTTGTTGCGGTCGCTGGCGTGGTGTTGCTAAATGTGTGGGCTTGATGGCTGAGGGCACTTGCCGTAAGACTGGCGGTGTATGAATTTCGGACTACTTGGCGCCGGTTGGTTTGGCCGTGAAGCTCACTTGAGAAACTTGCTCCTGATTGAAGGCGCAAACACCATTGCGGTGAGTTCACGAAGTGATGAAAGCCTGCAGGCGGCAAAGGAACTCGTCGGCGATCATCTGGTAACGACTAAAGACTGGCGGGAGGTGGTGAACAACGACGCTGTCGATGCCGTGATTGTGGCACTGACGAACGATCGACATCACGAAGCGGCGCTGGCCGCGCTGGCGGCCGGCAAGCACGTGATGTGTGAGAAGCCGTTGGGTCTAACGATCGCGGAGTGCAACGAGATCCTCGAAAAGGCGGGTGAGGCCGGGTGTGTCCTGCAGATCGGGCACGAAATGCGTTTTCAAAAGCTATATGAGCATATGAAAGGCATGATCGATAGCGGCGACATCGGTGATCTCCAGTTGATGTGGTGCCGGGAGTTTCGGGGGCCGATGCGTCCGGGATGGCGATCCAGTGAGGCGCTCACCGGCGGGACTATCCTCGAGAAAAACGTGCATCACATCGATCTTTTTAACTGGATGATGGAAAAACCGCCGCTTCGGGTCTCTGCTCATGGTGGTACCAATGTGCTGACAGATCGCGAGATTCTCGATAATGCGCAAGTTCTGATCGAATACGAGGGGGGGCGCCGTGCCAGCCTGGAACTCTGCCTGTTTGCTCCCAACGGAGGCGAATGTGAGATTGGAGCCTGCGGAGATAAGGGACGAATTGATACAAGAAACCAGGCCCTGGAACTGGTTCATCATAAGTTCGATGATTCCGAGCCTGTCAGGATGCAGATCGCTGACGAAGGTGATGCGGCTAACTTTATTGATGGCTCAGGACGCGTGGATCGCGGAATTAAGCCGGAGTTGGAACATTTCGTTGACTGCGTTATTGAAGGAAGGCGGCCACTCAACGACGGGGAGTCAGCTCGACTTGCGGTTGCCGTTTGTTTGGCGGCGCAGGAATCAATCAAGAGAAAGGAAACAGTCTACTTGAGTGAATTGCTCGGGTAGTATCTTGGCTTTAAGTTAGGTATCGAGTTCCGCTATGAGCCAGATGCATCAGATTCAAATGTCGTACGCATCGACGGAGGATCGAATCCTTTTTCGGCTGAATACCAAGAGTCGGCAGGAATTTCGTTTCTGGCTGACGAGACGTTACACCGGGATCCTGTGGAACACTCTTGCCCGCATTCTTGATGAGGCGGGAAAGGGGGCTCAGGATGCGCCGCCAGCACCGGTTCAGGATGAGTTGGTGAAGTCGACGGAAAAAGAAATTGAGCACCAGAAAGCCGTCGCTCAGGGGGATTTCAACACCGCTTACGAAGAGAGCAGCTACCTGCCTCTCGGGGAACAACCGACTCTCTTGTTCAGCGTCGGCGTCAAACCGGGACCGAACTCGCAGGCGATGCTTTGCATGCATCCCGAGGAGGGCGAGGGAATTGAGTTGGTCCTGAACGAGCAAATCGTTCACTCGCTTTGTAAGCTTATCGTAGATACTGCCGGGAAGGCTGGATGGAACCTGAGTTTGTCATTTGGCTCAGGGTTACCCGATGGTAAGGAGCCTCCGGCAGGGTTGAATTGAGCTGATTCTCAATGATTCACAGTGGAGTTTTCGTCCTGTCGAATTAGCTGGTCCACTGGAATGCCGGAGACCGTCCAGTCCCTGATGGTGATGGCTTGTGAGTTGGTTACTATCACGCCGCTCTCCGAATCGGACAGGATATTGTTGTGGAGCGCCATGCCCTGGCACTGATCCAGTTGGATCGCACCTTCGCCCTCATTGAGCGCATGGAAGGTGCAATTGGAGACGATACTGTCCTCGCATCGACTAAAGATAAGGCGGCCAGGGCGGACAAATTGACGGGGATTGAACGTGTTTCCGTTCAGGTTGAGACGTTTGCAGGCGGTGGCGTGAATGAAGTCTGGGTTGGGTGCAAAGAAAGTGTTGCCGGTAACAGTGATATCAGTCGCTGTATCGATGTCGATGAGCACGGAAGTGTCACTGATCACGTTTCCGGTGATGGTCACGGAGTCGATAGGCCAGAGGTCTTTTCCAAGAATGCGAATGTTGGCGCCTCCGGGGGCGAGAGACTCGTATTGAGATCCGCTGTAGTTGGAACTGTGCTGGATAGTGCAGCCGGTGATGGCGACTTCGGCAATGGAGCGCGATTTGTCTTCGGGAGTGCCTGAGACGTCGAGAAGAATGTTTGCTGTTCTAGTAGGGGAATCATCGGCAGGCATGTTCCCCTCAATATCACAGCCGGTAACGTGCAGGTTCCTGACATTGCCATCACGAACGACGATGCCGCCGGCACGGTTGTAGCTGATGTGTGAATTACTGACGTTGATCTGGTGAAGATTGACGTCATCGAGGAACAATCCAATACCGGAGTTCTCGTAGAGGTGGCAGTCCGAGACAATGACGTTGCGGTTGCGGTCAACCAAGCGGATTCCATGGCGGCACCAGCGTATCGCGACGCGAGTGATGGTGGGCTGGACGCAGCGGATCAGTTCGATTCCATCGGCCTCGGGATGGTTGCCGAGGATCTCAATACTCTCGATAATCGGCATCCGTTCATTCCAGGTAGAAGGGCTGAAGGTCTTGGGACTCGCGGTGCCCTCATGCGATCCCCGAATTCTGACGGCCGGCCCGGGCCCGTCCATGATGATCGTGACTGGTCCGTCAGAGGCCCGAATGATGGCGCTGTTTTTTTGCTCAAGATCGAACTGTAGCGGTCTCGTGATTCGGTAGACGCCGGCAGTGAGGGAGAGGTTGCCTCCGGATTCGGTAACGAGCTGATTCAGTTTCTCTGTCAAATCAGGCAGAGTCTCAATATCGGGAATCTGATGACTGGCCCGGGGCGCCTCTCCTAACGCGATAGAGAGAAATGTCAGGACAGGCAAGCAGCGGATCAGCAAACTCATACTTCCTGTGTAGGCGAAGGACGTGAGCTCGCCTAGTCCGCAGTGACGTCACTACTGATCAAAATCAGTCCGCAGTCAGGGCGGCACGCTCGTCCCCGGCGCCTGACTTCTCGATGAAATAATCCCAATCGCCGTGGTAGCGTTTTGCATTGCCATTTGCGACGTGAATGACGTCTGTGGCGAGTTCCTTAATGAAGTGAACGTCATGCGAAATGAAGACCAGGGTTCCCTGGTAGTTTGCTAGGGCGAGAATGAGAGACTCCACCGTCAGGATGTCGAGGTGAGTGGTCGGCTCGTCCATCAGGAGAATGTTCGGAGGATCGACGAGAAATTTAACGAGATTGAGTCGGCTCTTTTCTCCGCCACTGAGAACCTTAGTCATCTTGTAGACCTCTTCTTTGCGGAACATGAACGAGCCGAGGATACCGCGCGCTTCGTCTTCACGAAGAGTCGGAGCTGCTTCCAGAACTTCGGAGAGAACTGAATTGTTCGGGTTTAATGAGGCGGCGCGATGTTGAGAGAAATAGCCGATCTTGGCGTTGTGGCCGGGTTTGTATTCACCCTGCTGAGGCTCGAGTTCGCCTGCGAGCAGCTTGATAAGCGTGGATTTACCGGAGCCGTTGGGACCGACCAGAACCGTCCTCTCGCCGCGCTCGATTTCGAAGTCGAGACCTTCGTAGACCTTGTGGTCACCGTAGGCAAAGTGCACTCCGTTCAGGGCCAGGGCCTTTTGACCCCCGCGAGGAGGCTCGGGGATCTGGAAGCGGAAAGGCTTTTTCGGAGCCAGTGGCTTCTCGATCTTTTCCATGCGATCGATTTCCTTGAGCTTGGACTGGGCCTGCGATGCCTTGGAAGAAACGTTGCGGAACTTGTTGGCAAATTCCTGGAGTTCCTTGATCTGCTTCTGCTGATTCTTGTAAGCCTGATTGTGACGTTCGTAGTTCTCCTGGCGCTGCTTCAGGTAGTCAGAATAGTTGCCGGTGTAGTGAATGAGTTTTCGGTCATCGATGTCGTGGACTGATTCAACCAACTCATCCATGAATTGGCGGTCGTGGGAAATCATCAGGATCGCTCCGGAGTAGTTCTTCAGATAGTTCTGGAACCAGAGCAGGGACATGAGGTCCAAGTGGTTGGTAGGCTCGTCCAGCATGAGCAGGTCCGGTTCGATGACAAGAAGGCGGGCCAGGTGAGCTCGCATGATCCAGCCACCACTCATTTCCTTGGCAGGACGTTCGAAGCGATCTTCCTCGTATCCGAGACCACGGAGCATTTCCTTGGCTTTGGCCTCCACTTTAGGGTCATTGAGGGCGTCAAACTTGCCCTGAGCCTCATAGTATTCGGGAACATCAACGGTTCCGGCGTCCTCAAGAGACTTGAGAGTTGCTTCCAGATCCTGGAGCATGCCGGCCCGACCGGTCGCAATCTCCAGCACCGTGTAGTCACCCACTTCCTCACTTTCCTGGGGCAGGAAGCCGGTCAGAGTCCACTCGTCACGCTCCACTGTCCCCTTGTCCGCTTCCTCATCGCCCAGGATAATCCGGAAGATCGTGGATTTACCGGCCCCGTTGGGACCAACCAGCGCCACGCGCTCTCCATAATTGATCTGCAGGTCGGCGCCTTCGAAGAGGATTCGGCCGCCATAGGATTTTTTGAGGTTACGGATGGTGAGCATACGCAATGTGATAGCTGCATTTCTCCATTCCGCAAACTGAAAGGGGGAGGGATCTTCAAGAGGCTCAAAATCCCGGTGACGGGAAAATGACACCTGAGTGCCGGATTCGGATTGAGTCAGGCTCGGCAGGTCCTCTACGATGCCGGTATGTCGAAGGCGACATTTGATCTGGATGAACTGTGGCGGACCATTTGAAAAGGCATTTCAGGGACCGTAATGCCGTTTTCCGAGGAGTTCATTGATAATGAAGTCGATTCGCCGATTGAATGGAACTGCCATGACTGGTTTTCTCGATCACTGCAAAACCAACAGATATAGCAATTAGTTGCATACGTGCAGCTGCTCTGCGAAGAGAAAGCCAAGAAAGGTTTACGGGCCGAGGAAAAGCACGACATTGATATCGGGAGAACCCGATTGCGTGAGTTGAGTAGGCGCGGTGTTAATTTACCCTTGGTGAGCGTATCCTTTTCGTGATGACTCCTTATCCAGATCGTCGACTTTTCTTGCGCGGGCTTGGAGCCGGCATGGCCCTGCCTGTGTTTGAAACCTTTCTCTCGGAATCCGCTTTTGCCAAGGACGGCGCCGGCCCTTTGGCAACGACAGAAACCGGGATGCCTCTGCGAACGGCTTTTCTTTATAAGCCTAACGGAGTGAACGTTGCAAAGTGGAGTCCGACTGGCGAGGGAAAGGACTATCGGCTGAACGTTACCCACGAGCCCTATGCGAAATACAAAAAGGAGTTCAACCTCTTCAGTAATCTCAAGCACGAGAACGGAACATCAGGCGGAGATGGCGGTGGTGACCACGCTAGGGCCAATGCGAGTTTCCTCACTGGAGTGCGCCCACGGAAAACAGCAGGTGCCGACATTAAGCTTGGAATTTCTGTCGATCAGGTGATTGCGAATCAAATTGGCGATCTGACCCGCTTTTCCTCTCTCGAGCTTTCCTGCGATCCAGTGCGCAAGAGCGGTGTTTGTGATTCGGGGTATTCCTGTGCCTACCAATACAACCTTTCCTGGCGTTCGGCGACTACGCCGATGACTCCGGAATCGAATCCCCGACATGTTTTTGAGCGACTTTTCGGAGCCGGCTCACGTGAAGAACGGAAAAAGAGTTTCGCAGCAAGGAACCAGCAGCAGCGGTCCATCCTCGATTTCGTGATGGAGGACGCTAAGGCGATGAACCGTCAGCTGGGACGCAACGATCAGCTCAAGCTGGATGAATACATGACCGGGGTGCGCGAGATCGAGCGTCGTATTGAAAGGGCCGAGAAATTTGGACTCCCCGAAGATCCTGGCGTTCCAGCTCCCGAGGTGGTTCCGGATGCCTTTGAAGACCGCGTCCGTTTGATGATGGACATGATGGTGATGGCCTTCGAGACTGATTCGACCCGCGTCGCCAGTTTCCTGCTCTCCCACGACGGCAGTGACCAAAGCTTCCGTGAGATCGGGGTCCCGGAAGGCCACCACTACCTCTCTCACCACCAACGTGACGCCCAAAAGCTCGAAAAGCTCGCGAAGATCGATCTGTTTTACTCTCGGCAGTTTGCTTACTTCATTGAGCAAATGCAGTCGAAGAAAGATCCCGACGGAAACAGCCTGCTCTACAACTCACAGGTAGTCTGGGGAAGCGGTCTCGAGGACCCTGATCGTCACCAGCACTATCGACTGCCGATCATTCAAGTGGGACAAGCGGGAGGCAGGATTCAAACCGGTAGTCACCTCGTCGCACCTATTGAGACTCCGATGACTAACCTGTTCCTCAGCATGATGGACCGCGTTGGTATGCAGGAAGAGCGGATAGGTGACTCGACCGGGCGCCTCACCGTTCTCAGCTAGGGCTGAGGGCGGTCGAGGGCTTGTTGAGCCATCATAAGGGATCCGATGATCCCCGCATCCTGATCGAGTTGGGGCTTGGTGAGATATTCTTCCATGGGGGGAAGTGACCAGTATCCGCCCGCCTGTTTCTCGAATTCCTCTCTCACTTTTTTGAGTAGCCCTGGTTTCTGTGAAACGCCGCCGCCAAGTATGATGATGTCCGGTGACCAGGTCGCGGTGAGAGTCACGCAACCGGCCGCAAGGTAGGCAGCTTCGAGGTTCCAGGCTTCGTGTGAGTCAGAGAGCTCGTGACCGGGAATCCCCCAGCGTTCTTCAATAGCCGGGCCGGCAGCACGCCCCTCAAAACAGGAGTCGTGAAAATCGCAGCGATTGGTGTCTTTGCCGAAGGCCGTGTCAAAGTCAGGAATCGGGATGTGCCCAACCTCGGGGTGTTGCCGGCCGTGGAGCAGCTTGCCGTCGTGCAGGTAAGCGGCACCGATGCCTGTTCCAACTGTGATGTAGGCAACGTAGCGCTTACCCTTGGCGGCGCCATAAGCTGCTTCGCTGAGCACCGCAGCGTTCACATCGGTATCAAAACTGACAGGGAGATCCGCTCTCAGCGCGGAGCGAATCGCCGAGACGACGTTAAATCCTTTCCAACCCGCCTTCGGCGTAGTCAGGATAGAACCGTATTCGGGTGAAGTGGGGTCAATAACCGCCGGTCCAAAAGTTCCGATGCCCATGGCAGCAAGAGGGCCAAGTTCAGAGGAGCGGGCTTCAAAGAAAGCAATGGCCTCGGACAAGGTGTCTTCCGGATTGCGGGTGGGAAAACGGACTTCCGCGATCGGCTTTTCCGGATCGTAGCCAACGGCACAGACATACTTGGTACCGCCAGCCTCGATGGCGCCAAGTAGAGGGGAATGGGGGGAGATTGATGACATCAGCAATACCTGGGTTTTCTTTTCGGTAACAGCAGAGCAGGATTTCGGCCATTATCAGTTCGCAGGCTGCCTTGTTTCTCTATGGCTGTTATTTGGAAGTTGTCGACTTGTATGGTATCGCCGGATAACCGAAAGACGACGTTAGGTTTTTTATCGTTTACTTCGCTTGTGTTTTAACCAGTCCGCAGGCCCCGCCAAAGAGCGTCCATTCCTTTCCAAGTTCATCCCGGTCAATGTATTTTTCAAGGAGCAAGGCAGGATCAGTGAACGCTGAGGACGCCACTGACAGAGCGATGAAAACGAATGTTGGGGAGATTTTCATGACCGCGACACCATTTTAATCAGGTGTTTTTGATTAGCGATTTTTCTATGGCCCGTCGATGCGTGTCTCGTGCGATTGATCATTGAACTCAGCCCTCGTTATGGGTATGGAAATGGGGCCTGTATCACTGATGCAGGCCCCATTTCCTGAACATGTCCGATCGCTACGAAATTAGAGAAAGAATTGGCCGTGGAGGGATGAGTGCGGTCTATCGGGCTTACGATACCGTGATGGGCCGCGACGTCGCGATAAAGCGTCTCCTGCCGGTTGAGGAAACGAATCTCAACGAGAATGCCGGAAATTTAATCGAACGAGAAGCCGCAGCTCTGGCACGTTTTCAGCACCCCAACATTGTGACGATCTATGCGATGGAAGAGGACAAGGACGGTCCTTTCGTTGTCATGGAAATGATCGAAGGCGAAGATCTTCACGCGGTGATGGAGAAGGGTGCTCTATCTTGGGAGGATTTCAAAGATGTGGCACCTCAGTGTCTTGAGCCCCTTATTGCTGCTTCTGAACTTAGTCTGCTGCATCGTGATCTGAAGCCCGGCAACATCATGTTGACGACGACGCCTTCAGAACGCTTTCTCGTTAAGATTCTCGACTTTGGTTTGGCGAAGTTCAGCCAGCAACCCTCTTTGCAAACCCTGGATCAGAAGGGGTCTTTCCTGGGGTCGATTGATTACATCGCTCCTGAACAACTGGAGCTCAAGCGACTGGATCAGAGGACCGACCTGTATTCCCTCGGCTGCGTTCTTTATTACTCTCTAGCGCAGAAGGCTCCCTTCACGGGAGAGAATCCCGCGAGAACCTCGATGAATCATTTGAAGCACAAGTGTGTTCATATCAGCGAGTTGCGCTCCGATGTTTCCAAGCCGGTCGCGGACTGGTTGATGCGGATGATTTCCCGCGAAGTCGAGGATCGCCCTCGGGACGCCGCTGATGCGTATGAGGACCTCCAGCAGGCTCTCAGCGGGGGCGAAGACAAGAAAACTTTAAAGTCGCGGGAAGGAACTTCCAAAGCATTAGCGTCACCAATCGCCACAGGCGAGTTGGCCCCGACGACTCCGGCACCGGTCGATGATGTCCTTCCTCCGGGTGAGGAGGCGATACCTGTGGCTAAGGTGGTGGAATCGTCTAAACCGAAGATTCTGACAACGCCTTCACCGGAAAAGTCGAGATCCTCCAAAGGGCCGAAGATGGTGGTGCCTGGCAAAACAGCAGCGGCATCAGTGCCTGCGAAAAAAGCTGTCCCGACGCCGCCGGTTCGCCTACCGGTTCAGCGGGCCAAGCAGCCCGAGTCGCCTGCGAAGGGTTTTATTATTGCGCTTGTTGTCGCTAGCGTTCTGATTGTCTTGATCATTGTGATTGCACTGCTCAATCGACCGAAGGATTTACCGCCGCCCCAGCAAAAACAGTCTCAGGTTTCAGGATAGAAACCTAAAGCACCAGTAAAGCTAAAAAAGGCCGGAGGTAACCAGACCGGGAAAGCTGTGGTAACGTCCACTAACGGCCCCTTCCTTTGCCGTCGAAAATGGTATGGAGAGAAGGGAATCTTCCGGTCGCTGTCATTCCTGACGGGGAGGGAATGCTGCTCCGGCTTTCCGCGAACCGGTTCGTGATGAATCGCAGCTACCAGGGCCTCGCCAAACCCGGCGATTCGGTTGCCGCCTGGGGCGACATGGTCATGCGCAACCTGAAGTGGCGACGAAGCTCTGGCCGTTCAATCTGCCCTGGTGAAGCACTACTATGCTACCGGAAGCTGATCCTGCGCAGGGGTGCTATTTGACAGTTCTTCGGCTTCGCCGTAGCTTTGTGGCTAATGGTGAAGCGACTTACAGGCCTTTTCCTGTGTATTCTGACGCTCCTGGCATTCCAAGTTCAGGGAGCTTCATCGTTTTCCATCTGTCTCGATCCAGCTTCAAGTTGTTGTTCGACCGTTGAAAGCCATTGTTGCGACTTTGCTCCGATGGATTGCTGCATCGAGGTCCCCGATAGCGGTACGCAGTTTACTCTGACTTCTCAGGCTGAACCGATTAATGTGCCCCTGATTGGCGAGGTTGAGCCACCTGCGACTTCCGACTTGTCTCCTTTGCTGGGAGATCCCTTCCACCGGGATTTTTCCGGACCGGATCCGCCCTTGCCGGCCGGCCGTGCTTTGCTCGCCTTCATGCAGAGTTACCTCATTTGATTCGACGTTGTCCCGTGAATGCTCCCGACGCGGAGCCCTGCCCGGTCGCCGCCTGTTTTCCGGTGGCACCGTTACTCGACGACGAAACTTCGAATCCAAATGAAAACATCATCTTTAGACTCCATTATAGGTCCCGGAAGTGAGGGGCCCGAAACTCAAAAGGCAGCTCTCTCTCAGCGAAGGCTGGCGACGGTTGTTCCCTGGCTTCTTCTGCTTGGCTTCCTCTGCCTCTCCTGGATCCTGTTTGGCGACCGTCTTGAAAGATCGATCCCAGTCGAGGTGGAATCGGTCGTCACGCTGAAACGTTCCGTGGACCAGCCTTTAACCGGGCAAGTTTCTGAAGGGAATCCGGCCAGTGATCCTTGGGGGGCGGGTACGCTGTTCCAGGCATCTGGCTGGATTGAACCGGATCCTCTACCTATTAAAGCGACCGCCCTGGTGAACGGAGTGGTGGAACGTGTCGGCATACTGGAGGGAGAAGTGGTCAAACAAGGACAAATCCTGGCAGAACTCATCAGTGAAGACTTTGAATTGGATCTGGAGACGGCGGAAAGCGACCTCACCTCATTGAAAGCGCAGGCAAAGGCGCATGAGTCGGCCATCAAGGCCGGAGCGGCGCGAATTGTGACCCTGGATAAAAAGGTGGAGGCCGGCGGAAAGAGATGCCTTGAGCTTGAGGATCGCTTGAAACGATTGGAGCGCGCCAAGGCCGGGGCAATTTCTGAAGAGGCCCTGACACTTGCCAAACTCCAGTTGGAAACTCACGAGAGTGAGGTGGATGCCTTGAAGATTTCCCGGGTCGAACTGGAAAGTGACCTGGAGAGCCTCGAGGCAACGAGGAAGGAATTTGAGGCGAAAATTCTTCGTGCGGAAGTCGAGGTGAAACGGCGTCGCCTCGCGCTTGAGCGAACGAATATCACTTCCCCCATCGACGGGGTGGTGTTGAGACTACTGGCAGTTCCGGGACAGAAACGAATGCTCGATATGGATGATCCTGATTCAGCAACCGTCGCGATTCTGTATCAGCCAGGTGAGCTGCAGGTCCGTATCGATGTTCCTCTTGAGGAGGCCGCACAACTCAACGTGGGGCAGGCGGTACGTCTGCGTTCGAACTTTCTGCCAGACCGGGTTTTCAATGGTAGTGTGACGCGGATTGTAGGCGAGGCGGATCTGCAGCGGAATACGCTGCAGGCCAAGGTCAAAGTTGAGGATCCTGACCATCGATTGCGTCCGGATATGCTTTGCCGAGCCGAGTTCCTGGCTTCCGGAGTGGAGCCGGACGGTTCATCAAACGATGGTGCAGCTGGAGAGATTGGCAGGATTTCAATTTTCGTTCCGGAAGCATCGCTGATTAATCGAAATGGAGTGGAGGCGGAGCTCTGGGCGATTGATGACTCGGGGGCGAGGATCGAGAAGCGCACCGTCGTGCTTTCGAACGAATCTAAAGACGGTTTCGTTTTGGCAACCGGTGACATCCGTCCCGGGGACCGTGTCGTCGTTGGGCCTCCCGGTGAGTTGGAGGTCGGAAGCAAAGTGAAGCCGATCGCAAAAGGAGGAAACGATGAGTGAGCAACCTCTGATTCGTTGTCGTGATCTGACCAAGGTCTATCGAAAAGGCAGGATCGAAGTGATTCCGCTGGAGAAATTGACACTCGATGTGCCGCGTGGGGAGTTTCTCGCCCTGATGGGACCATCAGGATCGGGTAAAACCACTCTTTTGAATTTGATCTCCGGGATTGATCAGCCCACGTCCGGCGAACTCTGGGTCGGGGACCGGGAGATAAGCCGGATGAGGCGGGGAGAGCTCACTAGGTGGCGGGCCACGGAGTGCGGCTATATTTTCCAGCTCTATCACCTCGTTCCGATTCTCTCGGCTTACGAGAATGTCGAGCTGCCACTGCTTCTTCAGAAGGGACTGTCGAAATCAGCTAGGCGCGAAAAAGTGAACGCGGCTCTGGACTTAGTGGGTCTGGCAGACCGAGCTGACCATCGCCCCTCCGAATTGTCCGGAGGGCAGGAACAGCGGGTTGCCATAGCGCGTGCCCTCGTTGCCGACCCGCAGCTCCTGGTGGCAGATGAGCCTACCGGGGATCTTGACCGTGAAAGCGCTGGCCAGATCATGAGCCTGCTGGGTGAACTCGCCTCAGTTCACAACAAAACAATCGTGATGGTAACTCACGATGCCAAGGCGGCGAGTGCGGCTGATCGCATACTACACCTCGAGAAGGGTCAGTTGGTTGGAAGCAAGGAGGTAGCGGCGGTATGAGAAAGGTGATTCATTTAGCGGGGCTGGCGTTCAAGCAGGTGATTCGCCATCGCGTTCGCAGCTTGCTTACCATAGCTGGAGTGGCCGCCGGAATGTTTCTATTCACCGCAGTGGAAACGATGCAGTCCTCTCTGCGCGTCGCAACCAGATCCGGCGCGGACGATTCGACTCTCGTCGTTTACCGGGAAAATCGCTTTTGCCCCTCAACCTCGAAACTTCCTGAACACTATCAACCTGACATTCGGAGAATACCTGGGGTTGCCGAAGTGATCCCGATTCAGATTGTGGTGAACAATTGCGGTGCCAGCCTCGATGTCATCACGTTTCGTGGGGTGCCGCCAGAAGAACTTGAGACGTTCAATCCGGACCTGAAAATCGTCGATGGATCGTATAGGGCATGGACCGGGAGAACTGACGGAGCCCTTCTCGGAGAACATTTTGCCGCTCGTCGGGGACTGAAGCCCGGGGACCAGTTCGAAGCAGTGGGGGTGCGTGTGGTTGTTTCGGGAATTATCCGTTCCTCGGAACCCCAGGACAATAATGTTGCCTATGTGCATCTGCCGTTTCTGCAGCAGTCTTCAAGGACAGGCCTGGGTACAGTCACTCAGTTTAATGTCAGGGTGGATGATCCATCGAAGCTGGACGCGGTCGCTGCAGCGATCGATGCGCTGTTCAAATCTGACCAGGCTCCAACCAGCACAAAACCGGAAAAAGCTTTCTTCGCTCAAACCGCCAAAGACATGATTGAAATGGTTTCTTTCACGCGATGGCTTGGATTCGGCGCTGTTGCTGCGGTTCTGGCGCTGGTGGCAAATGCTCTCCTCCTTGTGGTTCGGGGAAGCATTAAGGAGAATGCCATTTTTCAGACGGTTGGTTTCTCCCGGGCTGCGGTTGGGGCTGTCATGCTCTGGGAAGGTGTCATCGTGGGATTTCTTGGAGGCATCGCAGGATGCGTCGCGGCAGCCAGTTTCTTCAACTTGAAGCGTTTCACCTTGGGTAACGAGGGACTTACCCTCGCTTTGCGCCCGGATTTGAACGTGACATTCGCCGGTCTGGGTATTGCCGTGGGGCTGGGTTTGATTGCCTCACTTTGGCCTGCCTTCGTGGCTTCCCGGAAGCCCATTGTTAACTCCCTTAGATCAGCCTGACATGTTGCCCTTCTCCTACGCAGTCAGAAACTTGATTCGCGATCCCTGGAAATTGATCCAGAAGATCGGAGGGGCTGCTCTCGTGGTTTTTCTTATCTTTTCTGCGGCATCATTCAACCGGGGGATGGATCAGGTCCTGAGAGCAAGTGGTGCTCCTCGGAATGTGATTCTGGTTGGCGCTGGATCCGAGGAAAGTGTGGAGCGAAGCGAAGTGCAGGTCCAGGCAGAGGAGCAGGTGACAGCTGGCGTGCGTGGCATTGAGGTGCGACTCGATGCGCCTTCGGTTAGTGGTGAAGTTCACTACATGGGAAATGTATTCATCGAAGGCGAAAAGAGTCAGGGCCTGCTTCGCGGTGTGACGCCAGCGGCGTTTGAAGTGCATCGAGAGGTCCGGATTTTGGAAGGGGCTTTTCCTAGACCAGGAGAGGTTCTGTTAGGAAGCCTGGCCTGGCATGGATTGGGTGTGCCCGTTGAATCATTGAAAGTGGGTGGAAAACTTGTTTTCGAGAGTCAGGAGTTCACGATCTCCGGAATCTTTGAGGCACCGGGTACGGTGATGGAGTCAGAGATCTGGATGGATCGCACAGACTTGATGACCTTGGTGCAAAGAGACACACTTTCGTGCGTCGTGGTAAGGCTCGAATCGTCGGAAGATTTTCCGGAAGTTGATCTATTCACCAAGCAACGTCTCGACCTTGAATTGGTCGCGATTCGTGAATCTGAATACTACGGCAAGCTGGCGCAATTCTACGGTCCAATCCGAGGAATGACCTGGCTCACAGCAGGCCTCGTCGCGGCCGGGGCGATCTTCGGAGGTTTGAATATGCTTTATGCCGCCTTTTCATCCCGCATCCGGGAACTGGCCACGCTTCAGACAGTTGGCTTTTCGCGGGTTGCGGTGCTGATGTCGTTGATTCAGGAGAGCCTTCTGGCCACTTTGATCGGGACCCTCTTGGCCGCCTTCGCGGGGAACCTTCTCCTCGAGGGAATTAATGTCCCATTTTCTACCGGCACGTTTCGTCTAACCATGACTGGTCCTATCGTCCTGCTTGGAATAGGTTCCGGTGTTATGCTGGGTGCGATCGGGGCGCTGCCTCCGGCAATCAGGTGCTTGAAGGCTCCGCTGCCAGTCGCCCTTAGATCTCAATAATCCTTTTGCTCAACATCCAACCCAAAAATCATTATGAACCCTATGAAATTCTCGATATCACTGTTGTGCTTCGGCGCAATAACCGTTCTTCTCTCTTCATGCGGCGGGGGGGGAACTGAACCGGAGGAAACCGCTTCGGTGGATTTGAATCCGATCATTGAAGGCGTCTTTGATGAGACAGAACCTGAGTCTTCAATCACGGTGGTGGAAGCAAGAAAATCTGCTCAACCGGGTGATGAGATCATCGTTATCGGAAAAGTAGCCGGCGCGATGAGCCCGTTCACCGAGGGATTCGCCACGTTCGTTCTAGCGGATCAGGCCCTCGAAACCTGTGACTTGGTGCCTGGAGATTTGTGTGAGACACCTTGGGATGCCTGCTGCGTTGAATCGTCCGTGATTCAAAGCATGAGAATGTCGATCCAGATTCTTGGCGAAGACGGCCGACCGGTCATGCAAAGTCTCGGAGGAGTTCGTGGAATGAAGGAACTCGATACTTTGGTGGTTAGCGGCACAGTAGCCGAAGAGTCGACGGCCGAGAACCTGATTCTCAATGCTACCGGCATCTTCCAGAAGCCGGCGTCTCCGGCCCAGGAATCCTGACGCTATTCCGTGGCCCGCTGAGAAAAACACCAATCATAAACGTCTTTGGTTTTTGCGAGGGCCCAGTGTCTCTGGTTGTAGATACAGCCCGGGAACCCGCCGAAGTGAGTGGTCATCTCGGCAGCGGGATAGGCATCAGTGACAGTTTTAGCTCTTTCGAGATTGTCGTCGCGTGAAAAGGCGAACCGCAGAGCTTTTGTTAGCGGTTCCACCCAGACCATTTCGGCTTCGTAATCAGCAAAGAAGGCCGTAAAGCAAACCTACGACGGCCGGCCGCTCGCCTTGTGAACAACGGGTCGGGCTAAATTGGAAGTCCGGGAAGCTGCGCTGGCCTGGGAGGTGCGACTGCTGCGGGAAGTTCGCTTTACTGCAGCGCCTAAGCGTCGATCACGGCGGCAGCAGTTAGCCCTTGTCGCTGCACGAGATCGCCCGGCTACAAATGGCAGCAATTCGGCGGGCATAGCTGCGGGTCTTGGTATTGAGGTTGAATTGACGGTTACCTCCTCCACCTTTGCCGGTGGCAAATCCGGATGAGCTTGGTAGCGCGTCAAATTGACGATGGCGCTTCGCGGAATCGCTACCTGGAGTAGGAGCGGATTGATGCGGGAGGCAGCGGCTGAATCCCGGGTTTGAGGAACAGGAAAGTGCAAATCGCGGTAGCGCGGGGCCGATGCCAGGGCGGAAACG
Source organism: Verrucomicrobiales bacterium (assembly GCA_049594415.1). Taxonomy (GTDB): domain Bacteria; phylum Verrucomicrobiota; class Verrucomicrobiia; order Verrucomicrobiales; family DEV007; genus Arctic95D-9. The sequence continues at coordinate 67,823 of JBMYJM010000009.1, read as the reverse complement.
TAAGCAGAGCGCCCTGGATGGGCAAAGGGTCCGATGGAGGTCGGGGGAGGAGACTTGAGTGGTCGAGCAGGTTCTGTCGCTGGTTCGAGGAATGCGGTTTCTGGTATCCCTGCCTTAGCTTTACCCGGCTGACTTTCCTCGGAGAGGGAGGTCTCAATTGGCTCAGTCCGGGTGCCAAGCTTGCGGTCGTGGATCTCGGTGATGAGGGCAAGCCCTGGAACACCAACAGGAAGTGCGTCTGGGGATGATGGACGATGGAGGATTTTGGTTTTGTCCTTTCCGAGAATTTGATACTGGATACCCGCCCAGGTGATTCGCTCTTGTGTCCAGGTGCTGAAGATAAGCAACTGGTGCATCAGCATCCAAACTGGTGTCAGCATATGCTCCAGCCAGCAGGCGGAGAACAATTTGCGGCGAATTTCGTTTTCAGGATAGAGCGAGAGGTAGATTTGCTGTCTGGCGATGCCGCGAACCTGGTCAATCACATAGGCGGCAGCAATCGGCACCCAGGCATAGAAATAGCCGTAGGCCAGGGCTACGATAAGTGACAGCGCTCCCAAAGCGTAGAAACCGAGGACAATGTTCACGCCCGCGTAGAGGATTGGGCTGAAGAACCTGACCTGGGTGTACTGACGTTTCGCAAACTCGAAGAAGCTGCGCCAGGTGAAGTCGATTGGCGTAGGGAGAATGAGAGAGCGAATGAAGGCAATCTTATTGCCGGCCTTTCGAGCCGCTTTGGAGATTCGGAGATCATCATTCAGTGAACCCGACAGTAGGTTCGGAACGTCGATTTCGTCGAAAACCTCGCGGCTCAGAGCCATGGAGCCTCCCCAGAGCACGGTGAGGAATTCAGTGCCTCCCTGCGTTGCTATGGAACCGTTAATGACGCTGGCAAACTGGTTGGCGAGGGTAGGCCGCTTAGGAACCAGCCATCGGTAGGTGGTTGCCAGCTTGTGGGTGCCCAGGTTGATCGGGGCAAGAAGTTGGGACAGCCAGTCGGTTTTGAAAACGATATCGGCATCGGCGAATGCAATGACCTTGTCGTCGACGGTCAGTTGGCGAAAGGCAGCGATCTGGTTGTGCACTTTTTGACCCTCGTTATGAGCCACTCCGGCCGCTACCAGGGTGATATTCTTCAATCCTTCATCAGCATCCGGATGGTGCCAGGTCGGATCGGCTTCGGAAAGGTCGAGGTGCTCAAGGAGCCACTCCGCGACGGGGTCATCCCAAGATTCGAAGGTGACAATCACGCGATAGCTGCGGTATTCCTGAGCGAAGAGCGTGTCAAAGAACCGGGGAGTGGCTTGGAGATCGAAATCCTTAACCGGGATTACCACCACCGCATCCTGCTGATTCCGCGTTCGGTTCCGCCATTTCCGGTCCTGCCAGCGGCGGGCGGCTCCGAAGCTGATCACCCGCGAGGTGGCAAGCAGCAGCAGAAGCAGCCAGGCCGCCCAGAACATCAAGAAATAGCGTTCGATCATTTCTCCCGTGCAAATTGTGGCGACGTGGCTAGACTTCAAGCGTTATTGCCATTGAACCGGTATGAAAGTTGTTCAAACCCAAAAGCTCAAGAAGACATATCATTTTGGAGACACCGAAGTCACGGCACTCCATGAAGTCTGTCTTGAAATTGAGGAGCGGGAGTTTATCGCGGTTTGGGGGCCGTCAGGTTCCGGAAAGTCGACGCTTTGTAACCTGATCGGTTTACTGGATTCGCCGACTTCAGGGGAAGTTTTGATCGAGGGGACACCGGCTAACGGGCTGAGCGACGCCGAACGCAGTGATTTGAGGAATTCTTCGATTGGATTTGTGTTTCAGAATTTCAACCTGATCCCGGTCCTGACGGCTTTGGAAAATGTGATGCTGCCACTTCAGGTCACCGGTGTTTCAAAAAATGAAGCACAGGAGCGGGCGGAGGCTCTGCTCAATGAAGTCGACCTCGGTGACCGCATGGGGCACCGCCCTGTAAAGATGAGTGGGGGACAGCAACAGCGCGTTGCGATTGCCCGCGCCCTGGTAACTGACCCACTGTTGGTGTTAGCTGACGAGCCCACAGCCAATCTCGACACTAAGAACGCGAATTTGATTATCGATTTGATGAGACGCATCAATCGGGAACGGGGAGCTGCCTTCCTTTTCTCGACCCATGATGACCGCCTGCTCGATCGGGTGGACCGCAGAGTGCATCTTCAGGATGGAATTGTGATCGAGGATGACCGCAGTGGAGTGACCAATCCGGCGACGTTGATGTAAAACTGATCCTGGGTCCGTAAATTCTGCTAAAATTAGCTCGATTGCGATCCTCGTGTTCTGTTTGATTGGCCCCTGTAAACTGCTATTAGCATTTCGACTTTATGAGTGAATCGACGACCGAAATCAAACCACTGAAACACGCCGCCGATCTTGACTTGGTCGATCGTGCTGTGGGTGGGGATGATGGGGCGGTGCGTGCGTTTCAGGGGGAATACCAGCCGATGCTGGAACGTGTCATGATGTCACGGGGGCTAAATAAGGTCGAGGCGCAGGATTTGGTGGCGGATGTGATCGCCGAATGTTTCGGGGCCGGAAAGAAAGGGGAGACGCGACCTCTGCTGGAAAAATTTGAGGGCCGCTCCTCGCTGTCTACTTGGATGATCCGAATCACCTGGAATCGCTGGTTGGATATCAAGCGCCGCGATAAGTTTCGCGGTGACTTACCCGTCTACGAAGATGACGAACAAAAAGGAGTCGACCAGTTTGACCGTGTTGAGGGTGCTCCTCTTGAGGAGGATCTTCTCGACGAAGATCTTTCCGAGTTGATGGGCAAAGCGATCAAGTCAGCGTTCGACTCGCTGGATCCCGGTGTTCTACTCATGCTCAAACTCTCCTACCTCCACGGCGTTAGCCAGGCCGTCATTGCGAGGATGTGGCAATGTGACCAAACCCGTGTGAGTCGTTCTCTAACCAGTGCACGGGAACAGATCGCATCGCAGACGATGCAGTTCATCAACGAATCGGACGCCGGCCTTGAGCTGGAGTGGGAGGATTTCCAGAAACTTTGTGCTGCAGGCTTGGACCTTTGATCGGCAATTCGCCGAAAACATCGTGAGCAAAATTGGCCACAAAAAGCTCAATTGGCCCTCACCCCGTCTAAGGGGGGGAGGGCCCGAAAGAACAAAGCAGGTCGAACAGAGAATAGAGATTTGAGATGACCTCGGTCATGGCGTTAGAGTGGCGACGTGAGTGATAGCGAAGAGAAAAGCGATTCGGACGAACTCGAGATAGTTGTTCCGCCGGATCGTAGCGGTGATCGGTTGGACCGGTTCCTTCCCGAGGCTCTCGCCGTGATTGGTGTTGAGGTATCCCGAGCGGTTTTGCAGTCTTGGATCAAGGAAGGTGCAATTCTCGTCGAGGGAAGGTCGGTCAAGCCGAGACACGCAGTTGCTGCCGGGGAACATATCGATGTTTTAATTCCGAAGGTATGTCCCACAGAGCTTGAGGCGGAACCCATTGATGTCGACGTGTTGTTCGAGGATAAGGACATCATAGTGGTCAATAAACCACACGGTCTTGTCGTTCACCCCGCGTCCGGAAATCTTGATGGCACCCTAGTGAACGCACTTTTGCATCATTGTGATGGTCGACTTAGCAAGCTGGCAGGAGAGGATCGTCCCGGGATCGTTCACCGCCTCGATAAAGATACTTCGGGCTGCATGGTAGTGGCAAAGGGCGATGTTGCCTATCATTCGCTGGTGGCTCAGTTTTCGGGCCGCGAGACCGGAAAGATCTATCGGGCAGTGACCCATGGCGTCCCGGCTGAGATGGGGGGAACTCTAAAGACTCATATTGGGCGGCATCCGGTCAGCCGTCAGAAAATGGCCGTGTTGGAACCTCCTGCAGGTAAGGAGGCCATTACCGATTTTCGAGTTTTGAATCAGGATGAGCACAGCAACTGGGCATCTGTGGAGTGCGTGATTCATACGGGAAGAACCCATCAGATTCGAGTGCACCTCAAGGAATGTCTCTATTGCCCGATTTTGGGAGATCCAATCTATGGGCAACCCAAACGGCAGAGGGTGAAGGTGGCGAGACTGATGCTGCATGCCTGCCAGCTTTCTTTCAACCATCCCGTCAGCATGGAGAGACTGACCTTCGAAGCGCCGCTCCCGGATGAATTCCTACCCTTCGGTTGATCGGCCCCGCGAGCCGGTCTCGTCCTCTTTTGAAAATCAATGGAAGTATCCATGTGGAGAAAAGACAGATCAAAGTGGTCACGGTGAGGCAGACAGAATCAATGCGACCGAGGTTTACCAGGGGCAGCCGAGTCAGGCGGCTGCGAAAGAAGCCCTCAGCGATCTCGGTAAACACAACCTGATTGATCTGGTGAACTCCCAGCGCCGGCAGTTGATTGATGTGGTGCCAAGGGTGGGTGGGGAGGTAGCGTGAGAAGGCTCCAAGCGCCACCAACGATGTTTGAGCGAACAGCGGTTGGAAGGGAGGGGAAATGGACGGTTTAAGGTGATTATAGTTTCTTTAATATTTAGAATTATGAAGTAATTTAAGAAGTCTGTTGCTGAGCCGTATAGAGTTTAGGGCGGAGTAAAACGATTGAGACTATGAATGAGCGCACCAAGAATTCGTCGAAGCAGAGAATTGTTCTCGCCTTTGCTCTGGCAATTTTAGCGCCACTATCCATGACTCAGTGTCGGAGTGTCGGAGGCAGCTATCAGGATATCGAATACGACCCGACAACACTGAAGACTCCTGACGGCCACGGAATGAAAAAAGAGGACTATCCCTTCGACGACGCGGGCAACTATCGTAAGGACTGGGTGAAAAATAAGGAGCAGGGTCGGACCCGTTCCTCCTACGATATGCCAGATCCTGAGCCAGTGATGGCATCAGAGGTGGCAGAGGTTGCCAGGGTTTCGGGGGCCATTGCTCCGGTGTCGCCGCCTGCGCCTGCGGCTCTGCGACCGGTCAACTCTATTACTTCAGCTCCCCAAAGCGGAGCCGGGGGATCTTCTGCGTCGGCTGGTTATTCCACTTCGGACACGCTTACCGCTGCCGCTCTCAACACTTCCTCCTATCACCGCGTGAAGTCAGGGGAGACCCTTTATTCTATCTCCCGCCGCTACAACACCTCGGTTAGCGAGCTGAAGCGAGTCAACGGGTTAACAAGTGACTCGATTCGTTCCGGGCAGAGTCTGCGACTGCCCTGATTTGCTGAGGAAGAAGCGAAGCTGCAACAAAAAATGGCCGTTATGTCTTGGACGTTGTCAATATCTGCCATTCTGACGGGATAAGACATTATCATGAAAGCCCTCCCTGTTTTCATCACGGAGTCTGCGGTATTGCTTTTCTATCTGAGCGTCTCTGACCGAAGTCCCTTTTCGGCGTAAAGAGCAGGCCGGTATCACGCCTTTTTCTCTTTCTTTTTCTTTTTCTTTTTGCGCGTTTTCGCTGCTTTTTTTGCGGCCAGTTTGCGCTTCAGCTCAGGCCAGAAATCTTCGCCTGCGATGTAGCCGATGCAGTTGCCTGTTCCGCAGTAGCAGGGATGCTCTTCGTAGTTTTCGAGGTCGAATCCATAGTTAAAGAAGAGCTCTTCGCCTTTTTCAATCTTACGAAGAGCGGCAATCCAGATGTGGTCGTCTTCGATAAAAGCTTCACAGTTCGGGTCACAGCTGTGGTTAATCAGCCGAGCTGCATTTCTGGGGACATTACCGTCAATATCCCACTCGTCATTTAGTGTGAAAATGTAAACGGCAGCATCCCCGGTTTCTTTGGCGCGATCCATCTGGGCCCAACCACGCTCATTGGATTCATCCTTGCTGATACGGTCGCCTTTGTATTCGATGATGTAGGTCTCGGCAGGGATTTTTCGAGTGGCGAACAATCCTCGTCCGTGGATGCCTGAATTGCGCACAGCACACCATTTGGAATCACATCTTTCTCCGGGTAAGAGGGCGTCTTTCTTATTGCGGCTCATTTCTGAAAGGTGCCTGTTGGCCAGGCAAAAGAGACTTCGGCATGTCTCGAATTCAGCTCCGGCCATCCTTCGGGATGGTAGATGACCCCGGCGAGTTCCTCAGGAGCGTTGGGAGCGAAATCAGAGCGTTTGAGTGTAAATGTCAGTTTAGGTGTTGATTTGCCTGTCAGGGTTACAACTTGAGGTTCCCCTGAGTTGATCTGCAAATCGTAGGCGAAGAAGTAGACCTCTTCAACCGTCATGCTTTCTAGTTCAGGAATACCCACTTCAAGTTCGATGATTTCAGCCGTAACAATCTTCGCGAAAATTGTCCAGCCGTCAGGTGCTGCCGGAGGTACGGAATCGAGCGATTCCCGAAAAAGAGCGGTGTATCGCGCTTCTTTTGGTTTTGGTGTTTCCGATTGATTCACTGGCAGGGTGAGTTTCAGATCGGAGAATCCCGGGTAACAAGTGGTGGCGCAACACATCCAGGATGCTTTTGCTTCGAGTGTGACGCTCTCGGAATTAATGGTCTCTGGAACCTGTATTTCTGTGAGAAGACATACCCTGTCATTGTAGCCATGAGCATTAATCCCGAGCATATCGACTCGCTCGGGAGCTGGCCAGACGATTTCGCCGGCACTGAAGCCTTCCGGCAGGGTCCATTCGAGGTTCGTGGCAACTCCGACGATACCGGGGCCTTTCCAATAGGTGTGATAACCCTCCTCAGTGTCGAGGATAAGTCCGACAAGGAACGGCTCACCCGGGGCGATCTCGGTGATCGCTGTGACTAACTGAACGGTTAGGCCGTCTTTCTCGTGAAGAGAAGACTCGGTGCCTCGAACCGCGCCGCTGTGTGAGAGCAGCAGCACAACGAAAAGAATCTGTAGAGTCTTAAACACAGTAGAACAAGTTGAGCAATCCGGGTGTCGCCCTCAACCTGTTTTTTGGCCTCACTGCGTCTGGATCGCTATCCGCCGATTCCGGCTTGTTTAAGGCCCTTCGCCTTATCGGCCTTGGAGAAAGTCACGCCAACAGTCTTGGAGACACCAAACTCTTCCATCGAAACTCCATACATCACATCGGCTCGTGACATGGTTCGTTTCGAGTGCGTTACAATGACGAATTGGCTGTCACCAATGAAGCGATCCAATACCCTCAGGAAGCGGCCAATGTTGGCTTCATCAAGCGGCGCATCCAACTCATCCAGAACACAGAAGGGGGAGGGCTTGACCATGTAGATTCCGAAGAGGAGCGCAACAGCCGTCATGGAACGCTCACCACCTGATAGTAGGCTGATCGACTGCAACTTCTTACCGGGAGGCTTGGCGATGATGTCGATGCCGGACTCCAGCGGATCGCCATCATCCATGAGAAGCAGGTCTGCTTTGGCTTTCTCTCCAAAGAGTTCCTTGAACATATCACGGAAGTTTTTCCGAATCTGCTCGAAGGTTTCCGAGAACATCTTTCGAGTATCGCGATTAATACGCGCAATCATCCGCAGCAGTTCTTCCTTGGAGTTCTCGAGATCTTCGAGTTGCTGGACGTTGAACTTATAGTGCTCCTCGAGTTCGTCGAACTCCTCGATGGCATCGATATTGACAGGGCCCATCGAGTCGAGCTTGGTTCGCAGCTGGGTAACGATTTCTTCGACGAGATCCCAGTTTGGCTCTGCGGGATCGTCGATTTCAATCTCCTCAGCTTCATTGTCGACAGGTTTAGCTCCTCCGCCAGTCGCTTCCAGTGTTTCCTGAACTTCCTCATCCAATTTTTCCAGGGTGGTCAGCTTGAGGCCGCGTGGATTCTTGACCCGTTCGTCGATCACAGTGAGAAGAGCATGGCTGTCAGGTTCGAATAATTCGAGTTCGGTGCGATAGCGATCCCGGCAATTTCGCTCGATGTTTTGAAGATTGATGTCGATCTGGGCCGTCTTGACCTCTTCTTTGCCACGTTGCTCGGCAACATGCTGCACTTCACGTCTCTTTTGAGTGAGTTCATCTTCGCCTTCCTCGATGCGAGCCGAGTAGCTGTTTTTCTCTACGAGAATGCCGGTCTGCTCTTCGCGTGAGGTCTCTGTTTCGGTTTGCCAGTTCTGGATTTTCGCCTGAAGTGTCTCAGTTTCGAAGTTGGAATGCTCGATCCTCTCGCGGTAGTTGGCTGTCTCCTGTTGGCAGCGTTCGATTAATTCGTTGAGTTCATTGAGGCGGGCGATCATCGGCTCACGTTGCTCTGTCAGGTTCTGCCGGGTGCCCTGTTCAACGGCGAGGGAGGTGCGGGCTTCGGTGACCTGCTCGGCCAGTTCCTCTTCGCGAATCCTGGCTTCTTCGAGAAGGCGTGAAGCTTCGTCAGTTTCATCGGTTAACTGTTCGATTCTGGATGATGCTTCGTCACGTTCTTTGATATTCTCGTTAAGCGTGTTGGTAATCTTAGCCCGGCGCTCTTCGACTTCTTTCTGCTCCCACTCAAGGCTTTCGATCTTGTTGTGCAGTTGGTTCAGGTCGCGCTCGATCAATGCAAGCTTGCCTTCGAGCGTGGAAGTCGTGACTCGTCGTTGCTGGAGGCGTTCGCGCGCCTGCGACAGTAGGTCTTCGAATTTATCGACGCGTTCGATGAGGTCGTCCCGTCGATCTTGACGAGCTTCGATTTCGGCAGCGAGAGAATCTTCGATGCGGCTCAACTCGCGGATCTCAGTCTGCATCTTCAGAACGGAAACAGATTCGTCTCCGGTCTGACCACCGTGAATGATGCCCTCGGCAGTAATAAATTCGCCTTCCAGGGTAGCGATTGCTTTGTCAGAGTGCTTTTCACGAAGGCGGAGAGCCGTGTTAAGATCCAGGGCGAGGAGAACATTGGAAAGCAGTTGGGCGATCAGAGGCTGCACGTCGGAAGTGGCAGTCACTTTGTCCACGGCCCAACTGATGGCGCCGAGAGGAGGGCTCCCCGGGTTTGGGAGTGATCCTTTCTTGAGGTGCCCCTCGGCAATCAATGATGCCTGACCAAGCTTTCCTTTGCGCAATTTGGAAACGACTTTTTCGGCGACTTCAACATCGGAAACAACGACTGCCTGAAGCCGACGGCCGAGCGCAGCTTCAATCGCCTCCGCGTATTCGGTGTCCACCTGGATCCGGTTGGAAAGCGGGCTGCGAACTTTATCGCCAAAGTAATCAGGGTCATCGAGGCCCTTCAGCACTTCCTGAGTACCCTTTTCAAATCCTTCGCCACTGGTAATTAGTTGTTCAAGGACTTCGAGGCGGGATTTCTTTTCCGCATGAAGTTTATGCAGGCTGGCAAGATCATTCTGCATGTCGTTGGCCGCACGCTTAGCCAGGTGGTATTTCTGTTCCATCGCGGCGAGGTTATCCTCGTAGTCTTCAATAGATGACTGATGTTCGCCGATGCGCTGCTTGAGTTGGCTGGAATCCTCGTTCCGGGCGCCTTGGTCATCGCGAAGGCGGGAGATTTCGTCGGAAAGTTGATGCGAGCGCTGGCGATCTGATTCGGTCTGGCGCTGATTGGTTTCGATTCCAGCTTCGAGACTGGCGATTCGGCTTTTGAGAGAACTACGTTCCCCTTCGAGCTCACGAAGTTTTTGGTTGAGTCTTTCGCGCGCGTCACGAGCTTCTCGCGTGGCGCTCTCCTGTTCCTCAACTTTGCTTTGCTCAGATCCGATACGCTCTTCAACGGCCTGAAGCTGGCGGTCTGCGCCCTCGATGTCAGCCTGCTGTTTCTCACGTTTTTCAGAGGCCTCCTCGATGTCATTCGCGTTTTTCTTGATGAGCACACTTAATTCATGAGTTCGCTCGCCGTTGAATTCGATTCGGCTGTTCGCGTTGGAGATTTCGTTTTCAAGCCGCCCCAGTTCAACCTGCAAATCGCTCAGGCGGGTTTCGATTTCCTGGTATTCCACGCGGGCTGCGGCCATTTGCGCCTGGCGCTTTTCGATCGCATCTTCGATCGCATCTTGCTGCAGTCTGAGGTTCTTGATCGAAGTGTTGAGCTCTGCTTTCTCCGCCCGGATTTCACGCCATTGTTTGTGGCTAAGGTGAAGCTCCAGGGTTTTGACATCCTGGAAGAAAGTCTGGAACCGCTTTGCTTTTGAGGCTTGGCGGGAGAGAGAACGAATCTGACGTTCGTTCTCGGCGATAACATCCCGGATGCGGACTAGGTTGGCTTCGGTGTAGTCAAGTTTGCGAAGCGCCTCTTTCTTTTGCGTTTTGTATTTCGTGATACCGGCTGCTTCTTCAAAGACGGCGCGTCGATCTTCTGGCTTTGAGCTCAGAAGCATATCGATTTTGCCCTGTTCCATGATGGAGTAACTGGAGCGACCAATACCGGTGTCCATCAATAAACCATGAATATCTTTAAGGCGGCAGGGCTGCTTGTTGATGAGGTATTCACCTTTACCGTCCCGGAAGACGCGTCGACCAAGGGAAACCTCGTCGTAGTCGGTGTCGAGGATTCCGGAGCATCCAGAAAGGGTCAGAGTCACCTCAGCCATCCCGAGGGGCGACCGACGGTCAGTACCGTTGAAAATGACGTCTGCCATTTCCCCACCACGTAAGGCTTTGGCGGAGGTCTCACCCAAAACCCAACGCATCGAATCAACGATGTTTGATTTACCGCATCCATTTGGACCAACGATACCGGTGACTCCTTCGTGGAACTCCAGCTTGGTTTTATCGGCAAAAGATTTGAATCCGTGAATCTCAAGAGATTTCAGGCGCATTTTGGGCAATGATGGTTGAGTGCTTGCGGTAAGTTTCTCGATCCTAAGAATTTAATTCTCAAGAATGATAAACACAGCTGTATATTGAGGGTTTGCGACGGAGTGTCGAGTGAAATTTCGGGGCCATCGGTTGTTTTTTCCGAATTTCGAAAAGAATCCCAATTGAACGCAGTTTGGAATTGGAATAGCTGGTCCGAAGATTTTCGTTATTTTTAAAAATTAGTCGCAAAAATAGACGTTTTTCTCACATTTTAGTTGAGTATTGTCGATTCGGTGTCATGTTAGTGTTGTATATGCTACACTCTGCGTAGCTGCCGAGTGGGGCAGGGGATCAGGTAAGATCCATCAAAACCACAAAAATTTGTGCGGAACGGGGCGGCCCGGTGCAACGGATGAGAGTCTGGGTGCCGGGCCGTTTTTGTGCTCAGGTGCTTCTGTTCGTGAGAGTGCCAGGCTTCGGGGAGAATCGATTCTGCGGAGGCGGTCCGGAGAGGAAGGATTAAACAGGAAAAGAAAAGGCGGCACTAGCCAATTGCCAGCGCCGCCTTATAACCCTTCAACACAAAACATCAATCATAATGAACGATGCTTGTAGGCAAGAGTAGACAGACACGATTTGGTCGTCAATATAAAAACCATAAAAATCATACAAAATGCTTTTTCCGTCTGCTCGCTTGGAGATAGATCGCTTGTTTAGCAAAAAGATTCATCTATTTTGCATAAGCAGCGGAGGTAATGCGTCCCACTCGCGAAGTTAGAAGTTATCTCTCCGATATGAAAATGAATGACGAATTCTCTGTTCTTGCCCAGTTCTTGGAAACCTTGGGGCCCGAAGTCTCAGGACACGCGTCCGCTCCGCTTTCCGATGAACATGCCGCTATGATAGAAAAGTTTGCAGAGGGCAAGTTGAGCGCTGAAGAACGCGATTCTCTCCTGCCTGAAATACTCGGTAACGAAAAAGCTCTTCACGAACTGGTGAAACGGCTGAAGTCGCAGGGTTAGCGACGTAAATTACTTTTATGATAAGGTCGCGAGCGAAAATACTTCGAGATCCGGAACTTGCCCGATTGGGTAGCGACCTCGAAGAGCATCTGGAAAACTGGATCAAATCAAGCACTCCGATGGAAATCGTTGGTGTGCTTGATCATGTTTGTATTTCTCTTTTACGGGAAGCATTTCTCGAAGTTGGTGGATGTGAAGGTAGCGTGTGGCTTGCCGACAAGGATGAAAAAAACCTTGTTGCGGTCTACAATTCGGGAGAGGACGCCGCGTCATTGGTCGGCTTCGAGCAGCCAGTCGGAGCTGGTATTATCTCGATGGTATTTGTCCAGCAGCAGCCCTATTGTGAGAACGACATCGGGAGGAGTCACGGTCATGACGACACCCTCGATAAAAAAATTGAGAAGCACACGATGGCTATGATCGCAGTTCCGTTTTATTTTGCCTGCGGCATCCGCGGTGTCATCTCCTGTGTGCAACTTGAGGAATTTGATTCAGGGACAAAAAAGCGGGGATTTAGTTCTGATGACGTATCGGCCCTGTCCCGGGTCGTGAATATCGTCGAGCGATTGATTAATGAAACGCTGCAATCGTCGGTGCTCGGATTGAGTGATGCAGGTTGATAAGTCTGAGCGATGGCCTGATCTGCAGTCGGCGGCAAATGCCCTGGAGAGGAGAAGCGGCGAAGGTGTTAAGGTCGCGATTATCGACTCCGGAGTAGATCTATCACATCCCGCGCTGTCAGGCCTGACATTGCTTGACGATGTCGCAATCTCCTGTGATGGGGCCAATATCCGTATTGAAGACAGACCGGGTGATGATCTCTATGGCCACGGGACCGCGGTTACCAGTCTGCTTCTGAAGGAATCACCCGGGGTTCAGGTAGGGAGTTTCAGGGCGCTCGACAGTCGCAACCACGCGAGGAACTTTGTGATCGCAGAGTGCGTTAACCAGGCTATTGCGCGTGGATACCAAGTGATAAACTGCAGCTTTGGCTGCAGGGGACAAGCCAGGTATGTGATGGACTACAAGGACTGGATCGACGAGGCCTATCTCGCGGGCGTTCAGGTGGTCGCTGCTTGCAGCAATGTCGATTCGGGAATCCGCGAATGGCCTGCTTATTTTCCCTCCGTTTTTGGGGTGAAGGGGATCGACTGCGGCGAGGGCGAGTTTTATTCGGCTGACAGCCAGATGGTCTCCTTTATGGCTAAAGGGGAACGTGTCAAAGTTCCATGGCTGGGGGGAAAGACCAAGATCGAGACGGGTAGCAGTTATGCGGCTCCGGTGATCGCGGGGAAGATTGCCAAGCTGCTCGAGGCGTTTCCCCACATTGAGCGAGGTTTGCTTAAGCCAATGCTTGGAATTCTTGCCCGGTAGCAGTGGTTGCTTACTTCGAAGCTAGCAAGTTAATCCAATCTTTTTGTGGACTAATGGCGGGTTAATACTATAATTTTTATATCCTTAACAATCAATATTAGTTGAACACTCAATTACCCGGTAATCTTGCTGAGATTTTCCCGCTTCGTTTTCGGATGAGGGAAGCTCTGCGCTTTCAGGAAGCCGGTGACCAAGTCGTCGCCGAAAGGGTGACAGACAGCCAGCGGTTTTTGCTGCGTCCATGGCAGCTTGAGGTGTTGCGTCGATTTGATGGAATGCGCACCTTCGAGCAGGCATCCCGTGAGGTGTATGGGATGTTCCCCGCTGGCTTTACGGCGATGGGGCTCTTGAATTTTTATCGCTGGCTTTACGAGGAGAATCTGGTGGTTTGCGAATGCCAGTCTATTTTCGAGTTAGTCGATGATGAACCCGAAGCTAAGCCGGCGGTTCGTCAGATGTTTCCCAAACTCAAAGAGCGTATCGCTACGGTTTCCGGTATTCAGTTGAGCGAAGGTCAGCAACGCGCGCTGAAGACTTCCGCAGCCATCCTTTGCTGCCTCTGTGTGTTCCGGATTGCTTATGTGGCGGCTCCGATTTTTGAGCCTCCGGTAGACCGCGCTTTAGCGGCAGTTGAGGGATACTTCATGAAAGGTTTCACCGAGATGAAGGAAGCGAGAGCCGATCAGGAGTTTCGTGAAACGTCAGTCCAGCAATTGAATCTTGCGGTTAAGGCGGTGCCCGAGCAGCTCGTAGAGGTGCCTCAAGCCCCGGAGCTCAGCGTGATGCCGGAGAAAAATCCCCAGGTTTATATGGATCACCTTTTGTTGGAGGTGAACGATCTCCGTCGTCGTCTCGCCCAGTGCCGCGTGCGCCGCGATGAGTTCTACCTTCAGAATGATGAGGCTGGCTACCGGCGCGAGGTGGAGCAGATGACCGAGCTTGTTCGCGAAATTAGCGAAATTGAATCCAAGCTGTAACCATTAAAGGGTCAGCAAGTGGTAGCGATGCTGTTTTTCGCTAGGCTAATTGGGATATCACTGCGTTTGCGCTGACGAAAGACACTAACGCAGTCATACCCGGCTTCTTCGAGTAGATCGAGCGCTAGCGGAAAGTTTTCACCGACGCGTCCAGGAGTGTGAGAGTCGGATCCGATTACCACGGGGATGTCACGCTTGGCCATGAGTGACAGCATCTGAGGCCCGGGATTCATTTCAGGGAATGCTTTGTTGAGGCCAGAGGTATTGATTTCCATGGCGACGCCTGTTCGGGCGATGCGGTCGAGTGCGTCTTCGATGTGGGGCTGGATATCTTCAAAATTCCAGTCGTCCGGACTGGCGTTTTTTATCAGGTCAGGGTGAGCAAGGCTGTCGAAAAGTCCGGTTTCCGCTGACTCGGCGAGGTGTTCGAAATACTGGCGGCGAAAAGAGTCGGGATCTCCCCGCCAAAAGGTGTCGAGATATTCCGGTATGTGCCAGTGAACCGAGCCGAGGATGTAGTGGAAGTCAGCGGAGTCGTGCAGTTCGGTTAGCCATTCTTCCATTCCCGGGAAGAAGTCACTTTCGAGTCCAAGCCGAACCTCGAAGTTTTCGGGAGCCTCAGAAGCAGCGTCTTCTACCAGGTTGAGATACTCTTTGAACTGTTCGGGCGCCATCCTGACTCGATGGGAAAACTGGTTCGGCATCGGGCTGTGACAGGTGATGATGATACCGGCCAACCCCTGCTCAATGCCTCGCTCCATATATTCTGCCGGATGACCTTCCGCATGCTTGCACAGAGGAGTGTGCATATGGCTGTCGAAAAATATGGGCTTGGGATCGTCCATCCGGATCTTGAGGCAACCTGCCTCAACTTCGGAACAACCCAACCGCTTTTTCGATGATTATGCCCCAGCTCGCTCCATTGCTTCGACATTTTGCCGAAGGTGTTCCGGGTTGATCGTCCCGGCGATTACGGAGGTGGCGGCGGGCTTCTCAAAGATGAAACGGAAAGACTTTTCTACGGGGTCTTCGCCCTCATCGTCACCGAACCAACCGCTTCCCAGTGCTTTCTTGAGAAAGACGGAGGTCCCGGTTCCTGCCGCGGCATCAAGGATAGCCTCTTCTTCGGTATGCCAGGGATTGTAGGTGATCATGACGGCATCCAGTCCCAGCCCGATGGCGCGAAGCCCACCGGCAACCGTTTTGGTGGATATGCCGTGGGAACGAATCTTTCCCTGATCTTTGAGTGAGAAAAGAGCATCAACGGCGCCGGAATGGTCGAGGACATCGAGGTCGTTCCCGTCGGAATGAAGAAGCAGCGACTCAACCCGGTCTGTTCGAAGACGAGACAGGGTTCGGTCGACGCTTTGGGTGATCCATTCTCCGGAAAAGTTGAAGCTCGACTTCCCATCATCGAACTCTTCACCTGCTTTGGACATGATGATCCAGTCGTCCCGCCGGGAACCAAGGAGCTGGCCAAGGCGCTCTTCGGAAAGCCCGTAGGCGGGAGCGGTATCGAGAAAGTTAATCCCGAGCTCGCGGGCCTGGTCGAGAAGAGAGAGAATGTTGTCGTCAGAAGGCAGATCGAAAGAGGTGGGATACTTCACTCCCTGGTTGCGGCCGAACTTTACGGTTCCGAGGCCGAGGCTTGTGACCTCGATGTCTGTGGAGTGAATGGGGCGACGTTTCATTGGACTGTCAGGGGAGATCCCAAGGAGGCGTTCCAAGTTGGGGGTGGGGCAGGCTCAGCGAAGCTTGCGTATCGTTCACCGAAGTGCCGGTATGAGCGAGGGCCTGATCGGCCAGGTCGGGTGCCAGCGCCAGTTTCGTTGGCCAGGCAATGAGGACGTTGCCCTGTTTTTCACAGAAAGCTCCGGCGGGACGATCACCGGTTCCGGTCAGCGGTTCAGCACGTTCACTGCGACAGGTGAACCAGTCAGCACCTGACAAGTCCAACCACGGCATGACTTTCTTGAAGAGTGCTTTTCCTGCTTCGATCTGTTCAGACTCGGACCGGGCGACTCCATCCTGTTCGGCGATGTCGCCCCCGATATACCAAACCTTGCGACCGGCGCTGTCGGTGTGAGTTGTCGAGAGAAGCGGAGGTTTGGGGCCGCTACCGACGCATACTGAGTAAAAATCAGGCAGATCGTCGCTGCGGATGATGAGTTGGTGAAGCGGACGCAGCTGCATCTGAGGCGTTTCAATGCCGATTCGGTCGAGGAGTGGGCCATTGCCGGCTCCTGCCGCGAGAAGGTAGTTTTCTGCTTTCAGAACGACGGGACCGTCGTCATCCGTGACCGTAATCGATCCGATCTGTTTACCCCCGGCTTCCAGTGAAGTGTTAGATTCCCAATCGACAAGCCATGTCTCTTCGGCAACGCCTGCTGCCAGTTCCCGAATGATCGAAACGGGATCGACGACGGGTTCGTCGATGCGAAAGAGACGACCTTTGTAGTCGGGAGTCTTGAAAACTTCAGGATACGCGTCCCGTTTAATACCGGCAGAACGCCCGCGAACCGCCTTGCTGCCGAAGAAGCTCACGACCTGGCTTACGACACTCGGTAGACTCCAGAGAACCTGATGATCGCAGAGCAGGTCTGCACCACTTAGGTCGACAGGGCCCTTGCCGGCGATCGCATTGAGCCAGCGGGAGGGCATGTCAGCAAGTGCTTCGGAGGCTTCGTTGAGTTTGCCGCCGGCTGCGTATTTTAAACCTCCATGAATGACACCCTGGGCTGCGAGTGACTGTCCTTCACCGAGAGGAGAGTTGGTCAGGACACAAATCGACTGACCGGACTGCTTGAGGACGTTGGCGGTCCACAAGGCGGCGACTCCGCCTCCAATGATGACGGTGTCAACGTTCAGCTGTCTCGATTCGCTCACGGTAATTCCAGTCCGAAGAATTCTGCTGAGTTTTGAAAGCAGATTCGTCGAACCATATCCCCGACCAGTTCCATGTCGCGAGGAATTTCCCCGTTTTCGATGTCCTGACCAACGATGTTGCAGAGGATACGGCGGAAATACTCGTGGCGAGTGAAGGACAGGAAGCTACGGGAATCAGTCAGCATCCCGTTGAAGCGCGAGAGCAGGCTGTTGTTGGAGAAGGTATTGATCTGCCACTCCATCCCTTCCTTGGTGTCGAGGAACCACCAGGCCGTTCCAAGTTGGAGACGGCAGGGAGGTTCGCCGGGTTTGGCCTGCTGAAAGTTCCCGATCATGCCGGCGAGGGAGTAGTTATCCTTCGGATTGAGGTTGTAGAGCATGATCTTGGGAAGGTGGCCCCGCTGGTCGAGTGTGTTGAGATAGTTACCAACCGCACGCGCGTGATCGACATCGGCCATGGAATCACAACCGATATCGCGTCCGAGCGTTTCGAAGAGGCGCTGATTGTTGTTTCGCTCGCAACCGATGTGGAGTTGTTTGGTCCAGCCACGAGAGGCATCAAGTTCGCCGAAGAAAAGCATGAGATAGGCTCCAAAGGCCTCTGTCTCCGCTGCGTCGGCGTTGCTGCCGGCGCGAACTTTGTCGAAAATGGTCTCGGCCTTTTCTTTTGAGCACTCCGTATTGTAAAGGTGATGCAGGCCGTGATCGGAGAGGCGCCCGCCGAGCTCATGAAAGAAGTCGTGCCGGGCGCGAATCGCGTCGCAAAAGCCAGAGAGATTTGAGCAGTCGATGCCGCTCACCTCGCTGAGCTTGTCGGCATACGAGTTGAAATGCCCCGCATCGTCGACCCAGAGCGCTGCATCGGGGCGAAACGTTGGATAGACGCGGATATTGATCGTGGGATCATTGGCGATGGCCTGGTGATGTTCGAGTGAGTGGGTCGGATCATCGGTGGTGCATAGAGCGCGCACCTGACTCATTTCGAGGAGACCACGGCAGGAATATTCCGGATCAGCAAGCTTGGCGTTTCCCTTTTCCCAGACTTCGTCGGCGGTGGCCGAGGAAAAGAGACCATCAAACTCAAAGTAGCGGCTCAGCTCAAGGTGAGTCCAGTGGTAGAGCGCATTGCGAAGGGTGTGAGGAACCGTTTCCGCCCAGGCGTCAAATTTCTCGCGTGGGGAAGCGTCGCCGGTGATGAGATTTTCATCGATGCCGTTGGCGCGCATGGCCCGCCATTTGTAATGATCACCCGCGAGCCAGATATCGAAGAGGTTGTCGAACTTGCGATTCGCGGCGATTTCGTCCGGCGGCAGATGGTTGTGAAAGTCGAGAATCGGCTCGTCCTTGGCGAAGTTGTGGTAAAGCTCCTTCGCAGCGGGGGACTGCAGCATGAAGTCGTCGTGAATAAAGGGCGAAGACATGCCGAAATGGACGCCAGCCCCGGGGTATTATCAAGTCCTGCCCTGCGCAATTTGGTTGCGCAGAATTGCAGTCAAAACATGATCGGCTACCAGAATGCCAGCGCACAGACAAGGACAAGCGCGCCGTAGGCTGCACCAGCGACAGCTCCGCTCTTGTAACGAGAGTCCTTGGCGAGAACCCAGTTGATTTGGTCGCGCATGAGGTAGGGAATGCCAATCCAGAACATGCCTTTGACCGCGCCGGCGTAGGCAAGCGCGACAAGCAGAAGGCGACTCTGTGGCTCTTGGAGGAAGGCTGAGTCGAGAATCGGGGCAGCAGCCAGAATGAGGAGAAATCCAAGAGCACGGACCGCCAGGAATTCACGAACCTGCGTCACAACCCCAATGCAAACTCCGGCAATGATGATCTGGACGACGCGCTCAATCTTGTAAAACTCCCCGAGGTCCATGCAGGACCAGATGATGAAGCCCCAGGCAAAGCAGAAGATCACCAGCGGAATGCCAATTTTTTCGTTCCGTGGGAAAGCCTTCAACCGTGGCTTAACAACCTCAGGCTTTAGCAGCGCAAAGACGTGAGAGGCGATCAGCCAGATTCCGATGACCAGTCCGACGGCCTTGAGTGGAAGGCCGGGGTCGTAGAGAAAATCATAGATCGCCTGCATGAATGGTAGTCGGACAAGACTCGGGGTAAATCCGATTATTTCAAGACTAGATCCCCGTAGAGGGTATGGCCGGTGCTCTCGTTGATTTTCACATCAAGAAGCTCGCCAGCGAGGCGCTTGGGATCTCCGTCAAAAATGACAATACGATTGGTGCCGGTCCGGCCTGAGAGGCGTTCTTTGTTGTAGCGGCTGGGGCCCTCACACAGCACCTGCTGAGTGGTGCCGACGTGTTCGGCGTTCTTGCGCTCAACGATTTCATTAACGAGCTTGAGCAGGTCCTGGTTGCGTTCCTCTTTGACTCTCTCGGGGAGTTGATCCTCCATTTCTGCCGCAGGAGTGTCCTTGCGCTTGGAGTAGCGGAAGATAAAGGCCTGATCGAACTGAACGTGTTCAACGGCTTTCCTCGTTTCGAGGTAGTCTTCTTCTGTTTCTCCGGGAAAACCGACGATAATGTCTGTGGAAATGGCGATGTTGGGGCGGGCTTCCTTCATCTTGTCGCAGATATCGATAAAGCGCTGCGCTTTATAGGGACGATGCATCTTTTTGAGAATGCGATCGGACCCCGACTGCATCGGGAAGTGAACGTGATCCACCAACTTCGGCAGGTAGGTGAATGCTTCGATGACGTCTTCCTTGTAGCCAATCGGGTGAGGGGAGGTGAATCGGATGCGCTTGATGTCATCGATTTCGTGAACCGCTTCGAGCAGCTGAACAAAGGGGCTCTTACCGTCGATCTTGGGGAATTCGTGACGCCCGTAGAGGTTAACAATTTGTCCGAGCAGGGTGACTTCGCGAACGCCATGGTCGGTGAGGCGTTTGCACTCATCGACGATGTCCTGGATAGGGCGGGCGCGCTCACCACCGCGGGTGTAGGGCACAATGCAGAAAGTGCATTTCATATTGCAACCCTGCATGATGCTGACGAATTCGCTGACGCCGTGTTGTTTGTCCACGTGGTCGCGAATCGTGTTCTGAGAGTCTTCTTCCTCCTCTGTATCAATAATAGGGCGGCGCAGATCGTCCATCTGGGCCTCCTCTTTGGCTCGCATCAGGTCTACGACGTGATCCACGACGCGATGGTATTTCTGGGTGCCGGCAACGAGATCAACGTGGGGGGACTGTTTGAGCAATTCCTCCCCGCGGCTCTGAGCCATACAGCCCATGAAGCCGTAGACGATATTCGGGTTCTTTTTCCGGTATTTGCCGAGGTGATTCATCCGGCCGATGGCCTTCTGCTCGGCCTGATCGCGCACCGAGCAGGTATTCATTAACATGACGTCGGCGTCGTCAGGCTCTGGCGTGACCGTGAATCCACGTTCGACGAACATCTGCGCGACCTGCTCGGAGTCGCGCTCGTTCATCTGGCACCCGTAGGTTTTGAGATACACTTTCGGCATGGTGATGGGCTGATTAGGAGGGAAAAGGGGGGCGAATCTAGCCGCGAAATGCCCAGGAAACAAGAAAAGGCTCCAAACTCCTGAGACTCCTGCCAGCGGGCCAAAGTATTCATTCCAGGAAAATGATCAGGTAGACCCAGTTCATGAGAAGCAGTCCAAGAATGACGCAGGTGAGGCGTTTGATTCTTCGGTTTTGCTCGGGCACAGAGAGCGGTTTGTTTCCCCGAAAATAAGATCGAATGCCAAAAAAGAGCCATAGAAAGGAAGTGATTACACCGAGGAACACCAGGGGGTTGTATTGCAGTGCTTTTCCGAGCTCTCCTTGAGCCAGCGCCTGCATGGAACGCGTGCCTCCGCAGGAGGGGCAGGAGAGTCCAAAAGTCGATTTCAGGCGGCACTCCGGCGCTTTCACTGGAAGGTCGTCGTAGACGCGGGCGATGAATATCAAGGTAACGACGGCGACGAACGTGATGACAGGGGCAACCATCACCTCGATTCGGCGGTTTGGTGAAGTGGCAGTCACGGTGCAGGCTGGGCTAGCAGCTTTGGAAAAACCGACGGGCCGTTGTCGGAGTCGAGGATGAGTTTCATTAAAGCTCGTATTCTTTTTCTTACTATTTCCAAAGTCATTCGCATTGAGAAAAGGAAAGAAACTAGGAGATAGAGTCTCTAAACGACTTCCACCAGATTGCGTAACGTGCCGATTCCCTCGATCGTAATCGAGATGGCGTCACCTTCCCGCAATGTGAAGTCAGAGTCAGGCACGATGCCTGTTCCTGTCATCAGGTAGGCCCCGCAGGCAAATTCGTTGGATCGAAACAACCAGCCGGCCAGTTCGTCAAAACCGCGCTTGAGTTGGGCCACCTCTGTTTCACCGCTGAAGACGGTCTCTCCGCCTCGATTGATCTTAATCTTAATGGATGTGTCAGGGACAGGTGATTCGCCGACAAAGAGGCAAGGGCCAATAGCGCATGAGCCGGTGTATACTTTTGCCTGGGGAAGGTAGAGGGGGTTCTCTCCCTCGATAGATCTTGAACTCATGTCGTTTCCAACGGTATGACCGAAGATTTTGCCTTGGCTGTTGATGGCGAGGGTGAGTTCGGGTTCAGGGACATCCCAGGTGGAGTCCGAGCGGATGGCGACTTTATCCTCATGCCCACGAGTTCGAGGGGCCGTGGCTTTAAAGAACAATTCCGGGCGATCGGCCTCATAGACTTTGTCGTAAAAGATGTCGCCCCCTGCGGTCTCGGCTTCCTCCATTCGAGCGGTGCGGCTGCGAAAGTAAGTGACGCCGGCGGCCCAGATCTCCTGATCGCCGATGGGAGCAGCGAAGCCGGAGGGGGATTCCCAAGTGACTTCGGGGGCCGATGCGCAGGCGGAAGCGACATAGCCGTCCGGGTCTTCAGCCGTGAACAGGGCATTAAAGCTGAAACCCTCTTTGACCTCGTAAAAGGTATCCGGCGTTCCGGTGTTCTCGATCAATACGGACGAGTCGGTTCGATAAATTCGGAAAGGCATGGTCAGATCATAGCGGAAAAGCGCTTCCTTACCAGCCTGCAACACGGGCGTGGTTGTGTGTCGTGTATTGGAGTATAGTTTGCGTCGTGAGATTCCTCCTCCAACCCTGTTGGGTCACTGGCCTGGCCTTGTTGAGTTTTCCAGTTATGGGCAACGGGCCAGCAGTAGTGGCGAGTCTGAGCCCGGCTGATCTTGTTGAATACGAGACGCAGCCTCCGCAGATTCAGGCCCTGATTGAAGCGGCGCTGTCACTGACCGAGAAGAAACTCTATTACCGGTTTGGATCTAATTCACCTGACCTTGGCGGGATGGACTGCTCTGGAGCGGTGCAATACACACTGATTCAGGCCGGGATGAAAGAAGTGCCTCGATCTTCTTACAAGATATACCACTGGGCTAATGATCGCGGCACCCTGATCTCAACTCGAGAGGCTTTGTCGGTCGAGGATCCTGTGTTTGGTCAACTCAAGCCGGGCGATTTGCTGTTCTGGGAGGGCACTTATGACGTCACTGATCGTAACCCGCCGATTTCTCATGTGATGATTTATCTCGGTCGCCACAAGTTTGATGGCCTGCCAATCATGTTTGGTTCAAGTGATGGGCGCCACTATCGGCGTCAGCGCATTAACGGTGTCAGCGTTTTTGACTGGAAGATCCCGCGGCCTCAAGACAAATCGAAATTTGTGGCTTATGGCCCTATCCCGGGTTTGCTGGACATGGAGGATCAAATGCCAACGGCTTCGGCAATTCCAGTCGGTGAAAAAGATGGATTGGATTCTCTCAAATCGGTATTTGAAAAAGTGTTTCGCTCGCGAGACACTTCGGGACCATGAAGCACGCTATCGCTCTTGCCTTCCTTGTCTTTTTTTTGCTGATGTTTGTTAGTTGTAATTCGACTCAATCATCTGGAAATGCCGCGACTGGCATTGCTGCCGGGGCCGCAACCGGGAGTCATTCAGAGCATCAAGCTCAGCATTACTACGGACCGGCCCACTAACCCGCGCAGCTGCTGCAACGAGTCGCCTCGGGAGTGACCTTGAGGCGCGCAAAATTGATATCTTCTCCGCACCGGTCACAGCGACCGTAGGTGCCGGAGTCGAGTTGCTCGAGCGCGAGTTCGAGTTGCGATATGCGCTCCTCGCGACGGCGTTCCGCCTCCTTGGCAACCTCCTGCATTTGCATGGCGTCGAGTCGCGAGAGGCGGCCGATTGCGACATCGGGCGCAATGGCTTCGCGTTCCTCTTCACTGGAGCTCGACTCTTCGCGGATGCGATCCAGCTCTGCGATGATGAGTTCCTCCAGATCGATGAGTTGGTCAGCGGTCAGCATTTGACCAGAGCGTGACTGAAATCTACCTCGCGGGCAAGCGGAGAGGGCGCCCCGCGAGAGCTTGCTCCTCCAAAATGGAGTGAGACCCAAGGCCTGGGGTCACGGTTTCCCGTGCCCGTTGTAATGCTTAAGCCTCGAAAGTAGCGAGGGAGTCGGGATTCCACGGGGAAGCATCGACTCCACACTCCTCGGCCAGCTCGGCGAAACCTTTGACTTCGGCTTCGGTGAAAAGCAGGCCGTCAGCCTTTTCACTGAGGGCTGCGTTTTTGGCTTCAATCGTGCCCGGCAGCATGCAGCTCTCATTGCCGTGACCAAGGATGTCCTTGAGCACGGTGGTAATGTTTTCGGCCTGGGTGCGTCCGTTGGAGAAGTCTCCCATGCTGATCGCATCCGGATGAATCACCTGAAAGAAGAAAGCCGTTGTGGTTTTCTCGCCGGTTCCTTCAGCCAATTTGGCCCGCCCGCGCAAAGTGGGAAGAGATCCACCGATCGCAGCACCGAAAAGTTCGTTGAGCAGGCCGAGGCCATAGCCCTTGTGCCGACCGAAAGGAAGGAGTGCTTTTACGGCGAAGGGGTCGTCAGTCGGCTGACCGTTTTCGTCGACGCCGAAGGGGGCTTCGAGTTTCTTGTTCTCGCGCTTGTATTGCTCGACCTTACCCATCGCAATCTCAGAGGTGGCCCAGTCGATCACCACGGGGTAGCCGACGGCATTCATGGTCGGAAAACCCCAGCTGTGTGGGTTGGTGCCCAGGGTGGGGAACTTTCCGCCGAACGGAACGACCTCAGCCAGAGCAGAGGTGCAGTTGGTGTAGGCGATGTAGCCACGGCGGGCAGCATCGATCACGTAGCCGCCTCCCCAGAGGTAGTGAAAGGCATTGTCGACGGCCACAGTGCCGCAGCCGTACTCGTCGGCGAGCCGGATGCAGGTTTCCATCGCTTCGCAGGCGACGGCCTGGCCCAGTTTGCGGTTGGCGTTCCAAACCTGGACGGCGGGAAAGCGGGATTCTTTGACTTCGATTTCGGCGTCCGGAACACAGCCTCCTGCGCCGCTGCCAAAGAGTTCGTCGAGGTGAAGAGCTTTGAGCGCGTTGTGCGTGCGGATGCCGTGCCAGGAGGCTTCAAAGCACATGCGGGCGGCAGAGGCGCTTTCATCTTCGCGATAACCGCGATGCATGTAAGCGGCTTGGACAAGGTCCCCGTGCTGTTCCCGGGAAACAACGAAGTAGCTGGAATTCGACATGGCAATGCTATGCCGTCATTTCGGCATTTGCGCCAGTGGAAAAGATAACGTTGCTGGGTGAAGGATTTTGCGGGATTCAGTCGACACCTGGGCCGGTTACGCCTTTCCGAACCGGACTGAAACACCTGGATGATCTTTAATGAGGTAACGCCACGGCAGATCGACCGCCCTGGAGATACCAACCCGTCTGTCTTCAAGAATCGAGTGCGTCGACGAGGCCGGTTCAAAATGAAACGTTCTAGACTCCGTCAACGACGACTCATGGTGATGCGGACCAATGCCAAGGGCCGCACTGAGCTTACCGGGGCCGGAACAGAGGTCGCGCTCTTTCTCCTTTTCGCGTCGGCTTTTCATCAGGCTGATGCCATCAACCGGCTCGAGGGCGCGAAGCAGGACGAATCCTTTGTCCCCTGTTGCCGAATCAACGCAGAGCACGTTGGTGAGCCAGTGCATGCCGTAGTTGAGATAAACGTAGGCGGTGCCGGCAGGGTGCTTGGCGGCGAATTCCCTCGCCGTTGGCCGGTTAAAGAGATGGCAGGCCTCATCGCCATGTTCGTGATAGGCCTCCGTCTCGATGACGATGCCGGCGGTCTTTCCGTGAATCAATTTGCAGCCGATCAGCTCACGAGCGCAGATCAAGGCGTCCCGTTCGAAGAAGGCACGGTCGATCATGGCCGGAAAGGAACCTGAGCGATTGGCGCGGCGAGTTCGTGAAAGCGGTTTTTGAAATGAGGGATCGTTCCAATGGTAAGGAAAACCCGATAGCGATAGGTGAAGCCGGGCTCGATCGCTATAATCTTGATCGGAGCCAGGTAAGAGCAGGCCCCTTTGTGCTGCGGGGCGGGACCTCCTTCGGCCCGGTAGCAGGTGAGTTTCTCGGCGCCCGGCGCCCAGATGCCAATGCCATGTCCGTCGTCATTGAGGAAGGCAAACCAGTCCCGGGCGAGGTTAACGCGTTCGTTTGGCCAACCGGGGACGAATGAAGTCATTTCCGGCTCGCCGGCTTTGAGGCAGTGGAGATGCTTCAGCGTGTGATCAACAAAGATCGCCGGAAGTTCCTGGTGGCGTGGCTTGTGGCTCTTTTTACCATGGTAGGACATCTCGAACTCGATCGCGACCAGCGGTCCGTGCAGCTCGATGGTTTGCTTGAAACTGACGTCTTCAATGGCTTCGCCCGTTGCCCAGTGAATCGGAATTGAATCAGATGTGAGTCGGAAATCTTCGGTTTTGAATGAAGTAACCTCGGCGGGGACATATTGCCAGTTTCCGCCCTGAACCGGATTCCAGCGCCAGGGTTTCCCGTTCCAATCGCTGCCGTCTTCGTCACCATACCAGGACTGCTGAAGGTAGCGGCCCAGGTCGAAACGATTGAGGTAGTTGAAATCAATCTGGCTGAGAGAAAACCAGCCCAGAGTCGCCCCGGCCGAACGATTCACGCCGACACGAATCGTCCCGTTGTCGAGGTAGGTCCATTCTTCCTTCAGTATGGGTTCAGCGCAAAGGGATGAACACCACGCAGCAATGAGGATAGGTAGTAAAAGCTTCACAAAACTTCAGGGTTTGAGGATGACCTTCATGAGGCCCTCGTCGTTCCTGTAGAGACGGTGGAACCACTCGCCTCCGTCCTTGAGATCGGCCACGCCTGAAATCAGCGGATCCACCTTGATGGCACCGGAAGCAACAGCCTCGACGGCTTCGCCGTATTCGCCGGCTGAGGCACAGCTTCCATAGATGCTGAGCTCGCGGGTAACGACGGCCTGAAGTGGAAAAGAGACATCGGCCTTAAGGTTGCCGACGCAGCTGACACTGCCGCCCTTGCGGACCGAGCTGATGGCAAGATTGATCGTTGGATCAAAACCAACCACCTCGACCGAGACATCGGCACCGTCTTCGTTACCGACCAGTTCGCGCACTTTCGCGGGGACGTCTTCGGCAGAGATGAGCGCATGATCTGCACCAAGCTCTTTGGCGAGTTTGAGGCGCTTTTCGTCGAGGTCGACGGCGATCACCGTGCCGGCGCCTTTGGCCTTGAGTGCCTGAACCACGAGCAGGCCGATGAGGCCGGCTCCGATAACAACAGCAGAGTCGCCCTGCTGGAGTGGGAGACGGTTGACGCCGTGCAAGGCGATGGAAACCGGCTCAGCAAAAGCGGCATGTTCATAGGAAACGTCATCTGGAATCGCGCAGACAATGTGTTCGGGCACCTTGACGTATTCGGCAAAAGCTCCGTGACGGCGGTAGTCGTCGCAGGAAACGCCGAGTACGTTTCGTGAGGGGCAGAGATTGATTTGGCCTGAATTGCACTCCGGACAGTCACCGCAGTAAACCGTGGAGTCGAAGGTGACCCGATCACCGACTTTCCAGTTGGTGACGCTGTCGCCGATTGAAGTAATTTCCCCTGACGCCTCGTGGCCCATGATAATGGGAGGCTGGCGTCGACCCGAGCTTCCGTCCATGCCGTGGATGTCAGATCCACAGATGCCGCAGGCTTTAACAGCAATGAGGACTTCGTTTTCGGCGACCTCGGGATCGGGAGCGTCACCGAATTCAAACTCGTTGTAGGCAGTGAGAGTCAGGGCTTTCATGGTGAAATTTGATACTTGATGCGCCACCGTTAACCGCTACAAGGTTTGGCTTCAATCTTTCACTCAGGAGATTGTGAAACTTTTTTACGCGATGAAATTTGGTCTCCGACTTCTGCTGGTCCTCTTGCTAACGCTCTTGCTGACACAGTGCGAAACCATGGAAACTGTGGGTGGAGGCGCCACCGTGACGGTGCAGGGAACCCAGTTTTACCCTGATGAAAGTGGTCTGACCTATATCGTTCCCGAAGGTGCCCAGATCGTCGGAGCGGGCGGCACGCAGTGTCACTACATCGTGAAGAAGGGCGGATCGGTCGTCTCCCACTCGGGGGTTGGCAACACTTACAAGATCGAGGCTGGTGGTCACTTTCGCGGATTTGTCCACCCGGCGAAGGATTGCACGGTCACGTTCGAGGCGGGAGCACTGGTTGAGCAGGAAGAGACTGGCCCGGGAACTCGGTTCGTCAGAATGTGATCTAGTTGAGGCGGGTCATTCGCATGACTTGCTCAAGTCCTTCGCGCCCCCCATAGGCCTGGAGGGGGACGTACGACTCATCAACTCTGAATTTGCCAGATTTCTCGAACCGTTCTTTGAGCTCTTCGACACTGGTTCCGTGCGGAGGACCTCCACCTCGCGGGTGCTCCTCGTCATAGGGATTCAGATAAAAGACGGCAAGCAACTGTCCTCCGGGTTTCAAGGCCCCGTGAACCGCCTCAACATAGGTATCCCGCCTGTCCGGGTTGATGGCACAGAAGCAAGTGTGTTCCCAGATCCAGTCGTAGGTATTCTGGTGATGCGCAGGGAGATTGAAAAGGTCGGCGGTCTGGTAAGTTTCCACACCAACCGTGGGAAAGCTGACAGCGAGGCGATTGGCGAGCTCTGAAACGTCGAGACCGATGATAGGGGAGCACTTGGTCAAGCTGGCCAGGGCCCGGACATCGTGCCCTGCGCCAGAGCCGGGGATGAGAATGGAACCGGAAAGTGTGCCCGGATTGGCTTTGATCCATTCCAGGAGAGGAGGAGCGGGGGCTCCCTTGTCCCATGGTGTCTCGTTGATTCGATATTGATAATCCCAATCCATTAACAGCTATCTGTTGATACGTCGGATAGACGTGAAATGAGCTGGAACTTTACTCAGACAGTGACAGGGTGTTGGCAAAATGAGCACCGCCAAAACTCTTTCCGAAGAACAGATTGCTACGATCCAGCAGTGGGCTGATGCCGGCACCGAGCTTTCCGATATCCAGAAGCTGCTGAGCAGCGAACTTGGTGTGCGGCTGACTTACCTCGAAACACGATTTCTCCTGGATGACCTCGGCATCGAGATTGTGAAGGAACCGGAGCCCGAGCCCGAGCCAGAGCCGGAGCCCGAGCCCGAGCCCGAGCCCGAGCCCGAGCCGGAGGTTAAAGAAGCTTCGGATCCCGCAGGCGAAGCGGGCCCCGGTGATCCGGAAGCCGATTTTCCCGTCGGGTCGGATTTGGACGGTGACGCGACTGCCACAGTAACGATCGACACCGTGCAGCGCCCCGGAGCGATTGTGAGCGGACGCGTGACCTTTGACGGAGGAGAAGCTGCGGCGTGGTGGCTTGACCAGATGGGACGTCTCGGAATGGATACCGACAATACTGGCTTCAAACCGAGCGAGTCCCAGTTGATGCAGTTCCAGCGTGAATTGCAGCGGGCCATCCAGGAAAAAGGTCTCTAAGAGAGTTGGCTCAGCCTTTCGCTGGCTTTTGGTTCCCGGATTACCCGGCCAGGACGGCGCAATGACGGCGCAATGACGGCGCAATGACGGCGCAATGGCGGTGTGATTGGTTTTGTCATAGCTGAACCATCTTGAAAAGGTGGTGCTATGAAAGCTCCCGCCACGACCCGCCGAAGTTTCCTCAAGTCGTCAGCCCTCGCAGGTGTTGCCGTCGCCGGTCCGAATCTGTTGCTGGGGCAGGCAAAGGGTGCCAACTCTCGATTCCGTGTCGGCGTGATGGGGCTCAAGCGCGGGAAGGGACACATCAAGGCCTTACTGGACGTTCCTAACTGCGAGATTGCCTACGTCTGCGACGTCGACGATGACCGGCTGGCTTCCGGCGACAACACCATCATCGGGAAGCAGCAGGAGGAGGTCAAGAAGGTCAGTGACTTTCGCCGGATCCTCGATGATCCGGAAATTGATGCCCTGTCTATTGCGGCACCTAATTTCTGGCACACACCAGCCGCAGTATTGGCCTGTCAGGCCGGAAAACATGCTTACGTTGAAAAGCCGGGCAGCTATGACGCCTACGAAGCGAAACGCATTGTTCAGGTGGCGGACGAGACGGGGATGAAAGTGCAGATGGGGACCCAGCGCCGTTCCTACTCAGGCATGCTGGAGGGGATTCAGAAAATTCGTGAAGGCGTGATTGGCAAGCCCCTTTACGCGAGGTGCTGGTATTCCAATCAGAGGCCGTCGATTGGAAAAGGAAAGATCACCGAGCCGCCGCCTGGACTGGACTGGTTGATGTGGCAGGGACCGGTGCCCGAGCAATCGTACAAAGACAATCTGGTTCACTACAACTGGCATTGGCACTGGATGTATGGGGGAGGGGAACTGGCCAATAATGGAGTTCATTCGATGGACGTGGCGCGCTGGGCACTCGATGTCGATTGTCCGACCAGGGTGACATGCAACGGCGGGCGCTATCACTACGACGATGACCAGGAAACTCCGGACACGGCCTATGCTGTTTACGAATTCGGAGATGTCGGAATCAGCTGGGAGGGAAGCTCATGTCACCGTCGGAAGCCTGAAGAAACCAAGTTTGTCAGCGTCTACGGAGAGGGAGGAAAGGTCGATTTCAGTACTGCGGCCTATACCGTCTATGATCTGGATGGGAACGAGGTTGAGAAGAACACGGATCCTCCGTCCGACGTGCCGCATTTCACTAACTTCGCGAACGCCGTTCGTGAAGGAGAAGCTTTGAATCAACCCATCGAATGTGGGCAGCTTAGCGCCATGTTGTGCCACTATGGCAACATGGCTTACCGAACGAACGGAGCGGTTGACGTCGATCCGGGAACCGGGGAACTGGTAGATCATCCTGAAGCGATGAAGCTGTGGTCTCGGCCGGCCTATCGGGAGGGCTGGGAGATATAGTAAAATCTCAGCTTTCGGGCATTCCCCATCCTCCTCCGCCCGGAGTTTCGATGCGTAAGCGATCTCCGGGTTCGGCGCTGAAGCCAATGATCCCATCAAGGCGTTCGCCGTTCAGAAACTGCTGGCCGACTTCGCCGCTGGATCCTCCTTGTGCACCAAACGGTGCTATCCGGCGGTGCTGGGTCAGGAGAGAAATCTGCAACGGCTTGAGAAATTCGATTTCGCGAATGATCCCGTGGCCGCCTTGCCATTTTCCATGACCACCTGACCCTTCCCGAATCGAGAAACGGTGCAGACGCACTGGGTAGCGTTGCTCCAGAATCTCTGGATCGGTGATTGCGGTATTGGTCATGTGAGTGTGGATACCCGACGTTCCTTGATAGCCTTCGCCAGCACCGGAGCCTCCGCAGATGGTTTCGTAGTAGCCGAAGTTCTCATCCCCAAAGAGGAAGTTGTTCATCGTGCCCTGCGAGCAGGCCTGAATATTGAGCGCCTTGATGAGAGTATCGACAAGTCGTTGGCTGGACTCCACGTTTCCTCCAACCACGGCCGGGCATTGGGTGGGGTCCGCAGAGAAAGCCGGATTGAGGAAACATTCGGGAAGGATAATCTCGACAGAGTTGAGGATCCCCTCATTGAGTGGCACCCGGCTTTGAGTCCAAAGTCGCAGTGTGTAAAGAATCGCACTTTGAACAATCGCCGGGGTGGCATTGAGATTCCCCGGCAAAGCCGAACCAGTACCGCTAAGGTCGATGGTGAGTTTGTCCTCTGTGTTGCGGACGGAAACCTGGATCGGGGTCTCGTCATCGAGAGGCTCCATAGCCGATCCTTCCTTGAATCCAGTCACTTTGAGGTGTTGCTCAAGTGCATCAAAACTTTGCTGCTTGAGGTAGGCCATTTCGGACTGGAGAAGCTCCGTCCCGCAAGACGTAGCGATTTGTTCGAGGAGCGCCTGACCGCGACGATTGGAAGCCAGCTGAGCATTGAGATCGGCCAGGTTGTCTTTAAGGTGCCGGGTGGGGTAAGGGGCTTCGCTCAGAATTTTTGAAATTTCGTCAAAACAGGATTCTCCGCCGCGAATCAAGTGAGTGGGTGAGATGACGACTCCCTCTTCTGCAAGGCAGGTCGCGTTGGGGGGCATGGAGCCGGGGGTGATTCCCCCGATCTCGGCATGGTGGGCGCGGTTGGCGACGTATCCGATCAGGGTATTCCCTTCGTCGAATACCGGAGTCACCAAGGTCACGTCGGGCAAATGGGAGCCGCCGATGGCCGGATGATTGGTCACGATGGTGTCTCCGGGTCCCATCTCGATCGCTTCGCGAACCATGCGCAGGCACATGCCGAGTGCACCTAGATGAACCGGGATATGAGGCGCGCTGGAAATCAGTTGCCCCTCCCGGTCGAGCAGAGCGCAAGAGAAGTCGGCACGTTCCTTGACATTGGTGGAGACAGCGGCCCGCTGAAGAATGGTGCCCATTTCTTCGACCAGGTTATCGAAGCGATGACGGTAGAGTTCGTGCACAATTTCGGCAGGGCGCTCGATTTCGGTGCGGGAGCTTCCCCGGTGGTGGCTGAGTTCCAGGGCACCGTTGAAGGTGAGGTGAGCGGTCCAGCCACTCTTCAGGAAGAGGGTGCTGAATGGATCCTGAATGACGACCTCGCCAGTGATGGATTGGCCCTCCGCGAGGTGATTCCGGTTGATGAACTTGTTTCCCTTGATTGAATCAAGAGGGTCAGGCCGTTGGCTTGACCCTGTTGGGCCTGCCAGGCGAGAAGAAGCGCGACCGGTTCCGGCAATGGCCCTGTAGCTGACGACTTCAATGTCACGGTCGGCTGGTGGCGGGTAACCGTAGGTGTTTTGGTAGGTCCCGCGGAAACTTTCGTTGAGTTCACTGGTGGAGGTGACTTCGACGTTAAGGGTGGCGTCCTGACCCGCCAGCCGAAGTTCGGCGATGCGACGGGTAACGAAGCCATGGAAGCCCGTCGATTCGAGAGCACCAACGGCCTTCTGGTCAGTTTCGGCGAAGCAGGCATCGAGTTCGCTTGAGGTTGTCGGTAAATTGATCTGTTGCTCCGCAAACCGTTCCACACTGGCCTGGTCGAGTCCGTAAGCACTCAGGAGTCCGGCTTCAGCCGGAATGAGAATTCGTTGCATGTTGAGGCGCTCGGCAATGTCGCAGGCATGAAGTGGTCCGGCGCCTCCGAAGGCCAGCAGGGCATAGTCGGCCGGGTCGGAACCGTCTCGAATCGAAATGCTGCGAATGGCATCCGCCATTTGCTCGACCGCGATGTCGAGGAGGCCGAGGAGAAAATCTTTGGAAGGGTTTTCTTCGTCAATTCCGGCCTGTTGCTGAAGATCGACTGCGGCTCTTCGGGCCGCCTCTAGGTTCTCTCGGGCCAGGGGAATTCCGAAGTTGTCAGGATCAATGCGTCCCAGCAGGAGATTGACGTCAGTGACAGTCAGAGGGCCACCGCGACCGTAGCAGGCTGGGCCGGGATCGGCTCCGGCTGATTCCGGTCCAACCTTGAGTCGACCATCCGCCCACGCGCAGATCGAGCCGCCGCCGGCTGCGACTGTTTCTATCTTAAGAGCAGGCGAGAGGAGGCGAGCATCGCCGACGATTTGCTCAAAACGGTATTGGAATCCCCTGTCATAGCGGGCGACATCAGTGCTGGTGCCGCCCATGTCGAAGGTGAGAATTCGTTCCTTGCCGAGTTCTTCAGCAATCGCAGCGGCACCGGAAACCCCGCCGGCAGGGCCGGAAAGAAGGGAGTCTTTTGGCGTGTAGCTCTTGATTGGCTCAAGCCCTCCCGCGGATGTCATGGTGAGGAGTTCGCGTTCGTTTCCTACCTTGCCCCGGATGTGATCCAGAAAAGTTTGCATGACGGGATGAAGGTAGGAATTCACTACCGTCGTTTCTGCACGTGGCAGGATCTTGATGAGAGGAGCCAGAACTGAACTGCATGACAGGAAATTGAAGCCGGCTTCTTCGAGGTAGGCGGCCAGAGCCGTCTCATGGGCTTGGTTCCGGTAACTGTGGAGGAGAGACACCGCACCAATAGTGATGTCATCTTCAAGAGCTGCATTTACGGCTGCGGCAAAGTCGTCATCAAGTTGAAGCGGAGTGAGTTCGTTGCCTTCGCAGTCGAGCCTTCCCGGAACTTCGATAACGCGTTCAAAGAGCGGCGAGGGGCGCTTGTGCCGGAGCGCAAAGAGATCGGGGCGACGCTGATCTCGGATCGTCAGCAGGTCAGCAAAGCCCTCAGTGACAAAGAGAGCCACTCTGCCTCCTTTCCGTTCGAGCAGGGCGTTGGTTCCCCGTGTTGTCGCGAGCCTGAAATCCAGACTCGGGAATTCCTTGTCGAGTGCCGTGCCGGTGAGGAGACGGGCTCCAAGGACAGGGGCTTCTTCGTTGGCGTGAAGGTCGACGGAGGGGTTGCGAATCACTTCTCCGGAAAGGCTCAGGGTGCCGGAAACGGCGTCGAAAGATTCAACAACAGCGGAGCTGTTTCCAGATTCGATGAGGTAGTCTTTAAAGAAACCGTCGCCCGTCGTCCAGTTTTCGGGCACAACAATGCGAAGGCAGGAAGAAGAAAGCCACTCCTCAACAGAAACCCGAAGACGGCCCGATGAGAGAACTTTGACGAGGCGGGGAACCGATTCTTGATCGGCCCGGCCCCAGCAGTCGGTGAATGTGCCACCGGTATCGACCCTGACTTTGAACATGGAAGCGTATGTTCAACGAGGGAGCACTCGGTATCAACTGCGAAGCGATCGTTGAGCTACAGGTAGCCGTCGTAGCGGAGGGTTCAAGAATCGTAAGACTGAGTTTTGGCCGACTGAACCCTTCAGGTCAGAAGATCGTGGAGAATGTGCGCTTTCTCGACGCCTGTGAGCCGGACGTCGAGACCCTGGTGTTTTACCGAGAGGCGCTCGTGGTTGATGCCGAGCAGGTGCAGCAGCGTTGCATTGAGGTCGCGAATGTGAACCGGCTTGTCGACAATGTTGTAGCAGAAGTCGTCGGTTTCGCCGTAAACGGTTCCGCCCTTCACTCCGGCTCCGGCCATCCAGACACTGAAGCAACGCGGGTGGTGGTCGCGACCGTAGTTGGTCTCTGAGAGTCTGCCCTGGCAGTAAATGGTTCGTCCGAACTCTCCTCCCCATACAACAAGGGTGTCGTCGAGCATGCCGCGCATCTTGAGGTCCTGCACGAGGGCCCAGCTCGGTTGATCGATGTCACCGCATTGAAGCGGCAAGTCACCGGTGAGATTACCGTGTTGGTCCCAACCGCGGTGGAAGATCTGGGAGAAACGAACGCCGCGCTCGGCCATTCGTCGGGCGAGAAGGCAGTTGTAGGCGAAGGTTCCCGGGGTCTTCACATCGGGGCCGTACATCTCGAGGATGTGGTCCGGCTCATCGGAGAGGTCGGTCAAATCAGGCACCGAAGCCTGCATGCGGAATGCCATCTCATACTGAGCGATACGGGCGTGTGTCTCGGGATCGCCGACTTCCTCGTAGTGCTTTTCATTGAGCTGATTGAGTCCGTCCAGCATCGTCCGGCGAACATCGCGGCTCACTCCCTTGGGATCCGAGAGATAAAGCACCGGATCACCCTGTGAACGCAGGGCAACACCCTGGTGTTTGGAGGGAAGAAAGCCGGCACCCCAAAGGCGCTGGTAGAGAGCTTGAGCATCCCGACGGGCTGACCAGGTGGAGTTCAGGACCACGAAAGAGGGTAGGTTCTCGTTATGGCTGCCGAGGCCGTAACTCAGCCATGCACCCAGGCTGGGGTGACCGGGGATCTGGTTGCCGGTCTGGATGTAGGTGATAGCGGGGTCGTGATTAATTGCCTCGGTCCACATGCTTCGGACCACCGCAATGTCGTCCACCATCTTGGCGGTGTGAGGGAGCAGTTCGCTCACTTCAGTGCCACATTGCCCGTGCTTTTCGAAATTGTAGATGGACGGAGCAATTGGAAATCGGGCCTGCTTGGAGGTCATCGTGGTGAGGCGCTGGCCGTCACGAATTTCGTCAGGGAGGTCCTTGTCGAACCATTCCTTCATTTTCGGCTTATGATCCCACAGGTCGATCTGGGAAGGCGCGCCTGACATGAATAGATAGATGGCCCGCTTGGCTCTTGGCGTATGATGCCGGGTGAAGCCCGCATTGCCGCTTCCTGTGGCCATGAGCTTACCCTGGCCCAGGAGCGAACCAAGGGCGGCGCCGCCGATGCCGGCTGCTGATTTGCGGAAAAATTGACGCCGGGTTTCCAGCTTCACGTAGTCGTCAAAAGGTTTCATTTCAAAAAGGGGCTGAATAGCAAAGGGGCTGAGAGCGAAGTAGCTGATCAATCAGTTCTTGGTGATGACTTCGTCGAGGTTCAAAATCTGGCTCGCGACCATGGTCCAGGCGGCCAGTTCAGGAGCAATTTTCTCATCCTCGATAGCGATCGTGAAATCCGGGTTCACTTCGTCGATCAGCATCATGCCGGCGGCGCTGGAGTCGCTTTCGTAAATGTTCTGGAACTGATCGAGAGAGTTCAGGACAATGCGACGTTCTTCCTTTGTCAGGGGCTTGGAACGAAGCAGTTCGGCGAGTCGGTCGAGGCGCTCGTCACGATCTTCCTTTTCCGAAATCACGCGCAGGGCGAGATAACGGGCCGCACGAACATACTGCGGATCGTTCATGAGAACGAGAGCCTGCAAAGGAGTATTGGTTCGTTCACGACGCATCACGCAGGCTTCGCGGTTGGGCGCGTCGAAGATCGCGAGATTGGGAGCATGGGCCGTGCGTTTCCAGAAAGAGTAGATCGTGCGACGGTGCTCCGCCGACGGTCCGAAGTCCTGATGGAAGGTCTGGGTATTTGAGTTGGTGTAACCCACGGTTTTCCAGATGCCGGACGGCTGATAAGGCTTAACGCCGGGGCCGCCAACGGTCACATCCATCAATCCGCTGGCAAAGAGAGCCTGGTCACGGATCACTTCCGCATCGAGACGGAAACGGGGGCCGCGGGCAAGCCATCGGTTTTCAGGGTCACGCTTGGCCATCTCCTGGCTGATATGTGAGGACTGGCGGTAGGTTCCGGATAGAAGAATAGTGCGGTAGAGTTCCTTCACATCCCAACCGCTCTCAATAAAGCTGGCGGCGAGCCAGTCGAGGAGCTCAGGGTGGCTGGGCGATTCACCCTGGGTGCCGAAGTCCTCAGCGGTTTTGACCAGTCCGATGCCGAACAGTTCCTGCCAGATCCGGTTCACCGTAACACGGGCGGTGAGGGGATGGTCAGGATGCACCAGCCACTGTGCCAGTCCGAGGCGGTTCATGGGAAAGTCTTCACCGAAATCGGGAAGAAATGCGGGGAAGGCCGGGCCAACTTCTTCTCCCTTTTGATCATACTCACCCCGGATCAGCAGGTGAGCTATTGGATCACTGTCAGGCTTTTCCGCCATGACCAGTGTCGTCGGTGTCGCTGACTGAATCCTGCTGAGCTGCGTCTTAAGGTCAGCGAGGTGGATCATGGCATCCCGGTAGGGGCCTTCGGCGAAGGTTGCGAGGAACGTGTCAAACTTGAGCTGTTCCTCCTTGGTGCGGGTAGGCACCTTCTTGCCAGGCTTTTCAGGTTGGGGTTTCGAAACCCCGGAACTCTTTTCGACAGCCACGAAAGGTTGCTTCTTTTCGAGCGCTTTGACCGAGGTGTAATCAGAGAGTGATTTCACTTCCGCCTCGGAGAGAGCCCGATCAAAGATCGAAAATTCTGAAATCTTAGCGGACGCACCACTGTCGAGTGGGGAGCCGCCTATTACCAGCTCAGCGCCAGGAGCAGCAAAATCGCCGGTGAGCGTGTCGAACCATTCGAGTTCAAAGCGATTGGGCTGCTTGGCACCGGCGAGATAGAGGCCGATCCCTCGCGAAGTGCCTGAGCCATCGTAGGTGAGTGTGAAATAACCCGACGAACCTTGGTTCACTTTACGGGTGTAGCCACGCTTGAGCACTTTACCGGGTTCCGATTCAATCATTTCAACAATGAAGCCACGGTTTTCCCAGTAGATTCGCCAACCACGGTTGTTTTTAGAAGCATCTATGGACTGTGCGATGGTGACGCGTCCCTCACGAGCGGGGAGGGCAAAACGGAACGAGACAGTGAACGGTTGATCTTTTCCAAAGCCGGCAATCTTCCCGAGATTGGTTGGCTCACTTCCAACATCATGGGAGAGAAAATCCGGTGCCACGTCATCGATGCGCAGGTCTTCGAAGGAGTGCTCGTTGAGAAGCTTCTTCGCTTCCCCAGTGGCGACAGTGATCTCTTTTTGCAGTCTCTCTGCTTCCTTTTCCTGCGCGGTGGAATCGTAGAGACGAATCACCGGAGGAGAGTCGCGGACGTTCCCATCCATCGCCTTCTGGGTCGTGTTGTTAAAAAACGCGTAGAGCTGGTAAAAGTCCGTCATCGTGATGGGATCGAACTTGTGATTGTGGCATTGCGCGCAGGCGGCAGTCAGGCCCATCCAGACCGTGGCCGTGGTGGAGACACGGTCGACGGCATAGCGCACGTAGTATTCCTCATCGATGGAGCCACCCTCTGAGGTCGTGACGTTGCAGCGATTGAAGCCGGTCGCGATCTGCTGGTCGACCGTGGGATCAGGCAGAAGATCACCGCCAATCTGTTCAATCGTGAACTCGTCAAAAGGCATATTCTTATTGAAGGCATTAATGACCCAGTCGCGGTAGGGCCAGATCTCGCGATAATTATCAAGGTGCAGCCCATGGGTGTCGGCATAGCGCGCCGCGTCCAGCCAGTAGCGGGCCCGGTGTTCGCCGAAGGTGGGTCTGGAGAGAAGATCATCGATCAGGTCCTCGTAGGCCGTCCCGCTGGTTGACTCAAGAAAGGCTTCGACTTCTTCCGGGGTCGGCGGCAGGCCTGTCAGGTCGAGAGTGACGCGACGAATCAAAGTCCGTTGGTCCGCTTCTTCGCTGCGGGTCAGTTTGAGACGCTCCAGTTCGCGGTCCACAAAGGTGTCGATCGAATGATTCTCAAGAGACTCGGAGGTCGTGTTGTTGGCCATGAAAGACCAGTGCCCCTCCCATTCAGCACCCTCGCTGACCCAGCGGGTGAGGAGCTCGATTTGCTCGGCCGTCAGCTTCTTGTGAGATTCGGGCGGAGGCATGATGTCGTTTTCATCATCGGTCAGGAGTCGCGCAATCAGCTCGCTCGCTTCCGGGTCTCCCACCACGATGGCGGGGGTTTCGCCGCCCGTGGCGCCTTCGTGCGTGTCGAGTCGGAGATCGGCTTTACGGGAGTCTTCGTCCGGACCGTGGCAGTGAAAGCAGTTGTCCGAGAGGATGGGGCGAATGTCGCGATTGAAGGAAATCTCGATGTCAGCCAGGGATGGCTCGGATGAGAAAGTGGTCGGGGGGCGTTCTTGAGAGCCCGATCCGAGGGAGGCGAGCAAGGCGCGTTCATACTGCTCCTCCGGTTCGCCATCGATGATCTTCGGAACGGGAGCGGAATCTTCGCTGATTTCAGGATAGAACTCAGTTTCCTCCGGAGACTGAGCCATTTCCGATACCGGATCCGCAGATTTATTGCCGCGGTCCGCGATGACGAGCACGCCGGCAACGACGACGGCGGCCGTGGCGAGCAGGGCCGACTTCCAGCGGGAAGGGGAGGGCATCTTAGAGACGGTTTCGAGGCTGACCGGCTTGGTGCCGGGCAGAGAAACCACATTCTCAGGCCGCTGGTCAGCACTGATGCTTTCGCGAATCGCCGGTTCGGCTTCGAGCATGGAGTGCAATTCGCAAAGTTGGACGAAAGCTTGGTGAGCCTCTTCGCTGGCGGTGATCAACTCGGTGAGCCTGGCCAATTCATCCGGCGCCAGATCGTCATCGAGCATCCGCCCGGCGAGGGCAGTGAGCTCTTCAAATGATTCAGAATCAAAGTTCATGATTGGTGACAAAAAGTGAAATCCGGGTCAGGACACAGTGTTAGCAGTCGTGTTCTGGTTGATACACTTGAGAAGGTTGGTCCGGGCACGATGAAGAAGTTGCGATGCCGCGTTGGCTTTGAAGCCCAGGTCCGCGGCTATATCCTGAACCGATTCTGAGTCGAGGTAGCGGCGCTGGATAATCTCGCGTTGGCGATCGGGGAGCTGCGGGATGCACCCCTTGAGAACATCGAGCCGATCGTCGTAGGAGGTGGAAACTTTCTCGCTGGAAACAGCGATGGATTCGACGAGTTCGTCATCAAAATGAAGTCGATCGCGGCCTTTCCCGCGTCGCCAGGTCAGGACTTCGAAGTAGGCGACCCGGAACGACCAGGCCGTAAAATTAGTGCCGGGCTGAAAATCACGGGATTTCTTGAGAAGCGTCACATTGGTTTCCTGCAGAATATCCCGGGAGACCTGCTCGTCAGCGGTTAACGAGCGAATGTAGGCGGCGAGACGGGGTTGGTGCGCCGCGAGAAGGTCGGCAAAGTTCTGATGTGAACCTTCGGGGGGATTAGAGTTTTTCACCGTTAAAGCCATGGAGATTTGATGCCAGAAACGTGGATGAGGCCCGTTCCGACACTTGATGATGCCGGATGCAGCCACTTATCTTACGGTTTGGTGAAATTTTCCCCTATTTTCCTCTTGAAAACTACTACGTGAGCGCGCAAATTCGCGCTCCGCAGAATCCGGCTTTTTGCGACATTCTGCGTTGAAATCAATTCCTCTGTAGCTCAGCGGTAGAGCGGGTGGCTGTTAACCACTAGGTCGTTGGTTCGAACCCAACCGGAGGAGCCATTTCTTCAAGTTAATGAATGGCAACGAGTTATGACTCTATAAGGAGCCGAAAAACACCCAAGTGTGCATGATTTTGTGCACAGTTTGAACCGCTCCCTCACCGCTCTAACACTCCTCGGAGGCGCTCGTTTGGGCTCCCCGACCGGTTGGTTTTAGGCTGATTTCAGATCAGATTATGAAACCAAAATACCGACTATTCAATCGCAGAGGACGCTTCTACAAGCGGGACACAGAAACCGGGCAGCGCACCAGCCTGAAGACTTCCTGTCGGAAGGCAGCCCAGAAGATCGTCGATGCCGAGAACCAGGCCCACGAGTCGCCCGCTCTCGGGCAGGAACTTGCGAAGGCCTACCTCAGCACGAGTGATCCGATGGCCAAGTCGAGGACCTGGCAGGAGGTGATGGACGAGTATGCTCGCAAAGGAGCGTCTGCGACGCAGGAGCGGAAAGGACGAGTCTTCGACATGTCGGAGTTTGATCCGATTCGAAAGAAGCTGGTCATCGGCACGGTGGCCGAGGACTTCTTCGCAGTACTTCGTTCTGACAAGGTGACGGTGAATCGCTACCTGATTCAGCTTCAGAATTTTGCGGTCGATGTGGGCTGGGCGCCCCGGCCGATCATTCCAAGAAGGGCTTTCCCGAAGCCGGCCAAGAAGATCGTAATGCGGGCAATTACCCGGGAGGAGCACGAGAGGATCCTCGTGGCTGAACAGGATGATGAGCGTTGGCTCTACTATTCTCTCCTTTGGGAGATCGGAGCTTCCCAGTCAGATGCGGCGAAGCTGACCGCGGAGCATTTCAATCTGGAAAAGGGAATCCTGATGTATGAGCGATCGAAGACGGGACAGTTGTGTCGGATGGAAATCTCCGACAAGGTCCGTGAGATCCTGGAGAACCTCCCTTCTCGAGGTCTGCTCTTTCCGGGACTGCAGAACGGCGGACACAACTTTCGGGCTTCCGAGTTCCGCCGACGCTGCCGACTGCTCGGAATCAAAGGGCTGAGTTTGCACAGCTATCGATACTCTTGGGCAGAAAGAGCTGCCGAAGCAGGCATCCCGGAACGGTTCGCGATGGCGGCGTTAGGGCACGGATCGAAAATGGTGCACCGCGCCTATGCGAGAGCATCGCAAGCTGTGTGTCCGCCCCTGCCAGGATGAGTCCTATCACTCCGCTTCGGAAGAGATTGAAATACGGACTTTAAATGATTCCCCACCGGCGGAGATGCGGATCCCCTTTGTGACCTCCCTCTTCTCCCAATCGATTTCGAAGCGTTCATCTTCGCTGACCACCTCGATGGGAGCTGAATCGGTTGACTCTCCTCGCAGGGTTGCGATGCCTTCACTCACGGCCCTGGTGATCGTGCCGGGTCGGTAGCCCTGAAGGAACTTTTCAGTCTTCCTTTGGTCGGCTCGCAGAGACATCAACTCGGCCCGAAGCTTGTGGGCACGCTGTGGTTGGTAAGCTTCTGCAAGTTTTGTCAGGGTCTCCGGTCCGGCTTTACGTCTTCCATTCTCAATCGCGGAGATGTAGGATAGGTGGACCCCCGAAGCCTCTTCAGCCTCTTTGAGGGTCCACCCGTTTTTTTCGCGCAAAAGGCGAAGTTTCACCGAGATGACTTCATCCATGGGAGTTGTCGGAGCGACGAGACTTCTGGTCTCGCCAGAATCGATAGAGGGTATCCGTGACCCGGGAGCTCCACTTTTCGTCTACTAGCTTGGCTTCCAGTTCTGCAGAACTGAAATATTTGGTCGCATTGGGAGCAGGTTTCCCCAGGGGGCGAATTAGCTTCGATTTTACAAGAATCGGAATGTCATGGGTTTGGCATCCGATGAGCACAGCTGCCTGCTCGGCCGTAAGGCGTCCAGGAAGTCTGCGGCAGTTCAAAAGAGCGTCGGGGCTCATGCCAAAGAGTAAAAAGGCTTTGACTAAATTTCAAACATAATTTAGCGCAAAATTAGAACATCTAAAATAT
Source organism: Verrucomicrobiales bacterium (assembly GCA_049594415.1). Lineage (GTDB taxonomy): Bacteria > Verrucomicrobiota > Verrucomicrobiia > Verrucomicrobiales > DEV007 > Arctic95D-9. Next base: position 25,882 of record JBMYJM010000009.1, on the reverse strand, counting down.
AGGCAGTTGATCGGAATCGTCATGGTTGCTACGGTTTTCTGGAGTTGGGCACCAAGAGATCTTCCCGTGAAAGGATTCCTTTCGAGATCTGGCCCTCGATTGGTGGAGCGAAGAAGCAGAATCGTGGCGATGGTGAAACTGCCAATCTTGTTTTTGTTCTTATGATGCTTCGATACAATCAGCCCGAGATTCAAACGGTCGCCTACCAGCGGGCAGGTTAACCTAACATCAAGCTTCCAAATCTGACAGAACTCCTGATTCCACTCCCACCCAGTGCCGAGCAAGCCGCCATCGTTGAACGGCTCGGAGGACTCATGGCCACCTGCCGCGAACTTGAGGCCGAGTTCGATCATGCGCGCACTCGCGCCGCCGAACTCCTTCAAGCCGTCCTCAAAGAAGCCTTCGCCTCCGAACTGGCATGAATGTCGAGGATCAGGTCGTTGCGCTTGCTGCCGAGGCTCACGCTTCCGCTTGGTCGGCAGGCAGCGACGTGTCCGCCCAAACCAGGAAAGCGCAGGCGATCTGCACACGTTGGCAAGAGGCGGCGAAGCAGAGGTTCTCGAACCGGTTTCAAGCGGAGTGCGGCATCAATGGAACGAAAAGAGGACCTTCGCAGAAGATCGATTTGGTGGACCTCGAGGACCGGGTGGCCTACGAGCTGAAATCCTCGCCGAATAACGTCCACATGAAAATCTATCGTGATGTGTTCAAGACCCTCGTGTTCAACGAACGCAACCCAACAGAGCCCCTTACGACACTTGTCTTTATTGCCCCAAAGACAGGCCTCCAGAAGTTGGGATCCGACTTTCCGAAGGATGTGCAGGCGATTTCCTCCCGGCTGGGCGTGGAACTTAAACTCAGGGAACTCGCATGAATCCGTTCGCAGGAATGTCGCCCCATGAGAAAGAGATGGTCGGCCGTTTTATCGCAAAATGCGATCCGCCCCCGATCCTTCACCGCTACCGGGGGAATCCGAAGTTTGCTCTCAAAGAGATCGTAGAGTCGGAAGTTCATGTCGCAGGCGTCAATGATATGAACGACCCCTTTGAATACCGGGCTCCTCTTTCGATCGACGTCGAGAAACTACGGTCACAGATGCAGCACTTCGCTTCGGAGCAATTGGGCATGGGAAAAGAGGCTGCCCAGGCGGAAGCGGCGGCGATCGATAGATCGCACCTGGAGCTTCTGAACGAAAGAGTGGAGCAGCTTCGCGCAGCATCGGGTCTGATCTGCTGTTCCCGGAATCCCCGCTCAAACCGCATGTGGGCCTACTACGGCGGTGCACACCGTGGGATCTGCATCGGCTACAGCACCAAGTTCCCACCTTTCTGTTTGGCTCGTGAAGTCGCCTACTCCGATCCCGAGAAACCGATCGACTTGCTGGATACCCTGGATGAGGACCCAACACTTCTCTCAGATCAGGTTTCCTGCAGAAAGGGGGAGGAGTGGGAGTTTGAAGAAGAGTTCCGCATTCCGATAGGCCCGTTCTCAAAGGAGCATACTCGCCTCCTACCCATTGAGCCCGAGGCAATCGTCGAGATACGCTTGGGGACAATGATAGACGCAGATTTCAGGAAAAAGGTGATCGAAGCGGCGTCTGCGCTCCCTAAACCTCCTCGCATGATTCAGATGGGATGCGACCGCGCCAGTTTTCAACTGACCGAGACCCCGCTGTGAAGTGCCCGACACGAATAGGTTTCTTAATCGTAATATTCTTGGGAGAAGGGGGCCCGAGGCTGTTCCGCCATTTCCTTCGTCCACTTCATTCCCTCAGCACCGATTTTTGCAATAGCCGGATCTTCGTACTGACTCAATTGCTCGAAATTTTGAAACCAATCCTCCCAATAGGACTTAGAGTCATCCCCCCACGTCGCTACCCGATCTATGACGTACGATGCTGCTCTGGAAATGTCGGTAGGACTGATTCCTGCCGCGAGAGCAATACGGGCCAACTCACTCCAGCCTTCCGCCAAAGGATTACCCGACAGAACCTCTACGTATCCGCTACGGATCTCAGGGTTTGCTAAAAGAATATCAAAGAGTTCGCCATCTCTGCTCACCAATTTTGCCGGTAAGGAAAAACTCGACAGATGATCACAGCGTGCCAGCAGTTCCCTGCGCTGTTCTTTTGTCATTGCGGAAACCAGGTGTCCCAGTTGTTCCTCTCCGCGGTAGGATAGAATCGGCATGTCAGCGGCTAGAACCCGGTCGAGCGTCTCGAAGGCAACTGATGGCTCCTCTCGGATCAGTTCCTTAATATCATGGAACTTCGTATCTAGCCGACCGTGTAGGATAAAATCAACGAGCGAATCAACGATCACCTCCCTCCAGAGGTTTGCCACGGCTGGCGGGATTCCATGTTTCGACCGTCGAAGATACAGAGCTGTGATGGTCTTTACTTGTTCATCGTCGGACTTGAGAAGAATCTCCAAGTTTCGCTCGGTAACCTCACCTCTCAGAACCATACATTCGATCAATCCAAGCCGTTCGGAAAAATGTGGTGCCAACACAGGCATCAAGCCTTGGACTCGTCCGTCCAGCGCAACGGAAATTAAACGCCCTCGAATTCCCTCGATCTTGGAAAGGAGCTCGGGATCCATCTTCTTGAGAACTTTCAGGCATCTATCATCGTCAATGATCGCGCCCGCAGCTGCAGTGGGAAAAGTGGAGAGGATGGTTAGGAGGGGTTCAGCGGAGATCTCCTGATGTGCGGCCCATTCCCGAGCAAACTCGCCAAGCATTGAATTGTCATCCCGGTTTCCTAGAGCGATCAGCTGATCCTCCCACTCGCTTAAAGTAGAAGAGACTTCCTCAACTGGTTTCTCGACCCAGTTGATCCCAAGTTGACGGGCAGCGGACTGACTCTTAGCAAACCTCTGCTCATATCCCTCTTCGTAATCCTCCGCCGGGAAAAGGATCATGAAGTCAGGATCCACTTCTATCTTTGGACCGTCGAACTCATTCCTCTCGGTGAACAATCGAAGGGAACGGGCTACTGCCTGATTGTCTCCAATTAATGGAACCAGACTGGCAACCATGGTTTCTGTCGTTACCGCGATGAACTGGTCGAACGTCGCATCGGGCTTAGTTCTCCCAAATTTGCCAGTGCGATTCCAATCGAAGACGATCTCCAGCACAGAGTTCCATGGGATGGTATCCATGGCCTCAAGTAGTTGAACAACTTGAGGCCAGAAGGCGAACACCTCCTCAGCAGTACTATCTTTTAGATGACCATCGGTGAAGGTCATGGTCATTGGGTTCGAGGCATCGCTCTCTGTGAAGCTGATTTTGAGAGATAGGACGAGTTTGAGGACATTGCCCGCGACGACCGGATTGCCGCTGTTCAATACCCAATCCGAAACCGCTTGCAGAAGATATTCCCGATTTCTGACTGAGTCCTTCGTAGTGCCATAGACCCAGGTCTTGAGAGTAGAAAGCGCATCGATACGTGTGCTCGTAGGATCCTGAAGTTCGGAATCAATCGCGATGAGTATCTCCGGGAGGATTTCATCCGGAGTGAATTGCAGGGCCGATCCAATGATGGACTCACTATACTTCTCAACTTTTGATACCACCCACCGACAATTCTCTGCAGACGTCTGCGCATAAATCTCCCAGAGTGCCTTCGTGTTTCCCGCTTCGATTGCTTCCCGCAGTTCGGATTCAGAAATGTCCCCACCCGCTCGATATTTCGCAAAAATCATTTCCCTAACGCTGGATACAGAGACTCCTGGGGTCCCCGAAAGACGATGAAAGATGTCTTCCGGTAGGGTCGTTGATCTCGCTGAAAAGAAGGTCCGCACAAGAAGTGCGCTCCGAAGGAACTCCGGCTGCACACGCATTCTGTCCTGGGCGATTTGCTCCAGCACACCAGCGTGAACGATCCGCTCAACATGGCGGCGAATATCCAAGGTGCGAATTTCAAGTGCTGCTCCTACGGACGAGTAGTCAATTCCGGCTTCGCCCGCGACAGCGAACGCGGCAAGGATTTCGAGCGCATCATTTCCGGCAGCGTTGATCAGGACGGGTGCGAGATCCTTGAGCAGGAGCTCTCCGGAAACGAGCATCGCAGGGTTTGAATCGAGGGTTGATGTCGTAATCGAAGCAGCAAGTCCCGGCATACCGCGGGATTGAGAAGCCGCTACGCGGATGAAGTCGTCACTGACTCGAATCCCTCTAGCTGCGGCAATCTCCTTTATGATCTCCGCGATGATCGGTCTGGGGAGTTTACCGAGTTCGATTTCAACACAATTGCGATGTTGGAGATGCGTGGAAACCACTTCTCTGTCAAAAGGCCAGCAAACGGCGATGATTCGAAAGCTGAGATCGTGCTCCCGACGAAGATGGGAAAGCCGGTCGAGCAGGTCTTCTCGCGACCCAGCATCGTCAATGATAACCGCCGTCGGAGATTCGAGTTTCACGGCATGGACGACCTCGTCGGAGTCTGAAGATACTGCAAATCGGGCCTCGGATGCTCCGGCAATATGTTCGAGCAGAGCAGTCTTTCCGGAACCCGGCTGACCATAAAGGATGACGTCATCTTGCGAATCTCTCACCTCTTCTACCTTAGCGTCCCTACCCTTCAGTTGATTTCCGTGTTGAGGTCGTGTTCCTGGAGAAAACGGAGAGAGGACTGGGCGAACGATGGATTCTTGCAGGAGGGTCAGATCTTCCCGAAGATCCTCCGAAGCAGTGACAATTTCGGAGGAGAGTGTTTCGAGATCGACTCCGAGTTGGCGAGCTTGCGCCAGCAGATCTGCGGTAGAGGCCTGGACTTCCTCAATTTCGTCTTTGAGTTCTTGATGGTTTTTGCGACGAAGCCATTCCAGATAATTGTTGATAGTCTCCGCCTTCTTGAGTTCTTTCAGCGCTCTCTTAGACGGATCTCCACCGCTAGCCTGTTGGATGACAAATCGAAGAAACGACAATCCGACACCGATCCCTTTCAAAATGGCTGCGCTTCCACTCATTGAGGCATGATATCCGCATAAAATTACTGAGCAGCTACAAATCTCGGGTTTGATTGTAGCACTTGAATACAAGCGGAGTCGTCCGATGCAGGAGCTTGTCAGATCTCAAGTTAAAAGGAAACGCCCCGACCAAGAGGAGACTCCTATGTCCGCCTAAGCCTTCTCAGAGTATTCGCTCAAGCATATTTGAGCGACTTGATCAGCATCCCAAGGCATGCTCGAGCAAAAACAGTCCCGAGAAATAGCTTCAGTGAGATCCCCCCAAAAACGAGCATCAAAAGTCCAACTACGATGCTCGGTATCGATGGAAAAAGATCCCCGATCAGAAGCTCTCCCAGTCCTTCGATCGCTTCGATTGCGTCTGGGATGAAGGGCGAGAACAGCCATCTCGCAGCGAAGTTTGCAAACTCGAGCCATATAAAAAGTAAGATAAACGTAAGGTCGGATTTTCTCTCTGGCTGCCCCAACCAGTGGATGAGATCCGGGATCTTCTTGGCGGCGCTGGAGATTTCCTCGAACCTTTCCAGTCTATCGACGTTTTTCTGATGAATGTCCTTGGCGATTGGAATCGAGACAAACAACCCTAACACGGTTGCCACCAAATAGAATGCGATGCGAGCAAAGGTGACTTTTCTTTGTTTCTTACTCATGGGTTCTGCCGATGAGGCTGAAGGGCGAGATACGCGGACATCAGCGAATTTTTGAACGCGATTGAAACCTCATAATGAACTGACTCGAACCTACAGATAGAGTGAGAACTGACCCGTCGGGCTACTCACTGTTCTGCCCTTTCTTGGACCGTAAGAAAATCTTCTTGGGACATCAACTCAGCTTCATAGTATCTCCTAGCATATTTTAATGCCCTGGGAGTGATCCGGTCGGACTTGCTCGCATTCAGCGGTTGCGGCAACCATTCTAAATTCACAAGGAGATTGTCCATCAGAGGAACAACATTCTTTGGCACGATGTGCTCGACCTGGGCTTCCGCACCAGCATACTTGCCCTTGGAAACTGTGGGAGCTTTCCCTCTGCTAAGGAGTGCGAGATTATCCGGCGTATAGAGTCCGTAGCGCATCGCCTGTTCGTGGTTCTCAATGAGTCGATCTATCGTGAGCCTTTTCAAATTTGGGGGAACCTGTTCTACCGGCATTGCAAGGTCGAGAACTTCACGGAGATCCAACCCTTCCTTCCAAGCTTGATAAATGTGAAAAGAGACCACACGCATATCGTCGTTCATGGACCGTGCTCTCAGCTCATCGTAGTCGCGGTTGTACGCCAGAAATGGACGTAACACTTCCGCGTGTTGAACAAGATCCTCTCGATTCTCCAGCGCCTGTCTACCGAACCAACCGCCAGTCGCAGAAAACACCATTGCCAGGGTCATCCAAAACCAGAGGAGACTGCCCCGCGATTTCTTGCGGTGGCCTTCGGAGAGCTGAACGGCGACGTAGGGCTGCGACATAATCCAATTGAGAGAGGGAGAAATTGTTTTCCTACAACGATAATTTGGTAGCACGTCGACTAGCCCAAAACACGGAACACATGAGCTGCCCTCAGCCTACGATGAGATGGAACATCGCTTTCATCATCACGATTCCACAAATTATCGTGTAGAACCAAAAGACTCCTCTAGGGGTTACACGGGCATGGGAGAATCGCCCGATCTGCACGTTCCGGTTCCTTGACCTCGGGAGGTCTGGCCGAAATTTGAAGAAGAAAATCGCGATCACTATGGGGCAACCAACAAATGCGAGAATGATTTCAAAATTGCTCATGAGTGACCAAGAATTACGCGCCTGCGAAGGGAAGCTTTTCACAGAGACGAGTAGTTTCGCAAGGTGATAGCTAAAAGAAAAGCCCCACCATTGGCGGCGTGACTTTCCTACTCGACGGAGCTGGTCAGTTCAAACCGACCAGTCCATCGAACAGGCCATGGAGGGCCTGGGTGCGTTCTACGACGACATTTGGATTGGTGCCCTTCATCACCTCGGTCGCTGCATTGAAGAGGGACCAGGCGTTGCGGGGGCGAAAGTCGTCGTAGGTGGGCTTCCGCCATTCCTGCAGCACAGCGGGGATCTGGCTGGGGGTGATGGCCCGACAGTCGACCGCCTTGATGACGAGATCGTGAGCCTGAGGGTGGTTGACTCTTCGATCCCGGTAACGGGCAATGCGCTCGTCGATTTTGAGGAAGCGTTCGCCCAACTGACCCACCGCTCTCGAGGTGAGGTGACGCAGGTCGCGCTGCGCGAACTTGGTGTGCTTCCGGCTGATCCGCACTTCGCCTCCAAAGGCGAGGTTGTCACAGACGAAAACCTTGGAACCAGCGACGAGGCCGGCTGGGTAGGTTTTGTCGTGTGAGTTGCGGATCCCGACGACCCAACCGTAGTCGCGATCCTGCCGTCCCGGGAAGCTGACTTCGAATAGGCCGAAGTAGCGGGCCCCCTCGTGCGAGAGAGCATGGTGCTCTCCGCTGAGGTGAAACCCAGCTGCTCCGAGTTGCGATTCAACTTCGTGGATGAGTCCTGCGTGAGCGAGGGGATACCAGGTGTCAGTTCCGGCCGGGGTTGGCACGTTGTAAACCGCACGGCGGTCGACGAGTTCAGCACCACAATGGAGAAGCATGTCTCGTGGTGGTGCTGTTTCACGAGAAGCTGGAGGTTCGATGATAGGATTCATGATGATTTGGGTTTGAGGTTTGGTTTGGGTTTCATGGGTAGGTGTTTTGCAACCGAGGTTGATCGGAGTTCAGGAGGCTGCCTGACTCACCCGAGCTTGCGGGCGAGCCAGACAAACACCCCTGCGAGGAGCAGGCTGAGCAGGATCAGCGGCAGCCAGCCCTGAAGCAGTCCGAGTACGAAGCCGACCGTGGCTGCGAGACTCAGGGTGCGGAAGAGCAGCTCATCCATGACGGCCTCCTCCCTTGCCGGGCAGACCGATGAGGATGAGCAGGACAGCGACGACCAGGGAGATCCCCAGGAATCGCAGCCCTTCACCGACTGGCGCCATGCTGTTTCCTCCGCCCAGTTCCGAGCAGGAGGTGAAGAGCAGGCTGATGACGAGGGCGCTCAACAGGCCATGGAAGGGACTCAGCATGAGCTGCCTCCTTTCCAGGCCCGGCAGGCCTCGAAGTGGTCGCACCAGCTGCAGTGCATTCCGGGCGAAGGAACAAAGTCCTCTGCCTCGATGCCTTGCACGTAGCTGTCCATCATCGCCATGAGGCGACGGCCCTGATCCGCCGACATGGGGCTCAGAGGCGTGACGATCAGTTTGGGCTGCTTCGTCTTGATGAGATGGTGCAGCTCGACGCCGCTCTCCGGATGACCGGTGGCCTCCCGGTAGAGCACGCAGTAACAGGACAACTGCACCTCGTTGAGATGAGTCGCCTGCCCTAAGTCGGGAGCCCGCGCCGCGGTTTTGAAGTCCACGATGCGACCTCCCTGACGAACCAGGTCGATGATGCCCTTGAGGGGCGGTAAACCGGCGGCGTCGAAATCGCGTTCGACCACGACCTCGACAGCTTCCGGTTTTTCGCTGAGCGGGATGGGTGTCTGCTCGAAGTAGTGCTCCAACATGTTCCAAGCTCGCTCTTTCTGCTCGTCCTCCCGGTTGCTCCAGTCGATCTCCAGCTGAGCCTGATCCAGCAGCCAGTGATCTGAGAACACCGGCCAGAGGGTTTCAAGGTCAGCTGGTTCTCCTCGCCAGCGACGCAGGTTCCACTGCCTCAGGACCTCATGCACGACCTGCCCGATGAAGAGGGCAGGGCTGACCTGGCTTGGCCGCCTCTCCACATACTTGTAGAAGAATTGCAGTCGACAGGTCTGCCAGGTCTTGAGCCTGGAGGCGCTGAGGTAGTCAAGGGGACCTGACTTCGCATCGTGAGCGGAAGGCTGGGTCAGGGTGGCCTGACTCATCGCCGCCCTCCTTTCCCATTCTTGGCATGCCCGTTGTGCTTCTTCTGCCGGCTGCCCAGATCGAGCAACTCGGAGATGAGACCAGAGGCCTGCAGCTTGTTGAGTTGCCTCACCCCGACGCTGAAGCGATCGAGAGAAGTCTGCTCGACAGTGTCCCAGTCGAAGTCGTTCTCTTCAATGAGCTTGAGGATGAACTCTTTCTGCTTGTCCGAGCAGGACCAACGGTCAGAGCTGCCATTTTGAGGCAGCGCAGGCGGGTTGCCGTTGGTTGGTGGAACTCCCTGGGGAGATTGGTTGAGACCGTATTCCTCATCAGGGATGAAGCCGACGGTCTGGATTTCCCGGTCGACCGCATCCTGAAGGAGATGGTAGATCCGGGTGGCCTCGCCCTGGATGTCTCCGGTGTCGCTCAGCTCGGTCTCCACGGAGACGCTGAACTGGTGACTGGAGTATCCGGGCAGGCCGAGTCGTTTGGCGTAGTTGCCGATGAGCTTGATTGCCATGTAGGTGGGTTTCCTTTCTTGTTGGTTTTGGATGAACCATCGAGAAACGAAAAAGCCCGACCTCGGAAAGAGGACGGGCTTCGTTTTCGATGGAGTTTGGGATTCGCAGGTGATCCGATTTCTTAGGAAGTCGGATCGCCTTTGAGGTGAGTCATCTCGTCGGGGTATTGCTCCATCGCCTTCTGCCATCCGGGGGTTCCGGAAAGAGTCTCAGTGAGCAGCTGCTCGATGAGCTTCGTCATGGGCTGACGGCGATGTTTGCCCTCGTGATAGAGGGCACAGATAAGCGCACGAGAGATGGCCGGCTGATAGTGCCGAGGGTGCGCCATGAGAACATGGGGTTGAGGTTTCATGTCCCGGCTAAGTGCCGGGGTTCATGAATGTATGCCGTGGGAATGGAGGCTGTTGCAGTTTGGGCAGCTACTTCCGAAACGCATAAGCCAGCACCAAGCCGACAACGCCGCCAAGGAAACCAAAGAGCGCTGCGTACTGAGCCGCAGGCTTAAAGTCTTCATAAGCGATTGCCTCACCCAAAAAACTGCCAAGGAAAGCGCCTGCAATGATTCCCATCAGGTATCTCATGAGATGGAGGTGTGTGCTGATTCGGAAAGGAGGAAAATCCCTACCACCAATCGAAGAAAAAGACGGAGTAGATCAGCCCTCCAAAGCTGATAATGCCGACGAGGACCAGAACCCATATGAAAATCCGTGAGAGAATTTCGCCAGCATGCTGTTTCCCGAGCCGCTCTGCTTCTCCTGCGACTTTATTCCGGTTTACATCGGAATCCGAAACTGCCGGTTGAGGTGGCGGTGCTTTCTGGGTGCTGAGTTCCTTGTGAAAACTGCTTTCAGTCTGGCGACAAGGACGAACTTCGCTGAATGGTCTCCAATTGTCTGAGCCCTCTTTGGAGATCATGACATCGTTGCCAATGATGCCGGTAGTGACGAATTTCTCGATCTCATCAAGAGGAAGAGGACCAACCTGCCGATTCTCGGAGTCGAGGTAGAAAAATAGCTTGCTCATGATTCGCTTATCCGTTGGAAGTGAGAAATTTTATCAAACCCTTGATCACCCAGTAAATGGGAGCGGAGGAGAAGAGGAGGGCGAGCAGGATCCAGAAAATCACGAAGACGGTTTTGAAAGCACCTCCAAAGATTGTCCCAACGGCAGACTTTCGAACGGGCTCTGAAGCTTCAGTCGGATCCTTGGGGAAAGTTGGTCCATGACCATCTGATGGAACGCCGGCTCGCTCCAAGACCGATTCGAGGGGTCGCCAGACATTGGAGCCTTCTTTTGAAATTCCTGTTTGTGCAGAAACAACACCGGAATCGAAGAGCTTGATGATGTCCTCCAAGCTGAGGGGACCTATGGGAGTGGAACCGGAGGACGACTCGTAGAAATAGTGAGCAGCGGATGGCGGGTCCTCGTTAGCCATAGGCTAAACAGTCAACTTCACTTCCCTGCCACTTCAAGATAAAATATCCCAATTCGGGTTATTTTAGGCAAGCAGTGAAACTCATGGTCGATGGATTACTCGGCCCGCCACAATGCCTTTCGTGACCTGCTCAAGCAGGTTCGCAAGGATGCAGGGCTAACCCAGGTGGAGCTGGCTGAGAAACTCGGAAAGCCGCAGAGCTATATCTCCAAAGCGGAGCAGGGTGAGCGGCGTATGGACTTCGTCGAGACACTGGACTTCTGCGCTGCCTGTGGAGTCAGTGTGGATTCTTTCGTGAAGCAGCTTGAGGCGCTTTGCAGCTGATCGGAGCAGGGAGACAAGCTGACCTACAAGAGGCCGGGCTGCCTCTGCCGTAGACCTAAGAGTGTGGCAGCTGCAGCAGCCTGGTGTGTGCATGTGCTGCTAGCAGCTATCGTGGTGACCTGCTGCTGGGTCATCAACCACCTTGATCCCCGGAGATGAAAGACATTGATCAGCAGGTCTTAGAGTTCATCAGGGAGTATCACAGGTTGAAGGGTCAGACACCTGACCACCATCTGGTCAACGAGCACTTCGGCTGGAACGCTGGCTCGAACAGCACAGGTCGTAATGCCATGAGGAGACTGGAGCGTGAAGGGTATCTTGAATACAACCACCAGCTCAACAATTACAAGCTGCTGTAGGAACAGGAATGACATTCATTCATTTTGAGACAAGAGATGCTAGGGTATCTTCAGGCTCTGCAGGTCATGTGTTGGTGCAGACCTCAATCGATGATAAGGACGTGATCAGTCTCCTAGCTCAGATATCAGGTAAGCTGGTCTCTGAGGATCCAGACAAGTATGAGGATCTAAGAGCTGCTGTCTCAAAGCTTCAAGATGAAGAGATGAGCGGTGAGTAGTCATGAGCCCCGGACGTAAGCAGCTCAGAGGTAAGACCAAGGCAGACTGCAGCAGTAAGACCAGGTGTCCTTACTGTTCCTCTCAGGAGGGTATCGTGGTTACACGCAGGTGGGCTATTTGCATGAGCTGTCGTGAGACCTGGTCACCTGAAAAGCACCGACGTGGTGCGAATTAACTCGTAGGAATTGCACGTTATCGTGAAATCGGGGCTGTTTTTACGGATTAACCTGTATTTCGTCGATTTCTTGGTGTTCTTACTGTGTACAAATAAATGGGGGTCTCATCGCCGATGAGGTCCATAACAATCAACAACTTATAAATAATTCCGGAAAACGGGACTTGAGCTTTCGGCAGTTTGACACTGATGTGAAAGACATCCTCGCTCGATGCTCCCGCCTCCCCCGGCATTGAGGCCAAGCTGGCTGCCGGGAGTGGGGAGCTGGTTCTATTCTTGAGTCTCTACGAGGGGTTCTGCTGGTCTGGCCAAGCTGCTTGGCGCTGCCAACACTGGTTGAGCCAATCTAGCTTAGCCTCAGGATCTTTGACCTGCTTGAGGGCAGCCCTGCTGCTCAGGCTGGGTGGAGGAAGCAGGTGGAGCTGATCAGACAACCCCAGGTCCGCCGCTACTTGCTCCATGCGTGAGAGAGCTGTAAAGGCATGAGGCTGCCACCTGCTCAGGTCTCGATAGAATCCTCGATTGAGAAGCAAACCCTCACCTTGGGCAGCCTGCTGCACCTCGCTGATTGCAGGGCTTTTCGGAGAGAGCCTCAGAGGCTCGTAGAAGAGGTTGTTCAGTTGGAGATGCCTGACTGCCTTCAGGGTGGCTCTCAGGTCTGCTTCGTCACACTCAGGGTAGCCTGGTGTCAGCATCACATCGAGGTGAAGAACCATCTCTCTTGCGAGATAGAGGGTTTCCAACCGCTCATTGGCTGAGGGAGCTCCGGGCTCATAGACTTTGAGGATCTGCTCGTTGAGGGTAGGCAGGCTCACCGTGAGGACAAGGCGATCCCCGAAGCTCTGAAAGAGATCGAAGTCGCGTGTGACCAGAGGGCTGCGGGTGAGGATGCGGACCTTGAACTCGCTCAGGTCTCGGATTGAGGTCAGGGCTGCCCTCAGATGGTTCGCTGCCAGCTGATTCAACTCAGCGAACTGCTTGAGGTCCGCATGAGCGAAAGGCTGATAGGGATCCGTAGTGGAGCTGACCAGGATGGCCTGGTTGTCCTGGCCTGCAAGCTCCCGGTCATATGCTTCCATCTCTGCTCTGGAGAGTGAACACAAGAAGACCTGCTCGTCCCAGCGGCGAGGGAAGGCATAGGTTCCCCAGCCATCCAAGGGATCAAGAATCCCTCGTTGAGCCAACAGCTCACTCTGTCTCCCGGATGGAGCTGGAATGGCATAGCAGACCTTGCAGCCATAGGAGCAGCCAACGGCTGGATTGAGGACCCAGCTACCTAGAGCTTCGTTGCGTCTGGGCATTTTTCTGATCTCAAGAGGTTTGTGCCAGAGGCAATCGAGGGTGCTCGAGTCCTGGTAATCGATCTCAGGGTGGTTCTCTGAGGGCTCCTCAACGGACTTCGCTGAGGATGCTGATGATTGAACAGGGTTCATTCGATGGATAAAGAGGGTTTGGTGTAAGGGGTGTGCAGCGGGCTCACCGGGTCGCTGGACCAGTCCCCTCGTGACGCTGCGCTCCTGTCGTCGCGCTACCGCGTCACTGGTTGACTGTCCGTGCTCTCCCGTTCCGCCTAAGCCTTGGAGCTCTGTCGAGCCCCAGAGGCTGTTGAACCTCATTGATTGAGGGAGGGAGGCCCCATGCTCCAGGGAGAGGGGATGAACTGCTCCCGGCCGTCACGATCGACATCGACGAGGTCGGGCAGCTGATGGGGAGGAAGGATTGTATCCCAATGGAAAGCCTTCTGCTCCATGACAAGGTGGCCTACCTTGCGTCTCATTGCGTTGAACGTCTTTCGAGAGACGCCTTTCGCCTGGCGATACCAGTCCAGAGGTCGAATGCCTCCAGTCGCATGCCAAGACTCAGGAGTGAGTTCGAGGATGGCAATGAGAGTGGTCTGGTCGCAGGCGAACTTCGGAATCCTGCCCATCTGATTGAACTGACAGAGCACGTTTCGATAGGTGTGATAACAGTTCTGGAAGTTGAGCTGATCCAGAGTCAGAAACTTTGACTCCGATAAGTCAAAGAGGTCAGCGATGTGCTGCTTTTTCTTAAGCTGCACCTCGACCCGGGTACAGTTGACTTCGTCAGGCCAATCCTTGCCTTTCTTGGAGAGGATCTGCCTGACTTTGTCGTAGAGGCAGATCACGGTCTTCACCCCTCCGAAGCGCACAGTATTGAGATCTTCAAAGGGGTGACAGAGCTTCGGCTTCCAAGTCCGATTGAGGTTGGAGTAGGCCTCCGTTTCCCTGCGAACGCGAGGGTGCCTGGCTAGCCGGTGAATGGGCAGGACTTCTCTCGGGTTTAGGTTCAGGTTGAGCACGAGGTCCAGTCTGGCCACAGCCAGATCTGTTAGCTGGATGTCACTCCGGAACTTTCGCACTTCCATGAGCAGGGCTGCCACTGCTGCATTGAGCTCCTCAGGAGTCTTGATCTGGATGCCATTCGTTGGTTTGCCGGCGCCCCTCGTGGCATCGAGCATCTTGGGAAGATTGGCCTCGATCCGATTGAGCTTCCCATCTTCGTCGAAGGAAAAGTAGATGGTATTATCAGAGTTCCACCCAGTGGCCCGGACTCGGTCCCTGCCAGATTGTGATAGGCGAATGCTCTTTGCCGAGAACGTGTAAGCTGTGTCCTCGTTCTTGATCAGCTCTTCCACGCTCCAATCAGGGAGCTTGGAAAGGCTGAGGGCGATCGTGTCGATCATCTTGTTTTTGTGTGAAAGCAGAGGCTGAACTGAAGTAGGAGCCTGATACTTTGAGAGCCTGATCGCTGCGAAGTGGCAACTCTCAGAAAGGCCTGGCTGAGCAGGCTGAACGGCAGCTCGAGGTTCAGACACCTCAGAAAGTTTGAGGTCTGAGTTCCGAGGCTGGGGTGCCGAAAAAATAGGGCGTTGTTTGGGTGTTACTAGCGCTGACCCTGAGGCTGACCCTGAGGCTGACCCTGAGGCTGACCCTGAGGCTGACCCTGAGGCTGACCCTGAGGCGTGCGAGCAGGTAACACGAAATAGTGTGGTGGACGCTGGATTAGCGGACCTGCAGTTGTCTGGAGAACAGGAGTGATGTGAGAAAATGAAGAGTCTTCATTTCGAAGTCTGGTGCCTCCACCGGGCTGTTGCCTACGGTGAAGACGATTTGAGGTTTCCCTCCCATGAAGCCTCGAAGGTGAGGCTATTACTCCCGGTCACTCGCCGGGAGCCGCTTGTTCTGAAATAGAATTAACGGGATACTACGAACTTCGGAGAGGAAATCAAGAAATTTGAGCCTTGCTACGTTGGAGAGCTGAGTGTTGAGCGAAGATGCGTTGGAGGATGAGCTTCTGGCCGGGGAAGATCTTGTCGTGATGGGAGCGAAGAGCACCCAGGTATAACCCGATTATTTTTGACTTGGGGAGCGATCGAGCGCACCAGTTCCATGAAGTGTTGCTGGGCGATGCGGATGGCGTGGAAGCGGTCGGCGACGATCTTGGAGTTGGGGAAATGTTTGCGGATCAGAGCGCACACTGTCTCAAACCCAGTCCCTGGATTTAGGCAACGGGGCGTCAATGGTTCTGCGGACATAGATCGCCGCGCCGCTCCGTTTCAAGCGTGATGTGCTCAAAGTCGTGTGGGTCGACGAGTTCGCGGACTCTGGATTTGATGGCTGCGGGATCGACTGTCGAGTCTTCCAGGACGAGGTGGGCGCTGAGAACGTGACTCTCGCCATCAATGGACCAACTGTGAATGTGATGAACCGATTCGATCCCCTCAATCGCAAGCACATCAGCCACGAATCTTTGAGAATCGAAGCTATCAGGCGTGGTCTGAAGCATAACGGATAATACCTTCTTCAGATTCCGCCCGACGTTCAGGAGAACGAATATTGAGATACCAATAGAAAGGAGCGGATCAATGATGGGCACATCCCAGATCATCATGATCCCTGCTCCAATGAGAACGGCGACCCATCCGAGGGTGTCCTCGATGAGATGCCAGGAAACGAGTTTCTCCGTGAGTGACGTGCCATGCTTCATCCGAAGAACGGCGGCTCCGTTGAAAAGAACCCCGAGCACGGCGAGTGCGAGCATTCCCGGAGCCTTTACCTCTTGTGGATCAGCCAGCCTTCCCATGGCGTGATAGAGCACGAAGCCCAAGCCGAGCAGGAGCATCACGCCCGTGATCAGTCCACCAAGAAGACGGAATCGACGGTATCCAAACGTGTAGCGAGGGGTGTGCTTTCGGTCAGATAGCTTATCGAAATACCAAGCTAATCCGAGCGAGATGGAGTCACCAAGATCGTGAATGGCGTCGGTGAGGATGGCGACACTATTCGTCCAGAATCCTCCGATGATCTCAAGAATCGTGAACCCGAAATTGAGAAAGAATGCGACCTTAAGGTTGTCGCTGCTGCTGTGGTGATGATGACCGTGATCGCCAGACATTGCAGGAGTGCGGGAGGCCCCTCTCGCCTCTTTCCAAGCGAGAGGTTTCCAGCGAATTCCAAGTAACTAATTTTTCCTACGGTTCTGCGGTCTCAGGCTACTCGCCTTCCGTCTCCTTATGATCGCCTTCGTGCCCCTCATGATCGTGGTCATGATCATGGCAGCAGGTGCAGGCATACTCTTTGTAGGGACAAGTCGGGCACTTGATAAGGTTTAGATTGAACTTCTCCATGGCTGACTTCGCATCAGGAGTGCTCTTGATCTGCACTACGACAGGAAAGTCATTGCCTTCCGGGAACGCGACGTCCGATATGAGAACATCTCCCTCCTTCGCGAACGTCATTCGCGTGGGATTGCTTCGGTCTCCTCCTGTGACACGCACAGACTGCTCCGCAATCGGAACGGCCTTTCCGTCGGCATCCAAGGCAGCAATCTGCACCTTTCGATCTTCGGTGACGAAGAACTCCAGATGAGGATCGACGGAGTGGAGGACGCGACCGCCGTTCGGCCCTGCCATTACATGGTCATGATCGTGGTCGTGGCCTTCGTGTTCTTCGTGCTTGTCGCCTTTTTCATCGGAGTGAAGCATCGGAAGGCCGAGTGCAAATGAGAATGCGAGCGCGAGCGCCGCGAGGGGTGTCATGGAATAACGGGTTTTCTTTTTCATAGTTCGTTTTCTTACTTGGGTTTGAGTTCTTTGTTAGACGAGCGAATTCCAAATTGATGAGCACGGTAGCTATCCAGCAGCGGAGGCTCCACGAGCAAGGGCGGTCTCGGCAGAGCGACGGCAAAAGTGGTAGAAGATCGCTGGAGTGACGGCGAGACCGAGCAGCGTCGAGCTGATCAATCCCCCAACGATGACGACGGCGACCGGATTCAAAATCTCTTTCCCTGGTTCGTTAGCGGCAAGCACGAGCGGCAGCAGGGCGATACCCGCAGAGATGGCAGTCATGAGCACGGGAATCAGTCGTTCCTCAGTTCCTCGAATCACCATCTTCAGGTCGAACTTTTCGCCTTCGTGCGCGATGAGGTGGAGGTAGTGCGAGAGCATCATGATAGAATTCCGTGCCGCGATACCTGAGATGGCAATGAATCCGACAAGCGTGGCGATGCTGATGTTGTCGAGCGTGAAGCGGGTCAACAGGACTCCTCCGATCACCGAGATCGGAATGTTCGTCAGAACCAAAAGAACGAAGGCAAAGCTGCGAAAATAGCTGAAGAGCAAAAACGAGATCACAGCGAGTATGATCGCG
Organism: Verrucomicrobiales bacterium; assembly: GCA_049594415.1. Lineage (GTDB taxonomy): Bacteria > Verrucomicrobiota > Verrucomicrobiia > Verrucomicrobiales > DEV007 > Arctic95D-9. Next base: position 8,316 of record JBMYJM010000009.1, on the reverse strand, counting down.
GACATGATGAGGATGGTGCGCCGAGCTTCTTGTTGGGCTTGGTATTCCCCTTCAAAAGAAATCGAGTAGCCTTCGGGCAACTTGATCTCTTCGGCGACGGACTGTTGCAGTTGCTCGACGGCGGCGTTGAGGTCTGTGATCGTCGGATTGATCGAAACGACAAATCGACGCATTGTATTTTCGCGCAGGATGGTATTGGGCCCGCTCGCCTGTCGAATCTCGGCTACGTAGTGCAAAGGGATGCTTTGGCCGCTCTGAGTGTGGACATAGAGATTTCGTAGCTTGTCAGGGTTTTCTCGCCATTCAACGGGAAGACGGATGACCAGATCAAAAACGCGTTGTTCCTCGTAAATCTCTGCGACGTAGCCGCCTCCGATGAGATCGGCCAGTTCTTCGTTCAATTCGCCGGGAGTGACGCCGTAGGCGGCAGCACGATCGCGGTCAATCTCGATGCGTAGTTGAGGCACCGAGCCTTGTTGCTCCGCGCGGGCTTCTTCCAGCCCTGGGATTTCTCGGGCAAGGTTTGTCAATTCAGTGCCGAGTCGGCGTAACTCCTCCTGATCCGGGCCGAAGATTTTCACTGCAATCTTCGCCGAGACACCGCTCAGCATGTGGCCGATTCGATCCGCAAGCGGAGTGCTAATGGCGCTGAAAGTGCCGGGGATGCCGCGCATTGTCGTGCGGATTTCCTCCAGCATCTCTTCTCGATTTTCTTCGCCGTATTCGTCGAACTCGATCTCGATCTCAACAGTAGATACTGGCACGACATGATCTCCACGCTCGGCGCGGCCTGCGCGGTAGCTGACTTTTTCGATCCCCTTGATTCCAAGAAGCCGATCCTGAGCGATTCGCGAAACTTCGACTGTGGTCTTCAGGGATGTGCCTGGTGCGAGGGTGGTAGCAACAAGAACGGTTGGCTCGCGGAATGGCGGCAGGAAATTCCCGCCCATCTTCGTGTAGGTAAGTGCGGCGACGACGAGCAGTCCAAGAGTGAGCGCAAGCAGCAGGAAGGGCTGATGCAGGGCGAACTTCAGCCAAGTCGCGGAGAAGACTTTCTTCAATCCCCGGACAAGGCGACCGTCGCCATGTTCCTTGCCCGGCTCGGGATTGAGCAGGTAGAAAGCGAGCGCATTGGTGACTGTCATCGAGACGAGGAAAGACGCCCCCATGCTAATCATGGTGGCGTAGGCGATGGGGGTGAAAAGTCGACCTTCCACTCCGCTCAAGGCGATGAGCGGAAGGAAGACGAGAATGATCAGCACGGTGGCGTAGAGGATCGAGGAACGCACCTCCATCGAGGCATGGAAGATGACCTCGGTTTTCGGGAGGGGATTTTCCAGCGCAGCATTTTCGCGCAGTCTTCGGAAGGTGTTCTCTACATCGACGATCGCGTCGTCCACGACCATACCGATAGCGACGGCGAGACCGCCGAGCGTCATCGAGTTCACGCTCAGTTCCATAAGGTCGAACACGAGGATCGTGATCGCGAGCGAGAGCGGAATGGCGGTCAGGGTGATGAGGGTAACTCGGACGTTGAAGAGGAAGAGAAACAGGACAATGGCGACCATGATGGCCCCGTCGAGCAGAGCCTCCTTGAGATTGCCAATGGAGAGGTCGATGAAGTCACGCTGACGATAGGTGATCACCAACTCTGCACCTTCCGGCATTGTCTTTTGCAGGTCAGCGAGGGCAGCTTCCACTTTCTCGGTCAGTGCGATGGTGTCAAAGCCAGGTGATTTTCGGACACTGAGGACAACGCCGGTGTCACCACGTAGATCGTTTTCTCCGACCTCGTCGTGCTTTGTTCCCACGCCCGCATCTCCTCGCATCGGCTCAGTGTCCCAAGCTACCGTAGCGACGTCGCGGAGCTGAATAGTGCGGTCGTCGACGTGCTTCACGACCGTCTTGGCGATCTCATCAAGATCGGTCGTCATGGCGAGGTTGCGCACCATGATCTCCTGATCGCGCTCGGTCAGGAATCCGCCTGTCGTATTCCGAACCGAACGTTCAGCGGCTGTCCGGATTTCTTCAAAGTCGACACCCAGCGCCAGCATTTGGTTAGGATTGGGTTGAACCTGAATTTGCTTTACCCCACCTCCCATCGAGAGCACTTCGGCAATCCCAGGAATGGACTGAAGGCGTCGTGCGACAACCCAGTCGGCGATGACGCGAAGGTCGCGATCACTGGTTCGGTCGGTGGGATCACGCAGGCCCACGAGCATGATGTCGCCCATCAGCGAGGTGACTGGAGTCATGTAGGGAGTGATGCCAGCGGGGAGAAATTCACCCGATCCGGTGAGGCGCTCCTGCACAAACTGGCGAGCACGGTAGATGTCTGTTCCCCAATCAAATTCAATGAAGATGAGCCCTAGCGAAATGTCATTCACAGTGCGCAAACGGTTCACGCCTGTTACTCCCATCAGTGCTGCCTCCATCGGAACGGTAATGAGCGTCTCGACTTCCTCGGGTGCGTAACCTGGCGCTTCGATGAGAATCGTCACCGTCGGTTTCGTAAGGTCAGGCAAAACCTCAACCGGCAACTCGATGGTGTTCTTGATCCCGAGGACGAGCAACACAACTGCCACCGCGAGAACAAGAGCACGTTGAGCAAGAGAGAAGCGAATGAGGGCGTTCAACATGACGGATTAGACAGCAGCGGGTTCGTCCTTTCGGCGGCGGAACAAGCCCTGCAACCACAGCAACGCCATGATGGTCGCGATTCCTGCCCAGATACGAATGACAACGTCGAAGGTTCCGGTGGAATCACTACCGTGTGCTCCATGGTCATGCCCCTTGGCTTCCGCTTCCCGAGCGGCTTTTTGCTCTGGAGTCATCTCAGAACCGTCTTCGTTGTGTTCGTGCCCGTGAGCTGCGTCGAGCGCTTCCTTCAGGGAGATGCCGCTTCCCCCTCCCGCAAAGCTGAGACCATACGAGCCGCGCGTGACCACTTCGTCCCCGGGGAAGAGGCCCTGAATCACTTCGACGTATTGATCGTTCTGCTCTCCCAGCACGACGGGAGCTTTCACAAAGGCGTTCGGTATGTCGAAGTCCTCAACGAAGACAACGCGCTTTGAGGGATCGCCCTGCACCGCCTCGCGCGGCACTGACATCACAAACTCACGAGTCGAAGTGATGATGCCAAACTCAGCACGCATTCCAGGCTTGAGGTGTCCTTCGGGATTCTCGACTACAAAGATTCCGTCGACGGTGCCAGCCTCACGATCGGCGCTGACGCCGAACCGTTTCATCTCAATGACGGTATGCCCGTTGTCCAAAGCCGGAACTTTCATTCGAGCTTTTGTTCCGGGCTTGATCTTGTGGGCTTCGCTTTCCGGTATCTTTGCAACGGCCCACATTTCCGAGCGATCTGAGATGTCGAGAATGTCTTGTGAGGGTTCCACGGGCTCTCCGAGGCGCACGTGCGAATCGACCACGATTCCACTCATGGGGGCCACGAGATCAATCACCGGCGGTGGACTTCCGGGCTGTCGGCTTTCGACTCTCGCGATGACATCACCCTTTTTTACGTCGTCGCCGACGAATGCCTTTAATTCGACGATACGGCCCGAGATTCGTGAGGAAACGACGGCGCGATTTTCGGGCTTCTCCTCAATTCGCCCAACCGCGAATACCGTAGTCTCAAAGTCTCGTTCTTCGACCATCTCGGTCTGAATGCGTAGATTCTTCACGCCGGTCTCGTCGAGGATGATGGTGTTAGCGATCCGATCTGGGTCGATCGCTGGCTCCTGGGCAACTGCGGAAACCGTCCCGATAGCTATGAGTGGAAGAAGGATGCCTTCGAGTTTCTTCATCTTTATTCAGAGGACATTTACTTTGCGTTTCCGGTGCTTTTACGAAGCAGTCCGGGATAGTCGCCGGAAATGAATCTCACTTGAGCATCTGACCGGTAGTATTCGGCGACTGCTTCCAGCGCTGCGGTTTGGAATTCAAGCTGCTGTTCCTGAGCGCGTTGAACTTGAAGGAAGCTGGCCTGCCCTTCTCGGTAGGCTTTTTCAAACTCCGCAAAGTTCTCGTCTGCTAGGGTGAGCACTTCGCCCGAGGCTTCGTGAGCCAGTTTCCAACTCGCGAGGCGATGCCGTAGTGCTTCCTCGTATTCACTGCGAATATGAAAGCGGGTAGCCTCGACCGTTTTTTCAGCTTCGACTCGATCAATCTGAGCCTTCTCGATTTCCGCCTGATTGCGCTTCCGAAGCGGCAAAGGAATCGACACTCCGACACCGAGAAGAGAGTTCCGCTCCAGACCGGTCGGCTCATCGACAACTCGCTCCCGCTCCGCGAACACACGCAAAGAAACATCTTCCCAGCGTTTTGCCTGCTCAAAGGCAATCGCTGCGTCCGCCTCATCAATTTTCGATAGAGCGAGCACTAGGTCAGGACGCTGACGAAAAATTCCCTCATAGGCAGTGCGAATGCCGGGGCCATCGACCGGAAGTCGAAATCTATCGACGAGAGTGATTTGAGACTCTGGGGCTAGGCCGATGCGTCGTTTTACTTCCGCTTCGTTGTTCACCTCCTGCGCTTCCAAGGCAGTGATCCGTTGCTTGAGGGAACGCCCGGTGAGCTTGGCCTGATTGGAATCTAGTTTCGATACCACCCCTTGCTGCGCCTGCTCGTCGAGAAACACAACGATTCGACCATTCAGGGCAAGTAATTCACGCTGCCGCTTGAGAAGACCACGAGTGGCGAGCAACTCAATAACGGCACGATCAACTTCACCTGCTAACTGACGACGACGCTCTGCGATTTCTGCTTCAGCAAGGATGATTTGCTGCGCTCGAAGTTGCTTCTCATCTTTCAGCCGTGAGGTAATTGGAAAGCTCTGGGCGAAGGCGACCTCGAAGACTCCCTCATCTTCGTTGCGTCCGACAAAGTCGTCACTAACACTGACTTCCAGTTCCGGGTTCTCCAACCTCCCCGACCAACGCGCGTCTGCTTTTGCCCGCTCGACGGCAAGCTCGGCAATCGCCAGCTCGCGATTATTGCGGAACGCCAACTCGATTCCGCTTGTGCGGGAAATCTGGACGTTCTCACCCGCTGCCACCGTTGACGCGGTGAGTGCGATACTGAGTATCTGGATGAGTATCTGGAGTCGTCTGTGTATTCTGCGCATCGAGCGTTTACGTTCCTTTGGGGTTAATGCCGGAGAAACTCTATCCCCCCAAGAAAACGAAAAAAATGTGGGGGGAGAAAGAATGCGCGGCATTGGACTCGTCAGGAAAGGTTTGTATCCTACCCCAAGCAACCCATTTGATTCATGAGTAACTCCTCATTTCAGGAACGCTTCGAGCAGGCCAAAGAGCAACTCAATGCGGATGGCCAATCTCTCGATTTGCGATCGTTCGAGCGCGAGGTTTGGGCAGAAATCTCTTTTCGCGATGAGCGGTGGATGAAGCGAGTTTGGAGAATCTTTTCCGAGAACTTTTCCTCCGTTTCCCGGCCAGCTTTAGCCGGGAGTATCGTCATGGCAGCTCTGCTTGGTGTCCTTCTCGCAGTCAACCAAGCCAACGCCTACGGAGAATCACGCGCACAAGAGCTTGAACAACGCTACGTCGCGACCATCCATTCCGTCCTTCGCAGTGAAAGCGGCGGAGATCAACCGGACAACTCGCTATAGAGCACCGCCGAACCGATGCGCTCGATTCTCAGTATTCTCCTCGCCTTTGTGGCTGTAGGGCTGCTCTCTTTCGGAGCTGTCTTCCTTTGGCAGAAGAGTCGCATTGATCACGAACACGATCACCTCACCGCGTTCGACTGGTTCTGTCACGAGTTTGCTGTCAGCGATGCACAGCGGGAGAAAATTCAAGCATTGCACCTCGCTTACTTTCCCGAGTGTGAAGACCACTGCGTGCATTACGCAGACACCAAGAAAACGCTCGAAGAGATCACCGCCGATCCTGGTCTCGACGACCATCCCGAGCACGAGAGAGCAGCCGAGGAGCTTTCCCTGCTCAAGAAAGAAGCGGATAAGAAGTTTATCGACTTCATCTACAGTGTGGCTGCCGAAATGGACCCGGAGTCCTCCGAACGATATTTGCAGCGGATGAAGGGTTGGCTTGAGAAAACGACGGAGCTTGTTGCTGAGTAACGGCCATGAGCCTTTCGATTTCATGGCCGATGAAGACGACAAAGAACTCATGTCCCGCCTCCGTGAAGGAGACGACCTCGCCCTGAACGACCTCATGCGACGCTGGAAGGAGCCGGTTGTCACCTTCTCACTGCGCTACACCGGCAACCTGACTGATGCGACCGAGATCGCACAGGAGACTTTCGTTAGAGTCTATCAAGCTCGACATCGCTACCGACCCGAGGACGAGGCAGCGTTTTCTTCGTGGCTTTTCCGCATCGCGACGAATCTCTGCCGAATGCGGCACCGTTGGAAAAAGCGACATCCTGAAGTGCTCGCTGCGGATCGAGATGGAAGCACGCAGCGTCAGGACCCCGATGGGGACGACCTAGGATCGCCGGAGAAAATGCTGGATCGGAGGACACTAGCCGCCGATCTCGATGCCGCGATCCAGCGGCTCGCCCCGGACCTGAAGGCAGCCTTCATCCTTCAGGAATTGCAGGGAAAGTCACAGACAGAAATCGCTGCGATTCAGAACTGTTCCCCAAAGGCTGTAGAGCGACGCCTTGCTCGTGCACGAGAACGCCTACGGGAAATCCTACATGTGGATTGGAGCTGTGAGTCTTGAAGAACCTCGAACTCTTTTCGCGCAGCCTTCATAGATGTTTGCTCAGGTGCATCTGCTTCCTTGAACGCGACTGCCTTGCCACTCATGTCACTTTTGCATGCCTTCATTAGAGCTAGAGGTGGGATGGAAGATCGTTTTCTCGTTGGAAGCTGATCCCGTCGGAATCACAGCCGAAAGGGGAATCGCTTCGGCTACGAGATCATCCCGTGAGTCAGAAAAGTCATTTCGACACATTAAGTCAGGGCTTGAGCGTCCCAGCTTCTCCGCTGCTCACCGGTTCCAGAAATCGCCTGCCGTCGAATTCATATCTCGCCCAGATGTATTGCCTCTGCGGACTCATATAATTCTCTCTGCCGACTACTTTAATAAACGTCCCCTCAGCGGGGAGATCGTAATCGAGAGAAATCCATTTCGTTTGGTTCGGATGTTCCAGATGCGCTCCATATATTCCTTCATATCGTGCGAGGACGCTTTGAGTTTCGATTCGGGGCAACACATCGTGGTTCGCACGAATCCAGGCTCCTCCTGTGAATCTCCAAAATTCAGGAAATCCAACGCTAATATAACTGAGTCGGTCCGAGCCCTCGATTGAGCGCTTGTAGATCAGTCTGTAATCATCATGGTGACGGATCGCAACCAACGGTGAATCCTCTCCCTCGAACACTCGAATTGTCACAAAGAATGCACCAGCGTCAACTCGTGGAATGGTGAACTCCGCATGGAGGAATTGCGGACTAAGGGTCTCTTTCTGGATAAAGGAAACTCGCCTCTCCAATGAATCCTCTACCCTGCCGAAATAGGAGCGCGACAGCAAAAGGTAAAAGTCCAACGCGGAACTTGGAGGATTAGCTCGTTGATTGAGGAGATCGATTTCTGGACCCGTCAGCGATACGGGCAGCCATTCGTAGTTTGAAGCCTCATTCCCTTGTTCCAAAATTCTCACATGACGACAACCATCATCACAAAAAACGGAGAGGGGCAGTAAGAGTGCAAAGATGACAACGAGCTTCATTTCATGAGATTGACTCCAAGGAACGCAACTAAACTTGAGCGCAACTGTCGAAAACAGGGTTGGGAGTTGGGTCCAGTTAGCATTGTTATCCTATTTGAGTTCTTGAATGCTTAAACTAAGCGCAACACCTCGGGAAGAGAATTCGATCTTTCGGTGAGGCAACTTGCGCATGAAGTATCGACAACTCAGTGATGACGAGAGGTAGGTGATCGCTCACCTGAAGCTTAATTACCCCGCATCACCCCGAATTGAAGAGGGGGGCGTAAGTAAGGCTAGGAGAAGTCCCGCAACTGCGCATGAAACTGTGCACAAAAAGCTGTTAGAGGCAGACTTTAGGAGTTGCCAAGGATCCTCTAGCTGTGCATAATTTGCAGTGTAAGTTACTGTAAATTAACCACTTATCAGGACGAATCCAACCGGAGGAGCCAAATCTACGATTTGGCAACGGAGGTTGGATGAGAACGCAGTTCGAGCCGAGCGACAGCGAGTCAGACTGCCGAAGGCAGCCACGAAGGGGTGGAGGCAATGCCGACATCAATCCAACCGGAGGAGCCAAATCTACGATTTGGCAACGGAGGTTGGATGAGAACG